>CAWCXI010000014.1:0-102196 GCA_963799415.1 uncultured Alphaproteobacteria bacterium | reverse complement strand
TTTTTTGGATGAGCTGCCGTTCTTCATCGAGACAGTGCTGCCGCTGCTGCGTGAGGCAGGGCTGCGACAGGCGTAACGGCACGTCGAACAGCTATGGCGTTGCCGTCGGTCCTGCGCGGGTATCGTCGTCGCAGCGTGCCGTAACTCGGACTCGGGTTCCCGCCGTGCAACCTTCGGCGAGAAAGCAGATCGCGACCGGGCCGGCATCGAAGCGCACCAGGCCAATGCACAGCGGCAGTCTGGCACGGAACTCGGTGTCATGGCTGTGGTGCAGCAGCATGGTCGCCAGAACCTCGCCGGCTTCTGCGTCGGTGACGCGCCATTCCAGCGCATCGGCAAGGCAGGCGCAGCAGAGTTCGCGCGGCGGGTACTGCACTGTTCCGCAACCTGTGCAGTGCTGCAGCGCCAGTCGGCCATCGGCCGCGTATGCCGACATCTGCCCCAGCGGAGTCATGCGGCGAGCACCGCCGCAGCAGTGCACAGGCCGCGGTCGTAATTGATCATGCCAAAACCGCTGACCAGAGTGTGGCGCGCGTTGGCCACCTGGCGCTCTCCGGCCTGACCGGTGATCTGGCGCAGCGCCTCGACCAGGCCGAGATAGCCGCCTGCCGCACCGGCCTGACCGGCTGATAGCTGGCCGCCCCCGGTGTTGTGCGGCAGGTTGCCGCCCGGGCCGAACTCGTTGCGGAGAATGAATTCGGCACCGGCATCTTTGGCGCAGAAACCGAGGCCCTCGAATTGCAGCATCGAGATCACCGGATAATCGTCATAGGTCTGCACCAGATCTATCGCATCCGGTCCGATCGCTGCGTGGCGCCACAGCGCATCGGCATCCACTGCCCAGCCTCCGCGCCACTGAACTGGATCGTCGGGGAAGCCATTGTGCCGCTCGATCGAGGCCAGCATGCGTGCACTTGGCAGGCCAAGCGAGGTTGCCCGCGCTTGGTGCATCACCAGAAAACCCTCCGCGCCGGCGCAGGGCATCACGCAGTCGAACAGGTGCAGTGGCGAAGCGATGGGACGCGCGGCCAGATACGCCTGCATCGTCAGTTCATCGCGCATTAGCGCCAATGGATTGCGCTGCGCCCATCGCCGCTGCGCGATGCACAGCTTGCCGAAGTCCTCGCGCGTCGCGCCCGTGCGGCGCATCGCATGGTCGGTGAGCAGCGCAAAACTTGCGTTCGGACCACCGGCGCCGTATGGCCAGACGAAGTCGCGGGAGAAGCTGCTGAACTGCGCGACCAAATCGTGGAAACTGTTGGGCGCGTTGGTGTCGCCGGCGATACAGGCCACGACGTCGGCGTCGCCGCACTGGACCGCCCGGGCAGCGCGGCGCAGCGCCATGACTCCGCAGGCGCCACCGGTCGGCAAGAATTCCAGAAAGCGCGGAGAGAGCCCGACATATTGCACGAACGGCGCGGGGCCGTCCGGCGACAGCGTGAAGCTGGACAGGCATAGTCCATCTATCCGCGGCTTCGTCAGGCCGCTCGCCTCCATCAGCTTCCGCAGGGCGCTGCCAAGCCACCAGGCGGCGCCTTTGTTCGAGCGGCGTGCGTAGGGCACGGTGACCGGGGCGCAGACGACCACGTCGCCGTAGCCCATCATTGCCGGCGCTTCAGATGACGCGTGTCGACGCAGGCCGCAGTGCCGGGAAGCTCGCGTGCCCAGGCCTTCAGTTCGCCCCGCTGCACCTTGTTTGTTGCCGTCAGTGGCAGGGCATCCACGAACGCGACATAGCCGGGCGCCTTGAAGTAGGCGAGCTCGCGCAGCGTGTGCGCGACGACGTCGGCTGCCGCGTGGATAATGTCGCCGACCGGCTCACGCGGAACAATGCAGGCCAAAACCTCCTCGCCACGCAGGTCATCGGGGACGGCGGCACAGGCCACCTCGCCTACCAGACTGTGCTGACGCAAAACGCTCTCCACCTCGGCTGCCGCGATGTTCTCGCCGCTGCGCCGGATCACGTTCTTCCAGCGGTCGACGAAGAACAGATTGCCGTCCGTGTCACGTCGCACGACATCGCCGGTGTGGAACCAGCCGCCCTCCCATGCGGCCTCCGTCGCTTCAAGGTCGCCGAGGTATTCGGTGAAGAATCCAGCGCGCGGATCGGGAGCGGTCGCCCGCACCAGCAATTCACCGGGCGTGTCGTCCGGCGTGTCCGCGCCAGACGGATCGACGATGCGGTATTGCATAAAGGGCCGCGCGCGGCCGAAGCAGGACTGCCCGGTCAGACGCGGTTCTTCGCTCGCGATCACCACCGCCGCGGCGCCGGTTTCCGTCATCGCCCAGGCATCGATCATCGGGATGCCGAAGCGCTCCTCGAATGCGGCGTGGTATCGCGGATCGGTACCGGGCGCGAAACCGAACCCTACGGCGTGTTCCCGTTCCTCAGGCGAAGCATCAAGCCCGAGCAGCATGGTCGGCATCACGCCGAGGCTGTGCATGATGGTCGCCTTGCTGTCGCGTACCGTTCGCCACCAGCTTCGCGGATGGAACCGGTCGAGCGCGATGATGCAGCCACCGCTCAACACCATCCCAAGGGTTGAACAAGCCATCGCATTCATATGTGTCATGGGCAGTGGCGTGATCAGCCGGTCCTCCCCGGGGTGGAGGGTGCACAGTCCGCCGATCTCGGTGTACCAGCGGCCGCAGCGCAGGAAATAGTCGTTCGACAGGACGCAGCCCTTCGGCTTGCCAGTGGTACCGGAGGTGTATAGCAGCGCACACTCCGTCGCCGGACCGGGCGTTGCCTGGCGCGCCAGGGAAGGGGCGGTCGGAACCGGCGCATCGTCGGTGATCACGGCGCGCTCGCCGAGCGCCCCACGCAGCTTCAGCACATGCTCTGTCGCACCGATGGCGAGGCAGATGCCGCTGTGAAGCATGAGATACGCGAGTTCGGCCGGGCGCAGGTCAGGGTGAAGCGGCACGACGCTTGTCCCCAACCGGTTCAGCCCAAACCAATGCAGGAATGTGGCCGGCCGGTTCTCCAGCATCAGGCCCACGCGGTGCCCGACGCCGTATCCGGCGGCCGCGTAGCGGTCAGCAATGGCCTCAACTGCCGCCGACGCCTCGGCGTAACTCCAGGAGCCGGCGGCGATGCCGTATTGCTGTGCCGTCTCTGCGGTGACGTGCAGGAACGGGCGCTCATGCCAGGCACGGGCGGCCTGGCCGAACGCCGCGGAGACATTACCGCTCAGAGCGGATCCCAGTCGAACACTTCGCCGGAGCGATCGAGCGGCATATAGGCCGCCTTCAGTGCCGGAGCGGCCTGCGCGGCGATGGTCTCCGGCGTCCAACCATCGGCGCGATGGACGATGCGGATCGGGCGCGGCGAACTGAACAGTATGATCTCGTTCATCCGCGTGCCGAACACCTGGCCGGAGACGTCTTTCGCGGCGTCGGACGACAGGAACACCGCCATCGGCGCATTCTTGTCCGGCGTCATTGCCTGGATCTTTGCCAGCCGCGCCTGCTGCTCGGGCGTGGTGGCGGGGATGGACTGCGTCATGCGGCTCCAGGCAAACGGCGCAATGCAGTTGGAGCGGACATTATAGCGCTTCATGTCCAGAGCGATCGATTTGGACAGAGCGGTTATGCCCAGCTTCGCCGCCGAATAATTGGCCTGTCCGAAATTGCCGATCAGCCCAGAGGTGGACGAAATATGCACGAACGTGCCGCTCTCCTGCTTCCGGTAGTGCTCGGCTGCGGCGCGAGAGACGAAGAAGCAGCCGTTCAGGTGCACGCCGATCACCGACAGCCATTCCTCCGGCGACATTCTGTGAAAGATGACGTCGCGCAGGATGCCGGCATTATTCACCACACCGTCGATGCGGCCGTAGTGGTCCAGCGCTGCCTGGATGATCTTCTGCGCGGAACCCCATTCGGCGACAGATTCCGTGCAGATTTCGGCGGCGCCGCCGTTCTGCTCGATCAACTGCTTGGTCTGCTGGGCAGGCGTTGCAGAGCCTCCCTCGCCCGACAGCGAGGCGCCGATATCGGCGACGATGACCTTGGCACCGGCGGCGGCCATGGCCAGCGCAATCTCACGGCCGATCCCGCCGCCCGACCCGGTCACCACCACGACCTTGCCTTCCATCATGCCAGCCATCACGTCCTCCTGCGCTGATGGCATCTGACTACTGGTCGGTAGGCGTGCCGACAACCCCTTGACGCCATCCATCCGATGCGCCATTTGCCAGCAATCAGGACCCAATTGGTCCGATTAGCTGAACGCCAGGGTGCAAGGGGTTTCGCAGGCCATGCTGAGGCTCTCGAAGCTGACCGATTATGCGGTCGTCGTGCTGGTCCGCCTGTCGCGCGAGACCGGGGTGCAGACCTCCCCGGGCATTGCCGCGACCACGGGCATCCCGGAGCCGACCGTCGCCAAGGTGTTGAAAACGCTGGCCGCCCGCGGGCTGGTGGCTTCCCAGCGGGGCGCGCGCGGCGGCTATCGGTTGCTGCGGCCGCTCGCCGCGATTCCGGTGGCCGACGTGATCGCCGCGATCGACGGGCCGATCGCGCTGACCGCCTGCGTGGAAGGCTCCACGGTGGAATGCGAAAGCCAGTGTCTGTGCCCGATGCGTGGGCGCTGGGACCCGGTGAATGATGCGATACAGCAGGCGCTCACGAACATCACGCTAGCCGACATGCAGGACGCGTCGATTCCGCGCGCCTTTCGCATCCCGGCCACAGCGTCATTACCCGCTCCCGAATAGGACGATTTGATGTCTTCTGCCGCGACACAAACGCTCGATACCGTTCAGTCTCTCACCCAGTCAGGCTACAAGTGGGGCTGGGAGACCGAGATTGAGATGGACCTCGCGCCCAAGGGGCTGAACGAGGACATCATCCGGCTGATCTCTTCCCGGAAGGAGGAACCGGCTTGGCTGCTGGAATGGCGGCTGAAAGCGTATGCCGGCTGGCAGGAGATGGCCGAGCCGCATTGGGCGCGCGTCGAGCACTCGCCGATCGATTACCAGGACCTGCACTACTACGCGGCGCCGAGGAAGAAGGCCGGGCCGAAGAGCCTCGATGAGGTCGATCCGGAGCTGCTGAAGACCTACGAGAAGCTAGGAATTCCGCTGAAGGAGCGGGCGATCCTGGCCGGCGTCGATCCGGCGTCCATCGAGGGTGGCTCGCAGGTCGCGATGGACGCTGTATTCGACAGCGTGTCGGTGGCGACGACCTTCCGCGAGACGCTCAAGAAGTCGGGCGTGATCTTCTGCCCGATCAGCGAGGCGGTGCGCGATTATCCGGAGCTCGTGCAGCAGTATCTCGGTTCCGTCGTGCCGGTATCCGATAACTTCTTTGCCGCTCTGAATTCTGCGGTGTTCACCGATGGCAGCTTCGTCTACATCCCGAAGGGCGTGCGCTGCCCGATGGAGCTGTCCACCTATTTCCGCATTAATGCGCGCAACACCGGTCAGTTCGAGCGCACGCTGATCATCGCCGATGCCGGCAGCTACGTCAGCTACCTGGAAGGATGCACCGCGCCGATGCGCGACGAGAACCAGTTGCATGCCGCGGTGGTGGAGCTGGTTGCGCACGACGATGCGCAGATCAAGTACTCTACCGTGCAGAATTGGTATCCGGGTGACGCGGAAGGCCGTGGCGGCATCTACAACTTCGTCACCAAGCGCGGCGCCTGTCGCGGTGCGCGCAGCAAGATCTCCTGGACCCAGGTGGAGACCGGTTCAGCGATCACCTGGAAGTATCCGTCCTGTGTGCTGCATGGCGACGACAGCGTTGGCGAATTCTACTCGGTTGCGGTGACCAACAACCGCCAACAGGCCGATACCGGGACCAAGATGATCCATATCGGCAAGCGGACGAAGAGCACGATCGTCTCCAAGGGCATCAGCGCCGGCAGGTCGAACAACACCTATCGCGGGCTGGTGCGCGTGCTGCCGCAGGCGTCCTGCGCGCGCAACTACACGCAGTGTGACAGTCTGCTGATCGGCGACTGCTGCGGCGCGCATACCGTACCGTATATAGAAAGCCGGAATCCGACGGCGAAGGTGGAACATGAGGCGACCACCTCCAAGATCGCCGACGACCAGTTGTTCTATTGCCGGCAGCGTGGGCTGACGGAAGAGGACGCCGTGAACCTGATTGTCAACGGGTTCTGCAAGGAGGTTCTGAAGGAGCTGCCCATGGAATTCGCCGTCGAGGCGCAGAAGCTGCTCGCGGTGAGTCTGGAAGGCTCGGTAGGTTAGAGGACGCTCATTATGCTGGAAATTCGCGGCCTTTCCGCCGCCATCGAAGACAAGCCCATCCTGCAGGGCATCGACCTCGTCGTGCCCGACGGCGAGGTGCATGCTGTCATGGGCCCGAACGGCTCGGGCAAATCGACGCTTGCCTACGTGCTGGCCGGACGCGAGGACTATGCCGTCACCGATGGATCAGTGTCGTTCGATGGTCGCGATCTGCTTACGATGGAGCCTGAAGAGCGCGCGGCGGCGGGGCTGTTTCTCGCATTCCAGTATCCGGTAGAGCTGCCCGGTGTCGGCAATGCCAACTTCCTGCGCACGGCATTGAACGCACTGCGTCGCACCCGCGGTGAAAGCGAGCTGGACGCGGTACAGTTCCTAAGGCTCGCTCGCGCCGAAACGAAACGTCTGGCCATGCCCGAGGACATGCTGCGGCGAAACGTCAATGTCGGTTTCTCCGGCGGCGAGAAGAAGCGCAACGAGGTGTTGCAGATGGCGATCCTGCGGCCGCGTTTGGCGATCCTGGATGAGACCGACAGCGGGCTCGACATCGATGCGCTGAAGGTTGTTGCCGACGGTGTGAATGCGCTGCGGCGCCCAGATTTCTCGGCGCTGGTGATCACGCACTATCAGCGACTGCTCGACTATATCGTGCCGGACCGTGTGCATGTTCTTGCCGGTGGGCGCATCGTTCGCTCCGGCGGGCCGGAACTGGCGCACGAGCTGGAAGCAAAAGGCTATGCTGGCATGGTCGCGGAGGCCGCCTGATGACGGTTGCCGTTCAGTCCGGCGTCGCAGGCTTCCTGGCGCGCTATGATGCAATGCGCGATCGCCTGCCCGGTGATCCGCGCCGCCGCGCTGCCGCCGCCGACGCGTTCCGCCGCGCGGGACTGCCCGGCGCCACATCAGGTCGGCGTGAGGAGGCATGGAAATATACCAGCCTACGTCCGGTGGCCGACGCTTCGTTCGTGCAACCTCTGACGTTTGCTGACAACGACGCACTGCTCAGCCGGCTGCCTCGCATCGACGTGCCGCGCATCGTCTTCGTCGATGGTGAGTTCCGCGCAGATCTTTCGGCGCTGCCGGCCGCGGGCAAGTTTTCGCGCTTCGCGGAACACGGTGAATTCGGCACGCTGGCGAGCCTGGACAGCGAACCGCTGGTTGCGCTGAACACAATGTTGGCACAGGACGGCGCGGTTCTGTCGGTGCCCGCCCACGTCGATGCCGGCCTGCTGCTCCTCGCGAGCATCGCGACCGACCGTGCCGCGTTCCATCCTCGGCATGTCATTCGTCTGGCGCGCGGTGCTCGGCTGAGCTTGCTGGAGCTGTCGGTCGGCAATGGCAGCTACCTGCACAATCCAGTCTTTGAAGTGCAGGTGGATGAAGACGCAGTCCTCACTCATGTTCGTCTGCAAGACGAATCGCTGGCGGCCTTCCACCTCTCGACTGTGTATGCCGAGATTGCCGAGCGCGGAACGTATGACAGCTTCGTGCTGAACCTCGGTGCCCACATCGCGCGCACTGAGGTTCATATCAGGCTCGCTGGTTCAAAAGGCACGGCGCATCTGAACGGCGGCCAATTGCTCGGCGGAGCGCAGCACGCAGACCTGACCACGGTGGTAAAGCATGATGCACCGTCGTGCAGCTCGCGACAGACCGTGAAGAACGTGCTGGGCGGCAGGTCGCAGGCGGTATTCCAGGGCCGCATCGAGGTCGCCCGCATTGCGCAAAAGACTGACGGCTACCAGATGACCCAGGCGCTGCTGCTGTCGCCGGACGCCGAGGTCGACACCAAACCGGAACTGGAAATCTTCGCCGACGACGTGAAGTGCAGCCACGGCGCGACGGTCGGCGAGCTGGATGCCGAACAGTTGTTCTATCTCCGCAGCCGCGGCATTCCCGACGCAGCCGCACGATCGATGCTGGTGCGCGCGTTCCTAGCCGAGGCGCTGGAAGCCGTGACGGATGAACGGATGCGTGCTGTGCTGGATCGCGCGGTTGAAGGCTGGTGGGAGAGGCAGGCAGCATGAACGTCACGACCCGTCCTGTCATGCTGGACATCGCCCGCATTCGCGAGGATTTCCCAATCCTGCGCCAGAAGGTGCGCGGCAAGGACCTGGTGTTCCTCGACAGCGCAGCTTCGGCGCAGAAGCCGCGCGTGGTGATTGAGGCTATGCGCGAGGCGATGGAGACTCAATACGCAAACGTGCATCGCGGACTGCACTGGATGAGCGAGCGCACCACCGATGCCTACGAGGCGGCGCGCGACGCGGTGGCGGCGCTGCTGAACGCGCGTGACCGCCACGAGGTGGTGTTTACTCGCAACGTCACCGAATCGCTGAACTTGATGGCACACAGCTACGGTCGCGGCATTCTGAAGCCCGGCCAGGCGGTGGTGATCTCGGGCATGGAGCATCACTCCAACATCGTGCCCTGGCAGTTGCTCCGCGATGAGCGTGGTATCGAGCTGCGCGTTGCACCGATCACAGATGCCGGCGAGCTGGACTTTGAGGCGTTCGAGGCACTGTTGGCCGACGGCAAGGTCGGGCTGGTGTCGATGACGCACATGTCCAATGTACTCGGCACCTACACACCGGCTGAACGCATAGTACGGATCGCCCATCGATATGGCGCGAAGGTGCTGTTCGACGGAGCGCAGGCCGTGGTGCACAGGCGTGTCGACGTGCAGGCGTTGGATTGCGACTTCTATGCCTTCACCGGCCATAAGCTTTATGGACCCACTGGCATCGGCGTTCTGTGGGGCCGCCGCGAACTGCTGGATGCAATGCCGCCATTTCTTGGCGGCGGCGAGATGATTTCGTCCGTGTCGTACGAGCGATCCACCTGGGCAGAGGTACCGCACAAATTCGAAGCGGGCACGCCGCCTATCCTGGAAGGCATCGGATTGAAGGCGGCAATCGATTACGTGCAGGCGATCGGCTACGATGCCATCGCCGCACATGAGACGTCGTTGATCGATCACACGCTGGCGCGGCTCGATGCGATCGAGGGCGTGCATATTCTAGGTCGCGCGCAGGATCGCGGTGGCGTGGTGTCATTCACCTTGGATCGCGCTCATGCGCACGACGTGGCGACGCTGCTGGACCGCCAGGGCATCGCGGTGCGCGCCGGCCATCATTGCGCCGAACCGCTGATGCACCGCTTCGGTCTGGAAAGTACCACGCGTGCCAGCTTCGCCATCTACACAACGCGCGAAGAAATCGACTATCTGGCTGACTCATTGACCCGCGTGCGGGAGTTCTTCAAGTGATGCGATTCTACGCTGCCCCTTTGGTGTACCGGCTCCCCAGCCCCCTGCGGGAGGGGGTTGGGGGGAGGGGGCCCAGCCACCCATGACCGATACATTCGACGACTTGCGCGACCTGTACCAGGAAGTGATCCTCGATCACGGCCGGCGCCCGCGGCATGCGCGCCGACTGGAGAGCTTCGACGCGACTGCCAAGGGCGACAACCCGATGTGCGGCGACCGCATCGAGGTGTGGGTGAAATACGCCCCCGATGGGACAATTGCCGACACCGGCTTCCAGGCGCGCGGCTGCGCGATCAGCGTCGCCTCGGCCGATCTGATGGTGGAGACAGTGATCGGCCGCAGCAAGTCAGACACGCATGCCCTTTTCGCGGCATTTCGCGAACTGGCGCGCACCGGCAAATGCCCGCAGTGCGACGCCGCGCTCACCGAACCGATGGAGCGACTTGAGCCGCTGGCCGGGGTGCACGAATACCCGTCGCGGGTGAAGTGTGCGACCCTCGCCTGGCACGCATTGGTCGCGGCATTGGAAGGCGGCAAGGAGGCGAGCAGTGAATGATGTGACGCAGCAGTCTCACGCCGCCTGGACGCCGGACCGCGAAACCGAGCCGCGGCCCACCGAGGATGCGATCATCGCTGCGATCGCCGAGGTGTACGATCCGGAAATCCCGGTGAACATCTACGAACTCGGCCTGATCTACGCGATCGAGATCGCCGACGGCGGGGCGGTGAAGGTCGAGATGACGCTGACCGCGCCGGCCTGCCCGTCGGCTCAGGAGTTGCCAGAGCAAGTAAGAAATGCCGCAATGACGGTGTCCGGAGTAACGTCCTGTGACGTGGAAACCGTGTGGGATCCGCCCTGGGACCCAAGTCGCATGACCGAAGAGGCCCGCCTGCAGTTGAATATGTTCTGATCGACAACGACATAGAGCGAACCATGAGCACGACTGTCAATTCCGCCCCACGCAAACCTCGCACCTTGCCGCCGCTGATGACGTTGACCGACGC
Organism: uncultured Alphaproteobacteria bacterium; assembly: GCA_963799415.1. Taxonomy (GTDB): domain Bacteria; phylum Pseudomonadota; class Alphaproteobacteria; order Acetobacterales; family Acetobacteraceae; genus JAMXLO01. The sequence goes on along the minus strand of CAWCXI010000014.1, from coordinate 91,711 downwards.
CGCGGCGGACCGTCTGCGTGCCCTCTATGGCAAGGGTGAGCAGGGCAAGTTGCTGCGCATCGGCGTGAAGACCAAAGGTTGTTCCGGTCTGTCGTATGACATGACCTGGACCGATGAACCGGGTCCTGGTGATGAAGTGGTGAACGACAAGGGGCTTACCGTGCTGGTGGACCGCAAGGCTAGCTTGTTCCTTATCGGCACCGTGATGGATTACGAAGTGAAGGCGCTTGCGACCGGCTTTACCTTCACTAATCCGAACGAAAAGGGACGCTGCGGCTGCGGCGAGAGCTTCCACGTCTGAGCCCCCGCCGGCGCTGACGCTATTATGAACCGGCTGCCCTGATGTCGCCGCGTTGCCGCGCTGCAATGGGTACGTGCAGGCGCTGATACCTCCCGGCTGGCAGGACTTCCTAGGCCAGAGCATCGCCTGGCTGCATAGCAACGTGCTCGTCCCGGCACTGTTCGAACAGCTTGTCTGCGTGCTGCTGCTGGTCAGTGCGGCGCGCTGGCTGGCGCCCGCACTTCAGCGCGGATGCTTCGACCTCACTCACCGGGTCGTCGCCGGTCCGCTGCGTTCCATCGCAGTCGCCTTCTCGCGGGTGGCGGACTGGATCGCGCTTCTGCTGGTCCTCTGGTTCGCGCACCTCTCCTTCACTGCCGCCGGCAATCGCGCCGATCTGGTGCGGCTTGCCGAAAGCCTCGTGCTGGTCTGGGTGCTGATCCGGCTCAGTTCGATGCTGGTGCGCGACGAGCGACTGGCCCGCGCCATCGCGGTTCTGGCCTGGATCATCGCTGCGTTGAATATCGCCGGGCTGATCACTCCCGTCATCAATCTGATGGACGCCATGGCGGTGCCGGTGGGCAATTTCCGCGTCAGTGTGCTGCTTATGCTGAAGGGCGCGGTCACGCTGGCAATATTTGTGTGGATGGCCAACGTGCTGTCGCGACTGATCGACCAACGGCTGCGCGTATTTGGACCGCTGACCCCAGCCGTGCAGGTTCTCGCCGCCAAGCTCGTCCGAATGACGTTGCTGACGCTCGCCGTGGTGCTGGCGCTGGGTTCGATCGGCATCGACCTGACTGCCTTCGCCGTCTTCTCGGGCGCGATCGGCGTCGGTCTCGGCTTCGGGCTGCAGAAGGTGGTGTCGAATCTCGTCAGCGGCGTGATCCTCCTGCTTGATCGTTCCATCAAGCCCGGCGATGTGATCGAGATCGATGGCACTTACGGGTCGGTGATTGCACTCAATGCACGCTATGCCTCGGTGCAGACACGGGACGGCAAGGAGTATCTGATCCCGAATGAGGATCTGATCACCCAGCGCGTGACCAACTGGTCGTTCTCCAGTGACCTGATCAGGATGCACGTGAAGGTCGGCGTCTCGTATCAGTCGGATCCGCATGAGGCGATCAGGCTGGCAGTGACGGCGGCGCGCGATGTGCCGCGCGTGCTGAAGGAGCCTGCGCCGAACTGCCTGCTGGTCGCATTCGGCGAGAGTTCGGTCGATCTCGAATTGCGCTTCTGGATCAGTGATCCGGCGAACGGCACGACGAACGTGCGCAGCGAGGTGATGCTGAACCTGTGGGACCTTTATCAGGAATACGGGATCGAACTGCCGTACCCGCAGCGCGAGGTGACATTCCGGAATCCTGAGGCTGTCGTGCAGGGACTGGCTAACCGGCAGCCCGTGGTCGAGCCGCCGGCACAGAACTGAAGACGCAGACGCTCTCAAGCCTCGCTGACCAAAGAAACTGATCGATTGGCGTCGCCGACCTCAGCGTGAAGCCTGCCGCCCGCAGTAGCCTCGCATCGCGCGACAGGGTGGCGGGGTTGCAGCTCACGTAGACGACGACTGGGGGTTTCGCCGCGGCTATCTGTGCCATTTGCGCGGCGGCGCCGGCGAAAGGCGGGTTGAGCACGATTGCCGCAAAGCCAGCGAGTTCCTTTGCCTGCAGCGGCTGACGCGCCAAATCACGCTGGATCGCCTCGATGCGACCGGCAAGACCGGCGTGATTGGCGGCGGTGCGCAGAGCGGATGCCGAGGCGGTGTCGCCCTCCCATGCGGCGACACGGCTACGCTGCGCCAAGGCGAAGGTCATTGCGCCGGAACCGGCGAACAGTTCCGCAACGCGTCCCTTGTCGGGAAGTGCCGCAACGACCGCTGAGATGATGGCAGTCTCACCCGCCGCTGAAGCCTGCAGGAAAGCGCCGGGCGGCGGCACGACCGCGACACCCGAGAGCAACGTCGTCGGTGGGCGGAGTATCGCGATCGGTTCCGGTTCGTCGCTGCCGAGCGCCCAGGCGATGCGCGGCAACCTATGGCTGCGGGCAAATTCGGTCAAGGCAACGCGATCCGACAGTGCAAGTGGCGTATCGGTGCGCACCAGCAAATCGACGCCGGAGTCGAGCAGATTGCCGATCACTGAGCCTTCGCGGCGGAGAGCCTGTAGCCGTGCCAACATATCACGCAGGGGCGGCATCAGGCCGACCAGTGTCGGATGCAGGACAAGGCAGGTGGTCAGATCGACGACTTCTGCGCTGCGTTGCCGATGCAGGCCGAGGACAACCCCGCCACGCCCGCGCCGCGCAGCCAGGTCCATGCGCCGTCGCTCGCCAGGACCGACGCGAGCGGGTTGCGACAATGCGATGTCAGCGAAGCCGGCACGGCGCAGAGCCGCCGCCAGCATGTCGGATTTGCCGGCAATGTACGCGGCGTCCGGCACGTGATACTGCGTACATCCACCGCAGGTGCCGAAATGAGGGCAGGGTGGTTCCGCCGCTTTCTCCCCCCAACCGCCTCCCGCAAGGGGAGGGGGAGCAGGTTCAGCACTCCCCCTCCCCTTGCGGGAGGCGGTTGGGGGAGGGAGCCGTGGGTCAGCCGAATGCCGACAGCCCGGTCTGTGCGCGGCCGAGGATCAACGCGTGTACGTCATGCGTGCCCTCATAGGTGTTCACCGCCTCCAGGTTCATCACGTGCCGAATCACGTGGTACTCATCTGACACGCCGTTGCCGCCATGCATGTCGCGCGCAATACGTGCGATATCCAGCGCCTTGCCGCAGTTGTTGCGCTTCAGCAGGCTGATCATTTCCGGTGCTGCGTTGTCCTCATCGATCAGCCGCCCCAGTCGCAGCACCGACTGCAACCCGAGTGTGATCTCGGTCTGCATATCGACCAGCTTCTTCTGAATGAGTTGCGTCGCCGCCAGCGGCTTGCCGAACATGATGCGCTGCATCGTATAGTCGCGCGCCGCCTGCCAGCAGAACTCTGCCGCACCGAGCGCGCCCCAGGCTATGCCGTAGCGCGCATTGTTGAGGCACGAGAACGGCCCGCGCAGCCCCTTAACCGCGGGCAGCATCGCATCCTCCGGCACCATGACGTCATCCATCATGATCATTCCGGTGACCGATGCCCGCAGCGAGAATTTGCCCTCGATCTTCGGCGCGCTCAGCCCCTTCATGCCCTTTTCCAGGATGAAGCCGCGGATGTCCCCGGCGTCGTCCTTTGCCCACACCACGAACACATCGGCGATCGCCGAGTTGGTGATCCAGGTCTTCGATCCGTTCAGCACAAACCCGCCGTCGACCCGCTTCGCCCGGGTGCGCATCGACGCGGGATCCGACCCGGCATCTGGTTCGGAGAGACCAAAGCAGCCGACCCACTCGCCGCTGCGCAGCTTGGGCAGGTATTTCTCCTTCTGCGCCTCGGAGCCGAAATCCCAGATCGGATACATCACCAGCGATGACTGCACGGAGAACGCCGAGCGATAGCCAGAAGTCCACCCGCTCCACCTCGCGCGCGATCAGTCCATAGCTGACGTAATTCACGCCGGCGCAGCCGTAACCCTCCAACGTGGCGCCGAGAAACCCCATCTCGCCCATCTCGTTCATGATCTCGCGATGGAATCGTTCGTGCCGGTTCGCCTCGATCACTCGCGGGAACAGCTTGTCCTGACGGTACTCGCGCGCGGCATCGCGGATCGCGCGTTCCTCCTCGCTCAACTGCTGGTCGAGGCGCAGCGCGTCATCCCACTGGAAGGACGTGAAGTGGCTCTTGTGGCGGACCGGAGCATCGTTCATGCCTCAACTCTCCCCTTAGTTCGCCGCGTTGCGCGGGCGCAGCAGCATGAAGGCCGGCATCTCGTCGCCAAAACCTGTGACGCGTGAGTCGCTCTGCTCTTCATCGCGATGGCGCGGCGGGTCGCGACGCCTGGTCTCCCTTTGCGGCTCGCGGCGTTTCTCCGGAGGCGGCTTCGCCGTCCGCAGCTGCGGCGCCGATTTCTCGGGTGCCGATGGCTTTTCGCGCGGCAGCGGCTTCTCGCGCGCCGGCGGCTTATCGCGTGCCGGCGGCTTCTCCCGTGCCGAAGTCTTTGGCCGTGCAGCACGCCCCCCGGCACGTCGCCGGCGGCCGCCCTCTTCGGCCCAGTCGACCGGATCGAGGCCCTCGACGTTCATCGGCGGGATCGGATGTCGAATGAGCTTCTCAATTGCCTCGACTGCCGCGCGATCCTCCGGCATCGCGATGGTGAAGGCGTGTCCCTCCAGCCCAGCGCGTCCGGTCCGGCCGATGCGGTGCACATAGTCCTCGGCATGGTGCGGCACATCGAAGTTGAACACATGCGACAGCCCGCCAATGTCGAGTCCGCGCGCCGCAACATCGCTGCACACCAGCAACTGCAATTCGCCTGCCTTGAATTTCTCCAGCGTGGCAAAGCGTACCGTCTGCGCCATGTCGCCATGCAACGCACCAACATTGAACTTGTGCCGCGTCAGCGACTTTTGCAGGATGTCGACATCGCGCTTGCGATTGCAGAAGATCAAGGCGTTCTGTACCTTCTGGGTACGGATCAGCCGGCGCAGCAGCTCGCGCTTGTCGTGTTCCGCCACCAGCGCCAGGCCCTCGGTTATCGTCGTGGCGACCGAAGCGGGACGCGATACTACGATCTCCTTCGGGTTGGACAGGAACGCATCGGCCAGCCGGCGGATCTCCGGAAACAGCGTCGCACTGAAGAACAGCGTCTGCCGGTTGCGTGGCAGCATCGACACGATACGCTCGACATCAGGAATGAACCCCATGTCCAGCATGCGGTCGGCTTCGTCGATCACCAGGATCTTTACGTCCGACAGCAGAATCGAGCCGCGCTCGAACATGTCGATCAGGCGCCCCGGCGTCGCGATCAGCACATCGACACCGCGCATCAGCACGTCGCGCTGGTCGGTCATGCTCTCGCCGCCAATGACCAGCGCGTGCGTCAGCTTGAGGTACTTGCCGTACTGAACGAAGTTCTCGGCGACCTGCAAGGCGAGCTCCCGCGTCGGCTCCAGGATCAGGCTGCGGGGCATGCGCGCCCGTGCGCGAGAGCCGGTCAGGATGTCGATCAGCGGCAACGTGAAGCTGGCGGTCTTGCCTGTGCCGGTCTGTGCCGCGCCCAGCACGTCGCGTCCCATCAGCACGACGGGTATCGCCTGCTCCTGAATCGGCGTCGGGTGGCGGTAGCCCATTTCGGCGATGGCCCGCAGCACCGGCTCGGACAGGCCGAGGTCCGCAAATACCGGGCGCGGTGCTTCTTCGCTGATCGGCTCGGCTACTTCGATCGGCGCGTGTTCGGTCTGTTCCGCCGGGGCGGTCGTGGTATCGTCCAAGTCTTGTCCAGTCGCTGGTAGGTCGCGGCGCTGCGGCGCAACGCCTGCGCGGCCACTCGCACGGCGGCATTCCGCACGTAACGGGCTGGGTATCAGGACTAAATTCGTGAAAGTCAAGTTCATCGCACCGCTGCGTGGACGCGGCACTCCCGGTTGAACTCCACGCGCCGCCGCTATATTCCAGCGAAAAAGTGGGCGAGGATGATGTAATGATCCATTCGGCAATGTGCGCCTTCCGCCGTCCGCTAGCAGTGGCGACGCTCGGCGCTGGCGGCACTCTGGCTGGACAGGCCCACCCTGCCATGGCCCACGTCTGGGTCGGCTTCGGATTCCCGCTGGTCGTCGGTCCGCCGGCCTACAGCCCGCCTGTGCGATACCGTCCGTCAGGTCAGTCGTGCGTGGTCAGCGCGACGGTGTGCCCGACGGAACACCCGGTCGCGTCCCGCTCGGGGTGCCACTGCACGACGACGCAGGGCCGTCTCTGGGGCAGCGCCGCCTGATGGCGACGCCGCCCGGTATACGCCCGCCGGAAGGGGCAAAGGACAATCCTCGCGAACAGGTGCCACCCGCGAATGCCGCGCGGTACGCAGCGCGGATCGAGGATTATGCGCTGATCGGTGACTGTCACAGCGCGGCGCTGGTCAGCAAAGAGGGATCGATCGACTGGCTATGTTGGCCGCGTTTCGACAGCTCGGCCTGTTTCGCCGCACTGGTGGGCACGCCGGACAACGGCCGCTGGCGCATCGCACCTGCCCAGGCCCCAGTCAGTATCCGCCGCCAGTACCGTCCCGGCACCCTGATCCTCGAGACTATTTTCGAGACGCAGGATGGCAGTGTGGCGTTGATCGATTTCATGACCGCCGCCACCGGCAATTCCTCGGTCGTGCGTATTGTGGAAGGACGCAGCGGCCAGGTCGCGATGCGGCTCGATCTCGCATTGCAATTCGATTATGGGTCCGCCATCCCCTGGGTGACACAGTTGCGGCATGGCACTGGTCTGCGCGCCATCGCTGGGCCGTACGTTGTGGTGCTGCATAGTGGCGTTCGGCTTCGCGGCGAGAAGTTCACCACGGTCAGCGACTTCACTGTCGCTGCCGGCCAACGCATTTCGTTCGCCATGACGCACGGCATGTCGCACCTGGCCGATCCGCGTGTGCCTGAAGCCGACGCGGCGCTCGATGAGATCGATGCTGGCTGGACCGCCTGGTCCTCACGCTGCCTGTATCAGGGCGAATGGCGCGATGTGGTGCAGCGCTCGCTGCTCACCCTCAAGGCGCTGACCTACTATCCCACTGGCGGCATCGTCGCCGCCCCGACCACGTCGCTTCCCGAACTGCCCGGCGGCGAGCGCAACTGGGACTATCGCTTTTGTTGGCTGCGCGATGCCACCTTCACCCTGCTCGCGTTGATGCACGCCGGCTATCGCGAGGAGGCGCAGTCCTGGGGCACCTGGCTGCGCCGCACTGTCGCCGGCACCCCCTCACAGGTACAGACGATGTACGGCTTGGCGGGCGAGCGCTGGCTGATGGAATGGGAAGTGCCGTGGCTGGCTGGCTACGGCGGCGCGCGGCCGGTGCGCATCGGCAACGCCGCGAGCACCCAGTTGCAGCTCGACGTTTACGGCGAACTGATGGATGCGTTGTATCAGGAGATGAATCTCGGTTTGGCGCGGCCGAACGCCAGTTGGGAAATTCAGCGGCAATTGGTCACTCACCTGGCGAAGATCTGGGACAAGCCGGACGAGAGCATCTGGGAAGTGCGCGGTGGCTCTCGGCATTTCACCTTCTCCAAGGCAATGGCTTGGGTCGCAATGGATCGCGCGATCCGTGGTGCCGAGCAATTCAACCTGCCGGCGAGGCTCGATCAGTGGCGTGCGCTGCGGCAGCGCATCCATGATTCGGTCTGCCGTGAGGGCTACAGCACCGAGAAGCAAAGCTTCGTGCAGTACTACGGCAGCAATGAGCTGGATGCGAGCCTGCTGCTGCTGCCCTTGATTGGCTTTCTGCCGCCGAACGATCCGCGCATCAAGGGCACTGTGGCGGCGATCCAGCGCGAGCTCACCGTCGATGGCCTGGTGCTGCGCTATCGGACGCACGAGAGCGTTGACGGGTTACCGCCGGGGGAAGGTCTGTTTCTCGCGTGCAGTTTTTGGCTGGCCGATAACCTGATCCTACAGGGCCGGCATCGCGAGGCCCGTGCTCTGTTCGAGCGGCTGATTGGGCTTTGCAACGATGTCGGCCTGTTGGCGGAGGAGTACGACCCGCGGTCGCAGCGTCAACTGGGCAATTTCCCTCAGGCGTTCTCGCATCTCGCGCTGATCAACACCGCGCTGAACCTGCACAACCATGGCCCCGCGCACCGACGGCGCAATCCCTCATCTAACGCGGCTACTCCGCCGGCACCACGATAGGCGGTCTCTTGCCCGCCAGACGCTCCAGCGCCAGATACACCACTGGCGTCGTGTAGAGCGTCAGCACCTGCGACACGATCAGGCCACCGATGATCGAGATGCCGAGCGGACGGCGCAACTCTGCGCCGGTGCCGAATGCCAGCGCCAGTGGCACGGCACCAAGCAGAGCCGCCAGTGTCGTCATGATGATCGGGCGGAATCGCTCCAGGCACGCCTCGTGAATTGCCTGCGCCGGCGACAGCCCCCGCTGTCGCTCGGCTTCCAGCGCGAAGTCCACCAGCATGATGGCGTTCTTCTTCACGATGCCCATCAGCAGAATGATGCCGATCAGCCCCATGATCGACAGATCGTTGCCGGTGATCAGCAATGCCAGCAAGGCGCCAATACCGGCTGACGGCAACGTGGAGATGATGGTCAGCGGATGCAGCAGGCTCTCGTAAAGCACGCCAAGCACGATGTAGATCGAGATCAGCGCGGCAGCGATCAGCAGTGGCTGCGTCGACAGCGATTGCTGAAGGAACCGTGCGTTGCCGGCGAACTCGGTGCGCACATCCTCCGGCATTCGCAGCTCTCGGGTGGCGTTCTGCACTGCTGTCTCGGCATCGCCAAGCGCCATCCCCGGCGACAGGTTGAAGCTGATCGTGGCAGCCGGGAACTGACCCTGGTGCCGAACCGCCAACGGCGCGGTGCCACGCTCGAAATGCGCCACTGCCGAAAGCGGCACCTGCTTGCCGCTCGATGCACCGACATAGATGCGCTCGAGCAGCGACGGATCGGTCTGCAATCGTGGATCGATCTCCAGCACGACCTTGTATTGGTTGCGCTGGGTGTAGATGGTGGTGATCTGCCGCTGCGAATAGGCATTGTTCAGCGCGTTGTCGATTGCCATTGTGTCGACGCCAAGCCGGGCGGCGGCATCGCGGTCGATCACGACGTTCACCTGTGGCCCGGCACGATCCTGATCCGATGTCACATCGACAATCCCGCGCGTGGCGCGCAGCTTGTCCTCGAGCGCGATCGCCCAGCGGCGAAGTTCATTAATGTCCTGCGTGGTCAGCGCGTATTGAAACTGCGCGCCACCCTGCCGGCCGCCTCCGCGGAGGTCCTGCGCCGAGAAGAACGTCGTCTGCACGCCCGCGACCTTTTCCAACGGTTCGCGCAGTCGCGCGATCACCGCCTCGGAAGAAATCCCCCGCTCTGCTAGCGGTTTCAGGCTTATGATGAGGTTGCCGCGGTTGACCGAGCTCCAACCGTTCGACACCCCGACCGTCGAGCCGACACTGGCGACGGCGCGATCAGCCAGGATCGCATCAACCGCAGCGCGCTGCCGTTCCTCCATTGCCTGGAACGAAACGTCAGGCGAGGCGAGCGTGGAGCCGATCAGGATACCGGTGTCCTGCAACGGCAGAAATCCCTTCGGCAGCACGGTGTAAAGGCGTACGGTCAACACGATGGTGGCGAGCGTCACCAGCAGCATGAACACGTGGTGCTCGAGCGCCCAGCCGAGTGTCCTGGCGTAGAACCGCTGCACCGCGGCAAAGCCTCGCTCCAACCCGCGATCCAGTCGCGCAGCGAAGTGCTGTCGGGGCGGAGCATGCAGGTCGCGTGGCATATAGTGGGCACAGATCATCGGGGTCAGCGTCAGCGACACCAGCGCGGAGACACCGATCGCCATGGCCAGCGTCATCGCGAATTCGTGGAACAGCCGCCCCAGGATGCCGCCCATGAAGATCAGCGGGATGAACACCGCGACCAGCGAGATGCTGATCGACATGACCGTGAAGCCGATCTGTCGTGCCCCGATCAGCGCCGCGCGCATCGGATCGGCGCCGCGTTCGCGATGGCGCACGATGTTCTCGATCATCACAATCGCATCGTCCACGACAAATCCGACCGATATGGTCAGCGCCATCAGCGAGAAGTTGTCGAGCAGATAGCCCATGAACCACATGCCGGCGAGCGTTCCGCAGATCGACAATGGCACGGTGACCGCGGCGGCCAATGTCGGCATCAGTCGGCGCATGAACAGCAGTACCACCAGCAGCACCAGCGTGATGGTGATCAGCATGGTGTACTGCACATCGTTGACCGACGCGCGGATGGTCGTGGTGCGGTCCGAAATGATGGTGAGATTGATGTTGGCAGGCAGCCACTCCATCAGTTGCGGCAGGAGTGCCTTGATGCGATCGACTGTGTCGATGACGTTGGCGCCCGCCGACTTGGTGATGGTCAGCAGGATCGCCGGTTGCTTGCCGTTCCAGGCCGCGAGCCGCGTATTGGCGACGCCGTCGACCACCGTGGCGACGTCGGACAGACGCAGGATTGCGCCTTTGCCGACCTTGAGCACCAGTGGCGCATAGTCCGAACCTTGCGAGATCTGTCCGTTGATGCCGATAGAACTCCGCGCGTTCTGACGTCTGGAACGCGCCGGTGGGTTGCAGAACGTTCGTGCCCTTGATCGCGTTCAACACGTCCTGCCCGGCCAGGCCCGCGGCGGCGAGCCGGTCCTGGATCGAGCTGCACGCGGACAGCCGGTTTCTCGGAGCCGTTGACGGTGACCTGCGAGACGCCGTCGGCCTGCGACAGGCGCTGCGCCAGGATGCTGTCGGCGGCGTCGTATATCTGCGCTGTGGTCAGGGTGTCGGAGGACAGCGCCAGCGTCATGATCGGCGCATCGGCGGGATTGAACTTACGGTAGTAGGGGCGTGTGGGGAGGTCCGATGGCAGGTCGGTAATCGCCGCGTTGATCGCCGCCTGCACGTCACGCGCGGCGCCGTTGATGTCGCGGTCTATGTCGAACTGCACGACAACGGAGGTATTGCCGATCGAGCTGGTGGAGGTGATTTCAGTGACGCCGGAGATCTCCCCAAGCCGGCGTTCCAATGGTGCTGCGACCGAGTTGGCCATGGTCTCGGGATCTGCGCCCGGACGCGCGGCGAACACCACGATGGTCGGAATATCGACGCTTGGCAGCGCGGAGATCGGGAGAAAGCGATAGGCTACGATGCCCGACAGAAGCAGTCCGAGCGAAAGCAGGATCGTCGCGATGGGACGGGCAATGAAGGGGGCGGAAAACCCCATGGTTACTCCGCCGGTTCCATCTGCTTGCCGCGGTGCGAGAACCGCCGCCGCAACCGCTCGAATGCCAGGTAGATCGCCGGCGTGGTGTACAGCGTGAGGAACTGGCTCAGCAGCAGCCCACCGATAATCGTCACCCCGAGCGGTGAGCGCAGTTCCGAGCCCGCCCCACGCTCCAATATCAGCGGTAGCGCGCCCAGCAGCGCTGCCATGGTCGTCATCATGATCGGGCGGAAGCGCAGCAGGCAGGCCTCACGGATTGCGTCCTCTGGCGTGGCGCCTCGCGTGCGTTCCGCCTCGATCGCGAAATCCACCATCATAATCGCGTTCTTCTTCACGATACCCATCAGCAGCACGATACCGACCAACGCCACCAGCGACAGGTCGATGCCGGACCACATCAACGCCAGCAATGCACCGATGCCGGCCGACGGCAGTGTGGACAGGATGGTGATCGGATGGATCCAGCTCTCGTACAGCACGCCGAGGACAATGTAGATCACCACCAGCGAAGCGAGGATCAGCCACGGTTCGGCCGCGAGCGATTTCTGGAACTCGGCGGCGTCGCCGGAATAACTGCCAGAAATCGTCCCCGGCACAGCGATGTCGTTCTCGGCAGCGGCGATCGCCTGCACCGCCGCACCCAGCGAGTAGCCGGGCGCCAGATCAAAGCTGAGCGTGACCGACGGGAACTGTTCCTGGTGAGTGATCACCAGAGGCGCCACGGTGCGCGTTATGGTGGCGATCCCGGACAGCGGCACCTGGGCGCCATTCGCGCCCGGCACGCGCAGCAGTCCCAGATAGTTCGGGTCCGCCTGCCAGGACGGATCGGATTCCAGGACCACACGGTACTGGTTGGACTGGCCGAAAATGGTTGAGATCTGCCGCTGGCCGAACGCGTCGTACAGCGTGTCCTCGATCGCCTGCATCGATACGCCGAGCCGCATCGCCGAGTCGCGGTCGACATCGATGTAGGTGCGGAAACCGTCGTTCTGCTGATCGGTCGCGACATTCCTCAACGTGGGATCGGCGGCAAGTCTGTGCAGCAGGCGCGGGGCCCATAGCGCAAGCTCGGTCGCATCTGTGTCCACCAGCGTGTACTGGAATTGCGTGCGGCTGATGCGCGTACCGATCTGGATGTCCTGCACCGGCTGGAAGAACGTGGTTATGCCGGGAATATCGGCGATTGCGTGCCGCAGACGCGCGATCACCATCGGAGCCGGATCACGCTGTCTGATCGGCCTCAGCGCAATGGTAAGGCGCCCTGTGTTGGGCGTGGCGTTGATCGTCCCGGCGCCGACAAACGAAACCACACCGGTCACCGCGGGATCGCGCTCGACAATCAGCGCGACCTGGGTCTGCAACGCGACCAACCGGGGGATGGAAGCACTCTGCGCCGCTTCCGTGACAGCGACGAGTACGCCGGTGTCCTGCTGTGGCAGGAAGCCTTTTGGCACTACGATGTACAGCCCGATGGTGCCGACCAGCGTCGCGGCGCCGACCAGCAAGACCAATGTCTGGTGCAGGAAGGTCCACGCAAGGCTGCGCCGATATGCCGCGAGCAGCGCGTTGAAGCCAGCCTCACTGATGCGTGCCAGGCGACCTGGGTAGTGGTCGCGTGCAGAGCGCAGGATGCGGCCGCACATCATCGGCGTCAGCGTCAACGAGATCACCGCAGAGACCACCACGGCAATCGATAGTGTGACGGAGAACTCCTTGAACAGCCGGCCGACAACGCCGCCCATGAAAAGCAGCGGGATGAACACCGCAATCAGCGACACGGTCAGCGACACGATGGTGAAGCCGATCTGCGCCGCGCCACGATAGGCGGCAGCCAGCGGGTTCATGCCCTGCTCGATGTAGCGCACGATGTTCTCGATCATCACGATCGCATCGTCGACGACGAAGCCTGCGGCGACGGTGAGTGCCATCAGCGACAGGTTGTCGAGCGCGTAACCAAGCTGCTGCATCACGCCGAATGTGCCGATCAGAGACAACGGCAGCGCGATCGCCGGGATGAACGTGGCGCGTGGAGAACGCAGGAAAAAGAAGATCACCGCCACGACCAGGATCACCGACATGATCAGCGTGATCTGCACGTCCCGTACCGACGCGCGGATCGTCTCAGTCCGGTCGGTGACGATGGTAAGCCTGATGCCGGACGGGATCGCGCTTTGCAGCCGCGGCAACGCGGTTTTCACCAGCGCCACGGTCTGCACGATATTGGCGCCTGGCTGGCGCTGGATATCTATCACGGCCGCAGGCTGGTCCACGTACCATGCGGCGACACGATCGTTCTCCACCCCGTTGATCACACTGCCGACGTCCGACAGCCGCACCGGCGCGCCGTTGCGCCAGGCGATCACCAGCGACTGGTAGGCCGCGGGGTCGACAAGCTGGTCGTTGGCGCCAAGTGCGAAGGCAAGGCGAGGGCCGTCGAAACCGCCTTTGGCACCGTTCACGTTGGCATTGGCGACGGCGGTGCGCACGTCCTCCATCGCCAGGCCGTAGGCGGCCAGCCGCGCCGGATCGACGCGCACGCGTACCGCCGGCCGCAGACCGCCCTGGACGGTGACGCGACCGACGCCGTCGATCTCCGATAGTTTCGGTTGCAACAATGTGTCAGCGGCGTCGCTGATCTTGTCGATCGGCAAGGTGTCGGAAGTCAGCGCCAAAGTCAGGATTGGCGCATCGGCCGGATTTACCTTGGCGTAGACCGGCGGATACGGGAGGTTCGCCGGCAGCGTCCCGGCGGCGGCGTTGATCGCTGCCTGCACATCCTGCGCGGCCGAATCCATGCTGCGGTCGAGATTGAACTGTAGAGTGATCTGGCTGGTGCCCTCGGAACTTTGCGACGTCATCGTGACCAGGCCGGGGATCTGGCCGAACTGGCGCTCCAGCGATGCGGTGATCAAGGTCGCCACCGTGTCCGGGCTCGCGCCGGGAAGCTGTGTGGTGACCTGCACGGTGGGGAAGTCGACCTCGGGTAGCGCGGAGACGGGAAGCGCGCGATAGCCCAGGGCTCCGCCGAGCAGGATGGCGATCGCCAGCAGCCACGTGGCGATCGGCCGGGCGATGAACGGGGCGGAGATGTTCATGGGGCTTCACCTTCCCCCTCCCCCAACCCCCTCCCGCAAGGGGAGGGGGGGCACAGAAAAGACTCCCCCTCCCCTTGCGGGAGGGGGTTGGGGGGAGGGGGAAGGTGATCACCCAGGCGCCCCAGCCTGCCGCCGTCGCGTGCCGGGGGCAGCAGGTTGCTTCGCCGCCGGCGAACCGCCCGCCGGAGTGGGCTGCACGATCGTCACCTTGGTGTTGGCGGACAGCCGCGACGCACCGTCGATCACGACCTTCTCGCCCGGCTTTATCCCCTCGGTGATGACGCTCGCCTGTGCGTCCTCATGCCCGACCTCGACATTGCGTCGCGTCGTCGAGTCATCCGCGTTCACCACATACACGAACGAACTGTGCGGCCCGCGCTGCACGGCGGCTGGCGGCACCACAACGGCATTCTTCGCGGTATCCACCTGCACCTGCACGCCGACAAAGGCGCCGGGCCAAAGTCGATTGTCGGAATTGGGAAAAGTCGCCTTCAACTTGATGGTGCCCGTGGTCGGATCGACCTGATTGTCCAGCACCGCCAGCGTGCCGGTATCCAATAACCCGGTCCGGCTGCCCGTGGCGCCCTGCGCGTAGGCCAACACCTTGGCCGCACCCTGGCTCATCGCCTTGGTCACCTGCGCGAGCGTTTGCTGCGGCAAGGTGAACAGCACCGAAATCGGCTGCAACTGCGTGATCACCACCAACCCGATGGTGTCCGACGCATGCACGATGTTCCCCGCATCAACCTGGCGCATTCCCGTGCGGCCGTCGATCGGCGAGCTGATCGTGGTGTAGCCGAGTTGCGCGCGGGTGTTGTCGATCTGCGCCTGGTCCTGTTTCACCAGTGCCTCGTCCTGGGCCACCTGCGCGCGCGCCGTATCGGCCTGCTGCGTGGAAGCGTAGTTGTTCGCCACCAGTTTCGAGTATCGCGCGAGATCGAGCCGTGCGTTGGCAAGCTGCGCCTCGTCCTGTGCCTTCTTCGCCACCGCCTGATCGAGCGCCGCCTGATAGGTGCGCGGATCGATCTGTGCCAACAGATCGCCCTTCTTCACGGCCTGGCCCTCGGCAAAATTCACCGCGAGAAGCGGCCCGTCGACCATCGGCTTGATCGTCACGGTGTTGAACGCCTGCACGGTGCCAAGTGCATCCAGAAAGATCGGCACGTCCTGCTCTGCGGCCGTCGCGACCAGGACAGGGATCGGCAGGTTGGCGTCGCGATCGCGTGCCGTCTGGCCTCCTGAACCGGCCGGCCAGAACCAGATCGCGTAGCCGATGCCGGCGATGACCAGCAGGCACGGCAGCGCCATCAGCCACCGGCGCGACCTCGGACGCGTTGCCAGATCGGTCAACTCGCGCGTCAGGATGTCCATGGCGAGCCTCGATGCATCAACGAACGTTGCCTCCCACCGGCAAGGCCAACCCACCGGGCACCAGGCCTGGTTTCAGGCCAGGAAATTGATCCTCGATCGGTCCGGATGGTTCGATCCAGCCGCCGCCGAGCGCCTTGTAAAGACTGACCAGCGCCTGGAAGCGCGCCAGCCGCACCTGGACGAGAAGGTCTTCGTCGCCGAACAGCGTGGTCTCCGCCTGCAGCACCGTGGTCACATCGACGGTTCCGGCCTGCATCTGGGCTTGAGCGATATTGGCAGCGTTGCGCGCCGTGACAACTGCCTGACGCTGCAACCCCTCCTGCTCGGTCGTGAAGCGCAAGGCGGTCAGCGCGTTCTCCACGTCGGTGAAGGACTGCACCACCGCCTTGCGGTAGTCGGCGACAAGTTCCTGGTAGCGGCCCTTGGACAGCTCGAGTTGGCCGCGCAGCAATCCGCCGTCGAACAACGGCTGGGTCAATCCTGCGGCGGCCGAGACGAAGAAGCCGCCAGGGCCGAACAGCCCGGTCAGCGCCGCCGCCTGGTAGCCGGTCTGCCCGGTGAGCTGGATCGCCGGAAAGAACGCCGCACGCGCCGCCTGAATGTTGAAATTTGCGGCGACGAGCTGCGCTTCGGCTTCCGCCACGTCGGGTCGGCGCGCCAGCAGACCGGATGGCATGCCAGGCGAAACCAGCGGCAACGACAACGTATCGAGTGAGCCAGGCCGGACGTTGATCGCCTCCGGTGGGCGCCCGACCAGGATGCCCAGACCAATCAGCTCCTGCTCAAGCTGATTGCGCAGGTTGGGTATATTGGCCCGTTCGCCCGCCACCAGCGCGTCCTGCTGGGCAACGTCGAGCGCGGTGGCGGTGCCGGCATCAAGCCGGCCGCGGATCACCGCCAGCGTATGCTCCGCTCCTGCCAGGTTGCTTTGCGCGACGACG
This sequence comes from uncultured Alphaproteobacteria bacterium, assembly GCA_963799415.1. Taxonomy (GTDB): domain Bacteria; phylum Pseudomonadota; class Alphaproteobacteria; order Acetobacterales; family Acetobacteraceae; genus JAMXLO01. The sequence goes on along the minus strand of CAWCXI010000014.1, from coordinate 75,174 downwards.
AGGCGGTCGGCCAGTGCCAATGCGCTGAACCAGGCATTGGCGACGTTGGTCACCACGGTCAGCGCGACGACCTGCTGGTCGAAGCGGCTGAACACGGCGCTTGCCTTGGCCGACTGAAAACCGGCCAGATTATGGCCCCAGAAATCGACCTCGTAGGCGACATTCAGGCCGATGTCGTAGAAGTGCGTGTCGATCGTGCGCGAGCCGCCCGCACCGCTGACGAAAGTCGTGCCCGCCGTGCTGCGGTGTGAGGCGCTCGATGAGATGCCGGAATGCTGCCAGCTCGCGTTGCCGGTGACATTCGTGGTGGGCAGCATGGGGGCGCCGGCAATGCGTACCTGGGCATCGGCCTGTCTCATCCTCGCGATCGCGGCCGCTATATCGAAATTCTGCGCCCGCGCCTGCTCGATCAGCGCGTTCAGTTCAGCCGAATCGAAGCCGCGCCACCAATCATCGGAGGGCCATGCTGCCGCCTCCGTGGCCGCGGTGGCGCGAAACTGCACCGGCATCTCAACCTCGGGCCGCTGATAGTCTGGCCCGAGATTGCATGCTCCAAGCACCAAAGCCAGCGGCAGGGCGCAGCGAGACAGCCGGCAAATCATGGCGTGGCCATTGCGGGCTTTCTATCGAGCCGTCCACCACCGTCAATGCCCGACGTTCGGAGGCGCGTTCGGCAGTGGTTACTCGATTGGTCTGGGTCGTAAGGACTGATTGTTATCCCGTGAGCGAACTTCCACTACGATGGGATGCAGTGGTGGCAGTGGGTCCTGATAGTCACTGGGGCTTGGTTCGATCTCGCGGTGATCACCGGCGGACTATGGATTGTCGTGGTGCGCGTGGCGCGCAGACGGGACGCCCAGGCGGAGCATCAGAGGGAAAGGGACGTTCGTGGCGCCGCGTAACCTCGCGGAGCCCCGAGCGGCTGAATTACCTCGCCGCGACCGCGCCGGCCGGTTCGATGACCGGCAGAGCGGTCCAGCAACCGCCGCGCCAGCAAGAGTGCCTGGAGTCAGCCGGTGGTTGCCGGATCCTACTCGTGTCCGGCGGCGGCCAGGATGCGCTGCGCCAGTTTCCAGTGCGGCCGGTCGATCATCTTGCCGTCGAGCGCAAACACGCCGGCATCAGGGTTGGTGGTGAAGGCCGCGTTCACCCGCTCGGCCCAGCGGATACGCTCTGGCGAGGGCGAGAAGGCGGCATTCACGATGTCAATCTGTGCCGGGTGGATCAGTATCTTCCCGGCGAACCCGTCCGCCTCGGCCGCCGCCGCCTCCCGCCGCAGGCCTGCTGGGTCGCCGTGATCGGGATAGGGCGTGTCGATCGCCGGAACGCCCAGGGCGCCGGCCGCCACCAATGTCTGGGCGCGCGCCAGCACGACAGGCGCGGGGTAGGAGCCGTCCGGATGGCGGGGCGAAATGCCGAGATCGGCCGAAAGGTCTTCCGCGCCGAAGCAAATCGCCAGCAACCGGGACGCCACCCCGCCGTAAGCGCCCAGGCTGAATACCGAACCAGCAGTCTCGGTGACGATGGCCACAACTCCGGTGCTGCCGACCGGGCTGGCGGCCGCGGCCTCCAGCGCTTCGAGGTGGTGACCGAGCGTGGCGAGGTCCTCCGGCCCGCTGCACTTCGGCAGCATCACCCCGGCCGGTCGCGCCGGAACGACGGCGGCCAGATCCTCCAGATACCATGGTGTGCCGGGCGGATTGACCCGCACGATCAGCCCGCGGCCGGGATGTGCACGCACCACATCGGGCACAACGGTACGCGCCGTCGGTTTCGCTGGCGCAGCGACAGAATCCTCAAGATCGAGGATCACGACGTCGGCGGTCGAGGCGATCGCCTTGGTCATTTTGCGTTCGGAATCGCCAGGTGCGAACAACGGACTGCGCAATCGCATGCGGATGGCCTCGCGCTTCGAAAGGGCGGCAATCTTGCGCCCCCGGCAACGATATGCAATCAGCGGAGGCACAGGGGACTTTGTTGAAGGAGACGTCCGGGGTGAACGACACCATCCTGGAAACCGAGCACTTGACCCGAGAATTCGGCGGTTTCGTCGCGGTGGACGATGTGTCGTTGATCGTGCGCGCCGGGACGATCCATGCGCTGATCGGTCCGAATGGTGCCGGCAAGACCACGTGCTTCAATCTACTGACCGCATTCCTGCCGCCGACCCGCGGCACGATCCGCTTCAAGGACCGCGACATCACCGGCATGAAGCCGGCGCAGGTCGCACGCCTCGGCCTCGTGCGCAGCTTTCAAATCTCAGCGGTGTTTCCCCACCTCACGGCACTGGAAAATGTCCGGCTTGCGCTGCAGCGCGGTCGCGGTGCCAGCTTTGACTTCTGGCGCTCGGAAAGGGTGCTGGGCGTCTACGAGGATCGGGCGCGCCAACTGCTGTTCGACGTCGGCCTGACCGGAGAGGCCGACACCGTGGTGACGCAGCTTCCCTATGGCCAGAAGCGGGCGCTGGAGATCGCCACCACGCTCGCCTTGGATCCCGAGGTGATGCTCCTCGACGAACCGACCGCCGGCATGGGCCACGGCGACGTCGACCGCATCGTCGAGCTGATACGACGAGTGCGCGGCGACCGCACCATCCTGATGGTCGAGCACAATCTGTCCGTCGTGGAAGGCTTGTGCGACACCATCACTGTGTTGACGCGCGGGCGTGTGCTCGCAGAGGGTGACTACGCAACGGTGTCGCAGAACCCGGAAGTGATCGCTGCCTATCTGGGGACGCCGCATGCTTGAGGTGAAGGGACTCAACGCCTGGTACGGCGAAAGCCACATCCTGCATGGCGTGGACTTCGAAGTGCGTGAGGGCGAGGTGGTGACATTGCTTGGTCGCAACGGCGCCGGCAAGACAACCACGCTGAAGTCGATCATGGGCCTGGTGCCGCGCCGCGAGGGAAGCATCGCATTCCGTGGCCGCGAAACCGTGCGCCTGATGCCCAATCAGGTTGCACGCGCCGGCATCGCGTTCTGCCCGGAGGAGCGCGGCATCTTCGGCTCGCTGAGTGTGACCGAGAACCTGCTGCTGCCGCCGGTGGTGGCACCGGGCGGCCTCGACGTGGATACCATCTACGCGCTTTTCCCCAACCTGAGGGAACGCGCACGCACCGCACATGGCACGCGGCTGTCCGGCGGCGAACAGCAGATGCTGGCGATCGCGCGCATCCTCCGCACCGGCGCGAAGCTGCTGCTGCTGGACGAGCCGACCGAGGGGCTGGCGCCGGTGATCGTGCAGCAGATTGGCCGTACGGTGCGCGAGATCAAGCAGCGGGGCTTTACCGTTCTGCTGGTTGAGCAGAACTTTCGCTTCGCCCAGACGGTGGCCGACCGGCACTATGTCATGGAGCACGGCCGGGTGATCGACATGATCCCGAACCATCGGCTCGAGGCCAGCATGGACAAGATTCACGAGTACCTTGGAGTCTGAAAGACTGTGACGAGGGGAAGAGTCTGGATCGGTGGGTTCAACCACTGACGGAAACCCGATCCACCACTGATGAGGATATCGACCATGACCATCTCCCGCCGCACTCTTCTCGGCACGGCAACTGCCGCGGCCGCCACGCCGCTCGTGCGACCTCGCGCGCAGGGTGCGCCAACCATCAAGATTGGCGTCCTGAACGACATGTCGGGCCCTTACATGAACACCGGAGGCCCGACCTCGATTGTGTGCGCCAAGCAGGCGCTGGAGGATTTCGGCGTCCCAGGCAAAGGCCTCAACGTCGAGGTGATCAACGCCGACCACCAGAACAAGCCCGACCTTGCCGTGTCGATCGCGCGCCAGTGGTTCGACCGCGACGGCGTGGACATGCTGCTCGACGTGCCGACGTCGTCGGTGGCACTCGCCGTGCAGTCGGTCGTGCGAGAGAAGAACAAGGTCTACCTCAACTCCGGTGCCGCTTCGTCCGATCTGACCGGCAAGTCGTGCTCGCCAAACTTCATCCACTGGACCTATGACACCTACATGCTCGCGCGCTCGACCGGCGGGGCGATGGTGAAGGCGGGTGGCGATTCCTGGGTACTTCCTCACCGCCGACTATGCGTTCGGCAAACAGTTGCAGGCCGACACCAGCGCGCTGGTGCAGGCTTCGGGCGGCAAGGTACCTCGGCTCCTCGCCTTACCCGTTTCCCGGCACCTCCGATTTCTCGTCCTTCCTGGTGCAGGCGCAGGCGAGTCGCGCCAAGGTGCTGGGCCTGTGCAACGCCGGCGCGGATACGGTCAACTCAATCAAGCAGGCGCGCGAATTCGGCATCAACCAGACAATGAAGGTTGCCGCCCTGCTGATGTTCGTGACCGATGTGCATGCACTCAGCCTCGATGTTTCGCAGGGGCTGAACCTGACTGAAAGCTTCTATTGGGACCTAAATGACCGGACACGTGCCTTCACCAATCGGGTGAAGTCGAAGACACCGAACAACTGGCCCAACATGGTGCACGCCGGCTGCTATTCGGCGACGCTCCATTACCTGAAGACAGTCTCCGACATGGGGGCCGCAGAGGCGAAGAAGGACGGTGCCGCGACTGTGGCGCGGATGAAGAAGATGCCAGTCGAAGATGACTGCTTCGGAAAGACCACGATCCGCGAGGATGGCCGCAATCTTACTCCGGCGTTCCTGTTCGAGGTGAAGCAGCCGTCCGACAGCAAGGGTCCGTGGGACTACTACAAGCTGGTGGCGACCACGCCCGGCGACCAGGCATATCGACCCCTCAGCGAAGGCCACTGCGGGTTCATCGGCAAGGCCTGACGACGGCGGGTCGGGGAGGCAATACAATGATCATGATCTTCGGCATCCCCGGCCCGCTGCTGTTCGGCCAGCTTCTGCTTGGGCTGATCAACGGCGCCTTCTACGCGATGCTGTCGATGGGTCTCGCGATCATCTTCGGCATGCTGAACATCATCAACTTCGCGCACGGCGCCCTGTTCATGATGGGCGCCTTCGCCTCCTGGATGCTGCTGCAATACGCCGGCATCGGCTATTTCCCCTCGCTGATCCTGGCACCAATCATCATCGGGGCGTTCGGCGTTGTGCTGGAACGCACGATCATCAGCCGCCTTTACCATCTGGACCATCTGTACGGACTTCTGCTGACCTTTGGCCTGGCGCTGGTGATCCAGGGCCTGTTCCGCAACTACTACGGCAGTTCCGGTCTGCCCTATCAGATCCCCGCCATCCTGAGTGGCGCCACTGACCTCGGCTTCATGTTTCTGCCGAACTATCGTGCCTGGGTCGTTTTTGCCGCGTTGATCGTTTGTCTCGCGACCTGGGCCATTATCGAAAAGACGCCGCTCGGCGCCACCCTGCGCGCGGCAACCGAGAACGCGCCGCTCGTACAGGCGTTCGGCGTGAACGTGCCCCGGCTGATCACGTTGACCTACGGCGGCGGCGTGGCGCTCGCCGCCTTTGCCGGTGTGCTCGCCGCACCGATCTATTCGGTAAACCCCAATATGGGCGACAACTTCATCAACACGGTGTTTGCGGTGGTGGTAATCGGCGGCATGGGCTCGATCATGGGCTCCATCATCACCGGCTTCGGACTCGGTGTGATCGAGGGCCTCACCAAGGTGTTCTACCCCCAGGCCTCGGCCACCGTCGTGTTCCTGGTCATGGTGATCGTGCTGCTCACGCTGCCACATGGCCTATTTGGGAGGCGCGCCTGATGTTTGGTTTCTCCCGCTCGCAGCAGATCACCTTCCTGGTGATGCTGGCGCTGATCGTCGTTTGTCCGTTCGTGCTGTATCCCGTGTTCTTAATGCGGGTACTGTGCGTCGCGCTGTTCGCCTGCGCGTTCAATCTGATGATCGGCTATGTCGGCCTGCTGTCATTCGGCCATGCGGCATTCTTCGGCATGGGCGCCTATATCGCCGCCTGGACCATGAAGTTCTGGCATGTCGATGCGGCGATCGCGATCATCCTCGGCGGCGCGACCGGTGCAGTACTCGGGCTGTGCCTTGGCTATCTGGCAATCCGCCGCTCGGGCATCTACTTCGCCATGATCACGCTGGCGCTGGCGCAGATGATATATTTCTTCTGCGTCGAGGCGCCATTCACCGGCGGCGAGGACGGCATCCAGCAGGTGCCGCGCGGCTATCTGTTCGGCGTCATCTCACTCGACAACGACATGGCGATGTACTGGCTGGTGGCGGCGGTGTTCATCGCTGGCTTCCTGCTGATCCATCGCATCATCCATTCGCCGTTCGGCCAGGTACTGAAGGCGATCCGTGAGAACGAGCCGCGGGCAACTTCGCTCGGTTATCGCACAGATGACTACAAGCTGATCGCGTTCGTGCTGTCCACCATGCTGGCGGGCGTGGCCGGCGGCACCAAGGCGCTGGTGTTCGGCATCGCCACGCTGACCGACGTGCACTATTCCACGTCAGGTGAAGTCGTGCTGACCACACTGCTTGGTGGCCTCGGGACGGTATTCGGTCCGGTGATGGGCGCGGTGCTGGTGACCACGATGGAGAACTATCTGGCGCAGTTCGGCCAGTGGGTGACCGTCACGCAGGGGATGATCTTCGTGATCTGCGTGCTGGCGTTCCGTCGCGGCGTGATCGGTGAGATCGGCGGCGCGTTGCGCCTGGCGCTGTAACCGGTCAGCCGGACTGGCCGGCAACCGCGATGATCCGTGGCCCGTCCCAGATTCCCAGGCAGACTCGCTCGCCGCCGCAGTTCAGCAGCAGGTAGGGATCGAGCACGATCTCCTCCTGCAACAGTTCCCCGAGGACCAGCGTCGATCCGATTGCGTCGCGTTGCAGGTCACGTGCCAGAAGCGTGATCCGCCGGGGTACACCGAGTGCGAGCAGCCCTTCCGCTGCCACGACGCGCTCCTCCCACTTGGCACCTGCACTCACCCGGAACACGCCAAACACGATCAGCAGCGCCATCACGCCGAGCCAGAACAGGCTGAGCCACGACGGCACCAGGGAATCGGCCAGAGTGCGGTTGGCAAGACCGCCGCTCAACGCCATGCAGAACACGGAACCGATCAGTCCCACCGGCAACCAGGTCTGATGCTGGTGCCAGAAGCTCGGCGCGAATCGTTCAAGCTGCGCCTGCTTGTGCGCCGCCAGCGCCTGCAGCGGCACCGGCGACACACCGTGGTCGCCGAGGACCTCGGCCAATAATCTCGGTCGTGGCGGGGCGATCAGCGCGTCGAATGGCATCTCTCGTGCCCCCTAGAGCGTGATGACCGAAGGCGGAACGCCGCAGGTCTGAATCACGCGATCAAACCAAGAGTTGGCGCGGGCTGAGCGCGTATTCGAGCGCTCGTACCGCGCTAGCAGCGGTAGTCGGCGCCCTCGCGATCGATCGTGCGCACCAGGCCTTGCCATTCCGCGCGACCGTATTCCGGCGTGTTGCGCCGTTTCTGCATTCGCTCCGCCGCCTTGCTCACGACGTGGTCGTCGATCTGCGCAGCCGGCGCACCGAGCGTTCGGGCAATGAGTTCAAGCTCGCAGGCGCGCTCCAGGCAGTACATGCGAAAGAACGTACCATGAATCGTCGGTCCGTGTGTCAACAGACCGTGGTTGAGCAGCACTACGTGGCTGCCGTGCTTGCAGGTGCGGCCAAGCGCCTCGCACTCTTCGGGAGACGCGGGCACGCCATACTCATGATAGGCGACGTCGTCGAAGACCTGCATAGCGTCTTGGCTGATCGGGCGCAGTCCGCGCTCCAGCAGCGAGATTCCGGCCCCGGCACGGGTGTGCGTGTGCATCACGCACATCGCGTCCGGGCGTGCCTTGTAGACACCGCTGTGGATGGTGAAGCCGGCATTGTTGAACCTGCCGCCTTCGCTGAAGACCTTGCCGTCCATGTCCATCTTGACCAGAACTCGACGCGGTGATCTCATCGAACATCTCGCCGTAGTTGTTGATCAGGAAGGTGTTCGGTTCATCTGGGATACGCGCCGACATGTGGGTATTGATCAGGTCGGTCCAGCCAAGGTGATTGACCACGTGATACAGCGCGGCAAGTTCACAGCGTGTCTGCCACTCGATGTCGGTCATGCTGGTCTTCGGCAGCTGTAGCGCTGCTGACATTCGGTCTCTCCATTCACATTCGTCCCGGCGGGCGCTCCGCGCCATGTCTATCCTGTGGGAGTTGTCGCTGGTCCGCAACCGGGGTGCCTTCCAGGCCTTATTAGCGCTCGCCAGCCGCGGGCGGTATTCTCTCGACGCCGAAGTTGAGTTTAGGTTGCCCAGCGCGATCCTGGTATGGCGCATCGCTGAGGAGGGAGGCGTTTGATTCGTACCCGCGCCGCACGGTGGGTGACCGTGTGTCTTTTGCCATTGTTGTTCGTCGGTTCTGCGCTGGCACAGACTCGAGCGCCGCCGCGGTCAGCTGCCCGGACTGCGCCGCCGTCAGCCGCGCGGACTGCGCCCGCGTCTGGCACCGTGCGCGCGGGCGGCACGATTGCCACGATCAAGGTCGAGGGCAATCAGCGAATTGAGACCGGGACGATCCTCTCCTACATGCTGGTACAGCCAGGCGATCCGTTCGATCCCGATCGGCTGGATCGCAGCCTGAAGACCCTCTACGCAACCGGCCTCTTTCAGGATGTCCGGCTCAATCGTGACGGTGACACGCTGGTGGTGCGCCTTGTCGAGAATCCGCTGGTCAACCGCGTCGCCTTCGAGGGCAATCACAAGGTGACCGATGATCAACTTCGTCCGGAGATGCAGCTCAAGCCGCGCGCCGTGTTCACCCCGGCGCTGGCCGAGCAGGACCGGCAGCACATCCTCGATCTTTACGCCCGGCGCGGCTACTACAATGCGCGGGTCGATCCGCAGGTCATCCGGCTCGGCGAGAACCGTGTCGACGTCGTCTATCAGATCAACGACGGCAGTGTGACGCTGATCAGCAAGATCGCGTTCGTCGGGAACCATGAATTCAGCGAGGACCGGCTATCTGAGGTGATCAACAGCCGTGAGGAGCGCTGGTGGCGTTTTCTTTCCACATCCGACGAATACGCTCCGGAGCGGCTGAACTTCGACAAGGAGCTGCTGCGGCGCTTCTACCTGAAGAACGGCTACATTGATTTCGAGGTGAAGGATGCGAAATCCGAGCTGGCACCCGATCGCTCCGGTTTCTTTCTCACCTTCACAATCAGCGAGGGCGATCGCTTCAAGGTCGGCAAGATCACCATCAACTCGCAGCTGCGCAACCTCAACGGAGACGCTTTGCGGGGCAATCTGCAGATCGACCCGGGCGATTGGTATGATGGCGATGCCGTCGGACGCAGCGTCGATGCGATGGAGCTCGATGTTCACAATCGCGGCTATGCCTTCGTCGAGGTGAAGCCGCGGATTGTCCGCGACCCCGCAAAGCACACCGTCGACCTGATATTCGATGTGGGTGAGGGTCCGCGTGTCTATGTCGAGCGGATCGACATCGTCGGCAACACACGCACCAAGGACAAGGTCATCCGCCGAGAATTCCGTTTGGCCGAGGGCGACGCGTTCAGCGCCGAGGCGGTGCGCCGGTCACGGCAGCGGCTGCAGGATCTCAACTATTTCAACAATGTCCAAATCAACACTACGCCTGGGTCGACGCCGGACAAGGCAGTGCTGACCGCCACGGTCGAGGAAAAGGCAACCGGCGAGCTCACGGTAGGCGGCGGCTACTCGACGGATGCAGGCGCGCTGCTCGACGTCGGCCTGAGTGAGCGCAATCTGGTCGGCACCGGCATCAGTGCCGGCATCAACGGCGTGCTGGCGCAGAGGCGCAGTTCGGTCACCGCCTCGATCACGGATCCCTACTTCCTCGACCGCAATCTGGTCGCTGGCGGCGACGTGTTCCTGATCCAGACGAACTATCTCGGCACCGAGCCGTATGACGAGAGGCGTGTCGGCTTCGATATTCGTGCTGGCTATGACTTCAATGAATACCTGCGCCAGGTCTGGAGCTACTCGCTGGTCGGACGAACAGTGTTCAACGTCGCGACCAACGCCAGCTTCTTCATCAAACAGGAAGAGGGCTACACGCTGCTCTCCCAGGTGAGCCAGGCGATGACCTACGACCGACGGGACAGCAAGGTCGATCCGCACTCCGGCTATCTTGTCTCGCTTGGCAACGACGTCGCCGGCCTGGGCGGCAATGCACAATTCGTTCGCACGAACATCAACGGCCAATACTTCGTCCCGTTGGACAGGTTCACCGGCAACAGTGATTGGGGCGTCGCACTGACCGCGAGTTTCGGCTACCTGTGGAACGAAGGGCAGCAGGAGCAGATCATCGACCGGTTCTTCCTGGGTGGCGACAACCTGCGCGGGTTTCAGATCGGCGGCGCTGGTCCGCACGATGCGGTGACCGGCGATCCGGTGGGTGGCCGTATGATCTGGACTTAGTCGACCGAACTGCACTATCCGCTGCCGATCTCGGCAGACATCGGGCTGTCCGGTCGCGCCTTCGTCGATGTGGGCGGCCTGACCCAGGCCAGCTTCCAGGACAGCTCGACCTGCCGGGAGGTGACTGGGGCGCCATGCGTGATCGTCGCGTCCCCAACGCCGCGTGTTGGCATTGGTGTCGGGCTGTCCTGGCATACTCAGTTCGGTTTGCTAAACGTTGACTTGACCCCGTTCGTGATCAAGCAACCGCACGACCAGACGCAGATCTTCCGCTTCGGCTTTGGTACGAGGTTCTAGTGTTGTCATACCGTCTCTTCGCGGGAGCCGCCTTGGTGGCTGCCGTTCTGTCGGCTTACACATCGCCGACCGCGGCTCAGCAGAACCAGCAATGGTTCGTCCCGAACCAGCCACGCGCTGCGGCCCCGCGGCCGGCAGCGCCACGTCCGACGCCCACGGCGCAGCCAGGGGAGGCTCCGGGTGCCGGCCTCATGTCGGAAGGCGCCGTGCCTGGTGCCGAAGGGCAGTCTCCGCAGGTTCAGGTGCAACTGCCGCCGCCGCCCGAGGTGCCGCCGCTCCCGAAAGGCCCCACCCCGCCGGCCGCCATCGTCGGCGTGCTGTCGGTGGCTGACGTGATGCGCGCCTCCACCGCCTTCCAGCAGGCGGACAAGGAATTCGTGGCGCGGCGTCAAAAGCTGAACGAGGACGCGCAGAAAGAGCAGGTTGCTCTGCGCGATCTGGGTGCGGGCTTGGCCAACGACCGCGGCAAGCTCACGCCGGAGCAGATCCGCACGCGTGAGAAGGATCTGCAGGACCGGATCGCCGAGTTGCGTCGCGTGTTCGGCGAGCGCAACCGCGTCATCCAGGAGGCCAGCCAGTATGTGATGGCGCAGATCGACCGCGCGACCGAAATGGTGACGCAGCAGGTGGCGATCAGCCGCGGCATCAACCTGGTTCTGAATCGCGCCCAGATCCTCGGGACCGTCAACGAATTCGACCTGACACCCGTGGTGGTGGAGGACCTGAACAAGGTGCTTGCGGCAGTGACGATACCGCCGGACGGCGTATCGCCGGTGGCAATGAAGCCAGCGGAAGGTGCCACCCCGGTGAGCGAGCAGCAGCCGTCAACATCCCCGGCCAAGCCCCCCGCGAAGCCGCCAGCCGCCCCTCCGGCAGCGCAGCAACAGCACCGTTGAGCCGCCATCAGGACTCGGGCACATGGATTGGCCGCCGATCGCCGGAGATCCCCGATTCTTCGACCGAAGCGGCCCGTATAGTCTCAAGGCGGTCGCCGATGCGGCGCAGGCGAAGGCGCCGCCGGGTAACCTGACGCTGACCGGCGTGGGACCGCTGCAAACGGCGGGCCCGGGCGACGTGAGTTTTCTCGATAACCGCAAGTATGCCGCTGCGTTGGCCGAGACGCGGGCCGGCGCTGTCATCGTGCACCCCGACATGGCCGATCGCGTGCCGCCGACCGCCATCGCCATTGCTGCGGGCCCTACGTTGCCTGGGCACGCGTTGCCGCACTGTTCCATCCAGTGCCGCTGGTGCAGCCTGGCGTGCACCCGTCTACCGTTATGGCTGCCGACGCTTCGATCGATCCAAGCGCTGAGATTGGGCCGTTGGCCGTGATCAGTGCGCGGGCGGAGGTCGGCCCCCGGAGCGGCGTCGGCGCAGGCGCCTTTATTGGCCCCGGCGTGGTACTGGGTGCCGACTGTCGGATCGGCGCCCACGCATCGCTCAGCCACGCGCTGCTCGGCGACCGTGTGGTCGTGCATCCCGGCGCGCGCATCGGCCAGGACGGATTTGGCTTCGCGGCGACCGGCAAAGAGTATCTCAGCGTGCCGCAGCTTGGCCGTGTGGTGATCGAGGATGATGTGGAGATCGGCGCCAACACCACCATCGATCGCGGTTCGCTGCGAGACACGCGTATCGGAGCCGGTTCGCGCCTCGACAATCTGGTGCAGATCGGGCACAACGTCAGCCTTGGGCGCGGCTGCGTGATCGTCTCTCAAGTCGGCATTTCCGGTTCCACGACCCTGGAAGACCACGTCATGGTTGGTGGCCAGGCGGGATTCACGGGCCATCTACGGATCGGGAGCCGGGCGCGTATCGGGGCGCAGGCCGGCGTCACGTCGAACGTGCCGGTCGGCGCAGATGTGGTGGGCAGCCCGGCACAGCCGGTGCGGGAATTTTTCCGCCATATCGCCGTGCTGCGGCGATTGGTGCGTGAGGCGACCGCCAAACGGTCGAAGGACAAGACGGCGGGGACGGAGACAGATACGGACTGAGCGTCATGGATTCGCCCGCGGCTGAGGCAGTTTCATCCAATGCCACTATCGACGTGGTCGATATCGCGCGCATCATGCACGCGATTCCGCACCGCTATCCGTTCCTGCTGATCGACCGGGTGGTGGATGTCGTGCATAATCGTTCTGCTATCGGCATAAAGAACGTTTCGGTCAACGAATTGTTCTTCGCGGGCCATTTCCCGGAGCATCCGGTGATGCCGGGCGTGTTGATCATCGAGAGCATGGCGCAGACCGCCGCGGTACTGGTGGTGGAGACGCTGGGCCCTGATGCCGCCGGCAAGCTGGTGTATTTCATGTCCATCGAGGGCGCGAAGTTTCGCCGACCAGTGGTCCCAGGCGATCAGTTGCGCATTCACGTCACCAAGGAACGCAATCGCGGCAACGTCTGGAAATTCAACGCAGTCGCCCGGGTGGACGGCGTCTCGGTGGCCGAGGCGACCTATGCGGCGATGATCATGGATCGCGCCCCGCCGTCCTGATGCACTGCCGCAATCACGCCAAAATCTGCGGCGAAACAAGCGGTTACAAGCCGATCATCGAAATATGGGGCAACAATGATTGAGTTGGTCGAAAGACTGCCCCGGTCTAGCCTCCGCAGTCGTTCCTGCCAGTGAGACGTGCCAGAATGGATGCTATGCCCGACACGATTACGCTGCGGCCGGCCGGTGCTGTCGTCCATCCGACCGCACTCGTCGCGCGTGGCGCCGAGTTGGGCCGGGGCGTGCGGATCGGTCCCTACTGCACGGTCGGCGCCGACGCGGTCATCGAGGATCGTGCCCAATTGGTGTCACATGTTGTTGTTGACGGGCATACCCGGATCGGTCCCGACGTGGTGCTGTATCCGTTCTGCACCGTCGGGCTCGCTCCGCAGGATCTGAAATATGCCGGCCAGCCGACGCGCTGCGAGATCGGCGCCCGCACCCAGGTTCGCGAGCACTGCACGATCCATCGTGGCAGCGTCTCCGGCAAGGGCATTACCCGGGTCGGCGCCGACTGCCTGCTGATGGCGGTGGCGCATGTCGCGCACGACTGTACGCTGGGCGACCACGTGATCGTTGCCAACAACGTGGTCATGGGCGGACATGTATCGATCGAGGACCATGCAGTGATTGGCGGCGCGGCGGCGATCCACCAGTTCGTGCGCATCGGCCGCGCGGCGATGATCGGCGGCGTATCCGGCGTCGAAGGAGACGTGATTCCGTTCGGCAGCGTGATCGGCAATCGCGCGCGGTTGGCGGGGTTGAACGTCGTCGGCCTGAAGCGTCGAGGCTTCGACAAGGCGCAGATCCAGTTGCTGCACAATGCCTTCCGCGACCTGTTCCGGCACGAGGGCGTGTTCGCGCAGCGGCTGGCCGCCGCGCGTGCGCGCTATGGCGACGAGGCGCTGGTCGCCGAGGTTCTGGCGTTCATCGACGCGCCAAGCCACCGGGGCCTGATCCGCGCGGAATAGCCGGTGGCGGCGGAGCGCCGGGTTCTCGGCATCCTCGCAGGCGGAGGCCAGTTGCCGGGTCAGGTTGCGGCTGCGGCACGCGCAACCGGGCGCAGCGTGTTCCTGGTCGGGCTGGAGGGCTTCGCCGAGCCGGCGGTGCTGGCGCCCTGGCCGCACGAGATGGTGCGCATCCTTGCCGCCGGGCGGATTATTGCCGCACTTCGCGAGCATGGGTGCCAGGACCTCGTGCTGGTCGGGCCGGTGCGGCGGCCCTCGCTGCTCGATCTGCGGCCGGATGCCGAGGGCGCCCGCATTCTGGCCCGCATCGGTCGCGCCGCATTTGCCGGCGACGACGGATTGCTTGCCGCTGTCATCAGGATCTTCGCCGAGGAGGGGTTCCGGGTACTCGGCGCCCATGAGATCCTGAGCGAGGCGCTCGGTCCCGCTGGGAGGCTGTCGCAGGCCTCTCCCGATGCGGTCGCGATGGCAGACATTCGCCGCGGCATCGCCGTTGCCAGGGCGCTCGGTGCAACCGATGTCGGGCAGGGCTGCGTGGTGCAGCAGGGGATCGTGCTTGCAGTCGAGGCGGCCGAGGGCACCGACGCGATGCTGGCCCGCTGCATATCGCTGGCGCGGCCAGGACGCGGTGGTGTGCTGGTGAAGCTGGTCAAGCCAGGGCAAGACCGCCGCACCGATCTGCCCACCATCGGACCTGAGACTTTGCGCGGCGCGGCGGCGGCCGGTCTGCGAGGGGTTGCCTTCGAGGCCGGAGGCACCATTCTGGCGGAGCGCAATGCCGCGATAGCCGCGGCGGACGAGGCCGGGCTGTTTCTTTTGGGTCTGAGTCCGGATGAGCTGTCTGAGAGGGGAGAGAGCACATGAGCCGCTATCTGCACACCATGCTGCGCGTCGGCGACCTGGATCGCAGCATCGGGTTCTATTCCAAGGCGTTCGGCATGAAGGAATTGCGCCGACGGGACGTACCGGACGGGAAATACACGCTGGCCTTCATGGGCTACGGTGATGAGGACAGCAATACGGCGATCGAGCTGACCTACAACTATGGCGTCGAGAAGTACGAGATGGGCGGCGCCTTCGGCCATCTGGCAATCGGTGTGCCCGACGTGGCCGCAGCGTGCGATGTCGCGGCCAAGGCCGGCGGCACTGTCACCCGCCCGGCCGGTCCAGTGAAGTTCGGCACCACGATCATCGCCTTCGTCAAGGATCCGGACGGCTACATGATCGAACTGGTGCAGCGGCCGTAAGCCGGCGTTCATCGGCTGGCGTCCAACGCCGCCTGGAGCATCCAGGCGGCCGCCATCCGGTCAACCGCCGCGGCGCGTTTGCGACGGCTGAGATCGGCCTCGCCTATCAGGAACCGATTGACCGCCACGGAGGACAGTCGCTCGTCCCATAGCGCAACCGGCAATTGGGTCGCTTCAGCGAGTGCCAACGCCCAGTCCCGCGCCGCCTGCGCCGCCGGCCCCACCGATCCATCCATCGATAGCGGCAACCCCACCACCAGCCCGCCGGCGCCCTCCTTGTGTGCGATGGCGCCAATCTCGGCGGCCGTGTCACGCAGCTTGCCTCGCCTAATGCTGCCATAGGGCGACGCCAGCGACAGGCCGACGTCCGACAGCGCCACGCCGATCGTGCGGCTGCCCGGATCGAGGCCGATCAGCCGTTGATTGCGCGCGAGTGCAGCGCGCAGGTCGCGTAGGTTGAACACAGGCATCCCGCGTGCTTATGGTCCCGGTCCGCCAGCCGAAAAAGGTCTGTCTGTCATGTCGCTCGAACCCGCGACCATTCGCCGCATCGCCACGCTCGCCCGCATCCACGTCGAGGACGACGAACTTGCGAGGCTGGCGGCCGAACTGAACGGCATCCTAGGCTGGATTGAGCAGCTTAACGAGGTGAACGTCGATGGCGTCGAACCATTGACCGGTGCGCAGCAGATGGCACTGAAGATGCGCGAGGATGTGGTGACCGACGGTGGCTACCCCGACAAGGTGCTGGCCAACGCACCGGAGCGGGCGGGCGATTTCTTCGCTGTCCCGAAGGTGGTCGAGTGAGCCTCACGGACCTCACCATCGCGGCGGCGCGCAACGCGCTGCGGGCGCGCGAATTCACCGCGCGCGAACTGACCGAGGCACATCTCGCGGCGATCGATGTACTCAATACGCGGCTCAATGCCTTCATCACGGTGACCGGCGAGCGCGCGCTGGCGCAGGCCGATACGGCGGATGCGGCACTCGTGCGCGGCGAGTTCGCGCCGCTCACCGGCATTCCGCTGGCGATCAAGGACCTGTTCTGCACCGAGGGCGTGCGCACCACCGCCGGCAGCCGCATCCTCGACCCGTTCGTGCCGCCGTATGAAAGCACCGTCAGTGCAAACCTGCTGCGTGACGGCGCGATCTTCCTCGGCAAGGCGAACATGGACGAGTTCGCCATGGGTTCGTCGAACATGACCTCGGCCTATGGCCCGGTGACAAATCCGTGGCAACGGCGGCAGGACACCACCGCTGCCCTGGTGCCCGGCGGCTCGTCCGGCGGTTCAGCGTCCGCAGTGTCGGCGCGGCTGGCGATGGGTGCGACGGGTACCGACACTGGCGGCTCGATCCGCCAGCCCGCATCGTTTTGCGGGATCGTCGGCATGAAGCCGACCTATGGCCGCTGTTCGCGCTGGGGCGTGGTGGCGTTCGCTTCGTCGCTCGATCATCCAGGACCCTTCGCGCGCACCGTACAGGACTGCGCGATCCTGCTTGGCTCCATGGCGGGACACGATCCGAAGGATTCCACCAGTGCCGACATTCCTGTGCCGGACTACGTGGCGGCGTGCGCGTGCAGCGTGAAGGGGATGCGCATCGGTGTGCCGCGCGAATATCGCGTCGACGGCATGCAGGGCGAGATCGAGAGCCTGTGGCAGCAAGGACTGATGTGGCTGCGTGACGCAGGCGCGGAGATCGTCGATGTCTCGCTGCCTCACACCAAGTACGCCCTGCCGGCCTATTACATCGTCGCGCCTGCCGAGGCCTCTTCCAATCTGGCGCGCTATGACGGCGTTCGATTTGGCTTGCGCGAGAACGGCAAAGACCTGCGCGATCTCTATGAACGCACGCGCGCGGCGGGGTTTGGTGCTGAGGTCAGGCGCCGCATTCTGATCGGCACCTATGTGCTGTCGGCCGGCTATTACGACGCATATTATATTCGGGCGCAGAAGGTGAGGGCGCTGATCCTGCGCGACTTTACCGAGGCGTTCGCGCACGTCGACGCACTGGTTGCTCCCACCGCACCGTCGGCGGCATTCGCACAGGGCGAGAACATGGATGATCCAGTGCAGATGTACCTAAATGACGTCTTTACCGGTCCTGCCGATCTGGCAGGCGTGCCGGCAATCTCAGTGCCGGCAGGCCTCGACGCCAACGGTCTGCCACTCGGCCTACAGGTGATAGGCAAGCCGTTCGACGAAGAAACGCTGTTCGCCGTCGGTGCGGCATTGGAAACAGCAGCAGGATTCGACGCATTGCCGCAAATTCGCGCGGGAGGCTGAACGCGATGTCCTACGCAATCGAAGGCTCGACCGGCGCCTGGGAAGTGGTCGTCGGCCTCGAAGTTCACGCGCAGGTGATCAGCAAGGCAAAGCTGTTCTCCGGCGCCGCCACCGATTTCGGCGCGTCGCCTAATACGCAGGTGAGCTTCGTTGATGCGGCGTTCCCCGGCATGCTGCCGGTGATCAACCGCGAGTGCGTGGCGCAGGCGGTGCGCACCGGCCTGGGCCTGAACGCGCGCATCCACATGGTCAGCCGGTTCGACCGCAAGAACTACTTCTATGCCGATCTGCCCGCCGGATATCAGATCAGCCAGTACCAGCATCCGATCGTCGGCGAGGGCAAGGTCGCGATCGAGCTTGGCGACGGGTCCACGCGCGAGATCGGCATCACACGACTGCATCTCGAGCAGGATGCTGGCAAGTCGCTGCACGATCAGCACCCGACCAAGTCGTACATCGACCTGAACCGCGCCGGCGTTGCGCTGATGGAGATCGTATCGGAGCCCGACATCCGCTCGCCTGAGGAAGCCGGTGCCTATCTACGCAAGCTGCGTTCCATCCTGCGCTACCTCGGCACCTGTGACGGCAACATGGAGGAAGGCTCCATGCGTGCCGATGTCAATGTGTCGGTGCGCAAGCATGGCGAGCCGTACCGCACGCGCTGCGAAGTCAAGAACGTCAACTCGATTCGTTTTGTCACGCAGGCGATTGAGGCAGAGGCGAAACGGCAGGTCGAAGTGTGGGAATCTGGTGGTGCGGTCGAGCAGGAGACGCGGCTGTTCGAACACGCTCGTGGCATCACGCGCTCGATGCGCAGCAAGGAGGATGCACACGATTACCGCTATTTTCCTGAACCCGATCTGCTGCCGCTGGTGCTCGATGAGGTGTGGGTGGCCGAACTGAAGTCGAAGCTCCCCGAACTGCCTGATGCGAAAAAGCGCCGCTTCATGCACGATTATCGGCTGACGGCCTACGATGCCGGTGTGCTGGTGGCCGAGCAGGCAACGGCCGACTACTATGAGGCGGTGGCGAAGGGCCGCGATGCGAAGATTGCCGCCAATTGGGTGACCGGCGATCTGTTCGCTGCGCTGAACCGTGCCGGCCGCACAATTGCCGACAGTCCCGTGTCTGCCCCATCGCTTGGCAAGCTGCTCGACCTGATCGCCGACAGCACGATCAGCGGCCGCATCGCCAAGGAGGTGTTCGAGGCGATGATCGAAACAGGCGACGATCCTGCGGCCATCGTCGAAGCGAAAGGCCTGCGTCAGGTCACCGACACTGGAGCGATCGATGTGGCGGTGGCTCATGTGCTGGCAGCGAATGCCGACAAGGTGGCGGAATACAAGGCTGGCCGCGACAAGCTGTTCGGGTTCTTCGTGGGCCAGGTGATGAAGGCGATGGCGGGCAAGGGCAACCCCGCGCTGGTCAACGATACCCTGAAGCGCGCGCTTGCTGATATGGAATAGTACCCACCATCGCTGGAGCGCGAGTCACTCCGACATTGTCATTGCGAGGAGCGGAGCGACCAAGCAATCTCCATCGTTGGTGTGTCGTGATGATGGGGTTGCTTCCCGGATCACGTCCGGGACCGCGCAATGACAGCATAAATGTTTCGCCGTTCCATAATTCCCGAGAGCAAACCAGATGCGCGGGGCACCGTCGCGGACCCACTGAGAAAGAGCGCCAATGTTGAACCGGATCCCGCGACGTCTCCTTATCGGCGGATTAGCCGGCGCGTGCATTGCCGCGCCTCGCGTCTCGGCTGCCGAGCCAGCCGGCGAGGTGGAGAGTTCGCGCGGCGAATGCTACGCGCAGACCGCCGTCGCACGCCGACCCCTAGCGCCTGCCGCCGAGGTATTTGTTGGCGACACCATCGGCACCGGGGCTCAGTCGGCACTCGGCATTCATCTCGGAACTGCGACCCAGGTGAAGCTTGGACCAGAAGCCAGGTTGCGCATCGACCGCTTCCTGGTGAATGCGGGCGGTGTGCTGGTATTGGAAAGCGGTGGAATGATCTACGACCACGATCCTGAGAGAGGCCGAAGCGACGTGACGGTGCGCGGTCCGTTCGGCCTGGTGGCGGTACGCGACACGCAATTCTTTGCCGGCCCCAACGATAAGGTCTTCGGCGTGTTTGTCGAACGCGGGACGGTGATGGTCGTGGGGGTGAACACTGCAGTTATGGTAAGCAGCGGGATGGGCACCGATATCGCGCATCCCGGCGCCGAGCCGACGGCGCCGCATCCGTGGGGCGCCGCCCGCATCGCCAGCGCGATGGCTTCGGTCAATCAGTAATTGAAACGGGCGTATATACGGTGATCTCGCCACTTTGGCCACGCAGGGTGAGCGTGCCTATCGGGCGGAGCGTCGCAGGATCGAGACGCGCCGCAGTGCCAGGCCCAATGCAGATCGCGGAGCCCAGATCCTTGTTCGCCGCCTCCAGCCGCGCCGCCGCATTGATCGCATTGCCATGGGCAGTGTAGTCGAGCTTGCGGCTGCCTCCCACGTCACCGACGATGGCCTGTCCGGTCTCGATCCCCACCCGCGTCCGGCCGAGCGTCAGCCGCTGACCGAGAGGGGAGCGCCGCACCTCTTCGGTGGCATCGAGCAGCGCAAGCGCGCTGGCGACCGCCTGCTGTGGATGGTCTTCCAGCGCGAACGGCGCATTGAAAATCGCGTGGATCGCATCACCGACGATCTTGTCGATCATGCCGCCGCGGTCGGTGATGACGCTCGTGGCGACGTCGAAATAGGCGTCGAGCATTGCGACGAGGTCGGCTGGTTCGGCGCGCTCGGTCATGCTGGTGAAGCCTTCGATGTCGGTGAACAGCGCGGTGACCTCGCGCATCTCACCGCGCAGGCGCAGTGCGGCTGGATCGGCGGCGATGCGGCGCACCACCTCTGGTGCAAGATGCTGCTCAAAGCTGAGGCGCAGCAAGCGTGCGCGCCATTCATCGCGTGCAAAGCGAGCAATTGCGGCCAGCGCAAAGGTGACGATGGCAACGATGGGTGGACCAGCCGGATCCAGTAGCACGCCAAGGCCGGGAACGGCTGCGGCCGACGCCGCGGTCCAGGCCAGACAGACAAGAAGTGCGAGCAGCGCGGCGGTGACAGGCCGCAGTCGCGCGGCAATCAGGAGACATAATACGCCGAGCAGTGCAGCGCCGGCGGGTTCGGCGAACTCCACCCAGGCCGGCCGGATGAACACCTGACCGCGTAGCAGCGCCTCGATCGCGGCCGCCTGAATCTGCACCGATGGCGTCGCCGGCGAGGCGGGTGTGACGCGCAGGCCGCCCAACTCCGGGGCGCTGCTGCCTATCAGCACGATCTGCCCGGCCAGCGTGGTGCGGGCCGCAGGATCGTCGATCAGCCTTCCGGCCGGAATGACGGGCACGGCTGACAATCCCGCAAGACGCAGCGTTGCATCGCGGCCCAGCGGGAGAGTGTGTGTACCAACGATCAACATTCCTCCGGCATCGATCACCAATGCGCTCGCTCCTTGCGCGAGGCGGACCGCCTCAACCGCCAGACCCGGCCGAACCGTAGCGCCAGCCAGCACCAGCAGCGGAACCCGACGGATTGGACCATCCGGATCGGCTGCCGCGACCAGCGCGCCGATCCCTTGCGCGGCGTCAGCAAGTGTCGGTGTCGGGCCTATGCCGCCGTTGGCCCGCCAGAGCCCAGGCAACAATAAGGGGGCGCGGAACAGGATTGGCGTTGCGGGCAGGTCCTCGCCCGAATTCGCGATCTCCAGCACGAACCCAAGCACGGACGGAACCGCCGACAGCGCGCGTGCCAGTGCAGCGTCACCGTTCGCAGAAAATCGATCGGGCCCGGCAAACAGTATATCGAGCGCCAATACGGCGGGCCGCCCGGCTGCCGTCGCGGAAACCAGCTCAGCCATGCGCTGGCGCGGCCAGGGCCACGGCCCAAAGCGGGCAAGCGCGGCGCGATCGATATCGACAATGACGACGTCCGGTGCTCCTGCGGATTGCCGTGACAGCAGCGGCAACAGAAGATCGAACGCGCGCTCGCGAAGCGCATGGCGCGCGGCGCCTGGTGAGAACGCCCACCCGGCCAGCAACGCCACCAGGAGAACCAGCCCTACGAGAACGGGCCGCCTCTCGCGCCCCAGGATCGCGATCGACGCGGATTTTCGCAGCATGGCGAATTGCTAGCTTCCGCTGAGCCGGTTGCTGGTCAACGAGACACTGAAGCGCGCACTGTCATAGCAGCGGTGCCCGCATCAAGGCCGGCTCGTCTGTGCCGACATGCGGACGGACAGGTTGCGGAAGTGGCCGTCGGTGCCGCTGCCGACAAACAGGCCGACTGCCCCGTGTGCATCCGGGCCGTGTTTCATATCCTGCACGATGAGTACGGGCTGCGCGGCAGCGCCGACATAAAATCGCGCGGTCGCGCCCGAGACCTCGACCCGCAGATGGGTCCATTCGCCAGGCACGAGGTCCGTATCAGGATTCGTATTGGCCCGGTGCGTCCCGCCGCAGGCGATCGAAATCGTAGCCCGGATACGAAAAATACTGGGTCGAATGGTTGCGGCGAACCTGGTCCTCGGCGCGGCCGTTGGTCGGGCGGATGTACAATCCCTCGCACGCATAAGTGGCACCTGCGGTATCGATGCGGAATGCAACCCCGATGAAACCGCGCGCTCCCGGGGGCGCGTTCGCGAGGCGGGTACCCGCGACGTCCAACTCGATAGTGCCGTCATGAAAATCCAGGCCTGGAACAAATGCGAAGGTGTCCAGGTCGAAGCCGCGAGCTTCGCCGATCTGTCGGATCTCGAGGACATCCCTGTCATGGTAGCGGACAGCCTTCACGGTCACGTTGTGGGGCTGGACCAGGGTCGCCTTGTCCAATCGCATTGTGACCGTGCGTTCTTGCGCCGATGCCGACAACGCAGACAGGGCGAGCAGGTCCCGTCGACACGAACACACCGATACGCAACATATGGCGGCCTCCGCATGGTTGAGCCGCGCAAATCTTATGTCCATGTCGGGTGAACCGCGAGCGCCGCCGCCGCCCGGCATTCCGGACCCTGTGGCAGTGGCGCTGAGAAGGCAGGAGTCGCCCCGCACGGAGAGCAGTGGCAGTTTCTCTGTGTCAGCTCATCCGCATGTAGGCCGAGCGCAGCGGCTTCAGCGCGGCGATTGCGAGCAGCGCGGTGAGCAGATCCGCGGCAATCGCCACGGCGAAGACGCTTGTCCAGGTGCCGGTCGCCTGGTGCAGCAGCGACGCCATCGGACCGCCAAAAATCGCCCCGATGCCCTGTGCCATGTAAAGGCAGCCGTAGTTGCGCGTGGCATTGCGCGTCCCGAACGTGTCGGTGAGAGTCGCCGGAAACAGCGAAAAGATCTCGCCCCAACCAAAGAATACCAATCCAGACAGCAGCACGAACAGCAGCGGATCGCCTCGGGTGACCAGCCATAGCGTCATCGCCACACCTTCCAGCGCGAAGGCTAGGCACATCGTGTTCTCACGCCCGATCCGATCGGACGCCCAGCCGAAGAACGGCCGCGTCAGGCCGTTGGTGAAACGGTCCACGGTCAGGGCCAGAGGCAGCGCCGCGAGGCCAAACACCACCGCCTGGGTGATGCCGAAGTCGGCGCCGAACGTCGCCATCTGCGATGTCACCATCAGGCCCGACGTGGACATCAGGCTCATCATCACGAACATCAGCCAGAAGATCGGCGTCCTCAGCATCGTGGCGGTCGGTGTGGATACGCCGTCGTGGGCTGCATCGTCGGACGACGGCGGCGCCTTCAGGCCGAGCGCGGCGACGAAGCCCACCACGCCGAAGATCACACCGAATTCGATCAAGGCAGCGCGATGGCCGGAGCTCGCCAGGGTATTGGCGATCGGGAACGTGGTGACGATGGCGCCCATGCCATAGCCCGCGGCGACCACGCCGGCGGCAAACCCGCGACGATCGGGGAACCAGCCCACCATTTGCCCAACCACGCCGACATAGACGATGCCCGTACCGAGCCCGCCGATGATGCCGTAGGTCAAATAGAGCATCGCGAGCGAGCTCGCCTGCGCGGCAAGCACCCAGGACAATCCCGTGAGCACCGCGCCGATTGCGATCAGAAGGCGAGGACCGAAGCGATCCACCAGGTAGCCCTGGAACGGCGAAAAGAACGTCTGCAGCACGATCAGCAGCGAAAACGTCACCTGCAAGGCCGCGGGCGATACTCCCAGTGCGCCGCCCAACGGCTTGGTGAACAGCGTCCAGACGTATTGCGGGCTGGAGATCGCCATCATGCAGATCAGGCCGAGGCCCAACTGTATCCAGCGCGTCGCCGAACTCGCCAGCGGCAGCTCGAGGCTGGCGGCAGAATCGCTCATGTTGACTCACCCAAGATGATTACACAGCTCGATGCAAGCGGCAGGCCACGGTTGCGAGGCGACGCTGCCTCGGTGACAATCGCCGCGAAACACCGTCGCGGAGCACGCCGATGCCCATCGAACTCTATACCTGGAACACGCCGAACGGCCGCAAGATCAGTGTGGCGCTGGAGGAGATGGGGCTGCCCTACAGCGTCCACCCGGTGAACATCGGCAAGGGCGAGCAGTTCAAGCCGGACTTTCTGAAGATCAGCCCGAACAACCGCATCCCCGCCATCATAGATCCTGAGGGTCCCGGCGGGCAGCCGATCAGCGTATTCGAGTCAGGAGCGATCCTCATCTACCTCGGCATGAAAACCGGGAAATTCTATCCGACCGACCTGCGCGCTCAGGTTCCGGTGATGGAATGGCTGATGTGGCAGATGGGCGGTTTCGGACCGATGCCCGGCCAGGTGCACCACTTTCTGCAGGTGGAGAACGAGCAGGACCGACGCTACGGCCTCGAGCGCTATTCGAAGGAGACCCTGCGGCTGTACGGCGTGCTCGACAAGCGACTGTCGCAGGTGGAGTTCGCCGGGGGCCCGGTGTCGATCGCTGATTTCGCCATTCTGGGTTGGGCATGGCGGCACGAACGCCACAAGGTGGACCTCGCCGAATTCCCCAACGTCAAGCGCTGGTACGAGGCGATGATGGCGCGGCCCGCCACGAAGCGCGGCTTCGAGGTGGCGCTCAGCTGACGCTCAGCCAGCGCCCGCGCCCACCATCGGCTGTGCTACGGCCGTTGCGAAGCGAATGCCGTGTGCCGCAAATGCCGTCCTAATTTGACTGTACGCGGCGCGGCGCACAGCGAACTGTCGACCCGGCCGGGTCTTGAACATCAACCCGACCTGCATGCCGGTGTCGACCATCGCCTGCACGCCGAGTGATCGCAGCGGCTCGATAAGCTCCGTCGCCATCAAGGGGTTAGCCATCAGTTGATCGCTCACCGTCACGACGACGTTCTCCAGCAGATCGAGGTCGGTGTCGTAGGTTACGACGACGTGGAGGGACTCCACCACCCAATCGCGCGAATAGTTGGTGATCGCCTTCAGATCGCCGAATGGCACGGTGTGCAACTGGCCATTCAGGTGCCTGAGCTTGACCGAGCGCAGCGAGAAGCTCTCCACCGTGCCGCGAATGTCGCCGCTCTCGATCTGTTCGCCGACCCGGAATGCGTCGTCCAGCAGGAAGAAGACACCGGAGAGGATATCGCGCACCAGGGTCTGAGCGCCGAACCCCACCGCAATGCCAACGACGCCGGCGCCCGCGAGCAGCGGGCCGATCTGCAGCCCCATCGCCGCCAGCGCGCTCAGCGAGGCCATCACCAGCACGATGAAGAAGGCGAAGTTGCGCAGCACCGGCAACAGCGTTCGCAGCCGCGCCTGTCGGCGCAGTTCATCGTCATCGAGCGCATCGATCGGCGGCTGATCGCCTGCCAGGCGTTCATCGATCAGCACACGCACCACCTGCCAGAGCAGGTCGGCGATCACCAGGATCACCAGCGCCTCCAGCAGGCCGCGAATGACGCGTGTCATCGGCGTGTCCATGTTCGACATCTTCGTGATGTCGATGTGCCATACATGCACCAGCGTCACGGCAGCCACGATGATGACAAGAGTCTGCATGGCGCGACGGGCGATCGCCACATGTGCGCATGGTTCGGTGTTCGAACTCTGGCCATCGGCCAAGCACGACCATCGAAATGGACTGACCGAGGATGAGCGTCGTGACCGGGACCGCGGCCAGGACCAGCAGCGTCCAGGCCAGCGCCGACGCTCCCATCACGAACAGCAGCCAGTCGAGCACCAGCCCCAGCGACACCAACAGGCGCACCACCGGATCGCGCCTGGAGCGGGTAGTGCCATGGTGCGCCGCAGGATTGCGCCAGACGATCCAGACGCCCATTGCCGTCAGCACGAGCAGCAGAAGCTGCCGCAGCACATCGCTTCCCTCGTCTGCCATGCCAAGCGACCGCAGCGTCTGTATCGTCTGCCAGCCGATGGCGGCGACGCCGACCAGCCACGCCACCCATCTGTGCCAGTACCACGCGGTATCGGTGCAGACGTTCACCAGGCGCAGTCGTTCGGCGCTCGGGGCGAGGAAGAAGCGGATCAACGTCTTGCCGAGCCGTATCGCCAGGAAGGCAAGCAGGTACCCGAGAATGATCGAGCCGGTCAACGGCGGCCATGCGAACAGCAGGAACGTCCCCATGCTGCCGGCCGCGGAGACCGCGATTATCAGGATGGCGAACGTCAATCGCTCACACAACACCGAAAGGCGCTGGCGTGGCGTCTCGAGCGTCAGTACGCCGAAATGCGCACGCCACGGTCGCGCGAGACGGAGGAACAGAAATTGTGCCGCGATGCCGCCGGCCAGGAACACGCTGAGGAACCCAACCAGCCGAAGCAGATCGGAACCAGGCAACATCACCTGTGTCTGGTCACGGACGCGCGCCAGGTGGGTCGGGATGTGCCCCAGTTCCGCCCCTATGTCCCACAGCCGCGAGCGGATCCGGGTCAGCGTCGTGTCCATCATTTCGCCGGCAGTCGCTGTCGCGTTGCTGGGCCGCGGCGGCGGCAGCGTTCCGGGATCCTGCAGGATCGCTTGGCGGACCCGCGGATCGCCGAGCAGGTCGAGGATCGCCGCGCCGCGGTCCGTAGCGAGCAGGTCGCGCAGTTGATCAACTCTGGCGGCAACCTCGGCCGCCGGTATGTCGTCCGCTGCCCGGGCGGCCAACGGCGGCATCCCGACAAGGCAGAGGAGAGCGAGGAGCAGCGACCGGAGTCCGATTGGGTGCATCGCGGTGCAGTTTAGGCTTATCGACGCCTGCTGTTTAGCGGGCCGTAGGGTCGAGAAACACGAACAGATTGGCCGTGCCATTGCGCCGATATTCGCAATCGTAACGCTCAGGCTGACCAGGTGCCGCCGGAATCGGCTCGCGCACTTCACCGATCAACTGTGTCGGACTTTCGTCGAAGCAAACCACCGGACGCCTGGGATCGGCCACTTCGGCATAAAGATCGAGCACATCCTCCATCCGGGCGACATAAGTGCCATCCACTTGCGGAATGCACCACATCTTCCGGAGCCAGGGCTTCAGCTCGTCCTCGGCCAGCCGCCGGCGTACCGTCTCACGCGACAGCCCTTCATGCTCCGTCAGTTGGACCCTCTCGCCGGCCAGCAGATCGAGTGTCCAGCGCTTGCGGCCTGCCGGCGGGCTCGAGCAGACCGTCGCCACCAGCAACGCCGTCTCCTTGCCGGACAGCTTGCGGGCGGCTCCAGGCCGCGCTTCTTCGCTCAGTGCGAGCTCAAGGTTGCCTTCCACGAAGCGCCGTTTGGTCCGGTAAACCGTAGACCCACCCACCGAGATACTACTCGCGATGGCTTCGTCGCTGATCCCCGCGTCGGCGGCCAACAGGATTTGCGCCCGCTTGAGTTTGCGCGCTGCATGTTTCCCGCGGCTCAGCATCGCCGCCAGGTCCGCGCGTTCCCCCTCGTTCAGTTCCACCCGGTACCGTATGTTCATGGCTGATCCCCGCTATCGAGGGCAACGATGAATCGTGCGGCAGGTGATTCTCACCCGAGGTTCACGCCAAGGCAGGGACAATATCTCGCGTTCATCCACGCCTACACGCTGGTGAACGAACGTCCACTAGCGCAAGCGGACATACAACGCTTCTTTCGGCTGACGCCGCCGTCGGTCTACCAGATGCTACTGACGCTCGAACGCGATGGACTAGCACTACTTTGGCAGATTGTGTGTGATGGCATCACTTTTGGGATTCCCGAATCGGCCAATCGGTGATTCCTGAGGGATCGGCTTTTCGGAGGCCGATCACGGGTGAGCACGAAGTCGATTGGACCGCGGAGCTTGAGCGCTGGCTGGAGCCATTTCTGAGCCGCCTTGCGCACAAGGCTCGGCGCCGGATGTGCCACTCGACATTGCGGGACTGATCGGACCGGGCGAGCGGAAGAGCATTCAACCGATGGCGCAGTGGCTGGTCCCCGGAAGCGGAACTTCTTGTTCAGGCGGACCGGCTGGTCGGCGATGACAACGCCGTATTGGTGATCGACGACACGGCATTGCCGAAGAAGGGCAACCATTCGGTTGGCGTTGCCGCGCAATATGCCTCTGCCCTGGGCAAGACAGCCAATTGCCAGACGCTGGTGTCAGCAACGTTGGCGAGCGGCGAAGTGCCGGTGATGGTTGGTATGCGTCTGTTTCTACCAGAGAGTTGGGCGAGTGATTCTGTTCGGATGGCAAGGGCGCGGGTTCCGGCAGATCGACAGACCTTCCGTAGCAAACCTGAGATCGCCATCAATGAGGTCGACCGGGTGAGAACCGCCGGCGTACGCTTCGGATGCGTGCTGGCTGATGCGGGCTATGGCATGAGCGCGGCGTTCCGGCACGCCCTCAGTGAGCGCGGATTAAAAGGGCCGTCGGTATTCCGCGGCATCAGAAGGTCTATCGAGGTGACGTGGCCTTGATCTTTCCCGTGGCAGCTCGCGGCCGTCACCGACGGCGGCACATCCCCGACAGCAAATCGATCGCAGCGGAGGCAATGCTTGCTGGCGCATCCTGGCGCTCGGTCAGACTGGCGGCGCGGCACGAAAGGTCGGCCTGTCGGCATGCTTTGCCGCCGTGCGCGTGCGGGTCGCTGATGGTCCGCCACAGCGCATTCGTGACATGGGTGGCCAGCATATGCCCGGGGACGAAGCCTGGTTGATCGGCGAACGTCGCGCTACTGGCGAGCACAAATACTACCTTTCCAATTTACCCACCGACACGCCGATCGCGTGCTCGCCAGCACCATCAAGGCGCGCTGGAGGAAAGAAGAACTCGAACTCGACCACTTCGAGGACGAGCGTGCCATGGCCTACATCGTCACGCCCTCATGACAATGATTGCCGATGCCTTCCTTCAACACCATCGCCTCGCAACCGCGAGGCGGGGGAAAGAGAAGGTTCTTCGCTGCTTGGTGTGGGTAGAACAGCTTCAATAGGGCAAGCTGAGGTCTAGCTTTCCGGCGAGGAGATAGACCATGGCGGTGAGATTTCGAATGGAACGATAGCCGCGAGCCTTGGCCTTGGCGGCCTGGACGAGGCTATTGATTCCCTCGATGAGACCATTGGCGATCTTGCTGTGGAACCAGCGTAGAATGCCGTCCGAGTGAGCGTTTGACGGCGCGGGCGGCGTCGATGATCGGCGGCAGCCGAGTGTGGGTCGCCCAGAAATACCATCGCCGGAGGAAGGCTGCTCCGGACTTGGTGGATGATTGCTCGTAAAGTTCCTGGAAGGCCAATCGTATTCGGTAGGCACGCGCAGTCTTGAGATGACGCATGGGTAGGCTTTCGAGGATGGCCCGTTGGCGCTCGGACAAGCGGTCCGGGTTGCGCAGCCAGAGGTAGCGCGTGCCGGCCAGCAGTTTGTGGTCCTTCCGCTCAGTTCGTCGCACCTGATCGACGGCATCGTTGATGATCTTGACGGCATGGAACTTGTCGAAGGTGATGGCAGCGTTGGCCAGGCTGTCGGCGGTACCTTTGATGAAGGCCGGGCTCATGTCGATGCAGACCTCGGCGACGGCATCGGGATCGCCGCCGTGCGCCGTGAGATCATCGGCAAACGCCGCGACGGTCGCGGCGTCCTTGCCCTCGGTCGCGAAGACGACGCGGGCGCGATCAATGTCGACAAAGAGCGAGATATAGTGGTGGCCGCGCCGGGCGGCGGTCTCGTCGATCGCCACTCGCGTGACGGCCGCGAGATCGGTGCGCGCTCGGGCGCGTTCGACGTAATGGTGAATGACGCGCCATAGCCTGGTGTCGTGCTCACCCACCAGTCGGGCCACGGCGTTGACCGGCATTGCTGAAACCAAGGCCATGACCAACGCCTCGAACAGCAGGGTGAAGCCGCCACCCTCGCGCGCCCATGGCACGCTGATCTTCTTGACCCCGCACCTGACGCAACGCACCCGTGGCACACGGGCATGCAGATAGGCTTGGTGCTGGAAGAAGTTGAGATGTCGCCACGTCATCCGTTCGGTGTCGTGCGCCGGGCAATCGGCAGCACCGCAACCCGGGCAGGTGAAGCGACTGCCGGCGGTGAAGTCTATGTGGATGTCAAGCCGACGGGCCTCTGCATCGAAGTCGCTGCCGGTGACCGTCCACGGTGGCGCGAGGCCCAGTGCCAGTTGCAGCAGGCTGGTGTCGCGCATGTCGGTCTCCCCGCAATTGACCCGGCCTGGGATCGAGCCTGGCGCCGTGCTCGCCGCCGTCAAGGACGCTGCGCGCCGCTCCGCGATGGCCTGTGGCCATCCTTGACCGCGCCTGTGCGCGGCGCCTCGCGGTAATCAGGCCGGGACGGAAAAACGCCGCTCAGCCGAACCGAAAAACATCGGTTGCCAAGCACGAACGGTCGTTACTACCCACGCCAAACAGCGAGGAAGCTTTGATTTCATGTCGATGATCGGCCGCCTGCATCTCGCGCCCATTGAACCAGGGTCCGCATATCTGAACGGTGCGACCAGTCCGCTGCGAGGTGCCCGGCTATAGTTCGGCATCGATTGATGCCAAGCAGCTCGACGAATGGCTGGTGGAGCTAGATGCCGTGCTCGGTGTCGGCATGCAGGTAATGGAGGACTCTTTATGCAATTGGCAGAAAATCCGGAGACGTTCGTGCATTTCCGGGGATGAGTGGAGCAGCCGCTGGTCCCTGTCAGGGTCGCGGCAGCACAGCCTCGATGTCGGCCCATGTGTAGCGTCGCTTGAGAGAATTGAGCTGGTTGAGACCGATTAGGCCGAGGTGCTGCATTTGCCCCACGACAATGTCAGGGGAAACACCGGCTGACACGGCGAATCGCACGACGGCATCGACGCGGGGGCGCTGTCGCATCAGTTCTTCCTGTCTGCTGGGCGGTATCAGGATGCTTGCGGCGAATGCGTTGGCCTCATCCTCCCTTTGATCGGGCGAAAATGGCCTCGCCATCCACGAACGTTGCCGACGCACCATGCAGCAGTAGGTGGGCAACTTCGTGGAAGAAGGTAAACCAGAAGTGGTCGTCGGAGAGGTGGCGGAAGCTGAGGACTGGACTTGCCCCGGTTTCGTCGAGAGGTGAGATCTTGGAAACATGCTATCTGATCTGACGGCATACTGGGGTTCCGTTTCGAGACATTCTTTGGTTCGACCCTTGGTGGAGCCATTCTTCCGTCCCGACCCGCACGATGGCGCCGCCGTCGCGCACAGCGCGGTCAGCCTGTGTCTTGAATCGGCTCCGTGCAAGCAGCTCGCATTCGAGGGTCGCGAAGAAACTCTCGCACATGGCATTGTCGTAGGCGTCGCCGACCGAGCCCATCGAGGGGCGCACGCCGGCATCACGGCAGTGGCGACTGAATTCGATCGAGGTATATTGCGACCCCTGGTCGGAGTGATGGATCACCTGCCTGGGCCGTCGCGTCGCCAGCGCCATGTTCAGGGCATCGAGCACCAGTTGTTTGGCGAGTGTCGTGGCCATCGACCAGCCGACAATGCGACGGCTATACGCATCGAGCACGACCGCGAGATAGAGAAAGCCTACCCATGTCGGGATGTAGGTGATGTCAGCGACCCACAGCCGTCAGGCGCTTCCGCCGTGAAGTTGCGCTCCACCAGGTCCGGCGCCTGGCGGCCACCATCCCTGACCGTCGTGGTGACGAACCTGCGTCGGCTCACACCGGCAAGGCCGGCCTGCAACATCAATCGCGCGATCCGCTTGCGGCCGACGCGAAGACCCTTGGCGGCAAGCTCGGCGTGAATGCGCGGTGCACCGTAGGTGCCGCGCGAGGCTTCATGTGCGACACGGATCTCCGCGATCAGCATCACGTCTGTCTCGGCACGCTGCGACGGACGCCGCTTGATCCACGCATAGTAGCCGCTGGAGGAGACACCCAGCAGCTCGCACATCGTGGTGGTCGATACGCCCGCCTGGTGATCGCTCACGAACCGGAACCCTTCACAGGGATCGCGTTCGTCTCCCGAGCGAACCAGGCCGTCGCCCCCGGATCAAGTCCGGGGCAGGCATTTGAGAGGATCTCTCGCTCAAGCCGCAGGTGGCGGTTCTCACGTCGCAGTCGGTTGAGTTCCTCCCGCTCCGCTGTCATCAGGCCACCGTCGCCACGGCCAGCATTGCGCTCAGACTGCGCAACCCAGTTCCTGATCGACTGAGCTGTCGGTTCAAACTCCGACGCCAGCTCCTCCGGCGTACGGCCGGCGCGCACCAGTTCAACCATCTGGCCGCGGAATTCAGCTGCGTAGGGCAATCTTGTCTTGGCCATCCCCTTGAACACAAACGGTCCGGTGTCCACGAAACCGGGTCAACTTCAAATCGAACTTCGTACTCATCGTGATCGACCTCCGAAAAGCTGATCCCCCAGGAATCACCGATTGGCCGATTCGGGAATCCCAAAAATGATGCCATCACACACAATCTGCCAATGTAGTGCTAGGCGCTGTTCGCAGCCCCAGGCGCTGACCATGTGCAGCGCCGACTTGCTGCTGGTGCGATCGAACGAACGGTGCAGCACCTTCCCGTCGATCGCGACAACGGCCTGACATTGGCCGGAGAACTTCGTCATGAAGAGTTGAAACGCGGCCCGGAATTGCTCCGGATCAAGCCGGCGAAACAGCCGGCTGAAGGTGTCGTGGCTGGGCAGACCGTTGGAAAGCTTGAGAAAACCCCGCAGGAAGGGCTCTTTCGCCCTGGCATACAGCCCCATGTCGACCGCGCCCTGTCCACCACTCAGCACACAGTAAAGGGCAATCACCAGCATCTCGTTGAAGTCATGCAGGCGCTTCCCGGTTCGAGGGTCGTCCAACTCCTCCCAGCATGCGGCAAACTCTTCCAATCCGACCTCCCGAAGTGTGACACGTCACACCAGTCGATGGAATCGATCGTCTCCGCGCCGGGCAACCCAGAGCAATTTGTCAATGGGGTTTCAAGTGCGATTCGCCTGGGCCACGTACGCCCTTTCGTTGCGCCGACAGAGTTGGCAATGCCAGAGGGTGACGACGTGACAGCGGAACGCGGACAGTGCCGGGCTGTTGGTTGGCACGGGGTGGTAGGCGAAGTATCCGCGACGGCTTGCGCGAGGCATTCCCCGACTTCGGGAATTGGCACATGCCCCCGCGCCGTGGTTCCCAAAACTGCACCTGCCGCCCGTCCGCCTCCTCGCTTTCCGCGGACTTCGTCGGCGGCACGCAGCTTTACGGCAACGCGTGCGATGGCCAGCGGTGATCCTGCCAGCCCTATGGGCAGATCGCCACCACCGGTATGCTGGGCCATGGGCATCGGTCTCGAGATCATCATTGTCCTGCTGCTTATCGTGCTGAACGGCGTGTTCGCGATGAGCGAGTTGGCACTGGCCTCGGCGAGGCGCGCACGCCTTGCCGTTCTGGAACGCAAGGGGGTGCCGGGGGCAACGAAGGCGAGGGAACTAGCCGGCGACCCGCAGCAATTCCTGCCCACCGTGCAGATCGGCATCACTCTCGTCAGCATGCTCACCGGCGTGTTCGGCGGCGCACGCATCGCCAGTGACGTGGCGGCCTGGCTTGCCGGTGTGCCAGCGCTGGCTTCCGCGGCGGAGACGCTTTCGCTGGCACTCGTGGTCGTGGTGACGACCTACCTGACGCTGGTGTTTGGGGAACTGGTGCCGAAGCACCTGGCGCTGCGGCAGCCGGAGCAGGTTGCGGCGCATGTGGCGCCAGCGATCGCCTGGATGGGTCGTGTCAGCGGTCCGGTCGTCTGGCTGCTCGACAGGTCCTCCGGGGCGGTGCTCCGCCTGTTCGGTCTGCACCGGACGCCGCGGCAGACAGTGACCGAGGAGGAGCTGAAGGCGCTGCTGATCGAGGGCGCGCAGGCCGGCGTGCTGGAGACCGAGGAGCGCGACATGATCGAGCGCCTGCTGCGGCTGGCCGACAAACCGGTGCGCGCGATCATGACGCCACGCACCGAGATCGCGTGGATCGACCGCACCGACCCGCCGGGGGAGATTGCCGCGGCCCTGAAGTCGGCGCCGCATTCGCGGTTCGTGGTGTGTGAGGGCGAGGTCGACAACGTGGTCGGCGTGGTGCAGGCGAAGGACATTCTCGACCGCATCCTGGACGGCGGGGACATCTCGCTCGCAGCGGCGTTGCGCCAGCCCATCGTGGTGCCCGACACGGTGACGGCGCTGGATGCGCTGGAAAGATTGAAGTCCGATCGGCTCGGGATTGCGCTGGTGATGGACGAGTACGGCAGCTTCGAGGGTGTGGTGACTGCATCGGACGTGCTCGAGGCGATCGTCGGTGATCCGAGTGATGCAGAAGAGCAGCCGGGCGGTGGGGAAGGCGAGGGGGACAGCGCGCTGGTGATGGACGGCATGATGCCGGTCGATGAGCTGAAGTCGCGGCTTTCCCTGCCGGACCTGCCGGCCGAAGGCAGCTATCACACGCTTGCGGGCCTGGTGCTGGCGCTGCTGCGTCGGGTGCCCCGGGTGGGCGAGCGCATCGTGTTTTCCGGCTGGCGGTTCGAGGTGCTGGAGATGGATGGCAGGCGCGTCGACAAGGTGCGCGCCAGTCGGGAGCCGGCGGCAGGGGGGTGAGCTTGCGGGCCACAACGGTGCGCCAGTGCGCCGTGCTTGCCGGTGGCATTGGCACACGCCTCGGCGCGCTGACCGAGCGCACGCCGAAGCCGTTTTTGGCGGGCGGCGACCGTCCGTTCCTCGCGTGGCTGCTGCGCGAATTCGTGCGCTTCGGCGTGGCGGAGTTCGTTTTGCTGACCGGCGATCTTGAGGAACAGATCGAAGCGCGCGTCCAGGAGCTGGCGGCGTTCCTGCCCCGCAAGGTGCGGATCGTCATGTTGCAAGAGCCGATGCGGGGCGGCACTGGGGGTGCGTTGTTTCACGCCCGCGATCTGCTGGATGAACGGTTCCTGGTGTGCAACGGGAGTTCGTTGTTCGATTGCAACCTCGCAAGGTTGCTCTGCAGAGGCGGTGCGGACGAAGCCGGCACTGCCGGACGGATGCTGCTGCGTCGGACGGACGATGCGTCGCGCCATGGCATCGTCGCACTTGAGGGCGATCGGGTGACAGCGTTCATCGAACGGCCACACACTTCGGGTGGCGGCCTGGTCAATGCAGGCGTCTACCTGCTCGATCGCCGCGTGATCGCTGGTCTGTTGCCGGCCTGTTCGCTCGAGACCGACATCCTCCCGTGGCTTGCCGAGCGAGGCGTGCTGCGCGGTACCGTGAGCGAAGGATACTTTTATGACATCGGCATCCCTGAGGATTATGCCAGCGCCCAACAGGAGATTCCACTCGCGTTGCGTCGACGGGCGCTGTTCCTCGACCGCGATGGCGTGATCAACGTCGACCACGGATATGTCGGCAGGCGCGACCGCTTCGAGTGGATGGCAGGTGCGCGCGAGGCGATGCGTGATGCGACCGACGCCGGCTGGCACGTGTTCGTCGTGACCAACCAGTCGGGTGTGGCGCGCGGCCACTATGACGAAGCTGCGGTGACTGCGTTGCACGACTGGATGATTGACGAGGTGCGACGCGTCGGCGGCACGGTCGATGATATTCGCTACTGCCCGTTTCACCCGGATGCGGTGGTTCCGGCGTACAGGTGCAGCACCGACTGGCGCAAGCCAGCACCTGGCATGCTGCTGGACCTGATGCGCGCGTGGGAACTCGATGCAGCCCGGTGTGTGCTTATCGGCGACAAGGACATTGACATGGCGGCGGCACAAGCTGCCGGCATCAGAGGCATTCGCTTTCCCGGAGGAAATCTGGCTGATTTCGTCCGTCCAATCCTGAACGGGTGACACATGTCGTTGCTTGCGGGCTTTCGTGTCGTGCAGATGGGCCAGGGTTTGGCGGCCGCCGTTTGCGGGCGGTTGCTTGCCGATGTCGGCGCGGATGTCGTTTGCATCGATCCCGATACCGTGACGCCGCTGGCGGCGTATCTGAATGACGGTAAGCCGGTGGTATCGCGCGATGCGCTGGCGACGGCCGATCTGGTCGTCTGCGAGGGTCGTCCGGCCGAGCTTCACGCGCAACAGTGCGATGCGGATGCATTGCGCGCACTGAATCACGCGGCCGCGCTGGTGTTCATCTCACCATTCGGCCAGAGCGGACCGAAGGCGAACAACTCGGCGAGCGATCTCACCCTGATGTATTCCAGCGGCATCGCGCGGCTGCTGACAGGGCAGGTTGACGATCTGTCAGAGGCGCCGATCCGCCCGGTGGGCGAGCAATCGGCCTTCATCGGCGGACTCGCCGCCGCCTGTGCGGGCATGCATGCCGCGCAACCACACATGACCGGCGCGATCGTCGATGTGTCGATCGAGGAAGCACTGGCGACGATGGCCATGGGCGAACTGACCGGTGCGGGGCTGCACGGCAGAAGCCGATCGCGCAAGCGCCTGACCGACGGCAACGGCGCCACGGTCTGCATTCTGCCTGCGCGCGACGGCTACGCGGCGATCTCGCCACGTGAGGACCGCCAGTGGGCGTCGTGGCGCGTCGCGATGGGATCGCCGGATTGGGGCAATGATCCGCGCTTCGCCACTAAGCCGGATCGCGTGGCCAACTGGGATGCGCTGCACGCGCTGATGTCGGCGTGGAGCCGTCAGCACGACAAGCAATGGATTGCCGATACGGCGCAGGCCGCACGGGTGCCGAGTTTTCCGCTGCGCGAACTGGCGGAGCAGCTTGAAGTCGCCGCAGCTTGTGCACCGTGGATTCTGGCGTCCGGCCGCGCGCGATGGACGAACGGTCAAGGCGCCGGGCCCTCCATTCGGGCTATCGATCGCGCGCCGCGAAACCATTGCCGCGCAGTCGCCTGGGCCATTGCCGCTATCCGGCGTGCGCGTGCTTGACTTCAGTTGGGTGATCGCAGGCCCCACGACGACACGGTATCTCGCGGCGATGGGCGCCGATGTGATCAAGGTCGAGGCTCCTGGCCGTGGCGATCCGGGCCGTGATTCGGGGCTGCACACCGTGCTCGGGCAGGCAAAGCGCGGCATCGTGCTCGATCTAAAGCAGCCGGCGGCAGTCGATCGTGCGCAGTCGCTCGCGGAGCGGTGTGACGTGCTGGTGGAGAATTTCGCCACCGGGGTAATGGATCGGTTGGGGCTTGGCGCTGCAGCGCTGAAGCAGCGCAACCCCGAGTTGATCTATGTTTCGGCGTCGGGTCTTGGGCGAACCGGACCGGAATCGCACGCGGTCGCCTACGGCACGCTGCTGCAATGCTACGCCGGCTTTGCCGGGTTGAACCGGCATCCCGACATTCCGCCGCGCGTGGGGTTCGCCTGGCTCGATCCAATGTGCGGATTGATGCTTGCGTTCATCGTCGCGGCGGCACTGTGGCAGCGTCGCAGGCAAGGCGGCGTGGCGCGGGTCGATTTTTCGATGATCGAGGCGATGCTGTGGACGTTGGCGGAGCCGCTGCTCGAGACGCAACGCGGTGCGGCGCCGATACCGCGAGGCGATCAGTCTGATCGACACAGGCTGCACGGCGCATTTCGCTGTGCGGGCGAGGACGAATGGATCGCGCTCGCGGTCGGCAATGATGCGCAATGGCGAGCACTGTGCAGCGTCGTGCCGGGCACGGTGCAACGAGAGACGGTTGCCGAGTGGCTGCGCACACAGTCCGCGGCGAGCGCTGCGGACCGCCTGTCGCGCGCCGGCATCCCTGGAGCCGCGCTTGCCAGTTCACTGGACCTCGTCGGCAGCGAGCATCTGCGCGCACGGGGGTTCTGGGATGCACACGAGGGCGGCGTTCTGCCTGGCTTGCCGTGGCGCACGAGCTTCGGCCGACGAGCCGGTGTCGCACCAGGGCTCGGCGCCGACACCGACGCAGTGCTGCGCGACTTACTCGCAGTGATGAAGCAATCCCCGTCGGCGTGATGGAGATTGCTTCGTCGCTCACGCTTCTCGCAATGACAGGGCAGCGACAGGCTGCCGTTCAGGCGGTCGGAACGTGAGCGCGATGGCCACCGCACCAATTCCAATGCCGAACGAGCCGATATACATCCAGAAGTAGCTGCCGAATGTGTCGAACAGCCAGCCGCCGGCCCACGGACCGATCGCCATGCCGAGGGTCGACACCATCGCGACGGTGCCGAACGCGGTGCCCATGATCCTGGAGCCGAAATACTCACGCACAAGGATCGCGTAGAGCGGCATCACGCCACCGAAGGCCAGGCCAAACAAAGCCGCGAGAGCGTAGAAGCCGATGGTGCCCTTGGTGATCACGTAGAGACTCACAGCAAGTGCCTGGATCGCGAGACCGGCGACTAGTGTCTGCTTGGCACCGACGCGATCGGCGATCAGGCCGCACATGATGCGTCCGCTCAACGACGCAAGCCCTGTCATGCCGAACACCGTGGCCGCCGTCATCGACGATATGCCGCAGTCGATCACGTAGCTCACCATGTGGAAGATCGGACCCGAATGCGCCGCGCAGCATGCGAAGTGGGTGAGCGCGATTGCAGCGAACTGCGGCGTACGCAGCACCTGCGCCATGGTGAAGTCGTGTCTGTCGGCTCCGGCTGCTGCCCCGCCGCCGGCATACGCCAGGGCAGGCGGGCGGCGCACGAACAGCGATGCGGGAATGACCACGACCAGGGCGAGGCTGCCAATAGTCATCATCGCGGTGCGCCAGTCGTAGTTGGTGATGATCCACCGCGACAGTGGTGCGATCAGAAACGAACCGAGACCCATGCCGGACGAGACGAGCGCCACCGCAAGGCTGCGGTTGACCGTGAACCATCGGGTGATCGTCGCTATCAGCGGCGCATAGAAGCTGCCCGCGGCCAGCCCCACCAATATTCCGAACAGGAGTTGGAACTGCCATAGCTCGGCGGCATGGCTGGCGGAGATGAGCCCGATGCCAAGCAGGACGCCGCCCGCCAGCACGACGACGCGCGTGCCGAACCGGTCGGACAGCGACCCCCAGAGGAACGATCCGAACCCCATGGCCAGGAAGCTGAGCACGGCGGTGAACGAGATGCCGGCACGCGACCAGCCCATGTCCTGCGACATCGGCTGAAGGTACACGCCGAGTGACATCATCGAGCCTATGCCGATGCAGGTCACCAGCATGCCGACGCCGACGATGACCCAGCCATAGAAGAATTTCATTTTCAATCCAGTAGATCAGTGGCAGCAGGAACCGGTGTCATCGTCGTAGCGGTCGTGATGGCGAACCCAGTCCGTGAGGTTGCCTTTGATGGTCTCGTCGCGTCCCTTTGGCGTGATGTCAAGGAAGGCGTAGCTGCCGAGGAACATCTCGCCGCCGCGTGCGAAGGACGAGTAGGTGTGGAAGATCTCGCCAGACTCGTCCCGGTAGAACACGCTGCGACCCGACATTTCGTCGATCACCTGGGCGCCATCCTGGTAGTTGTAGTAGGCCTTGCCGGCGGCGATCTCCTCGGGCGTGAACGACACGTGGAAGTCGAAATTGAAGTCGTTGCCGTACGACGATACCCACTTGATCGGCCAGCCCATACGCTGCCTGAACGCTTCGATCTTCGCAAACGGCGCGCGGGAGACAGCGGCATAGGATACGTCGTGGTGGCCGAGATGCATCAGCGCACCCTGCACCTGGTCCAATTCGAACGAGCAACCGACGCAGCCTTCGGTCCAGTCG
Source organism: uncultured Alphaproteobacteria bacterium (assembly GCA_963799415.1). Taxonomy (GTDB): domain Bacteria; phylum Pseudomonadota; class Alphaproteobacteria; order Acetobacterales; family Acetobacteraceae; genus JAMXLO01. The sequence continues at coordinate 35,462 of CAWCXI010000014.1, read as the reverse complement.
GGGCCGAACATGAAATGCTTGATGACGAGCTGGCTGCGTCCATCGAACAGGTCGGCGAGCGTCACCGTGCCGTCGGCGCCGTCGAATACGTAGTTCTTTTCTACCTTGACCCAAGGGAGCGCGCGGCGTTCGGCGCTCAACTGGTCGCGTAGGCGGGTGAATTCCTTTTCCTTGCGCAGAAGTTCCTTGCGCGTGGCAAGCCATTCGTCGCGTGAGACGACCTGATGTTGCATGGCTCTATCCTCCTTGTGCAGTGGTAAGCATGTAGTTGGCGAAGCGTTCGAGACAGCTTGTCCAGCCCATGACATGGTCGTCGCGTCGCTCGGTTGTCTCGAACATCGCCTGGTGCAGCGTAAGCTTCGTCTTCGTGCCTTGCTCGGCGAAGGTCACGGTGGTGAGCAGTTCGTGGCCTGTATGGCCGCCGGGGTCCTCCCAGGCGAAGGTGAAGACGATGCGCTCGGGCTCGACGATTTCGCGATAGACGCCGCGCTTCCAGTGCTCGGTGCCGTGCGGCGATCGCATGCCGAAGCGGTAGCTGCCGCCGACGCGGATGTCCATTTCGCAGTGGATGGTGGTGAAGCCCTGTGGTCCCCACCAGCGCGCGATATGCTCCGGCTGAGTCCAGGTCTTGAACACCAGCCGGCGCGGTGCATCGATGACGCGCGTGACGACGAGTTCGCGATCCGCTGCGGCGCTAATGCTTCCGGCCACGCCGCTTCTCCTTGCCTTGCAGTTCATTGATGTAGCCTTCCAGGCGGTCGAGGCTTTGTTCCCAGAAGATGCGATAATGTTCGAGCCAGTCGGAGGCGCCCTTCAGCGGGCGCGCTTCCAATTTGCACGGCCGCCATTGTGCCTCGCGGCTGCGCACGATCAGGCCGGCGTGCTCTAGCACTTTCAGGTGCTTGGAGATCGCGGGAAAACTCATCTCGAACGGCTTGGCCAATTCGGTGACCGAGGCATCTCCCGAGATAAGCCGTGCCAGGATCGCCCGACGCGTCGGATCCGCGAGAGCCGAGAAGGTTCGGCTGAGGTGGTCGAGGGCCATAGCGTTATGAACCGACTAGTTAGATAACTTGTCGGTTAATAAGTAGCTTTGGGCAGCCTTGTCAAGCGTCTTGATTTACCGATGCGGTTGCGATTGCCCGTCGACGGCGCATCGGTTTGAATGCAGGGATCGCATCGCAAACGCCGCGGCTTCCGGCAGCGTGGCGAAAGGAAGGCATGAAGCGCAGATGGGAGACAATTCACGCAGAACACGCAGATGGCGCAGCCGACGATTTGTTCGGCGGTATGCCCGGTGCTACGTCGATCGCAGTACCATCTGCGTGTTTTGCGTGCATCTGCCCTGATCTGCGTTTCGGTTCTTGCGTGTCTTCCAGGCGGGCACGAGCCTGGCAGACTGGGCAATGACCGCCGGCTCGCATTAGTAGTGGTTAGCGGTACTTGATTTTGGACCAACGCTCTGTGAGAGAGAAGACATGGATGCCGACCTTCGCCGGCATGACGGTCGAAGGAGGCCGTGCGCCATTTGCTGATATAGTTGTATAAACGTTTGCGCGGAAGGCTGCCCATCGTGCTTCCGCCGTCCATTCGCTCAAGAAGCTCGCGTCAGCACTGAGGATTCCGAGATCATGAACAGCGACGACCGGAAGCACCGCTCTCATCTCCCGATGCCGAACACGACGAGGCGCGGCCTGGTTACCTATGATGCCAAGGATCCGGACACGAAGTTCCCGCCGATTGAGCAGCTACGTCCCCCCAAGGGCGCGCCAAATGTCCTGATCATCCTAATCGACGATGCGGGGTTTGGCTCCGCGAGCGCATTTGGCGGTCCCTGTCAGACACCGAACGCGGAGAAGCTGGCGGCGAACGGCCTGAAGTACAATCGTTTCCATACCACTGCTCTCTGCTCGCCGACCCGTCAGGCGCTGCTGACCGGACGCAACCATCATTCCGCCGGCATGGGCGGTATCACCGAGATCGCCAGCGGCTCGCCGGGTTATAGTTCTGTGCTGCCAAACACCATGTCGCCGCTGGCGCGGACGCTGAAGCTCAACGGTTATTCGACTGCGCAGTTCGGCAAGTGCCACGAAGTGCCGGTGTGGGAGACGAGCCCTGTCGGACCGTTCGATGCGTGGCCGACGGGCGGCGGCGGCTTCGAGTATTTCTATGGCTTCCTCGGTGGCGAGGCGAACCAGTGGTACCCGACGATCTACGAGGGGACTACGCCGGTCGAACCAAAGAAGACGCCCGAAGAGGGCTACCACTTCATGGAGGACATGACCGACAAGGCCATGGCATGGATCTCGCAGCAGAAGGCGCTTGCTGCTGACAAGCCTTTCTTGGTTTACTTCGCCCCTGGCGCCACCCACGCTCCGCACCACGTACCAAAAGAATGGGCCGACAAGTATAAGGGCAAATTCGACCAGGGCTGGGACAAGCTCCGCGAAGAGATCTTCGCGCGGCAAAAGGCTCTCGGCGTCATCCCGCCGGAGTGCCAGCTCACGGCGCGCCACAAGGAAATACCGGCGTGGGACGAGATGCCGGAGGCGTTGAAACCAGTGCTGCGCCGGCAAATGGAAGTCTACGCCGGCTTCATGGAATACACCGACCATCACGTCGGACGCCTGCTCGACGGCCTGGGCAAACTGGGCATCCTCGACGACACGCTGGTTTACTACATCATCGGTGATAACGGCGCTTCGGCTGAGGGCACGTTGCAGGGGACGTTCAACGAGATGCTGAACTTCAACGGAATGTCCGCGGTCGAGACACCGGAATTCCTCAACGCCAGGATCGATCAACTCGGCGGGCCGGAATCCTATAACCACTACGCGGTCGGCTGGGCGCATGCCATGGACACGCCCTACCAGTGGACCAAGCAGGTTGCCTCGCACTGGGGCGGGACGCGCAACGGAACCATCGTCCACTGGCCGAAAGGGATCGCCACGAGGGGCGAGATGCGGTGGCAGTTCCACCACGTCATTGACGTCGCGCCGACAATCCTCGAAGCGGCGGGGCTGCCTGAACCGGTCTCGGTGAATGGTGTCGCGCAGCAGCCCATCGAGGGCGTCAGCATGTTTTACTCGTTCAACGACACCAAGGCGGCGGAACGACACGAGACACAGTATTTCGAGATGTTCGGCAACCGCGGCATTTATCACAAAGGCTGGACCGCAGTGACGCGGCACAAGACGCCGTGGCTGCTGATTGGCGAGAAGACCCCGGCTTTCGACGACGACGTCTGGGAACTCTACGACACGGAAAAGGACTGGAGCCAGAGCAACGACTTGGCCAAGCAGATGCCGGACAAGCTGCATGAGCTGCAGCGCCTGTGGCTTATCGAAGCCACGCGCTACAATGTATTGCCGATGGACGACGACCTTGGCAGGCGCATGAACCCTGATGTCGCTGGGCGGCCCGTGCTGATCAGGGGAAATACCCAGCTTCTGTTCCCCGGCATGGGCCGATTGTCCGAGAACTGCGTCATCAGCATCAAGAACAAATCCCACTCAATAACCGCCGAAATCGAAGTGCCGGACTCTGGCGCCGAGGGCGTGATCATCGCGCAGGGGGCGAACATTGGCGGCTGGAGTTTGTATGCCAAAGCCGGCAAGCTCAAATACTGTTACAACCTCGGTGGCGTGCACCACTTCTATGTCGAGTCGGCAGGCACATTACCCGCCGGCGAGCATCAGGTGCGCATGGAGTTCGCCTATGCAGGCGGCGGCCTGGGCAAGGGCGGCAAGGCGACGCTCTACGTTGACGGCAAGAAGGTTGGCGACGGGGACATTCCCATGACGCTGGCGATGGTGTTCTCCGCCGATGACGGCTGTGACGTCGGCGAGGACAGCGGTGCTCCCGTCTCCCCGGACTACGGTCCACGTGGCAATGCCTTCAACGGTCGGATCAAAGGAGTGCAAATCGCCATCGCCGACGCCGCCGAGAACTCGGATCACCTCGTTTCGCCGGAAGAAGCCCTCCGCATCGCCATGGCGCGGCAATAAGAAAATGCGCGGTCCCAAACTTTATAATTCGACCTGCCGGCTGATCTCTATGAACCTGTCGGCGGGCAGGTCGAAGCGATCCGGAGTGCGGATCGCGTTGCGGTACATGAAGCCGAACAGCATCCGCCGCCACCCCGAAAGGCGTGGGCGTGTCTTGCTGCGCACCACCTCATCACGCTCGGCAAAGTACAGGGCCTCATCGAGGCTGATCTGACAGCCTTGATCTTTGGCCTGGGCCAATGCGAGCGCGAGGTTGGGCACTTCAACAAAACCGAAGCGCACGTTCACATGCCAAAGTCCGTCAGTGACATGCTCGGTGACGGCTCTATCGGCGGCCGGAACACGTGGTACCTGGTCGAAGCCGACTGTCAGGGTGACAACTGTCTCGTGCAGCGCCTTGAACTGAGCGGCGTGACGCAGCAATTGGCGCGGCACTGCTGTGCCGCCGCGGCTCAAAAACACCGCGGTACCTGGCAAGCGTGCGATCCCGCCGGCTTCGCTTACCTTGGCCACGAATGCAGCCGCGCTCTCCTTGTCCTCCGCCTGCTTGCGGCGCACCGCCGCCACGCCTTTGTGCCATGTGGTCATGACCATGAAGACGAGCGCACCGAACACGAGCGGGAACCAACCCCCTTGGCGCACCTTCAGCAGGTTGGCCGCGAAGAATGCAATGTCCACCAGCAGGAACACACCACTTGTGAACTGGGCGAGCATCTTTGGCCAACCCCAGATGTCGCGCATTGCATTGTAGAGCAGTGCGGTGGTGAGCAGCATGGTGGTGGAAATTGCTGTGCCATATGCGCCCGCGAGGCGATCGGAACTGCCGAATGCCGCCGCCACCCCCAGCGTGCCGATCATCATCATCCAGTTGACAAACGGCACGTAGATCTGGCCGTATTCTTCATCTGAAGTCTGGCGGATCATCAAGCCGGGGAACCAGCCGAGTTGCATGGCCTGACGTGTCAGTGAGAACGCACCGGTGATGATGGCCTGGCTCGCAATGATGGTAGCCACGGTCGCGAGAACGACCAGGGGGATGACAGCGCCACTGGGCGCCAGCTTGAAGAATGGATTGCCGGCAAGCGAAGGGTTTTCGATCAGCAGTGCAGTCTGGCCGGCGTAGCTCAGCATCAGTGCGGGCAGGACGATCCAATACCAGGACGATCGGATCGGCCCACGGCCGAAGTGCCCCATATCGGCGTAGAGCGCTTCACCTCCGGTGATCGCCAGGAAGACACCTCCGAGCACGACGAAGCTCTGCCAGCCGTGACGCGTCAGGAACCCCAACGCCTGGAGCGGGTTGATCGCGGTCACAACTACAGGTTGGCGGATCGCACCGAACAGGCCAAGCACGGCAATGGTGGCGAACCAGAGCAGCATGATCGGCCCAAAGATGCGGCCGATACTGGCGGTGCCGCGTGGTTGGACGAGGAACAAGCCGAGCAGGATTGCCAGGGACGCTGGCAGTACGTACGGCTTGAGCGCGTCGGTGGCGATGTTGACGCCCTCCAGCGCACTCAGCACCGAGATTGCTGGGGTAATGATGCCGTCGCCGTAGATCAGGGCCGCGCCGAACAAGCCCATGATGACGATCAATCCAGTGACGCGACCACCACGGCTCACTCGGCTGGCGACAAGGGCCATGAGTGCCAGGATGCCGCCTTCGCCATGATTGTCGGCCCGCATGACGAACACGCAGTATTTGACCGATATCGTGACAATGAGTGCCCAGGCAACGAGGGATAGGAGGCCAAGCGCATCTGCCGCGGACGGATGGCCGCCGACCGCACCCACGATCGCCTGGTAGGTGTAGAGCGGGCTGGTGCCGAGGTCGCCATAGACTATGCCCAGCGCAGCCAGAGCGGCTGTGGTAGAGGCGGTTCTCTGGGCAGGCGAGGCGGTCCCGCTCACGCCAATGGCCACATGGCTCCGATGTCGCGCCTAGAACTCGCCGCTGCGATACGCCTCGTCGAGCCGCTTCGCGTCGTCCTCGGACGGCTCTTCCCATGCCTCGCCGCGGCGTCGCAGCGCGCCGGTGAAGTTCGGCGGCCGCTTGGCGTTGAATGCCGCCCGACCTTCTTCACCATCGGTAGTCACCTGGATCAGCAGGTTGTTGATCAGGTTCTGCACGTGCCACGCCTGGTCGGTCGGCAGATCGCCGAAGCGGACCACGAACTCCTTCATCATGCGCACCGCGACCGGCGGCAGCGAGACGATATGCCGCGCATACTTCTCGGCTCGCTCCAGCAACTGTGCGTGCGGCACCACCTCGTTGATCAGACCGATCCGCAAAGCCTCCTGCGCGTCGAACGGTTCATCCGTCAGCAGGATCTTCATCGCATCGGCGTAGCGAAGCTGCTTGATCAGAAGGCTCGCACCTGGCCCATGACCGATCCAACCCTGCGACAGCAGCGAGAATTTGAAACGCGCATGCTCGGCGCTGGCGATGCGGATGTCAGTGGAGGACAGCAGAACGTACAGGCCGGCGCCGGCTGCCCAGCCGTTCACCGCGGCAATCACCGGCTTCCATACGCGCGGATAGTGATCGCCGAAGCGACCGTCGACGCCGGTCTTCTGCCCGTGCACAGTGCCGGCGAGCGGCCAGAAGATGCGCTGCGTGCGCAGGTACTCGCGCTCCTCCTCGGTGATGTTCTTGCGCGGTGCCAGATTGTGGCCACCGCAGAAATGCCGATCGCCCGCGCCGGTGAGGATCGCGCAGCGGATGTCGCGATCCTCCCACATGTCAATCCAGGCCTCGGAGATTTCGTCCGACGTCTCCTTATCGAAGATGTTGGCCTTTTCTGGATTGTTCAGCGTGATGTAGGCAACGCCGTCGCGCTTCTCGTATTTGATCGCCATCAGGTCAGCGCCCTTCCCCTGCGCGCGATGAACTCGGGGAATGCGTCCTCAGCCTTGGCACCGCGCATCACATGCGTGGTGTAGTCGTGTTCGATTTCATACTGCTGCTCCAGGTTCTCGCCCTTCTGCCGCAGCAGCAGCGCCTTCACGCCAATCACGGCGCCACGATGGTTGCCCGCGATCATGCGGGCGATCTCCATCGTCTTGTCGCGCAATTTCTCGCGCGGCACCAAATGGTTCAGCAGCCCGATGCGATACGCCTCCTCGGCTTCCACGACGCGAGCCGTGAACAGCAGTTCCTTCGCCATCGGCCAGCCAATCTGTGCCCCCAGCGACCAGGTGCTGTTGATCCGCCCATACGCCGCGGCGAGGAAGCGGAATTTGGTGTCCTCGCAGCCCACCCGCATGTCGAGCGAGGATGAGAGAACCGCTGCACCGCCGAATGCCAGACCGTTCAGCATGCCGATCGTCGGCTTGGCAGAGGCAGAAACGTCGTAGGCCCTGCGACCCTCGCGCATCGCGTCGAGCTGTTCCGGCGAGTAGCGGCGATCGTCCTCACGCTGTTCGTGAATGTCGCCCCCGGCCGAGAACGCCTTGGTGCCCGCGCCGGTGATCACGATACAGCCGATCGCGTCGTTGGCGTCCATCGCCTTCATCGCGTCGTGCAGTTCGGCCGACAGCTTGCGGTTCATCGCGTTCAACTTGTCGGGGCGGTTCAGCGTCACGATGCCGACGCCGTCCTCCACATCGACCAGGATATGCTCGTAGCTCATCGTTCCCTCCATCGTGCTTCTCGCGGGGCCCTGCGCGATGGAGATTGCTTCGCTTCGCCCGCAATGACAATGTCAGTTGGTCATCGGCTTTTCCGTTGCGGCATGCGGCGCCGGCGTCTTGTCAATTGCCCCGGTCATGGGGATGAAGAACACACCCATATCGCGCTTCGAGTGGATCTTGCCTTCCTCGTCCTTGGTGTAGACGTAGAGCACCTGCCCGCGCTTGAACGGCTGGCCGATCGGGATCACCAGACGCCCCCCTGGCTTTATCTGCTTGAACAGATCGGGCGGTGCGTACTGCGCGGCGCAAGTCACGATGATGATGTCGAAGCCGCCCTCCACCTCGGGCCAGCCGTAATAGCCATCGCCCACGCGTGTATGGACATTCTCATAACCAAGCGGGGCAAAGATCTTGCCGACTGCCTTGCCGAGCGGCTCGATGATCTCGATGGAATAAGCGCGCTTGACGATGCGCGACAGCAGAGCGCTCTGGAAGCCGCTGCCTGTGCCGATCTCCAGTGTCACGTCTTCGGGCTTCGGCTTGCAGACCTGCGTCATGTAGGCCTGGCCCAGATAATCCGACAGCGCGGAGCCGTAGCCAAGGCCCCAGGGCTTGGGTTCCGCCTCGTAGGCGTCACCGGGCGTCGCGCGGTGCTCGGAGTAGATGTAGTGGAAATATTCGCGCGGCACCGCTTCGAACGCGGCCATGACGACTGGATCCGCGGTGCCGAGATGCTGCTTCAGGTAGGAATCGATGAGCTTCATCGCCGCGGGCTTGCGCTTCTGGATAGTATCGAACTGGGCCTCGGTCAGGCTGACCTGACGGCCCGAGGCGCGCATCGCCGTCTCGTATGCGGATAGACTCCAGGCGGATGTGGCGCGCGCCGTTCGCGCCAGGCAAAGCGCGGCGGCGGAATTAATCACTCCGCGGCGGGTGATCGGGCTGAAAGATGCTGCCACGCGTTGTTCGTCCTCGCTACAGGAAATGCCATTAGCGCGACCACATACAGTATAGCGGCGCTGAGCAGAACCCGGCTGAAGCCGGCCTCGCGAGCGATCAGGTTGGCGAGCGGCGTTGCCACCACGGAGAAGGCTCCGTTGAGCCCCCAGGCCCAGGGGAGCATCGCACTGGAGCCGGTACGCGCCAAGCCGAGTGGGAAGGGAAGGCCGAGCGCCAGCGACACCGGGGCCAGCGCGGCCAACACCAAGCCAGCGCGGATGATCCAGGGCAGATCGAGCGTCGCGAGAATGGCAGGCTGGAGGCCCGTCAGTGCGATACCGCACCAGCAGATGATCACGATGCCGGCAAAGATGATGCCTTGTCGGGCGCGCTTCAGCCGATCCGCCATCATGCTGCCCAGCCCCGAGAAGATCAGCATGCCGGTGAGCACCAGGGCGAAGCCCGAGGTGCGGTCGTTCAGCCACAGGCTGGCCTTCTCGATCAGGAATATCTCGATGAAAAGGAACCCCAGGCCGAGCACGGGGAAATACACAATCGGCCGCAGCAGTCCACCTTCCGGCAGGCGCAGTCTGCGGGGCGCAACCAATGGTACCAGGAGCACGAGGACTGCGATCACCACTGCCTGCGCGAGCACGGCGAGATTGACCAGCGCGCCGATCTCCGTCTGTGGCAGAATCTCCAGCCGCTGCAATATCGTATTGAGCTGATCCAGGCGCAGCACCGCATAGAAGAACGGTCGATCCAGTGTAATCGGTGCCAGGTTGAAGGCTGAGCGCGACGGTGTCGGGGCATTCGCCAGCACCGGGCGCGCTTCGTCGGCGATCGAATCGTCCGGCCCGTTGGAGGTGACCTCGCCGTTGGCAAACGAGACCGCCGGCAGGTCGTTGTAGATGCTGCCGCGCGCGGCCACCGGATCCATGCCCGGATACCACGACACGTCAAACGAGCGCTCGTCGCTGAACTTGCGCAGCCTGGCGATTCGCGCGGCGTCCCAGGGCCGGTTGGACAACAGGATGCGCGCGCCCCACGCAGAGCGATAGACGATCACATGCGCAGCCGGATCCTCGATGCCCGCGGCAAGCAGTGCGGCCCGTGCGGTTCCCAGCACACGCAATGCGTAGACCGGAAAATCCCGGATCGAAACCGGAATCGACACGATCCCACCTGGCCGCAATGCAAGCAGGTCTGCCGCGATCGCCTGCACTGTAAATGCCGTGACGTTGGCCTCGGCGGTATCCAGAAAATCGGCGGACAGGTCGATGATGTCGTAATCCCCGCCGCTGCGGATAGCCCCCACTGGCCCCGCGCCCGACACCGTCACCCGGGCGTCGCCGACCTGCGCAGGCGACGGTCCGAGGCCCTGCTCCAGCGCGCGCAGGAGCACCGGCTCCGGCTCCAGCACATGGACTTGCGCCGCACCCAGCGCGAGGATCTCCGCGGTGCGGAAGCCTCCCGATGCGCCTGCCAGCAATACGTTCGCGTGCGGGATCAGCAGATACGGCAGCGCATCCAGCGACGCCGGCGCGTAGCCGACGTCCAGCTCACCAGGTTTGGGCAGCGCGGCGATGCGGTTGCCGTCCCGGTACAGCCCGAAGGTGCGTGGCGGGCCGGGCACACCCAACATGCCGGCGTTGTTGGAAATGTCGGTGTCCACCCGTTCGGTGAAGTCGTCCAGCAGCGCGTAGTCGCCGCGCGGGGACAGCACGCTGGCGACGACGCGTGCATCAGGCGTGTGAAGCGGCGCATATATCGCCTTGAAGTCGTTGAATTCCGCCCGGTTGTCGAGCAGCAGTAACGCCTCGGCGCCGAGTAGCGCGACACCGGCTGCCGCCGCGCCCGCCCAGCGCCGGCGCCCTGCCACAAAGCAGGCGCTCGCCGCCAGCGGGACCAGCAACAGCGGCACCAGGAAGAACGCGTGCACCACGAACATCGCCGCCAGCACGAACGCGGCACCAGTACCCGCGCCGGTCAAATCATAGCCGTAGACCTGGCCGATACGGTCAGCATTCAGCACGAAGCTCAGGCTGATGAACGTGCCGACCAGAAAGAAGAAAGGCAGCAGGCACGCGTAATAGCCGGCGATGTTCCAGAGTTGCGCCTCCCAGGTCACTGGATTCTGCAATTGCAGCGGGTTGAACGGGTTTGTGGTGGTGAAATGGAAGCCGATCGCCGCCGTCGCCACCAGCAGTGCCGGGAGCGCCGACAGCAGCGTCTCGCCGTGGCGCGCGAATACGTCGCGGAACAGCGCCAGGAGCACGCCGCTGAACGCGAATCCCACCATCACGATGGAGATCACCCAGTAGCCATACTCGGACCACTTGGCGACCGCGAAGTAGCGGGTGAGTGCCGTCTCGTATCCCACGGCGGCCAGCGACACGAGGAACAGCGGCACCAGAGCGGCGCGCGCCGTCACGGCCATACGGTCCGGGCGATGAAGCCTGCCAGCAGCGCGTTGAACCGCGCCGCATCATCGACGAACAGCGCGTGGCCGGCGTCACCGAATATCGCGATCTGCGTGCCGGGCCGGTTGTGCGCGAGGTTTGCCGCCTGGTCGGACAGCCAGCCCGGCCGCACTACGTAAAGCACCGGTTTGGTGGTGGAATACACTGCGTCACGCCACCAGGCGCGCGGCCACGAATATGACAGCAATGCCCGGCTCGCGCGTTCGGGCGTGTGGAGCGAGGCCTCGGTGAGGCGATCCAGATAGCTCTCGCTCGGCCGGTGATGGAACATGCCAAGCACGAAGCGATGCATGGCGATGGCGTGCGGCAGTGCGGGCACGGGGCGGCGCGGCGCATGAGGCGGCGGCGGTGGCTCTTCGCCAACCGAGTTGTCGATCAGCACCAGCCCGGCCACCATCTCGTCGCCGTGCTCCCGCACATAGGCCAGTGTGTCGAGCACGCCGAGCGACCAGCCGACCAGCAGTACCGGCACCGGTTTAAGATTGGCGATCAGCTCGGCAATGTCCTGGCTGCGTCGTCCGGGCTCATAGCCCGAGGCAGGCGCATCCAAGTCGCCCTGACCGCGCGGATCGAATGCCACCACGTGATAGCGTCCCGCAAAGGCCTGAATCTGCGGCAGCCAGATCCAGGCCGGCATGGTCCAGCCTGGCACAAAGACGATGGTGTGGCCGAGTGTCGGCCCAGCCTCCAGATAATGCAGGCGAACGCCATCGCTGGTGATGAAGTATTGGCTGTGCATCGTGCCCTGGGAAGCCGCGGGTCGAGCCTGCAGCAGAACCAGTGCCGCGACGATACAGGCTACGATTCGCATGCGATCTAGAACACCGGGTTGCACCGCGCCGTGTCAACGACCGCGTCGCCGAATCGGATTATCACTTGACGTCGGTGAGCCGCTGCAGTTCGGCCGGCCGCCGTAGCACGACGAAACCGTCCTCCAGATCGACGACGCCGGTCTCACGCCACGTGCGCAGCTGCTTGTTGACGCTCTCGCGCGACGACGCGACCAGATTGCTCAGATCGCGCTGCGAAAGCTTCAGGTCAATCCGCGTGCCGGCGGCATTCGGCCGACCGTAGTCGTCAGCCAGCTTCAGCAGCACGCGCGCGAGGCGCACCGGCAGATCGAACAGCGCGATCTCTTCCAAGGTTATGCTGGTCCGCCGCAGCCGGCTGCACAGCACGGCGAGCAGGCGGAGGAACAGGTCCTCGTTCTGGCGTAGGAAGGGCAGGAAGTGCCGCCGTTCGACGACCAGCAGTAGAGTGTCCTCGATCGCAGTGGCATCGGCGCTGCGCGGTTCGCCGTCGAGCAGGGCGATCTCCCCGAAGATTTCGCCTGGGTTGATGACGTTCAGTGTCACTTCCTTGCCGTCGCCCGAGATGGAGCTGATGCGGACGCGACCGCGCAGCACCGCCATCAGCGAGGAGCCATCATCGCCGCGCTGAAGGATCGTCTGACCACGGCGCGCGCGCCGCTCCGAGGCGAACTTCAGGATCTCGTCGAGTTCGTCCGATCGCATGGCAGCAAACAGCGGGCTGCTCAGCAGCGCCGCACGTTTCACGTTGCGCTCAAGCCTTGCCACGAGCGTCTCCCGGTCCCAATGCCCCGCCCGGCGGTTAATCCCGCGCTCGGCGATTCCCGGTTGCAGTATGCGCGCCCTGGCGTCGATGTGGTATCCCGGGCCAAGGCACCCAGGAGGACCCATGTTGGACGGCGCTGTCGATTTCGCTCTGTCGCGCGAGACGCCATGGCCGCGTGATCTGCGCGCGCACCTCGAGGCCGGCTTCTTCGAGCCCCCGCCGCATAACGAGATTCTCGGGCCAATCCGTCCACGAGGTGGTCCGAATGGGCTGATCCTGCGGGGAGGTTCAGTGGTCGCGCGCTGGGGCGACACGCGGCAGGTGGACTTCACCTTTTCCGTCGCCAAGAGCTATTTGAGTCTGCTGGCGGGCCTCGCAGTGGCTGACGGGTTGATAGCGGAACTCGAGGAGCCGGTTGGCCGGATAGTGGACGACGGCGGGTTCGACGGACCGCACAACGGGGTCATCACCTGGCGGCACCTGCTGCAGCAGACCTCCGAATGGGAGGGCACGCTGTTCGGCAAGTCTGACATCGTCGATCGCAACCGTAACCTTGCGGCGGAAGGGAAGGGCCGCAAGGGTGACGCGCGACCGCTGCGGCCGCCCGGCACGTTCTGGGAATACAACGACGTGCGGGTGAATCGACTTGCGCTGGCTCTGCTGCGGCGCTTCCGCCGGCCGCTGCCCGAGGTGTTTGCCGAACGCATCATGCGTCCCATCGGCGCGTCGACCGACTGGAGATGGCACGGCTATCGCACATCGATGGTGGAGATCGATGGGCGGATGATCGAGTCAGTGTCAGGCGGCAGCCACTGGGGCGGTGGGATTTCTATCCACGCCGAGGACCAGGCGCGCATCGGCCTGCTCATGGCGCGCCGCGGCGCGTGGGAAGGGCGGCGGTTGCTGCCCGAGAGCTGGATCGAGGAGTCACTGAAGCCGTGCGCGCTGCATTCGAATTATGGGCTGCTGTGGTGGCTGAATACCGGGAGGACGCGCTATCCGAGCGCGTCAGAGACGAGCTTCTTGGCCTCGGGGGCTGGCGGCAACATCACCTGGGTCGATCCGACGAACGATCTGGTGGCGGTGATGCGCTGGATGGATCCCGCAGCGGTCGATGAGTTCATCAGCTTGGTGATGAGGGCTGTTTCAACCGCGCGTTAAGCTATCGCTGGTGGACTGCCTTGCCTGTGCTGCCATAAGGTTGAGCCATGAACGCCGTCCCGTTCGACACGCTGAATTTTGCACGCCGCCTGGAGGACGCTGGTTTGGCCGCGTCGGCGGCGGCCGGCGCGTCAGAGGCACTGGCGGAAGCGCTGACGGGCGCGGAATTGGCAACGAAGGGTGACGTCGTCGCGGTCAAAAGCGACATATCGACACCCGAGAACCGAGGTGAAGGCAGAAATGGAGTTGCTGCGCCGGGATCTCACGATCAGGCTCGGCGGCATGATGGCGGTTGCGGTCGGCGTGATCCTCACCGCCATCCGCCTCCTGCCGCCGCATCCATAATTCAATCGAAGCCGAGAAAACCTGCCATCTCGCTGATCGGCCGCGCCGACTTGAGCCGCGCGATGTCCGGCACCGGCCGCGCCGTGCGGGTATCGCCTGCCAGCAACGCCTCCAGTTCGGCGGCAACAGACAGCACGAACGCATCGCCGCCACGCGGGCCGACAATTTGCAGGCCGAACGGCATGCCGTGACGATCGAGACCTACCGGCAGTGACACCGCCGGATGACCCGGCAGCGTCACCGCATAAGCCAGCGCCAGCCAGTGGAAATACGTCCGGGCCTGTCTGCCATCGATCTCCGCCGGATAGAGCTCGCGCCACGGCCGCGGACTGATCGTGATCGACGGCGTCAGGATCACATCCCAATGCTGGAAGAAATCCTGCCAGCGGCGATACATGGCGGTCTGCAGTGCGTGCGCACGCGCGACGTCGGTCGCCGTGTAGCGCAAACCCTCCTCGACATTGGCGCGCACATTCGGCCCGACGTCCTGCGGGTGAGCGCGCAGCCTCTCGAGATGGCCCGCGAGGAACGCGACGGCCCGCAGGACCTCGAACGCTTCATCGGCGCCTGTGCAGTCGGGCGTGGTATCCTCTGCGCGTCCGAACACGTGGCGGAACAGCCCGGTCCTGTCGGCGAACACCTCGGCGATGTGACGCTCGGTCGGCGCGAAGCCGAAATCCGGGGTGAGCGCGATGCGCAGTCGGGACAGATCGATGCGGCTCGGCACAGCAAAGTCTTCCGGCCGGTGGATCGTGCGGCCGTGCACCGTGGTCGCCAGCGGATCTCGCGCGGGTCGGCGACGATAGGGCGACTGACGTTACGCTCACGGTCTACCTGTCGCCCCAATAAGGAGCCGTCCACTGATTGAGCCACAGCCGCCGCGGGGGACGGTGCTGGTTGTCGGATCCATCAACGTCGACCTCGTCGTCTCGGTGGCCGTGCTGCCCGAGCGCGGCGAGACCGTGGCCGGCGGCATCTTCGCCCAGCACCAGGGCGGCAAGGGCGCGAATCAGGCCGTGGCTGCCGCACGGATGGGCGCCGCGGTGGCGTTCGTCGGTGCAGTGGGCGTCGACGATTTTGGGCGTGCCGCGCTCGACGAGCTGCGTGCCGAGGGCGTCGATGTCAGCCGCATCGGCGTGCTGACGGCCGAATTCCACCGGCATCGCGCTGATCACTGTCGACGGCCGTGGCCAGAACCAGATCGCGGTCGCGTCGGGCGCAAACGGGCGGGTCGACGGCCCTTTCGTGGCCAGGAAGCTGCGCGATGCGCCCGTTACCGCCAAGGTCCTGCTGACCAACTTCGAGAATTCGCGACGACGCAGTCGTCGCGGGCGCCCAATTTGGCGCCGCGGCCGGCATGACGCTGCTCGTCAATCCGGCGCCGGCACGCTCCATCCCGAGCGAGCTGATCGGGCTTCGGCCGATTCCGATCCCGAACGAGATGGAGGCAGAGGCGCTCACCGGCGAGCGCGACCCGGTCGCTGCCGGCCGGCTGCTCGCCGCGCGGACGGGCAATACCGTCATCGTCACCATCGGCGCGCGCGGCGCGGTGATCGTCACCACGTCGGCCGTCGACCACATCCCGGCGCCGTATGTCGAGGTCCTGGACACGACCGGCGCCGGTGACGCGTTCTGTGGCGCGCTGGCGGCCGAGATCGCGGCAGGCTCCGATCTCGCCACGGCCGCGCGCGTCGCCGTCCGTGCAGCGACGCTGTCCGTGGCCGCGCGCGGCGCCCGCGGCGCAATGCCGACCCGCGCGATGCTCGGCCTGTGAGCGACACGAGCGAGGCACTGCCCGAGCACGTCCAAAGGAACCGTGGCTACTGGGACAACCTCGCCGACGAATACGTCGACTCCGGCCATCGTGCCTGGGCCAGCCAGCAGATCTACTGGGGCATCTGGGGCATCCCGGAGTCGGAGGTCCACCTGCTGCCCGACGACGTCAGCGGCCTGGACGTGATCGAGCTCGGGTGTGGCACCGGGTATGTGTCGGCGTGGCTCGCGCGCCGTGGCGCCAAGCCCGTCGGGATCGACAACTCGCCGCGCCAGCTCGAGTCCGCGAGGAAATTCCAGCACGAATTCGGGCTCGACTTTCCGCTCATCCTGGGCAATGCCGAGACCGTTCCGCTGCCGGACGCGTCGTTTGACCTTGCCGTTTCGGAGTACGGCGCCGCGCTATGGGCCGACCCGTACAAGTGGATCCCCGAGGCCGCGCGGCTGCTGCGCCCGGGCGGCCGGCTCGTCTTCCTGACCAACGCCACGATGGTCATGCTCTTCGTGCCCGACTACGAAGCGGAGGGACCAGCCGGGGAGACTCTGCGCCGGCCGTACTTCGGCATGCATCGGTCCGAGTGGCCGGACAGCGACAGCGTCGAGTTCCACCTCGGCCACGGCGACTGGATCAGGTTGCTGCGCGCCAACGGCTTTGAGATCGAGGAGCTGATCGAGCTGCGGCCGCCCGAGGGGGCCACGAGCCACTACGAGTGGGTCACGTCCGAGTGGGCGCGCCAGTGGCCGAGCGAGGAAGCCTGGAAGGCGCGAAAGAGTTGACGGCCTAGCCGCGCCGGCCGCGCGCGGCTTCCTGCGCCTTGTCGAGGTCGTGTCTTTCCCCGTGGACGAAGTCCATGAACCCGACGGCGAGGAGCGAGCCGACCAGCGGACCTACCAGGTAGATCCACAGGCTGCCCAGGTCGAGCGTAGCCAGCGCCGGTCCCATCGAGCGGACGGGGTTCATCGACGCGCCCTCGAGCGGCAGTGCCACGAGGCCGCACAGGATGATCGTGGCGCCCACCGCGATCGCCGCATTGGGACCGACGAGATGGGCACGATCGGCCGTGCCCAGGATGACCGCGACGAGGATGCCGGACAGGATGATCTCGAGGACCAGGGCGACCCACGGCTCGATGCCGTGCGGCTCCGTTACAGCATGGGTCGCGGCGTCATGGCCGAAGAGCAGGACGAGCAGCAGGCCGGCGAGCGTGGCGCCGACGAGCTGGGCGACCCAATACGCCGGCAGCCAGCGCGCCGGAAACAGGCGTTTGAGCGTGAAGCCGAGCGTCACAACTGGGTTGATGTGCAGGCCGGAGACGTCGCCGATGGCATAGATGAAGGCCATCACGAACAGCCCCGGCGCGATCGCGCGCGCGACGGGCGTCACTTCGCCGCCGGTCACGAAGCCCGCCACGTCGCCCAGACCGGCCACGGCCGTCAGCCCGAAGGCACCGACGATCTCGGCCACGATGCGCCGCGGCCCGGGGCTCCAGGTGCGCGATTCCTGCGCGCCGAAGCGCGGAGCCGCGTCGACCAGGGCCGGGTCTGCCGGGGCCGCCTCGCCTGACTGTGCCACAAGCCCGAGGATATGAGCATCGCAAGGACGATGT
The DNA here is from genome assembly GCA_963799415.1 of uncultured Alphaproteobacteria bacterium. Classification (GTDB taxonomy): domain Bacteria; phylum Pseudomonadota; class Alphaproteobacteria; order Acetobacterales; family Acetobacteraceae; genus JAMXLO01. The sequence goes on along the minus strand of CAWCXI010000014.1, from coordinate 17,939 downwards.
TTGGTGGAGGGGCGCACATGCGCGTGACAGTCAGCCCGGAACAGATCCGCTCGGCGTTCGAGGCCGTCAAGGACGATCCATCCTTCGACGAGAGCCGCGCCCTGTGGGAACGTGGCCGGCCGCCGGTCGAGATGATCCAGGCGATGTGCCTGCGGCCGGAGATCCTGCGCGGCTTTGCCGGCTTCGGCGACCAGCGTCTACCCGGGCGGCCTGCTCGAGCGGCGCGTCAAGGAGCTGGTCATCATCACCGCCTCAGAGCGCAACGACTGCCAGTTCTGCACGAACTCGCATTGCGACCTCGTGCGCATCTCGGACATCATCGCGGACCCGCTCGTCGCCATTGCCCACCCGCACGGGCTGGCGCCGCGCGAGCGAGTCGCGGTCGAGTACACGCGCGCGGCAATGACCGACTCGAACCACATCCCAGACGCGCTGCGCGCCGAGCTCAAGGAGCTGTTCAGCGACCCAGAGCTGGTCGAGCTGTCGTTCCTGATCGGCTTCATCAACATGCTCAACCTGTTCAACAACCTGCTCGACGTGCGCTACAGCGGTGAGTACGCCGTCTTCGCCCAGGATGGCGGCGTGGCCGCCTGACGCGCTTCAGTCCCTGGCGGCGAGCTCCGTGGTCGCGAGAACCGGATCGGTCGGACACATCGCCCACGCGTCCTTGCCGCCCTTCTTGGCGAGATACATCGCGTAGTCGGCCGCGCGCAGGAGGACCTCCGCCTCTGATCCGTTGTGCGGCCGGAGGCTGATGCCGATGCTCACCGTCAGCTTCACCCTGCGTCGCTCCAGGGTCATCTGCCGTGCCAGGTTGCGGCGCAGGTTGGCGGCCACGACCTGCGCGTGCTCGGCCTTGTCGAGCGCATCGAGGATGACGACGAATTCGTCGCCGCCGATGCGCGCGACGGTGTCGCTCGAGCGGACGCTGGTCACTAATCGCTCCGCAACAGCGCGCAGCACTAGGTCGCCGAAGTCGTGCCCGTATGCATCGTTGACCGCCTTGAAGCCGTCGAGATCGAGGAACAGGACGCCGACGATGGCGTCGGAGCGCTTGGCCTGGAGCAGGATGCGCCGGAAGCGATCCATCATCAGATATCGGTTGGGCAGTCCGGTCAGCGTGTCATGGGTCGCGAGGTCCTGCAGATCCATCTCGGTCTGCTTGAGCTCGTTGATCTCGCGCGTGATGCCCATCAGGCCGACGACGTTGCCCGTCGCGTCGTGGAGCGGCAGCTTGCTCGTCAGCGTCCAGTTCACGCGGCCGTCCTCGAGCACGCGACTCTCGACGAGGCCGACGATGCCTTCGTCTGAATCCATGATGCGCATGTCATCGAGGAAGGTCTGCTGGCCGAACGCCTCGCCGAAGAGCTCGCGGTCGGTCTTGCCGATCACGTCGGCCGGGTCCGTGTAGCCGAGGTTCTGGGCGAGCCGCAGGCTCACGCGCTGGAGGCGGCAATCACGGTCCTTGAAGTAGATGCTGTCCGACGTCGCGTCCATCAGCGCCCGGAAGTAGAAGTCGTCGTCCAGGCGCTGATCTGGGGCCGCCTTGTGGTGCGTATCGGGCATTACCAACGGAGTATGCGCTGTCCTTTTCGCGCCCTTCTTGACAAGGCATAGATATCGATATATCGTGTCCACATCGTTAGATAGCCACTCATGGAGGTCCCGCGATGGGAACAGACAAGGAAACAGCCGAGACGTTTGCCGGATGGCACGATCCTCGGCATCAACACGGCATGCGCCAGCGCATGCGCGGCTTCGCCGGCGCGCCGGGCTTCGGTCCGGGCGGCTGGGGTGGCTTCGGTCGCGGCGGTGGTGGCCGGATGCGCCGCGGCGGCATGCAGGTCGCGATCCTCGCGCTGCTCGATGAGCAGCCGATGCACGGCTACCAGATCATCCAGGAGCTCGCCACCCGCAGCGGCGGCGCGTGGACTCCGGGCGCAGGCTCGGTCTACCCGGCGCTCGAGCAGATGGAGGCGCTCGGCCTGATCACCGGCGATCAGCAGGACGACAAGCGCGTCTACACGATCACCGACAAGGGCCGCCAGCTTGCCCAGCGCACCCACCACCGCGCGCCATGGGACGAGGCCGCTGAGGCCGCAGGTCCGCAGACCGCGCTGCGCGAGTCGGTCTTTGCCCTGCTCCACGCTTCGCAGCAGGTGGGCAGGACTGGCACCGACGAGCAGGTCGCCAAGGCGATCGAGCTGATCGACCAGGCGCGCAAGCAGGTCTACCTGATCCTGGCCGAGTAGCAGCCATGGCCAATCAACCCAGCAGGGCGGCCTTGCCCGTCCTGCTGGCCGTCACCTTCCTGAGCGCCCTGGGCATGTCCGTCGTGTTCCCGGTGCTCCCGTTCGTCGTCCAGGGCTTGGTGCCCAACACGATGTCTATCGCGTTGTGGGTCGGTGTCCTCGAGTCCGTCTACGCCGGTTGCGCGCTGTTCGCAGCACCCGTGCTCGGATCCCTTTCCGATCGACTCGGTCGGCGGCCAATCCTGATCGTCAGCCTCATCGGGTCAGCGATCGGCTGGCTGCTCTTCGGCATCGGCGGCTCGCTGGCCGTGCTGCTCATCGCGCGCGTCGTCGACGGCGTCACCGCCGGTGACATGTCTGTCGCCTTCGCCTACATGGCCGACATCACAGATCCCAAGGACCGCGCGAAGCGCTTTGGTCTGGCCGGCGCAGTCTCCGGCGTCGGGTTCCTGGTCGGCCCGGCGATCGGCGGCCTGCTCGCCAGCGTGAACGTGGCCGCGCCCATCTTCCTGGCCGCCGGCGCCAGCGCGCTGACGGCCGTGATCGCGCTCGTGGCCCTGCCCGAAAGCCTCGCCGCGGAAAACCGGACGGCCGCCGAGCCGTTCAAGCTGGCCAGCCTGAACCCCTTCGGGTCCATGGCGGCACAGTTGCGCCGGCCCAACCTGCGCCCGTTGCTGATCGGCTTTGGCCTGCTCATGGTCACGCTCACCGTGCTGGCCAGCACCTTCCCGGTCTTCGCTCTTGACGTCGTGGGTTGGCAACCGCTCCAGATCGGCCTGCTCCTGACCGGCGTCGGCCTGGTCGACATCATCGTCCAGGGCGGTTTGCTCGGACTGATGATCAAGTTCGCCGGCGAACGTGGCGTGGTCCTCGGCGGCATGATCGGCGTGGCGACCTCGTCGGCCGCAATCGTGGCCGTGGCCGTAGTCGTGCCGAATCCCATCGTGCTCGTCATTGCCGGCCTGACTTTTGCCACGGCCGAAGGAGCAACCACTGCCACCCTCCAGGGCCTGCTCTCAAACGCGGTCCCGGACGACGAGCAGGGCGCGCTAGCGGGCGGCGTGTCGGCGATCGGATCAGCGATCCAGCTGGTCGGGCCGATCAGCGCCGGGCTGCTCTTCGCGCAGGTCGGGCCTGCCGCGCCCTACGTCGTCAGCGTGATCGCAGCATTGCTCGCGGTCGGCCTCGTCCGGTCACGACTGAGCGTCCGACCAAGCGCCGCCGCTGCCGAGTCGCTCGCGACCGCCTGATCGCAAGCGCGATCAGCTCGCGACGGCGCTATCGGCGGCGAACTGCAATCGCCGGGTCCAAGCTCCCAGCGCGACGAGCAGATCGCGCACATCCTGGCGCGTCTGCGCGTCGGTGAGGTTGCCCTCTTCGTCGAACTTCTGGCCGGCCCCACCGACCAGGACCTCAGGCAATGGCAGCACAAGGCCGTTCGTGAAGACGAAGCCATCGCGCATCTGGGCCTGAGCACGCGCCGTGCCGCCCGGGCCAGTCGAAGCACCCATGATCGCAACCGGCTTGCCACTCAGGGCGGACCGTCGCGCGGGCCTGGACGCCCAGTCGATCGCGTTCTTGAGGACGCCGGGCACGCAATGGTTGTACTCGGGCGTCGCAATGAGAAGCGCATCGGCCGCCGCGATCGCGCGTTTGAATTCGGCTACGGCGGCCGGATCTCCCCGTTCCTCGACATCGGCGTTGAACAGCGGGATGTCAGCGAGGTCAAAGGGCACGACCTTGGTGCCCGGCGGGGCCACCTCGGCCGCGGCTCGAATTCAGGCCTCGGTTGAATGACGCTCGCCTGAGACTGCCGGCGATGCCGAGAAACGTCAGTGGAGCGCGCGGGTCGCCGGCCATGCTTGAGCCTCCTCGCTTGTCGAACCGAAAGTCGGTCCGATCAGCGTAAGAGACGAGAGACAGTTCGAGGTGGAGGGCCGACTGGGATTCGAACCCAGGACACGAGGATTAAAAGTCCCCTGCTCTGCCGCTGAGCTACCGGCCCATGTAATTGCCGCAGTTCACGCTGAGTTTCGAGCAGAGAACTGTCAGAGGAGCATGACCAAGGCGACGCCACAGCGCTCGAACAGCTGCAGTTGCCTCTTCGCTGCGGTCAGCGACGGCCGGAGCCAGGCTTGGCGGCGAGCAACGAGACCGCTAGTGGCGCGTCGCATGCTTGCATCGATGTCGGAGCCGGCAACTCGACTCGCACGCCTAGTAGTCGCGATCGGCTCGCCGCCGCCTGTCCGACTACGCCGCCGACTCCGACCGCTCCGCCTGGTCGAACGATCGTGCCCTCGATCATCGTGCCCGTTGCCGACTGCGACGCCGACGCTGAATTCAAGCCAGCCACACCGACAGTGAAAGAGTCCGCCGCATCGAGCGTGTTCCCGTCATCGATCTTCGGTATGCCCGTGATCAGCGTGGCGCAGATGCACGAGCTAGCCGCCGCTGGCAAGCTCGATGGGGATGGTCGCCGGCGGTTCGGCGCGATTGGAGCCAAGAACGATGATCTCCGTGCCCGTTGTGCCTAGACCCGTCGGTGACGATGGGGTTCGGACCGGATCACGTTCGACGACACCACGTGCCGCCAGGCACCGGTATCGCGATCCGACCGACCACCTCCGCGCGAGGCAGCGAACGGGAATTCGCCGTTTACCTCGCAAGGCGATGCCGCGTGGAGCGGTGTGTCGATCGGGCACGTGGATCGGAGAGGGCGTGGCAAGTGCAAACCGGATGACCGGGTGGAGTTGCGCATCAAAGTTCGTCATCGATCGCGTCGCGTGGGATCAACGGCGAGAGCAGGACGTGAACTCGCCGAGTTCGGATCTCACGCCCCGCCCAGCGACATCCGACACCCGATCAAGCCGCTCATGGCCGCTTCCGCACGGAGAAACGTTCCGCCGACGGCCGATCCGCCGTCGGCGATCGACATGAACGGCGTCGACCGCGACTCCGAGGAGTCGGCGCCAACCTGCCTAACGAGGCGCGCTGTCAGAACGTGGTCCGGACGTCCGAGACGAGCGGGCCGTCCGACTCGAAGGTGTCAGTGGACGCAGCTGCACGGGTCCTCGACGACGTGACTGGCTCACTTCTCTGTCGAAATGCCGCCGACCGTAGCCCAGGACTATCGACCAGGCAGGCTGATCCTCGACTCGGCGAGAAGTCGTTCGCCGACTTCGGCACCGAGCTTCGACTCCGCGGCGAAGCGCAGATCAGCGGGCGTACCGATCTCCTCCGACTACCTCGGGCTTTGAAGTACGCTGGACGTTGTCACCGCTGGTGCCTATGAGTTGACGGGGTTCGTCGGACAGCCAGAATGGCGGCGACGCAGGGGGAGCGAACCAGCCTGGCCATCAGCGTCAAAGCCGAAGCGAATGTCGCGTATGGAGCACGTTCACGAAGACGAGCCGCAGTTGGCGTCAAGTGTGGAAACGTTCCGCCCGCGTGTCAGTTAACCGAGGCCAATGTGTACCCCTCCAGGGCTGGTGAAGTGCAGTGACCAACCGGGCTGATCGATCGAGGAACGCGACGGCACCTGCCTTCTCGTGACGCCAACTCTGCTGTCGATCGCCGCGTGCCTGGCGCACCCGCGGCCTCGGCTCCGCTGAGCGACCGTGTGGGCGAGTGGCCCGACCATCCTGGCAGGTGACCCGTCTCGCGAGTGAGTGGGCCGCCGGTCAGATCGAGGCGGCAACCTCGACGCAGACTCGCGAGTATTGACGTCTTTCCTTCTCGTCGGCGGGCCAAGCGACGTCGTGGATGATCCGTGCACACGCGCCTATACGGGACGGGCGAGGAGGTGAACGGGAAGCCTCCAGGTGCGGTCATGGACGTGACCCTGTCACGCGAGCTGCGGGCAACTTCGCCTGTCAGCGGTCTCTGGCTACACGAAGATCAGTAACCGTCCTTCTTGCCGCGCCATCTCCGAGGTCGCGCCTCGACGACGTGGCTGGTTACGTCATCTTCGTGCGTCGCCGCGTCCGGGAGGCGAGTCGCCGGGAAGTACCCTCAGGCTGGGCTGCTTCGCTCAGAGCGAACTGTTGAGGAGAGCCCGACCGGGCGCCGGGAACGGATCGACTCACTGGATGCGGTTCCCTGGGCGATCCCGAGGTTCGCGAGTTAGACGTTCTTCAGTCGTTCGACGGCCCGGTCCTGTGGGCGGGAGGCCCGGTCACAACCGTCAGTAGGAAGCACAAGCGGCACACTGACGGGGCGAGACGACGAAGGTGAGGGCGTCCCTTGCGTGGCTGGTCGGTCACGACGAGCTGGCGCTGGGTGGCGAACGTTCCGATCTCACACCGGAGGTGCTGCGACCGCGCTCGCCGTGACTGCAAGGCGCGCACTGATCTCGCCCAGAACCCGCCGGGCACACAAACGGTGACTGGACGTAGGCGAGAGGACGCGCGACGGCGACGGCGACGGCAGGCGCCGCATAGCAGTCGCGGCGAACCATTCCAACACGGGGAGCTTACAGCCGATAACTGTGCGGCGTACGCTCGCATCCCCACTCGGGGTGCTACAGCGCTCAGCCGGCAATGCTTAAAAGTCCCCTGCTCTGCCGCTGAGCTACCGGCCCGAACGCGTATCTCTCCCATGCCGCGGCCATCGAACTCAGGCGCAGGGGATGGGCTGTGACTAACGGCACTGGCCAGCAATGCCCGCGGTCGGCGACAAACGAGGCACGATGCAGAACAACGCAACAGTCACGATCGACGAGCTCGACGCCGCGGGCAACACTGGCGGACATCCACCAGCCACATGGTCCGCGCGAACGTGGATCAATCAGTCGCTGCCATTCGAGCCGGCTACAACATGAACACCACCCGGATCAAGGTCGACGGCCAGGTAGTCGTCGAGCCTCGCCGCCGCTGACAAGTCTCGATTACGAGCCGCCGATCGCGACCAGGCCGGCCGATCCCGAGCAGGTACAGCGCAGAACGACCGCCGAGTCGATGCCGATTCGGGCGATCGTTCGTGGGTCGGAACAGGATCCCGAACATGTACACCACGCTGAGCAGCGCGCCGAGGCCGGTCAGGTAGATGTCGGTGACCTGGGCCTGGGGCACGACCGCCTGGCCGGACAGCAGGCCGGCCAGCAGGAACAGGACCGGCAGGAAGGCGTTGCCTCCGAAGATGTCGCCGAACGCGAGCTGGTAGTCGCCCATCCGCACGGAGGCCAGGCCGGTCGAGACCTCCGGCAGCGAGGTGGCCGCCGCGAGCACGGTCGACCCGAAGAGGACGCCGCTCATGTCGATCTGCGTGGCGATGCCTTCGCCGCTGAGCTCGAGCACGGCGCCGGCCGGCGAGCGTCACGGCCGCGCCGATCGACGAACACGACGATGGCGCGCGTCGGTGCTCATGCCGCGCTCCATCGCCTGCTTCGACGCGGGCCTTCTTCGAGTGCCCGCGCGGTCGCTCCTGGCCATCGGGCGGCTGGCCCTGCTGATGCCACGGCAGCCCCTTGCGGGCTCGATAGACGAGGAAGAGCCCGGCCACCCAGACGACGACGATGAGCAGGGCGGCCGGATCGATGCGCCACAACAAGAGATCGACCGGGAGCTGGCTGCCCATCACCGTGACGCTCAACACCGCCACGACGATGCCTGCCTCGAGCAGCACCAGCAGCGAGGCGCCCCGATAGCTGAGCGGCTACGGTGCCGGGCAGCCCGACGGCGATCGAGGATCACCAGGACGACGGTCTGCAGCGCGATGCCGCCGAGGATGTTGCCGACGGCGATGTCGACCTGGTGGGTCAGCGCGGCGCTGACCACGATCGCGATCTCGGGCAGGTTCGTGACGATCGCCAGCAGGATCGAGCCCGCCGAACGCCTCGCCGAGGCCGAGCCTCGTGTCGAGCACGTCGGTGGCCATCGACAGCCTGCTGCCGGCCATCCAGACCGCGGCGCCGGCGGCGACGAAGATGACCAGCAGGAGCGGGAGCGGCAGGTCGTTCAAGAAGGTGACGTTAGCGCGAGTTCAGGCTCCCGGTGCTGTTGTCCGACGCAGTACCGACCTGGCGCGCAGCACACGCGGGCCTTGGAGAGGCATCGCGCGCGTCCGCAGCGCGCGCATCGTCTCGAGCGCGGTCAGCCACATGAGGGTCGACTCGGCGCCCTGGTTCGCGTTCACGCGGTCCGCGGACAGGCCGTCGATGCAGCCGCCAGTGGCGACGTCGGCGACGGCGAGACCCGCGTCGTTGTCGCCCAGGAACCAGGCGTAGGCGGCCTCCGCCGAGCGTCGGTAGCCGCGCGTCCTGGGTCGACTCGAAGGCAACGGCCGCGGCCAGGATGCACGGCCGTGGCCTCGATCGGCTGCTGGTCGAACTGGCGGCGCGTCCCGCCGTGCGTCCACCAGCCGTCGTTGCCGATGGGCGTGAAGGTTCCGCGGCGCGACGTCTGGACGCGATCAGCCAATCGAGGACGTGCAGGCCGACGCTGCGCAGGCGCGCGTCGCGACAGCCGGCGGCCCGCCGACGATCAGGGCGTGCGGGCAGGACGCGTTCTCGTAGGTCAGGCGTCTGCTCCGGCCACGGCCAGTCGCCGTCGAGGTCCAGGTACGCGAAGGCCGTGCGCAGCCGGCCGACGAGGAGCGCGAAGACGTCGCTCGGTCTCGCCGGCGCATGCCGCCGCTGCAGCGCGGCGTCGCAGCCGAGGAGCGCCGACGACACCGCCCGCGGGCGAGGTCAGGCGTGCGGCGCGCCGGCAGGGCCGCCTGGAACAGGGTCTGTGCGCGTCGCGGCGCAGGCCAGCGTCCGGCGTGTCGCGACCGGCATTGCCCAGGGCGAGCAACGCGCGACCCTGGCTGTCCTGCGAGCCCTCGTCGTCGAGCCACGTCGCCATCCGCGCCGCGGAAGTTGCGGAACGGTCCGCGTCGCACGGTCGAAGGCGGCGACGAGGAATTCCACGACCGCCGAGCCGAGCCGCTGACCGCGTCCCAGCCGAGCGTGCGTGCCTGGAGCAGGTCCACCGTCAGTGCCCGGGCGACATCGTCGGTACGCAGTGCCCGGACCGGCTTCGTCGGGCGATGACGCCGCTGGCGTGCTGCCAGATGCCGAGCGGGCCGGTCAGCTCGCTCGAGGTGCCCGGCGCTGCTGCCGGGAGAGCGGTCGGTCAGGCATTGACGACGGCCGTGTCCCATCGGCGCGGCCGACCGATCTCGGCCGCGCCAGGCCGCGACGCGGGCGAACATGCTGGCGGTATGCGGTGCCGATCTCCGGCCAGAGCATCGCCCGGCTGTGGGCGTAGGCCCGGCGGCCGTATCTCGGCGCGCAGCTCGCTCCTCGAGCACCCAGTCGATCGGCCCTCGGCCAGCGCGTCGGGGAGTTCGGCGGGAACGAGGAGGCCGCGGCCGTCGGCGAGGCGCTCGCGAGCGTAGGCGTACGGCGTCGAGACGATCGCCTTGCCGGCGCCCATCGCGTAGGACAGCGTGCCGGACACGATCTGGTCGAGGTTCGGGTAGGGCGTCACGAAGACGTCGGCGGCCGTCAGCCACATGGCCAGCTCCGACGCGACGACGTAGCGGCCGACGAAGCGGACGTGGTTGCCGACGCCGAGCGGGCGACGCGAGCCACGAGCGAGCCTGGCGCGGTACGCCTCGCCGTCGCGCCGGACGAGGTCCGGATGGGTCGCGCCCGACGATGACGTAGAACGCCGTCGGGTCGCCGCGACGACCGCGGGCATGGCGTCGATCGCGACTCGTAACCCTTGCCCGGGCCGAGCAGGCCAAAGCTCAGGATGACCGTGCGTCCCTTGAGCCCAAGCTGCGGCTTGGCCGTGTCGGAAGCGACGAGCGGCAGGTGTGGGACGCCGTGCGGGCACGACCTCGAGGCGCGACGGGTCGTCCCGTAGGAGCGGGTCAGCAGGGACGCCGCCGCAGCTGGACATGACGACCGTCGCCGCGGCGCGGGACGAGCTCGCTGAGGATGCGCCGCTGCGGCAGCGGTCGGCTTCTGCAGGACCGTGTGGAGGGTGGCGACGACCGGCGTCTGCAGCGCCGTCGACGAAGTCGAGCACGTACGCGCCATCGTCGCCACCCCAGATGCCGTACTCGTGCTGGATCGAGACGACGTCGAAGGAGCGCGCGTCCATCCACGCGCGGCGCTCGGGTAGTCGGCGGGCACGTCGCGCGCGATCCGGCGGCCGACCTCGGCCGGATAGAAGCCCGGCTTCTCGGGCGGCTGGAGGGCGACGATCTCCGGATGCCCGACGGCCGCGGCAAGGTCGGCCGTGAAGGTGGCGATCCCGCAGCGCTGAGGCGGGTAGGTCGAAACGAACGCGGTCTTGACGATGGCGTCAAGTCCTCTCGTGGAGCGGCAGTCCCGAACCGAATAGACGGGCGCACGGCCAGGTTCAGGATCTGGGTCGACCACGCGGAGGGTCACCACGGGGGTGGGGACCTACCCACCGTAACCCACATTGGCCGATCTCACACGCTGCAGCGGCCAGTCCGCGACAATTGACTCTCGACGGAGCTGCGGAGTCCGTCGCGATCACGATGGGAGGCTTTCCCTGTCTCGGCGCCTGATCTCTTCATGACCACGACAGCGATCCCCAAGCGCGCCGTCGCGCGCGTGCCGATGGATCCCGGCATCGCCGCATCCGCCCGCCTGACGCTGTGGCGCTACCTCATGGAGCACCGCGGCTGGCTGATCGGCGGCGGTCTCCTGACCGCCGCCGGCGCGTTCGTGTCGATCCTGCCGCCGGTCCTGATCGGCCAGATCGTCGACGACCTCAATCAGCCCGACTTCTCGACGATCGCCCAGCTCGGGCTGGCGATGGTCGCGCTGACCATCGTGCAGGCGCTGTTCCAGGCCGTGGGCAGGTACCTGATCATGATCGTGGCGCGCGACGTCGAGTACGAGATGCGCGACGACCTCTTCCACCACCTGCAGCGACTGGACCTCGCCTACTTCCAGCATCACCGCATCGGCGACCTGATGGCGCGCATGACGAACGACCTCAACGCCGTCCGGATGATGCTCTCGATGGGCGTCGTGAACCTCGTCGCGACCTTGGCCGTGGTCGTGTTCACGGTCGTGGCGATGGTCAGCGTCAGCCTCCAGCTGACGCTCATCTCGATCGTGATCCTGCCCTTCGTGATCATCACCCTGGCCGTCGTCGGCCGCGCCGTGAACCGCCGCTTCGAGGATCTCCAGGGCCAGTTCAGCGACATCTCCGCGGCCGCCCAGGAGAACCTGTCGGGCATCCGCGTCGTCAAGGCGTTCGCCCAGGAGCGCGAGGAGGTCTCGGCCTTCCGCGAGGTGTGCAACCGCTACCTGTCGAGCGCAATTCACCTCGCGCGCGCTCAGCAGCTCATCTGGCCGGCGATGGAGGGCATCCTCAGCCTGGCCACGCTGCTCGTGCTCGTTGTCGGTGGCCAGCAGGCGATCGGTGGCCAGCTCACCCTCGGCCAGCTCGTCGAATTCGTGGCGCTCCTGCGCCTGCTGTCCTCGCCACTGGTCAGCCTGGGCTGGGTGTCCAATGCCTTCCAGTCCGGGCTGGGCCTCGCTGCACCGACTGCGCGAGCTGTTCGACGCCCGACCGACGATCCACGATCTGCCCGACGCGACCACCGAGCCGATTCGCGGCGAGGTGGAGTTCCGCGGCGTCACGTTCTCGTACGGCGACGTGACGGTGCTGCGCGACATCAACATCAAGGTCCCGGCGGGCACGTCGCTGGCCGTTGTCGGTGCGACGGGCTCAGGCAAGTCGTCGCTGGTCAACCTCATTCCGCGACTGTTCGATGTCACGGGCGGCGCGGTGCTGGTCGACGACATCGACGTGCGCCGCCATTCGCTGCCCGTGCTGCGCCAGGCGATCGGCTACGTGCCGCAGGAGACGTTCCTGTTCTCGATGCCGCTGCGCACGAACGTGGGCTTCGGCCACACCCATGAGCTGTCCGAGGCCGACCTCAAGGACGCCGGCGAGATCTCGCAGCTCAACGCCGACGTGATGGCCTTTCCCGAGCGCTACGACACGGTCATTGGTGAGCGTGGCGTCACGCTTTCCGGCGGCCAGAAGCAGCGCACGGCGCTCGCCCGGGCGATCGCCAAGAACCCGCGCATCCTGATCCTCGACGACGCGTTCTCGTCGGTCGACACGCACACCGAAGCCGAGATCCTGCGCCGCCTGGCGCACGTCAGGAAGGGCCGCACGACCGTGCTCGTGTCGCATCGCATCTCGACCGTCAAGGACTGCGACCAGATCATCGTCCTGGCTGACGGACAGATCGCCGAACGTGGCACGCACGACGAGCTCCTCGCCATGCACGGCCTGTACGACGAGATGCATCGCCGGCAGCAGCTCGAAGAGCAGGTCTCGGCGGAGGCCGTGGCATGACCGCCGCGCTCGACGCGTACGCGCCGGACGAGATCTTCGGCAAGGCCTACGACGCCCGGCTGGTCAGGCGCCTGGGCGGCTACGTCATGCCCTACAAGCTCCAGGTTGTCGTCGCGCTCGTCGGCCTTCTGCTGCTGACGATCACCGCCGTCGCCCCGGCCCTGCTGACCAAGCTGATCATCGACTCCGCGATCGCGCCGGCGATCGCGGGCACTGTCAGCCCATCGGCCGCATTCACGAGCCTGATCTGGCTCGGCTCGCTGTACCTGGCCGCGCTGTCGGCTCGAGCGCTGCTGCGCTACGGCCAGAACATGCTCGTCATGGTCATCGGCGAGCGCGCCATGCGCGATCTCCGGGCCGAGCTGTTCGCGCATCTCGAATTACTGTCGCTGTCGTTCTTCGACCACAACCCCGTTGGCCGGCTGATGACGCGCCTGACCAACGACGTCGACGCGCTCGCCGACCTGTTGACCAACGGCGTCGTAGCCATGCTCGGCGACATCCTGCTGCTCGCCGGCGCGGGCGTTCTGCTCGTGGTCCTCGACGTTCCGACTCGCGCTCGTGATCTTTGCGTCGCTGCCCATCGTCGGTGGCCTGACGTTCTACTTCCGCAGCCGGATGCGCAATTCGTTCGTCAACCAGCGCATCCGCCTCGCGCGCATCAATGCCTACCTCAACGAGAACCTGTCGGGCATGGCCGTGGTCCAGCTCTTCACGCGCGAGCGAACCACGTACGTCGCGTTTGACGGGCTCAACGACGACTACCGCCAGGCGAGCCGCACCGCCGTGCGCATCAGCTCGACCTTCACGCCGCTGATCACCGTCACCCGGGCAGTGACCACCGCGGCGCTGTTCATCGCCGGCGGCAGCTGGGTCATCGGCGGCAGCCTGACCGTCGGCACGCTCGTGGCCGTCTGGCAGCTGCTCGACCAGTTCTTCTCGCCGATCGAGGACCTGTCGGACAAGTACAGCCTGCTGCAGGCCGCGATGGCCTCATCGGAGCGCATCTTCCGCATCCTCGACACCAAGGCCGAGATCACCGATCCGGCCGTGCCCAAGGAGCTGACCCACGTTCGCGGCAAGGTCGAATTCGACCACGTCACGTTCGCCTACGACGACAAGACGCTCGTGCTGCGCGATGTCGATTTCCGGATCGAGCCGGGCGAGAGCGTCGCCATCGTCGGCGCGACGGGCGCGGGCAAGACGTCGATCGTCAGCCTGCTGGCGCGCTTCTACGACATCAAGAAGGGCCACATCCGGCTCGACGGCGTGGACATCCGCGACCTGCGCCTGGCCGATCTGCGCCGCCACGTCGGCATCGTGCTCCAGGACCCGTTCATCTTCGCGGGCACGATCGCCTCGAACATCCGGCTGCGCGACGCGTCGATCAGCGATGACCGAGTTCGCGCTGCGGCCCAGTTCGTGAACGCCGACAAGTTCATCGAGTCGCTGCCGGACGCGTACGACACCGTGCTGACCGAGCGCGGCTCCGTGCTCTCAGTCGGTCAGAAGCAGCTCATCGGCTTTGCCCGCATCGTCGCCTTCAACCCCGAGATCATGCTCGTCATGGACGAGGCCACGTCATCAGTCGACACCGAGACGGAGCGGCTCATCCAGGACGCGCTGCCGAGGTTGATGGAAGGGCGCACGTCGATCGTCATCGCCCACCGGCTGTCGACGATCCAGCACGTCAATCGGATCATCGTCCTGCTCGGCGGCCAGGTCGTCGAAACCGGCTCGCACGCCGAGCTGCTCGCCAAGGGCGGCACGTATCGGCAGCTGTACGAGCTCCAGTACGGGCTGAAGGTCTAGCGCGCCGGGCCGGACTCGGCGAAATCGTCAGCAGCCGCAGCGGCTGTAGTCGATGCGCAGGCGGACCGCGTCGATCCTGTGCGGGTGCGCCACAGGTGACACGTGGAAGAGGCGGGTGAGCGATGTTCCGGGCCGTCCGAGGCGCGCCTTGATCGTGATCTTGAGAGTTGTGCCGCGGGCCACGACGGGCGTCACGTAAGTCCCGGCCACGAGAGCCGCAGTGATGTCCGTTCGTGCCGACGAGGTAAGTGACCGGCCACGAACCGGCGCCGCCGACCGAGATTGTGAACTGGCGCGCGGCGCCGGGGTTGCGGATCTTGAGCTCATACACGTACTGGCTGCCCTTCGGGGCGGCACCGGCGAGCTTCTCCTTGAGTGTCTGGCGCACGGCCGTGGCGTTGTGCACGTGGCCGCCGATCCATGCACCCGGATCGCGATACAGTGCCAAGGACGCTCTGTGCGCCGACGAAGCGGATCGCGGCGTCCGGAACGCGATGATGTTGAACGCGCGAGACATCCGCCAGAGCACTGCCCGGGTACGTCGCGAGGACCATCCCGGCTACGACGATCCCGATTGCGAATGCTCGGCGTGGTGACATGACCGCTCCCCTACTTGCGCCCGGCCGAGTGACAACGGATAGCCGAGACCCTGCACTGGAAGTACACGCCCAGCAACCGCGGACGGCTACGCGGGGCAGCACTGGCCCGTGTACGGATCATTCGATCCGTACGGTCTGCCAAGCACGGACGGCTACGATGCCGGAGCAGATGACGCGGACGCGGCCAGGAACCATCGCCGTCTTGGTGATCACGGTGCTGGCCGCGATTTCGGGCGCGTGCACCTCGCCCGTTTCCTCTCCGAGCGCAGCCGTCAGCGGCAGTCCCTCCGATGCGACGTTCTACGTCGCGCCGAATGGCAGTCCGTCCGGGCGCGGCACGGCCGATGACCCGTGGGACATCGCCACGGCCGGCCGCAAGGCTTCGCCAGGGTCGACTGTCTACGTGCACGCGGGCACGTACGACGCCTTCAACGTCAGCGTCTCCGGCACGACCGGAGCGCCCACTCGTTTCGTGGCCTATCCGGGCGAGCGGCCGATCATCGACGGCAGCGCCACGGCCGCGCTGTACACGATCACGCTCGACAACGTCGGCAACGTGGAGCTCAGCGCGATTCGTGATCCAGGGCGGTCACGGCGTCGGGCAGAGCGGCGGAGGCGTCCTGGTCGGTTCGAGCATGCGCTGTCGTCATCGACCAAACACCGTCCACGACAACAACGCCTTCGGCGTGCGCGTGCTCAACAGCCACGTACGTCATCGTCCAGGACAACGACATCTCCGGCAACGGCAACGGGATCCGCATCGAAGGCGGACGGCGAGGGCACTGTCGTGACCAACAACAAGGTTCACGACAACGACCAGATGATGGTCAACACGGCCGACATCAGTGGCGATGACGTCGGTGGCGAGGCGATCGCCTTGGTCCACTCGACCGGCCACGTGCTCGTCAGCGACAACCAGATCTGGGGCAACCGTGCCGTCAGCTACGACTACGGCTACGACGGTGGCGCCTTCTCGATCTACGCCGCGAGCAACTGGACGATCACCGGCAACACGACCTGGAACAACCGCAACATCCTCGAGACGGGCACCGACGCGACCAAGACGCCGTGTGCCAACAACACCTTCACGCGCAACCTGAACTACGGCGCCACGACCGTCGACATGACCGTCGGCATGGTCCTGCGCTGTGCCCAGAACATGCTCGTGGCCAACAACACCTTTCCCGGCATTCAGGGCTGCGTCTTCGCCATCTCGCACGATGCCGGCCAGTTCGGCGGCTCGGTCGACGGCCTGCCCATCCTCAACAACGTCATCTCGGTGCTCGACGCGCAAGATCTTCGACATCGACACCGCTGCCGTCGGCCGTCGTGATCGACTTCAACCTGCTCAACGACATGGCGCCGGCGTCGTTCGCCACGGTCACGGGCACGGTCGCTACCACGACGCTGTCGGCGTTCGCGGCCGCGACCGGCCAGGAAGTGCACGGGATCGCGGCCGACCCGCTCTTCGTCTCGCCCGCGACCAACGACTACCAGCTGTCCGCAACTTCGCCGGCGATCGACAGCGCCACGACATTCCGGGCGTGACGGACGGTTTCGAAGGCGCGGCGCCCGATCGCGGCTACGCCGAGTTCGGTGCCCCGTCGAGTGGCGGCTCGCAACGCGCCCACAACGCGCCGTAGTAACTGGCTACGCGACTCCGGCCGGCTCGCGTCGGCGGGCCCGGGCCACGATCGGCGCGAGAAGCTCCTCGAGTGACGGCCCTGAGACCGGCTTGAGCTCGTAGCGCGACGCGCGTGATCGGCTTGTTCAGGGTCAGGACGCGGGTCAGGTCGATCGGCGTTGCCGCCAGGACCACGTCCGCGTCGCAGGCGTTGAGCGTCGCCTCGAGCTCGCGCACCTGGTCGGTGCCGTAGCCCATCGCCGGAACGAGCGGCTCGAGCTTCGGGTAGCGGGCGAGGACCGCGGCGATCGAGCCGACGGCAAAGGGCCGCGGATCGACGAGTGCGGCGGCTCCAAAACGACGGGCCGCGACGACGCCCGCACCAAAGGTCATCTCGCCGTGGGTCAGCGTCGGGCCGTCCTCGACGACCACGACGCGCTTGCCCTCGACGGGCTCGCCGACCAGGGTCAGCTCGGACTGCGCGCGGATGATCGGCGCCTTGGGATTGAGCGCTCGTAGGCTCGTCTCCAGCGCGTCGACCTGCTCGACTGAAGCCGTGTCGACCTTGTTGATCACGAGCACGTCGGCCATGCGCACGTTGAGCTCGCCCGGGTGATAGGTCGACTCGGTGCCCAGCCGAAGTGGATCGGCGACGACGATCGACAGGTCGGGCCTGTAGAACGAGAAGTCGTTGTTGCCGCCATCCCACACGATGACGTCGGCTTCCGCCTCCGCCTGGGCCAGGATCGCGCCGTAATCGACGCCGGCGTACAGGACACGGCCGGCGTCGAGATGCGGCTCGTACTCCTCGCGCTCTTCGATGGTCGTCTCGTAGCGCTCCAGGTCGGAGAGCGTGGCGTAGCGCTGGACGCGCTGCGCGACGAGGTCGCCGTAGGGCATCGGGTGACGGATGACGATCGGCACGAGGCCGTCGCGGGCGAGCAGCTCGCACACGAAGCGCGTCGTCTGGCTCTTGCCCGACCCGGTGCGCGTGGCGCAGATGGAGACGACGGGTCGAGTCGACTCGATCATGGTCGCGCGCGGGCCAAGCAGCTCGAAGTCGGCACCGGCCGCCATCGCGCGCGACGCGGCGTGCATCACGGTCGTGTGCGCGACGTCGCTGTAGGCAAAGACGACGAGCTCGACGTCGCGGTCGCGGATGATCGTCTCGAGGCTCTGACTCGGGCACGATCGGAATGCCGTGCGGGTAGAAGGGCCCGGCGAGCTCCTTCGGGTAGTTGCGGCCGGCGATGCCCGGGATCTGAGTAGCGGTGAAGGCGACAACTTCGTACGCGGGATCGCCGCGGTAGAC
>CAWCXI010000013.1:0-308461 GCA_963799415.1 uncultured Alphaproteobacteria bacterium | reverse complement strand
ATGGCCGAAGTGGTGCGCGCCGGCTTGCAGGCGATCCCCAAGGGCCAGTTTGAAGGCGCCATGAGCGTCGGCCTCGGCTACTGGCAGATGATGCGGCTCATTATCCTGCCGCAGGCGCTCAAGATCACCATTCCGAACATCGTCAACACCTATATCGGCCTGTTCAAGGACACGACGCTGGTGTTCATCGTCGGATTGTTCGATTTCCTGCACACCTCGAGATCTCCCGCATCGATCCGAAATGGGCGGCGCCGGTCACCTCATCGACCGGCTACGCGGTCGCGGCGATTTTCTATCTGTTCTTCTGCTACTCGATGTCGCGCTACGCCCGCGCGACGGAAGCCCGCCTCGCCAAGGGCGACAAACGCTAGCTGTCAAAAAAGGTGCAGTCATGAATGCCACCACCACCGCCGCGCTCAACATCAAGCCGACCAAGCTCACCAACGCGGTGGCGATCGAGATCGTCGACATGAACAAGTGGTACGGCGAGTTCCACGTCTTGCGCGACATCAATCTCGAGGTGCACGGGCGGCGAGCGCATCGTCATCTGCGGGCCGTCGGGCTCCGGCAAATCGACCATGATCCGCTGCATCAACCGGCTCGAAGAGCATCAGCAGGGGCGCATCGTCGTCGACGGCATCGAGCTGACCAACGACCTCAAGAAGATCGACGAGATCCGCCGCGACGTCGGCATGGTGTTCCAGCACTTCAACCTGTTCCCGCACCTGACCGTGCTGGAGAACTGCACGCTGGCGCCGATCTGGGTGCGCAAGATGCCGAAGAAAGAGGCCGAGGAGATCGCGCATGCACTACCTCGCGCGCGTGAAGATCCCCGAGCAGGCGAACAAATATCCCGGCCAGCTGTCGGGCGGCCAGCAGCAGCGCGTGGCGATCGCCCGCTCGCTCTGCATGAACCCGAAGATCATGCTGTTCGACGAGCCGACCTCGGCGCTCGATCCGGAAATGGTCAAGGAGGTGCTCGACACCATGGTCGGGCTCGCCGAGGAAGGCATGACCATGCTCTGCGTCACGCACGAAATGGGCTTTGCCCGCCAGGTCGCCAACCGCGTCATCTTCATGGACGCCGGCCAGATCGTCGAGGTGAACGAGCCGAAGGAATTCTTCGCCCACCCGCAGCACGAGCGCACCAAGCTGTTCCTCAGCCAGATCCTGCACAACTAGTGCGGCAATGCATGCGCGTTCAGCGCGCGAGGGCGCCGCCGGCCTTCTTCCAGGCGTCGATGCCGCCTTCGACATGCACCGCGGAGAGAAGGCCGGCGTCTTGCGCTGCCTGCACCGCCATCGCCGAGCGTTCGCCGAAGGCGCAATAGAAGACGATGCGTTTGTCGGTCGAGCGCGCGAGCTCGCGCAGAATTCCGCCGGCGCCGATATTGTCCTGCAACTCGCCGTAGGGCGCGTGCAGCGCGCCCGGAATGCTGCCGTGCTTCTGCCGCTCGCTCGCTTCGCGCAGATCGACGAAAGCAACATCCGGCCGGCCGAGCAACGATCGCCGCGGGCGCGTCGAGCGCCCAGCCGCGCCGCGCGATGTCCTGCTGCGGCAGCCCGATCTTCATGTTGGACGGCACCGCGACGTCCATCATCTTCGGATTGGGCAGATGCAGGCTCGCCATCAGCGCCACGTATTCGTCGATCGATTTCACCTGCAGGCGCGGATTGTAGCGCTTCTCCTCGCCGATGGTGGAAACGGTGTCGCCCTTGTAGTCGTGCGCCGGAAACACCAGCGTCTCCTCGGGCAGGCGCAACAATTTTCCGAACAGCGATTCATATTGCATGCGCGCGTCGCCGTTCTGGAAATCGGTGCGGCCGGTGCCGCGGATCAACAGCGTGTCGCCGGTGAACACGCGGTCGCCCATCAAAAAGCTGTAGGAATTGTCGGTGTGGCCCGGCGTGTAGAGCACGTCCAGGCTCACGCCTTCGATCGCGAGCTTGTCGCCTTCGGCCAGCCGCATCGAGACCACGTCGGCCTTGGTGTTCTCGCCCATCACCGTGATGCAATGCGTGCGGTCGCGCAGCGCGCCGAGGCCGGTGATGTGGTCGGCGTGCAGATGCGTGTCGACCGCCTTGACCAGCCTGAGGTCGAGCTCGCGGATCAATTGCAGATAGCGGTCGACCTTCTCCAGCACCGGATCGATGATCAGCGCCTCGCCGCCGGCGCGGCTGGCGAGCAGGTAGGAGTAGGTGCCGGACACGCTGTCGAAGAGCTGGCGGAAGATCATTGGGCCTCCTGCGGCCGATCCATGCCGGCAATTTACGGCGCGGGCAGGGCAGACGGCAACGGCGCCGGATCTAGCTCCTTTTCCACCGGCAAATCCGGCCGCGCGCCCCATTCCGACCAGGAGCCGTCATAGATGCGCGGCAGCGGTTTGCCGAGCGCGTCGAGGCCGAGCGCCAGCACCACGGCGGTGACGCCGGAGCCGCAGGTGGTGATCATCGGCTTGTCGGTATCGACGCCGGCTTTTTTGAACGCCTGCGCGATTTTGTCCGGCGAGGCGAGGCGGCCGTTCTCGAGGATGTCGGCGAAAGGCACGTTGAGCGCGCCCGGCATGTGGCCCGAGCGCAAGCCGGCGCGCGGCTCGGCCTCCTTGCCGGCAAAACGTCCGGCCGAACGCGCATCGACGACCTGCACGCTGTCGTCGTTGAGCGCCATCTGCACGTCGTCGACCATGGCCACCGCGCCGGTGTCCATCTCGGCCTTGAATTTTCGCGGCGGCCGTTTCACCTCGCCCGCTTCGACCGGGCGGCCTTCCGCTTTCCACGCCGGCAAGCCGCCGTCGAGAATGAAGACATTCTTGGCGCCGAAAATGCGGAACGTCCACCACACGCGCGGCGCCGAATAAAGCCCGCTGCCGTCATAGACGACGATGGTGTCGGTGTCGGCGATGCCGAGCGTGCCGGCCGCTTCCGCGAACTGGCTCGGGCCCCGGCAGCATGTGCGGCAGGTCGGTGGATGCTGTCGGCGATGGCGTTGATGTCGAAGAACACCGCGCCGGGAATATGGCGCGCGACATATTCCGCCTTGGCGTCGCGCTTCTGCGTCGACAGATAATAGGAGGCGTCCACGACGACGACGTCGGGCTTGCCGATCTGGCCCGCGAGCCATTCGGTCGATTTGAGCCAGCGGCTGGCGGGCTGGTCTGGTTCGGCATCTGCGAAGAGCTCCAGGGCGATGGCGGGGAAGACGTGGGCGATCACGCATCAGATGTGCAACGCCCGCGCCGGCGGAGTTGCATGCGCTCGCAAGCCGGAAAACCGCATTGACCGAGATGTCAGGTCATCATACAAGTTGGCGAACGAGGTGCCCCCATGAAAACCACGCCGATTACCCCCGCCGATCTCGCCGCTTCGGTCTTGTCGGTCCCGCCGCTCGCCCGGCGCACGGATTTGACCATCGATCCGGCCGAGAACGCCCGCCTGCTCGACCATCTGCGCTCCGGCGGGGTGCGCACCTTCATGTATGGCGGCAATGCCAATCTCTACAACATGGGCGTAAGCGATCTGCGCGCGCTCGCCGACATGCTGATCAAGCTTGTCGCGCGACGGCGACTGGATGATCCCCTCGGTCGGCAGCGACTTACGGCAAGGCGCGCGACCAACTCACGATGCTGCGCGACTACCCGTTCGCGACCGCGATGGTGCTGCCGCACAAGGCGCAGTCGACGCCGGCCGGCGTCGCCACCGGCATCCGCAAGCTCGCCGACGCCTACGGCAAGCCGGTGATCGCCTACGTGAAGGACGAGGGCTATGTCGAGGCCGCCGATATGGGCCGGCTCGCCAAGGACGGCGCGATCTGCGCCATCAAATACGCCATCGTGCGCGACGACCCGGTGAATGACCCATTCCTCGCGTGAACTCGTCGACGCCGTCGATCCGAGCATGATCATCAGCGGCATCGGCGAACGCCCGGCGATCGATCATCTCACCAAGTTCGGCCTGCAGGCCTTCACCTCCGGCAGCGTCTGCGTGGCGCCCGGCCTGTCGATGGCGCTGCTGCGCGCCATCAAGCGCGGCGATCTCGCCGAAGCCAAGCGCGTGCGCGAATTGTTCATTCCGCTCGAAGACGAGCGCGACCGCCATTCGCCGATCCGCGTGCTGCACGAGGCGGTGCGGCTTGCCGGCATCTGCGACACCGGCCCGATGCAGCCGTATCTCTCCGGTATCGACGACGCCGAAGATTTTGCCGGCATCGAGAAGGCGGCGCGGGCGCTGCTCGCCGCCGAGCGCAGCGCGACGGCGCGCGCCGCTTAAGCAAAGTTTTTCGCGTCAGGCGAAGAGCGAGCCGCACGCGGCGGTTCTGCTTGCCCTTCTTCTCGATCTGCGTCACGCGCACCGCGCCGATCTCGGCGGTCGAGCGCACATGCGTGCCGCCGCAGGGCTGCAGATCGAGCGCCGGCGATCTCGATCAGCCGCACGCGGCCGGTGCCCATCGGCGGCTTCACCGACATGGTCTTGACCAGGCCGGGATTGGCTTCGAGTTCGGCGTCGCTGATCCAGCGGCGCGTGACCGCCGCGTCGGTCGCGATCATCTCGCCGAGCTTTGCGGTGATCGCGTCCTTGTCGAGCCCGGCTGTCGGGAATGTCGAAATCGAGCCGGCCTTCGCCGTCGCCGACCGAGCCGCCGGTCACCGCGATAGGGCAGCACCGCGGAGAGAAGATGCAGCGCGGTGTGCATGCGCATGCGCGGCGTGGCGCTTGTCCCAGTCGATTGTGGCAACGACCGTCGTCGCCGACCGAGAGTGGCGGAGCGCCCGGCGCCGGCACGTGCGCGATCTCGGTCTTGCCTGGCATCGGTATAGACCGCGGTGGCGATCGGGATCAGCGCGCCGGCGGCGCTGGTGAGCGTGCCGCTGTCGCCCGGCTGGCCGCCCGAAGTCGCGTAGAACACCGTGCGGTCGAGCACGATGCCGCCGTCGCTCGGTGAGCGCGACGACGCGCGCCTCGCAGCTTTGCAAATACGAGTCGTCGCGGAACAGGCAGTCGGTCGGCATGCGCCGAACTCAAGCTCTTTGCGAACGGAATCGAGATTGCCGACTTGCGCTCGAGCCATTCCGGCACCGGCAGCTTTTTCGAGCGCAAGAAGGCCGGATCGAAACAGCTTCGACTGATAGCGCGTGCCGTAGTCGCAAAGCACGGTCACGATGGTGTGGCCGGGACCGAGATCCTTGGCGAGGCGGATGGCGCCGGCGATATTGATGCCGGACGAGCCGCCGACGCACAGGCCCTCGTGCTCGAGCAGGTCGAAAATCAGCGGCACCGCTTCCTCGTCGCGGGATCAGGTAGGGCTTGTCGACCTTGATGTCGGCGATGATCGGGGTGACGCGGCCAAGCCCGATGCCTTCGGTGATCGAGCCGCCCTCGCTGGCCTTGGCCTCGCCATGCGCGAACAGATTGTACATCGCGGCGCCGCGCGGATCGGCGAGCCCGATGACGATGTCCTTTTTCTTTCGCGCAGATAGGTCGAGACGCCGGCGATGGTGCCGCCGGTGCCGATCGGCGCAGATGAAGCCGTCGATCTTGCCGCCGGTCTGCTGCCAGATTTCCGGGCCGGTGGAGACGTAATGCGCCTTGCGATTGTCGAGATTGTTCCACTGATCGGCGAAGATGACGCCGTTCTTCTCGGTCTTCTTGAGTTGCTCGGCCAATCGGCGGCCGACATGCTGATAATTGTTCGGATTGCTGAAGGGCAGCGCCGGCACTTCGATCAGTTCGGCGCCGAACAGGCGCAGCACGTCCTTCTTTTCCTGGCTCTGCGTATTCGGGATGACGATCAGCGTGCGATAGCCGCGCGCATTGGCGACCAGCGCGAGGCCGATGCCGGTATTGCCGGCGGTCGACTTCGACCACCAGCCCGCCGGGGCGCAATTCGCCGCGCGCCTCCGCCTCCAGGATCATCTGCCGGCCGGCGCGATCCTTCACCGAACCGCCCGGATTCATGAATTCGGCCTTGCCCAGAATGGTGCAGCCGGTCATTTCCGAGGCGCGCTCGAGCTTGATCAGCGGCGTGTGGCCGATTGCCTCAATAATGCCGTCGCGGATCTGCATCTCGGGGTTCCGGCTGCTGGAGGGGACATTTGACGCCAGTTTAGACCTGCGATGTGCGGCCCGGACAGGCGGTATTTCAAGGGCTTCGCTGCTTTGGAAACGACCTCGAAACCATAACGGCGCATTGCCGGCCGGTACCGGGCCCCATTCACCACTTGTTTCCTGCCTGTCTTTAACCCTGAGCGTGGGGACACAGCAAAAATGCGGCCCCGGTGGGCGTGAAGGCCAGTACCGCCGTGATGAATCTCGACGTCAACACGCTCTTCATGGTGACGATCTACGTCGAGGCGATCCTCGGCCTGCTGCTGCTGTTTGCCTGGGTGCAGAATACCTCGATCCGTGCCGTCGCCTGGTGGGGCTTTGCGCATCTGTTGCGCGCCGCCTCCGTCGTGCTGTTCGGCATGTACGGCAGCGTGCCCGATCTCATCTCCATCGATCTCGCCAACGCGCTTGCTGTTCACCGCCTTCGCGGTCACCTGGACCGGCGCGCGCGTGTTCGACGGCCGCCCGGCCGAGCCCGTCTATATGGTCACCGGCGCCGTGCTCTGGCTGCTGGTCTGCCGCTTGCCGGTGCTCGCCGACGCGGTCGACGCGCGCGTGCTGATCGCCTCCGGCATCATCACCACCTACACCTGGCTCACCGCCTTCGAATTCTGGCGCGGCCGCGACGAGCAACTGGTGTCGCGCTGGCCGGCGATCTTCATGCTGTTCGCGCACGGCGCGCTGTTCCTGCTGCGCACGCCGCTGATCGCGGTGCTGCCGTGGTCGGTCGCCAATCATGTCTATGGCAGCGTCTGGCTGACCGTGCTCAGCTTCGAGGCGCTGCTGTTCACCATCTCCATCGCCTTCATCCTGCTGGCGATGGCGAAGGAGCGCACCGAATTGCGTCACCGCACCGCCGCCATGGTCGATCCGCTGACCGGCATCGCCAACCGCCGCTCGTTCCTGCAGGACGCGGCGCTGATCGCCAAGCGCCACACCAGCGATCCGCGCCCGACCGCCGTGCTGGTCATCGATCTCGATCACTTCAAGTCGATCAACGACCGCTTCGGCCACGCGCTCGGCGACCGCGTGCTGGAAATCTTCACCGAGACCGCGCGCCAGTCGATGCGCGCGACCGATCTGATCGGCCGTCTCGGCGGCGAGGAATTTGCCGCCGTGCTCTACGATACCAGCCGCGAAAAGGCGGTGGCGGTGGCCGAGCGCATTCGCGAAAGCTTTGCGCAGGCATGCGCTCGAAGTCGAAAGCCGCCCGGTCTGCGCCACCGTGAGCATCGGCCTGGTGCATTGCGAGGAGACTGGTGCTCGACATGCCGCAGCTTCTGGCGCAGGCCGACCAGGCGCTGTATTTCGCCAAGGAACACGGCCGCAACCGCGTCGAGGTCGCCTCGCTCGATCTGGTGCTGCAGCGACAAGGACGGCCAGCCGGCGGCGGTTGCCGCGGCGGCCAGGGCGCCGCGCCAAGAGCGCGGCCTGAAGTTCTCCGACAAATGCTGAGAGGCGCTCGTGCGCCGCGCAAATTTTCGTGCGCATCGACTGCGCGCGCCTGCGGTTGACCCAACCCCGTGAAATTAGTCCACGTTAGGCCGAGTGGGCGGGAACGGCCGCCCACGAATTAGTGGGATTCCCAACTAATTCAACTGTATAGGGAGGTTCAATGAAATTCATGCGCTGGCTGGGCGTTGCGGCCTTGGCCGTGACAATGGGCGGAACTGCCCAGGCCCAAACCGTCAAGATCGGCGTCGTGCTGCCGTTCAGCGGACCCAATGCCGATCTCGGCCACCAGATCGACAAGGCATTCGATCTCTATATCAAGCTGCACGCCAAGGACATCGCGCCCTACAAGGTCGACATTATCAAGCGCGACGAGGGCCCGCCGACCGGCGCGGTGGCGAAGACCGCCACCACCGAACTGATCACCAACGACAAGGTGCAGCTCGTCACCGGCTTCGTGTTCTCGCCGTCGGCGATCGCGCTGGCGCCGGTCATCACTCAGTCCAAAGTGCCGATGATCATCGCCAATGCCGGCACCGCCTGGATCACCAATCTGTCGCCCTACATCGTGCGGCTGTCGTTCAGCATGTGGCACCCGGCTATCCGATGGGCGCCTATGCGCACGACAAGATCGGCTGCAAGACCGCGGCGGTCGCCTATACCGACTTCCCGCCGGGCAAGGATTCGGTGGAAGCCTTCAAGACCGGCTTCGAGAAGGCCGGCGGCAAGATCGTCGTCTGTCGATCCCGATGGGCTCGCCGGTGCAGGTGCCGGACTTCACGCCGTTCTTCCAGCGCATCAAGGATGCGCAGCCCGATTGCATGTACGTGTTCATTCCGTCCGGCGCGCACGCGACCGGCGTGACGAAGGCCTACGGCGAACTCGGCCTGCGCAAGGCCGGCATCAAGCTGATCGGCCCGATGGATCTGATCCCCGACAACAAGCTGCAGGACATGGGTGACGCCGCCATCGGCACCATCGTGATGGGCAACTACGCCGTCGATCTCGACAACGCCGCCAACAAGGCGTTCCAGAAGGAATGGCACGCGGCCTATGGCGCCGACTCTTATCCCGACTTCATGTCGGCGGCCGGCTGGGACACCATGCATGCCATCTTCGACACCATCAAGAAGCTCAAGGGCGACGTCAGCGACGGCGCCAAGGTGGTCAAAGCGATGGAAGGCTGGTCGACCAACGGTCCGCGCGGGCACGTCATGATCGATCCCGCCACCCGCGACATCGTGCAGGACGAGCATGCCATGGAGGTCTACCGCAAGGCCGACGGCAAGCTCGGCGAGAAGGTCCTCGGCACCACCAAGGCCGTGCAAGACGAGTGCAAGGTTCTCAAAATCGGGCCGCTGCGGCTCCTGATCGCTTCGAACCGGATTTGACACCCGACAGCGCCGCCGCGCATAAAGACGCGGCGGCGTTTTTTTCGCGTCAACGGGGTGGGGCTCGTGCCGCATTACGCCAACATTGCCGTCAGCATTCTGTTCGACGGCTTGGCCTATGCCATGTTCCTGTTCATCGTCTCCGTCGGTCTGTCGGTGACGATGGGGCTGATGGGCTTCGTCAATCTGGCGCACGGCGCCTTCGCCATGGCCGGCGGCTATGTCGTTGTCTCGCTGACGCGCAATCTCGGCATCGGCTTTGTTCCCTCGCTCGTCATCGCCGCGGTCGTGGTCGGCGCGGTCAGCGTTATCTTCGAGCGCGGGCTCTACCGGCGGCTCTATAAGGCGACCGATCTGGAGCAGGTGCTGCTCACCATCGGTCTGGCTTTCATGTCGATCGCCACCGCCACCTATTTCTACGGGCCGATCCCGAAATCGGTGCCGCTGCCGCATTGGCTTGAAGGCGACGTCAATCTCGGCTTCCGCGCCTTTCCGAGCTACCGCGCCTTTCTGATCGTGCTCGGCGCCGTGCTCATCTGCGGTGCTGTGGTACGCCTTCGAGCGCACCAATATCGGCGCCAAAATTCGCGCCGCGGTCGACAACCGGCGCATGGCGGAGTTGGTCGGCATCAATGTCGATCTCTTGTTCACGCTCACCTTCGCGGTCGGCTCCGGTCTGGCCGCGCTCGGCGGCGGGCTCGCCATTCAACTGTTCGGCCTGTCGCCCAGTTTCGCCGTGCTCTATCTGGTGCTGTTTTTGATCGTGGTGGCGGTCGGCGGGCTCGGCAGCCTGAAGGGCACGCTGGTCGCGGCGCTGGTGATCGGCATATTCGACACCGCCGGAAAATATCTGTTTGCCGATGCCGGCGGCTTTTTCATCTACGCCATCACCGTGCTGGTGCTGCTGGTCAAACCTGCGGGGTTCTATGGCCGCGAGTGAGCACCACCAGCACGCTGCGCGCGAGCGCGCCGCCGAATTTCTGCTCCGCCGCCACCGCTATCGCTGGCCGGAGGCGCTGCCGTGGCTCATCGCCATTGCCTGTTTCTTTTCTTTCCCGGAACGCATGACCTTCGGCAGCCAGGTGCTGATCATGGTCATGTTCGCGCTCTCGCTCGATCTGATCCTCGGCTACGCCGGCATCGTCACGCTCGGTCACGCCGCCTTCTTCGGCATCGGCGCCTATACCGTCGGCCTGCTGATCGCGCGCGTCGGCTGGAGCGAGCCGATCTCCAGCCTCGTGGCGGCAGCCGCGCTGGCGGCGCTGATCGGCTTCATCTCCGGCTGGTTCCTGCTGCGCTATCGCGGCCTGACGCTGCTGATGTTGACGCTCGCGACCGCCATCATGCTGCAGGAGACCGGCAACCTGCGCTCCGACATTTCCGGCGGCTATGACGGCTTGCCGGGGCTGACCATCTCGCCGCTGTTTGGCATTTCGACTACGACCTCTATGGCCACGTCAATTATCTCTACGTGCTGGGCGTGCTGGCGATCGTGTTCTATTTCGTGCGCCGCATCGTCTATTCGCCGTTCGGCCAGGCGCTCACCGGCATCCGCGAGAATGTGCGGCGCATGCACGCGATCGGCTCGCCGGTGCACCGCCGGCTGGTGACGGTCTATACGATCGCGGCCGGCATTGCCGGCGTTGCCGGCGCGCTGTTCACGCAGACCAATGCCTACGTCACGCTGACGGTGTTCGACTTCGACAATTCCGCCAACGTGATGGTGATGCTGATCCTCGGCGGCACCGGGCGGCTCTACGGCGCCTTCGTCGGTGCGGTGGTCTACATGGTGCTGGAAGACCATCTGTCCAAATTCAGCCCGACCTTCTGGCAATTCGGCATCGGCCTGATGCTGGTGCTGGCGGTGTTGTTTGCGCGGCGCGGGCTGCTCGGTCTGGTCGAGAATGCCGGGCAATATTTTTCGCAAGAGGAGGAAGCCGTGAGCGAAGCAGCGCTGCAAGTGCAGGGGCTCAACCGCAGCTTCGGCGCGCTGCCGGTGACGCGCGACGTCAATCTGACGCTCGAGCGCGGCGCGCGCCGCGCGTTGATCGGGCCGAACGGCGCCGGCAAGACCACGCTGGTCAATCTGATCACCGGCGTGCTCAAGCCGTCGTCCGGCCGCGTGCTGCTCGATGGCGACGACATCACCGGCACCGTCGCAGGCCGAGCGGGCGCGGCGCGGGCTGGCGCGCACCTTCCAGATCAACCAATTGTTCCGCGGGCTCATCGGTTCTGGAAAATGTCGCATGACGATCAGCGAGCGCGACGGCAACTGCAACAATCTGTGGCGCGCGGTCGGCGCCAAGCGCGTCGATCATCGACGAGGCGCTCGATCATCTCGACTCGCTGCAGCTGGTCGACGACGCGCTCAAGCTGGTGCGCGAATTGCCCTATGGCCGTCAGCGCCTGGTCGAGATCGCCATTGCGCTGGCGCAGCGTCCGCGCGTGCTGCTGCTCGACGAGCCGGCGGCGGGCGTGCCGTCCTCGGAAAGCCATCTCATCCTCGACGTGGTGGCAGCGCTCGATCCCGACATCGCCATCCTGATCATCGAGCACGACATGGACGTGGTGTTCCGTTTCGCCAAGCAGATCACCGTGATGGTGCAGGGCGCGGTGCTCACGAAGGCACGCCGGCCGAGATCATGAACAACGAACAGGTGCGCGCGGTCTATCTCGGGCAGGAGAGCCAGCGCCATGGTTGAGCGCGCGCTCGAACTCGGACATGACCTATGGCTCGACTTTTAAGATTTTGCTCTCCACAATGCTCGCGAAAACGGATACCGTCGAACACGGCCGCACCCTCATACAGCCCCATGAGGGCGATCGCTCCAATGGAGAAGATATTAATCCTAGCTTATTAGACTTCGAGACGCTCGGCTACACCTGTCGTAGCATCTCCGATAATCTTGCGGGTCCACTGCTTAGCTACAAGATCGAGCGGCCGGTGATTGACTACCACGACACCGATACCGAAATGGCACTCAACGCAGTGAGCATCAGCCCGCTCCCGTTGGGAGATTTCACAATCTGCGTTGACGAAGCCAAGGCTGCTTATGCTCGGACGCACAATGCTGCGGCAATAGCACGCGCTGGGATCGACCAAATAAGTGCGAGCGAATTGGGCAGACCTCATCGCGTCCAAAATCAGAGCAAGCTATATTTACAGGCTCGAATACTCGGCCGCGTTCGACATCACCGAAGTTCAACGTGATCCTGGAGTTATCGGCACGCGAAGGCAGGCAGCCTGTACGGTTGCTCGCAACGCTGTGGAATACCGCCCCGACAACCAAGTGCTGAAGTCGATTACACCTTCTTCTGAATGGGCTACTTGTCGATCGTCGCCCGCGCTGACCGTGCTACATGGGGACATGGCCGATCCTGACATCCTCACCTGACGGCCATCCGACCGTCACTGACCCATTCGGTCGGGCGAGAGACGGCTCGATGACCCCCCACCATTGCCCCCCGCTTTATCGCCTGAACCAGCCCCATAACCTGACCGCGGGGTTTCCAGGTGCCGAACCGCAACGGCAAACCAGCCATTCGATCAGGCAGGTAATGACGACGCTGGACTACGGGGCGTTGCCGCTAGCGGGCGCACCGGGAACGACGGCTTATGTGCTGATGATCGCCTTTATGGTCGGTCCGAGCGTTGATTTGACCATGCAGTGGCAATCGGTTGTCTAGGGGGCCGCAAACACCATCAGGCTGCGTACTCAACCCTAACCCAGCAACGCCTGCTCGATGGGGCCGCCCCGGACACGGAGATCATTCCAGTCGAATG
Source organism: uncultured Alphaproteobacteria bacterium (assembly GCA_963799415.1). Classification (GTDB taxonomy): domain Bacteria; phylum Pseudomonadota; class Alphaproteobacteria; order Acetobacterales; family Acetobacteraceae; genus JAMXLO01. The sequence goes on along the minus strand of CAWCXI010000013.1, from coordinate 295,732 downwards.
CTCGGCTGGCGGGTTTCTCTGCCAGCAAATACCCGATGCCAAATCTCCGTCCGACTATGCGTAGGGGCGGCTCGATACCGGGCAATTCGATCGCGCGAGGACAAGGCACGGGCTCCGATGCATTACGCGTAACGGAAACCGACGTGCGCTTTCAAGCCGGCGCTCTGGTGCGATTTCGGACGCCACCGCGCATCCGAGGCCTCGGGAACCACGTGCCGGTCAATTGCGTTCGGGCGTCTCGGGCGCACAAAGGACAAAGACAATGCGAATTCTGCTGCCGGTGTTGGCTTTGGTCACCCTCTGCCTCGGGGCCTGCCATCAGGAAGGACCAGCCGAACGAGCCGGCCAGAACCTGGACAATGCTGGTCAGCGGATTGGCGACACCCTCAATCCACCCCAGGGCCCAGCGCAGAGCGCGGGGCGGAAGCTCGACCGGGCACTGGGCGATTGACACTCTGGCCAGTTGCGAGCCGGACCCTCAGGCTCACAAGCCAGCAGGCGGAAGAGCACAAGGAAGAGCGCAAAAAGGACTGATCGTGGACGATCCCCACCGGTCCCGGGCGGGGATCATCCCGGCTGGCCGGCAGCCGCTTCCATGCGGACTGCGGTTTCGCGTATACCGCGGCGTGGGAGGGCCTCGCCATGGACATCGAAACCGCACCCGAAAGTAACGTTGTCAGTGCCGATTGGCAGGCGCGCGTCGATCTCGCCGCGGTGTATCGCCTGCTCGCCCACCACGGCTGGGGCGACGTGATCTTCAACCACGCGGCCATGCGCTGCCCGTCCAATCCGCGCCACTTCCTGATCAAGCGCCACGAGTTGCTGTACACCGAGGTCACTGCCTCGAATTTGGTCGAAGTCAGCATGGATGACGACCTGGACGAACGCTCTGGCGTCAACCGTCCGGGCTTCACGCTGCACAGCGGCGTGCTGCGCGGGCGGCCCGACGTGAACTGTTCGGTGCACGTCCATCCGGATGAAGGCGTGGCGATCTCCGGCCTGAAGCGCGGCCTGCGTCCGCTGTCGCAAAGTGCCATGCGCTTCTACCAGCGGGTCGGCTACCACGACTACGAGGGCCTCACCGACAGCTTCGACGAGCGCGAACGCATCATCGCCGCGCTGGGCAGGAACCGCGCGCTGGTCATGCGCCATCATGGCGTCACCACGGTAGGCGTCACCGCACGCGAGGCATTCAGCCTGATGAAGGAGTTCGTTCGCGCCGCGCGCATCCAGTTGATGATGGAAGCGAGCAGCGAGCCGGTGCTGGAGATCGCGCCGGAGATCTGCGAGCACGTCGCGGCTCAGTATGAACAGCATGACAGGGGGCGGGCATCGGCTGAGTGGCCCGCGTATCTTCGCCTGCTCGACGGCATGGATCGCAGCTACCGCGACTGACCGCTCGTCTCCGGCGGGTGCGCTATGAACCCGCTATGGGTGTTGAACGCTGGGCGGCTGGTGCTGACCCCGGTGGGCGGCGCGGACCTCGCCGACCTGCGCGCCCTCAAGGCCGACCCGCGCCAGTTTGCCATCATGCTGGGCGGCGTACGCTCGCCCCAGCAGACGGCGGAAGAGCTGGCCGAAGATGTCGTCGCCTGGGGCGCCAACGGCTACGGCATGTGGACCATCCGTGAGTGCGGCCGGTTTCTCGGCGTCACCGGCCTGGAGCAGCGGCCAGACAGTCGCGGCATCGCGTTGCGCTTCGCACTATGGCCCGAAGCGCAGGGTCGCGGTCTCGCCCGTCAGGCGGCCGGTGCGGCGCTGCGCTTCGGTCACCGGCAGGCCCGTCTCCCGCGCATCGTCGCCGTGGCGCGGGAGAACAATTTCGCCTCGCGTGTGGTGCTGGGCGGCATCGGCATGACGGAGTGCGACAGCTTCATCCAATCCGGCTATCGCATGGTGATGTACCAAAGCCTCGCGTGACACGGCAACTCACCGCCATGCACGGCCGCGGCCGAGCACAACGATGACGCCCGCCAGAAGCTGGATTCCGGCGGCGGTCAGGAAGGGCAGGGCATAGCTGCCGGAGAGCTCGCGCAGCACGCCCAGGCTCACGGGCGCGAACGCGAACACCGCCTGGTTCGTGGCGGTGACCAGTGCCACGACGCGCGGCACATCGGTGGGCGCAAAATCCCGCTGCGCGATCAGCGGTGGCAGCAACAGCAGGCTGCCGATGCCGAGACCAAACAGGATGCAGCCGGGCACCAGCACGATTGCCGTCGATCCGAGGGCGAGCAGCGACACGCCGCACGCCTGGACGGCGAAATTGCCGGCAGCGACGAAGCGCCGGTCGGCGCGGCCGAGCAGAGCGCCGAGCAGTATGCGCCCGAGCATGGCGCACGCCGTCTGAAGGCTTATCGCGCCAGCGGCGTAGGCCGCTCCGACCAGTGGCGCGAGGCGTGTCACGATATGCGCGGTGATGCCTACCTGGGCGAACATGCCCAGAGCGGAGGCGACCGCCAACGTGACAAATGGCTTGCTCTGCATGAGCGCGGCTAAGCGCGCAGGCGAGCGTTGACGCGGCACCGCCCGATGCTCTTCTGGTGGCATCGCATCGCCATCCGGCGCCAACCCCAGCCCTTCCGGCGTCGGCCGCAGATATCGCCAGATCAGAGGCCCAAGTATCGCGAGCGTCGCGATGCCGAGTACCGTAGCCGCCTCGACGAAGCCGAAAGCAGAAATGACGAAGACCCAAAGCGGCGCGAACAGAATCCCGCCGACGCTGGCGCCGTTGAGGGCAAGACCGAGGCCCAGTGCGCGGCGCCGGTCAAACCACGGCGATACCATGGCGATGATGGCTGCGCCGCTGGTTGCCGCCCATCCGGCGCCGCTCGGCAGCGCTGCGACAAACAGTTGCCAGGGAGCGGCGGCCAGCGACCAGCCGAGCACGCCGACCAGCAAGATGGACACGCCCGCCAGCGTGACGGGCGCGATGCCGAAGCGGCTATGGGCGTCAGGCAGGTAGGGAACCAGAAGAGCGCTGACCAGAAAATGCACCGTGATCGCGGCGGAGATGAGGGAAACCGACCAGCCATGCTGCATATGCAGGACGTTCTCGAAGACCGCCGGCCCGAAATAGCCAAAACCGAAGGCGCAGGTCGCAATGACGCAGGAAGCGGCGACGACTTTCCACCCGAAGAAGACCGTCATTGCACAGACCCGGCCACGGCCGGCCAGACTGCATGGTCAAATGGGTTCTGCATGCCTGCTCCAGGTCGGCGGTGTCTCGTCAGGCTTGACGCGCGCGACGGTGGCGGCGGGCGCATCGCTTCTGCAACGCTCGTGAAACGGGGTATCCCGCAAGACGGTCCATCTATCAAAGGGCTCCGGGCATACTCGCATCTCTCCGAGCGTTCGTACACCGGCGTCTGAGCCCCGCGCAGCGCGTGTGGGGAATCGGCGCTGTCGTGGTGCTGGTCACGGTGCTCTGCGCCACGCTGACCATCTGGGACCTGTACCGCAAGACCTCGCTGGAAACCCGCCAGAACCTGGCCGATCTGGGCATGGTCCTGGCGGAACAGACGTCGCGCTACGTGCAGGTCGTGGACCTGCTGCTGCAGGAGTTGCAGGCCCAGAGCCAGGCGGTGCACATCCGGACCCCAGAGGATTTCGATCGAAGTTTGGGCGGCGAGGATACCCATAACTTCCTGCGCGAACGCATGATCAACCTGCCTCAGGCCAACGCGCTCATCATCGTCAATGCCAACGGCCACGTCCTCAACACGTCACGCGAGTGGCCGGTGCAGCGTGTCGACATCTCGGATGGCGATACCTACGCCCACCTCCGCTCGAGCGACGCCGGCGCACTGTTCATCAGCCTGCCGGTCAGGAGCCGCGTCACCGGCAACTGGACAGTCTATCTCGCGCGACGCATCAGCGGGCCGGATGGAGGTACTGCTCGGCATCGTTGCGTGCGCGCTGGATGTCAAATACCTCGCCGACTTCTACGGCGCGGTCGGTGCGCATCGCGGCGTCCGGGTCACGCTGCTGCGTCGTGACGGCATCATATTGGCGCGCTACCCCGATATGGACCGTCATGTCGGCAAAGCGGTACGGGCCGGATCGCCTTGGTACGCCGAAAGTGCGGCACGCGGCGGCTATGTCTCGCCTGGTCTCGGGAGCGGTATTCCATCCATAGTCTCGGTCAACTCGCTGCCGGATTACCCGCTGGTGGTGAACGTCGCCATGGCACGGCGCGAGGCGCTGACGAACTGGGCAGAGCAGGCCATCTATGTCGTGGCGGGCGAGTTCGTCGCCGCCATCGCCCTCATCATGCTGTTCGGCATCATTGGACAGCAGGTCCGCAGGCAGCAGCAGCAGAACGCCGAGTTGCAACGTACCGCGGAGGTGGCGCGGACGAACGAGCGGCGGCTGCGCGACTACGCGGAACTGGCGTCCGACTGGTTCTGGGAGCAGGACAGCGACCTGCGTTTCGTGTCGATCACTGCGGGAACTGCGATGATCGGTCCCAACGACAGGCCATATGTCGGTCGGCAGCGTTGGGAGATGGTGCAGTCGGATCCGAACGACGAGAGGTGGCGTGACCACAAGGCCGACCTGGAGGCCAGGCGGCCGTTCCACGACTTTCGCTACGAACGCATCGGCGGCGACGGAAGGCTGCATCATGTCTCGGTCAGCGGCAATCCGGTGTTCGATGACAATGGCAGCTTCGTGGGATATCGCGGCACGGGGCGTGACATCACGAAGGACATCGAGGCGGCGGCGGCGCTGCGGCAGGCGAAGGAGGAAGCCGAGGCGGCCAACAACGCAAAGTCCGAATTCCTGGCGAACATGAGCCACGAACTGCGTACACCGCTGCACGCCGTCATCGGGTTTGCCGAACTCATCCGCGACCATCCATTTACCGACAAGGACGCACGCTGCGCCGACTTTGCGCGCGACATTCATGCGAGCGGGCGCCATCTCCTGGACCTGATCAACGACGTGCTCGACATGTCGAAGATCGAGATGGGGCACTACACGCTGAACGAGCAGAACGTCGAAGTCGCTGAGGTGCTGCGGGCGGCAACCGGCATGCTCGCGGTGCGAGCGATCAAGGGGCAGGTGAGCGTGAGTTGCGGCGAGTTCGCGGGTATTCATCTGCACGTGGACCGGCTTGCGGTGAAACAGATCGTGCTCAATCTGCTGACCAATGCGGTGAAGTTCACGTTGCCGGGTGGCCAGGTGCGGATCAGTGGCTCGTCGGCGACGGATGGGGACTTCGTGCTGACCATTGCCGATACCGGGATCGGTATCGCCGAGGCGGCGTTGCCGCACGTGTGCGCTCCATTCTATCAGGCCGATGCCTCGAGCAGCCGGGCATATGGCGGCACGGGCCTTGGCCTGGCGATTTGCAGCAAGCTGGTGAAGCTGCATGGTGGGAGCATCGAGATCGAGAGCCGGCAAGGGAAGGGGACGACGGTGAGCATACGGTTCCCCAAGGAGCGCGTGGTGCCTCGGGCGCGGGTGCAGCGGGAGCTGACATAGGCCGGCATCGCTTCCCCGCTTGCGGACACAGTTGCCAGCCGACCTCCTGTCGCGCAAGTTCCGAGGAACCAGCCGATTTCGACAGGCATCCCGTCAGCGATGCCGAGCGAGCATTTTCGGGGGAGCGTCCGTGACCGCCGGCACGAAAACTGTTTGGCGCCACATGAGGTGGCTTTGCCTTGCTGGTCTGGTCGCACTACCGCTGCGCATGGCGCATGGCGCCAACGCAACCGACGATCATCCGCTGCGTCCGCCTGACACGTCCAGCCCGCGAGCGACGCTGCAAGGCTTCATCGATACAACCAATGATGTCTACCGCCGCATGACGGAGGTGCTCGATTTGTACGGCAAGTCTGACAGGCTGTACCCCAGCGCTGATGAACGCCGCGAACAGTCGGAGGCTCTCAATGAAGCGATGAAGCTCGCGCAATTTTTCGACGTATCGCGCATCGCACCAGTGCTGCGGGACACGGTCATCGGCGAGCGTATTATACAGCTGCGAGAGGTCCTCGATCGGATCGAGGTTCCGGCCCTCGCGGACATGCCGGATCGCGAGGCGATGGCGGCTCGGTCGGCGAAGCGGTGGAGACTGCCGAACACGGAGATCGACATTGCTCTGATCGAGAGCGGGCCGCACTCGGGCGAATTCCTGGTGTCTGCTGAAACGGTCGATCGCCTTCCCGAGTTCTACGAGCGGGTCAAGGATCTGCCGTACCGATCAGGCCCCGCAGCAGACCTGTACGAGGTTTATCGCACGATCAGTCTCGGTGGGTCCGCCACGATCCACGACGCCTTCCTGAGCTCGCCCATCGGGTTGAGCTACATCATCCCGCCCCGCTGGATGCTTGGTCTCCCGAGATGGGCGAAGGCCCGCATCGTCGATCTCGCCGCCTGGCAATGGCTGGGCCTGAGCATCGTGCTCCTGATTGGCGGCCTGATCATCTTCGGCTGCCATCGCGCGACACGCAGCGGCGCGGACGACAGCCAGAGCGCAACTGGCCCCCGCTGGCGAGCGCTGCTGGTACCGCTGGCGATCATGTTCGTCGCTGGTCTGTTCATACCATTGCTCGTGGCGCTGCTGCGCATCGGCGGAACACCGCGGGTCGCCATTGACTATGCCCAGACCGGTGCCGTGTATCTCGGTGCCGCGTGGCTGGCGATAGTCATCTCGGTCGCCATCGGCGAGTCAATCGTTGCGTCGGATCGTCTGACAAGCCGAAGCCTGGACAGCCAGCTCATCAGGCTGGGCACGCGACTGATCGGCCTTGTCGCTGCTATCGCCATCCTGATCCAGGGCGGCGACGAATTGGGCTTTCCTGCTTATTCAATTCTCGCAGGACTGGGTGTTGGGGGGCTCGCCGTGGCGCTGGCGGCTCAGAGTACCATTGCAAATCTCATTGGTTCATTGCTGATTGCAATCGAGAAGCCGTTTCGCGTCGGCCATGCCGTCCGGATCGGCGGGACCGAAGGCACCGTGGAGGATGTCGGTTTCCGCAGCACCCGCATCAGAACGCCGGACAATTCTCTGGTGACAATTCCGAGCAGCGCGGTGGTGAGCACAACGGTCGAGAACCTCAGCATACGGTCCAAGCGTCGCCAGCGCTTCTTCGTTCAGGTCATGTACGATACGCCGCGCGAAAAGGTGGAAGCGATCGTCACCCGCATCAAGCAGCTCATCGTCGATCATCCGCTGGTGGAAGAAGCTACCTGCCAGGTACGCTTCAACAACTTCGCGGAGAGCAGTCTCGACATCCTCGTGATCTTCAACCTCATCGTACAGGACTATACCAGTGAGTTGCGCGAGCGGGAGGCTATACTCTTACAGATCATGGATCTCGTGAAAGGAGCCGGCGTGGAGTTCGCGTTCCCGACACGAACACTGTACATCGAAGACAACGCCGGAAGCTCGGCGGCCAGCTCGACACCCGACAGGATTGTCAGCGCATTCGCCAGCCGGTCCTGACCGGCGGTTGCCAGGCGGCCCTACCCTCGCGCAATTTCCTCCGAACACGCCCTTGCCGAAAGGAACCGCCCATGAACGGCGCCGAAAGTCTCGTCCACACACTGCTGAAAAGCGGCGTCGACACCTGCTTCTGCAACCCCGGCACGTCCGAGATGCACTTCGTGGCGGCGCTCGATCGCGTGCCCGGCATGCACTGTGTGCTGGGCCTGTTCGAGGGCGTGGTGACCGGCGCGGCCGACGGCTACGCGCGTATGTCGGGCAAACCCGCGGCGACGCTGCTGCACTGCGGCCCAGGTCTCGCGAACGGGCTGGCCAATCTGCACAACGCCCGTCGCGCGCAGTCGCCGATCGTGAATATCGTGGGTGACCAGGCGACCTACCACCGTCCGAACGACGCGCCGCTGACCGCTGATACCGAAGGTTGGGCGCGTGGCGCTTCCGCCTGGGTTCGCACCGCCACCTCGTCTGCCACCGTGGGAGCGGATGCCGCCGTGGCGGTGCAGGCCGCGCGCACCCATCCGGGGCAGATCGCCACGCTGATCCTGCCGTCCGACACGTCGTGGGACGAGGGTGGCGTGGTCGCCGAGGGGCTGCCGGTGCCGCCGAAGCCGCGTTCCGACCCGGCGCAGGTCATCAAGGCCGCCGAGGTTCTGCGCCGGGGGTTGCCCACGTTGATCGTGCTCGGCGGCGAAGCGGTGCGCGCGGAGGCGCTGGAGAACGCACAGCGCATCGCCGCGGCCACTGGGGCGCGGCTGATCGCCCAGGGAGCCAATGCCCGCATTTCGCGCGGACGCGGACGGGTGCCGGTCGATCGCATTCCATATGTAGTCGAGACCGCGGTGAAGGCACTGGCCGGGACACGCCACGTCATCCTGTGCGGGCTGCGCAAACCGGTGACGTTCTTCGCCTATCCGAACAAGCCCACGACGCCTGTTCCGGCGGATGCCGACATCCACGTGCTCGCGCGCACGGACCAGGATGCGGCCGAGGCGCTCGCCCGTCTGGCGGATGAACTTTCCGCCCCACGGGTTGCGGTCCCCGATCCCGGGCCTCGCCCAGAGCCGCAACGGGGAAAGCTCACCCCGGAGTCGGTCGCGGCAACACTCTCCGCGCTGTTACCTGAGCAGGCGGTGATCACCGACGAGGCGGTCACCTTTGGCCGCGGGTTCTTCCCATTCACCTATGCGGCCGAACCGCATGACTGGCTGAACTCCACGGGCGGCGCGATCGGTTGCGGACCACCCCTCGCCACGGGCGCGGCCGTCGGCGCCCCCGGTCGACGCGTGATCGCGCTACAGGCCGACGGCTCGGCGATGTACACGCTTCAGGCGTTATGGACCCAGGCGCGCGAGAGGCTGGATGTCACAACGGTCCTGCTGTCCAATCGCAAATACCAGATCCTGCTCGGCGAGCTTGCGAATGTCGGGGCAAATCCCGGCCGCACGGCGCTGGACATGCTGGACCTTGGCAATCCCGATCTCGACTGGACCAAGCTCGCCGCGGGCATGGGTGTCGAGGCCGCCCGCGCGGAAACCTGCGAGCGCTTCGCCGATCTGTTCGCTCAGGCCAACAGCCGCAAGGGGCCGTTCCTGATCGAACTGATGATCTGATCCGGCAAACTCATTGGATGGCTTCCTGAGGGACCGCCGCGGCGACAAGCTGCGGGGACAAACTGAGCATCGTCTCGAAGGATGCGGCCTCAGCTGCGGTGCCGTTCGCGGCCAGGCAGGCGGGCGTGGTGCGGGAGCAGGAGGACCGCATGAGTGGCAGTTTGGCCGACTACCGCATCGACATTGAGCACGTCAGTACCGGCAAGCGGGCTGACAGCATAACCACTCGCGCCGCTAGTGAAGCTGAGGCCCGACGTAAGGCGGAAGACGAAATTCGACACTCGCCGACTCCAAATGATCTGCGCGTTGCCACGGTCACGTGCCTCGCCTCGGTGCCGCTTGCTGGGGAGGGAACAATGAACGCGAGCGCCGAGGTGGTTCGGCTCTACGACACCGACATCGTCGCCTGGGCCGAACAGCAGGCGCTGGCGCTTCGGTGCCGTGCGGCCAACGAAATTGACTGGGACAATGTCGCCGAAGAGATTGAGGACTTGGCCGCGCGTCAGAAACGGGAGGTCGGCAGACGGCTTCGTATCATCTGTGAGCATCTCCTGAAATGGCGCCATTGGATCCGCACCCGAGCCTCCACGCGGCCGCTCAACGACTGGCTGGTCACGCTGGTCGAGCAGCGCCGGCAATTGACGGACCTCCTTGGGGAGAGCCCATCGCTGCGCAGGATCGCCCCCGACGCATTGCCGCAGCAGTTTGTGAATGCGCGCCAAGACGTGGAGCAGAAGATCGGTGAATCGCTGGCACTGCCGGACGACACCTGTCGGTGGTCGCTGGAGCAGGTCCTCGCGAGCGATTTCTTCCCGCGCGACTGACCCGACCCACCGACCTGCCACGCGGGAAAATATTCCTGGACACCGGGCGCCCTCTTGTGTTCTTGTTTCATTCATGACGGACGCGCCAACCGCCGCCACCCCAGACACGCCACCCGATCCCAACCCGGCAGGCGCAGACAAGGAAAGCCGCGTCGGTCGCCTTCTCGCCCTTGTCCGCAAGCTCATCGACTACGGCCGCGAACTCGCCGCAACATTCCAGGAGCGCGACCCCGTCACGCGTGCCCGCCACTTCGGCACCAGCGACATCGCGGCCATCCTTGCCCGTATCACCCAAGGGTTGCACCGCGCTCGCACACTCGAAGAACGGCTCATCCGCAACGCCGCTCGTCTGGACGCCCCTCCCGCGCCACACGCTGCATCCCCCCGCCAATCGCCACCCGCCCGAGCCGCCACCGCCCAGCCCAAAGACACCGTTTCCACCCCCGATGCCCTTGTCCCCGGGCTTGACCCGGGGATGTGCTTGCCCACGCCAGAGCAGATTGCCGCAGAGGTCCGCCGTCGCCCGATCGGTGCCGTCATCGCCGACATCTGCCGCGATCTCGGCATCATGCCGAACCATCCGTTGTGGCGGGAACTCAGCGAGGTCATCATCCGACACGGCGGCAACCTCGCCGTCCTGGTGAAGGACATCATCACGCAGGCGACCAGCACTATTTCACGGCGGTGGTCCGCCGGCATGTCACCCATACTGCCCGCGCCGCTTCAGCCCAGCCCGTCCCACACCGGCGCCGACCCACCCTGACGCCCCCACCCGTACGAACCGCGAGCAAAACAGCCTGAAAATAACCAGGCCGGCCGGCGTTAGCGCTTCAGCCTCACGTCCGTGCAGCTCACCACGCTTGAATGGGAGGGGCCGCCAGCCTGCATGTAGCAGAAGCTCAGGACGTTATCGTCGCTGATGTCGCCGACGACGTAGCCGTCCGTGTCGGCCGTGACGAAGTGCCTATAGTCCTTTCCAGTCAGCTCGCCGACAAAGGGTTCCTCGGTCTTCTGGCTTTTGCTGGATGTGATCACGCGGCCCCAGATACGCCGGTCGGACTGGCCGGTCACTCTGATGACGATGTCCTTCTCGTACAACCCGGGCTTGTCGAACGTGCCGATGCTGGTGGGCCAATGTCCCCCCCGCCCCGCGATGATCGTATGCGTCTTGCCGACCCAGTCGCCCTTCACATCGGGCACCTGATCCGCGCCGAAAGCGAGCGCGGGCAGCGACACCGCCGCGAGCAAAACCGCCCCGGACAGTCGGGAAAAACGGCGCATTGGGGTTCTCCTCTACAGTTTATTGCGACCTCAGGAAGGTTAAGGAAGCCCGGTCGTGGGCGGCACTCTAACATGGCTGCTGCAGCTTCAGGATGGAGAAGTCTGCATTCTTTCCCGCGTCGCTGCGTGCATAACGGATAAACGCTCGCCATAGCCGAGATATCGGCTTGATATGCGACTAAAGATTGTGGAAGAACCGCTGCGCATTCGATGAGCGCCCCGACCTCCGCCTTGTGCTCCTGTGGCAGCGGCCTCCGTGCGGTCCGCTGCTGCGGCATGCAGCAGCATACCCTGTCGCCGCCCGAAGCAATCCGCCATCTCGTTCCGCTGGTAGAGCGCGCGAGCCGGGCGCACCGGCAAGGCGCGACCGAGACCGCGGAACGGCTCTGCCTCGATGTGCTGGAGCTTGCGCCTGACCGGCCCGGTGCGCTGTCGATCCTCTACGAGATCCGCAAGGCCGAGGGAAAAGCACAGGCTGCCCAGGCCCTGATCCGCCGGATCGTCACGCTGGATCCCAACAATATCGTCGCCACCAACGAGCTTGCTCTGATCCTGCTGGGCAAGGGCAATCTGGCCGAAGCCGAACGCCATGCGCGTAATGCCGTGCGCATCGCGCCGGAGAACCCACAGGCGCACAACCTGATGGGCATGATCATGACCGAGGCCAACCGGCCGCAGGTCGGCGAATACCACTATCGCCGCGTGCTGGACCTGACCGAACAGCGTGATCCGATTCTGTTGGCCAACCTTGCATGGAACCTGAAGAGCCAGGGACGCATGACAGAGGCCCGCACGCTATACGAGGAATCGTCGCGGCCGCGCCGAAGATCCGTCAGACGCTGCTCGGGTTCGCGCGCCTGGAAGAAGCCGACCGCGACTTCGAGGCAGCCGCCGGAATCCTCGACAACGCCGATGCGCGCTTCCCCAATGATCAGGGTGTCCACCTGACGCGCGCGGTGCTGCTCGGTCGCATGCGGAAATACGACGAGGCACTGGCGCTGATCGACGCGGCGGCGGATGGCCAAGGCCGGCTTGGTCCGAACGAACTGCTGGAGAAGGGTCGTCTGCTCGACCAGCTCGGCCGCTATGACGATGCCTGGTCCGCCTATGCGGAAGGCAAGAAGCTGGCCCGCGAACTGTCTGGACAGGCGTATTTGGACGACGAGGCACGGCAGCATCTGGATCGTCTTCGCAATTTTTTCTCCGCAGGGCGACTGCGTCTGATCCCACGCGCCAGGGTGCGCTCAGACGTGCCGCAGCCGATCTTCATTCTGGGCTTTCCACGCTCCGGCACCACGCTGGTGGAGCAGACGCTTTCGGCGCATCCCAGCATCGCGGCCGGCGACGAACTGCCGCTGATCCATGAGATCACGGCGATCATGCCGCGCATGCTGGCAAGCCCTCTCGGCTATCCGGAGGCGCTGGCCGAGCTGTGGATGGGCGATCAGCGCGAGGGGCTCGACAACCTGCGTGACTATTACCTGCAAAAGGTCCGCCAGATGGGCGTGCTGCGCGAGGTTGCGACGCGCTTCACCGACAAGATGCCGTTGAACGAGACCCATCTCGGTCTGATCGCTTTGCTGTTCCCCGAGGCGCCGCTGATCCACGTGCTGCGCCATCCGCTCGACATCATGGTCTCTGCCTTCTCCAACCAATTCACCCACGGCTTCTTCTGCTCGTACGATCTGGTGACGGCCGCGCAGCACTATGTGCGGGTGATGGAGCTTGTGCAGCATTACCGCGCCGAGATGACGCTGCGCTACCTGCCAATCCGCTACGAGGACATAGTCGCCGATCAGCAAGCCAGCGTGCGCGCGATGCTGGCATTCGTCGGCGAGGACTTCGACACTGCCTGCCTGACCTTCCACCAGAACCGCCGCTACGCGCGAACCGCCAGCTACGCGCAGGTTACCGAGCCACTGTACGAACGTTCGGTGTATCGCTATCGCCACTACCGCAAGCACCTGGAACCGGTATTGCCGATATTGCGGCCGGTGATCGAGCGTCTCGGCTACACGGTGGACTGATGGAAACGCCCGGCCCCGCGCCACGGGCGCCAGCGTCGGGCACCGTCACGTTGCCGATCGGCGAGGTTCTGCGCATTGCCAACGAATACGAGCGCGGCGGCCGGCTCGACGACGCGAAACGGTTGCTCGATCACATCCTTGCCGCGGCGCCGGAGCAGGGTGATGCGTTGCATCTCGCCGGCATCGTCGCATTCCGTCATGGCGATATCGCTAAGGCGCTCGATCTGATGGAGCGCTCGCTCCGTCATGGCATCGATACGCCGCTCTATTTGCGCAACATCTGCGAGGTGTATCGCGCGATGGGTCGGCTCGACGAGGCGCTCGATGCCGCGCGGCGTGCCACGGTGCTGGCACCGGCCGATCCGCTGTGCCTGCACAACCAGGCCGTCATCCACTATCACCGGCTGGAACTGGACGCCGCGCTGGACTGCGCCGGTCGCGCTCTGCGGATCGATCCCAGCCTGCCCGGCGCGCATTTCGTGCGTGCCGAGGCACTGCTGTTGCGCGGCGAATGGGCAACAGGCTGGGAGGAATACGAATGGCGCTTTCGTATCGGCGGCGCTGCGCCGCTGATGCCACCGACCAGAAAGCCGCAATGGGACGGAGGCATTCTGCCCGATCAGACGTTGCTGCTGATCGCCGACCAGGGCTTTGGCGACGTGATCCAGTTCGCGCGCTACATCCCTTGGGCGGCCAAGCGTTGCCGCGACATCGCGATCGCCAGCAGCGTCGAGGTGCGACCGTTGTTGCAGCAGATTGCGCCGGCCGCACGGCAATTCGTGCGCTGGGAGGACGCGCCGGACTATGCAGCCTACTGCCCGCTGTCCGGCCTGCCGCGACTGGCGGGAACGCGCATCGACAGCGTACCGGTGCCGATACCCTATCTGCGTGCCGACCCGGGACGCACCGCGCAGTGGGCGGAGCGGCTGGACGGCTTGATACCCCGCGGCTTGCGCCGCGTCGGCGTGATCTGGGCAGGCCGCCCGACACACAACAATGATCGCAATCGATCGGCGCTGCTGGCGGATTTCCGGCCACTGGCCAGCGTGAGCGGAGTTGCGTTGCTGGCATTGCAGAAAGGCCCGAAGACCGACCAGGCCGGCGCGTATTACGGCCGCGCGCCGCTAATCAACATCGGCGCCGAGATCGAGGACTACGACGACACCATGGCGATCCTCGACAATCTCGATCTGCTGGTGACGGTCGATACGTCAGTCGCGCATCTGGCGGGCGCCATGGCGCGGCCGGTGTGGATCATGCTACCGCGCGCGCCCGATTGGCGCTGGCTGCTCGATCGCGCTGAAACGCCGTGGTATCCGACCCTACGGTTGTTCCGTCAGACCACGGTGCGCCGGTGGGACGATGTCGCGCAGGCGATCGCGGCCGGGCTGGCCACACACAACTGGGATAACCCGCGGATCAGCCGGCGCCGGTGATGGTCCGGATCTCGTTCGGGTCGCAGCCGATCTCGCGCAGCACTTCCTCGGTATGCTCGCCGAGCGCCGGCCATAGGCGACGCACCGACGGCGGCGAGGCGGAGAAGCGCGCCGGGATCGCGGTGATGGTGACATCGCCATCGTGCGGATGGCTGGCTCTCTGGAAAAAATCCGTCTCCCGCAGGTATTCGTCGTCCAGCAGGTCCGCAAGCGAGTTTGCCGGCCCGCTGGGTATGTCGAGCGCGCTCAACGTCGATAGCCATTCCGCCGTCGTGCGCTCGCGCATCCCCTCGGTCAGCACCGCATACAGCGCATCGACATTGTCCGATCGCGCAGCGATCGTCGCGAAACGCGGATCCGCGATGAGCGACGCGCGGCCCATCGCCTCGAACAGTCGGCCCCAATGCGCGTCGCTGACGGCGATGACCGAGATGTAGCCGTCCTTCGTCGCATAGGGTCGCCGGTGCGGGGTCAGCATGCGCGGATAGCCGAGACCCAGTTCCGGCTGGTTGAACACCGCGCCCCACATATGCTCGACCAGCAGGAACGACAGCATGGTCTCCAGCATCGGCACATGCACTTCCTGTCCCTGTCCGGTGCGCTCACGGTGGAACAGTGCCATGCCGATCATCGACGCCAGCATCTGGCCGGTCAGCTTGTCCACGATGACGCTGGGCACATAGCGAGGCGCGCCGTCTGGGCCGGCGTTCAGCGTGGCCATGCCGCTCATGCCCTGGATCAGGTCATCGAATGCGGGATGTTCCTGCTTGCTGCTGCCTTTGCGGAAACCGGACGCGCAGGCATGGACCAGCCGCGGATTGCGTGTCGACAGCGCGGCGTAGCCGAGCCCCAGCCTCTCCGCCGCGCCGAGCCGCATGTTGTGCACGAACACGTCGGCGCCATCGACCAGGCGCAACAGTGCTTCGCGCGCCGGAGGGCGCTTCAGGTCCAGCACCACGCTGCGCTTGTTGCGGTTGAGCATGGCGAAGTAGCTCCCCATACCCGTGTCGCTGTGTGGCCCGATCCACCGGCAGTTGTCGCCGTCCGGTGCTTCAACCTTGATGACATCGGCACCCATGTCGCCGAGCGTCTGCGTCGCGAACGGACCGAGCACCACCGTTGTCAGATCAATGACCCGAATGCCGGCGAGCGGACCGGATTGCATCACTGTAGCTCATCGGGATCGGGAGGAACAAGCTGACGGAGAGCCGCAATCAATTCAGGCAACTTGTCGTGCACCACACTCCACACGAGATCCAAGCGAACATCGGAGTAGTTTTGGATCAACCGATGCCTCATGCCGACGCAGTGGAGTTTGTCGGGCCAGCCGACCAGGCGCAGCTCAAAGCCGACAAGCATGTCGTTAGCTCGGCAAGCGCGTCCAATCTGCTGCTGACGACAGCGTGCATGATCAGCTCCGACCTATAGCATCTCATGCATAACACATATCGCCACTGCCGGAGGAGCGCCGTTCCTACGAGCCCCTCGCCGTCCAGACTCATGCCCGGAACGGCGAGGGTTGCGTGGAAGGTCAGCTATGCCAGCGGAACTCCTGCGCCTTCCGCTGCGAGCCCTGGCTGAGCTTGACGTTGACCAGCGCCGGTCCCGGGAAGTTCATCGCCTCGTCGAGCGCGCCGCGCAGGTCCTTCGGGTCCTCAACATACGAGCCGTGGCCGCCGAAGGCCCGCATCATCAGGTCATAGCGGGCGCCCCAGATCAGCGTGTTCGGCCGCATGTTGAGCATCGGGTTGTTCGGAATCTCTTCCATGCCCGGCCCGATGCCGCCGTTGTTGAACACGACGATCTTGGCCGGCATGCCGTAGCGGCACAGCGTCTCCATCTCCATGCCGGAGAAGCCGATCGCCGAGTCACCCGACACGTGGATGATCGGCTTGTCGGGATGCACGACACAGGCGGCGATGACAATACCGAGCCCGACGCCCATCGTGCCATAGCTGCCGGCGTCCAACCGCGAGCGCGGGTTGAAGTTCGGCAGCTGGGTGCGGCCGATGTCCATCGTGCTGGCGCCCTCGCTGCAGATGATCGCGTTCTTCGGAGTCCACGCCGCGACATCCCGCAGCAGCCGATAGTAGCCACCCGGCGCCGAATCATCTGCGATCTGCGGCGCGATCAGCGCTGCGTTCTCGGCCGACTTCTTGGTGATCGCCGCGCGCCACGGCGTCTCCTTCGGGTAGAACCATTGACGCGAGCCAAGCGCCTGATTGAGCTGCCCAACGATCGCCTTGCCATCGCCGACCAGCGCGACCTCGGCAGGCTTGTTCTGGTGCATAGCCTCCGGCTCGATGTCGAGCTGGATGACGCGCACGTTCTTGTTGTAGCGCGGCGGCAGGCCGAAATGCATGATCCAGTTGAATCGCGCGCCCATCAGGAACACGACGTCGGCCTGTTGCAACGCGAGACTGCGTGCCGCGCCAACCGACAGCGGATGGTCGTCGGGCATCACGCCCTTGCCCATCGGCGAGGCGAGGAACGGCAGCTGCGTCTTCTCGATGAACGCGCGCACCTCAGCCTCGGCGCGCGAGGAAGCCATGCCCTTGCCGATGATGACGAGGGGCCGTTCGGCCGATTGCAACGTGTTCAGCGCCTGCTCGATGTACTCCGGCATCGTCTGCATGCGCGGCGGATCCGGGCATTTCGCGGCCTCGATCGCCTTGTCCGCATCGCACCCGCCGGTGATGATGTCATCGGCGATGTCGAGATAGGCGGCACCAGGCCGGCCGTAGATCGACTGCCGCACCGCCATCTCCACGTAGAACGGAATGCGGTGCACGTGCTCGATGCCGTGCGCCCATTTGCAGAGCGGTGTCGCGGCCAACACCTGGCGCTCCTCCTGGAACGCGCCCATGCCGTTGCGGTAGGTCTCCGATGCACCACCGATCAACAGCATCGGCCAGCAATTCTGCTGTGCGTTCGCGAGGCCAGCGAGACCGTGAATGACGCCCGGACCGGTCACGACGATGCACGAGCCCGGACGGCCGGTCAGATAACCGACGGCTCCGGCTGCATAGGACGCAGTCTGCTCGTTGCGCATGCCGATATAGGGCAGGCCGACTTTCTGCGCTGCCTCGGCGAGTGGACCGACCGGGAACCCCACTACGCCGAACATGAATTGCACGCCTTGTTCCTTGAGGCTCTTCGCCAGCAAGTCAGCGCCTTTGATCTCAGCCATGGATATCCCTCCCAACTCAGGTGACAGAACGCTGAACGATGTAGCGGATGGCGTCAAATCCTCACAGGGCCGGCCTCATCGCCTGGAGCTCCTTCGGCCACACGGTATGGGCATTTCCTTCACTCCATTCGGTGAGGATCATCTGGGCGTGTTTGTTGAGGCCGGTCTCGTCGAAGGCAACACGCTTCGCCGGCATGGGCAGATCGA
Source organism: uncultured Alphaproteobacteria bacterium (assembly GCA_963799415.1). Classification (GTDB taxonomy): domain Bacteria; phylum Pseudomonadota; class Alphaproteobacteria; order Acetobacterales; family Acetobacteraceae; genus JAMXLO01. Next base: position 277,710 of record CAWCXI010000013.1, on the reverse strand, counting down.
TGAATTCGGTGCTTGCCAGCGTGTCGCGCAGCTTCGTGCCATCGCGGCTGGCAGCCTTCTCCAAGGTTTGGCGGATGATCATGCCGATGCTGTAGCCCATGCCGAGCTGCTCGTTGTTGGACGGGTAGGGTGCATCGGGATGCGCCTTCTTGTAGGCGTCGTTGAGTTCGCTCTCGGCGGGCACGGCGAGATCCCAGTTCCAGCTCCACGGCATGATCACGCGATCGGCCGCCGCGCCGAGTGTCTTGCCCGCCGAATCCGTGGAAACACCGCCGGCAGCGGCGACCGGCGTTTTGATACCCAGACCGCGCAGCGTCTTCAGCACCAGCACGGCGTCATTGAGGAATGCGCTGAGAAAGATCGTCTCCGGCTTGTTCTGCAGAATTGGCGACACGATCACGGACGGATCGGTGAGATTGCCCTGAAAATTCACCTGCGAGACGATCGGCAGGCCGATACGCTGCGCCTCCAGCGGCAATGTCTTCGCGACCGACATGCTTACCGCATCGGACCCCATGAAGATGGCGCACGACTTGGGCGCGGCGCCGCGCTCAACCTTGATCATCTCCACCAGCGCGTCCATCGCGAAGTTCCAGATCTGGCTGCCAGGCGCGGTGATCTTGAACGTGTATTTCATGCCCCGCTGAGTCAGCGGATCGGCGTAGGAGGATGTAACAATGGGGATCTGCGACTTCTCCGCCTCGACCTGCGAGCTAAGCGTGATGGCGCTGGCTGTGGAGCCGAACAGCATCACCGCGTGATCCTGGTCAATGACGCGCCGGGTCACGCTGGCACCTTGGGCCGGATTTTCCGTGGTGGTATCTGCGACGATGGGTTTCAGCTTCGCGCCGCCGAGCGACTTGATGCCGCCTTCGCGATTGACCTGATCGATGGCGATCAGGAAACCCCAGACTGCGCGCTGGCCATTTTCGCCGAGCCCGCCGGTCAGCGAGTTTGGTGCGCCGATCACGATCTCCGGTTCATCGGCGCGGCCGGCGCGTGGGACCAGCGCTGCCGCGGCGGCCAGCAGCGCTGCGACACCGTCTCGACGTGAGATTTGCATGGTTGTTGCCTCCCTTGTCTTTCAAACTCCGAGATAGGCGCGGCGGACGAAGTCCGAATCCTGCAGCGCGGTGCGGTCGCCTGACAGCAATACCTGCCCGTTCTGCAGGATGACGCCATGCGTCGCCAGTTCGAGGCATGTGGCATTCTGCTCGACCAGCAGGATCGTGGTGCCCTGCGCATTGATCGCTGCCAGGCGCTCGAAGACCAGGTCGGCGAGCACCGGCGACAGCCCCAGCGACGGTTCGTCCAGCATCAGCAGCGTCGGTGAATTCATCAGGGCGCGGCCGATGGCGAGCATCTGTTGTTCACCCCCGGACAAAGTGCCGCCGAACTGGCGGCGTCGTTCGGCAAGTCGCGGGAACAGCGCATATACGGCGGCAAGCACGGTGTTCCGGTCATCGCGGCGCCTGATGAAGCTGACCGTCAGGTTCTCGTCCACCGTCAGATTGGGAAAGATCCGCCTGCCTTCAGGCACGTGCGAGATGCCCGCATGCGCAATCCGATGCGGCGCGAGCCTGCCGAGCGGCCGGTCGTTGGATGCGATTGAACCGGTGCGCGCGGGTACCAGGCCCGATATACAGCGCAGGATGCTGGTCTTGCCGGCACCGTTGGCGCCGAGCAGCACGAACACCTCGCCGGCCTGGAGCGAAAAGGACACGCCGCGCACCGCGACCATGTCGCCATAGCTCACGCTGAGGTCCGCTATCGTCAGCGCGGTCATCTGAACGCGCTCTGCCGCGTACCGAGATACGCCTCGATCACCTGCGCATCGTGCGCAATCTGCGACGGCGTGCCGTCCGCGATGACGGTGGCGTTGTGCAGCACGACCAGCCGCTTCACCATCGCTGCCAGCACCGTCAGAACATGCTCGACCACGACGACGGTGATGTTGTTCGTGCGGTTCAGCATCATGATCTCGCCGATGAGTTCATGCGCCTCGTCATGTGTCAGGCCCGAGAGGCTCTCGTCGAGCAGCAGCACGCGGCAATGGCCGACGATGGCGCGGCCGATCTCCACCTTCTTGCGGTCGGCCAGCGTGATCTCCGACGGCATTCGCTCAGCCTGTGCGGTGAGACGCAGGCGTTCGAGCACCTGCGCCACGGCTTCGCGCCAGTTCTGGTCGTGGGGAACCGATTGGCGCGCGGCAACCGCGATGTTCTCGCGCACTGTCATCGAGGCGAACAATCGCACCTTCTGGAACGTCCGGCACAGGCCGGCGCGACGCCGCTGATGCACCGGCATGTGCGTGCAGTCCTCGCCGAAATAGCGGACCGTGCCGGTGCTGGGCGGCAGATTGCCGCTGACGATCTCGAACAGGGTCGATTTGCCGGCGCCGTTGGGGCCGATCAGACCGATGACCTCGCCGTCGTGCACCGTGAATGACACATCGCGCAACGCGACCAGGCCACCGAAGCGGCGACCGATGTTCGTCACTTCGAGTGCGGGGGCGCTCATCGGCGGCGCCCTCGCGACAGGACGCCGACGATTCCCTGCGGCGCCCAGAGGACGACGAGAAGCAATACAAGCCCATAGACAAGAATATCGACACCGATGAGGCCCAGCCTGGTCGCGCCCCAGTTTGTGGCCTCCGACAGCACGATCATCAGGCCGCCGCCGACGATCGGTCCCCAGGCAGTGCCGAGACCGCCGATCAGTGCCGGCAATTGCAACTGTATCGCCTGACCGAGGCCGAATGCGGATTCGGGGTCAATCGCCTGATAAAACTGCATGTACAGCCCACCGGCGAGCGCGGTCATCGCGGCGCTGACCAGAAATCCCAGCAACTTGGTCCGGAACACGCGAACGCCAGCCGCCGCCGCGGCGATCTCATCATCACGCACCGCGCGCATCTCCAGGCCAAAGCGGCTGCCGAGAATACACTGCGTGATCCAGTAGTAGATGATGACGAACACGAGACCCGCATACACGAACGGTGCCGGCGAGCGCGACTGCATCGCCCACAACGAGTTGCCAAGGAAATTCAATGCCAGCCCATTGTCGCCACCGGTGAGATCGACGTAGTGGCGCGCGAGTTGGTCGAATGCCAGCGAGACTGCGACGGTCGCCAGCGCGAAGAACACGCCGCGCATGCGCAGCGTCATGCTGCCCATCACCAGTGCCACGGCGAGCGCGACAAGCGCGCCGGCCCAGACGCCGATCCATGGCGGAATGCCGAGGTCGTTGAACAGGATGCCGGTCACGTAGCAGCCGAGTCCGAGAAACACACCGTGGCCGAGCGAGAGCTGTCCTCCGATGCCGGCCACGATGTTCCATGCCTGGCCGAGCGCGATGAAGATCAGCGCGCGCACCGTCGCGGCCTGGATGTAGTTGTTGACGAACGGGAGTGCCGGGAGAGCGGCCACGACGGCGATCGGAACGAGCGGACGCACCTATTCGGTCCGGAAGCCGAACATGCCGGTCGGGCGGTAGGCGATGAACAGCAGCAGCAGGATGTAGAGCGGCACGTCCTGCAACGCGGAGTTCCACAGCATGGCGGTGAGTTGCTGCACGACGCCGCAGAAGATGCCGCCTAGGAATGACCCGCGGATGCTGCCGAGGCCGCCGATGGTGGTCGCGATGATGGCGATCGGCATCAGCGACAGTCCTTTGGACGGGTCGGTGGGGTAGTAGGTGACCATGACCGTGCCGGCGATTCCCGCCAGTCCACATGCGAGCGCGAATGCACTGATGTTGATGAACTGCGAGGAAAGCCCGACGAGTTCTGCCGTCTCGATGTCGTCGGCCACGGCGCGCACGGTTCGGCCCCAATGCGTGCCGAGCAGCAGAGCCTCGACCGCGACGGTCGCGATGACAGCGACGATGAAGGCCACCACCTGCGCGGCCGAGACGAACAGCGGACCGATCAGGAGATACTGCCCGCTGAACATCGACGGCGCTGACCGCGTGTCGGCACCGAAGATCACCTGCGCGAGCATCTGGAGCACGAGGCCGAGGCCGATCGCGGCAAGCAGTTGCTGCAATGTGGCGAAGCCGACGAAGCGCTTGTAGACCAGTTGGTACTGCGCCGCGCCGAGCAGCGCCATCAACGCAAAGCTGAAGGGGATTGCGTAGAGCGGGTCGACGCCGAACGTCGCTGCGACGACGCCGACGTACATCCCGTACATCACCAGGTCACCATGCGCGAAATTGACGATGCGCATCACCCCGAAGGCGAGGCTGAAGCCTATCGACAGCAAGCCATAGACGCCGCCGACCAGAACACCGCTCAGCAGCGCCTGGCCGACCGGGATCAGCGCGGCTTCGATGCCGCCCATGCGATGCGTTCAGCGCGTGCCGGAGCGCGCCTTCCAGGCCTCGTAGTCGCGCTTCGCCTCTTCGCCCGCAACCGGGAACAGTCCCGGCAATGCCCGTCCGCGCGCCACTTCCTCCTCGGCAAATTCCTCGTACAGCGTCGTGGTCAGCGCTTCTTCGGCGACTTCGTCAGCGATGTCCGGCGGAATGACAACGACGCCATCGCAGTCGCCAACAATGATGTCGCCCGGATATACGGCCACGCCACCACAGGCGATCGGCAGATTGAGATCGCATGGATGATGCGCGATCGGACTCGGCGGCGACGAAGCGCGCCGATGATATGCGGGCAGGCCTGTCTTGAAGATGCCGTCGGAGTCGCGCAGTCCGCCATCGGTGACGATGCCGGCGCAACCACGCGCCTTCAGCCGCCCAACATAGAGATCGCCGGCCGATGCCGCACGCGCGTCGCCGCGTGAATCGACGACGAGGACATGGCCCGGAGGACAGGTCTCCATCGCCTGGCTTTGGATCTGCCCACGCGGTCCACGCGCGCCGGGGCCATCCTTGTCCTCGCGCGACGGGATGAAGCGCATAGTGAAGGCGATCCCGACCATTCGCGGAATGTCATGACGAATGGGCCAGACGTCCTGCATGAACATGCTGCGCAGGCCGCGGCGGTTCAGCACACCGGTCAGCGTTGATGTACCGACCCGCAGCAACGCGTCCCGCGTCTTGGGCGACAATTCGCTCATTGGTTTCCTCCGTTATGAACCCGGCGGGCGCACGTCCACCGGCCGGCGCGGCGTCATCGGCGCAGTACCGAATGCTGCTGAGGTCGATCTCGGGCATGGCAACGCTGAGTTGGCGCAGCACGCCGTTGGCCAGTTCGTTGTAGCTTTCGAAGCCGCGTCGCAGCCGGCCGCGCCATGCCGAAAGTCCGCCATTGGCGTGCAGCTCGAACGCAAACTCGCGCGCATCGAGCGACGACGACACATGGTCCCAGGCCATCTGCAGCAAGGCGGCACGCTGCAATGCAGTGTAGCCGCCGCCACCGAACGATTCCTCCAGACCGGCCGCCATCTCGGGCGCGGCGAGGTCGCGGTCGGTCGGTGCGACGACAAGCGAGGAACCAGGGACTATGCGCAGTATCTCGCTCATGCGCGGCCGGGCCTTCAACATGGCGATGCTGCCGGCCGAGAGATGACACTGGTTCGGATAGCAGTATCCCGCCTGGGTGAATTGCGGATCACGTTCGGCCGCGACCTGACAGCTCCGCACCGTCTGCACGTCGGTCATCAGGTCGAGCAGATAGTCGATGGTCGCATCATGCGTCGTCAGGCCCATCGCATGGGTACACGCAAGGGCTACGCCCAGGGTGAACTCCGCCTTCGACAACCAGCAATACAGCTGATGCCAGAACAGCCAGCGGGCGATCAGCTCTGGCGACGGATCCACCAGGAACACGCGTTCCCAAGGAACATGCACATCGTCGAGCCACATCTGTCCGTCCAGCTCGTCATAACGACTGCTGAGGGGCGATGCGAACGGATTGGCATCGCGCGTGGCGATCCTGCGGCAGATGACGGTGACGCCAGGCGCGCTCACCGGCACCACAAAGGTCGCGCGGTGCTTGTCGTAGTCGACGCCGCAATGCGAACCGATATACACATCCTCGGCATAGGCGGGGCTGGTGTGCATGCCGATCTTGCCGCGCAGCACCACGCCCGCATCGGTTTCCCGCACAATGCGCAGCGCGGTGCGATCAGCGGGATCGGGGCGCATGCGATAACCGATGGTCGCGGCGCCCGCGGAGAATGTGAGGAAGCGGCCGGTGCGGACGATGTGCTGGCGATAGGCTTCGGCATTGTCGATCTGCTGCGCCGAGGCATTGCGCTGCTGCACCTCGCCGAGGATGCCAAGTGCGATCAGATGTCCATAGGCCGGCGTGTGCGTGATGTTGCCGGCGCTGAGGAAGGTCGTCGCCGCGAAACAGCGTCCCATGCCGACGAGATCGTCCGCGCTCTTCGGCAGCACGTAACCCCAGGGCCGGCGGTCAGCGGTCAGAATGACATCCTGCCACGCGGGATCGAAATGCCGGTCGTACCAGGCAACGTACTCATCGACCATGGCGCGCGTCGCCGGATGCGTCGTGACGTCGTCGACGGCGCCTTCGCCGATGACCCAGACCTTGCGCCCGTCGCGCAACGCATTGCGATACTCGGCGCCGGTCCGCAGTTCGTGCACCTAAGCGGCCTTCGCGTCGCGGATCGCGCGCCAGATGCGATCGCTCGTCGCGGGCATGTCGAGTTCGTGCACACCGAGTGGTTCCAGCGCATGCATGATGGCGTTCATCACCGCGGGCATCGCGCCGACGCAACCGGCCTCACCGGCACCCTTGGCACCCAGCGGGTTACCTTCGGTCGGCACCGGGTTGGAGACGATGCGCATGCTGCACATGTCGTCGGCGCGGGGCATGCAGTAGTCCATGAAACTCGCAGTCAGCAACTGGCCGGATTCCGGTTCGTAAACCACCTGCTCCATCAGGATCTGGCCGAGTCCTTGCGCGACGCCGCCATGAATTTGCCCAGCCAGCGTCAGCGGATTGATCACTGTGCCGACGTCATCGACGACGAGATAGGACTGCAAGTCGACAACGCCGGTATCGGGATCGATCTCCACCTCGCAGATGTGGCAGCCGTTCGGGAATGTGTTGAGCGTCGGCGCGTAGGTGGCGTGCTCGTAGAAGCCAGGCTCCATGTCAGGCGGCAGCCGCGCCGGCTGGAACGCCGCGCGCGCCACGTCCTTCAGCGTCACGCCACGATCGGTTCCGGCGACGCTGAATTTGCCTTCCGCGAACTCGATATCCGCTTCGGCCGCTTCCAGCACATGCGCGGCGATCCGCTTGCCCTTGTCGATGATCTTCCCCGCAGCGAGCGTCAGCGCAGACCCGCCGACCACCATGGAGCGCGAGCCGTTCGAGCCCATGCCGAACGCGACGCGATCGGTGTCGCCGTCGATGAACTGCACTTCCTTCGGGTCGATACCGAGGCGTTCGCACAGGATCTGCTTAAAGACGGTCTCGTGTCCCTGGCCGTGCGTCTTCGTGCCCATCAGCAAAATCGCGCTGCCGCTCGGCTGGAAACGAATTTCTGCATATTCCGGCGTCGGGCCGGCGGCTTGCTCGATCGCGTTGGCGAAGCCGAGACCGCGCAACATGCCGCGCGCGCTGGAAGCCTCGCGGCGCGAGGCGAAACCGGCGTGGTCCGCAGCCTCCAGCGCCATCTCCATGTTGCGGCTGAACTCGCCGCAATCGTAGAACGGACCGAGTGCCGTCTTGTACGGCATCTTCGCCTGCGGAATGAGGTTGCGCCGGCGCAGTTCGATCGGATCGATGTTCAGCTCGTGCGCCGCGGCCTCCATGGCGCGCTCTATCAGGTAGCTGGCCTCCGGTCGGCCGGCGCCGCGATACGGCGCGGTGGGACTGGTGTTGGACAGCACTGCATCGATGGTCACGCAGGCTGCCGGAATGTCGTACATGCCGACCACGGTGCCGATTTGGCCGAACGGCGTCAGCAACTGGCGATCCGACGCGATATAGGCGCCGACGCTGGCGAGCATGTGCAGACGCAGGCCGACGATCTTCGCGTTGGCATCGAATGCCAGCTCGATCGTGCCGACGTTGTCGCGGCCGTGTTCGTCGGCGAGGATCACCTCGGAGCGTTCGCAGCGCCACTTCACCGGCCGTTCGATCTTGCGCGCCGCCCACAGCGTCAGCCGGTGCTCGACATACTGCCAGCCCTTCGCGCCAAAGCCGCCGCCTACGTCGCGACATACCACGCGGACCTGACTCTCCGGCACCTTGAACACCATGTTGGCGAGCATGTTGCGCACGCGGTGTGGGTAGTTCACGTCGGCGAACAGCGTGTAGCGATCTTCCGCCGGATCGTAGGTGCCGATCGCGCCGCGCGGCTCCATGTACTGCGCGTGGACGCGCGTGACCACGTAGCGCCGTTTGACGATGTGGGCCGCCTGGGCAAACGCGGCCTCGGTCGCCGCGCGGTTGCCGCGCTCGGTGGTGTGCGAGATGTTGTCCGGGTTGTCGTCCCACACACGTGGCGCGTCCGGCTCCGCAGCTTCGGCAACCGACGTCACCGATGGCAGCGGCTCGTAGTCCACGATAACGAGTTCCGCCGCGTCCTTCGCCTGCGCCGGTGTCTCGGCAATCACCATCGCCACCGGATCGCCGACATAGCGTGTGCGATCGACGACGAGCGCGGGACGTTGCGGCGCGAACATCGGCGAGCCGTCGCGCTTCTTGCGCGGCATCACCGCCTTCGGCATCGCAATGCCGTCGTTTGCATAATCGGTTCCTGTGTACACCGCCACCACGCCCGGCGCGGACTCCGCCGCCGCAGTGTCGATCGAGCTGATCCGCGCATGCGCGTGAGGCGAGCGCACGAACACGCACCAGGTCTGCCGGTGCAGCGTCTGGTCGTCCTGGTAGCGGCCCTTGCCGGTGAGCAACCGCACGTCCTCGAGGCGTCGGATCGGCTGGCCGACACCGAACTTCATCGTGGCAGAAGAGTTCGCGATGTCGTTCATGCGCTGGGCGTCTCGACGAACCGGCATGAGATCGAGCCGAGCGGTCCGTAGTCGATGTGGAACTGGTCGCCGGCGCGCGCCTCCACCACGCCGGTGAACGAGCCGCTGAGCACGAACTGTCCGGGCTCCAGCGCGACATCGAACGGTGCCAGCTTGTTGGCGAGCCAGGCGATGCCGTTGGCCGGATGGTTCAGCACAGCGGCGGCGACGCCGAGACTCCTCGATGATGCCGTTGCGGTAGCAGAGAGCGGCGACCCAGCGCAGGTCCACCTCCATAGGCTTCACCGGTCGGCCGCCCACGACCACGGCCGCGTTGCCCGCGTTGTCGGCGATGCTGTCGAGCACGCAGCGTGGCGTGTTGGTCTCGGGATCGACGCGATGGGTTCGCCCGTCGACGATCTCGGCGGCAGGCACCACGTAGTCGGTCGCATTCAGCGCGTCGAAGATCGTGCAGTCCGGACCCTTCAAGCGCCGGCCGATGACGAAGCCGAGTTCGCATTCGAGCCGCGGCTGGATGAAGCGGCCGATCGGGATCTGCGCGCCGTCCGGGTAGAACATGTCCTCCATCAGCGCGCCGTAGTCGGGCTCGGTGATGTTGGCTTGGCGTTGCATCGCCCGCGAGGTCAGGCCGATCTTGTGGCCCTTGATCCGGTTGCCTTCCGCCACCTTGATCGCCACCCACCTGCGCTGAACGGCGTAGGCGTCCTCGGTGGTGAAGCCCGGATAAACCACACTTGGCGGCCGCGTGCGTTCCCGCCGCTTCTCCGCCGTGTGGTAGGCGCGGGCGATCGTCTCGATCGTTCGCTCATCCAGCATCGTTCAGGACAACACCGCGACGAAGTCGGCCTGTACCTGCGCGCGGCTGTCGGCAGGCAACGGCTGCGTGTGCCGCGCTGGCCGCGCGTTTGGATCAGGGAACATCTTAACCCACTCGTCGTTCAGGGCCGCGCGCTGCTTCGCAGGGTCCTTCACCCAGAAGGTGATCTTGATGATGTCGTCGACGGAGCCGCCGGCGGCCTCGACGTCGTGGCGGATGTAGCCAAACACGTTGGCGACCTGCTGCTCCAATGTCGGCGGCAACTCACGCGTGCCTGGGTTCGATCCGCCGATCACGCTCGACATCACGATGTTGCCGATGCGGCTGGCGTTCGGGATCGGGTTCTCGTGGCGCGCACGAGACCCGTTGACGCTCTGACGCTTTGCCATGGTTGACCTCAGGCGGTGACGGGCTGCTTGAACACCGGCACGCCTTCTGCCGTGTCCTTCAGCGCCTCGGGGCCTTCGGTCGGCAATTGCTTGGCGAAGTTCAGCGCGGCATCGATGTCGCCTTCCCACACTTCACGCGGCAGTTCGTACAGCAGCTCGACGCCATAGCCGTTCGGATCGTGGATATAGAGGCTGTGGGTCATGCCGTGATCGACGCGGCGGTCGAACTTCACGCCACGCTCCTGGAGATACGCGAGCTGCTTGAGCCACGCCTCGCGATCCGGATACGCGATGGCGATGTGGCTGATCGCGCACGTTCCGCCGCTCATGGTCCATTCGGCCGGGGGAGGCGGCAGGTTCGGGTTCTCGATCAGGGCGACGTCGTGGTGGCTCATCGAACCGCCACCGTGATCGCCGCTGTAGAAACGCATCTTCGGCGGGTTCGGGCGCTGCGGAGAGGCATGGATTTCACCGACCTGCTTGAACCCGACGGTCTCGGTCCAGAAGCGATGCGATTCCTCGATGTTGCGCACGTTCAGGACCAGATGGTTCAGGCCGACGGGCGTGGCTGCTCGGTTGGGCATTTCACCGTTTCCTTTCGATTGGCATATGGAGGGATTGTAGCGCAGTGCCGGCGCGATGACCACGCACCGGTGACAGGCCCTACGCCTCCCTCACCGTCGGCGCTCCGACCCGCCGCGCCGTCCTTGCCAGAGCCTTGTCGAAGCTTGCCATCCCCTCGTACCCACGCGCCGTGGCAAGGTGAAGCGCATCGGCCAGGTCCAGTCCCTGCTCCGCCCAGTTGAGTGCCGCGGCTGCCGTGTCGGCGCTCTCGACCGTCACGCGTGGTAGGCCCGCGAAGCCACGCAGCGCGCGGACAACTGTCGCTGCCGGCAAGCCGTACACGCTGCGCAGCACCCACTCGACTTCCAGTAACACCGTCAGTGGTAGGAATACGTCGTGCTGCTCGATCAGGCGACGAGAGCGCGCGCCTTGCGCCTTGTCATCGTTCGTCAGGTGTCTGACGACGACGTTAGTATCGACCACGAGCATAGCGTCGCCGCACTTCGGCTGCGATGCCGTCCCGCATCTCCTCTAATGTTTTCGGTTCGCCCTCGTGGCGCAGGCAGCCGAAGACCTCCTCGGTCGTGGTGGGCGGGAAGGCCGGCGCTGGCCGCAGCAATACGCCGTCCGCTGTTTCCTCGACCGCCAGCCTTGTGCCCGGCCGCCAGTTGTGCCGGCGGCGGATGGCTGCCGGCAGGATGACCTGGCCCTTGGTCGACAGCGTCGTCGTGGATCTGGCTGCATCGGCCATGGTTGGAACCGTAAAGTAAGACAAAGGTAAGGTAGTCGGGGAGGTGGCCGCCGGCAAGCGGAACCGTCGATGGTAACAGGTGAACGTCGCGCGTGATGCTGTGCTGGCTCTTGCCTCGGTCTGGTTACCCGCCGTGTACATCCTTTGTCAGCAACGCTGGCATATTTGCATCTGGCCGGCCTGCAAGAATCTTCTCTTCGTCGTCCATGAACTCGTCTGCGGGTTCATGGACGGACTGTTCACGAGCCGCCGACACCCAATGAGCTTCGGCCTGCCCTTCGGGGCGACCGTCGCGCTCCCAAATGTAGTACGCTCTTTCTCGGACGGCATGTTCGTGATCTCGGTCCGGTTCCGGCATTTGTCGCTCCCCGGAGTGCGCATACGGCTCCATCAGCCGCTGACGGGTCCGTGCCGATGTATCTCGGATCGGTTGATTTCAGCAAGGAAGGCACCTGCCGCTGGGTCAGCCGCCTGCCCCACCCGCACTGGTCCGGCAGATATTCGCCTAAGCGGATCTCACGACTGCGTAGCAGGATGTGGCGGCGCGCTCGGTCCCGTCCCAGCGCGCAGCCCCGCGGTCACGCCGTCCGGTCGCTCTCCACTCCCAGCGCCGCCTGGGCGGCCGCCAGCCGTGCCACCGGCACGCGGTAGGGGCTACACGAGACGTAATCCAGCCCGACCTCCTGGCAGAACGAGATCGACGCCGGGTCACCGCCGTGCTCGCCGCAGATGCCGAGTTTCAGGTGGTTCTTTGTCTGCCGCCCACGCTCGGAGGCAAGCCGCACCATCGCGCCCACGCCCTCGACATCGATCGACACGAACGGATCCTTCGGCAGAATCCCCTGCTCGACATACTGAGGCAGGAATTTGCCGGCGTCGTCGCGCGACAGGCCGAACACTGTCTGCGTCAGGTCGTTGGTGCCGAAGCTGAAGAAATCGGCGACCTCGGCGATCTTGTCGGCCACGATCGCCGCGCGCGGCAGCTCGATCATGGTGCCGACGCTGTATTCGATACGGCGACCTGCCGCGGCGAACACCTCCTCCGCCACGCTGTCGACCTGCGCGCGGGTGATCTCCAGCTCCTTCTTCACGCCGACCAGCGGGATCATGATCTCCGGCACCGGTGCCTTGCCGGTCTCCTTCGCCACCTCCAGCGCGCCCTCGAAGATGGCGCGCGCCTGCATCTCGTAGATTTCCGGATAGGTGACACCGAGCCGGCAGCCGCGATGGCCCAGCATCGGGTTGGCCTCGGCCAGCTCCGCCGCGCGCCGGCGCATCGCCTCGAGGTTGGCGCCGAGCGCCCGTGCCACATCCTCAAGCTCTGCATCCGCGTGCGGCAGAAACTCGTGCAGCGGCGGGTCGAGCAGCCGGATGGTGATCGGCAGATCGCCCATGATGCGGAACAGCTTGTGGAAGTCGTCGCGCTGGAACGGCAGCAGCAGCGCCAGCGCCGTACGGCGACCGGCCTCATCCGGCGCCATGATCATCTGGCGCACTGCACTGATGCGCTCCGGGTCGAAGAACATGTGCTCGGTGCGGCACAGCCCGATGCCGTCGGCGCCGAACTTCATCGCCGTCTCGGCATCCAGCGTCGTCTCGGCGTTTGCCCGCACGCCCATCGTGCGCGCTTCGTCCGCCCAGCCCATGAGCGTGGCGAAGTCGTCTGACATCAGCGGCTCGATCATCGAGACGGTGCCGACGAATACCTCGCCCGCGGCACCATCCAGCGTGATGGTTTCGCCGGCTCGCACCGTCTTGCCGCCGGCCGAAAGCGTCTGGGCACCGTAATCGACCGAGATGCCGCCCGCACCCGCGACGCACGGCCGGCCCATGCCGCGTGCCACGACCGCGGCGTGGCTGGTCATGCCGCCGCGGGTGGTCAGGATGCCGCGGGCGGCGTGCATGCCGTGGATGTCCTCGGGGCTGGTCTCGATGCGCACCAGGATGATTGCCTCACCCTTTTGCGCGCGGCTTTCCGCCTCGTCGGCGGTAAACACGACGGCACCAGAGGCGGCGCCGGGGCTGGCCGGCAGTCCCTTGGCCAGCAGCGTGCGGTGTGCCTTCGGATCCAGCATTGGGTGCAGCAACTGGTCGAGCGAGGTCGGGTTCACGCGCCGGACCGCCTCGGCCTGATCGATCAGGCCTTCGCGGGCCATGTCCACCGCGATCCGCAGCGATGCGGCGGCGGTGCGTTTGCCGTTGCGAGTCTGAAGCATGTAAAGCTTGTTCTGCTGGATCGTGAACTCGAGATCCTGCATGTCGTGGTAGTGCTGCTCGAGCCTCTCGCGCACCTGCAGCAGTTCCGCGTAAGGCTCGGGCATCGCCGCTTCCAGCGGCGTCTCATCCGGCTTGGCGCCGTGCTTCGATACCGGCTGGGGCGTGCGGATGCCCGCGACCACATCCTCGCCCTGCGCGTTCACCAGATACTCGCCGTAGAACACGTTCTCGCCGGTGGACGGATCGCGGGTGAAGCACACGCCGGTGGCGCAGTCGTTGCCCATGTTTCCGAACACCATGGCCTGCACGTTCACCGCGGTGCCCCATTCGGCGGGAATGTCGTGCAGTTTGCGGTAAGTGATCGCGCGATGGTTCATCCACGAACCGAACACCGCACCGATAGCGCCCCAGAGCTGTTCTTCGGGATCCTGCGGAAACGGCTTGCCGGTCTCGCTCTCGATCAGGTCCTTGTAGCTCTGCGCAACGCGGTGCCAGTCCTGCGCCGACAGCTGGGTATCTTCGGTCACGCCGGTGTCGAGCTTGGCGTGCTCGATGATCTCCTCGAACCGATGGTGATCGACCCCCAGCACCACTGAGCCATACATCTGGATGAACCGACGGTAGGAGTCCCAGGCAAAGCGCGGGTCATCCGCCGCCTCGCCGAGCCCTTCCACCGTCACGTCGTTCAGTCCCAAGTTGAGAACGGTATCCATCATCCCGGGCATCGACACCCGTGCGCCGGAGCGGACCGAAACCAGCAGCGGCTTGTGCTTGTCGCCGAACTTCAGCGCCTGTGCCTTTTGCAGTTGATCAAGCGCCTCGTGGACCTGCCCGCCAAGGTCGTTCGGGTATTTGCGCTGGTTCTGGTAGAACGCGGTGCAGACCTCGGTGGTGAGCGTGAAGCCTGGCGGGACCGGCAGGCCGATGCTGGCCATCTCGGCCAGGTTGGCACCCTTGCCGCCCAACAGGTTGCGCATGTCCGCGCCGCCCTCGTTATGGCCGGCGCCAAAGCTGTACACCCATTTTGTCATTGCAAATCAGCCCTCGATTTTTCCGAAGTCGGCAATGCGGTCCATCGTTGACCGGACTTTATGAAGAAGACGCAAACGATTTTGGCGCAAATCAGGCTCCGGTGCGTTCACGGTGACCTTATCAAAAAACGCATCGAGAGGGGCGCGCAGGTTGGCGAGAACCCGCAAAGCGCTCTCATAATCGTCATCCCGGAGATGCTGTGAAATGCTCTCATCGGCTTCGGCGATGCCGCTTGCCACACGATGTTCCTCTGGTGTTCTCAGGCGACCCTCGTCCAGCGGGCCATCGTGAGGGCCATCCTTGCGGTTTTCGATCCGTAGGATATTTGCGGCGCGCCGATAGGTCGTGAGCAGGTTCGCGCCGTCGTCGGTGGCCAGCAAGGCTGCAACCGCATCCGTGCGAGCCAGCAGGCGTGAGATGTCGTCATCGGCGCCGGCGGCGAACACCGCGGTCAGCACGTCGTGTCGTGCCCCTTCGGCGCGAAGCTGCACGCGCAGACGTTCGGCGAGGAAATCCAGTATTTCCTGGGGTGGTATCGGATGCACGCCACGGTGATGCCAGCCCTGGCCCGCCAGGTCGATCAGCGGGATCAAATGCAGTCGCAGCCCGTTCTCACGGATGATGCGAATAATGCCGAGCGCGGCGCGGCGCAGGGCGAAGGGGTCGCCGGCGCCCGTCGGTCGTTCGCCGATCGCGAAGAAGCCCACCAGTAGGTCGAGCTTGTCCGCCAGAGCCACCGTGATCGACACGGCGGCGGTAGGGACCGCGTCGCCCGGGCCGCGAGGCGCGTAATGATCGCGAATTGCGTCGGCCACCAGGCGCTCCTCGCCGTCGTGGAGAGCGTAGTAACGGCCCATCACGCCTTGCAGTTCGGGGAATTCGCCGACCATGCCGGTGAGCAGATCCGCCTTGGCGAGCCGAGCGGCGGCGCGTGCCAGCGCCGGGCCGGCGCCGACCAGCGGGGCCATCTCCTCGGCCAGGCGTTCCAGCCGGTGCACCCGCTCGCCTTGCGAACCGAGCCTGGCGTGGAAGGTTACGTGGTCCAGCAGCGGCACGCGCGATTCAAGCCGCGCCTTGCGATCGAGGTCCCAGAAGTGGCGTGCATCGGCGAAGCGGGCACGCAGCACGCGCTCGTTGCCGGCGATCGAGGTCGCGCCGCCGTCCGCCGGCTGGATGTTGGCGACGAAGCCGAAATACGGCGCGGCTGAGCCGTCGTGGTTACGGAAGGCGAAATAACGCTGGTTCACCCGCATGGAGACCTGCCGCACTTCAGGCGGCAGATCCATGTAGGCATCGTCGATGCGGCCGAGCAGCGGCACCGGCCATTCCACCAGTCCGGTGACCTCATCAAGCAGCCCGGGATCGTCCACTACCTGCGCTTCGTTGGTCAGCGCGGCGATTCCCTCCGCGATGACGCGCTTGCACTCCGCGGCATCCACCAGGACGCGGCGCTCGCGCAGGCCGTCCGCCCAATCCGCGCAGGAGGTCACCATGAAGGCGCCGGGTGCCAGGAAGCGGTGGCCCTCTGTCAGATTGGCCGACGCCAGCTCGTGCCCATCGTCCTCGCCGTCGCGCAGGTCGAACGGCACCACCTCGCCGTCCAGCAGGCAGACGATGCGGCGTAGCGGGCGGACCCAGGTGAAATTGCTCGTACCGCCCCAGCGCATCGACTTCGGCCAAGGGAAGCGGCGCAGCAACGGCGGCAATGCGCCGGCGATCAGCGTGGCGGCGGGTATTGCGTCAGCGGCCTTCTCCAGCACCCAGTAGTCGGCCTCCTGGCGCAACTGCTCGCGTGTCGCACTGTGCTTGCGCAGGAAGCCGGCAAGCGCCTGTTCGGGCGCGCTGGTGCGCGGGCCGCGCTCCACCGTGCTGCTGGCGGCGACCATGGACGCCACGTCCGCCGCAAGTGCGATGCGCCGGGGGCCGAAGAACGTACGGACATTGGCGGGCGCCAGTTGGACCAAGGCCTCGCCGCACAGCCTGCCCAAGTCCTCGGCCCCACGCGCCTGCATGCGCGCCGGAATCTCCTCGCTGAACAGCTCGAGGAAGAGTTCCGGCATGCACTCAGTCCTTCAACGCGGGTTCGATGTCGGTCTGGGAGAAGTCGTTACCCTTGAACAGCAGCGGTTCGCCGCGACGCTTGGCGAGTGCATACGCGAAGCAGTCGCCGTAATTCAACCGGGCCGGATGGTGGCCGCGACCATAATCATTATAGGCCGCGAGCGACTTACGGGCATCCTGGATCGTGACCGGCTCGATCTCCAGCCGAAGCGCGTCGATCAGATCGTCGAAACGGATCCTGGCGCCGGTGTCTCTGTGGCTGTCGACCACTATCGCCGTCTCGACCCAGTTGGCGGTCGACATACGCAACTCTGGCGCGTCGATCAGCGCCGCGGCGTAGCGCGGCTCGTCTGCCTCGTTGAGGATGACTGCCAGTAGAGCAGAGCTGTCAACGATCACCGCGGCAGCCCACTATCGTCGTCATACAGCCAGTCGTGATTCGAAGACGGCAAGGGGTTCCGAAGCTGCTGGCGGATGTCAGTGGCGATCTCGCGGACGCGCCGCAGCCGCTCCTCACGGTCGCGGGACCGTTCCTCACGTGCCAGCTCGGCCCGGAGCGCCTTGGTGACGACAGCGGTCAGGCTCTCGCCCGTCAACTCGGACAGGCGAGACGCCAACCGATAAGCATCCTCGCTCTTGATGTTGAGTTGCGCGCCCATTGCGACATCCTGGTAGAATTTTCACCGCCAGGGTAGAAATAGGCATCCGGCTGCCGGATGTCGAGCGCGAACGGCTTCCCGCCTACGCCGCGCTCAGCGCGATCTCCCGGGTAATCGCCATGATCCGCTCGTGCCGCCGCCGGCGGGCAAGCGCGCGGTCGCGTTCCTCGCGCAGCGCAGTGATTACCGCCATCCGCAGGCTGTCGCCTGTCAACTCGACCAGTTCGGCCGCGAGCTGGCAGGCTTCCACATCCTCGATCACCAGTTCTTCCATGACGTTTTCCTCCATTTCCGCTTCCTCCATTTCCCCAGTCATTGCCACAGTCATTGATTGTCACCCGCCACCCAGGCCTCGCAGCAGCCCTTTGCCAGCGTCCGCACGCGACCGATGTAGCTTGCGCGCTCGGTCACGCTGATCACCCCGCGCGCATCCAGCAGATTGAACAGATGGCTTGCCTTGATGCATTGATCGTAGGCCGGCAGCGCCAACCCATGATCGAGCAGCGCCCTACATTCGCCCTCGGCATCGACAAAGTGGCGCGTCAGCAGCGCCGTGTCGGCGTGCTCGAAGTTGTACGCGCTGTATTCGCGTTCGGCGCGCAGGAATACATCGCCGTAGCGCACGCCCGCGCCGTTGAAGTCGAGGTCGTAGACGTTGTCGACGTCCTGCACATACATCGCCAGCCGTTCGAGCCCATAGGTCATCTCGAAGCTGGGCAGGATCACCGGTATGCCACCGACCTGCTGGAAGTAGGTGAACTGCCCCACCTCCATACCGTCGCACCACACCTCCCAGCCCAATCCCCAGGCGCCGAGGGTCGGGCTCTCCCAGTCGTCCTCGACGAAGCGGAAGTCGTGGAGCAAGGGGTCCAGCCCGAGTTCGCGGTAGCTGCCCAGCAGCAGGTCCTGCGCGTCCTCGGGCGATGGCTTCATGATGACCTGGTATTGATAGTAATGCTGCAACCGGTTCGGGTTCTCGCCGTAACGGCCATCGGTCGGGCGTCGGCTCGGTTGCACATAGGCAGCTCGCCAGGGACGCGGCCCGAGAGCGCACAGGGTGGTCGCCGGATGGAACGTGCCAGCGCCCATTTCCACATCGTAGGGTTGCAGAATCACGCAACCCTGGCGGGACCAGTAGTCGTGGAGCCGTAGGATCAGTGCCTGAAAATTGGGCTTCGTGCTTTGCATCTGACCGAGTTTGGATTGATTTGCGGCGCCACATAGAGCAGAGACGCTCGGGCGGCAATGCCAGGGATCGTTTGCCCGCTCCGCGGAGCCCCTCGCGCCATTGAAGCAACGAGGCCGCGAAGCCACATCGCAGGCCACGGAACCCAGAGGGTGCCCCAATGACAAACGAAGAACGCGACATCATCAACCAGTTCATCGCCCGCGTTGGCGGCAGCCAGCCGCAGGCCCAGCCGGCATTGGGCGGCTCGGTGCCGGCGACCACGACACCGGCTCTGCCACCGGTCGATGGCGAAGCGGACAGGCTGATCGGCGACCTGTTCAACCGCTACCCGGACGCGCGCTATCGCATCACGCAGCTGGCCTTCGTCCAGGAGCACGCTTTGGCCGAGGCGCAGAACCGCATCCAGCGGCTGGAGTGGGAGGTGCAGCAGGCGCGGCAGCAGGCCCAGCAGGCGCAACAGCAGCAGAGCAGCGGCTCCGGCGGCGGGTTTTTCGGCGGCCTGTTTGGCGGCGGGTCACGCTCCGCGCCGCCGCCGCAGCCGGGTGCGCCGGCGTGGAACCAGGGCGCGCAGCCCGGCTACCAGCAGCCCGGTTACCAGCAGGCCCCTCCGCCGCCTCCGCAATACGCGCCGAGCTATCAGCCCGGCATGTTCCAGCGGCCCGGCTCCGGGTTCCTCGGCTCCGCGCTGACGACTGCGGCCGGTGTCGCCGGCGGCCTGGTCGCGGGCAATGCGTTGATGAACCTGTTCTCCGGTTCGCACGGCGGCGGGTTTGGCGGTGGCCTGGGCGGCGGCTTCGCTCCTGGCGCACCTATGGTCGGCAGCCCGTGGGGCAGCCCGCCTGCCGATCAGGGCTACGTTGACCAGGGCACCTGGACGGACAGGTACGGGCGGCGCTCAGGCGGATCCCGGCTATGTCGACAACGGTTCGTGGGACACCTCGGGCAGTGACCAGCAGCCGTTGCCGGACGACAGCGGCGATTCAGGCTGGGATACCAGCGGCGGCGGATCGAGCGACGATACGTTCTGACCTGCCGGGCGGCGCCTGACGCGCGTCGCCCTGCCCGGGCGTGGTGGTTCCGCCTGCCGGTCCGGGCGACCGACGGCATTCGCAAAAGGACGACAGGACGTAACGCGTGCATGACGCTCTGACCCAACGCGTTTGGAGCAAGGTGCCGGAAGTCACCTTGTTCTTCTGGATCATCAAGATCGCGGCCACGACGCTCGGAGAGACCGGCGGTGACACCGTAACGATGACGCTCGGCTGGGGCTATCTGGCGGGCACCGTTCTGTTCCTTGCATTGCTGATCGCACTGGTGATCGCGCAGATCCTCGCAAGCAGATTTCGCCCTATCCTGTATTGGGCCACGATCGTCGCCTCCACCACATTTGGCACCACCATGGCGGACTTTGCCGATCGCTCGCTCGGCATCGGCTACACCGGCGGATCGCTGCTCTTGCTGAGCTGTCTCATACTGGTGCTGGGAGCCTGGTATTGGTCCGAGGGCAGCATCGCGGTGAACACCGTGGCGACGCCGAAGGTCGAGGCTTTCTATTGGGCCGCCATCACATTCTCGCAGACTCTCGGCACCGCACTTGGCGACTGGATGGCAGACACAAGCGGGCTCGGTTACGAGGGCGGAGCGTTGGTCTTCGCCGCGTGTCTGGCGGTGATCGCCGGGCTATACTTCTGGTCAAACGGTTCGCGCGTGCTGCTGTTCTGGGCCGCCTTCATCCTTACGCGGCCGCTCGGTGCCACGGTCGGCGATCTGTTGGACAAGCCCGTGCACGACGGGGGCCTCGCGTTCAGCCGGCCGATCGCGTCGGCAGTGATCGCAGTATTCATCGTTGTGTGTGTGCTAGCCCTGCCGCAGTCTCGGCAGGCCCCGCCGCTTCCTGAATGAAACTCGGCAGTGTCGACCAGCGTGTCGTTGGGCGGGCAGCGCGCGTGAAGGTCGGGTTATGGGGTTCGACTGCCTCGCTCTGATTGCGCGAAGGCAGATTTGCGGTTCGGTGCCAACGCCTGTCCAGAACCGATCCCGGGTTGCGACAACCCGCATAAGCGGATCAACTCTCGATACACGTGCGATGGCTCGGAACATAACTGCGCCGGATCCAAGCCGAATATAATGGAGACGACCATGATCAAGGACGCCCAGGGACAGGCCGTATCCAGTGCGACAGCCGATTCCGTCGCGTTGTACGATCAAGCTGTGCGCGCGTTCAATCTTGGCTACGGTGACTCCGTTGGCCTGTTCGACGCGGCGCGTGAGGCGTCGCCCGATTTCGCAATGGCGCATCTGGCGAAGGCCTGGTTGTTTGCGCTGGCCAACGATCCGATCATGCTCAGTCACGCCCGAGCCGCGATGCAGGGCGCCGCAGGCCTAACCATGAATGAACGCGAACAGGGGCACCTCGCGGCGCTGCGGCAGGTGGTCGCGGGCGCACGGAGCGCGGCGGCTTCGGTGCTGGACCGGCATCTGATGCGCTACCCGTTCGACCTGGTGGCGCATCAGGCGGTGACGTTGCTCGACGGCTATCTTGGCCGCTTCCGCTGGGTGCGGGACCGGACGGCACGGGCGTTGCCGTTGTGGTCCAAGGATATGCCCGGTTATGCAGGCATACTTGCGTTCCATGGGTTTGGGCTCGAGGAGGCGGGCGATTATTCGCGCGCCGAAGATGAGTCGCGTGCGGCGGCCGAATTGGAACCGCACAGCTTCTGGCCGCATCATACGGTTGCGCATGTGATGGAAATGACCGGGCGTCCGGAGGACGGTCTCGGGTGGATGATCGCGCGCGAGCCGTTCTGGTCGGCGCCGGAGAACATCACCCGGGTTCATATCTGGTGGCACAAGTCGCTGTTCCACCTTGAACTCGGGCAATACGAGGCGGCGCTCGCACTGTACGACGGACCCTTGCTGCACACGCTGCGGCCTTTGGCGCTCAATCTGTGCAATGCGTCGGCGCTGCTGTGGCGGCTCGACACGCTTGGTTGCGACGTCTCCGGCCGGTGGTGTGATCTGCTGGCGCAGTGGGACGGTCACGCTGACGGCAGGTGCCTCATGTTCGTCGATCTGCACGCGGCAATGGCCGAGTTGCGGTCCGGGCAGGAGGCGCTGGCCGAACGGCGGCTTGCGGCGATGCGTGAAACGGCAGCGAGCGATGCCGAGGGCGCCTCGTGCTATCGCGACGTTGGCATACCGTTGGTCGAGGGCCTGATGGCCTTCCATCGCGGTGCGTATGAGCAGGCGGTGGCCCTGCTGCAGGCGGCGCGGTTTGATCTGTGGCGCATCGGAGGCAGCAACGCGCAGCGCGATATCGTCGATTGGACCCTGACCGAGGCGGCGGTGCGCGGAGGGTTGCGTGATGTCGCGCTGGCAATGGCGTATGAACGTCTGGGCAGTCGCCCGCGAAGTGCGGTGAACCAGAATTTCCTTCGCCGCGCCGAGATGATTGCCGCGTGAGCATGTCGGTTCAGGCGAACCGTGGGTAGGTTGATCCTATATTTCGCGCACTGAAAACTCGTGCGATCCGTCATAGCGAGCTGCTCACGCAGCAATACCATGCAGATGCCGACGCCGCCGAAGAAGTTGCTGTTGTGCCTGATTCAGTGCATCGACTGGTAAACGTTGTGGAAACCGATGATGCGCAACAGCGAGCAGGGCGACGCTGCCGCATGTCGTATATTAGAGTCGGGTCCCAACCGAGTCGTCAGCGAAGGAGGATACGATGAAAGCGCGTCATTGGGCACGCACGTGTTCGGCTGCCGTCGTCGGCATTCTGACAGCCTTCGCGTTGCATCGCGCGGACGCCTGCACGCGCTCTTTATACGTTGGAGACGACAACACCGTGATAACGGGCCGTAACATGGACTGGAAGGAGGACATGGCTTCGAATCTATGGATCTTTCCTGCCGGCATGAAGCGAGACGGCGTCTCCGGCCCGCGGTCGATCACGTGGACGTCAAAGTATGGCAGCGTCATCGTCTCCGGCTATGAGGCAGGGACGACGGACGGAATGAACGGCAGAGGTCTTGTCGCGAATCTGCTCTATCTGGCCGAATCCGACTACGGCACGCCGGATGGCAGCCGCCCGCTGCTGTCGATTTCTGCCTGGGCCCAATACGTGCTCGACAACTACTCCACGGTCGCCGAGGCGGTGGACGGTCTGCGAGCGGAGCCTTTCAGTATTCTTGCACCAACGCTGCCGAACGGCGCGGCGGCAGCCCTTCACTTGTCGATTTCCAATTCTACCGGTGATTCCGCCATTTTCGAATATGTCGGCGGCAAGCTGGTCATTCATCACAGCAGGCAGTTCACCGTGATGACCAATTCCCCGGTCTATGAGGAACAGCTCGCACTCAATCAGTATTGGCAGGGAATCGGCGGCCTGACATTCCTCCCGGGGACCAACCGGGCGGCAGATCGCTTCGTACGTACGTCATTCCTGATCGACGCGATTCCCAAGAAGCTCGACAAGAACTACATCAGTGGGGTTCCTCAGCAGTCCTATGTCTATCAGGCGGTGGCGGCAGTCCTCAGCGTGCAACGCGCCGTCAGCGTTCCACTCGGCATCACAACCCCGGCGCAGCCCAACATATCGTCCACCATCTGGCGAACCGTGTCCGACCAGAAGAACCTCGTCTATTATTTCGACTCCGCCACGCGCCCAAATACGTTCTGGGTGCCCTTCGCCAAGATCGAGTTCAAGGCGGGCGCACCGGTCAGGAAGCTCACTATACAGCACGGCGAGGTGTTCGCAGGCGATGTGAGCGGCCAGTTCATGGATGCCGAACCGTTCAAATTCCTGCCGGGCGTGCCTCCGGCAAATTAGCTCATGGCGCAAAGCCGGTTTTGGTGCGTACGTATCCCGGACGAAAGCCCGCTGGCGTCGGCGCCAGCTCAACGCGCGTTCCAAAAGAACGTTGGTCAACACCTCTGCATCGGTCGCCTTCCTGCCGGCATGGCGTCCCTTCTCTGTTCCGTTAAGATGCGTCCCGTATGTGCACGGAGGAGCAAAGCAATGCCGGAGGTCTATGTCCACGCCATCGAGGGCCGTTCGAAAGAGCAGAAGCGTGCGCTGATCAAGGACATCACCGATGCGGTGGTGAAGAATTTTGGGGTCACCGCTGACGCCGTGCTGGTCGAGATCCTCGAAAGCTCGCGCGACAACAAGGCGAAGGGCGGCGTGCTATTCAGCGAGCGCTGAGCAGCGCCAACAGTCCCTGGAGCAACTGCGTCGGTGTCGGCGGGCAGCCGCGGATCACCAGGTCCACCGGGACCACGCTGGCGACGGCACCGATGCAGGCCGGGCTGCCTGCGAACACGCCGCAGCCGGCGGCGCAGTCGCCGACGGCCACCACCCATTTGGGGTCTGGGGTCGCGCGCCAGGTGCGCTCGAGGCCTTCGCGCATGTTGCGTGTTACGGGGCCGGTGACCATCAGGACGTCGGCATGGCGCGGCGAGGCAACGAAGCGCAGGCCGAAGCGTTCCAGGTCGTAGAACGCATTGTTGAGCGCGTGGATTTCCAGCTCGCAGCCGTTGCAGGAGCCGGCATCCACTTCGCGGATCGCCAGGCTGCGCCCGAGCCGCCGCTGTGCCGCGCGGTCGAGGTTGGCGGCGAGCGCGGCAATGTCTGGATCGTGAGGCACAGGTTCTGTCACGGGCGAACGCAGGCCCTGGAGGAGCGTTCTCAGCATGGTCCGTCACGAAGCATGGGCGCTGCTCCCTCCCCCGGCCCCCTCCCGCGAGGGGAGGGGGAGAGTTTGGTGGCGGTGTCACAGGTCGTGCCCTGAGTACGAGCAGTTGAACGACTTATTGCAGAGCGGGAAGTCGGCGACGATGTTGCCCTCGATCGCGGCTTCCAGCAGCGGCCACTGGAACCATGACGCGTCACGCAGATGGCAGCGATCGATGTGTCCTGCCCTGTCGATCCGCAGCCACACCAGCACATCGCCGCGAAATGCTTCGGCGAGCGCGATGCCCTCGCGCGGGCCGGTCGGCGCGATCGCGATGCGCACGTCGCCCTGCGGAAGTTGGTCGAGCATCTGCTCGATCAGCGACAGGCTCTGGTCGATCTCTTTGATGCGGATCCACGCACGCGCGTTGACATCGCCCTCGGTCAGGACGGGTACATCGAAGCGAAGCGCATTATACGGCGGATAGCCGATCGACCTGCGTGCATCGAAATCGCGTCCCGACGCGCGTCCGATATAGCCTCCGGCGCCGAAGCGGCGTGCGAGCTCGGCCGACAGTATGCCGGTGCCCACAGTGCGATCCTGTAGCGATGCGGTCTTGTCGTAGAGTTCAACGAGTGCGGGAAAGCGCGCGCGTATCTCGTCGATCAGCGAGCGGATATCGGCATCGCCGGCAAGATCCACCGCGACGCCGCCGGGCACGATGCAGTCCATCATCAGGCGATGACCGAAGCACCCGGCAGCGCAGCGGAGCACGCGTTCGCGCAGCAAACTGCAATGCGCCAGCATGATGCTGAATGATGCATCGTTGCAGATGGCGCCGAAATCGCCGAGGTGATTGGCGACGCGCTCCAGCTCCGCCATCACGCCACGCAGCCAAATGGAACGCGGTGGAATTTCGCTGCCGAGTGCCGATTCTACGGCCCGGGCGAAAGCGAGTGAGTAGGCTACCGTGCTGTCGCCCGAGGTGCGGGCGGCGAGACGCGATGCCCGCTCCAGCGTCGCGCCATGCATCAGATGATCGATGCCCTTGTGCACGTAGCCCAGGCGCTGTTCGAGCCGAACCACTGTTTCGCCATCAGCGGTGAAGCGGAAATGGCCTGGCTCGATTATGCCCGCGTGAACTGGGCCGACGGGAATCTGATGCAGGCTTTCGCCTTCCACCGGCAGGAAGGGATAGGCCGTCGGATTCGCACCGTGAGCGAGCCACGGGCGCGTGTCGGGCAGTCCGACCGGCTCCAAGTTGAACAGGTCGTGTGCCGCGCGCTCCAGGCGAATGGCGGGCGCGTGCAGCGCTCCAACCGACGGGTAGCGATTGTCCGGGCAGTCGAGACTGAGCACGACAACACCGCCGTCCAGCACGGCCATGTGAACCCGGCCAGGCTCGCCCCACAGGCTGAGCAGTGTTGCCTCACCGGCAGCGATGTATCGCGTCGCCTCCTGCCAGTACGCGGCATCGACCATGGTCATCCCAGCAATTCCGCCACGTGCTGGAACCACACGACCAGCGGGCCCGGCAGCCAGATGCCGGCGGTGAGCACGAGTGCGAGATGCGCGAACATCGGCACATAGGATGCGGTGACCGGTCCGGTAGGTCCGCGCGGTTCGCCGAATGCCACGGATGTCAGGCGCAGGAACAACGCGCCGAACGACACCAGCAGGCCGAACACGAACAGGATCGCCAACAGCGGCTCGCGTGCAAAGGTGGAGCTGATAACCAGGAACTCGCTGGTGAACACGCCGAACGGCGGCAGTCCGGCGATCGCTGCGACGCCGGCGATCAGGCCCCAGCCGAGCAGCGGGTGGGTCACCGTCAGACCTCCCATGTCGGCGATGCGCTGTGTGCCTTTGACCTGTGCGATATGGCCAACGGAGAAGAAGATCGCCGACTTGGTCAGGCTGTGCATAGTCATCTGCAGCAGGCCGGCAAAATTGCCGAGCGGACCGGCCATGCCGAAGGCGAACACCGTGATGCCCATGTGCTCGATCGAGGAGTAGGCGAACATGCGTTTGATATCGCGGCGGCGATACAGCATGAAGGCGGCGAAGATCAGCGAGATCAGGCCGAGCGTGATCATAAGCGGTCCGGGCGCCAGGGCACCGGGATTGGCGGCCAGCAGCATCTTGAATCGCAGCAGCGCATAGAGTGCCACGTTCAGCAGCAGGCCGGACAGTACGGCGGAGATCGGCGTGGGACCCTCGGCGTGTGCGTCGGGCAGCCAGGCGTGCATCGGCGCGAGTCCGACCTTGGTGCCGTAGCCGAGCAGCAGGAAGATGAAGGCGATGTTGAGCAGGGCGGGGTCGAAGTCGTGCGCTCGGGTGATCAGTACGGTCCAGACCATCGCGTCGAGGCCCTCGCCGACCACGGGGTGCGCGGCGAGATAGACCAGGATGGTGCCGAACAGCGCGAGCGCTATGCCGACACTACCGAGGATGAAGTATTTCCAAGCGGCCTCGATCGCTTCGTGCGTGCGATAGATGCCGACCATCACGACTGTGGTGAGGGTGGCCAGTTCAATGGCAACCCACATCAGGCCGATGTTGTTGGCGAGCAGCGCCAAGTTCATGCCGAACAGCATGAGCTGGTACATCGCGTGGTAGAAGCGCAGGTAGTTGGGCGTCAGGCGGCCGGTTTCGAGTTCGTGGCTTATGTAGCTGGCGCTGAATGCACTGGTGGTGAGTCCGACGAAGGTGTTGAGCAGGATGAACACGACGTTCAGGTCATCGACTGCGAGGAACTGGCCGGGAGCGGGGCGGTCGGCGAGGAGGAGCAGAGCGGCGAGGAAGGAGAGGGCGCTGGCGGCGATGTTGATCCGCGCGGAGAGCCGATAGTTGGAGATCAGCGAGAGCGCGGCTGCGGACAGCAGTGGGACGAGGAGGAGGAGGGATTCCGTCATGTTTTCTTCCTCCGCTGGCGGGAGGGGGTTTGGGGGAGGGGGTGCTGCAAATGATCGAAGCACCCCCTCTCCCTAGCCCTCCCCCGCGAGGGGGGAGGGGACTTCTGTCGGTATGCTTGCATCTTTATCCCCGCTCCCCGCGGAACTGATCGAGCACCTGAAGATCGACTGTGTCGAAGCGTTCGCGGATGCGGAACAGGAAGATGCCGATCACGATGAACGCGATCAGGATGGAGAACGCGACGCTGATCTCGACCACCAGCGGCATGCCCTGCGCGCCGGTGGCAGCGAGATTGACGCCGTTCTCCAGCGACAGGAAGCCTGCCACCTGGCTGACTGCGTTGCGCCGCGTCACCATCATGAGCAGGCCGATCAGCACGACCGACAATGCCAATGCGATGTCCTCGCGTGCAACGGGATCGGCATGTGCGGTGACCGGCAGCATCACCATCAGCGACAGTGCCACCAGCGCGATGCCGGCAAGCATGGTGAGGCCAATGCTCACCACGGTCTCGATCTCGCGGTGGATGCCGAGACGAAACACCATCCGGCGCAGCGCCATGGGGATGACGATGGCCTTAAAGCTGAGTGCGATGGCGGCGGTGATGTAGAGATGCGGCGCATGCTGAATGTGCGCCTGCCAGGCGACGGAGGCGGCCAGGACCAGCGCGTGCAGCGCGAGCATGTTGATCAGCGCATAGAGCCGGTCCTGGTACAGCATGGCGAAACTGACCAGCACCAGGCCGCCGGCGAGCATATGCGCGACATCGAAGGCGAAGCCGTGCGTCACATGCCCCCCGAGACGAACAGCAGCAGGACGCCAAGCAGGCTGAGCATCAACGCGGCACCCAGGAAGTTGGGCACGCGGAACACGCGCATCTTGGCGATCGACATCTCGAACACGCCAAGGAGCACGCCGGCCACCGCCAGCTTCGCGAGCCAGGTCGCCAGGCCGAGTGCGTAATTGCCGGCGAGACCGAACGGGAAAAACAGGCAGGCGATGACCGAGACGTAGAGCAGCAGTTTCAGCGATGCGGCGAGCTCGATCAACGCAAGGTGGCGGCCGGAATACTCCAGCACCATCGCCTCGTGGATCATGGTCAGTTCCAGGTGGGTCGCTGGGTTGTCCACCGGAATGCGCGCGTTCTCTGCCAGTGCCACTATGATGAATGCCACCAGCCCGAGCGCCAGCGACACGCGCAGCCCTACAGCGGAGA
This sequence comes from uncultured Alphaproteobacteria bacterium, assembly GCA_963799415.1. Classification (GTDB taxonomy): domain Bacteria; phylum Pseudomonadota; class Alphaproteobacteria; order Acetobacterales; family Acetobacteraceae; genus JAMXLO01. The sequence continues at coordinate 249,302 of CAWCXI010000013.1, read as the reverse complement.
ATGCCATGTAGTCGGCGATGGTGGAGAGCTGCGTCGAGCCCGCGACCAGCGCGACGGACAGGACGATCATCAGCATCGCGGGCTCGGCGAGCGAGGCGATCATCACTTCTCGCGAGGCGCCGATGCCGCCGAAACTGGTGCCGATGTCCATCGCCGCCAGCGCCTGAACGAAGCGTGCGCTGCCGAGCAGCGCTGTGATGGCGATCAGGTCGCCCGACCAGCTGAACAGCAGGCCCGTGGCGAAGGTCGGGACAAGGGCGGCGGCCACCCAGGTGACGGCGAAGATGACGTAGGGCGCGGCGCGGAAGAGCCATGAGGCGTTTTCGGCGAGCACCACCTCCTTGCCGAGCAGGCGCTTGAGGTCGCGGTAGGGCTGGATCAGCGACGGTCCGCGACGGCGCTGGAGCCTCGCCTTCACTTTGCGCACGAGGCCTGTGAGCAGCGGCGCCAGCAATAGCACCAGCGCCATCTGCGCGCCCTGCACGAAAAGGCCCTGGATCACTGCCACAGCGCGAGCACCAGCAGCAGGATCACGAGAGCGGCGAAGACGAAGCCCAGATAGCGGCGGATGGTTAGGAACTGCAGGTGGTTGAGCACAAGCGACAGATGCCACACCGCGCCGGCGACGGGCGCGTAGAGTGTGTCCCAGATCGGGTCGCTTATATGCTTCTCGATGCGTGCAGGCGCCATGTCGCCGGGCGGCGGCATGGTGACTGTCTCATGGGTGCGGAATACCACGGCGCCGTACACACGGCGGATCGGCTGGGCGAAGCTGGCGCCGGTATACTGCGTTTCGGGTCGGGGATCGGGAAAGCCGCAGTCCCACGCCGGCGCGCGGCGTAGCCCGTGCGACGCGAAGCGATGGACCGCCAGCGCGGTCAGCGATGCGGAGAGCGCGATGAACAGGAACACCAGCAGTCCATTGTACGAACTGCGCGCGCTCTCGACCGGCACGATGGACAGCCACGCGACGTCAAGCTGCGTTGGCATGTGTGTGCCGGTCAGCATCTGCGTCACCGGTGCCAGCAGGTCGATCACCACGCCTGGCAGGATGCCGGCCAGCAGGCAGAGCGCGGCGAATGCGAACATCGCGAAGAGCGAGAAGCTGTCGACCTCGCGGGCATCCGCCGCGGCGCGCGTACGTGGGCGGCCGAGGAAGGTCACGCCGAACGCCTTGACGAAGCACGCGGCGGCGAGTGCGGCGGACAGTGCCAGCAACGCGCCGTCCGCCGGGATCGCCAGCTTCAACCCCCATTGCGGCAGATCGGGATGCAGCAGGATTGCCTGGAAGGTGAGCCACTCGGACACGAAGCCGTTCAACGGCGGCAGCGCCGAGATAGCGACGCAGCCGATCAGGAACGCAAACGCGGTCTTTGGCATGCGGTGGATGAGACCGCCGAGGTGATCCATGTCGCGTTCGCCGGTCGCGGTAAGCACTGCGCCGGTGCCAAAGAACAGCAGGCTTTTGAAGATAGAATGGTTGAACACGTGGAACAGCGCGGCGGTCAGTCCGAGCGCCGCGGCTACGGGGAGCTGATTGGCACCGAAGGCGAGTGCCAAGCCGAGGCCTATGAAGATGATGCCGATGTTTTCGACGGTATGATAGGCGAGCAGACGCTTGAGATCGTGCTCCATCAGCGCATACAGCACACCGAGCACGGCGGTGACGCCGCCGACCGCCAGAACCATGGTGCCGGACCACCATGCGGGCGGGCCGAGCAGATCGAAGGTGATGCGCACGAAGCCGTACACCGCGACCTTGGTCATCACCCCACTCATCAGCGCCGACACGTGGCTCGGCGCGGCGGGATGTGCGAGCGGCAGCCAGGCGTGCAGCGGGACGACGCCGGCCTTGGATCCCGCGCCGATCAGCGCAAGCACCAAGGCGAGCGCGGCGATGCCAGGTATCGGGTGCGCGGCGCGCATCGCGTCGAAGGTGTAGCCGCCTGTGGGTCCGGCAAGCAGGCCGAAGCACAGCAACAACGCCAGACCCGAGAAGCTTGCCATGATGATGTAGACGTAGCCGGCGTGTGCATTGCCGCTTTCGCGGTGGTGCGACATCACCAGCGCCCATGAGGCGAGCGACATCAGCTCCCAGGCGAACACGAAGCTGAACGCATCGTCGGCGACGACCACGAGATTAAGCCCGGCGAGAAACACCGGATAGAACGGCAGCACGCGTTGCGGCTCGTCTTCTTGCCGGCCGTAGCCCAGCGCGTAGAGGCTTGCCCCAGCACTGCCGAGCCCGACCACGACAAGGAAGAAGGCGGCGAGGGGATCGAGGCGGAAATGTGCGCCGGTCCAGGGCAGGCCGAGGGGCAGGGTCACGACTGATGACGTGGCACCGAGCGAGAGCAGTGCTACCAGCAGCGATGCCGCCGAAATGGCAAGGCTGCCACCGTAGACGATGACGCGGCCTGACGGTGACAACGCGGCGAACGCGCCGGCCACTGAGAGGCAGAACAGCAGGACGATGCAGATGAGGGTGAGCGCGATCATGCGCGATATGGTGCCGAACGTTGCGGCAAGGTCGAAGCGGTCAGACGCACGCCGCGGCCGCCCTGGTTGCTGATCGCGCCCTCGGCAATCAACTCGATGCCGGCTCCCTGCAAAGCGCCGACCAGTTTCATCAGTGAGTCGACGTTACCCCGTACCACGCCGTCGCTGGCCTCCATACGCTGGATAGTGGGCACGGACAGTCCTGACAGGCCGGCCAATTCGCGTTGGTCGATCCCCAGCATCGCCCGCGCCGCCCTCATTTGCGCCGACGTGATCAAGGCTGCGCTGAAGAAGTTGATCCTTCATACATCATAAATGAGTATGCGGCATTGATTTCTCACGGCTCAAGCATGAAAATCCATATTTGTTGTGCCGACAGCGTATTCGTTGCGAGCTCTCGAGGGGCATCAACTCTTAACTAGTACTTCGGTGCCTAGGATGGTGGGCGTTGCAAGGATAACCGGCATGCGCTCGCCGACAATCTTGCGTGGCATGCTTCGCCAGATCGCATTGTCCCGCACCGGGACGTGGCTGACGGGCGGCGCGCTCACGACGGCCTGCTTTGTCGCCATTTGCCTCGCCGCGCTGGTCGCAGCGCGGTCAGACGCTGACCAACGAGCGGGGGCGGTCGCGTCGCAGATGGCCACGATGGCCGCGCACGATATCGCGCGCACGATCGAACGGTTCGACGTGGCGTTGCAAACCACAGTCGACCGGTTGCGGTCGCCGACCGTGATCTCACTCAGCGAGCCGGTTCGCAGCCTTGTCCTGTTCGACGCATCATCCGGCCTCCAGTCGCTGGGTCTTATCAATGTCCTGGACGAGAACGGGGTGGTGACAGAGTCACCGACGCCGTCGGAGCGCGGTGGACGATGGGGCAGCCGCCCATACTTCACGGCCCAACGTGTCAATCCATCGCCCGGTCTCTATGTCAGCGAGCCGTTCGGGCGGGCGGAGTATGCCAGTATCGCCTTAAGTCGCCGCATCTCACATGACGATGGCACCTTTGGCGGCGTGGTGGTGGCCGGCCTGCGGCTCAGCTACATCCACGACCTGCTTGGTCAGTTGGCGGTGGGGCCGCACGGAACGATCTCGGTGCTGCGCACTGACGGTACGGTGGTCATGTGCCTGCCATTCGATCGCAACGACATCGGTCGCATCGGCATTCCGGATGCGCAGACTGACCAGGTGCGACGCCGCTTTGCCGTACAGCAGATCGGCGAATTGGCGCTGTCCATTCATGTCGGCGTCGCGAACGAGGACGTGGCGGGAGCCTGGCAGGACTGGACGGTGGCGCAGCTCGCCGCCGGGGTGCTGCTCGCCTCGATCGGGAGTGCCTTGCTCGTCGCGCTACTGCGCGAGGTCCGGCGACGCGAAATTGCCGAACGGGACAACCGCCACAAGTCCGACTACCTGATGATGGCAAGCCATGAGCTGCGCACGCCGTTGCACAGCATATTGGGCAATGCCGATCGCCTGCGCGCGGACCCGCAGCTCGACCCTGCGAATGCCAGACGTGTCACGGCGATCATGAGCGCAGGCGATCATCTGCGCGGCGTGGTCGATCGTATACTCAATGAGCTCCAGATCGAGGCGCGCATTCCCACTCCGCGCATGCGCCAGGTTGCCCTGGCGAAGCTGCTTGACGCGTGCGTCACCCTCGTCGAGTTCACATGCTGCCCAACGGGGTCTCGCATTACGTTGTGATCTCAAGCAAGGCGCGCCTGAATCGTTCGTGACCGATCCCGATTTGCTGAAGCAGGTATTGGTTAATTTGCTGAGCAACGCGATCAAATTTACTCCGCCAGGTGGCGCGGTCGTGTTGGAGGTCGCTGGGACGGCCGATCACATTGCGATCCAGGTGACGGATACTGGTTGTGGCATACCGCCGGATCAGCGCCATAAGCTGTTCCAGTTCGGTGAGCGGCTGGGTGCCGAACAGACCGGCATTCCGGGCCATGGCATCGGCCTGGCCATGTCGCGGCGTTTAATAAAGTGTATGGGCGGCGAAACGGGACACCGCGAGAACCTGGGTGTCGGAAGCGTCTTCTGGGCAACTCTGCCCGCGGGCAGGCTGACTGAGCAAGCCGCGCTGCCGACGCTATCCTCGCTCCCGCCCAAGCAGCCACTGTACGTGCTGCTGGTGGATGACGTTGCAGCGAACCGCGAGATCGCGCGCGGCATTCTGATCGAGCGGGGCCATGTCGTAACCGAGGCAGATAGCGGTGCTGATGCCGTTCAGCTTGCCACTGACAACGACTTCGACGTGGTGCTGATGGATATGCGGATGCCGGGAATGGACGGGTGCGAGGCGACGAAGCACATTCGCAGGATCTCTGGTGGACGCGGCGCTGTACCGATTATCGCGGTGACGGCGAACGCGTTGAATCAGCAGATCGTCGAAGGCCGACATGCCGGGATGGTGGAGCATCTGGTGAAGCCGTTCACTGCGGAAGAGTTGTTGACGGTCGTGGAGCGCGTTGCCCGTCGGAGCCCGACTGCGCCACTTTGCGAGCCGCCGACATTCGATTCCGATGTGCTGGCTCAGCTGGCTCCCTACATGAGTTCCGGCGAGATGGAGCGGCACTTGCTGGACCTGACGCGCAAGGTGGAGCTCCTGCTGCGCGAAATCGCGATGGTCGATGCGGCCGCGGACCCGCGCTGCATTGCTGATCTGTCGCATGAATTGACTGGTATGGCCGGCATGTTCGGTTTTGCCGCACTGGCGGCCGCTGCGCAACGCGTCGATGTCGCCCTGTTAGAGAACCGGACGCCACCGCTGGATCTCGCGGATGCGCTGGCGGCCGCGGCTCGTTCGGCACTTGCGGAATTACGCGGGCTTACCTCAGCGGAACCAGTCGGATCGGCGTGAAGGCTTCGCTGAGACATTGGCGCGCCGATAGATCTCCAGTAGCCTGCGTCCCTGCGCCAGTTCCTGTGCCTCGCCATACGCCGGCGATGGCTCGGGCTGACGCTTCCATTCAAAACTCGCCGCCTGCTCCACCGATGTCGCACCAAGTAGCGGAAGTATCGCCTGTCTGAGGGTGAGGTTCGAAATTGGCTTAGCCAGGAACAAGTTCGCACCGGCCTGTTCCGCGGCGGCGCGTATCTCCGTATTTGCATAGCCGCTCAGCATGACAATTGGCACGGACCTATAACCGGGTAGGTCCCTGATGCGAGCACAAGCCTGTAGCCCATCCATGTGGGGCATTCTCACGTCGAGCAGGACCAACCGCGCCGACGTAGCTGCTTGCGATCTCTACCGCTTCCAAACCATCCCAGACCAACAGCACCAGTAACCCACACTCCATCAGTACCGTGCGCAGAATGCCACGCCAGTTGCCGCCATCCTCGGCCACGATGACACTGTTCAGATCAGCACGAGACGGCACACTAGTCACCTCCTGCAAGGTGCTGGCATTTTGCGCTCGCGACGTTGCGGTGCGGTTAAACCGGATGGAGGCCCCAAAAGCGCGCCACGCGATCAACCGCGTCAGGGGGCCAAGCATGCGGCAAATCCGGCAATGTCCAGAGTTCCACCGCGGGGCGCTCCGGCGAACCCCAGATCGCGCGACGCGAGCCATCCGGTTCGCTGCGGACTGTGCTGCTGTCAAACGCATGCACCGCCGACCACTGCTCGGCCAGCAGGCGTGCATTGGTGGGATCCACTACGTCGTCCGCCAGGCCATGCCAGATCGAAACGCGTGGCCAGTGCCCGGCATAGCCCGTCGGTGCGGCCAGACGCACCTGCTGCGCCCAGTCGTCGCGCGAGCGCGCTGGACCAGCCTCGGCCATGCGCACCAGTGCCTCCGATACGCTGCTTGCCGAGCCGACCGGCAGACCGGCAATGATGGCACCGGCGGTGAAGACGTCGGGGTAAGCCGCCATGATGGCAGCGGCCATCGCGCCACCGGCGGAGAGGCCGGCGACGAAGACCCTTCCTGGATCGGACCCAAATCGATCCGTCGCGGCCGCAACCATCTGCCGGATCGACAGTGCTTCACCGAGGTCACGGTTAACATGTGCGGAACGGAACCAGTTGAAGCATCGCCCGCGGTTATTGTCGCCGGACTGTTCAGGCAACACGAGCGGGATGCCCAACTGATCGGCGAGCTTTCCCCACCCGGTGTCGCGGGCGAATGCGGCGGCAGTCTGCCCGCAGCCGTGCAGCAGCACGATGAGCGGTGCACCGACTTCAACCGGACGCAGCGGATTATGGACGAACATCGACAGCTTGCCTGGATTGCTGCCGAAGTCGGCTAGCTCGCCAAGCGATCCGTTCTCGACTCCCGGCGTGGGCACCGACCATGATGGCATTTGCAGCGTCGCGGGCAGTTTCGCGCGAGCCTTCGCCACCGACGACGCGGCCTTGAAGGCCGTTCGCATGCTTCGGCGAGCGATGCGAAGTTCCCGCGACCATTTCATGGCAAGCCAAGGTTCCTATCGTTGTGAGAGCTTAATAAGGGGGCTTTGCTGCAACGCAGAAAGGTCTTGACGCCAGGGCGGCCCGATCAGTCGACCTCACTTCGCCGTGACGCGGCTGGGGCGTCGCTAACCGTCCGTCATCCTTTGCAGCGTATCCCCATGTGGCTCCCGGCAATCATGCCGGGAGCCACTGGGGAGACCTCAATGCTCAACGGCATTGTTTGGGAACTCTGGTGGGGCCGGTGGCGGGTGCGATTGGTGATCGCACGCCGCCGTTAGTCCAACCAGGGGAGTCGCTAGAACGGCCCCGCTTCCTGGTTATCTATCATGCTCCGGATAGCTTGGGCGAGAACATTTGGTGCACGCTATCGGTACTGCGCCGAGTACCCAGGCCAGCACACCCTTCTGCGCGTGCAACCGGTTCTCCGCCTCTGCGAACACCACCGACTGCGGTCCGTCGATCACATCCGCGGTGACCTCCTCGCCGCGATGCGCCGGCAGACAGTGCATAAACAGCGCGTCCGCGTCTGCCTTCGCCATCAGTGCACTGGTGACCCGGTATGGCGCCAGCATGTTATGCCGGTTGCTGTTCGGATCGTCTGCCATCGACACCCAGGTGTCGGTCACCACGCAGCGCGCGCCGGCGACCGCCTTCTCCGGGTCATCGGTCAGCTCGATCCTGCCGCCCTGCGCGCGCGCCCACTCGATCAGTTCGGCCGGCGGACGCAGCGTATCCGGCGTCGCCAGCCGCAGGGTGAAGCCGAAACGCACCGCCGCCTCAATCCAGCTTCGTGCGACGTTGTTGCCGTCGCCGCACCAGGCGACAACTTGCCCGGCGATCGGACCTCGATGCTCCTCGAATGTCAGCACGTCGGCCATGAGCTGACAGGGGTGCGACGTGTCGGTCAGCCCGTTGATCACCGGCACGGTGGCGTATTCCGCCAACTCGTGCAGTTTCGCGACATCGTCGGTGCGCAGCATGATTGCGTCGACATAGCGCGACAGCACACGCGCGGTGTCGGCAGGCGTCTCGCCGCGTCCGCTCTGCATGTCGCGCGCCGACAGCACGATCACATCGCCGCCCAACTGACGCATGCCCACCTCGAACGACACGCGCGTGCGGGTGGACGGCTTCTCGAAGATCAGGGCCAGCGTCTTGCCGGCGAGCGGTCGCGACGACACGCCACCGCGCTTGTAGTTGGCGGCGACGTCCAGCATCTGGCGCAGCGTTGCAGGATCGAAATCGCGCAGATCGAGGAAGTGCCGCGGGCCAGGCCCCTCGTCGGTGGATCGACCCTCGGACTGTTCGGTGCGACGCAGCGAGGCGCTCATTTCGCTGCTGCCTTGGCGTTCGATGGCAGCACGCGCCGCGTGGCACGGCGCAGCATCATGATGGCCTCGTCCAGATCCGCGTCGGTCACCACGAGCGGCGGCGCCAGACGCAGGACGTTCTCGCCGGCGGTGATGGCCATCAGGCCCTCCGCGATGCAGGCCGCCTGAACCTCGCCCTGCGGCAGTACGCATTTCAGGCCCTGCAACAGACCCATGCCGCGCGCGTCCTCGTAGACCTGCGGATATTCGCGAGCGATCTCGTCCAGTTCGGCGCGCAGCCGGCGGCCCTTGCGCTCGACCTCCGCCAGGAACCCGGGTGCGAGGATGATGTCCAGCACCGCGTTGCCGGCCGCGCAGGCGAGAGGATTGCCGCCGAACGTGGTGCCGTGAGTGCCGGGCTTCAGCGCCTTGGCATATTGCTCCTTGGCCAACACGGCACCGAGGGGAAAGCCGCCACCGATGCCCTTGGCCGCCGACATGACATCGGGCGTGATGCCGGCCCACTCATAGGCGAACAGTTTGCCTGTGCGGCCCATGCCGGACTGCACCTCGTCCATCCCGAGGATCAGGCCGTACTCGTCACACACCGCGCGCAGATCGCGCAAGAACTGCATGTCGGCGGGACGCACGCCGCCCTCACCCTGGATCGGCTCGACGATGATGCCGGCGGTGGCGGGGCCGATCGCGTTGCGCACCGCGTTCATGTTGTTGAACGGCACCTGGTCGAAGCCCTCGACCACCGGACCGAAGCCTTCGAGATACTTGGCGTTCCCGGTGGCGGCGAGCGTCGCCAGCGTACGGCCATGGAATGCGCCCTCGAACACGATGAAGCGGAAGCGCTCGCCCTTGCCCGCGTCGAACATCGCGCGGCGCATCATCTTGATCATGCCCTCGTTCGCTTCCGCGCCCGAGTTGCAGAAGAACACGCTGTCGGCGAACGTCGCGTCCACCAGTCGTTGCGCGAGGCGTTCCGCGCCGGGGATGCGATACAGGTTGGACACGTGCATCACCTTGGCGGCCTGCTCCGCGATCGCGCCGGCAAGGTGCGGATGTCCGTGGCCCAGCGACGCCGTGGCAATGCCGGAGCCAAAGTCGAGAAGTCGTCGCCCATCCTCCGTCCACAACCAGGCGCCTTCGCCCCGCTCGAAGGCGAGGTCGGCACGGGCGTAGTTCGGCAACAGGGCGGAAATCATGGGAGTGCAACCCTTCCTGCGGTTTCCCCAATGGCTCCCCCACCCGCGACCGTTCGGGGCGGGTCCGGGGGAAGCGTGGATCATTGGCGGTTGCGCGGAGAGGAGTCAAACGAGGTTCACATGGGAGCAATGTCCGGAAGGAACGGGGTCATTCCTGTGCCGGCTGCGTCGTGCCATCGTCCGCCGATGGCAGGCACATCGCATCGCCCCGCGGCTGGTCCCGCGCCGGACACTGCCGCCCTGCACGATGCGGCGCTGAACTATCTGGCGCGCTATGCCTCGACCGAGGCGGGGCTTCGCCGGGTGCTCGAGCGGCGTGTGGAACGCTGGGCGCGCATGGCGGCCAGCACGGCCGATGCCGATGTTCTCGCCGGTCAGGTAAGCATCGCGCGGGAGGCCATACGTGGCGTGGTGTCGCGGCTGGTCGCTGCCGGCGCGGTGAATGATGCCGCATTCGCGGAAAATCGCGCGCGCAGTCTGGTCCGCGCCGGGCGCTCACGTCGTGCCGCAGCGGCACACCTGGCAGCCAAGGGTGTCGATCCTGAAACGGCGCGCGCCGCTCTGCCGGCTGACGACGAGAGCGAGTTGGCGGCGGCTCTGGTCCTGGCGCGGCGGCGGCGCATCGGGCCATTCCGCTCCGGCGATGCCCCCGACATGGCCGAGCGTCGGCGCGAACTCGCGATGTTGGCGCGTGCCGGATTCCCGCAGGATGTGGCCCGGCGTGCGCTGGCCATGGCAACGGACAGCGCCGAGATCCTGGTGAGCCGGCTGCGGCGCTGAGCCGAACCTAATTAGCGTCGGGATTGACGGGTCGTGTCGGTGCAGCCCTGAAGGTCGTGTCCCGCCTTGACCCCGGTTTGCACGGGTGGCTCGCCACAGACCACGGTGCTGCGGCCTGCCTCGTGATCGGTCAGCATCTTCATTCCGCCTGTATTATGATCGGCACCGATGAAGTCGCCGGCAAAGTCCCCCTCGATCGTACTGGCGGAACACGACACCTTGGGCGGGTTCTTCTTGTTCGGACTGGAAAACGCGCATGAACCGACAGCGACCAGATCATCCGTCCTGCCATCGAAGGTGACGTAGACCCGGTGGACCGGCAGGACCAGCTCGCCCTTATGGTGCCCGTCGTGTCGCGGCTTGGTGCCGAGGAAGGACATGACGAACGGTCCCATCTCGGCCTGTGGGTGCAGCAGGAACGCATATCCTGACTGGCCGCTGCCCAATTTGATGTTGGTGATTTTGTCGGAGCACAGGTTCGGATCGGTCTGGACATTCATCACCGTCACCTTGGTGCATCGGCCGGCGAAAGTCGCAAGGGTGGTGCGGTCGCGCGCGGAGGCCCCAGTGGCACCTGCCGCTGCCATGAGAAGCAAGAGGGAATATGGCAATATCTTCAAAATAGCACTGCACGCTCCAGCGACAGTCATGCTGCAAGGCGTTCCCGCGTCGCACGTACTCACTTTTGAGTCATCTCGCGCGGCGAGACGAGAGTCACGATGCCGACACGCCGGCTGAGTGCGATGGCCGGCCGGTCGGCCAGACGCTCAAAGGCGATGGCGGCGAGCAGGGTGAGCGCAAGGAACAAGACGAACGCGGCAGCCGTCGACCCTGCCGGCATGAGGGTGAAGGCGAGGCACACCATGGTGAATAGGATCGGAAAGTGCAACAGGTATATGCTGAAAGACAGGCGGCCAAGATGGCGGAACGGCGCGCTCTCCAGCAGCGGCCAGACGGCCGGGCACCATAGCACGCCAAAATACAATGCGACTGCGCCAAGCTGGCTCTGGAACTGGAACAGGTTCGGGGCGTAGGCCAGCTCGAAGCGGCTGAGCGTCAGTCGGGACCATTCGACGAGATGCCAGTCCTTGGTGGCGCACAGCGCGACCCCGAGCAGCAGCAACAGCACGCCGATATATCGCGGCGCGGGCCGCCCGCCGGTTCGCGGCAGAGGGCGCACCAGGTGTCCGAGTACGAACAGGAACATCGGATGGGTGCCGAACGACAATGCGGCCGCTGCAACCGCGGCACGGTGCGCCCAGACCGAATGGGCGCGGAGCGATACCAGGCACAGCACCAGCAGCGAACCGTACAGTTCCAGATGCAACGACCAGAATGGCGCGTCGAGTGACAGTTCCATTGGCGGCAGTTGTGCGGCGAGCGGCGCGAACAACGTCGCCTCGCGGTAGCCGAGCAGAAGGCTGTCGAGGCCGATCTCGCGTGCAAGGTGCCCGAGCGTCGGGGCGCCGCTGGAGTCCATCGCCAGCCACGGCGATCCCGTGAGAGCGGCTGCCTGCCGGTGCGCATCGGGCAACCATGCGAGCAGACACCGTTGCGATCACGGCTGCGGCGGCGATGGGGATGCCCAGCCGCACCACGCGCTTGGCGATCTTGCCGATGAACGCGCCTGGCCGGGCGAACGACGGCGTCAGCACCGTGCCGCTGACGAGGAAGAACACATAGACGGCGGTGTGGCCGTCGAACAGAACGCGGAGCGGCGGCCAGACGTGCTCCGCGGTGTTCGGCAGGAAGCCGGTGACGAAGTGCAGCAGCACCACCTGCATCGCCGCGATGCCGCGCAGGCCTTCCAGATACTGCACCTTGCCGGTCCGCATCTTTGCGGGTTATCGCGCCATGAGCCCCGTCGCGATAGGCTGGTCATCATCCACGCCGCCGGAGCAATCAGGTGACCAACACCACCGTTACCGAAGACCTCACGCTGTTCGGCAGTTTCACCTCGAGTTCGACCTACAAGCCGATGCTGTATCTGGCGCTGGCGCGGCTGCCGTTCAGCTTCCGCACGGTGAACCTGAAATACGGCGTTCAGAAGGAGGCTGACTATCTGGCGGTGAACCGCTACGGCCAGGTGCCCGCGCTGCGTCATCGTGGGCTGACGATCGTGCAGTCCAACGTCATCCTCGACTACCTGGCCCGCACCACCGGGCACTTCGCGGGGAAGACGGAACAGGAGCAATGGACCGCGCGCGAATGGCTGTCGTGGGAGGCCGACAACATCACCAACGTTGCAAAGGTGCGGCACTACAGTCGGTTCCGTCAGGTCGATCCGGCGGTGATGGGCTATTTCAGGCCGCTGGCCGAGGCGGCGATCGGCTTCGTCGATGCGGCGCTGGAAGGGCGCGAGTGGCTGGTGGGCGACGCGCCGACGATTGCCGACATCGGCTGCTGGGGACGCATGGTGTTCATGGCGGAGGGCGCGCTCGATATCACTCGCTGGCCGAATGTGCAGGCGTGGTCGCATCGGCTGGCAGCGATGCCAGGGTTCGCGTTGCCGTACGATCTGATCCCGAAGAAGGATCGCGAGGTCGCGCCAGGATAAGGTGGGGCATTAGGAGAGGCTTCGATGCAGTGCAAGACGGGGGCGGAGCACATCGAATCGCTGCGCGACGGGCGGACAATCTACATTGACGGGAAGCTGGTTGACGACGTCACCACACACCCGGCGTACCGCAACACGGTAGCCTCCGCGGCGCGTCTCTATGACTACCAGTCGCGCGGCGAAAACCTGGAGCTGATGACGTTCACGCCCGAAGGCGGCACACGACGGGTGAATCGCTGCTGGCAGATGCCGCGCAGCTACAAGGAGCTCGTCGATCGGCGCAAGGCGCTCCAGGCCTGGGCGCAGCTCAGCTACGGGTTCATGGGCCGCTCACCAGACCATGTCGCCTCTGCGGTCATCGGCCAGCGCATGGGCATCGAGGTCTTCATGAAGCACGGGCCGGCGCGCGCCAAGGCGTTTGCGGACTATGTGGATTATGCGACGCGAAGCGACCTGTTTCTCACCTATGTGATCGTCAATCCGCAGGCTGATCGCTCGAAGGACTGGGGTGAACAGGTGGAAGAGCTCGTCGCGCAAATCGTCGATGAGGACACCACGGGACTGACGATCCGCGGCGCCAAGATGCTGGGCACCAGCTCGATCATGGCCAACGAGGTGTTCGTCGCCAACCTGCAACCGCTGAAGCCTGGCGAGGAAGCCCTGGCGTTCTCCTGCGCGTTGCCGATGAACACTACTGGTTTGCGGGTGCTGTCACGCAAGAGCTACGAGGCGCATGCGGTATCGGTGTTCGACAATCCGTTGTCCGCGCGTTTTGACGAGAACGATGCACTGCTCTACTTCGACGACGTAAAGGTGCCGTGGGAACGCGTGTTCGTGCATCGCGATACGGACATGTGCCGCGCCCAGTTCCATGACACTCCCGGTCATGTCTTGCAGAACTATCAGGCGCAGATCAGGCTGTCGGTGAAGGTGAAGTTCCTGGTCGGCCTTGCACACAAGATCACCGAGGCGATCGGCACCACCAACATGCCACAGGTTCGCGAACAACTTGGCAGCCTGGCGGCGAGCGCAGGAATGGTGGAGGCGATGCTTGCCGGCATGGAGGCCTCTGGTGGCATGCGCGGCGAGTTCTACGTGCCGGACCGGCATCAGCTCTATGCCGCGCACGCGGTGACGCAGGACCTGTATCCGCGGCTGATCAACCTCATTCGCGATCTCGCCGGCGGGGCATTGATCATGCTGCCATCGTCGTTCCGTGACTGGGCCAATGCAGAGCTCGCACCGATCCTGCACAAAACGCAGCGGTCAGCGAATTTCACGTCCCAGGACAAGGTCAAACTGCTGAAGGCCGGCTGGGACGCTATCGGCTCGGAGTTCGCTTCGCGGCACACGCAGTATGAGATGTTCTATGCGGGTGCTCGCTTCGTCACCACGGGCCACAGCTACCGCACCTTCGATTGGAGTGTGGCACGCGGTTTGGTGGACCAACTGATGTCGACCTATGACCTGGACGAGGTCACGCCCTTACCAGCATGAGCTCATGCGCCGTCAGGCGCCGATGCAGCATGTACATTGGCACGGCAAGCGCGGACACCGCGGCGGCGGCCAGTAGCGCACCCTCCGGACCGCCCGACATGTCGGCGGCCCAGCCGCACATCGCCGGCACCACCGCGCCGCCGGCGTAATACATCGAATAGAACAGCCCCATGCCGACGGCGCGGTTCTCCGGTCGCGCCGACAGCGTGCCGACTGCCATGATCACGCCGGGGTGGAACGAGCCCACGATGCCGATCACCACGGCGCAGATCACCGGCCAGTCGAGCAGCGCGGCACCGGTCATTCCGAGCACCAGCGCCGCGGTGCCGAGCAGGAAAATGCGGAACCCGCCGAACTCGCGCGGCAAGGCCGGCGCCGAGAAGGGTCGCCGGCACGTTGCCCCAGGTGGCGATGGTCAGCACCAGGCCGGTCAGCACCAGGCTCTCGCCCCGCGCCGCCATCAGGGACGGCACGTAGGCGGTGTAGCCTGAGTAACCGGCGGTGTAGGCGGTCCAGATCAGTCCCGCGATCACCAGCAGCAGGCACTCGCGGCCACCAGGAAGCGAGAACCGAGGTGGTGTCGGCGCGGCGTGCGGCGACGGACGGAAACTGGCGAGGAACAGCGCCAGCGCGGCCGTCATGGGCAGCGAGCCGGACAGGAAGGCGGCGCGCCAGCCGTACGCCAGCGCCAGGGGCGGCAGGACAAGCTGCGCGAGGCCGACGCCGATCGGGTAGGCGGCGACCGACACGCTGATCGCCCACATGAAGCGGCGGCCGGTGAACCAGTCGGCGATGATCTTGTTCTGCAGCACGATCATGGCCACAGCGCCGACGCCAGCCGCGCTACGCCCGACGCCGATTCCGGCCGGGCCTGCGGCAACCGCGCTGACCGCAGGGCCAAGCACCATCAGGGCGAGACCGGCTCCGAGCACCAGCCGGTCGCCTAACCGGCGGGCCAACATGCCGAGCGGCAGGGCCAGGAAGCCGCCCAACAGCATGAACGCGCCGATCAGCGTGCCGAGGCCAGCATAGTCCAGCCTGTACAGTTGCATCAGGTCGGGGCCGAGGGTCGCCACGGTCTGGTACTGGTAGCCGAAGCCGATGCGGGCCAGCGCCACGGCCGCAAGGATGAGCCAGGGCCTGGCGCCCATTCTCAGGGCTTCCCGGGCGCGGTGAGCGGTTTCTCCATATTCACGAAAGTCGGCTCGGCATAGCCGGGATGGTTCTCGCGCGTCGTCTCGACGAAGCCGCAGGCAGCGAACAGCCGACGGTTGTCCAGCAGCACGAGGCGCGTGCTCAGATGCATGCGCGGCAGGCCCAGCGTGCGTGCTGCGGTTTCCGCCGCTGTTACCAGCGCCTTGGCGATACCGCGGTCGCGCCATGTGGGGTGTACTGCCAGTCGACTCAGATACAACTCGCCATCCCGCTCGCCCCACAGCGCCGCGCCGACCGGTCGGTTTGCCGCCTCGGCCACCGCCCCCGCTCCGGTCCTCAGATGCGCCGCAAGATCGGCCGCGGTGACAAGCAGGGCGGAGGGCAAGGGATCGGTCACCAC
Organism: uncultured Alphaproteobacteria bacterium; assembly: GCA_963799415.1. Taxonomy (GTDB): domain Bacteria; phylum Pseudomonadota; class Alphaproteobacteria; order Acetobacterales; family Acetobacteraceae; genus JAMXLO01. Next base: position 233,464 of record CAWCXI010000013.1, on the reverse strand, counting down.
CGACTGGGCGGCGAAGGCGGCGCGGATCAGTGCCGCCACCCCGACCGCGTCCGCTGCCACCATAGGGCGCAACGCATATGTGTCTCCGGGCATCTGGCCGACGGTAGCCCGCACGGCGACCTGTGCCTATGTTGGGGTGATGTCCGAAACTCCTGCCTTCCTGGACGGCGAGCGACCGCCGGTGCCCGACATTGTTGTGCCGCGTGGCGTGACGTCGTTCCACCTCCCGCGTCGACCGGTGCGCGGCCGCCTCGTGCGGCTTGGGCCGCTGGCGCACGCGCTGCTGACCCGTCACCCGAACCACCCGGCGGTGACCCGGCTGGCCGGGCAGTCGCTGGCGCTGGCGGCGGCGCTATCCACGGCGCTGAAATTCCGCGGCTCGTTCAGCGTGCAGGCGAAGGGCGATGGCGCCGTGCCGATGCTGCTCGCCGACTGCACCGACACCGGCGCGCTGCGCGGCTATGCCCGCTCCGATCCGAAGAAGTTGGAGGAACTGCTGCGCCAGGACCCTTCTCCGACGGCGGACCGGCTGCTTGGCGGTGGCTATCTCGCCTTCACCGTTGACCAGGGTCCTGACCAGAACCGCCACCAGGGTATCGTGACCATCGAGGGCGGCAACCTGGCCGAGATGGCGCTGCACTACTTCAGCACCAGCGAACAGCTTCGATGCTTCGTGTATCTCGCCTGCGACGAGACCGCGGACGGCTGGCGAGCCGGCGCGCTGGTGCTGGAAAAGATTGCAGGCGCCGGCGGCATCGATCCTTCGCTGGATGACGATGCGCAGGACGAGAGCTGGCGCACCGCGACAATACTCGCCGCCACACTGACCGACGCGGAGTTGCTCGACGATGCGCTGTTGCCGGAACGACTGCTGTACCGGCTGTTCCACACCGAAGGAGTGGCGACCGACCGATCGCGCGCGCTGTCCTATGGCTGCCGCTGTTCGCGCGCGCGGCTGGTCGGCATCCTGGAGGGCTTCCCTCCCGACGACCTGGACCACATGGCGGTGGATGGCGACATCGTAATGACCTGCGAGTTCTGCAACTACGACTTCCGATTCCCGCGGCAGGATGTACGTGGCCGCGGTGCCCCCGCATGCTGACAAGGCGAGCGTCATTGCTGCTGCCGTGGCTGCTCGCCGGCTGCGGCGGCGGCAAGCCGCGGGAATACCTGCCGCTGCACTACAACTACCTGACGCCGCTGCGACTGAACGTCTCGACGCTTCAGATCGAGCAGCGCTTCGTGCCGTCCGGCGTCCCTCCGGACGTCAGCCAGTTCGACCCGGTGCCGCCGGTGCAGGCTCTGCGCGACATGGCACAGGATCGATTGCAGGCATTGGGCGCCGCCGATCTGGCCGTGTTCGTCATCCAGGACGCTTCGTTGGTGCGGCGGGATGACACAATCAACGGCAACTTCTCGGTACAACTCGATATTTACAACACGCCGACCACCCGCGCCGCCTATGCCCAGGCAAGCGTGTCATCCACCTATACGGGTGATCTCGACGATCTCCCGGGGCGGCTGTACGACATGACGAAGACCATGATGGATCGGATGAACGTCGAATTCGAATTCCAGGTTCGTCGTTCACTGGCTTCCTGGCTGCTGACCGCCGGAGCCGCGCAGGCGCCGGTCGAGCAGCAGCCGCTGACGCAGACGCCGCCGGACGTTCCGCCACCGCCGGGTATGCCGCCACCGCCTGACATGCCGCCGCAAACGATGCCGCCACAGCCGATGCCAAGCCCGACACACTGATGCAAGCGCGGGAGGACAACCATGACCATCGCCGAAGCCCTCGCTGAACGGATTGCCAGCGTCCGCTACGACGCATTGCCGGAGGAGGCGGCGCATTGGGCCCGCGTGGCAATCATCGACACGGTTGGCTGCACGCTCGCCGGCGCGAGCGAGCCATGTGCGCGCATCGTGGCGCGCGTGACCGCGTCGGGCGGCCCGTGCCTGATATTCGGCACAGAACAACGTGTGGCAGCGCTGGATGCGGCGCTGATCAATGGCACCGCGTCGCACGCACTGGATTTCGACGATTGCAGCGACACGCTGGGCGGGCACCCATCGGCGCCGATCCTGCCCGCACTGTTCGCTTTGGCGGAAACGCGTGCGGTCGATGGGCGCGCGTTCATTGCCGCCTACGTCGCGGGATGGGAGACCGAGACGCGCATCGCTCGCGGCGTCAATTTCCATCACTACGAGAAGGGCTGGCATCCGACGGCAACGATCGGCGTGTTCGGCTCGACCGCCGCGTGCTGCCATCTGCTGGGACTGACGCCGGAGGTAACGGCGACGGCATTGGGGCTGGCGGCATCGTTCGCATCCGGGGTCAAGGCGAACTTCGGCACGATGACCAAGCCGCTGCATGTCGGGCATTGCTCACGCAACGGAATGCTGGCGGCGCTGCTTGCCGCGGACGGGTTCACCGCCAATGCGGGCGCGCTGGAGCACAGGCAGGGGTTCCTGCATGTGTTCAACGGCGAGGGCAATTTCGATGCGGCGCCGATCCTGGGCGAATGGGGCCAGCCGTGGGACATCGTACGGCCTGGCGTGGCGATCAAGCAGTATCCGTGCTGCGGCAGCACCCATCCAGCAGTGGATGCGATGCTGTCGTTGGTGCGCGAGCATGGGCTGGCGCCGGCGATGGTGGAACGCGTCGACTCATGGACGCATCCCCGGCGGCTGGCGCACACCAACCGGCCGGACCCGCAGAGCGAACTGGATGCCAAGTTCAGCGTGCAGTACTGCCTCGCGCGCGCGCTGCTGGATCGTCGCGTGTCGCTGGAGCACTTCGAGGGCGACAGCGTCCCCGACCCGGCAATCCGCGCGCTGCTGCCGCGCATCCATGCGGCGCCGCATCCCGAGATGTCGATGGCGAGCACCGAGCATTTCGGTGCGGAGGTGCGGGTGACGCTGACCGATGGGCGGGTGCTGGCGGCGAAGAGTGGCGCGACCGCTCGGGCGCGGGCCGGAAAATCCGTTGCCGATGGAGTTGCTGGAGGCGAAGTTCCTCAACTGCGCGACGCGTGCGCTGCCGATGGGGACGGCGGAGCGGCTGCTCGTGACGCTGCGCGGGGTGGGTGCGGTGGCGGATATGCGCGGCGTGATGGACGCGATGGTGCCTGCGGCGGCATTGGCTGCGGACTGATCAACCCCCCTCCCCAACCCTCCCCCGCTTCGCGGGAGAGGGAGGATGGGTTGGGGAGGGATCTCGGTGCGTTGCGGAACTTCAGCTCCGTCCGGACACCCGCCGCCCGATCTCCAGCGCGGCGAATGACGGCACCGGGCCGGGCATCAGCCAGCGAAAGCCCTGCTCGATCAGGCTCTCCACGTTTTTCGCATCCACGTGCGGATGGCCGCACGGCACGTTGTACTGCTTGCAGATCGCCAGGACCTCGTTGATCGCCGACGCCACCGTCGGGTGTTCGTACTGCCGCGGATAGCCAAGGTCCTGCGACAGATCGCCCTCGCCGATCAGCACGACGCCGATGCCGGGCACCTGCTCGAGCATCTTCGGCAGGTTGGCGATCGCGCGTTTCTCCTCGCACATGATCACCACGAGGACCTCACCCTGCGGGTTCAGCGGCCATGTGTCGGCGCGCGGATAGTATTCCTGGTCGGTCAGGCCCCAGTAGCGGGCGGCGGTGCGTGGCGCGTCGCCGCGCTGGCCCGGCGGATCGTAGTACTTCGCCTCGCGCGGGCGCGGATAGCGGCACGCCTGCACGGCATTGCGCGCGTCCTCCACCGTTGATACATGCGGCCATACGATGCCATAGACGCCAATGTCGAGCACCTGCTTGGCGATCCACTGGCTGTTCTCGCCGCCGTTCGGCGGGATGCGGACGAACGGCGTGACCGCCGGCGCAATGCTGCCCGAGCTGGCGATCTGCCGGCGGTTCAGCATGTACTGCAGGCAGTCGCGCAGCGCCTTTATGTCGTACGGGTTGTGTTCCATCTCGAACACCACGCCGTCGTACGGCGCACCAGAGATGGTCAGCGCATTGCTGATCTCGCCGCTGGTGAAGGGAACGAACGCTGGCTTGCCGGATTCCAGCGCCTTAATCGCGCCGTTGAGGCGGGGAATGTCGGCCATCGTATCCTCCTTATGTCACAAACAGCTCTTCGACTTTGTAGGCGCGGGGGATCAACCCCTGTTCGGCAGCATAGCGCATCAGCAGCTCGATGGCAGGGCGGTTGGCGGCGATGCCGTACGGCACGGTGTCGTCGGCGAGCCGCATCGACGCCTCGAACAGACGCATCAGCTCTTCGGCGAGCCATGGATATTCGGCCAGCAGCGCATCCTTCACCACGACGACATGGTTGATCGGATAAGCACCGGCCTTGCGCGACCACGCCCCCGCTGCGACATCGGCGTCGGGAATGACCGTGCACACCTGCGCCGGCTCCAGCCCCGCCAGCGCGATCGCCGCGTCGATCTCGCCCGACAGCAGCATCGCGCGCAGGTCCTGGCCCGCTGTGATGCGCTGCACGAAGGGAGGATCGGCGAACTCCTGCACGTGCGCGTCTTCCTCGGTGACCCATGTCATCGAGTTGGGTGCGATGCCGTACTCATCCTGCAGAATGCCACGCACCCAGACGCCGGTGGTCTGCGACCATGCGCGCACGCCCACCCATCTGCCCACCAGATCGGCGGGCCCACGCAACGGGGAGTCGCGCCGGCAGATCAGTGCGCCGTGATGCAGGCCGCGCAACAACACGACCGGCAGCGCGGTGATCGGCTTGCCGTAGGCCCGCGCCTGGGCGTGGGTGGTCAACGCGATCTCGCACAGGTCGAATTCCAACGCGCGAGTCATTCGGCGGAAGGCACGGGTGACCGGATCGACCTCGACGAAGTCGAAGCCAACGCGGTCGGAGGTCACGGTGCCTTCCTTCAGCGCACGCACCAACGGCGATTTGCCGAGTGCGGTGCGGAGGATGAGCTGAGTTGTCATTGGCGGCCAACCTGCGTCATTGCGAGGAGCGGAGCTACGAAGCAATCTCGGTCGAGGTGCGCAGTTTGATCGAGATTGCTTCGTCGCTCCGCTCCTCGCAATGACAGGGATATCGGGTCATTGGCGCTCCTTCACGGTCGGATAGATATCCGCCCCGTAGTGCTTGCGGAACTCGGCGATCTGGTCGGGCGGCGGTGGCGCGTAGGTACAGCGTTTTGAAGTGAACCGGCCGCCCATCAGGCGGTTCATCTTCACCGCCATCTCGCCAAGCTTCACCAGGTTGGTGATGCCGTTCAGGATCGGCATGCCGGCGGCGTCGTGGATGTCGGCGTGCGCCAGAAGCGCCATCACCACGCCGCCCGCGGCAATCACCACCTCGGCGCCCGCCTCGGCATTGGCCTGTGCGGCACGAGTGAACTGCGCGACGATCCGGTCGCGCGCCTCAGCATCGTCGAATGCGATACCGAGGTCGGTCAGCCGGTCCACCTGCATGCGGTTCACCGCCGCGAGCCGATCGCGCAGTCCATAGCGCCGCACGTTCTCCACGATCCGTGGTGTGAACTTCTCGTTGATCGTCACCAGCGAGAAGCTGGCACCCATCATGCAGGCGACGTGCAGTGCCGACTCGCACAAGCCCAGCACGGGAATGTCGGCGATCTCGCGCGCCTCCTGTAGCCCGGGGTCGGCGATGTTGCCGACCAGGAACGCATCGAAGCCCTCGCGGACCGCGCGGTGGACGTTCTTCAGCACCTCGCCTGTCTCGAGATACTCCAGATAGCGGAACTGATCGCCGGTGCCGCCGATTTCGGTGATGCCGGCGACATGGATCTCAGTGTCCGGATCGCGCACCTTGTCGAGAATGCCGCGCAGAACGCGTGGATAGCCGCCCCACTCGGTTTGGCGGGACATGCTCTGATACCAGAGCTTCATGCGAGACCCTCCTGCGCGTCAGGCCGGACGCCAATTGAACCGGCTGGCGAGCCAGCGTCGCAACTCGTGCAGCGCGGCGACACTGGCGGCGAGGGCGGCGGTGTTGGCGGTGGCCGCCGGCCCGCCAGCGGGCGCACATCGACGGTCGCGGCGGTCGCCTGCACGCCCAGCGAGGCAACGGCATCGACACCGGCGCGCCGCCACAAGCGCCACCATCGCCGCAGGCGTAAGCTGCGGCAGCACCAGGCCGAACTCCAATTGGGTCGCCGCCGCGGCAGCGCTCCATGCGTTGCACAGCGGGTCGCTCGGTGTGCTGCCGATGCGCGCCGCATAGAGTTCGGCGAAATTCGGCACCGCGGGATAGGCCGGCTCGCGGCTGACATGGCCGGCGTCGTCGAGCGCACCAAATGTGAACAGCGGCTGCGCACCGACAGCCGAGAGCGCGGCAAACTGCTCGGGCACGCCGTGCCCGCGCAGCAGCACCGCGTCGACCACTCCTTGCGAGTAAGCGCTGCGTGCCGACGTCGGGCCAGGCCAGGCCGAACACCGGTTCCATCGTCGCGCCAAGCAGATCGAGACCGAGCAGCGCGGCGAGATCGACGCTCGCCGGACTGGCGGCAGCGACACGGACGCGTCCGCCCGTTGCCAGCACCGTCGAGGGCCGACAACCATGGCGGAGCTCGTGCCGGCCATCACCGGGACCCAGTGTGCCGACGTCGAACTGCGCGCGCGGGTCGCCGACCATCCAGGCGAGCGCCGCCTCGCCCGGTGCCAGCATGACCGTCAGGCCGTCAGGCACGCCACGCACCTCGAACTGGTTGGCACCGGTGACGCCATCGGCGCTGCCGATCTCGACCCGATGGATCGAGCGTGTCGGCGGCAGCGATTGCTCGAGCGCGGGCAGCAGCGCGTCGGCCCAGCGGTTGAGCGTCCCGTCCTTGGTCCCGCCACAAGCAGCCGAGGCTTTTCGGCGAACGGCGTGCGGTCGCCGCCGACGGCGGCGCAGCCTACAGGGTTCCCGCCCGCGTCAATGCGGGCAGGGCTGTCAGCATGCAAGAAGGTTGCGCCGGCCGGGTCGCGGCGGGTCGATCATCCTGGTCCCTCTCCCAAGAGACCTTCCTACCCCGAACGCCGCCTTCGGTCAAAATCAGGCGGCGCCTTATTCGTCGTACGAAACCAGCGCCTCGCAGGGCACGTCGAGCCGGTTGCGGCCGTTGAGGAATGTCAGTTCGATCAGCGCCGCCGCGGCGGGAACCACGGCGCCGACCTTCCGCAGCAGCGTGATGCCGGCCGCCATGGTGCCGCCGGTGGCCAGCAGGTCATCCACCACCACGACGCGCTGGCCAGGCTCGACCGCGTCGGCCTGCATCTCGATGCGGTCGGTGCCATATTCCAGCGAGTAGTCGAACCCGACCGTCTCGCCCGGCAGCTTGCCGCGCTTGCGCAGCATGATGAAGCCGCAGCCAAGCTTCAGCGCCAGCGGCGCGGCGATCAGGAAGCCGCGGCTCTCGATGCCGGCGAGCAGGTCAGGCTGGTAGGCGCGCACCGCCTTCGCCATCCGGCCCATCGCCACCTGCCAGGCATCCGCGTCCCGCAGCAGGGTCGAGATGTCGTAGAACAGGATGCCGGGCTTGGGGAAATCCGGAATGCTGCGGATGTGGTCCTTCAAATCCATGCGCCTGTCGCCTTTCACGATGGTGATCCGGCGTCGGTGTAGAACGGCGGTCCGATGGCCGCAACCGAGGGGCGGAAATTGCAGCGTGGCGGCCGCGGCTAAACCCAAAATTAAGCCGATGGGCGTCTACTGGCGTGGATTTCAATTGGCCAAAATGGCCCGACATTAGATCGTGCCGCAGGACAAGCGCCCGTGCGGCACGCAAAACAATGAAAAGGCGCCCCGGCGGGCTCAATTCAGGAACTGGCCGCCGGGGAGCAAGTGAGCCGACTTTGAATGGAGCAACAAAGTCGGGGGTATTCCAGTATCGATGGGACTGGTTAACGTGGGCTTAACAGCGAGGCGGGGCTTTCCCGTTCGCGTGGGTCCGCGTGCCCCTCACCGAAGTTGCACCGAGCGCTCCATCCGGGCAGACTGGCGCCGACCAGCCGGAGGACCTCATGAGCGAAACGGAACTGCGCAACGCCGACATCGATACGGCGCTGACCGAGGCGAAGGAAGCCTACGTCGCGCGCAACCCGAAGAGCTTTGCCCGCTTCGTCGAGGCCACCGCGGTCATGCCCGGCGGCAACACGCGCACCGTGCTGCACTATTCGCCGTTCCCGATCGGCATCGCGCGCGGCGAGGGCTGCCGGCTGTGGGACCTGGACGGCGCCGAATACGTCGACTTCCTGGGCGAATACACCGCCGGCATCTACGGCCACTCGCATCCGAAGATCCGCGCGGCGGTGGATAGCGCGCTGGATGCCGGGATCAACTTCGGCGGCACCAACCTGACCGAGGCGAAGTTCGCCCGCGCCGTGTGCGACCGCTTCGGGCTGGAGCGCGTGCGCTTCACCAACTCCGGCACCGAGGCGAACCTGCTGGCGATCTCCGTCGGCCGCATCTTCACCAGGCGCCCGAAGGTGATGGTGTTCGACGGCGGCTACCACGGCGCGGTGTTCGGCTTCGCCGGCGGTGGCTCGCCGATCAACGCGCCGTTCGACTACGTGCTGGCGCCGTACAACGACATCGCCGCGACACGCGCGCTGATCGATCAGCACGCGGCGGACCTGGCGCTGGTGATCCTGGAGCCGATGATGGGTGGTGGCGGCTGCATCGCCGCCTCGCCCGAGTTCCTGACCATGCTGCGCGAGGCGACCACGAGGGTCGGCGCGCTGCTGATCCTGGATGAGGTGATGACGTCGCGCCTGTCGCCGGGCGGCCTGCAGCAGGTGCGCGGCATCAAGCCGGACCTGACGACATTCGGCAAATACATCGGCGGCGGCATGTCGTTCGGCGCATTCGGCGGGCGCGCCGACATCATGGACCTGTTCGATCCGCGCCGTCCCGATGCGCTGCCGCACGCCGGCACCTTCAACAACAACGTGCTGACCATGTCGGCGGGCCTGACGGGCCTGACGGAAGTATACACGCCCGACGCGGCGCGTGCGCTGAACGCGCGCGGCGACGCGCTGCGCGAGCGGCTGAACGCGCTGTGCCGCGCGCACGACGCACCGATGCAGTTCACCGGCATCGGCTCGATGTTCGCAGTGCACTTCACGCGCGATCCGGTGCGCTCGCCGGCCGACGCGGCGAAGGGCGATCCGAAGCTGAAGGAGCTGTTCTTCTTCGACATGCTGGCGCAGGGCATCTGGATGGCGCGACGCGGCATGTTCACCCTGTGCCTGCCGATCGGCGACGCCGAATGCGACAAGCTGGCGGCCGCGGTGGAGGAGTTCCTCGCCTCGCGGCGTTCGTGCTGACGACTGGCTATTTCGCGCTAGGCTCTCCCGCACGTCGCCAACAGACGTCAGACTACAGACAACCGGGAAACGTCGCAATAGAGAGAGCGCTAATGATCAAGTCACCCGCACACGGCGCCGGCACGTCCTGCTTGGCACCGCCGGCACCCTGTTCGCACCCGCCATCGCGCGAGCCGCCACGCGAGGCGTCAGCGACAGCGAAATCATCGTCGGCTGCATGGCCGACCTGTCGGGCGTCACCGCCGTCCAGGGCGTCAACAACGCCGACGGCATGCGCATGGCGTTACGACGAGGTCAACGCCAAGGGCGGCGTGCATGGCCGCAAGATCCGCTTCATCGTCGAGGACAACGGAATACACCGTGCCGAAGGCGGTGCAGGCGATGAACAAGCTGCTCAATCGCGACAACATCTTCTTCGCGTCTGGGCAATGGCGGCACGCCGATGAACGACGCGGTGATGCCGGCGATGTTCGAGAAGAACGTGCCGAACGTGTTTCCCACGACATGCGCGCGATCGATGTACGAGCCGTTCAACAAATATAAGTTCGGCCAGTTCTCCTCGTACTACGACCAGATGCGCGCCGGCGTGAAGCACTTTGCCACCACGAAGGGCGTCAAGACGGTCGGCGTGATGTACCAGGACACCGACTACGGCCGCGACGTGCTCGCCGGCGCGCAGGCGCAGGTCGAGGCGATGGGGCTGAAGATGGGCGGCACCACGGGCCACAAGCCGACCGACACCGATTTCAACGGCGCAGTCGCCAAGCTGCGCGATGCCAACTGCGATCTCATTGTGCTCGGCAGCATCGTGAAGGACACGGTGCTGATCCTGCAGACCGCGCACAAGATGGGCTGGAATCCGATCTTCATGGGCAACTTCGCGACCTACTCGACAGCCGTTGCCGAAGCGCCGGGTGGTCCGGCGGAAGGGTTCTATTCGATGTCGCCGGCGCCGTATCGCTACCCGGATGACCCGCGTCCCGCGGTGCACGCATTTGCGGCGAAGTTCAAGCAGACCTATCGGCATCGATCCGAATTATCTCGGGCGAGGCAGGCTACACCGCGGCAACCTTCACCGTGGCGGCGCTGGAGAAGGCCGGACGCGATCTGACGACTGACAGCTTCATCGCGGGCATGGAGAGCATGAAGGACTGGCACGACATCTTCGAGGGGCCGCCGCTGTCGCTGAGTGCCACCAACCATCATGCCTCCAACCAGTCGTTCCTGTCGGTGGTGAAGGACACGCGCTGGGTTCCGGTGCTGCAGGAGCCGCTGAGCTTCTGACCGGGCTGTCATGAGGCGGGCTGACCCGCGCCGACAACGACGCCGTTTCACGAAGCGTCACAGTGGCGTAGTAGCACGGCAACCAGCGCCGTTACGCCACACGGTCGCAAGGGAGACACAGCATGAAGCGTCGCACACTGCTCGCGGGAGCCGCCGCGTTCGCCGCCGCGCCGGCGATCGGCCGTGCCGCCGACAAGACCAAGATCGTCTGGTGGCACGCGATGACCGCGGCACTCGGCGACCAGGTGAACCACCTGGTCGAAGCGTTCAACCAGAGCCAGGATGCGATCGAGGTGCACGGCGATCTACAAGGGCGGCTATGCCGACGTGTTGACCGCGACGATCGCGGCATTCCGCGCCGGCCAGGCACCGCATCTCGCGCAGATCTTCGAGGTCGGCACCGGATCGATGCTGGCCGCCGGCAAGGCGACGAAGCAGGTCTGGGAGCTGATCAAGGAGACCGGTGTCGCGATCGATCCCGAAGGCCTACATACCCGGCGGTGCGTGGCTACTACAGCCTGGCCGACGGACGGATGGCGTCGATGCCGTTCAACTCATCCACCGCGGTGATGTGGTACAGCAAGGATGCGTTCCGCAAGGCGGGCCTCGATCCCGACAAGCCGCCGGGACGACGTGGGCAGGATGTCGTCAAGGCGGCTCAAGCCGATCAAGGCGAAGGACGCGGCTCGAAATTCCGATGACCAGCTCTTGGCTGAGCTGGATCCAGCTCGAGCAATACAGCGCGCTGCACGACATCCCGTTCGCCAGCAAGATCCGACGGGTTCGAGGGGCTGGACGCCCAGCTCGAAATCAACAGCACAGGCGCATGTGAAGCATATGCAGCGGCTGCTCGACATGTCGAAGGATGGCACGTTCAAATACGCCGGCCGCGACAACCAGCCGGATCAGTTGCTGGTGTCGGGCAAGGCCGGCATCCACTTCAACTCGTCCGGCATGCGCGGCGATATGGTGAAGAGCGCGAAGTTCGACTGGGGCGAGGCGTTCCTGCCATATGATCCGGAGATCATCAAATCGCCGCTGAATTCCATCATCGGCGGCGCGAGCCTGTGGACGATGACCGCGCCGGGCCGAACGCCCGAGGAATACAAGGCGGTGGCGACGTTCCTGAAGTTCCTCGGCAAGCCGGACAACGATGCGTACTGGCATCAGCACACCGGCTATGTGCCGGTGACATTCGCCGGGTTCGAGCTGTCGCAGAAGCAGGGGTTCTACGACAAGAACCCAGGTGCCGACCTGCCGGTGAAGCAACTGACGCGCGGCACTGTGACGAGCAACTCGAAGGGACTGCGGCTGGGGCGACTGGTCGAGATCCGCAACATCATCTACGAGGAAATGGAGAAGGCATTCCAGGGCGAGCCAGAACGCGCAGCAGGCGATGGACAACGCGATGACCCGCGGCAACAAGGTGCTGCGTGAGTTCGAGAAGTCGGTGAAGGCGTGATGTCAACTCCCTCCCCCAACCCCCTCCCGCAAGGGGAGGGGGAGAACATCAGTGCCTCCCCCTCCCCTTGCGGGAGGGGGTTGGGGGGAGGGGGCAGATCTGACCGCGAATGGAACGCCGCACCATCTTTGAAGGCTGGCTCCTTCCGGCACTCCTGGTCCTGCCGCAGCTGCTGCTGACCGCGTTCTTCTTCCTGTGGCCTGCCGGCGAGGCAATCTGGTCCAGCCTGACCCGCCAGGATCCGTTCGGTCTCGGCTCCGACCTTCGTCGGTCTCGAGAACTTCACCGACCTGTTCTGCCGACCCGCTCTACGTCGACTCCATAGTCCGCACGGTGATCTTCTGTGTCGCCGTCAGCGTGCTGTCGATGAGTGTCGCGCTGCTGCTCGCGGTCTTCGCCGACCGCGAGATCCGCGGCCGCGCCATCTATCGCACGCTGCTGATCTGGCCCTACGCCATCGCGCCGGCCGATCTCCGCCGTTCTGTGGCTGTTCATCCTCAACCCTCAGGTGGGCCTGCTCGGCCGCTGGCTGAACGCGCACGGCATGCCGTGGGATTACACCATCAACGGCGGCCAGGCGCTGCTGATGGTGATCGCTGGCCAGCGCCTGGAAGCAGGTGAGCTACAACTTCATCTTCTTTCTCGCCGGCCTGCAATCGATCCCGCGCGCGGTCATCGAGGCGGCACGGATGGACGGCGCCAAGGGCTGGCACCGCTTCCGCACCATCACCTTTCCGCTGCTGTCGCCCACGACATTCTTCCTGCTGGTGGTGAACCTGGTCTACGCCGCGTTCGACACGTTCGGCACGATCTACGCGCTGACGCGTGGCGGCCCTGGCAAGGACACCGAGACGCTCGTCATCAAGGTGTATCGCGACGGAGTGGTGAACCTCGATCTCGGCTCCTCGTCCGCGCAGTCCGTGGTTCTGATGGTCGGCGTCATCGCCCTGACCGCGATCCAGTTCCGCTTCATCGGCCGGCGGACCAACGCATGAGTCAGGCGGTCCTTCCGACGAGTGTCGTGGAGGCCGTCGCCGCGCGGCAGGTCGATTGGGTGGCGCACATCGTCCTTGGGCTTGGCGTGCTGCTGTTCGCTCTGCCGGTCTGGCTGGTGATCGCCGGATCGACCCAGGATTCCGGCGCGATCACCCGCGGCGACCTGTCGTTGCTGCCACGCCTCGACCTCTCCGCTTATCCGCGCGTCCTGACGCACGGCACCATGGGCACCGAGCCGGTCTGGCACATGCTGCTGGTATCCGGCGGCATGGCGCTGGCGATCGCGGGCGGCAAGATCGTCATCTCGATCCTGTCCGCCTACGCTGTGGTGTTCTTCCGCTTCCCGTTCCGCCGCACCGCCTTCTGGTTGATCTTCATCACGCTGATGCTGCCAGTCGAGGTGCGCATCATCCCGACCTATGCGGTGATGTCGGACTTCGGCCTGATCAACAGCTTCACCGGCCTTACCGTGCCGCTGATCGCATCAGCCACCGCGACGCTGCTGTTCCGCCAGGTGTTCGTCGCCATCCCCGACGAGCTGGTGGAGGCCGCGCGCATGGACGGTGCCGGTCCGCTGCGCTTCCTGCGCGACATCCTGATCCCGGTGTCGGCGGCCAACATCGCCGCGCTGTTCGTCATCCTGTTCGTCTACGGCTGGAACCAGTATCTCTGGCCGCTGCTGGTCGCCACCGACCCGGGCCTCGACACCATCGTCATCGGCATCGTGAAGATGATCGGCGTGGAGACGCAGACCGATTGGAGTGCGGTCATGGCGACGGCCGTTCTGGCGCTGCTACCGCCCGTCGTGGTGGTCGTGGTCATGCAGCACTGGTTCGTCGCGGGGCTGACCGAAGGGGAGAAGTAATATCGCCGTCAGCGGGGCGAGCTGACGCGATCAACCGGGGTCCTTCGGCACCGTGTCGGCGATCCCTGGGTTCTGCGCGAACAACTCATACCAGGCGGCAAGGCGGGCATGGCCAGACCGCCATTTCTGCGCGGCGAAGCGAAAGTCCAGATAGCCGAGTGCGCAGGCGATCGTGAGCGAACCGATATCGATCGCTCGATGCGGCGGATCCGCCTCGAGCGCACGAGCGTCCGATCGACTGCCGCCTTTTGCCGCGCGATCCACGCCGCGCGCCCCTCATCCTGCGGCTTCATCATCTCGCCGCGGCGCGGCACCGACGCATCGAGAATGCCGTCGCCCATCGCCTGGAACTTCAGCGCCCGCCAGCGCAGCGCGCCGTGTTCCGGAAACATCGGCAATGCATCGCCAATGCTGTCCAGGTACTCACAGATCACCGGACTGTCGAACAATGCCACGCCATCGTCGGTCACCAGCGCCGGCACCTTCGAGAGCGGATTAATCGCGACGAATTCCGGCAGCGATGCGTTGGCGTCGGTCGGCACCAGTTCGATCAGTCTGTCGATTTCCCGCGTGATCGCGCACGCGCGGACTTTGCGCACGTAGGGGCTGGTCGGCGAGAAACAGAGCCTCACGTCAGAACTTGTCCTTCTTCGCGCGCAGATCGGCGAACGTCGCGACATCGGGCGCACGCAGGAACGGATTGGCGTCGAGCTCGCTTGCCATCGTCGAGGGCACCGTCGGCTGGCCGGCGACACGTTGCTGATGTGCTTGTTCAGTGCGCGCCTTCAGCGCGGCATTGCTTGGATCAACGTTGAGCGCGAAGCGGGCATTGCTCTCGGTGTATTCATGCCCACAGCACACCTTGGTGCCCCCCGGCAGCGCCGCGAGCTTATGCAGCGAGGCGAACATCTCGGCCGCCGTGCCCTCGATCAGCCGGCCGCACCCCAGGCTGAACAGCGTGTCGCCGGACAGCAGGATCTCGCCGTCGGCAATGAAGTAATTGATCTGCCCGCGGGTGTGACCAGGCGTGTCGATCACCCGCGCGCTGGCGCTGCCGAACGCGACGGCATCGCCTTCCGTCACTGCCTGATCGAGCTTCGGCAGCCGGTGCGCATCGGCCGCGGCGCCGACCACCTTGGCGCCCGCGAAATGCGCGCGCACCTCGTCGACCCCGGCAATGTGATCGGCGTGGTGGTGCGTCAACAGGATCAGGTCGAGCCTGCCGCCGGCCTTCTCCAGTGCGGCGATGATCGGCTTGGCATCGGCCGGATCGACGATGGCAACCGCTCCTGTGCCGCTGTCGCGCAGCATCCAGGCATAGTTGTCGGACAGGATGGGGACGGGTTGTGCTGTGACTGTCATGCGGGGAGTCTAGCACCCCCTGGCGCGACCGAAAACCGCGCCCGTGTTATAGATGCCGCCCATGGCAGCCGACGCTCACGCAGCGGCCGACTTCTACGGAACGTCCCGCGGGGCCGTGGCCGCGCGACTGGTGTGCGAGCGGTTGACGGCGATGTGGCCCGATCTGCATGGCGAGGCGGTGCTGGGGATCGGCTTCACCGCGCCGTATTTGCGGCTCTGGCACGATCAGGCGACGCGCTGCATCGCACTGACGCCGGCGCAGATGGGGGCGACGCGATGGCCGGCGGGCGCACCCAGCCTGTCGTGCACGGCGGAGGAAGATGCGCTGCCGTTCCCCGACCTCACGTTCGACCGCGTTCTGCTGGTGCACGGGCTTGAGGCAGCAGAGAGCGCGCGCCGCCTGCTGCGCGAGACCTGGCGCGTGCTGAAGGACGATGGGCGGCTGCTGGTGGTGGCGCCGAACCGCAGCAGCATGTGGGCCTACCGGGAGAGCACACCTTTCGGCCACGGGCAGCCCTATTCGTTCGGCCAGATCGGCCGACTGCTGGCGGCCTCGCTGTATCGTGTAGAGCGGCGCGACACCGCGCTTTATCTGCCGCCATCGAACTGGCGCCTGGTGCTGCGCGGCGCGCGGTTGCTCGAGCGGACGGGGCGGAACTGGGTGCCTGGCTTCGCCGGCGTGACGATTACCGAGGCGGTGAAGGACATGTATGCCGCGATGCCAGTTGAGGCGGTGCCGCGGCGGCGGTTGATAGTGGCTGAGCCAGCGTAGCGGTCGTCACCACGAAACGCCCCTCCCCCAGCCCCCTCCCGCGAGGGGAGGGGGAGGCCTATGGCAACACCAACGCCAACGAGAGGGAGGCCCGGAATGATCTGCGATGTCCATGCCCATTATATTCCGCAGGCATTCAGCGACTTCATGGGGGATCGCTTCTCGCCGCGGGTCGGGGTGCCGACGCGGACGGGCATCGCGAGGCACCCGGTGTCGGACTCGCAGGCCGACATCCAGGGCAGGCTGGAGCTGATGGACGCCGCTGGCGTCGAGACGCAGATTTTGTCGCCGCATCACCCACCTTATCTGCCCGACGAAGCCGAATGCGTGCAGGCCCTGCATCTGTTGAACGACGGTTATGCGGACCTGGCGCGGCGTTATCCGGGGCGAATCGCGTCCTACGTCATGCTGCCGCTGCCACACATCGACGCGTCGCTGCGCGAGATGGAGCGTGGGCTCGATCAGCTCGGTTGCGTCGGCGTCAACATGAACATTTCCTGTCTTGGGCGTTCTATCGCCGAGACCCAATTCGAACCGATCTATGCCGAGATGAACCGGCGCGGCGCTATCCTGTTCGTGCATCCGTCGGTGACCGGGGTTTGCTCGCCGGCGATCAACGACTGGGGGTTCCGCGCGGCGATCGGCAACTCGGTGGAAGACGCGATGTTCGTCGCGCACATGATTGCGCGGCAGATACCGCACCGGTATCCGCGCATCCGCTTCATCGTGCCGCATCTCGGCGGGCCAATTCCCATGCTTCTGAACCGGCTCGACAAGCAGGGCGTGCGCGATCTGGGCGAACTGGCAGAATTGCCGAGCGTGACGGCGCGGCGGTTCTGGTACGACACCGTGTGCTACGGGTCGAAGGCCGCATTCACCTGCGCCTGTGAGGCGTTCGGCGTGGAGAAGCTGGTGACCGGCAGCGACTATCCAGTGCTGCAGGCCTACGAGGAATACCGCGAGACGTTCGCGTATATCGCGAGGATGGGCCTGCCGCAGGAGGATTCGGACAGGATCCTGCATCACAATGCGCAGGCGCTGTTCGGTTTCGGCGTTGCCGCCGTGCAACCTATGAGAGTGGAGACTTGGCCGCGTTAGCCGTATTGGATGTGGCACAGGACCCGGCACCCTTAAAAGTGAGACATTGCCTCTCGAGCGACCTCTCAGACCGATCCGACCAATGAGGAAATGAAATTGTTTGCCATTCGTGGGAATGCCGGCCATTATTGGGCGGCCGGAAAGATTTTGCCTCGGTGCCAGACGCATGACCAATACCGCTAAGGAAGCGGAGCAGTGACACGCCTTCCGGTCCGCGGAACTGGTGCGTTTCAGCTAGAAGAATCCCCCTTCAATACCGGAATAAAACACAGCTTGGCCCCTCCGAAGTGAATGCTGAGTGTCGTCTGGTTGCCGGGCAAGGATCTGTCTTGATGATGGCTGACGGAAAGCCGGTTGCTGGAAGCCATCAACGCTCCGATCCAAAGGAGGAGCCACTTTACCAAGCGAACAAGATGGAGTCGCTTGTCCGGTTGACCGGTGGGGTGGCTCACGAGTTCAACAATATCCTAAGTGTCGTTCTCGGGGCTGCTACCGCTTTGCGGTTTGACGCCGAAGCCCGCCGGGATACCAAAGCAATACGGCGTGCGAAGATGATTGAGCGATCGGCTGAGCGCGGGGGCAGATTGGCTGATCAGCTGCTTGCGTTTGCGCGGAATCAGATATTGCGACCGCAGTCGATTTCCGCCTACGACGCTCTATCAGAAATACATGAGTTGCTCGCGCAGGCCGCTGGCGAGACCGTGCAGGTTCGTTTGCTGGCAGATCAAAATCTCTGGAATTGCCGTGTTGACCCGGGCCAACTCAACTCGGCGATTTTGAACCTGGTGCTGAATTCGCGCGATGCGATGCCTGACGGCGGGAACATAACGCTCTCTTGCCACAATCGGACTGTGACCGCTGAACAGCTACGCAATCCGACCAGTTCTGCGGGCGATTATGTTCGTATAGACGTCAAGGACTCCGGCACCGGCATTGCGGCTGATCTGCTGCCTCACGTATTCGAGCCGTTTTTCACCAGCAAACCGATTGGCAAGGGGAGCGGCCTCGGTCTTGCTCAGGTGCATGGATTCGCCGAGCAGTCTGGTGGATGGGTCGAGCTGGAGAGCCACCTGGGGCGCGGAACGACTGTATCAATCTATCTGCCGCGCCAGCCGGAAGCCGAGCCACCTGCCCTGGTGCAAAATCTCGCGCGAGAGGTAAACGCGACCGTTCTGGTGGTAGAACCAGAGACCGAGCTTCGGACAACGATCTGCGAAACCTTGGCTCAGTCCGAATATCGCGTTCTGGCAGCGACGAGCGCGTCGGGAGCGATGGCATACCTCGTTTCGGATGAGCCGATACAGGTCATTCTTGCTGAGTCTCATCTTCCCGGGGGCGTCAATGGCATCTCTTTGCTGCGAGATGCCTGTCGCATCCGACCGGGTATCCATGCCTTGTTGACCTGCCGTGCAAGTGATGCTGAGGCAGAAGCGAGTGACCCGAAGGATGAGGGTCTCGAGGTTCTGACAAAACCATATCAGCCATCCGACCTGGTGCATTTGATAGGAGCGCTGCTCAAGAGCGCAACTTTCTCCATCGAGACGGAAGAGATATTGGCGGAGGTTCGCGACATCGGAGCGCCAGGGCCATCGCTGGCGACACTCAATCTGTCTGCCGACAAAGGGTCCGGCACGTATGAGGCACGTCGTACCGCAATCCGCCTGGGAGTCATGCCCTTCAAGACCATGGAGACGACAGGCGACGACACCTCGTTCGCGTTAGGGCTGGCCGAGGAGATTACCGGAGCCTTTGCACGCTTTCGCTGGCTCACATGCGTTTCATCGGCATCTGTCGCCACCGTATGGAGTGAACCCAGCCAAACGTCCGCGTGGCAAGAACTGGATCTGGACTTTCTCGTGGCAGGGACGCTTCGGACGGAAGCAAATCGGATTAGCATCCAAGTACGGCTGCTCAACATGCGGGGCTCTGGTGAATTGCTTTGGTCACGGGGCTTCGACAGCAGCCTGCTCGATGTCCTGAACCTGCAGGAACGGATCGCATCTGAGACTGTAGCGCAGATTGCGCCGGAGGTGCTGGTCTGGGAGGCTGAGACCGCCCTTTTGCGTCCTCAGATAAACCCGTCCGCTTATGAGCTGATGCTGCGCGCTATTCCAGCGATCTACCGCCTGGATCAAGAGACCTTTCGAGCCGCCGGCGCCCTGCTGGCAAGTTCCTTGAAAGCGGATCCATCAAGTGCTGCGTGCCATTCGTGGCTGGCACATTGGTACTTGTTGTTGATCGGTCAGGGCTGGGCGGAGGATGCGGCTGGCGCAAGCCATCGCGCCGGCCAACTTGCACAGCAGGCGATCGCGCTTGATCCGGGGGACGCCCGCGGCTTCACCGTCGCTGGGCATATTGAGGCTTTTCTGCATAGGAAGCCTGAGGATGCGCTCAGCCTGCATGAACGTGCAATTGCGCTGAATCCTAACCTCGCCCTCGCATGGTGTTATTCCGGTCTGGCTCACTGTTACCTGGGGCAGCATACGGACGCCGTTCGGCAGGTAGAACGTGCTCGGCGGCTCTCCCCGCATGACCCGCATGGCTTCTTCTTCGACATGGCGTTGACCATGCCATTTTTGCTTTCCGGCGACTACGAGATTGCGGCTCGACTGGGTAGGCGTGCCCGTCAGGCTCACCCGGGGTTTTCATCGACATACAAGGGATTGCTTGCTGCCGTCGGCTATCTTGGGCTTGCCGGCGAAGCGGCCCCGTTGCGAGAAAGGCTATTGGAGCTGGAGCCGCAGTTCTCGGTTCGCGATGCGGTGGCGCGGTCGCCACTACAGCGGGAAGAGGACCTCGAAAGGTATGCTGACGGGCTTCGGCTCGCAGGTATCCCCGAGGGGACGCAGCTTTCAATCAACCGACCGCCTTCGACCTACTGAACGGACAGACGCCGTGACGGCGTTGGCGAGCGGCCACCGCGTAGCCGCCAAAGCCGCGCTCCGGGTTCTGGTTCGGCGCGACAACGCTTTCGTGGTACGCGTCCCAGTCTTCATCGCTCATCGCAGCCATGTTGGGCACGATGGTTGTCGAGCTTAGGGTCTCGTCGGCATAAGCCTGACGCGGTAGCGGCTGCACCTGAATCAACGGAAAGTCGGCTCTGAGATGCACTGGCTTGTGTGTCTGCGTAAGGCGAAGATTGGTGAACAAGGGACCAAACCAGCGGTCTGTCTCAACGATGCCTTCGTAGAGACTGTAACCACCAGGGCCGGCGAGGTTTGCGGGTGCGCGTATCAGCAGGCTCCAGTCCGGAGCGGTGCGAGCCATCAGCCCGGTCCAGATTTGCAGTGTCCCAGGCTCAGGCAAAGACGTCAGAAACGGTGGGGCGCAACCGTGCAATGTGGCAGGCGCACTGCTATCGAAAGTCTCGGAGAAATCAGGAAATTGAGCAGACGGCGACAGAGGCAGCCAGTCGGGTGCTCCGTCGAAATGCCAGAAGACGTCGTGCCCGTCCCATATCAATTGCAGATCCATCGGAGGGAAGAGCCACCAGCCAAAGCCAGCCGCACTGGTGACTGCATCGCAGTAACGATAGGCACGGGTGGGAAGCGTTCCGGCAGCCGCTCGATCGGCCCGCTGCGGGGGGCGGGCCTGCTCGATCAGGCGATGAAACTGCAGTAACGATCCCGCACTGTCCACGACGGCAAAGCCTCCCAAACCCAAGCGTTGCGGTGATTACTTGCCGAGCGGGAGGCGGTAGCCGGCACCGAAGCGGATCCGGCCGGTGTCAGCGATGCTCGGGAGCTTGGGCTGGTCCAACAACACAGGGAACCGTGACCCACAGCCATGCAATTCGGGGACGGGTAGACCGGCAACACGGGCGGGAACAAAGCGCTTCGGCAGATTGTTCACAGAATTATTCCTCATTCTTGAAGTGGAACTTCAATGACCGCCCGGATTGTTTTTTCGCGGCCAAGTGTCGTCGTAGACGACATCACTCTTCTACCTCACGATTTCGTGATCGCGCAAGCGCATAATCACGTAAACGTGATAATGCGAATTTAGCATCGAAATAATCAAACACAACTCGAGCATTACTTTGCCGTTAACCATTGGGGGCTGTTCCGACGCGTGATGGACACACACTTTGGGCGTCAGGTTTCGCGGGTCGCATACTCGGATCGTGCGCTGTTCGGATGCGGTCGTGCAACCCACGGCCCGGGCGCGTTTGGCCCAGCGTCACACCGGGCCACTTGACAGTCCTGAAGTCACCGCAACTTGAACAAACGCCATGCGCTGGGGCGTCAGGCTGACGACCCACGTCGCGGTATCGCCGCAATGCCTCGGCAGTTATCGCAAGGGACACAACCGTCTCTGGCGCCCGTCTCTGGCGCCGCCAGGGAAATGCGACATGACCAAGACTGCAATGGCGGCCAATGGGCCTCTCGACTGGCTTAATTTCCTCCTCGCAGACGTCACCGGGGGAGCTGGTCCATTTCTCGCCATCTACCTCATGGCAAGCCAGCAATGGAGTGCAGGTCGCATTGGCATCGTTCTCACCGTGGCCGGCGTCGCCACGGTGCTTGCGCGCGGGCCGGCCGGGGCATTCGTCGACGCGACGGTGCGAAAACGGACCTTGATTGCTGCATCCGCGCTAGTTGTTGGCATCGCGGTGGCGGTCACGGCGCTTGTGCCCTTGTTCTGGCCGGTGATGATCGCACAGGCTGCGACCGGCCTGGCCGATGCCGTCTTTCCGCCTGCGGTCGCCGCCATCAGCCTCGGCACTTTCGGCCGAGCGGTCTTCAGCGGACGCATCGGTCGCAACGAGGCGTTCAACCATCTCGGCAACGCGGTGACGGCGATCGCTGCCGGCATCGCAGGCTACCTCATTGCGCCTGTCGCCGTGCTTTGGGTCGTAGTCGTGCTGGCGCTCGCCAGCGCCGTCGCTGTCTACACGATCGACGGAGGTTCAATCGATCATGAGCTTGCGCGCGGCGCCGACGATGGAAACCGCGGCGACGAGCCGAAGGGGCTCGCGCCGCTGCTCAAAAGCCGCCCACTGCTGCTGTTCACCGCCGCCATCACCCTGTTTCATTTTGCCAATGCCGCAATGCTGCCGCTGCTCGGCGAGAAGCTTTCGCAGGGTCATCAGGAGGCGAGCAGTCTCTTTATGGCGGCCTGTATCATCACCGCACAGGTGGTGATGGTGCCAATGGCGCTGCTGGTCGGCCATAAAGCCGATGCGTGGGGAAGGAAGCCGTTGTTTCTCGCGGGCTTCGCCGTGCTGCCTGTTCGCGGCCTGCTCTATCTCGTCACGCAAAATCCGTACCTATTGGTGTCGATCCAGGTGCTGGACGGAATCGGCGCTGGCATCTTCGGCGCGCTCTTCTTCCTTGTCGTCGCCGATCTCACCAGAGGCACGGGGCACTACAATCTCGCGCTCGGTGCCACTGGCGCATGTTGGGGGCTGGGTGCGGCGTTCAGCAATGGCGTCGCCGGCCTGGTGGTCGATGCGGCGGGTTATTCCGCCGCATTCCTCTTTCTCGCCGGCTGCGCCATCGTCGCCTTTCTGACCTTCTGGCTCGGTGTACCGGAAACGCTCAATTGGCGGGGCCGCAGGCTCTCTGGCGGCGCAGTAATTTCATCGTCGGCGGCAGCAGATTGAGTGCGGTCGCATCGCCAGTCGCTGGCTCACATCAATGATAGTGCATGCCGGGCCGCACCTTGCCGCGAAACACCCAGTAGGCGTAACCGGTGTAGGCCAGAATGATCGGGACCAGCACCACGGCGCCAACCAGCAGGAATCGCTGGCTCGATGGCGGCGCAGCGGCATCCCAGATCGTGATGTCCGGGGGCACGATCAGCGGCCACAGGCTGATGCCTAGTCCGGCGTAGCACAGCGCAAACCACGCCTGCGCGCAGAGCAGCGGCGTGAGGTCGTGCCGCCGCGACAGGGCGCGCCAGAACAGCAATGCGACCAGCGCCACCAGGATCGGCACCGGACTGGTGAGCGCGATTCCCGGCCAGCCGAACCAGCGTTCGCTGAACGTCGAATTGAGCAGCGGCGTCCATACGCTGACCGCGGCGATGAACCCCAGCATCGCAACCGCCAGTGCGCGCGCATATTGCCTGGCGCGCTGCTGCAGCAGGCCGTCGCAGCGCCAGATCAGCCAACAGGCGCCTTGCAGCGTGTAGCCGATCACGACGGCGACGCCGCACAGCACGGTGAATCCGGTCAGCCAGTCCCACCATCCGCCGGCATACGCGCGGTCGTGCACCCGGATGCCCTGAAGCAGGCCGCCCAGCACGAGCCCTTGGCAGAATGCCGCCAGCGTTGAGCCAGCGCAGATCGCCCGGTCCCACCACATGCGCCCCCGCGGGCTCACCGCGCGGAAGCGGAACTCGAACCCGACGCCCCGGAATACCAGCGCGAGCAGCATGGCGATGATCGCCGGATACAGCGCCGGCAGTATCACCGCGTAGGCGAGCGGGAAGACCGCGAACAGACCCCCGCCACCGAACACCAGCCAGGTCTCGTTGCCGTCCCATACCGGCGCGATCGAATTCAGCATGATGTCGCGATGCTCGTCACGCCGCTCGATCGCGAACAGGACGCCGACGCCCAGATCGAAGCCGTCCAGCAGCACATATGCCAGCACTGCGAAAGCGATCAGGCCGGCCCACACCACCGGCAGCATCACGGAGCGTCCCGCAATGCAGGGGCCGGCGTGATTCCGGCGCTGCGCACCGGCAGGCCTGCCTGCGGACCGGTCTCGCCTACCGTCGGCGGCCGGCGCATGAGACGAAGCACAAAGATGAGACCCGTGCCAAACACGATCGCATATACAACGATGAGTGCTGCCAGTGACGCCTCGACGCCGGGCACGCCGATCGGCGATGCGCTGTCGGACGTGCGCAGCAGGCCGTAGACTGTAAACGGCTGGCGGCCGACCTCTGTGACGGTCCAGCCTGACAGCAACGCGATGAATCCCGATGGCCCCATCGCCAGCACGGCGTAGCGCAGCCACCGGAACTCATAGAGCAGCCCTCGCGCGCGCAGCCACGCTGCCCATACGCCGATGGCCGCCATCAGCAGTCCAAGCCCCACCATGATGCGGAATGCCCAGAATAAGACGGGCGAGTTGGGCCGGTCCTGCGGCGGGAATGACTTCAATCCCTGAACGGTGCCGTTCCACGTGTGCGTCAGGACCAGCGCGCCGAGATGCGGCACTTCTATGGACCAGTTCGTGCGCTCCTCCGCCATGTTCGGCATGCCGAACAGGATCAGCGGCGTGGCGGGCTGCGTTTCCCAGTCGCCCTCCAGTGCGGCAACCTTTGCCGGCTGGTATTGCCGCGTGTTCAGGCCATGCTGATCGCCGGCCAGGATCTGGATCGGCGCGACCACCACGGCCATCCACATTGCCATCGAGAACATCAGTCGCGCGGCCTGGTTCTGCGCATCGCGCCGCAGATGGTAAGCACCGACCGCGCCCACCACGAACGCGACACACAGATAGGATGCGATCACCATGTGCACGAGGCGGTAGGGAAACGACGGATTGAAGATGATCTGCCACCAGTCCTCCGGCAGGAACCGCCCGTCCGGCGTCAGCGTGTAGCCCTGCGGCGTCTGCATCCAGGAATTCGCCGCGAGGATCCAGAACGCGCTGATCAGCGTTCCAATCGCCACAAGCAACGTGGCGGCGAAATACACGCCGCGTCCGACGCGCTGACGGCCGAACAGCAGGATGCCGAGAAAGCCGGCCTCCAGGAAGAAGGCCGTCATCACCTCGTAGCCCATCAGTGGCCCGACGATCGGGCCGGCCTTGTCGGCGAAGCGCGCCCAGTTGGTGCCGAACTCGTACGCCATCACCACGCCGGAGACGACGCCCATGCCGAACACGACGGCGAACACCCGCAGCCAGTAGTGGAAGACATCGCGGTACACCTGCCGGCCTGTGGCGAGCGACATTGCCTCGAGCACCGCGAGGTAGCTCGCCAGCCCGATGGTAAAGGCGGGCAGCACGATGTGGAAGCCGATGGTGAAGGCGAACTGCGCGCGGGCCAGAAGAACCGCGTCAGATCCTGGCATGCCCACCTCGCGCGTTCAGGCCCCCTGATAAGGCCAGATACGAGAGCCCGGTTCAAGCCGCCTGCCGGATCTCCTCCGGCCGCACCTGCGTCAGGCTGCGCACGCCGACCACCTGGCGGAGATTGCCCTCGACAAGGTGAACAACCTCCGCCGGCATCGCCGCCATGGCGATCTCGACATGCAGCGTCTCGCCCGAACGGTGCGACCACATGCGGTCGGGGATCAGATCCCGCCTGGCGAACGGCTGCAGCAGGCGTGTGAGAAGACCAGGTGCGGCATCCGCATCAAGCATGAAGCGGACAGCGACAGATAGGGGGGCAGACATAGAGGGAACTCCGGATGAACGACGCGAAGGAAAGGGCGGCTACTCCCCGGCTGCTCAGGCAGCCGGGCCGCTAATTCGCGTCGTGGTGCTCCGGAGAGTCATGGCGTCACGATAGGCACTGACCGCGGCGATCGCAAATCACGGCCACTCGATCTCTGGCAGCCTCACCAGAGGGACCTGCCGCATCGACAGAGTGCGGTACTGCAGCGTGAGCGGTACCTCGACGTTCGGCAAGCTGCCGTCGTCCGGGCTGTTCGCCAGCAACGACAGCACCGCCTTGGCCGCGGTCGCGGCGGATCGGCTTATCGCAGCATGTGCCGCCAGCGAGTCGAGCGTCTCGGCATAACCGACCACGCGCGCGCTCGCGGCGCCCATCGGCTGCAATTGCTCATCGAGGGCCAGCGTCGCGCTGCCGGTGAGATCGAGCGGTCCCCACACCAGTGCCAGATGCCGGATCTGGAGCGAGCCGCCGCCGTCGCGCCAGGCTGTGGCACGCTCGGCTGGCGTGCGCCCGAGCGGAACCGGCCCGTTCAGCGCGCCGTCCACCGCCAGACTGGCAATATGCGGACCCAGCGGATGGGCCATCCCTGATGGCAGGGTCATCGCCGCAGCCCGGAGTACGAATGCCAGGGCCGGATCGCCGGATTGCGCCTCCGGGCGGATGTCCAGGTGCAGACGCACCGAACCGATGCTGGCATCGGCGCCCATCGGTGTATTGACCCGCATGTGCTCTACGATGAAATCCAGGAACGGCGGCACCTGCGCCGGCTGTAGCCGCAACTCGACGTCCACGCGGTCTGCGCTAAAGGAGAACTCCGGGTTCGCAGCGAGGCGAAGCCGTTGCGTGCCTTTGGCTGCGATCCGCAGCAGACCCGGCCGTGGCAATGCGACGCGCAGCACCAAGCTGTCGGCGCTCCACAGAAGCCCACCCGGAATGTCGCTATTGCCGCCCGCAAGCGAAATCGCGGGAACGGTAAGGGTCGCGGCCAGCGGCCAACCACCGCGAACCGGCACCCCGTGCGATTCGCTCCAGCCCGCCCCGCGCTGCTGGTTCGCCCAGGCTGTAAAGCCAGATTCCAGATTGCTGACGGCAATTCGCCAATAGAGCGCGTCGGCCGCCAACAGCACGAACGGCGTGGCGAGCAGAATGATCCACAGCTTTCGCCTGCGCCACATCTTGCCTCGCCCCGAACCCGCGCCGCTTATAGGCAAACAGGGGGACAAGGCAAACGCGCCCACTCTCTTGTTGCGCGAATATAGCCTGCAATCCTGCTACCTTTGCGCGTGGACCCAGGGTTTCGTCCCACGCTGTGCAGATGCGGTTCTGGCATCGAGCGTTGGCAAGAAGGGTGCGTATTGCCAATGGCCTGCCGTTCCTGACTGCGGTTGTACACGAGGTTGCGCGGCACTCAGCCCACAGAGTTCTCCACAGCCTCTCTGCGCAATGCTGCTTCGAGGCAGGACATGAGCTGATCACGCCCCACTCCAGCCGGGATCGGCTTGAATATACGGATATGTATGGTGCCGGGGCGTTTGTGGAATGCTCGTCGCCCCCAGCTCTGGCCAGAGTCAGTCACCACGGGGATTACCGGCAGGCGCGTCAGCGCCGCCAGCGCTGCGACCCCGGGCTGCAACGGGAGCACGGACCCTGGTTCTGCGCGCGTCCCCTCTGGAAAGATCACGATCTGGCGCTGCTCGCGCACCGCACGCACGCCTTCCCGCATCAGTCCGCGTAGCGCATTGGCCCCACCCTCGCGGTCCACCCCGATCATACCGCTGAGCGGTAGCAACGGCCCGAACAGCGGGATGCGCAGCAGCTCGCGCTTGAGCACATAGCAGCAGCGCGGGACCAAAGTCAGCCAGACGAACGTGTCGAACGCCGATTGATGGCGCGACGCGATCAGAGCTGCGCCGCTGCCGATGTGTTCCAGGCCGGACACATGCAAACGAACGCCGCAGAGGACGCGCGCCGCCCACACCATGACGCGCGCCCATAGCCGCGCGACGTTCAGCATTTGATGCGGCGCGGCGAACCTGACGGGCGTGGCCACCGCCACGGTCAGTGCAAACGTCACGGCGAAGAAGAACAGATTGAACAAGGCCGAGCGGATCAGCGTCATCCGGCACGACCGGCATGCGCCGGCGGCGTTTCTCGCTCCGGCAGAACCCCACTCAGCCCAGCAGTTGTCGCAAGGAACTTGAGATACTCCTCGGCGACCAGTCGAAGTGGCAGCGTGGTGCGATCGGATCGCTCCGGCGGCACGACCGGCAGCGGGTAAAGCTCCGTCTCGGGCAGCGCTCGCGCCAGCTCGGCGATCGCCCGCGGCATGTGATACGACGCCGTGACGACCAGCAACGAATGGATGCCCGTGGCCCGCGCCCAGACAGCGGTCTCGGCGGCATTGCCCCGGGTTGTGGTCGCACTGCGGCCGATCGCGACCCGCGTCGCCAGCGGCAAGGGATCGACCCCGGCACGATGCGCCAGCTCCGCCAGTTCTGCGCCTCCGCCTATGCCTGACAGCAGCAGGTGATCGGCACGACCCTCGGCCATCAGGCGCAGCGCGGTCTCGACGCGTTCTGGGCCACCGGTAAAGGCGACGATCCCGTCGGTATGCAGCGGCACCTGCTCCGGCCGGTCCAATTGATGGACGAACCAGGCGAAGCCGGCGCCGAACGCCAGCATGATGCCCAGTGCCACAGTGCTGGCGACCGCCAGTCGGCGGGGCACCCGGGTCATGGCAGGCGGCGCAGCCAACGACGCACCGTGGCCTGGGCGGTGAGGAAGCCGATTGCTGCCGCCGCGGCCGGAAGGCCGGGCAAAGTGAGCCACAGTGCAGCCGGGCACGCCGCAACAATGTCGGCCGGAGACATCGCCTCCGATGTCGCGCCGGAGAAGGGGGCGGCGAGATTCGCCAGAGTCAGCAGGACCGGCAGGGCAAGCACCGCGCCGGCGACGCCACCTGTTGTTGCGAGCAGCGTCGCGCGACCGGCAAAGCGAGCCGCGATGTAGCCGTCGGTGGCGCCCAGCCCATGCACGATCTCGATAGCCTCGCGCCGCGCCGCGAGCCCCGACCGCGTCGCGACCGCAATTACCGCTGCGGCCACCGCGGCGACCAGCAGCAGCGCCAGCCCTGCGCAGGCTTGCAGGCTGCGAGCCAGGACGGAGAGCCGCCGGATCCACACACCGTGACTTTCGACCAGCGTGCCCGGCGCCGCCTCATCCAGCCGCCGCCCTATCCGGTCCAGATCCAGATTGGCTTCAGCCAGCCGCACCGCGATCACCGCCGGCAACGGCACGGCAAGCCTCTCGGCGTCGCTGCCAAGCCAGGGACGCAGGAGTTCGCCCAGTTCGTCGTCACTGAGCGCTCGTGCCGAGGCAACGCCGGGTGTGGCGACCAGCAATGCCTCAACACGCTCCAGACGCGTGCCGCCACCCTGCGCCGGCGGTTCCCGCGGCTGCGGTACCTGCACGGTGAGAGCCGAGCTCGCCCCCTGTTGCCAATGCTGTGCCAATGACGCGGCACCGACCCAGCCGGCCAATGCCAGCGCCGCCAGGACAGCCATCGCGGCCACCAGGAGAGGCAGAATACGGTCTGAGATCGCGCGACGAAGTCCGAGTTCGTCGAACCCGGCGGGCCGCAACAACTGGCGCGAACGGAACGTCGCCATTGCCTACCGTTGCTCCACCAGCCTGCCGCGCGACAGCCGTAACGCGTGCCCGGGATGCCGGCCGACCAGCGCATCGTTGTGCGTGGCGACCACCACCGTGGTGCCCAAGCGGTTCATCTCCTTCAGCAACTGCATCAGCCTCTCGGCCTGCACCTCGTCGAGGTTCCCGGTCGGCTCGTCCGCCAGCAGCAGGCTGGGGCGACCGATCACCGCTCGCGCAATGGCCACCCGCTGCTGCTCGCCGCCGGACAGTTCCGCCGGCCGGACCCCAGCCTGCCTGGCCAGCCCCACCCAGCGCAGCATCTCGCCGACGTCGGCGCGGATCTGACCCTCCGGCCTGCCTGCGAGGCGCAGGGGCAGCGCCACGTTGTCGAACGCTGACAGATGCGGCAGCAGGCGGAAATCCTGGAACACCACGCCCATGCGGCGACGCAGACGCGGCAGCAGGCGGCGCTCGGCGGTCTCGATGTCGGTGCCGAAGATCGCCAACCGGCCGCATGTCGGACGGATCGCGAGGTACATCAGCCGCAGCAGGCTGGTCTTGCCGGCACCCGACGGCCCGAGCAGCCAGCGAAACGCGCCGTCCGGCAGCGTGAAGCTGACATCATGCAGCACCTCGGGACCCGCGGCGGGAGCTCCTTGGCCGGCAGGGCCGTACCTCAGCCCCACTTCATCGAATCGAATCATCGCCACCATTCTTGCCATTCTCGGCGGCGTGCCGCCATTGCCTCGCAACCGGCGCTCACGCACCATCTTCAGATATGCGAATTGTCTGTCCGTCCTGTTCCGCAGCCTATGATGTGCCTGACTCCCTGATGACGGCGGGACGAGTTCGTGCGGTGCGCGCGATGCGACGGCGAGTGGACCCCAGTGGAGACTACGGCTGTGCCTTCGGGGGAGGTTTCCGCCGCGCCACCGGACGAGGTGGCACCCGTGTCACCAGAGGAGGCAGCGCCGCCGGCCGATCCCGCGCTCCCGGTGCCCGAAGCTCCTGCGCCCGAAACTCCCGCGACCGCGATCGCGGCGACGCCGCGCCAGTCCGCGATGGATCGTCTCGTCGCACAATCGACCAGGCCGCAGTCTTCGACCCACCTGCGACTCGCCTGGGCGGCCAGCTTCGTGCTGCTCGTGCTGGCGGCCGGCGCTGCTTACACGTGGCGCGGACAGATCGTTGCTGCCTGGCCGCCGAGCGCCCACGCCTATGCCGCACTCGGCCTGCACCCGAAGACGGAAGCCTCACAATGACAACCGATATCGTCGATACAGCCGCCGGGCTCGCATCCACCTCACCCGTCGCCGCGTTGCGCCGGCAACGCGAGGCATTCGTGCGCCACACCCAAGGCAGCCACGACGTGTTGATCACGCCGTCCGATCCAGGCGGCGTCAGCCTGGTCGAGCGAGCCGCGGCGGCTTTGCGCGTCGCATCGATCGAGCGCGACGCAGCGCTGGTTGCGCATTACCGGAAACGGCTGCTGGAGATCGGAGCGGACGGCGCTGCGATCGAGGCCATGGACGTTTCACCACGGCTGCGGGCCATTCTGCGCCACGTCTTGCTGATCACCACGGCACCCGGTTCGGCGACCCGGTCGGACCTCGAGGCGCTGCGCCATGTCGGCCTCGCTGAGCGCGACATCGTGGTGGTCGCGCAGATAGTCGCCTTCGTCAGCTACCAGGTACGCGTGGTCGAGGGTCTCCGAGCGCTGGCCGAGGAGCGGCGTGCATGAGCGAGCGATTTACGCTGGAACCGGTCGAGTGGGCGGCATGGATACCGCCGGTCGACGCATCGACCGCGACGCCGCGCCAGCGTGCGGCGTTGGAGGCGAGTCCGCAGCGTGATTCACCATATTTTCTGACGCTGGCGCATGACGTCGACTCACTGGAACAGCGCTCGCCGTTGTTCCACGCTGTGATGTATGTGCCGCGCGGCCTGCCGCGTGCCGACCGCGAGCTCGCGACCGTGATCGTCTCGATCATCAATGGCTGCGTCTATTGCTCGTCAGTGCACGCGCGCAGGTTCGTGGAATTGACCAAGCGTGCGGACGTGATTGTTCGCCTGTACGACGAAGGCCTCGGCACTCAGCTGGAGCCGCGGCAGCGCGCCATTGCGGATTTCGCTGCCAAACTGACGCGCGAACCGCAGGCAATTACCGCAGCCGATCTTCGGCCGTTGCGTGAGGCCGGCATGGACGGGCTGCAAATCCACGACCTGATCCACGCTGTGGCGATGTTCGCCAATGCGAACCGCCTGATGCAGACGCTGGGAGAGCCTGTCACGACATAGGCTCAGCTCTCTGCGTCCTTCCATTCGTCGCCGAACAGCTCGGGCGTGGCGAAATTCAGCAGTATCTGCCAGTGCGCATCTATGTCGCGGTTGTAGAACTCCGCGGCGATGCCGTCGGCGAGCCACTCCGCACCGGTGCTTATGCCAGGAATGTCGCCGGCGACCTTGCCAAGACTTCAGGGTGGCGGCGTGGTTGAAGCAATGGATGTCGGCGAGAAACGGCGCCATGCCTGGCCGCTTCTCGGTTAACTGGAAATGCGGTCCGAGATACGGAAAGCCGCCGAGTTCGGCGCTCGCCAGTTCTGGCGGCGGCGTGTAGCGATCGGCCCATGTGGCAATCGCATCGGCGTACGCTGCGATCTCCGGTCGCGCGGCGGGTTCAACTGTGAAGCCGGTCGCCAGAATGATGAAGTCAGCCGCAAACGTCTTGCCGAGGCTGGTGTGCATGGTGACGTGATCGTCGCACACGCGTATCGCGTCCACTGATGTATTGAAATGGAAGTGGGCGTTGGGGTGATGACTGACCCGCAGCGTCGAATTGCGCGGCGGCGGGGGTCCTGTCTCATCGGCATAATGCATCGTGCGCCACCGCCAAGCCTCGCTCATCGCCCGATAGCCGTTGGTAAAGCCGGAGCTGCCGATGCCGGTCAGCTTGTTGATCTGGGGCAGCGTTCCGCGCCGGACCAGCATGCGCAGCTCCGTGCAGCCTGCCTCGAGTGTCGCACCGGCATTGTCCATCGCCGAGGCCCCGCCGCCGACCACGACCACACGCTTGCCACACAATGCGGCGAAGTCGATGGTGTCTGAGGTGTGCGCCCAGGACGCGCGCGGAATGTCGCGCATAAAGTCGGGAATGCGCGGTCGTCCAAGACCCTCGCGGCCGGTTGCCATCACCACCTTGCGCGTCAGGATGCGTCCACCACCCACCAACTTAAGCGCAATCAGCCCATTCTGCGGATCGATGCGGAGAACTTCGACGTCGTTCTCGACCGGCAGCGCCAGTACATTGCCGTACCACCGCAGGTAGTCCATCCACATGACACGGGGGATCTTGTCGAGGCTCTCCCACTCCGCCGTGCCAAATTGCGTAACGAACCAGGCGCGGAAGGTAAGTGATGGAATTCCAGCCGCCGGCCCGGTCAGAACCTTCGGAGATCGCAGCGTTTCCATCCGCGCATATGTTACCCATGGCCCCTCGAGACCGGCGGGATTTCGGTCGAGACAGCGGATGTTGCGGATGCCGTTGCGCAGCAGCGAAAAGGTCGCCACCAGCCCGGCCATGCCGGCGCCGATAACCACGACATCGCTGACCGGATCATCGCTGGCGTGTATCACCGGCACCACCCAGTTCGGTGGCGGATAATTCAGACAGGCAAGATCGAAGCGCACACGCCGCGTGAGTACGTCGAACTCCGTGTGGCGAGCCGTCAGACGCCGGTGACGTCAGTGGTGTGTCTATCAGCTCTTTGGTGCCGTGGTCATCTGAAGCTGGACCTCGCGCCCGCTGTACCAAACGTTGGCCAGATTGCCGCTCACGTTGGCACCGACGACGAAGGCAACGTTGCTTGGCATGATGACATCGAGCACCGCCGCGCCGACGACAACGCCCGCGCCCACCGTCAGCCATTGCGCAGGTCGGATTATGACGACCTCCTTGGCCGGCTTTGCCGGGGCGGCGTCTGTGCATACGCCGCGACCGGCGCCGTCAGGCTGGTCGCAAGCAAGCCAACAAGTACCGCCTTGTGCATTGTTTGCCTCTCTCGCGCCAGGGCTGGATCACTCTCACTGATTTCGTGCCGATTGACAACGGACGAAAGTCTCAGCCGCAGCGTCATCTACGCCAGAAAGATCAGCACACCGCCGGCCATGCGCGAGCACTACAACTCTGATGCGTCATTTGTTGCGTGCAGCGCAGGGTCGTATCAACCTCGCGTAGCTCGGCTGATCGAGTTCGTGCCACCATTTACTCCAAGGGGTTGGCGTGTGCATGCCACAGCCTAAAATCGAGATGTACATTCAACGGGAGTCGTATCGGGCTGGGTGCTTGCGTCAAGCCAACGTGACACGCGGCGCGATTGCATTGATCGCTTTGCTCGTAGCAATCCTGCCGATCGCCGTGCCGCCAGGCGTCGCATTGTTCCCCAATAGCGATCTCGGCTAGCACTCGCACAGGCAACCGGCGCGCCGGCCGCGCGCCCTATCGCGCCAGAAACGCCGCGATCATGTGGTTCGCCTTTAGTGCCGCCAGTTCCTGCTCGTTCGGCAACTGTGGCCGGTCGCGCTGCGCGTTCACCATGCAGAGGAACCCGAGCGGCTCTCCCTCCGTGGCGCGAAACTGGTGCCATGCCAAGGACGGGATGGTGACAAGGTCGAACGGCTTTACCGCCCGAACCTCGTCTCCGACCAGGCACTCTCCTCGCCCGCGCAGGATCATCACCGCGTGCATGTGATCGTGGCGTTCGAGCGTCGAGTAGCCGCCGGCCGCCATTTCGAAATAGCGAAGCTCGCAGCCAAGCTTCGCTTCGGAGAACAGCACCTGGCGGGAGATCGCCTTGAATGGCGCAGCACCTTCTTCCTTGTAGGGCAGGCAGGTCACCTCGTCCCACCGATAGTCGTGGAAGGCACGAAATTGGGTCGACTGTTCAGTGTCCATGGGCAATCACCGATAGCTGTGCTGCGCGACCGCACGGGTAAACATGGCGGTCTCCTCGGCCAGCCGCTCACGAGCGGCGAGCAGGCTGCCGCCGATCAGCAACATCGCGTCCGGTCCGTAGAAGTCAAGCATCTCGGGCACCCGCTCCAGCGTCATGCCACCGGCAGGCACCGGCACGCTGGTTCGTATGCCGCCCCACGGCCGGCGCGCCTGTTCGGCGAGGCTCTGGCAGGTTTCCGGCGTATAGCCGAAGCGGCCGCCGTGGTTTGGGAAGATCACTGCGTCGGCGCCGAGTACGCGGAACAGCTTGCCGATCAGCAGGTCCGGGGCGATGCGCGCCGCGCCGCCCATGGTCGGGTGCGCGAAGAACGCCACATCCGGACATTGCCTCGCCAGCGCCTGCATCGTGGACCAACCGGCAAGCATTGGTGCGATCATCACCGTGTCGATGCCCTGTGCCAGGGCTATGTCGATCTGGCGCCGCATCGCGTCGAGATCGCCCGACAGGCTGGGCACATACCGCGTGCGTCCGACGCTGCCGGCAATCGCGGCGACGCGTTCGGCGAACGGCGAATAGGCCTGGTCGGCCAGGCCATGATCATCCTTGATGAAGTCGATGCCGCCGCGGGCAAACTGTTCCGCCAGTTGCGCCAGCCGCGCCGGCGGCACGCCCTGCGGCTTGAGCGCCGAGCAGGTCAGCGCACGACCGAACGCGTCGGCGCGTCGCCGCAGCCCGCCGATGCCATGCCGTGGGCCACCGAATGCCGCGGCGAGGTTTGCTGGAACGTCCACGTCCAGCAGCAGGACGTCCTCGTGCAGCGAGGTATTGCCGAATACCATGTTGAGGAACTGCGCGGCATCGCCGCCTGTCGTGGCGATGGCCAAGCCGATACGCACATCGAAGACACCGCCGCCGCGGTCTTCGATCGCTTCGACCTCGCCCACGATGTCGCGCAGAATGTCCTGCTCGACGATGGCGGAGAGCGGCATCTCCACGCTCTGTTCGATCGCTATCGACTGTGCGCGCGCCTCGATCGACGCCGTGTCCGACCGGATGCGATAGATGACGGTGAAGCGTGGTGCTGCCATGTCCCGCGGGACGATAGGCCACGCCGGTGGGAGTGCCTACCCGACAGCGGTTACCGGCACGTCCCAGATGTCCTTGGCGTACTCGCGGATGGTGCGGTCAGACGAGAACCAGCCCATCTGTGCCGTGTTCAGTACGCTCGAACGCCACCAGGCGCGTCGGTCGCACCACCGTGTTGCGACCTTCCATTGCGTATCGGCATAGGCGTCGAAGTCCGCGGCCACCATGAACCAGTCGCTCGAGGTCAGATCGGCGACCAGCTCGCGATAGCGGTCGTGCTCGTCTGGCGAGAACAGGCCTGAACCGATCGCATCCAGCACCTGCTGCAGCGCGGGTGACGGATCCGATGGCGGGCTGTGTTGCCACCGGCGCTCCTCGACCTGTCCCGCGGTCAGGCCGAAGGTGAACATGTTGTCCGCGCCAACCCGGTCGAGGATTTCCAGGTTGGCCCCATCCAACGTGCCGATAGTCAGTGCGCCGTTCAGCGCGAGCTTCATGTTGCCGGTGCCGGACGCTTCCATGCCGGCGGTCGAGATCTGCTCGGAGAGATCCGCCGCGGGGATGATGACCTCCGCCAGGCTGACATTGTAGTCCGGCACAAACACGACCTTCAGCTGGTCGCGCACCGCCGGATCGTGGTTCACCACCTTCGCCACATCGTGGATCAGCTTGATGATCAGCTTGGCACGCTTGTAGCTGGCAGCCGCCCGTCCGGCGTAGAGCTTCACTCGTGGCACCCAGTTCCGTGTCGGCTGGGCGCGCATCGCGAGATAAAGCGAGATCGTCTCGAGGATGTTCAGCAGCTGCCGCTTGTATTCATGAATCCGCTTGATGTGCACATCAACGAGCGCGTCCGGATCGATCGTGATGTCCAGCCTCTCGGCAACCAGTGCGGCCAGCGCCGTCTTGTTGGCGCGCCTCACCGCGATCAGCCGTTCGTGCAGGGCCGTATCGTCCGCCAGCGGCACAAGATGCTCCAGTGCCATACCGTCATCCAGGACCTGCGGTCCGATCGCATCACACAGCACGGCGGTGAGACGCGGATTGGCGGTGTGCAGCCAGCGCCGGAAGGTGATGCCATTGGTCTTGTTGACGATGCGGTCGGGATAGAGCTGGTGCAGCGATCGGAACACAGTGCACCGCATCAGCTCGGTGTGCAGCGCGGACACGCCGTTCACCTTGTGCGAACCGACGAAGGCCAGCGTGCCCATGCGCACCCGCCGCTCGCCGTGCTCATCGATCAGGGACACCTCGGACAGATCAGGCACATCGGATCGCCCGACCAACGAGTCGAGATGCAGCTTGTTGATCTCGTAGATGATCTGCATGTGGCGCGGCAGCAGCCGCTCCATCAGCGGAACCGGCCAGGTTTCCAGAGCCTCAGGCAGCAGTGTGTGATTGGTGTACCAGATGGTCTCGCCAGTGATCCGCCACGCCTCGTCCCACGGCAATTGGTGCTCGTCGACCAGCAGACGCATCAGCTCGGCGACAACGATCGCCGGATGCGTATCGTTGAGCTGGATGGCACATTTGTCGGCCAGGTTGTGCAGTTCACCGTACTGGCGGATATGCCGGTGCAACAGGTCCTGCAACGATGCCGAGGAGAAGAAATACTCCTGACGCAGCCGCAGCTCCTGACCCGCTGGTGTCTCATCGCTGGGATAGAGGATCTGCGAAATGGAGTTCGCGCGGGCGCGCGCCGCCAGCGCCCCGACATGATCGCCGCGATTGAAGGTCTCCAGCTCCAACGGGTCTGGCGCCCGTGCCGACCACAGCCGCAGCGTGTTTGCGTGCTTGCCACGCCAGCCAACCACGGGCGTGTCGTAAGCGATGGCGTTCACCGTCTCATCAGGATGCCAGACGGACGCTGACGTGCCGTCCGAGGCAGGGACAATGTCCACACGCCCGCCGAAGCCAACCTTGTAGTTGATATCAGGCCGCTCGAACTCCCACGGATTGCCGAAGGACAGCCAGTTCTCCGGGTACTCATGCTGCCAGCCATCCCGCATCACCTGCTGGAACAGCCCATGATTGTAGCGAATGCCGAAGCCGTGGGCGGGGATGCGGAGGCTGGCCATGCTGTCCATGAAG
This sequence comes from uncultured Alphaproteobacteria bacterium, assembly GCA_963799415.1. GTDB lineage: Bacteria > Pseudomonadota > Alphaproteobacteria > Acetobacterales > Acetobacteraceae > JAMXLO01. The sequence continues at coordinate 196,179 of CAWCXI010000013.1, read as the reverse complement.
CAGGCCGCGAGGCGCCCAAGCCCGCCGTTGCCGAGCGCCGGGTCCGGCTCCATGGAACGCAGACGGTCGAGGCTCACCCCCAGTTCGGCAAGCGCAAGCCGCATTGGCTCGACCAGGCCTGCATTGTTCAGCGAGTCCATCAGCAAGCGGCCCGGCAGGAACTCGAGCGACAGGTAGTACACGCGCTTACGCTGCTTTGCGGTATCGTTGCGCGTGCTCTGCAACCAGCAATCGACGACCCGATCTCGCAGTGCCAACGCCGCCGCAACGAACCAGTCGCGATCACCGGCAACCAGTGGATCCCGCCCGGTCGCATAGGTAAGCTTCTCAACGATGAGACGGCGCAGCGCCTCCACATCCCTTTCACTCGCGGGCGCATCGGTCGAGCTTAGGAAAATGTCAGGTCTGTCCATGGGGTCACAGTGTCCCTAGGGGGCCTCAAGCCGCAAGCTGGTCAATGAGTGAGCTTGACTTCCAGCAAATTGGAAGCGCCCTTGTGGACCGCACGCGCACGTCTGCCAGACAGCCGCGTCACCCCACATTTCCCTCGTGTCATTAAATTCTCCTCGCGCCTTACCTGTTAACGAACTGGGTGGCGGTCATGCAACGAGGAAATAAAGGAATAGCTATGGCCTGCGCGGGTTCCTCGTATGGCGTAGCGGGATAGCGCCGTTGGGAATTTCGCCGCTGCAACCTCAGGTTATATGTTTTGATAGTATATCAACTATTCGTTGGTAAATCGGAGTCCAGCTCCCGCGGCCAGGGGGCAAAGCGGGAGGGCTGCTACCAGCAGGGCGGCGAGCAACAGCAGATGAGGCTGCGGGCTGACCCCGTCCGATGCGGCATCCGCCGCGGCAACGCCGAAGATCAGTACCGGCGTAGTCAGCGGCAGCACGAGGAGCGGCAGAAGCACGCTGCCGCGCCTGGCACCCAGCACAATTGCGGCCACGGTGGTGCCGAGTAGCGACAGCAGCATCGTGCCGGGCGCCAGGCCAAGGAGCAGCGCCGGCAACGCCTGCTCCGGCATCCGCAGCATGATCGCGAGCGGCGCGGCCGCAAGCAGCAGTGGCAGGCCCGTGATCAGCCAGTGCGCCGCGGTCTTCGCCACGGCAAGCGCTGCCGGCGGCAGGCCACACAGCAGGAGCTGGTCGAGCGAGCCGTCTTCGAAGTCGGCGCCGAACAGGCGGTCCAGCGGCAGCAGCGCGGCCAGCAATGCGCATACCCACACGATGCCGGGTGCGATGCGGCCGAGGGTTTCGGGAGCAGGTCCAATGGCGAGCGGGAACAGCGCCGCGGTCAGCAGAAAGAAAAGCAGGGCAGCAAGCGTATCGGCGCCGTGGCGCAGCGAAAGCCGCAGTTCGCGCACCAGGACCGCGACAAATGTGCTCACGGATCACCACGCACGTCCCTCCCCTTGCGGGAGGGGGTTGGGGGGAGGGGGCGTTGCAAGCTACACCGTCCCCTCCCCCCAACCCCCTCCCGCAAGGGGAGGGGGAGAAGATGACGAGGCATCATCTCAGCGCGAGCTCCGTGGCATTACTGAGCGGCAACGGCAGGTGCGTCGCGGCGACCGCTATCCCACCCCTTGCGCGGTGACTCTCCAACATCGCGCCGAAGCGCTCCACTGACCTCGCGTCCAATCCAAGTGTCGGTTCGTCGAGCAACCAGAGTGGCACGTGCGACAGCGCGAGCCTCGCCAGCGTCAAACGACGCCGCTGTCCCGCGGACAGCATGCGCGCCGGGAGGTCGGCGAGTTCCTCCAGCCCAACCGCGACGAGCGCCTTTCCAACGGCACCACCGTTCAATCTCGCCGCAAACCGCAGGTTCTCCGCCGCGGTGAACGCGGGCTTCACCGCGTCCTGATGCCCGACGTACATCAACCGCCGCGCCTGTACTGGCAGATCGGCCAGTGCATCCGCGCCGTCCCACAACAGCGTCCCTGCTGCCGGCCGCAGCAGTCCGGCCAGCAGCCGCAACAGTGTCGTCTTTCCCGACCCATTCGGACCTGTGAGCAGCAGTGCCTCCCCGGCGGCCACGACGAAGTCGAGGTCACGGAACACCAGCCGCTCGCCGCGGAACGCCGCCAGACCTGCCGCCTGCAACACAAGCGTCCCCCGCCTTGTGGACGCTCGCCGGCTGGTGTGTTCTAAGCCCGCGAGCCCAGGGACCATTGCACCTGCGGCATACCGCCTCAACTTCGCCGCTCAACGGAAGGCGCCGCCATGAAAGCGATCGGGCAGGATACCCTCAAGACACGCCGCACTCTCACGGTGCAGGGCAAGAGCTATGATTACTTCTCGCTCACCGAGGCAGCGAAATCGCTCGGCGACATATCGCGCCTGCCGGTGACCTTGAAGATCCTGCTGGAGAACGTCCTGCGCTTCGAGGACGGCACCAGCTATACTGTGGACGACGCCAAGGCGATCGCCGGCTGGCTTCCCGCCGCGCACTCCGACAAGGAGGTGCCATTCCGTCCCGCCCGCATCCTGTTACAGGATTTCACTGGTGTCCCCGCGGTAGTCGATCTCGCCGCGATGCGCGACGGCATCACGCGCCTGGGCAGTGATCCGAAGAAGGTCAATCCTCTGGTGCCGGTGGATCTGGTGATCGACCACTCCGTCCAGATCGACGTCTTCGCCCGTCCCGACGCGCTGGCGAAAAACGTGGACATCGAGTTCGAACGGAACGGCGAGCGCTATCGCTTCCTGCGCTGGGGCCAGGACGCATTCGACAACTTCCGCGTCGTGCCGCCGGGCACCGGCATCTGCCATCAGGTGAACCTGGAATACCTCGGCCAGTGCGTATGGACTGGCGACGCGGACGGCAAGGCGATCGCCTATCCCGACACGCTGTACGGCGCCGATAGCCACACCACGATGGTGAATGGACTGGGCATCCTAGGCTGGGGCGTCGGCGGCATCGAGGCCGAGGCCGCCATGCTTGGCCAGCCGATCGCCATGCTCATCCCAGACGTGATCGGCTTCCGCATGACCGGCAAGCTGCCCGAGGGTGCCACTGCGACGGACCTGGTGCTGACGGTGACGCAGATGCTTCGGCGCAAGGGCGTGGTGGGCAAATTCGTCGAATTCTTCGGCCCCGGCCTGGATGAACTAGGCCTCGCCGATCGCGCCACGGTCGGCAACATGTCGCCGGAGTATGGCGCCACCTGCGGCTTCTTTCCGGTGGACAAGGTGGCGCTCGACTACCTGCACATGACCGGCCGCGACGAACGCCGCATTGCTCTGGTCGAGGCATACCTGAAGGCGCAGGGCATGTTCCGTGAGCCTGGCACGCCGGAGCCGGTGTTCACCGACACGCTGGAATTGGATTTGTCCACGGTGGTGCCAAGTCTCGCCGGCCCGAAACGACCGCAGGATCGCGTTGCGTTGAAGGATGCGGCATCCGCCTTCAAGGCTGAGCTGACCAAGGGCCTCGGCGTCCCGGCCAACGATGTCGATACCCGCGTGAAGGTCGAGGGCAAGAACTACGAGATCGCCCATGGCGACGTGGTGATCGCCGCGATCACATCATGCACGAACACGTCCAATCCTTCGGTGCTGGTCGCCGCCGGCTTGGTGGCGCGCAAGGCGCACGCGAAGGGACTGCGGCCGAAGCCGTGGGTGAAGACCTCGCTCGCACCGGGTTCGCAGGTGGTCACCGAGTATCTGGACAAGGCGGGGCTGACCGCCGATCTCGATGCGATCGGCTTCAACCTGGTGGGCTATGGCTGCACCACGTGCATCGGCAACTCCGGCCCGCTGGACGACGCCATCGTCGATGCGATCGAGGACAACCGACTGGTCGGCGTCGCGGTTCTGTCCGGCAACCGCAATTTTGAAGGCCGCGTGCATGCCAACGTGCGCGCCAACTACCTGGCCTCGCCGCCGCTGGTGGTTGCCTATTCGCTGCTCGGCAAGATGACCGAGGACATCACCACCGCCCCTCTCGGCATCGGCAACGACGGCAAACCGGTGTATTTGCGCGACGTCTGGCCCTCCAACAAGGAGATCGCCGACATCATCGCCACCTGCCTCTCGCGCGATCAGTTCCTGAAGCGCTACGGCGAAGTGACCAAGGGTCCGAAGCAGTGGCAGACGATCGAGGTGGACACCGACAGCGAAACCTATCGCTGGTCCGACGGCTCCACCTACGTGAAGAACCCGCCCTACTTCGACGGCATCACGATGGACCCGCCGCCGGTCGGCGACGTCAAGGGCGCGCGCGTCCTGGCCGAACTGGGTGATTCGATCACCACCGACCACATCAGCCCCGCCGGTTCGATCCGCAAGGTTTCGCCCGCCGGGGACTACCTGCTGGAACGCCAGGTGACGCAGGCGAACTTCAACAGCTACGGCGCGCGGCGCGGCAACCACGAGATCATGATGCGCGGCACGTTCGCCAACATCCGCATCCGCAACGAGATGCTGACCAACGTCGAAGGCGGCATGACCAAGCACCTGCCGTCCGGCGAGGAGATGCCGATCTACGACGCTGCAATGCGCTACAAGGCGGAAGGTGTTCCGCTGGTGGTGTTCGGCGGCAAGGAATACGGCACCGGTTCATCGCGCGACTGGGCCGCCAAGGGCACGCTGCTGCTCGGCATCAAGGCGGTGATCGTCGAGAGCTTCGAGCGCATCCATCGCTCCAATCTCGTCGGCATGGGCGTGCTGCCGCTGACCTTCAAGGAAGGCATGGATCGCAAATCTCTCGGCATCACCGGCGAGGAGCTGATCGATATCACTGGCCTCGAGAAGGACATCACGCCGCGGATGGAGTTGTCGTTGGTGATCCATCGACCGGACGGCAAGGTGGACACGGTACCGGTGATCTGCCGCATCGATACGGTGGACGAGGTGGCGTACTATCGCCACGGCGGCATCCTGCACTACGTGCTGCGCGGCATGGCGAAGGCGGCTTGATACCGACGCTGAGGGGCCGCCTTCAGCAACTATCGGGCAGCCTGAACCTTCAGGCGCTGAGCCTGGCGGAAGGTGTTCGCGCGGCGCTGTCCGTCGCCGTCATCATCGCACTGAACGAATATCTGCAATGGCCGCCACTCATCATGGCGGCACTGGCCGCGCTCAACACCTGCATGGGCGATCCGGGCGGGGCAATCCGCCGACGCGTTCCGGGTACTGCTCACCTTCACGGTGCTTGGCGCGCTTGTTGTGGCCGGCGTCGGGCTGGCACGGGGCTACGGCATTGCGGTAGCTCTGCCACTCGGCATGTTCGGCCTGTTCTGCGCCACGTTCGTCCGCATCTACGGTGAGACGGCGCAGATGATGGGCGTGCTGCTGGGCGTCATGCTGATCATCTCGCTCGATCGTCCTGTCCCGGACGTCATGCAGGCCGGCGTCTTGGCGGCCGTGTTCGTTGGCGGTGGTCTTTGGGCAACGCTGCTCACGCTGGTCATCTGGCCGATCTACCCATACATGCCGGCCCGCCGCGCCGTGGCCGAGGTCTATCGAGCCTTGTCGGCGACAGCGGAAAATATCTGCGCGTTGCTTCAGGCAGGCGACACAGACGAAGCTTCGTGGGATGCACATGCCCATTCGAACCTGAGTCGCGCGCGCAGCGCGATCGAGGCAGCGCGCGAAGCCGTCACGGATGTCCAACGGACGCGCGGCGGTCCAAGCGAAGAGGCGCGACATGGTGTCATCCGTCTGGAGTCCTCCGATCAGCTTCTCGCCGCACTGATCGCATTCGGCGACAGACTGCAGCACGCCGATGCGCAAGAGCGCGTCGTTGGCGAAAAGCTGCTGGGGCGGTTGCAGCCGACGCTGCTGGCGTTCGCTCAGTCCATCGTGACCGGCGGCACCGAGACGAACCAACAGATCGAACAGTCAATCGCCGCGATGGCGACAGATGCCGCGTCGCTGCCCGAGCCCAACGCCGTGCGCGCAATAGCCGGGAAGATTATCGAACAGCTGCGCATCGCCTACACGATGTCGGTTCCAGCGAATTTTTTGCCGGGCGCCGGGCTCGACGGAACTCCGCCACCCCTTCGCCAGAGACTGCTGCAGCCACTGCTGGCAAACCTCGATTGGCAGTCTCCGGCATTGCGCCACGCACTGCGGTTGTCGGTGGTCGCGACACCGGCCCTCGCGTTCACCATGCTGTGGTTCACGCCCTATGACCACTGGCTGACGATAACGATCGCCATGACGATGCAGCCATATTTTGGGTTGACTTACTCCCGCGTATTTCAGCGCATCGCCGGAACCGTCATAGGCGGACTGGTGGCGGCGCTGATTGGGGTGATCTGCACCACACCGATTGCGCTGGCTGCTGCAATGTTTCCACTCGCGATGGTGACCCTGGCGGCGCGCTCGCTCAGCTACGGCCTCTTCATCGCGTGGCTGACGCCGCTGATCGTGCTGCTCGTTGATATCACCCAGCCGGGCGCCAGCGAATGGTTAGTCGCCGGCATTCGCGCGCTCTTCACCGTAATCGGGGGCGCCGTGGCGGTGGCCGCGTGCTTCCTGCTGTGGCCCAACTTCGAGCCGCAGCGCCTGTTGCAGGAAATGCGCGACGCCATCGCCGCACAGGGACGCTATGCCTTCGCGGTGCTGTCAAATCTGCTCGGTGAGACGGCAGTCACCACGGTGGAGCGTGTGCGCCGCGAGGGTGGCCTTGCCACCAACAGTCTGGAAGCATCCATCAGCCGGGCTTTGCTTGAGCGTGGAGCGGGCTCTCAGGCCGCACTGCGAGCGGCTACGCTGATCGATGCGGCGCTGCGCCGCTGCGCGGGTCGCATGACTGCGATCATGCTTGACCCGACCATGCGGACCGCGCTGCCGCAACCGGCCTGGCGCGCCTGGCAGGATTGGATCGCTCGTTCGAGCACCGCGCTCGCGGCGGGGGGCACGCAACTCGAGCCGCGACCTGTTCCTGCCATCGAGGCGGTCTCCCGCATCGGACGTCAGTTTGAGCTGATCGCCGGGGCGTTGGAGCGGTTGCCCGGCTGAGATACCCTGCAAAGCAGAATGGGGGCAGGAATGAGCGACGGACCGCCGGCGTGGATCGAGGTCATCGAGCAGCGGACGCGTCGCAACCTGGGCCGGGCTCTGTTCGCCGCGCGTTGGATCATGGCGCCGATCTATGTCGGCCTGCTGATCGCGCTGGGCCTGGTGGTCGTGAAGTTTGTCCAGATGCTCGTGCAGACCGTCCCGGGATATCTCGCGTTGGACAGCAACGAGGCAATCTTTCTCGTCCTCACTCTGGTCGATCTGTCGTTGGTCGCCAACCTCGTGGTCATTGTCATGCTTGCCGGCTGGGAGAATTTCGTTGGCAGACTGCTGGCATCGACGACGGATGACAGGCCGACCTGGCTGGGAGGCATGGATTTCGCGACTGTGAAGCTGCGTCTCCTCGGATCAATCGTGGCGATTGCCGCAATCCAGATTCTCGAGACGTTCGTGCATATCGAGAACGTCAGAAGCCAGGACGCCGGCTGGCGACTTGCCATCCTGATCGGAATAGGTCTGGTTGGTGTTCTGTTGGCGTTGGCCGACCGGCTGAGCGAGCGCCACGAGAGGAATTGATCAGATGCAGGTCGGCATTCAGTTCTTCCCCGATATCGGCCCGAAGGTTAAGTCAGGACGCGACTACTGGCAGGACGCGCTGTCACTGGTCGCGCTGTGCGACCGCTACGGCTACAGCCACGTCAGAACAGTGGAGCACTATTTTCATCCATACGGCGGCTACAGTCCGAATCCTGTGGTGTTCCTCGCCGCCGCCGCACAGGTGACCAAACGCGCGCGGCTGGTGACCGGTGCGGTACTGCCTGCGTTCAACAATCCGCTGAAGTTGGCCGGCGAACTAGCCATGCTGGATGCGCTATGCGACGGCCGGCTCGACATCGGCTTCGCGCGTGCCTTCCTGCCGCACGAATTCGCCCGCTTCGGCGTCAGGCTCGACGAAAGCCGTGCGCGCTTCGAGGAAGGCATGGAGCAGGTGAGGCTGCTGCTGGAGCAGGAAGACGTCACCTGCGAGGGACGCTTCCACAGTTTTCGCAACGTCACCTCTTTGCCGCGCCCGACACAGCAGCCGCGCCCGCCGTTCTACGTCGCCGCACTGGCGACCAAGGAGTTGTTCGAACGCGCCGGAGCGGCGGGCCACGGCATCATGGCGATTCCGATGGCTGGCGGCGCGATGGCGGAACTGATCGGCATCTACCGCGAGGCATGGCGCAGCGCCGGCCATCCCGGCCGCGGCACGGTGATGCTGGCGTTCCACATGTTCTGCCACGCCGACCAGACGAAGGCTGAGCAGATCGCGCGCGAGCCACTGAACCGCTATCTGCGCTCGCTGGTCACCGCGGCATCCGACTGGATGACTGGCGAAAGCTCGGCAGACTATCCAGGCTACGACAAGATAATCGCCGCGCTGTCACGCGACACCTTCGAAACCCAGGTCGAGAAGTGCGCCGCATGGATCGGCACGCCACAGCGGATTCTTGATACTGTCGCGACTTATCGTCGGCAGATCGGCGATTTCGAGAGCGCCTCGTTGCAGGTCAACTTCAACGATATTGCACTGGCTGATGCGCGATCGTCGATGCGGCTGTTCGGTGAGGAAGTGCTGCCCCGCATGCCGAAGTTATGACCGCCAGCGGCGGCGTTCGCGCCCGACGGATCAACCGCGACGCACCATGCCAGGACTGACGCCGAAGCGTTGGCGGAAAGCCCGATAGAACGAGGCGAGGCTGTTGAAGCCCCAGGCGTAGGCGATGTCGGTGACGGACCGGGCTCTGCTCGCTGGGCTTTCCAGTATCGCGCGGCATTCTTCCAGCCGCCGACCCATCACATGCTCCGCAAAGCTGGTCGCTGTCGGCTCGAACAGGAGATGCAGTTGCCGAACAGAGATCTTCATCGCGGCAGCCACCCTTGCCGGAGTCAAATCCGGCTCCGACAGATGGAGCGCTATATAGTCCGTCACCTGTCGCAGTTTCGCAGCCCGGGTTGCGGCGCGTTGGTCGTCAGGCCCGCTGCCGCAGGCCAACGCGAGAAGGCGGCAAAAGTTGTCGATGACTCCCGGCAGTTCGGCGCTGTCGCACTCGTCGATGGCATCGTCCAAGGCATGCAGATAAGCCTGCACCAGTCCGTTGGTGCCGTGTGACCCGGTAAGCTGTGCGGAGAGCGGCCGGCGCCCGGACGGCAGGTGCGGTTCGATCCAGGCACGGGGCAGCATCCAACGGCGATAGTCGTGCGCGCTGAGGGGGCGGCTGGAGAATGGGATCGTCGGGTCGGTGAGCAGCAGGTCGCCCCGGCGCGTGTTGAACTCGTTTCCGGCGTGCTGGAAGGCGGCGCCGTCGCTCACCTCCTGATAAAGGCAGATCCAGTTTTCCAGGCCATGCCGGCTGATCTCGGGCAGCCCGCGCGACACCAGGAAAGGGCCGGTCTCCAATCGCATCCTGATCACGCAAGGGGCGGTCCACGCGGTCGCGCGTGCGTAAAAGCCATGCCTCTCGCCCGGGGCGAGCTCTCCTGTCACGCCGGCCGTGCCCTGGCACCACTGCTCGCGCCAATACGCGAAGCGGTCATCTTCGCCAATATGATCGACTGCCAGGGCCGTGGTTATTACCGCAGCTTCAGCCGGCGCGAACCCCGATCGCGCTGGTACCAGGCGCGCTCGCCCGCTCCTCTCGGTCCAATCGGATGGCGGTCCGTTCTGGTCCACGTCCCCTACTCATGAGCTCGCCGCGGACGTTAACGCATCCGGTTCGGTTGCGACAAGCGATCGCGGTGGGCGCGACCCGGGCGCTTTTGCAGTGAATGCGAAGTCTGGCTGCGCTGACTGAGAAGACGCCGCGTCCAGCGCCATAGTAAGAGGCACCGCAGTCGAAAAATGGAACTGTCTCGAGCCAGCTTTGGCCACGTCGGCGATCAAACATGGACCAGGCCGATGTGAACAAAGTCATAGCGGCTACGGCACATGCAGGCCCATTGGGCAGGGAACCACCAACTTACTGGCAAGGGGAGCCAATGTTCGATTCGTCTCCATCAGGTGTAGAGCATGGCGTCGTCGCGGCATCATCCTCAATCAACGGCGTCGTCGAGACAGTGGCATGGCTGCGGCATTGGTGCCCGCATCAGGCACACGCGTTCGCCCTGGCCATGCATGAACTCGCGGCTTGGCGATACGATGATGGACGGACCGAGCACTGGCGACTCGTGCTCGGGCTGTTGCCAAGGAACTAGATTTTGGCTGCGGAGTTGGTCTGCCGGACCGCGATGGTCATCACCGCGCTCTGGCATCTATACCCGCAAGGCTGAGTGCCCCTGACAAGCGCTCCTCAGCTCGCTAGCGCATGTCGAGTGCCGGGTCATGCCCGATGAAAACTGTTTGTGCAGCACGGCGGATGCAGCGCGTCCGATCTCTTTGTGGCCGCGACCTATCGCGCGCAGATCTGCGATTTCGGAATCGGCTCGCCGAAGGCCAACTTCAACGGTATCTCACTGGCCGATGTACACGCATCGATGCGGCTCTTTGATGAGGAGGTGCTGCCGCGGTTATGCATTGTCATTGCGAGGAGCGCAGCGACGCGACAATCCCGGTCGAATTGGGCGCGCAAGACGTGACCGGGCTTGCTTCGTCGGCTTCGCTTTCTCGAAATGACCGCAGCGTTGGGTTCAGCGTCGCAGCACGCTGACATCGTCCGGATTGATCAGGTCCGGCACCGACCATCCGTCCAGGTCGTATTCCGCCATGCACGATGCGACGAACTGCTTCCACCGCTCCGCCTCGCCGGACGCGAGCGCGCCGAACAGCGCGTACCGGCGGATCTCCTCGTGGCTGCCGGCATAGTTGATCTCATACAGCTCATGCCGCCCGCCGAATTCCGTGCCGATCGAATCCCACAGCAGCTTCATTAGCTTCACCCGCTCCTCGGCCGAGGCGCCATCGGAACCGCGCACGTATGTGTCGAGATACTTGCGGATCTCCGGTGCGCGGAAGTCGGACGCGTGTGAGTTCAGATAGATCAGCCCGCTGGCAACTGTCTTCTCGATCAGGTTCTTGATCTGCGCGTACGCCTCTGGCGCCAGCACGGTATACGCCATGGCGGCGCGCGCGCCCGGCAGGATGAAACCGCCCTCCCAGGGATCCGGCGACTGCGCCATCGCGTCCGACAGACTCCAGATCATGTTGCGCCAGGCAATCACCTCGCCCAGGTTCGCCTCGACACCGCGGAACCCGCGCGAGCCGGTCAGTTCCGTCGCGCGCAGGAATAGCCCGGCGATGAAGTCCAGCTTGACCGCCAGCCGCGTGCTGCCTTGCAGGAGCGCGCGCGGCACGAACCCGGTGCGTGGGAAGAAGTTGTTCGCCTTGTCGACATCGCCGTAAACGAACACGTCCTCCCATGGGATCAGCACGTCATCCAGCACGAAGATCGCGTCGTTCTCGTCAAGCCGACTGGATAGCGGATAGTCGAACGGGCTGCCGAGCACCGCCGCACGCTGCTCGTTCGATACACGCGAGATCAGCTTCACGCCTGGCGCATTGGTCGGAACCATGAACACCAGGGCAAAATTCTTGTCCTGCACCGGGATCAGCCCGTGATGCGCGACGAACGTGTAGTGAGTGAGCGCCGAGCCGGTGGCCACCACCTTGGCACCGGTCACGCGGATGCCGGCATCCGTCTCGTGCGTGACGCGCACACAGACATCGGCAGGACCGCCGGCCGCGCCCGGCGTCATGTTGCGATCCACCGGCGGATGAATGATCGCGTGGTTGATGAATGGCACCCGCTCCTGGCTGAAACGGTACCAGCGCCGCGCGTTCTCCTGGTACGGCGCGTAGAAGTCGGCGTTGGCACCGAGCGTGGCGAGGAACGCCGCCTTGTAGTCAGGCGACCGGCCGAGCCAGCCATAGGTGATGCGTGACCAGGCGGCGATCGCATCGCGCGCCGCCACCTGTTCCTCGACGGTGCGCGAGGCGATGAAGTAGCGATGCGTGAACCCGCCCCATTCGGTGGGGCAGGTCAGCACGTTGGCGCCGTCGCGATGATCGGCGTGCAGCGCGTCATACAGCCGCGCTATCATCCGCGCGGTGTTGCGGAACGCCGGATGCGCCGTGATGTTGCCGACGCGCTCGCCATAGATCCACACCTCGCGGCCGTCGTCGAGACTGTCGAGGAACTCCTGGCCAGTGTAGGGCAGCGTCACGCCGGGTAGGTCACGAAGCACTTCTCTGACATGAAGACGTGCGTTTCGACATAGTCATGGATCACCGGCTGTCGATCGAGCGTCTCCATCGCACCGGCCAGCGCCATCCAGTTCAACATTTCGTGCTGCCCCGCCTGCTCCATGTCCTTGAGGGGACGCTTCCGCCAGTAGCCATAGTCGCCAGCTGACAGCGCGTCGAACATCAGCCGGTCGGCCTTGTGGTCCGGCCACAGATAGCCGTTGGTCGGCGACAGGAAGCAGTGCGACCAGCTCGACGACGCGATAAGCGCGACACGCCACGGCGATTCCGCCAGCACTTCGGCGACTGCGCGGCCGACATCCATGCAGCGCCATGGCTGCGGCGCCGGCGGATCGGGTGCCTCGGTCGATGGCGGCACGAACAACGCCGCCATGCCGCCCTTCGCATGGATAAGGTTGCGCCCGTAGCAATTGATCGCGAACGGTAGCACAGGCCAGGGGAAGCCGCGCCGATCCCAGTCGAGATATAGCAGCGTATTGGTGAAGGCGTGCGCCAGTCCCTCGACATGCAGCGGCTTGTAGGCATACGCCATGTCGATGCCGCGCTCGATCAATGCACCGGCCAGGTGCTTTGCCGCATCGCGCGCGCCGCACAGCCTCATCGTCCAGTCACCGGATTCGCCCCAGCAATTCGGCTTGCCGCCATTGCCGCCATTGCCGTTGTGCCACGGCTTCAGGTCGAAACGCTCTTCGAGTCCGAACACGCAGAATGCCGGGATGATGTCCTCGCGGAAGTTCTCGTATTGATCGTCGCCCCAGATCAGCACAAGGTCCGGATTGAAATCGTCGAGCGCCCTGCGGATGGCACGGAAGTCGTCGGCCATCCGCGCGCCGTAGCGTCGCGCCGATGACTTGCCGCCATCGTTGCCGAGTTCCGCCACCAGTTCGGCGGGCCAGTTGGCGCGATCCTTGTACTCCGCGGGAACGTTCGGCGCGGTCAGCAGATGTTGAAAGCCGCCAGGCAGTCGTTCGTCGGGTTGCAGCAGACCCGGGTAGTGCGTACAGCCCAGTCCGATGATCTCGGCCATTTTTTCGCTCCCTTGTTTTTTTGGTGTTTGTGTCCCTCCACCAAGGTGGACGGTAGGCATTATCAGGGCAGGTTGCCAAGCCCGTTTACAGGCCTACCATGAGGCGAGACGCACAAATGTTGTGCCCGGAGGACGTTATGCTTAAGCAATTCGACAGCTCATATGCCGGCCATATCGACCTGGAGAACGTTGGTTACGGCGGCACGCCGATCAACGATCGCCGTTACCCGAACGAAAAGCTGGCGACGGCGCTCAGCAAGGCGGAGGAAATGGCGAAGCTGATGGACCGCCTGGGCTATGGCACATACTGGATGGCGGAACATCACTTCCAACCCGAAGGCACCGAGTGCATCCCCAATGTGCTGCTGATGGCGCTGCACCTGACGCATCTCACGAAAAATCTGCGCATCGGCTGCGGCTTCAACATAACGCCCATGTGGCATCCGCTGCGCCTGGCTGAGGACTACGCGATGGCGGACATTCTTTCCCATGGCCGCGTCGTGTTCGGCGTGGGACGCGGCTACCATACCCGCGAGGTGGAGAGTTTTGGTACGCCGCTGATCGATCAGGCTGCCAACCGCGAGCTGTTCGAGGAGCAGGTCGAGATCATCTTCAAAGCGTTCAATGAGGAGAGCTTTTCCCACCGGGGCAAGCATTATACCTTGCCGCCCGAAGTGCCGTATCGCGGCTATACGCTGAAGGAACTGACACTGGTGCCACGCCCCGAGCGCCTCCCGGTCGAGTGCTGGCAGCCGATCCAGGGCGGCACGCAGCGCGCGCTCGACTTCATGGCGAAGCACGGTATTTGTGGCGTGATCGGCGGCGGCTCGGCTGAAGGCGGCGCAGTGCACAAGTCAATGGTCGACTTCCAGGCCGCCTACGCGCGCGCAGGCAAACAGATCGAACTCGGCGAGCGCATGGCTCTCGGCTTCCAGTTCTACCTCGCCGACAGCGTCGAGCAGGGCATGAAAACGGCGGGGAAGTACGACGAAGAGAACATGAAGATGTTCGGCGAGCTGCGTCTGGTAAAGGCGCTGACCGATGAGCAGATCGAGACCATGCGCGATCCGAAGCGCGCACTGACCGCGAAGCTGCCGCGCATCGAGGATGCGGTGAAGGCCGGTGGCTTCCTGACCGGCAAACCCGCCGATGTCATCGAGGCTCTGAAGAAGCTGGAAGAGCGCTATCCGGGGCTGGATCGCGTCACCGTCAGCCTGTCGGTCGGCGTGCCACTGTCCGAGGCGCTGGAGCAATTGGAGTGGTTCGCACGCGACGTGATGCCGGCGTTCAAGGGCGTGAAGGTCGCGGTGCCGGCGATGGCAAACTGATCCTCAGCGTCAGCGTGCGGCCAGCCTGATAAATCCGTCGGCGCTCCATTCCTCGCTGCCGACGCCGTGATGAACGATGAAGAGGCCGTCAGGATCGTACTTCCGCTTGGTGGCCAACAGCCTGGGGTAGTTTGCGCCCCAGTACGACGTCTGCCACGCCCGTTCGAAGTAGCCGCTTTCTGCGACGTACGAACCGGGCTTGGGAACCAGCCTCCTGAGTTCGGCCATCGCCGAAGCAATGCGTTGCGCGTCGCGACGCGCCGCGGACAGATCAGGTTCGTGGCCGCGCAGGCCGGGGTAGGCCGGCGGCCCCTCACCCGCGATGATCGCAAGCGCGAATGCATCCAGCACGGCAGGGTTCATCGGCGTATCCGCTGCGGCCGCGATTGCCTCGGCCGGCGCTCCCGCCAGTCCCTTCTGGAAATGCAGTTCCAGCGACCAATGCCTGCTGGCAGCGAACAGCGCGTCGGCGAGCTGTTGGCGACGGTCCTGCTGAAGCAACGCAGCGGGCAGCCACGCCGATTCAAAGCCATGAATGAAGTGACCCGCCTCGCTCAGGTTCGCCGACCAGAAGATGTTGTCGGACGGTGCTCCGGGCCGATCATCAGACAATATTGCGCCCGGCGCGCGCTCGCGCAGAAACGCGGGGTCCCAGCGATGGATGGCTGCGGCAGCGCGGATCAGGGGTGAGACCTGGAACGCGAAGTCGTCTGATGACGCGGTCACCCATGCGAAGAAAGGCTGCCAGATGGCTTCCGCCTGTTGTCGGTCGAGCCCCTGGAAAGCCATGGTGATTTCGAGTTGATTGCCCGATCGCAGTGTTGCGATCTCGCCCCAATGCGGGTTGAACAGGCTGTCGGCATAGAAATTGACAAAGCGGCCGAGCAACCTGCGATACGCCTCCGCGGATGCTGCCTGGATCGTCGCATTGACGATGCCGAAGAACGTCGGAAGGTCGCGTGTTCGAAGCGTGAGCCGGGTGACGACGCCGAAGCTGCCTCCACCGCCGCCCCTCAGCGCCCAGAACAGGTCGGCGTGCGTGCAGGCATTCGCGATACGAACCGCGCCCTCCGCCGTGACGATTTCCGCCTCCAGCAATGCTGCGGCGGCCGTTCCATAGAACTTGGAATAGCTGCCGAAGCCACCGCCCTGCACCAATCCCGCGACACCGACCGTGCCGCATCCGCCACCCTGCACGTAACGCCCGCCCTTGGTGGTGACCGCATTGTAGGTGTGCATCCAGATCGCGCCGGCCCCAACCGACACAGCCGGCTGCGGGGAATCGCGCCCCGCACAGCCCTGTGCGACGAACGCATCGTGCAACGTGATGTCGTTCATTCGGCGCGTCCAGATCAACAGCGAATCCGGCGCATTGGAGGTGCCGAGATAACTGTGGCCACCGCCGCGAACGACGAGCCGCAGATTGTTGTTGCGCGCGAAATTGACGGCAGCGACGACATCGGCGGTGGTCTTGGCCGCGACGGCGTAGACGCTCTGCTGCAATGTCCATGCGTCGATCCAGCCAGTGGTCTGGGTCAGTCCGACCGTATCGCCGATGAAGTATGGGTTCTTCAATTCCTTGAAGAGATCGCGGCACTCCGCGCCATCGGGCGCATCGTGACACACGGTCAACGGCGATTGCACGCGGATCAGGCGTCCCTGAGTGTCGCGGTTCAATTGCTGCCAGCCTATCTCCGCCGGCCATTTGGGGTCGGAGGGACGCACCCGCGACACAGGCTGTGATCGGGCCGCACGTGCCCGCGCCAGGAAGGGCAGAGCCGCGGCGGCGTGCAGCAGGTGTCGTCTGCGCATCTGCGCAGACTATCGCAATGCCATGATTGGTCGCACCAGCAGCAATGCGCTGCCGCCGATCGCCGCCATGGCCAGAAACGCCAGCCCGCCGTAGTGGGCATAGAGAAATCCGGCGAGCAGCATCAGCAATCCGCCAGGTGCGCCCATGCCCAAAGCAGAGTGCAGTGCCTGCGCCGTGGCGGCGCGCTCTGGCGGCACGGCACGGCTCAACAGCAGCATGGCCGAGAGGTGCTGCATCGCGAACGTTGCCGCATGCAGCAACTGGATCGCAGCCAGTACCGTCAGAGGTGGCGCGAGGGCGGTGACGCTCCAGCGCACAGCGGATGCGGCGGCGGCACATGCCGTCAATCCCGCGGGACCGAGCCGCTCGATCAAGCCACGGCCCCATGCAAACAGCGCAATCTCCGCGATGATGGCCTCTGCCATCAGTAGGCCGATCACCGCATCGGACATCCCCTGCGAGCGCCAGTACAGCGGCGCGAAGCCGTAATACGCCGCGTGGGAGCCTTGGATGAGTGCGCTGGCGATTACAGTCAGGCGGAACGGCCGGTTGGCGAGAAGGCGCAGGCCGGCGAAGCCGCGCGACATCGGACGGCTCGCTGCCTCGGGCAGGAACGGCGTCACCGCGGAGGCCGCGCCATAGCTGAGCGCCAGCAGCCAAGGCACCAGGAAGGTCCCGGTGACGGACAGCAGCCAACCCGCACCGGCGCTCGCCGCCATATAGGCAATCGAACCGAACGACCGCACCGGCCCGTACTCCATGCGCCGCGCGCGTGCCAACGCGAGTGCCAGCGAGTTGATGAGCGGATTGAGCGCCGATCCAGCGATTCCCTGCGTGGCCGCTACCACCAATAACGGCAGGAACCCGCGCAACGGCAAGTACAGAAGGGCCGCCGCACAAGCAGTGATGCCGGCCGTCAGCATGACCGGCCGCCGCTTTCCGATCCGGTCGGCGAGTGAGCCCCAGCTCGGCCCCGCGATCACGCGCAGCAGCGACGCAAGGCCGAGGATCTGCCCGATTGCCGTGGCGTTCAGGCCGCGATCTGCGAACCACAGCGGCAGGAACGCAGTGTTGATCGCGGAGGCGGAGAACAGCGCCGCGAAGAACAGTGCGACGCGTACACCGTCTGACATGCCGCGTGCATCACGCCGCGCGTTGCAGCGCAGCCAGTTCGCGGATCTTGCGCGCCATCGCAGCGATGCCGTTGCCGCGATTGGTGGACAGCGCCTCTAGCAGGCCAAGCTCCTTGAGGAACACCGGATCGGTGGCGACGATCTCGGCGGGCGTTCGGCCGGAATAGACGCGCAGCAGCAGCGCGATCAGGCCCGACACGATGGCGGCATCGGAGATACCCGCAAGGAACAGCCTGCCCTCGGTCAACGCGCCCTCCATCCACACGCGGCTCTGGCAACCCGGCACGCGATGCGCGTCGTCGGCCCAGGCGTCGGGAAACGGCGGCAGCTTGCGGCCGAGTTCGATAATGTACTGATAGCGATCCATCCAGTCGTCGAACACGCCGAGTTCGTCGTCGATCGCGGCGATCGCATCGGCAGCGGTGGCCTCCGCGGGACGAACGAACGGATCGCTCACAGCTTCAGCAGCCGCACCGCATTGCCGCTGGCGATCTTCGCCCGATCCTCGGCACTGAGCGGAATGGTCGGCAGCCAGTCGGTGCCCGGCTTGTTGAGGACGAACGGATAGTCCACCGAGAACATGATCCGATCCACCCCAAGCTCCTGCACACAGCACAGCAGCGCCGGATCGGAGAAGAAGCCGCTGGTGGTGATGTAGAAATGCTCGCAGAAGATATCGCGAAACGCGCGACGCCCCGGCCCTTCGCGCTTGAACCCCATGTCGATGCGCCACAGCAGGAACGGCAGGCCCTCGCCGAGGTGGCCCAGGATGATCTTCAGCTTGGGGTAAGCATCGAACACGCCCGACAGCACCATACGAACGCCCTGCGTCGCTGTCTCCACGGTGAAGCCCCAGGCCGCGCGCATGATCATCGGCCAGTCCTGCACGTAGTCCTTGTAATAGGTCTCGATCACCGCCGGCTGCGGCATGGTCGGATGTAGATACAGCGGCACGTCGAGCGCCGCGGCACGCTCGCAGATCGGCCAGAAGCGCTTGTCGTCGAAGAACACGCCGTTGGTCGTCCCGTTGATCAGCGCGCCCTTGAAGCCGAGCTGCGTCACCGCGCGCTCCAGCTCGGCAGCGGCGGCCTGAGGATCAGGTGTGGGGATGGCGGCGAAGGCAGCGAACCGGTCGGGATGCGCGCGCACCGTCTCGGCGAGGCGATCGTTGGCGATGCGCGCCAGCGGCACCGCAGTCGCGGCATCCATCTTCTGCAGTCCCGGATTGGCGTGCGACAGCACCTGCATGTCGATACCCGCCTCGTCCATCTCCTTGATGCGGAGGCCGGTCAGGTCGTTCAGCCGTTCCGCGATGGCAGGAAGCTGCCGCTGATCCTCGGGCGCATACGCACGCACCACGTCGGGGTCCTGATAGTGCTCCTCGATGGTGATCACGTGCGGCTTTGCTGGCATGGCGGCCTCCTTGTGCGCCCCGACTTCTGCCACAGCGGCGGATGCCTGCCCAGCGGATGGGCCAGGTGGAACCGCGAGCACGCCGGAACGTTCAAGCTGATCATGGCCGCGACCAAATTCCTCGCCGTCCTGCCGTTCGTGGGCATCCTGCTCGGACCCGTGTTTCTCAATCGCGTTACACCATTCGTGCTCGGCATGCCGCTGCTGCTGGCGTGGCTGTTGCTTTGGATCGTGCTGACCAGCGCCATCATGGCCCTGATCTACCTCACGGACCCGGTGAACCGCCGCCAATGAGCGCCGCCCTCACCATCATTGCCCTTTCCGCGCTTGGAGCATTGATGCTCGGTCTGCGGGCCGGCCACGGGCGCGACATGAACCTGGAGCAGTGGACAGTCGGCGGCCGCGGCTTCGGCGCCATCTTCGTCTTCCTGCTGATGGCCGGCGAAATCTACACCACCTTCACCTTCCTGGGCGGCAGCGGTTACGCCTACGGCCACGGTGGACCCGCCTACTACATCCTCGGGTACGGCTGCCTTGCCTACGTGATTTCGTACTGGATGCTGCCGCCGATCTGGCGCTACGCGCGGCAACACCGGCTGTTCTCGCAGCCTGACTACTTCGCTGCCAAATACGACAGCCCCGCTCTGGGCGTACTCGTTGCTCTGGTCGGCATCGTGGCTCTGGTCCCCTATCTAGTCCTGCAGTTCAAAGGACTGGGGATCATCGTGGCCACCGCGTCGTACGGTGCCATCCCGTCCACTGTGGCAATCTGGATTGGCGCCGGCGTCGTCACGGCTTACGTGATGGTGTCGGGCGTGCACGGCTCAGCCTGGACGGCGGTCGCGAAGGATGCGCTGGTGCTGGCCGTGGCGGTTTTTCTCGGCATCTATTTGCCCATACATTTCTACGGCGGCTTCGGGCAGATGTTCTCAGCCATCCAGGACGCGAAACCGGGCTTCCTCGCCCTGCCACCCCAGGGCGAAAGCCCAGCGTGGTTCGTTTCCACGGTCCTGCTCACCGCTCTCGGCTTTTACGTGTGGCCACACAGCTTCGGCTCGGTGTTCACCGCGCGCACGGACCGGGCGTTCCGGCAGAATGCCATCGTCATGCCGCTGTATCAGCTCATTCTGGCGTTCGTGTTCTTTGTTGGCTTCGCCGCGGTCCTCAAGGTGCCAGGGCTGAGCGGCCCGTCGATCGATCTCGCATTGTTCCAATTGTCGATCCAGGCATTCTCGCCCTGGTTCGTTGGTGTGATCGGCGCGGCGGGCGTGCTGACCGCGCTGGTGCCCGGTTCAATGATCATGATGACCGCGGCGACCTTGCTGGCGAACAATATCTACCGCCCGTTGCGCGGTGATGTGCCGGACAAAACTGTGTCGCGAATGGCTCGGTGGCTCGTGCCGGTGGTGGCTCTGGTCGCGGTCTTCTTCACTCTGCGTGGTGGGCAGACCATCGTTGCCCTGCTGCTGATGGGCTACAGCTTCGTCACCCAGTTGTTCCCGGCGCTGGTGATGAGCCTGCGCCGGCACAATCCGCTGAGCAGCATTGCCGTGTTCGCTGGCATCATCGTGGGGGTCGCCACTGTTGCCGCCACCTCAGTCACCCATACCACAATTGCGACGCTGATGCCGGGCCTGCCGGAAGCGCTGCGCGACTTGAATATCGGCATCGTCGCGCTGGCATCGAATGTGCTGACCCTGGCGGTTGTGGACCTGATCGCTCGCTACATTCCTGCGGCGCGCTCCGCGTGATCGCCTGACGCTGCGCCATCCGTTACCTGCGCGCCGCGGTGCTCGTTGGGTTGACGAGCGATGACTGGTTCAGCCCTGGGTCGGTTTTGACCGGCTTGGTTTCCGGCCGGCTGGGCACGGCTGGCGTCTGTGGGGCAACGGGCGTGCCGGGCGGAGTGTCGGCGCAGCCTGGCGGCGCGGGCCCCAAACGGGTGTCGTCCCAGCGCTGATAGGCTTGCAACTGGCGCTGACTGGGAATTGAGGTGGTGATAGCTCCGCTGGCATTGCGAAATTCAATCACGACCAGTCCGAGCGATTCATCCAGCCGTATCACAGGATTTGTGGTCAGCGGTGGCGCGGGCGGATCCACCACGGTCGCTGACTCGACCGTCGCGGCCTTTGCCTTCACGGCTGTGTTGTTGCCTGACGAATTTGCGGCAACTGCTGGGATGGTGAGATCGTTTGGCATGGCGTCTTTGATCGCAGATGCGTGTCTGCGTCGTTTTGGCGCCTGGAATGTGGCACCCTGCACCCACTCCAGTTAAATCCCGGTTAACAGTCCTTCACCAAATCGATCGCCGTGGCAAAGCGTCCTTCGGCCAGTGCTTACAAGGCAGACCGGCGCCGAGCACCGGCGTCGAGGACCGCTCGGATCACCGCGTCCGCATCTCCTTCGGTTGATCGGTGATTGACGAACGCGGCGCGTAGCACCGTTCGGCCCATGATTGTTGTCGTCGAGAGGACCACCTGGCCCGATTCCTGAAGATCGGCCGCGAGCGCAGCCTGAAATTCATCGTTACCGAGGCGATGGCGAAAGCAGACGATGTTCAACCGGACCGGCGCCATCCGCTCGAGCAACGGTTCGTCGTCGATCGCCGATGCAAGCCTGCGCGCCAGTGCACAGCAGCGCGCGGCCACTTCCCCGAGCCGGTCCGTGCCATAGGCCTTGATCGTCATCCAGACCTTGAGCGCACGAAAGCCCCGCGACAGCTCCGGACCAAGATCGACCGGCCAGGGCCTGCCCGCCGCCAGGCCACGTGTCTCACGCCGCAGATAGGCAGCCTCGTGTGCAAACGCCGCCTGGTGCGCCGCCGGATCGCGGACCACGATGCAACCGGCGTCATACGGAACCTGCGCCCATTTATGGAAATCAAAAGCCACCGAGTCGGCGCGCTCAATCCCTGTGAGCAGGGGCCGGAGCACCGGTGACAGCATGGCGATGGCACCGAACGCGGCATCGACATGAAACCATAGCTGCTGTTCCTCGCAGACTTGCGCAATTTGCGTCAGGTCATCGATTGCGCCGATACCGACGGTGCCGGCGGTTCCCACCACGAGGAACGGCAACAGGTTCCGACCTCGGTCCGCGGCAATCGCCACTCGCAATGCGGCAACGTCCATCGCGCCTGACGGGTCGCATGGGATGAGACGCAGCGACTGTGACCCAAGGTCGGTGATGTCAAGCGCCCGACCGACGCAAAGATGGACTGCTGCCGAGGCATAGGTGATCAGCTGCGGCCTGTGGGAGCCGTCATCATGCGTCGCTGCCCCCAATGCCGCGCGTCGCGCGATGATGACGGCCACGAGGTTCGCCATCGACGTGCCCGTTACCACCAGACCGGACGAGCCCTGAGGCAGGCCAAGCATCCTTGCTGCCCAACGGATCACCTGCTGTTCGCAAGCAATCGGCGCATGATCACGGCCGCCACAGTTCGCATTCAGCCCCGCTGCCAGCATCTCGGCCAGTACGCCCACGGCCGTGCCGGCGCCGTGCACCCAGCCAAAGAATCGCGGATGTCTGTTGCCGACCACATACGGCGCGAGCAGCCGTCGATACTCGTCGTAGACACTCGCCATCGGCTGTCCAGCGCGCGGCAGGGGCTGATCCCAGGCCCCGCGCACACTGTCTGGCATCGGCTGCCAAACCGGCCCCTGCCGAATGCCCGCGAGCTCGTCGAATACGTCATCGAGCATGTGATGACCGAGAGCACGCAGCTCGGACCATTCGACCGGATCCAGCGACGCCTGTGAGCCAACCTCTTCCGTCACCGCCGGCCTCGCCATAAGTCGTTATGGTAGCACACCTTTGGTGCCTCGAGGAAGCAACGCCAGGGTGCGAGATACGAGCTAACCGATCGTTAAGCCAGTCACCGCACAGTCAGGCACTCTACGGACGTCTTGCATGCCTGCACATTCCGCCGATCCGATCCCATGCCTCAGCGACGCGTGTGTCCCGCCTGCTATCATCGGCATGGCCGCGCTGACAACGGCGGCGATGCAAGGCGCCGACGCAGACGCTCTGGCCGCCATGATCGATCGACTGGATGCTGACCCCGCTGCGCGCCTCTACGATACCTCCATCGCTTACCAACTCACCTTTCGACGCGCCGAAGGCTTGGGTCTACAGGACGCGGCGGTTTCCGCATCACCGCTGTTTCGAGTCCGGCGAGACGGTGAGAGCCGCGCCGGCATACGGCTGCTTGCGATCGTGGCACCCGGTGTATTGATGCTCAACACGCCACTTGATTTCATCACCAATCATCTGGACGTGCGGCTCGATCTGCTCTTCGTGGTACCCGACAAACCCCTGCCGGCGACCATTCCCGATCACGACGTCGCGTTCTTCGCGGTTGGTGAAGCCGATGCAGCCACGGTCGCGCGACTGCACCGGCTGTTCGAGTCGTGGTCTCGGCCGGCCTTGAACGACCCGGGCTGTCTGCCCGTATTGGCGCGCGACAGGCTGTCCGGGTTGTTGGCAGGGGTGCCCAGCATCTGCAGCCCACCGACTGTCATGGTCAGCCGCAACCAGTTGGATGACCTGCTCCGAGACGGGGGTGCTATTGGCGACCTTCTGCCGGGCTGCTCCTATCCGGTTCTGATTCGCCCGCTCGGCTCCCATGCCGGCGCAGGTCTCAAGAAGATCGATGATCGCACCGCTCTGGACTCTTATCTGTTGCTCTCGTTTGCGACCTCGTACTTCGTAACCGACTTTGTGGACTACCGATCGGCGGACGGGCTTTACCGAAAGTATCGGGTCGCGTTCATCGATCGTCAGCCCCATCTTTGTCACATGGCCTCGTCACAGAACTGGATGGTTCACTACCTGAACGCGGGCATGACCGAGAGTGCGGACAAACGCGCGGAAGAAGCGCAGGCCATGGCGCATTTCGACGGGACCTTCGCAGCCCGTCACCGCGACGCCTTTGCTGCTCTGCATGAACAGGTGCCATTCGACTACTACTCGATCGACTGCAGCGAACTTCCGGATGGTCGCCTGCTTATGTTCGAGGCCGACAGTGCAGCCATCATTCACCTGATGGACCCCGAGGATATGTTTTCCTACAAGCACGCGCACATGCGGAGCGTGTTTGACGCATTTGGCAACATGCTGCGCCGGCGCGCGACCGCTGTGGAACCTGCGATTTTCCGTTGAAGCACGTCTTGCGCGGGACGGTCCGGCAATCCTGGGCTATCGCGTCGTTCGCCAAGTCGCGGTATGTCTGTTACATCGACGTTGCACATGGCTCTGATGGCAGGGATCGCTGGTTTGCCGGAGCCGAAGTCGTGCGGGCTACACAATCGGGACATCAGCAACTGAATGGACAATCGGTTTGTGTTTGCGGGAGCGATCTGCTGCCTCGTGTTCCTGACGGAGTGCAGCGGCTCCGATTCGCAACGATCGCAAACCTTCAGGCCGGGCAGCCAACTGGGTCAAAGCAATGCGGCGGCGCCGGTAAGTCCCGTCCCACAAAGCAGTGCGACGACGCAAATAGGTCCAGCCGCGATTGCCCGATCGGCCGCGAGCACCGCTGAAGCGTTTTTCTCGAAGCCACAATGGCAGGGGATCCGGAACCTGACCGGTGGCGCACGCGGGATCTTCATTGCGCCGAACTCGACCAGCATGGGGTTCATTCTCGGCGCTCAGAGGGGCGTTGGCGTGCTGCTGGCACGTCACGGCCAGGTCTGGAGCGATCCGGTCTTCATCCGCCTGTCCGACTACGACATCGGATTCCTGGCGGGTGCCGAAAAATCCGAAGTGATGATGCTGATCCTCACCGACAGCGCGATCAAGCAATTCATCGACGGCGTTTCAAAGTTGAGCGCCGGTGGCAGCTTTGCCGTGGGGGACTGGGGCGTTGGTGGCATCGGCGCCGGCGGGATCTCGGGCGGTGCCCAGGTCATGACTGTCGAGACCTCGTCGGGCCTGTTCGCGGGCAGCGGTCTGGGGTCAATGAAAATGGGCCTTGACCGCGACCTCAACCTCGCCGCTTACGGAGGCGCTTTCGATGTCAACAAGACGCTTGCTGGCACCGGTGGCCGGTTCCCCGCCGCTGCCGGACTGCGCCGGATCCTCTCGACCGCGGTGCAGCAGTCGTGGGGCCGCTGAGTCTTTTGCGTAAGCCTCCTGGGCTCACTTGATAGCAGCAATGGCCTGGACCTCGAGCAGCAAGTCTGGATCGGATAGTTGCGGTATGGTGGCGGTGGTGCTCTCCGGCGAGGGTGGGCCGAAATAGCGCGGGAGCAGGTCGGCGTATTTGCCGAGTTCCGCGGGCGCCGTGACACGGCTGACCGTAAATACAATATTGTTCACAGTTGCGCCGCCGGCCTTGAGGCACGCATCGACATTTTCGCCAACCTGTTCGATCTGCGCCCGCATATCACCCTTCCCGACGACATTCCCGGCAGCGTCGCGCGCGACCTGCCCGCCGACAACCAGCCAGTTCCCGCCATCGCGCAGTGCGACCAGGGTCGTGGGCGGGGAGGCAGCGCAGGGTGGTCCGACAATGGTTGGGGCCGGCAGGTCCGCGACGACCTGCCAGCTCGCGTCGGCTCGCTTTATGTACTCCTTGGCCTGTTCCTGCCATTTGGCGAGCCAATAGCTGTTGTGTACCAAATAAAGCTTGCCGTCGACGATGGCCCAGGCCTGCGGATCGACGGAGTCCTTGTGCGCTACCGCGTCACCCGACGCGCCCATCGCACAGTAACCGTCGTATTGCGGCGCGTAGCGCGCGGGGTCCTTGCTGAACAGATCGCGATGCTCGCTGCTGGCAAAGCGCCAGCGCAGTTTGTGCCACATATATTCGAGATCCGACTTGCCCGGCATGGGCTTCCCGTCGGTGAAATAGGCGACCGGGTCGTAGCCGCTGATCGACAGCTTCGGTTCGTCGCCTCGGGCGGTCGACCCGAAAAGTGTCGCGAAGAGCAGGGCGACCGGTGCTGCGCCCCACATCGGCGCAAGAAAAGCAGCTCTCGACATGGTCTTTCCCCCTCCAGGGCTTCAATGACCAGTCCCTGACGGCGAGATACTGCGCGCTGTCTATTGCCGGGGTCAAACAAATCCGCCTGCACGCCGAAACCGGTGAGCCAATCCAAGTATCGGCGGAAGGGTGGCCGGTTTTTTGGGCGCCAGCGCTGTGCTGATGGGCACGCACAATGGTGCTGTCGATCATCGCATATTCATTGTCGGCGTCAGCGGAAAGTTGCAGGAAGACCTTCTCCCATACACCCGATTTGGCCCATCTGCTGAAGCGTTGATGCACGTTCTTCCAGTCACCGAAGCGCTCCGGCAGATCGCGCCACGGCATGCCGGTGCGGTAGCGGTACAGCACCGCCTCGACGAACAGCCGGTTGTCTGCCGCCGTCACTCCCACATGCCCCTCCTGTCCAGGCAGCAGGTCCCGGATACGCTCCCATTGATCGTCGCGTATGCCATAACGTCGCATCGGTCAGCTCCAAATCGGCTGACACCCTATGAATTCGAAGTTTTCGCCGCGCCGGAATCCCCTAAATGAGGACAGGCCCTAGCATTACAGTTGTGATTTTCTGATTGCGAAGCGGTTGTAACTCTGAATCTATGGGCCACCTATGATTTCGGAGATCATGGCATGGCGGGAGCATCGATCGAGGCGACGCTGGAGTTGTGGGCATCGTCGCTGCGAAAGGTAAAGAGCCTGCTGCGTCCATTGTTTGCGCAAGAACGCGCGGCGGTGAACGCAGGATTATTCCTTGACGGGCTGCTTGGCGATGAGCGTCGCAAGACGGGATGGATGCGCGCCGAGGCCGCCGGTGATCCTGGGCCTTGGCGGCAGCAGGCGCTGTTAGGGCGCGATCGGTGGGACGCTGATGCGTTGCGCGACATGGTGCGCGAGTACGTCATGGAGCATCTCGCGGACGACAACGCAGTCCTGGTTGTCGATGAAACCGGGTTCCTCAAGCAGGGCAAGGCATCGTGCGGCGTGGCGCGGCAGTACACGGGTTCCGCCGGCAAGATCACGAACTGCCAGATCGGCGTGTTTGCCACCTATGTATCGCGCCACGGCCATGGCTTTATCGACCGGGCGCTCTATTTGCCAAAAGGTTGGACCGATGATCCGGCGCGTCTGAAAGCCACATCCGTGCCAAGCGACGTGGCCTTTGCGACCAAGCCTCAGCTGGCAGCCAGGATGATCGAGCGCGCCATTGCCACTGCTGTGCCGTTCCGATGGGTAGCGGGCGACAGTGTCTATGGCGTCGGCGATATCGAACGGGACCTACGCCGGGCCGGCAAGGGGTATGTGCTTGGCGTCCATGCCTCCCGTGTCTTTCGGTCCTGGGGCAAGCCGCATGCGATTGCCGGCACCGCTGCAAAGATTGCCAAAGCGCTGGGAGCATCTGACTGGCAGCGTCTGTCAGCCGGGTCGGGCACCAAAGGACCAAGGTGCTAGCATGTCGTTCAGGAGGCTTCTGAATGGCGTTTTGGCCTGCCGCATTGCCGGTAAGGCGTCCACCATGTCGATGACCAGGTACATCGGACATGAGTGGTGGGTTGCCGGATCCACGGCGACTGATCGCGGTCGTCTATGCCGACATGGTTGGCTACAGCCGCCTGATCGGGCTGGACGACCTACAGACCCTCGAACGGCTGCGCAAACTCCGGAGCGAGGTCATCGATCCAGCCCTAAACGGGCATGGCGGTAGAATTGTCCAGACCGGCGGCGACTCCCTGCTGATGGTATTTAACAGTATCGACGGGGCAGTGCGCTTCGCAGTCAAGGTGCAGCAGGATGTTCCTGTCTTTGATGGTGACCAACTGCCTGATCGGGCTATCCGCTTTCGGATCGGGATCAACATCGGCGATGCGATCGCGGATGGTACCGATCTGCACGGTGACGCGGTCAATATAGCGGTCAGACTCGAGGCTGAGTGCCCCACTGGCGGCATATGTGTTTCCCGGGCCGTGCGGGACCATGTGCATGGTCGGCTAGATCTGGCTTTTGAGGAGCTGGGGTCGCTAAAGCTGAAGAACATCGCGCGACCTGTCCAGGCATTCATCTTGAAGTTTGATTCTGATGAGCACCTGTCCGGCGATGGCCGCGTCAAAAATGTCGCCGCGGCGGTTCGAAAGAGAAAGCGCCGGACGTTGATTGCTGTCGCCGGGGCTGCGGTGTTCGTGTCGGCGGGTCTTGCTGCCTGGGCGCTGCACGCAGGTGGGTGGCTCGACCCGTTCCGGCCTGGTTCTGCGGTCCGCCCGGTGGAAGTGGCGACTCTCGCCGCACCGGCTCGCCTCGCCGAGCGTCCATCGGTCGCGGTTCTGCCATTCAAGAACCTGTCGGCCGACGACGGCCATGACTTCTTCAGCGACGGGATCACAGAAGACATCATCATGGCGCTAGGCCGTTTCTCCAATCTGCTCGTCATTTCGAAGTCGGCCAGCTTTCCGTTCAAAGACTTCGAACGCGGCACCCGCCGATATCGGACGCCTGCTCAATGCGCGTTACCTGCTCGCGGGCAGCATACGTCGCGCCGGCAGTCGCGTGCGGGTCGGCGTCGAACTGACCGAGTCGACGACGGGACGCCTCGTCTGGTCCGAGACATATGATGCCGAAGTCGACGACATCTTCGCCGTGCAGGACAAGATTGCCAGGCGGGTCGTCGGCGCGGCAGCGGTGGAGCTCACTCGCTTCGAGCAGGAGCGCGTCCTATCGAAACCCACCAGCAACCTCGCAGCGTACGAGTACGTTTTGCGCGGCCGCGATGCGTTCTCGCAAGAGACGCGCGACGACAACGACAGGGCGAGCGAGCTGTTTCAGCGAGCCATCGATCTTGATCCGAACTACGCCGACGCCTACGCCGCACTGGGCTTCGCGCACTACGAAGCCGTGATATCAGGCTGGTCCGAATTCCGCTCGGAAGAACTTGAACGCGCGGAAGCGTTCGCCCTGAAGGCGCTGGCGCTGGATCCGGCAACGACGCGGGCTTACCGCCTCCTTGCCCAGATCAATCTGTTCAGAAAACGCTATGATCTCGCGCTCGCTCAGGTCGACCACGCGCTCGAGATCAATCCGAGCGATGCGGACAACTACGCTGCCCGTGGCGCCATCCTGGTGTGGGCGGGCAAGGCCGCAGAGGCACTGCCCTGGCTGGAGGGTGCGCTCCGCTTTGACCGAGCCAATGGCTTCGCAGCCGCGCGGCTTTGCATGGCGTATTATCTGCTTGGCCGATATCCTGAGGCCGTCGATGCCGGCGACCATGCACTTTCCCGCAACCCGGGGCGCAACACCCAGATGATCACGCATCCAATGATGGCGGCTGCCTACGCCGAGCAGGGCCGACAGCAGGAGGCGAACCGCGAGCGTGCAATTTCGGCGCGCTTATGGCCACTCCTCGACGCCCGGACGTTCGCCGATCAATTCGGCACGGAGGCGACCCAGGCCCAGATGCTCGAAGGGCTGAAGAAAGCGGGGTTTCATTGACGCCAGCAAGCGGGCGCTGCCAATCCTATCCGCTGCTCACTCGCCGCAGCAGGAACAGCCCTTGTTCGCCGAACAGATTGGCGAGGTGCGGGAAGCGCCGCCACGGCGTGCGCCCGCCAGCGTCGTCCGCGGCGAGCCAGCTCTCCACCACATAGCCGTCGTGCTCGCATAACGCGAAGAAGTCGCGGATCGTGCAGGGGTGGATATTCGGCGTCTCGTGCCACGGCCGATCCCAGGCGGGCGTCACCGGCATCCTCCCGGTGCTGACCAGTTGCCAGCGCACCATCCAATGGCCGAAATTCGGGAAGCTCACCACAGCGCGCGTAGCGATGCGCAGCATCTGGCGCAGCACGACGCGCGGCTGCTCCACCGCCTGAAGCGTGCGCGACAGCACCACGTAGTCGAACGCCCCGTCCGGATAGTGCGCGAGGTCGGTGTCGGCATCGCCATGCATAACCGGCATGCCGTGCGCCACAGCGCGGATCACCTCGGCCATGTCGATTTCGATGCCGCGCGCATCGCAGCCTTTTGTGCGCGACAGGTGATCGATCAGCATCCCGTCGCCGCAGCCGATGTCGAGCACGCGCGAGCCGGGCGCGATCATCTCGGCGATCAGCCTGAGATCGACACGCATGTTCTTGGCGACGAAGCGGACGGCGTCGTGGGTGGTCATGATGCCCCTAGTAGTTGCGACAAATCGCGCGCCGCTGCAATAACCGTCTCGATCGCCTGCGTCCGCACATCCGGCGAGTATCGGCGGATCGGGATGGAAACGGTCAGCGCGCCCAGCACCGCATCGCCTGATCCTCGCACCGCCGCCGAGATCGAGGCGCCCTCGTCGATCCGCTTATTGTGCGTCTCCGCGTAGCCGTGCCGCCGGACATGAGCAACGACGCGCCACAGCGTCTGCGCATCTACCTTGGCGCCCACGAACGGCGGAACAAACTTTGTGCGGGCGAAGTACTCCGTGATGTCTTCGTCCGGCAGCGAGGCGAGCAGCACATGACTGGTGCTGCCGACATAGAGCGCATTCAACTTGCCGATCGCCACGACGCGGCGGAAGTCACGAATGCCCTCAAGCTGGTCGAGGTTGATCCGGTCGTCGCCAACGCGCACTGCGATATAGACGGTCTCGTTCAGCTCATCGCGGATGCGGCGCATGAACGGGCGGGCCTGGGTGACAAACCCGGTGGATGCCTTGGCGACCTCGGACAGCGCGATGACACCGAAGCCGAGGCGATAGAGGCCCGTGCGCGGGTCCTTCATCGTCATGCCGCGCCGCGACAGCGTCGTCAGCAGACGGAAGGCCGTCGCCTTGTGCAGGCCGGTCGCCGAAACGAGGTCGGTCAGTGACAGTTCCGGCTGCTGGTGGGTGAAGGCGCGGAGCACGTCAAGCGCGCGCTCGACGGTAGAGACGCTGTAGCGATCGGCTGCCGAGGCACTCACCTGGATTCCGCCGGCCCCTTTTGGTCGTGGCTTGACACGCGCAGCGCGTTGAATAGCATCCTCCCACAAGACTGCGAAACACAGTTTCAATATATGAAACCGATGAGGAAGTCCAGGATCGGCGCCGGTTAGAGCGCAATCATTCAGGAGATGCGGCGTCATGGCACTGCCACAGAGTGACCGTTTGCGCGCGACGACACGCCTGAAGCAACTGATAAACCGTCAGGGCAAGGTCCTGTCGGTAATGCATCCACCGACCGCGGCGCTGGCGCGCATCATGGAACGCTCGGGCTGCGAGGCGCTGTTTGTCGGTACTAGCGCGGTGGTGGGCGGCTATACCGGCATGGCCGATGTCGGCACCGCCACGATGACCGAATGCGTGCAGATCGCAGGCTGGATCGCGGACAGCGTGACCACACCGGTGATCATCGACGGCGACACTGGTCACGGCGGCATCATGGCAGTGCGCCGGCTGGTGCGCGAGAGCATCAAGGCTGGCATCGCCGGTATTCGGATCGACGATCAGCCGATTGAGGGCAAGCGACGTACTCAGAGCGCCGGGGTGGAAGTGGTGCCGTTGGAACAGGCGATCGTCCGCTATCGCGCCGCGGTCGATATGAAGAACGAGCTCGACCCGGATTTCGTCATAATGGCGCAATGCTATGCGCGCGACGCGGCTAACGGCGGACTGGACGACGCGCTGCAGCGGCTGGCGGCATATCGGCGTGAGGCGAGCGTCGATTGGGTGCAGCTTGAATCGCCGCATTCGATCGAGGAGATCAAGCAGGCGCGACAGGCCGTGTCCTGCCCCCTGTCCTTCATGCGCGGCAAGCTGCCACGTTATCTGTCGCTGGACGAGCATCTGGCACTTGGCGTCACCATCGCCTGGCTGCCGAGCTTCTCGCATCATGTGATCTGGGCGGCGCTGTCCGACTTCATGGCGGACTTTTCCGAACGCGGTATCGCGGCGTGGGAGGATTTCGTCGCGCGCCGGAAGGAGCATCCGTACATCGTTCCCGAACTGCCGCCGGATGGTGAAGGCCTCGACAAGCAGCGCGCGCTTGAGGAGCGCTATCTGTCACCCACGGCTCTCGCAAAGTACCGTCGCTCGGCTGGCGGCGAAGTTCCCTGATCGGTTGGAGAGTAATCATGGCACGCGACGGCTACAGGTTCTTCGACACCGATGCACATGTCGGCCCATATGTGGATGTGCTCGAGCCTTATCTGACAGCCGAGGACGAGGCGCGGCTCGTCGGCTGGGAGCAGTACAAGGCGATCAGCAGGGGCGGCCATGTCTCCTACAACAAGGGCCAGCGTAAGTATCAGCGGCGGCTCTATACTGAAACGGAAGCAGCGGACGCGACCCCGACAGGATACAT
The DNA here is from genome assembly GCA_963799415.1 of uncultured Alphaproteobacteria bacterium. Classification (GTDB taxonomy): domain Bacteria; phylum Pseudomonadota; class Alphaproteobacteria; order Acetobacterales; family Acetobacteraceae; genus JAMXLO01. Next base: position 163,971 of record CAWCXI010000013.1, on the reverse strand, counting down.
GGCGGGATTCACCGGCGTGAAGCGGACGCGCGCTATTTCGCCGGACGTCGATCGTTCATCGGCGGCTCGCATCGCCGACATGGACTTCGAGGGTTCCGATGTGAACTTCATGCTGCCGTCAGGCTGGTTCGGCACATTCACCATGGGCGACGACGTCGCGCTGGAGATGGGCATGTATCGCGCATTTCATCGCTGGATGGCGGATTACTGTGGTCGTTATCCCGAGCGACTGGGCGGCGTGGTGCTGGTCAGCTCACGCGATGTCGCAGGCAGCATCGAGGAGATGCGCCGTGCGGGGCGCGAGCGTTGGGCGTGGGGCGTGCTGGTCTATGCGCCGTACGGCACACCGATCGACCTGCCGTCGCTCGATCCGATCTGGGCTGAGGCGCAGGAGCTCGATCTGTCCGCGGTGCTGCACACGTTCACGGTGATGCCACCCTATGCGCCGGGTGGGCTGGATACGTGGGACAATCTTTGGCTGCAGCGCTCTGCGGCACATCCATGGTGCGGCATGCGCAATATGGCGGCGCTGATCGGTGCCGGGTTGCTCGACCGATTCCCAAGGCTGCGACTGGGTTGCCTCGAGGCAGGCCATGGATGGCTGCCATTCTGGATGGCGCGGCTGGACGAACACATGGAGACAATTCGCTCGGCACTGCCACCCGACCTCATGCACCACCCAAGCGAATACGTGACGGGTGGCCGCTACTATCAGAGCATCGAGGTGTCCGAAGGCGAGAAGGTGACCAACATGGTGGCTGATATCGTTGGCGATCACGTGTTGATGTACGCCTCGGATTATCCGCATGGCGAGAGCGCGTTTCCCGAATCGACCAACATCGTGCTGGGTTGGAACAACATGTCGGAGAAACGCAAGCGCAAGCTGTTCTGGGACAATCCAGTGCGGTTCTATGCGCGCTGCGGTCTCTAGCTCTGGCCGGCAGAGTCATTCCGTCGTGGTGATCCGATCGATCTCCTGCAATTCGTCACTCGTCAACATGCAGCCGGTGGCGCGGGCATTGTCAGCTAATTGGTCGGGTTTCGTCGCGCCGGCGATAATGCTGGACACGCAAGGCCTCGCCGCGAGCCAACTGAAGGCGAGCTCCAGCAGCGTCCTGTCGCGTGCTTCGGCGAATGACTCCAGACGCTCGACGATGGGCCAAGTCGCTTCATTGAGGAACCGGTCGCCATACCGTGCGCCATGCAAGGTAAGGCGTGCGCCTTCCGGCATAGACGTGTTGCGGCGGTATTTGCCGGTCAGCACGCCACTCGCCAGCGGATAGTACGGCAGCAGGCCCATGCCGTATCGCTGCATCATCGGGATCAGCTCGCTATCGGCGCGGCGCACCAACAGGCTGTATTCGTCCTGGCAGGACACGAACGGCGCCAGCCCCAGTGCGCGCGACGTCCAGCGCGCCTCGGCAACCTGCCACGCCTTCTGGTTCGAACAGCCGATGTAGCGCACCTTGCCCTGGCGAACGAGGTCATCGAACGCGCGCAGCGTCTCTTCGATCGGTGTGAGCGGATCGGGCTGGTGCTGCTGATAGAGATCGATCCAGTCAGTGTTCAGCCGCCGCAGGCTCGCCTCAACGCCGGCGATGATGATCCGGCGTGACGCGCCGCGCTGGGCCTCGTCCATCGGCATGCTCACCTTCGTCGCAAGCACGATGTCCTTGCGGTGTGGCCCGAGCGCGCGGCCGAGGAACTCCTCCGAGCCGCCGATCGCGCTGCGATAGACATCGGCGGTGTCGAACAGGGTGACGCCGAGATCGAGCGCCTTGTGCACCACAGGCTGCGATGCGGCGTAGTCGATGCGGCGGCCGAAGTTGTTGCAGCCCAGGCCGACCAGCGACACGCGCAGTCCCGAGCTGCCGAGATTACGGTACTCCATCGCGTTCCCCCTGCCCGATGCCGCGGCTATAGTAGTATATCCAACGGGAGAGAGCGCCATGCTGCAATCCGGCCGCGTCGTGTTCAGCCAAATGGAGGAGGTCGTATTCGGTGTGCCAGGCGCGCAGGCCGCCGCCGAACAGGCGCGCGATGCGCAACGCGTGTTCCTGATGGTCAGTGGCACGTTGCACCGCGAGACCGACGAGATCGACAAGGTTCGTGGCGCTCTTGGCGATCGCTGTGTCGGCGTGTTCGATCGGATGCCGGCGCATACGCCACGCCGTGCGGTGATCGATGCGGCGGAACAGGCCCGCGAGGCGCGCGCCGATCTGATCGTTACCATCGGCGGCGGTTCGATCACCGATGGAGCGAAGGCGGTGCAGCTCTGCCTCGCCAATGACGTGCGTACACCCGAGGCGCTCGATACGCTACGGCCGGTGAACGGCCTGCCGCCGCTCTGCAACGCGCCATCGGTGCGGCAGATCACGGTGCCTACCACGCTGTCGGCCGGCGAGTTTTCCGGCATTGCCGGCGTCACCGACGAACGGCACAAGGTGAAGGAGCTGTTCCGCCATCCGCGCATCATTCCGCGCGCGGTGATTCTCGATCCGGCGATCACCGTCCACACGCCGGAGTGGCTGTTCCTGTCGACCGGCGTCCGCGCTGTGGATCACTGCGTCGAGGGCATCTGCTCGAACGAGGCGCATCCGTACGCCGATGCACAGGCATTGCGTGGTCTGGCGCTGCTGACAGGCGGACTGCCGCGTGTGAAGGCTGATCCGTCGGATCTTGCTGCGCGGCTGGATTGTCAGATGGGCTCCTGGCTGTCGATGGGACCGCTGGCGAGCGGCGTGCCGATGGGCGCAAGCCACGGCATCGGCTACGTGCTGGGTGCGGTGTTTGACATTCCGCATGGACACACGTCGTGCATCATGCTGCCGGCGGTGATGCGGTGGAACAGGCCGGCGAACGCAGCGCGTCAGGCGTTGGTGGCGGCGGCCATGGGTCATCCGGGCGAGGACGCGGCCGATGTGCTGGATGCGTTCATCGCGGGGCTGGGAATGCCGCGCAATCTGGGCGCGGTGAATGTCGGGCGCGATGCGTTCGATCGCATGGCGGAGCAGGCGATGGGCACGCCGTGGGTGCCGCGCAACCCGCGCAGGATTGAGGGGCCGGCGCAGGTGAGGGAGATACTGGAACTGGCGGCTTAGCGCGCGCTTCGATCGCATCTTCCACCGAGACACAGGCTTGGTCACGCGCCCTGGAACGTCAAACGCCACAGGTTTTGTGCTTTTGCGACGGGACGGGGCGGTCATTGCTTCGGATCATGCACCAGGGTTTTGTTCTCCAGACGCTACGGTAAGCCGGTCTCCCGTGGTCATCTAGGCCCGGGACCCGCGGAAGGTACCCATGAACGCCGTCGATCTCGCGCTGGTGCTCGCCGTGGATGGCTCCGCCAGCGTCACCTACGACGAGTTCAACCTGATTGCCGGTGGCATGGCCGCCGCGCTGCGCGAGCCATCGATCATCGCCGGTTTGATCGGCGGCCCCGCCAAGGCCAGTGTGTGCTCACTGCTGCTGTGGTCGGGTGCCGGCGCGCAGGAGGTGATCACCGACTGGACCCTCATTGCCTCGCCAGGAGATGTGCATGGCTTTGCAGATCAGGTGGACGACATGCCGCGCATCGTGCCGGCTGGGCAGACAGCGATTGGTGAAGCCTTGCTCGCATCATTGACACTGCTGAGCCACATTCCGGACACGCCGGCCCGGCAAGTGGTGAACATGATCGGCGACGGCAGGTCGAATGACGGTATCGCGCCGGGTGCAATCCGCGATCGGATGGCCGCGGCCGGCATCACCATCAACGGCCTCTGTGTGCTGCACGAGGAGGCGGACCTTTTGCAATTTTACACCGCTGAGGTGATCGGGGGCCCCGGCGCCTTCGCGCTGACCTGCCAGGATTACGCCGCCTTCGCCGTGGCGATGAAGCAGAAGCTGGCGCGCGAACTCAACGCGCCGATCGTGTGACGAACCGGATGGCTGCAGCAACGTTTCAGTCAATGGTTGGGAGAGGAGCGTCGGCATGAGTGCCCGTGTGGTGGAAGTGACCGATGCCGTGCGCGACGATATCCCGCTAGTAATTCCGCGCGAGGAGCGGGAAGACATGCCGCTGCCAACCGAGCCGCGCACGATCTTTTTGGGTGGGCTGTTCCTGCTTGCCTCGCTTGCGGCACTTTATATTGCATCGCCGATCGTGCTGCCGGTGGTGCTGGCGATCGTGCTGAAGCTGCTGCTCCAGCCGCTGGTGCGGCTGACCGATCGGGCCGGACTGCCACGCGCGCTCGGCGCGCTTCTGGCGATCGTTCTGCTGGTGGCGGTACTTGCGGGCGTGATCAGTGGCGTCGCCGGACCGGCGTCGTCGTGGGCGGGCAAGCTGCCAGAGGCAATCCCGCAGATCCAGCAACAACTCGCCTTCCTCGCCCGTCCGATCGGCACGCTCGAGTGGATGATGGGGCAGTTGCAGAGCGTCGCGGGTGGCGGCGTCAGCGTGCCGCAGGCGTCGTCCGAGCACCCGTCGTTCAACGTGATGGGGGCGTTGTTCAGCGGCACCGCCACAGTCGCGGCAGGCCTGTTCACCACGCTGGTGGTGCTGTTCTACCTGCTGGTATCAGGCGAGACGTTCCTGCGCCGTCTGGTCGAGATCCTGCCGAGCTTCGCGGAGAAGCGTCAGGCGGTGGAGATCACGCTGGACATCGAGCGCAACATCTCAGTCTACCTGGTCACCGTGACGCTGATCAACTTCGTGGTGGGCGTGCTGACATTCGCCGTGATGTGGGTGTGCGGGGTGGCCAATCCGCTGCTGTGGGGCGTCATCGCCTTCGTGGTGAACTTCGTGCCGATCCTCGGGCCGATGGTGGCCATTGCGATCTTTCTGATGGCGAGCGTGCTGTCGCTCGGTGTTGCGTGGTCGGCACTGCTGCCGGTCGGGCTGTATTTTCTGATCCACGTGGTCGAGGGCGAACTGGTCACGCCGATGCTGATGGCGCGTCGCTTCACGATCAATCCCGTGGCGGTGATCCTCGCGCTGATCTTCTGGTACTGGATGTGGGGCGTGCCCGGCGCCGTACTGGCGGTGCCGATGCTGGCGATCACCAAGCTGGTCTGCGACGAACTGCGCCCGCTCCGCGCGTTCGGGCATTTTTTGGAGGCGTGAGCGGATCAGTCCGCGAAGAAGCGCAGGAACCAGTCGAGCACCTGGTCGGGCGCTTCCTCGTTCACGTAGTGTCCGGTCGGCAACGCCTCACCGCGCACGTCGTCCGCGCGTTGCCGCCAGATCGCCAGCGGATCGGCGAAGCGCTTGCCCACGCTGCTGGTCTTGCCCCATAGCACCAGGATCGGCATCGGCAGCTTGCGGTGCAGGTCCGCGGTGTCGAGGTCGCAGTCGATCGTGGCAGCGGCGCGATAGTCGGCGCACGAGCCGCGGATGGTCTTCTCGCTGAAGCAGCGGACGTACTCATCCCAGATCTCGGGCGGGATGTGGTTCAGGTTCGCGGTCAACTTCAGGAGCTTCTTGCGCATGAACCAGTCGGCGGGGACGCTGCCCAGCATCCGCTCGGGGAAGTCCGCCGGTTGCGCCATGAACGGCCAGTGCCAGCCGCCGATGGCGCCCTGCTTGTCCATCGCCGCCCACATGTCGAGTGTGGGGACGATGTCGATGATGGCGGCCTTGATCACCTTGTCGGGGTGGTCGAGGCACATGCGGTGCGTTGTGCGGCCACCGCGGTCGTGGCCGGCGACGTTGAAGCGGCTGTAGCCGAGGGCCTGCATCACCTCGACCTGGTCCTGCGCCATGGCGCGGAATGAATAGTTGACGCTGCCGGGTTCCTCGGGCGGAGCGGAGCTGTCGCCATAGCCGCGGAGGTCGGCGGCTACGACATGGAAATGCTCGGCCAGGCGCGGCGCCACCGCGTGCCACGATGCATGGGTGAGCGGGTTGCCGTGCAGGAGAAGCAGTGGCGGACCGCTGCCGCCATGGCGCAGCCGGATGCGGGCGCCGGAGGTTTCAATGTCGGTGAGGCTGAAGCCGGTCATGATGGTCATGGGCCGGGAGTATGTCATCGGCCGGTCCGTCTGGATATGTCACCTGCGATGCCGTGAACTCACGTCGGCGCAACCACCTCTCTAGCAACTGCCCGAACCTGTTCTTCGCCTCGAAGGAGCCCGCCTCGCGCATACCGATCCTCAACCGTCGACTCTGACACAGACGGCAACGCGTGGACCGCGACGGTGCGATTGTCCGATCGTTTTGAACTTGCCGCCTACGACGCGGCGCATCTGGAGTTGGCGCAGCGATGAAGGTTGCCGCTCGCCTCGCTCGATCAGCGATTATGCCGCGCTGCCGTCGCGCTCTGTTTGACTGCGTTGGGATACGCGGCAGGATGAATAGGCAGACGCGGCCTGCCAGGCAGCGAGGCAGGCCATGTCTGAGCGACAAAACACGGAGGAGGAATAAGACGATGCCCATCACCGGCGATTTGGTCACCAGCGCTCTGTCGGCCCTTGCTTTCATTCCCTGTGCGATGGGAAGCGTGGCGCCGACGCAGAACCCGGCGCCCCGCCGGCGCGAGGTCGCGGTCAACGGCAAACGCGTCAAGACCATCGACGTCCACGCCCACTGCATCGTCCCGGCGGCGGCGGCGCTGATCAATCATCCGCTGGAAGCGCCGGGCCTGCTGATGCACGACACGAGCACGCGCCTCGCGACGATGGACGCCCAAGGGATCGACGTCGAGGCGCTGAGTATCAATCCTTATTGGTACCGTGCGCCACGCGACGCAGCGACCGCACTGATAAAGGTGCAGAACGAGACGCTGGTGGAATTTTGCGCGTCCAGTCCCGACCGCTTCGTCGCGTTCGCGACCGCCGCGCTGCAATTCCCGGATCTCGCTGCGCAACAGGTCGAGCACGCGGTGAAGAACCTGGGCTTCCGCGGTGTCGGTGTCGCCGGCAGCATCGCAGGTGAAGAACTGGCCAATCCTAAATTTCATCCGTTCTGGGCCAAGTGCGAGGAACTTGGCGTTCTCGTATTCATGCATCCGCTCGGCACGCGCGAACTGGAACCCTCTGGCCGGCTCGCCGGCAGTGGCCTGCTGACCAACACGATCGGCAATCCGCTGGAGACCACGATCGCACTGTCGCATCTGATTTTCGAGGGCACGCTCGACCGATTCCCCGGATTGAAGATCTGTGCCGCGCATGGCGGCGGATTCCTGCCGTCGTATGCCAACCGTTCGGACGCGGTGATCCGCTGCTTCCCTGACCGCGTCGGCCCGCTGCCCAAGAAGAACCCGACGGCGTATCTACGGGACGGTCAGCTCTATTTCGACACAATCGTGTTCACCCCTGAGGCGTTGCGCCACCTGATCGCGGAGACCGGCCCGGGCCAAATCATGATCGGCACCGACTATCCGTTCCCGTGGACCAGCACCGAGGTTGATCTCGTGCTCAACACGCCGGGACTGAGCGACGACGAGCGAATTGCCATCCTCGGCGGCACCGCGGCACGGCTGCTTGGCATCGCTGGCTGAACGGGCGGGCACGGCGAGACTTGACCGGCGAGCTTAACTTCCCAGCGTGGCAGAATAAAGCCGCAACTCGGCGGGCGCCGAGGGAAAAAGGGGAAGGAAGCATCGACGGACACTTTTGAAGTACGCACCATGGCGGGTGTCGCGACGCCTGATTCCCTTCGTCACCATCGGCTACTTCGTCGCGGATACCCCGAACTTACGTTCGCCGTTACAGAATGATGCTGACAAGCTTTGTCAGCATGGCCTCCAACGGCATGAGTGTCAGCATCAGAGGGGCTACGGGCAAGAGTGTCGCGACCGCAAAGCGAATGATGATTTCCCGAGTTATCGGTATGGAACGCATCGACGAAACGACGCTGTAGCTGTTTCCCATGTCAGCGAGGGATTGGACATCGGGGCTACCAATCAACGGCTCTGTGTCGTTGGTATCGCCACGCAGCCACTTTGTATCGAACTCTCGGACATAACGTGCCGCGAGGGTCCCGTATTCGCGTATGCCGCGGCGTTTGGCCCGGAAGAGCGGATTGGCAAAAGTCAGGAGAGGGCCGAGTGTTATGCACAGCACCAAGATCACTATGGCAGCGATCTCTTCCTTGAACTCGGTGAGAGGAGTTCCAAGGATGAGTACGCGCGTTGCGAGCCAGCCGGCGAGAAGCGCCCCGTGCGCACTGGCGAAGACGACCAAGCCCCGGTTGCCCCGAGCAGAAAGCTCAGGCCGCCTAAGCGATCCGGGTGGGTGGGAACCAGGTGCAAGTCCATGCGTGAGACCTGCGCAAGAAAGCGCGCCCAGACGAACAACCGGAAGTACCAGCGGAGCATCAGAAACTGGAATATCGGCAGGCTTATGTAGGCATACCAAATCCCGGCAAGCGAAAGTTTCGAGCCCTGCGCCAGTGGTGCTGCGTACCAGGTCGCAGTGTCGAGCGCCACGTACTGTCGCCAGATCACGAGTATGCCGACGCCGTAGATGAACGCAATGATCAGAGCTTCGACCGAGATCGAACTGCAGATGCGAAGGGCCGACGCGACTGCAGCCTCGAAGCGGGTCATTGCGTGAGGTGGGATCAGTTGACGTAGGAGGAACTGTTGGAGTACGGGGCGCGTGCGCCGTTCGGCTACATGTTCGCCGATGATCAGCAACGGCAGCGCCACGAGCAAGCGGATGTGAGCTTCGAGATCCAACAGGAACGGTGTCGCGACGTTTCCTCGCAGCAACTGCCCGCCAATGGCGGAAAGCACCAGAAGAGGGAGCCATGCGATCAGAGGAAGGATGAACAGTATCTGGTAGCGCACACGCCTGATGTGAGCCTCTTGCACCCGCATCAGGCGCAGAAGTCGGAAGAAAGGCCCTTCCAGAAAAAGCGAGAACTCTCCCGGGATCATGGGAAGATCTCGTGATCACGACGAAGCACGCCCGCAGCGACGACCTTCATGGATGCCTTCTTCTCTGGGAGGTCGGATTTTATCCGAGCCGTAACGGCGTGGCCTCGGGTAGCTTCCCCCCAGTCACCTTTGTCCAGCGCTCCTCGAGCAGTTCCTTGGCCGCCTGCTCGAGGAACTCTGGCGCGGCCCACTTCCCGACATCGAAGTCGTGCTTGATGTAGCCATGGCCCAGCATGAAATCCTTGCCGATCTCAATGGCTGCCAGGTTCCGAGGCGACAGGTCAGGTACCATGTCTATGTCCTTGATGCCCCGATACGTATCCTCGACATCCAGGTAGAATGTCTGCCTGTCGAGGATGGCGGCCGCCGCATGTTTATGTTCGTTGGCCCAGCGCCCGACCTTGATCATGCCCTTCATGAAGGTGACGACGAGCTCGGGGTGTTGCTCCGCCATAACGTCGCTGCACGTGATCACGGCCGGTACATTGCACACCTGGAGCGTCCAGTCGGGATACCTGGACAGGTCTTCGATTACCTTGAACTTACCTGTCGCCTCTTGCAGATGTTGGAACGGACCGCTTTGCGTGTAGATCGCGTCGACGGTACCCTTCTCGAGCGCCGACTCCAGCGGACGAAATGCGAGGTCGCGCTTGTGGTCGCGTTTGAGCCACAACTCGGATGGGTTCTCCATTGGCGGGCCGACCATTTCGGGCTTGTCGTACCAGTCGTCAGGATAGGGGAACTCCACGATCTCCACCTCTTTGCGAGTTCATATCGTTCAGCATGAGCATCAGCTCGATGCCCTGTTCCTCCTGGATGCGCCACCAGTCGCACTTGATGGTGTTCAGGCTTTTCGACAGGCCGATCTTCTTGCCCCTTAGATCTTTCATCCGATACATCTTGTCGCGGGCGCGCACCATCATGCAGCCGCCCTCATACACCTGTGTCGCTCCCAGGAGCCTCGTCCGGCGGATGTCGGCGTGCACATGAATTGGCGGGAACAATCCGCCAAACCGAATGAGATTATCGAGGTCGTGTATGTAGTGCGGGTACCAGTTGTTTTCTTCTCTGCTGCGGAGGAACGAGTAGTAAATTCCGATTTTCTTATACTCTTCCCGCGTCCATCCGAGTTCCTGATCGACGTTGCTGGCAGAGACGAGAGGACAGTTGGTGTAGTAGACCTCTTTCCAGTTCAGCGGGACCGTGTTGCTCTTCTTTTGCCGGTTAGACATCCCTACGTCCTTCCTGGTTTAGGTCTCGTAAGAACAGGCGGCTGGGCTGCCGCGTCTTTTCATAGCGTGGAACGCGACATCCATTTCCTCTGCTTCTGTCCGAGGTTCCCAGGAAACGGACAACCCGTCATTGATCTAGGTCAACCGGGACGCGAGTTCCCATTCGCGACAAGCGACATCGATTCGGCACCATACCAGCCGATGGCTGCTCCCGATCTTCGCGCTCCCCAACCGATCAATGTCCGGCTGCATGTGCTCAATGAAGCCGGTCCCGGTGGCGCTGCGCGAAGGCGCTGGTGCATTGCCTCGGTCTCCTGCATTGCCCGTGGCGTGAGCGCTTGCCGGCTGGGGCGAGTTCCGGGCGAAAATCAGTCATGACCCACCTCTGTTTTCAGAGAGCCGAGACTGAGTGACCCGTCGCTCTGAGACCGTTCTGATGAAGCGTTATCTTCAGCCTCATCTGCATTCGAAGTGGGGTCGGCAGCCTCGGGAGTCACGTTCTCCAAGAATGTCGCCGACGGCACAAAAAACAGTGTTCCGGTGATGGCGCGGCTGAAGTCCAACAATCGATCGTAGTTGCCGGGCGGCCGACCGATAAACATGTTTTCCAGCATCTGCTCGATCCTGTGCGGCGACCGCGCGTAACCAATGAAATAGGTGCCGAACTCTCCTTTGCCCACGTCGCCGAACGGCATATTGTCGCGTACGATCTCCAGCTGCTTTCCGTCTTCCACGATCGTCGTCAAGACGTTGTGTGCCGACGTCGGCTTTACCGCATCGTCGAGTTCGATGTCCGACAGCTTGGTTCTACCGATTATCTTCTCCTGTTGCTCGATCGGCAGCGTGTTCCATTTGTTCAGATCATGCAGGTACTTTTGCACGATCACGTAGCTCCCGCCGGCAAACACGGCGTCCTCCTCGCCGACGATGGTGGCGTCGATAGCGCCCTGTTCCACGGGGTTTTCCGTGCCGTCGACGAAGCCGATCAGGTCACGATCATCGAAGTAGGTGAAACCGTGCACTTCGTCCGCAGTGGAGACGGCGCTGCCGAGCCGCGACATGATCTGTGTCGCCAGCTCGAAGCACAGATCCGTGCGCGCGGCGCGGATATGAAAGAGGATGTCGCCCGGCGTTGCGACGGCGTGATGCCGGCCGCGGATTTCGCGGAAGGGATGCAGGTCTTTCGGCTTTGGTTCTCCGAAGAGCCGGTCCCAGATGTCGGAGCCGAACGCCATGACACAGGACAGCCGCCCTTCAAGGTCACGGAACCCCACCGCGCGCAGAAGCGCTGCCAGGTCACCACATACGGTCCGTACGGCGGCATCGTGTTCCGGTGCGGGGTTCACGGTCACGACAAGGAAAATAGCGGCGCGCGTGAGTGTCGCGACGACGGGTTGTGGTGTGGTGGATGGCACGCTCTGTCTCCTGACTGACCTGTTCGGGACCCCTGATGTAAGGCGCGAAGACGTAGGCTCGCAAACGACCCGCGGTGCAGCAAACATCACGCAGCGTTAGTCGGTCCCAGTGTGCCGAACATCGCCTTATGGCCCGGACTCTTGCGTGTGCTTGGCGCCCGGCGTTGATTTTTGCCCCCGTGCTGTCCGTTCTCGCTTTCCCGCGACCCGATGCGCCGCCGCCAGCGCTGCGCGTGCCCAGGCAACGAGCTCATCGGGTTCGTCGAGCAGGTGCTCAGGCACGCGCCAAAAGGCGAGGTCTATGCTGTGGCCCTGCTTCTCGTAATTGAGGGGCGGCTCGCACTCAGCTTCCTTGAAGACCGTCCGGTTGTGGTCGTCAACCCGGACGTAGAGCGTGTCGTCCGTAACCATTCCCAACATCAGTCCGTTGCAGAACACGCCTGTCTTGCCGAACATCCGCCGCATCGTGACGCGGCCGAGTGGAGCGAGCTGCTCGCGCAGGAATTCGGCGAAGCTGTCGCTGGCGACCATCCTCGATCCTCCGTTGCCGGCCCATCCACACTGTGGGGCCAAGCCCTCTGGACACAGACCTGCTGTGGTCGCCAAGCTGACGTGGCACAGAGGAGTTACCCGATGACGATCATCGACTTGCAGGTCCATGCCTATGAGGCGAACACGGCGAAGCGACCGTGGCACAGTGTGCCGAACTGGCCCGACCATGTCACGGGTGACGAGATGGTGGCGGCGATGGACAAACTCGGCATCGACGGCGCGATCTTCATCTCCGCCTTTGGTTTGTACCAGTACGACGCCAGCTATGCGGTGGAAGTGCAACGGGCGCATCCCAACCGGTTCGCCATCGTCAAGCCGGTCAACCCGGACGATCCGGCGGTGGCAGATGTCATCGCTGACTGGAAGCAGACGCCGGGCGCCGTGGGAGTCCGCATCATGCTGCCTAAAGAGGCTGGGCGCGAGGCGAACGATCCAGGCCTCGACCGGATCCTGCGTGCGGCCGCTCGTCTCGATTTTCCGGTCAACGTCCTGTTCTGGGGCAATCTGGACGTTGGCACTGCGCTGATCGATCGCCATCCTGACACGCGCTTCATCATCGACCATCTGGGCATCCTGCAGCCGCGGGTGCCGCCCGCGCCGCCGGAGCCATGGGCCGACCTGCCGAAGGTGCTGGAACTCGCCAGGCGTTCGAACGCAGTGATCAAGGTCAGCGGCGCGTGCACGCTGTCGCGGGAGCCGTATCCTTTCCCTGATATTTGGGACCCGCTGGCCCGCGTGTTCGATGCGTGGGGTTTCGATCGCTGCCTGTGGGGCACGGACTGGACGCGCGCCTTCGCGGTCGTCAACTTCGAGCAGGCGGTCGAGCCGTTTTTTCGCACCGACCGGCTGAGCGACACGGAGCGGGCGATGCTGATGGGCGGAGCTTGCGCCAAGGCGTATGGCTGGTCGCCGCGGAAGACTTAGCACTCAACTGGTAAGACCATTCCACCAATGGCGGACGCCATCGGATTGTCCGAGCATGCTGACGAAATACGCTCGGCTCACCGGCTTTCGGAGTTGCGAATGAGCGCATAGGGTTGTCGCCAGATCGGATGAAATCGTGGACGGGCAACGCCCTCCAATGGAGGATGCAATGGATGGTATGACACGCGCGGAACCGCAAGGCGTCCTGGCGCCGCTGAATTTTTTGGAGCCCATGGCGGAGAAGCCTTATTCCCACAATTACGACCCGCCGCCGGGCGTGCCGGTCCGCAACGGGCAGACGATTGAATACAAGGTCACCGTGTACGACGCGCGCTCGGTCAACGACGCGCTGTCGCTTGACCGCGAGGGCTTTGTCCTGCTGCGCCATCAGACCGCGGCGACTGATCTCTACGACGAGACGATCATCACGTCGGTCTACTACCCCGAGTGCGAGCGGCTGATGCAAGAGGCGACCGGGGCCAGGCGGGTCGTCGCGTTCGACCATATCGTGCGCAATGCCGCCAAGGCCGCCGTCAAAGGCAGCGGCGTCAAGATGCCCGCCGGGCGAGTCCATAACGACTACACCGCTTGGTCAGCGCCACAGCGCGTTCGCGACCTGATGGGCGAGGAAGCCGAGGAACTGCTGAAGCACCGCTTTGCCATCAACAATGTCTGGCGGCCGATCGTAGGCCCGCTGCTGCGCTCGCCCCTGGCCCTGTGCGACGCCGAAACGCTGGAGACCGATGAACCTTGTCGGTTCCGAACTGCACTATCCCGACCGCACCGGCGAGACCTACGCAATCACCTACAATCCGAACCAGCGCTGGTACTATTTTCCCAAGATGCAGGCGGACGAGGCGGTGCTGATCCGCTGCTTCGACTCAGCGCGCTCGGGCCCGGCGCGTTTCTCGGCGCACGGTGCGTTCGACGATCCGCAAACGCCCGATGACGCACCGCCGCGGGAGAGCATCGAGGTTAGGACGCTGGTTTTTTACTAGCGGCTCGGCACGGAGGTTTCGCCGGTTGCGGGGCGAGGCGGTCTCCGCGCCGGGCTGTCAGTTGAGATGGTCTCCTGGGCGGATGGCGGCGTTCTTCGGCTGTGACGTCATCACTCGCTGGGCCGGCCCCACAGCCGGCGCGACGCGATGCGCGCGCCCTCAGCGGCAGCGGCGAGCTTCACCCAGACGATCTCCTCCGCCACGTATTCGCGGCCAGCGAACGTGCCAAAGCCACAATCCGTTCCGGCGATCACCCGATCACGGTCGCCGACCACGGACACGGCTTCCTCGAGTCGCCGGGCGACGAGTTCCGGATGCTCGACAAAATTCGTTGTAGTATCGAGAACGCCGGGCATCAGCAGCATATGCGCGGGCAGCTTGTTGCTGCGTAGCGCATCGTATTCATGCTGGTGCCGGGGATTGGCGAACTCGATCGAAAGGGCTCCGACATTGGCACGGTACAGCTCAGGCAGAATGGCGGCCATCGCGATGTCGTAGATATGCGGCCCGTCATTGTTTCCCCAGCAGACATGCAGCCGGATGCGGTCGCGGGGAATGCCCTCGATGCCCAAATTGATAGAATCGATATGCAGTTCGAGCTGGCGGAGGAAGTCAGCGTCAGTGAGATCGTTGAAGAACCGATGCCGCTCCATGGCCAGGTCGGGAGCGTCAATCTGCAGGATCAGGCCGGCGTCGTGGATGGCGCGATATTCGTTGGCCAGCGCATTCGCCAGGGCCATCAGATAGGCCTCGTGGCTATCGTAGTGCTGATTGAGCATGGTCGTGGAAACGATGCCCGGTGACGGCGCCGTCATGAAACATTCGCTGAACTGGTCCCCCATGCGCTTGAGCCTCGCGGCGTCTTCATTGATCGGTGCGCTATTGATATACCGCACATCCGACAGCGCGGCCGGGGCGTTCATTGCGCGCGCAGTGTGCGGAAAACGCATGGCCGTCTGCCGGACATAGCTGGGGAATTCAAGCTGGTCCCTTGCCGGCGGACGTCTGGACTCGCCGCCGAAGCCGCACAGGCATCGCGGAACATAGGTCTGAAATCCAACGCGTGACTGTTCGCCATCGTTGCCCACGTCAACACCGGCTTCGACCTGTTTGCCGATCACGTGCGCGGTTGCAGTCTCCACCTCGCGGGCCAACGCGGCGGTATCAATCGTCTCCCCGGCTTCCTGGCGAATCAGCAGGTCCGTCAATGGTGCGGCACGCGGCAGACTGCCGACATGACTGACCAGAACGCGGTCGGTGCTCATCAACATGCGCATCTTCCTGCTTCGTTGGACGGAGCAACATCATGCAGCAGACTATTGTGGGCGGGCAAATGGGTGGTGGGTCGGTTTGAACGTCATCGGCCGCACCAAAGCAGCGGTGGCCAAGTCCAGTCGGCAAACACGGCCCATCAGTAGACCGCACCTATTCCACTCGGCAAACTACCACCGGAGGGTCAAGTCATGACGAACAATCACTTCGGCACTGTTTCCGTCGTGGCTGTGCCATCACCAGCCTCGTGGCACCGAGAGGCGGACATCGTGATCATCGGGTCAGGCGCGGCCGGTATGCCCGCCGCGATCTTTGCGCGCGAGGCCGGCGCCTCCGTCATTTTGGTCGAGGCTGAGCCCGACATCGGTGGTCACGCCATCACCTCTGGCGGCAACGTCCCGCTCGGCGGAGGCACATCGGCGCAGAAAGCAGCGGGGATTGAGGATTCCCCCGACCTCGTGTTCCTGGACAACACCGACTGGTCCGTCGTGCAGCCCAACGGGTTTCCGGATTACCGCTATAACGATCGGGAACTGGTGCGCGCCTTTGCCGATGAAAATGTCGCGGCCTATGACTGGCTGCTAGCCCATGGCGTCAAGTTCGCCGACAAAGCCCCGGATTCCTTTGGCGGGACATCAATCGGCAACTCTGTCCCGCGAGAGATGCACGCTGTTCCGATGCAATGGATCATCGCGCAAACCGGCGAACCCGAGCCCGCGACCACTGCCGTAACCCGATCGACAGGTAACGGTCTGATGCGCCCGCTTGAAGCCGCAGCCCGCAAGGTTGGTGTCGAGATCTTGCTGGAGCACCGCATGACCGCGATCTATCGCGAATTCCCCGGCGCCGGCCGCGTCATCGGAATTCAGGCTGTGCACAGAGGCAGCGTTCTGGGCATCCGAGCACGCAAGGCGGTGATCATTGCGACTGGCGGCCATACCGGCAACGTTGAATTCCGCCGCCAGTTCGACCCACGCTTGACCTCGGAATATTGCGGCCTCTCGGGCATGCCCTGGTCCGATCAGGATGCGTCCGGGGAGATCGCCGCGATGGCCATCGGCGCTTCGTTGTGGGGCCTCTATAATCAGACTGGCGAATTCGGCCTGCATCTGACCAAACCCTTCACCATCGGCAACCAGTATAATTACCGCTGTTACTGGCAGCCCGGCAGTTCCGTCTTCCATAAGGCCCGCGCCACTGGCCTGCAGGTGAACGACTGGCAGAACGTCATCACCGTCAACATGCTTGGACAGCGCTTCTTCGACGAAACCGACGGTAACTTCACAGCGAATAACCACGAGCAGATCAAGGACTACCGATACGGCGATTACCGAAATGCGGAGAACATTGTGTACCGGCCCACAAACTGGGTGAACGCCGCATTGGCCGGTATCGGCGATGGCCATAACGGCGGTGGTCCGATTTGGGCCATCTTCGACTCCGCGGCTGCCAAGCGCGAGGGCTGGAACACCGAACCGCCTTACGTTGATCGCGCCGCGGGGTTTTTCTTTTCCGCCAACACCATCGCCGAACTTGCATCCAACATTGTGATGAAACACCAACGAGTACCCATGCCTCTGACGGCCCTCGAAGCCACCGTCGCCCGCTACAACAGCTTTGTCGACTTAGGCGTCGACGCCGATTTCGGGAAACGCGCTCCAGCTCACAAAATCATGGAACCACCATACCACGCCGCATGGGCGACCCCCACACCGCACGACTCCCGCGCGGGGCTACGCATTAACGCCAAATGCCAGGTCATCGATCGCGCGGGACAAATCATCCGCGGGCTTTATTGCGGCGGAGAGTCCGCCGGCGGGTTCAGCCAGCACGGCCTCGCCCGCGCTCTGGTGCAGGGTCTTATTGCCGGCCGCAATGCTATGGGTGAATCGCCATGCCAGTCAGGCGTGTCTCGATAGCGCTGTGAGATCGCGCGTCGAGGTCCCCGGCGACGATGACGCCATCCTCAGGTCGTCTTCGACTTGAGCTCGTCGAGCTGCATCCGTGCGCCGGCGACCATGCACGATAGGTCGGACGTGAGCATCACCATGTCGAAGCCGCGCTTCACCGCACCTGCCGCGAACGCCGCACCGGCACAGTGCATGACGCACTTGATGCCGTGCTTATGTGCTGCCTCCCGGATCTTGTCGCAGGTGGCGAGATGGAGCGGATCAGGGTTATCGCCGCGCGGGGCCAGACCCAGTGCGAACGACAGGTCGGCTGGCCCGATGTAGACGGCGTCGAGGCCGGGAGTGGCGCAGATGGCATCGAGGTTGGCGAGGCCTTCCTTGGTCTCGATCATGGCCATGATCACGATCTCGTCGTTGGCGTGTGCCACGTAGTCGGCGCCGCCGTAGTGCACGGCGCGCACTGGCCCGGACGAGCGCATGCCGACGGGCGGATAGCGGCACGCAGCGACCGCCATCGCGCCCTCCGCGGCGGTATTGACCAGCGGTACGATGATGCCATAGGCACCAAGGTCCAGGGCCTTCATGATGGTCGCCGGCTCGTTCCATGCAACCCGTACGACCGGGACCGTGTCGGTCTGCGAGATCGCCTGCAGCATGGGCCCGACGTCCTTCATTTCAGCGGTGCCGTGCTGCAGGTCGACGCACAGAGCATCAAAGCCCTGGCGCGCCATCACCTCGGCCGTGAACCCGTGGGACACGGAGAGCCAACCCAGCGTCGCGCATTGCCCGGCACGCCACATCTGCTTGATCTTGTTCGGTCGCATAGTCCCACCTCTGGCGTAGTTCATTGATCCCACGATCGGGTTAGTCTCTTTCAAACGGAAACCACGGCCTGAAGCAAGGGCCACGCCGAAGGCCTGTTTCAGGCCAGGCATGCTACAATGGCTCAACATCGACGGCGAGGGTCAGGGAGACTTGCTATGGAAGACCGGGAGATTCGAGCGGCTCTGGATCACCACTGGGCCGCCTCCGATGCGAACGACTTCGAGGCGGAGCACCAGATTTACCGAGAGGACGCGGTGCTCGAATATCCGCAATCGGGCGAGCGCATCCGCGGGCGGCAAAAGATTCAATTATCTCGCGCCGCGCAGCCGAACCGGAAACGCTTTACAGTGCGGCGGATAATCGGCGTGGGCGACCTCTGGGTCACTGAATATGTCATAATCTATGATGGGCAGCCGTCTTACACCGTGAGCATCATGGAGTTCCTCGATGGGAAGGTGGCCCGCGAGACCCAGTATTTCGGCGATTCGTTCGAGCCGGGGCCTTCGCGCGCGCAATGGGTCGAGCTGATGCCCTGAAACCCGGCCGCCGTAAGGATTGCCGTCGGTTGCTCGCTCGCTCGGAGCTGCCGATTGATACGATCTCTCTCGCCCGTTATCTCATTGGCACTGTATTGGTGCGGGCGTTGCCTGACGGCGTCGCGAGCGGCCGCATTGTCGAGACAGAGGCGTATGTCGTCGGCGACGCCGCCGGGCACGCCTACCGAGGGATGACGCCGCGCAATCGTTCGTTGTTTCTCGAGCGTGGGCACGCTTATGTTTATCTCGCCTACGGCAGCTCATACATGCTGAATGTCTCGAGCGAGATGCCCGGGATCGGAGCCGGCGTCCTGATCAGGGCGATCGAGCCGCTCGAAGGCATCAAAATCATGAGGCTCAATCGCGGCATCGAGCGCTTGCGCGACCTGGCGCGAGGTCCAGGAAGGCTCGCCGCGGCATTGCGCGTTGATCGTTGCCTCGATGGGCTCGATCTTTGCCGGGAAGGCCCTCTGTGGCTCGGACGCGGTGACTGCGAACCCGGCGAAATCGGGCAGAGCACCAGGATTGGCATTTCGCGCGATGCGAACCGCCTCCTGCGATTTTATCTTCGCGGCAGTCCGTTCGTCAGCGGTCCGAAGTCGCTCAGTATCCCGCCGTGATGTCGATCTCCTGCAAAAGCCGGCCGCCTGCCTCGACGCTTCGGATGTTCGCCGCAATCTCAGTCACGAGTTGAGCGACGGTCGGCCGCCGCGCCACGTGCGGCATCACGGTAACTTTAGGGTGCAGCCAAAGTGGGCTTGTTGGCGGCAGGGGCTCAGGCCACAGCGCGTCCAAAGCGGCATATGACAACTGCCCCGAATCGAGCGCGTTGATCAGATCCTCATCCACCACATGCTTGCCGCGCCCAACATTCACCAGCATCGCCCCTCGTGGCATCATGGCAAAGGTGCGGGCGCAGAATATGCCCTCGGTTTCCCTCGTCAGCGGCAGAAGGCAGACCGCGATGTCGGTCTGCTGAAGGAATGGTTCAAGTTGGTCGGGGCCATGATAGATCGAAACGTCACCTTCGTCGCGCGGATGTCGAACCCAGGCCGAGACCTTGAACCCGAGCGACTTCAAAACGAGCGCCGGCGCCTTCGCCATCATGCCGAATCCGAGGAATCCGACACGCCTTTGCTCGGGTCGCACAATCGTTGTGCGCCGCCACTCCCGATTGGCCTGAGCCGCCTGATACCCGGGCATGTCACGATGAAAACGCAGGACGTGCATGACGACGTATTCCGTCATCATCGGATCGCCGCCTGGCGGCTCGACCTTGCATAGCGGGGCCTTCGGCAGCTTTGGATGATCAACAAAGGACTCGACCCCGGCAGAGCGGCTGAACATGGCTTTCAAGTTCGGGAAACTGGGAAGAGAATCGAAATCTGGATGCATGAAGGCAAGATATTCGATATCCGCCAACTTCCCCGTATCAGGCCAGATGCGGATTGCCAAATCGGGCAGCTGTGCCTCGAATGTGTCGCGCCATGCCTTGGCGTTGCCGATATGTTTGTCCAGATCAACGATGAGCAACGCCACAACCGCCTCCTAAGCTATTCGGTCATTGTCGTAGCCGGAATCCCCTCATTTTCCTACACCCGGCATTCCCTGGAACCCAGGCCATCGTCGCCGCACCGGCTTGGACCTTCGGAGCGTTGGTCCTGAGATTCTCACAAATGACCGCGACCCGCGACGAATTTGCGTCGCTTCGCTGATCCCGTGCGTTGGCTGCACGCAGTAAGAAAGGGGAAACGCAAATGCACGCAGATCAGAAGAGATAAACGCAAATACTGGGCTGAACCAGGTTGAACCGGCACTGGCCCATACACGCGAGCTGCGGACGGTGCCAGCGCGCCATCTGCGTCATCTCTTCTGATCTGCGTGCATCTGCGTTTCCGCTTCCTGTTCCTGTGCAACGCCGATGTCCTGGCGCCATCGTGATGCCTCGGGCGAATTGCCTCACGATTTGATTGCGGCCAACGGCCGCGTTGCGGTACCGTGACGGCGATTGTTTGACCTGTTCGGGAGGTGTCGCCCGTCAGCTTCACGTCCCGAAAGACCCTATGCTGATCTATCGTCTCGAGGCATTGCCATGACCCTCAAGCCCATACCCGGCGCTCCGATCGACGCACCGATACCCGATTTTCCAACCAGCGAACCAGGTCCACTGGTTCTGCCGCCATCCCGTTTCACGCGTCGTCCTGTTGAGCCCTTGCCGGTTTCTCTCCCACCGACCGCGCTCGCGCGCGCACTGTCGCCTGCACGGCGGCCAGGACCGATCGAAATTCGCGGTCGTGGCGATGGTACCCTCACGTTCCGATGCATACCCGAGGTACCCGCCATCAACCGGTCGAGCATGACCATCTCGATCACCGGTGAGCCGACGGAAGATGATTCCCCTCAGATGAGGCCCCGCCTCGATCTGACGACGGACGAGGCCAAAGCGTTTCTGCTGGCGTTGCGCGATGGAGCCTCATCGATCGTCATCGCCGACGGCCGAACCACGTTTCAGGTCGAATTCGCCATCGCGGAAGACGGACCTACCTTCACCGTCAGCAGGCCGGGCCAGGAACGCACCGCGCGACGGTTCAGCGCCGGGCGGAGCTACGATGTGAAGGCTATGGCGGCGCAGCTACTTGTAAATCTTGGCCCATAAGCCGAGCCTGGCCGGTCGTCATTTGCCGTGTCGCGCTGCTTTATTTGCATATCGTGATCCGCTTGAGCTCGCATTTGACCGCATGCCGTTGGCGTGGACGCAACCTGGCGGAGGAAGCACGGAGGACGTCGAGGGCCACGGAGGAAGTAGCAATGCGCTGCGCACGCGGCGCTATTTCTTACTTTCTCCGTGGCGTGCGGCTTTAGAAATACACCGACCGCCCGGCCCCCCCGGTTGCCGCGACCAACTCGCCGGAGACCGCCCAGGCCTTGTCCGAGGCCAGGAATACCGTGACGAAAGCGACCTCCGAGGCGTCCACCATGCGGCAGATGGCATTGCCGCGCGGAGAGTTGGGAGCGAAGTCCTGCCGCTCCGCTTCTTCCGGGGATACGCCCAGTTGGGTGGCGCGGGCTGCGAGCAGGCTCGGCGTGCGCTCGGTGCGGGTCGTGCCGGGATGGATGCAGTTGACCGTGATCCCATGACGGCCCAATTGGACCGCCAGCGTCTTGGTCATGTGCACCAGGCCGGCATTGCGGGCTCCGCCGCTGAGATTGCCGGCGTTGCGGGCGTTGGCGCCGCTGATGTTGATGATGCGGCCCCAGCCCGCCGTCTTCATGAACGGAATGACGGCGCGGGAACAGCGCAGCGCGCCGACATACTTCACGTTGAAATCCTCCATCAAATCCTCGTCGACGACCGTTTCGATCGGGCCGGTCGCGGTGGCCGAACCGCCTGGCGCGGACCCGCTGTTGACCAGGATGTGCACGCCGCCCAGTTGCTGCGCCGCCTCGGCGACCATGCGGTCCACCTGCTCCTTGCTGGTGACATCGGCCGCGAGGGGAACGATGCGCCGGTTCGTTTCGGCCCCCAGCTCCCGCGCCGTCGCCTCCAGAGCCTCCTTGTTGCGCGCCACGATCGCCACATCGACGCCTTCGCGCGCCAATTCCCGCGCGATGGCTTTGCCGATGCCCCGACTGCCGCCGGTCACGATCGCATGCTTGCCTTGCAATCCGAGGTCCATGGCATTCTCTCCCTTGGCGGCGTGACCGCGATTTCATTGTCGCAGTCTCATTGTTCTCTCTGAGGGAAGCCTGGCGCAAGGGTTGCCAGACGGATGGCGATGTCTGGAAGGTGGACGCGGTGGCGACAAAGCTGCTGAGGTCGGTCATGTCCGGCATCACGGTATGGCGCGATGGTGCATTCCCAACGAGAACGTGGCGGGCAGGGCGTCAGTCGAACTCTGTTGACTTATCCCGAACTGCCCCTCACCCTTCGCGTGGCACTTTTCAGCTTCGGAACACACACGCACCATGAGCCCCTCCGACGTTGCGTGGCAACAATTGATCTCCGCATTGCACGCGTCCGGCCGCAAGGCTGCACTTGCAATAACCGGCGGCGGCAGTGGCGCGATTGGGGAGTTGCTGCGTGTTCCCGGCGGTTCTCGGCTGTTGATTGAGGCGCAGGTTCCTTACGACGCGCTGGCGCTTGCGGCATTTCTCGGCTTTGTGCCGGAACAGGCAAGCAATGCCGACACCGCAATCGCGATGGCACGAAGCATACGGGCACGCGCAGCCAAGTTTGTGCCGGCGGGCACCGATCCGGTCGGTGTTGGCGCCACGGCGGCACTGGTGAGCGATCGCCCGCGTAGAGGCGAGCATCGATTTCACATCGCGTTCGCTGAGCTCTGACCGCACCGCGCATTGCACTGGCGTGTTGGCCAAGGGGCGGCGCGATCGCGCTGCTGAGGAAGACTTGGTTTCGCGCGCAATCATCCTGTGGCTGGCCCACGCATGCGGGATTGCCGCACCGTCGCCGCACAGCCTGCTCGATGCGGATGAACAATTTTCGGAAATGGTCGTCGCGACTGTGGATGCCATCGATCAGCTCCTGGGGGGCAAGGTCGATCGCGTCACCGTCCAGCCGGATGGCCAAATGATGCTGTCAGCGCCGCGGCCCCTCATGCTGTTGCCAGGTTCCTTCAACCCGCTGCATGAGGGGCACGTGTTGCTGGCCCGGGTCGCCGAAGAGCTCAGGCAGCAGCCTTCGGCGTTCGAAATCTCTGTCACCAATGTCGACAAGCCGCCGCTGTCGGGCGAGACGGTGAGAAACCGGCTCGCTCAATTCGCCTGGAAGTGGCCGGTCGAACTCTCGCGAGCGCCCACCTTCCTCGAGAAGTCGCGCTTGTTTCCGGGGGCTACATTTGTAATCGGCGCGGATACGGCGGAGCGGTTGATTGCACCGAAATATTATGGCGATGACGAGGTTCGAATGCATGTGGCGCTCGAGGAGATCGCTAAATCCGGGTGCAGCTTTCTGGTGGCAGTGCGGATCGACGCGACGGGGTGCGTGCGCGCGCTGAACGACATCCCGGTGCCGCGGCGGTATGCCGATCTCTTCACCGAAATTCCGCAGCTCCGTTTCCGCCTTGATACCTCCTCGTCCGAAATTCGCGCTCGAGGGCGTGCAGTTGGGAATTTATAGCGAGGCCCCGGCGGGACGAGAGAAAGCAAGGATTCAACACGGATCTACACGGATTTTTGCACGGAGTTTCAAAAACATACCACGCGCTTTGCGCGAAGCGCCTCCGTGAAACTCCGTGCGTAATCAGTGTAATCCGTGTTAAAGACTTGCGGACTAGTCAGGCAAGCCCAGCAGGTAAACCATCTGCAGCATCGGCCCTGGTTGGAAGTTCTTGCCGAATGTATGCTCCATAATTGCGGTGATCTCGCCGGAACCATAAATATGGCTGAGCGCACGATCGACTTCGAGCCGGAAATCGTCATCACCGTGCGGCAAGGCCAGTGCGTAGGTTTCTATGGTCAGGTAAGCATCCGCCAGTCTGAATTTCTCGCGTGCCTTGCTGTTCGCGATAAGCGCCATCAGGATCGATCGATCGGCGAAGTAGGCCGAGGTCTTGCCATTCTCCAGCATCGCTTGACCCTCTGCGTGGGTCTTGGCTGGAATGACCTCTGCGGTGATCCCGGCGCCGCTGAGCGTATTGCGCAGCTCCTGCTCAGTGGTGGTGCCGCCCAGTACGCCGATCGTCCGTCCGGCCAGCTCCTGCAGATTATGCGGTCCGTCGGTCGTGATCATGAGGCTGGCGCCGTCAACGAACGTCGTCACCGAGAAATCCACGAGCTTGCGACGTGACAGAGTGCTGCTGGTCGGCTCACAGAGCAGATCAGCCTTGTTCTGCTGAATCGCCTCGAAACGATCAACCGCGGTCACCGTCAGATAGCTTGTTTTCAGTGACGGCAGGTTCAACTGCTGCGCGAGCCGTTTGACGACCGCCTGGCAGAGATCAACCATAAATCCGGCGGGTTGGTCATTGTCGTTCTTGTAGGAAAAAGGCGGCGCGTCGGCGCGCCAGGCGACGCGGATGACGTTATCCTGGCGAATGCGGTCGAGCGCACCCGCGGATGCTGGGCTCTGTAGGAAGGCCATTGCCAGAAATATCAGCGTGGCGAACTCTGCCGCCCTTCGCCATCCGCACAGTGCTGCCGTCATAGATGCGCCTCCCCTCCCGAGCCAGATTTGTTGTCGACTGAACTGGCGGAGCGGATGAAATTCCATCCACATCCGCACCAATCCGTAGACAAAGTGATCGGCGATCATAAGTTCTCGACGCCGAATTGTAGAGGGCTATATGACCGACCACGATTACCTGCTTGCTCTCGCGGCGCAAATCGTCTCTGCGCATGTCGCGAATAATGCGGTTTCTTCCGAAGATGTCCCAAAGCTGATCCACGATGTCCATCGCGCCCTGGCGGATGCTGACCGCGGGCCTGAGCCGTCAATCGGGGAACCAGCTGTGCCGGTGAAGCAATCCGTTCTCTCGGACCACCTGGTCTGTCTCGAATGCGGCAAGGGCTTTGCGATGCTGAAGCGGCATCTCGGGTCCGATCACCAGCTCACGCCGGATCAATACCGGCAGAAGTGGGGTCTCCCGGCGTCGTATCCCATCGTGGCACCAGACTACGCAAAGGTGCGCTCAAAATTGGCCAAACGCTTTGGCCTGGGGCGTCTCCCGGTAAAGGTGGCGCGAAAGGGGGTTCTACGAGCGGCCGGCTGACCCTCGGCAGGCGCCAGCCATCGCGCCGATCTGACTGCCCGCCAGGAAGGCAGGCCGCAATCCGGGATTTTATCGGCCAAAACTCTCCGGCTGCGGGTCCGCGAGCAGTGAATCACTTCATATCGAGCCGGCCCATACGAGGCCAATTTCCGTCGCGTCACGAGCCGCCCTTTGGGGCCAAAGCGAACGGAGTGGGTCATGGGCAAGTTTCTGGTTCTAGCCGCCGCCTCAGTGGCCCTCAACGCATTCGCGCCTTTGGCCCACGCCCAGGACTACGTCGTCAACGGGCACGCTGCATCGAAGGCGGAAGCGCAATTCCTGGCGTCCTACAGTGCCCCGGCCGGTCACTGGCAGGTCGATGGGTATGGCTTCTCGCGGGTTGCCGACGAGCATCCGGTCCAGCCCGTGGCGCAGACCACTGGCCCCAAGTGCTGGTATGTGCTCGACGTCAAGCTCTGCGATTGACCCGAACCGAGATCGGTAGCTGCCCATCAGGCGGCTACCGGTTGCGGGCCGCTGAACAACCGGCCTTATGAGATCAGCGCCGGCCGGCACTCCATCGTTCGACCTGCTGCAGCAGCTCCGCCATTTTACGCGTACTGCCGGTCATCATGTGCAGCGGGGAGGTATCGCCAAAAAATGGTCCTGGCTTTCGTGTTGCGACCCAACGCGGGATACCGCCCTTGGGGTCCAGTCTTAGGAACGCCTGCTCCAACTCGACCAGATAAGCAACGCGCAGCAGCAGATCTTCTGTCCACGCTATCGCGGCAATATCGCCCCCGGGAACGCCGATCAGGGCTGTTGCGTCAAAGCGATCGAGCTCCCACGCCCTCACGATTTGTCGTAGGGCGACAACAGCCTCTTCCGGGGTGAGTCTGACACTTGGGACACCCTGACCTATCGCCGCTGTGACAGATGGGCGAGGTCGCGTCGGCATCGAGTGTAATTGCTGGTTCGACGAACCTCCGGGCGTGCCGGCGGCTCCTGGCTCAAGCCGTAGCACGAATGCCTCGACCCGCCGGGCGATGTTTTTTAGTTCGAGCGCACCAAGTTCGTCGAAGGCCAAATCAAGTCGGTCACGCATATGATCGCGCACCGGTCGCGTGACGCAGATGCCACCCGGCGGACATTCTGCCTGAAGCCTGGCCGCCACATTCACCACATCACCGTGCAAATCCGTTCCATCGGCAATCACGTCGCCAATGTTGATTCCCATGCGGAACCGAATGGCTCGATCGCGGGGCAGGTCGCTGTCGCGTATCTGCACCTGTTGTTGCACCTGCACGGCGCAGCGCACCGCCCCCTCGATGCTATCGAACACGATCAGCAGGGAATTGCCTCCGGTCTGGACGATCAGGCCACCATGATCATTAATGGCCGGGTCAATAACCTCGCCGCGCAGCGTGCGCAGTCGTTCGATCGTTCCTATGTCGTCCAACCCGATGAGGCGACTATAGCCAACCATATCCGCATGGATGACCGCTATCAGCTTTCGCCGATTTAGCGGCCTTTCGGTCGAGTGCGATGCCCCGGTCACTGACATGGTGTATAGCTTCATCATCACATCAGTACGGGCACGCTGTCTACCACCTGGGGTTGCTGCTATCTTGCGGGAGCCCTGCCGTGTCGTCTGGTCCGAATAGGAACAGGTCGCACAGCGTATCCCGCGACCATATCGTCGGACGAGCAAGCTACTGCGGAGCGAGGAGACCGGAATGATTGCTGGCAAGACCAGCGAAGACGTGCGCCACGCCTGGCCACGATGATCCCTCGTGCTCACCGACGCGGCCTTTGCTGAATATTCCAGGTCGGTCGTCCACCACGGTGGGGCCGGCTGACCACCAAATCTGGTGCTGCTTCTTGTGTAGAAGTGCTACATAAAGTTTCGCGGCTACCGAATTTTCACCTATTTGATTGCCTCAAGCCACAGGTCAGAATAGCGACGATGAAAGCTTCGGTGCTGGCTGCAGCGTTGGACGGTCGCGTGATCGGCGCTGCCGACGTGGAGATCTCCCGGGCAGTGCATCCGGCGGAAGCCTCGCGCGAGGGCGATGTCGCTATCGCGGCCTCGGCAGATACAATCCGAGTCCTCGGTGAAAGCCGGGCAAAGATCGCGCTCGTGCCAGAGGGCACGCAGATCCCGCTTCAGAGCTTTCAGACCGTGATCTTCATGCGGCCGTCCCGCTCCAGTCTGCCAGCCATCACGCAGGTATTCAGGTATTGTCCCGAGGTTCATCCGGGCGTACATCCAAGTGCAGTGGTTGCATCGGATGCGGTGATCGGCGAAGGCGCGGCGATCGGGCCCTTGGTGGTGATCGGATCGGGCGCATCTGTCGGGCCCCGCTCGATCATCCTGTCGCAAGCGACGCTCGCGGACGGCGCAACCCTCGGCGCGGATTGCCTCGTCTATCCAGGGGTCCGCATTGGCTGGGGATGCCGCGTAGGAGATCGCGCCGTCCTGCATCATAACGCGTCGATCGGTGCCGATGGGTTCAGCTTTGTGCCGACGCACCCCGGCGCGCTCGAGGCCGCACAGGGTCCCGCAGGTGCAGCGCCGACCGATCTGGAGCGGAACGAATTGCTGAAAATTCACGCCTTGTCGATCGTTGAAATCGGGGATGATGTGGAGATCGGCGCACTGACCTCGATTGACCGCGGCACGCTGAAGCCGACACGTATCGGTGACGGCACCAAGATCGATGACCTCGTGATGATTGGCCATAACGTCGAGGTCGGTAAGGACTGCCTGCTCTGCGGGCAGGTGGGCCTTGCGGGCGGTGTGATGATCGGTGACGGTGCCGTGCTCGGAGGTCGAGTTGGAGTTGCCGACCACCTTAGGATCGGTGCTTGGGCCGTTGTAGGTGGTGCGGCCTGCGTTGGAACCAACATCCCGGATGGTGGCGTGTATGCCGGATATCCGGCGGTGCCGCGCGCGGAGGCGATGGAGAATCTGAAGTTGATGCGGCGCGTGCGGCGGCTCGTGGCCCGACTGGCCGAGGTCGGATCGGGCGTCGGCGATGGCCTATAGTCCAACAGAAACAATGCCGGCAGGTGACCATGGGTGAGACGATGGCAGACGCGCTCATGAGGGTGATTGCCAAACAGGCCCATTTGGACCCGTCGGTGATCAAGCCGGAGTCTGTCCTGTCCGAACTGGGCGTTACGTCACTCGATCTGGTCGAGATCATCATGACGATTGAAGACGAGTATGACGTGACCATACCGGGGGATGCGGTGGAGGCTTGGAACAGCTATAAGACCGTCGCAAACCTTATCGAGCTGGGCCACTCGCTCGGTCTTGAAGGACGCGGAAGTGCAGCATGAGCCTATCGTGGTTACCGGCGCTGGTTGCGTCTCGGCACTTGGCCACTCGGTGGCGGCATTCTGGTCGGCTCTGCAGGACGGGCGTTGCGGTCTCGGCAAACTTGAGCAGGCAGAACCGTCCGATCTGAAGGTCTCGATCGTCGGCGCCATCCCCGCGCCTGATCCTCGCGACATGCTCGACGCCCGTCGGTTGCCGATGCTGGACCGGTTCAGCGTTTTGGCGATCGTTGCGGCCCAGCAGGCGATCGCACAGTCGGGCCTGCCGCTCGAGCACACTGGACACCGAATTGGCTGCCTCGTCGGCGTCGGAACGGCCGGGGGAGAGACGATCGAGGAATTGTACCCGCAGGATTTTCCTTGAAGGTGCCAAGCGTGCGAACGTGTTCACCGTGCCGAAGGTCATGCCGAGTGCGCCGGCAAGTCAGATCAGTATGGCGTTTGGCATCCGCGGCCCCGTGTTCACCGTCTCTTCGGCGTGCGCGTCGTCCAACCATGCGATCGCAACGGCCGTGTGGCTGCTGCGCAGCAACGTCATCGATGCGGCGATCGTCGGCGGAACAGAGGCGCCGCTCACCTATGGGATCCTGAAGGCTTGGGAGGCGCTGCGCGTCATGGCGCCGGACACATGCCGGCCGTTCGATCGGTATCGCAAAGGCCTCGTGCTCGCCGAAGGAGCGGGCATGGTGGTGCTCGAACGCGCGGATCACGCCAAGGCGCGCGGGGCCGAGATCCTGGCGCAGATCGCCGGCGTTGGCATGAGCGCTGATGCAGCCGACCTTGTGGCGCCGACGCACGAAGGCACGGCCGCTGCGATGCGTGCGTGTCTCGCCGACGCCTACATCTCCGTCGATGCCATCGACTACATCAACGCGCACGGCACCGGCACCGTCGCCAACGACATCACGGAAATCAATATCATCAAGGCGGTGTTCGGTGACGCGGCCCGACATCTGTCGATCTCCTCGACGAAATCAATGCACGGGCACGCACTCGGCGCGAGCGGTTCGCTCGAGTTGATCGCCGTCATCGAGGCGATCCGCCACGGGATCGTTCCGCCCACCATCAACATCGAGGAACTCGATCCCGAATGCGATCTCGACGTGACGCCCGGTCACGCGCGGGAGCGTCCGATCCGGGCCGCCATCAGCAATGCTTTTGCGTTCGGTGGAACCAATGCGGTGGTCGCGGTGAAGCGCTTCGAGGGCTGACGGGCGATCGTCGTCATGGCTGGCGAAGGCAGCCATCCATGTCTTTGTGGTGCACACATGGAAGACGTGGATGCAGACCTTCGTCGGCATGACGTGAAGACGCGATGAGATGACCGATGGCCGCTCTCGTTGAGCGTCGGTATTATTCTGCGGCCACCGGCACGGCGTCGGCGGCGAGGCGCGACAGCAGCGCGCGGCGCTCTTTCTCCGCCTTCACCCGATTGGCGTCCTTCACCGGTCCGAAGCCGCGTATCATGTCGGGCAACTGCGCGATCGCCACCGCGACATCCAGCGTATCGGGCCGCAGCGCGGTCAATGCCGTGCGCAGGTCGCCGACATACTGCTCGATGAGTGCCCGCTCCATCCGCCGCTCCTGTTGGCGGCCGAACATGTCGAGCGGTGTCCCGCGCAGATGCTTGCCGTGGCGCAGCACGCGGAACAGCGGCAGCGCGAGCCAGCCGGGCAGGGCGATCTTGCGGCGCCGGCCGGTTGCGGGATCGATGCCGGTGATCAGCGGCGGGGACAGATGGAACACCGGCTCATCGCCGTACGTCGCCGCGGTGTGTAGACGCGCGACCTCGTATTCATCCTTGTATGCCATTACGCGATACAGGCCCTCGGCTGCGGCGCGCGACAGACGCCCCGGGCCGCCGAATACCTGCGTCTCGCCGGCGATTACTTCGTTGACCAGCGTTCGATAGCGCTTCGCCAGCCTGTTGCTTTGGTAGGCGATGAGCGCTGTGGCGCGGGCGTCGATCAGCGCACCAAGTTCGGTCGGTGGCGCGTCGAGTGTGTGCACCAGGATCTCGTCCTCCAGTGCCGGGCGCTCAGCCAGGATACGACCCCACAGGAACGCCCGCCGGTTGAGCGACACCGCGGCGCCGTTCATCTCGATCGCGCGGAGGATGGCGGCTTCGCCGACCGGAATCAGGCCGCGCTGCCACGCGACGCCCAGCAGCAGCGTGTTCATCGCCTGCGCGTTGCCGAACAGATGCTCGGCCAGTCGCACAGCATGCAGATACGTCGACGCCGCGGCATCGGTGGCGCGCTCGATGGTGCGCCGATGCAGCACGGCATCGATCAGCAGGTTCGGATCGTGCTTGAACGCGGCGGTTGCGGCGAGGTCGAGATTGCCGATCACCGCGGCGGACGAGGCATTGCGTTCCAGCACGCCTGGTCCTGCGGACACCGCCAGATCTGCCGCGATCATGACATCGGCCGAGCCGAGGGGGATGCGCACGACGTCGAGGGCAGTCTCGTCGTTGGCGATCTGCACGTGGGCGACCACCGTGCCATTTTTCTGCGCCAGCCCGGTGAAGTCGAGCGTGCGAACCGCGCGGCCTTCCAGATGCGCCGCCATCGCCAAGATCGCACCCGAGGTGACGATGCCGCCGCCGCCGATGCCGGCGAACAACGCGCGCCACGGCTTGTTCGTGACGGGCAGATCCGGCTGCTGCAGTGCTGCGGCAAGCGCCTCCTCTCGCGCCTGCCAGCGCGGATCGGCGTCGGGTGCGCGCGGCGGGCCGGCGACGGTGACGAAGCTCGGGCAGAACCCTTTGAGGCACGACAGATCGACGTTGCAGCTCGTCGGATTGATGCGGCGCTTGCGGCCGAGCGAGGTCTCCACCGGCTCGATCGCGATGCAGCTCGACTGGGCGGAGCAGTCGCCGCAGTTCTCGCACACCTGCTCGTTGATGACGACGCTCTGCACCGCCTGCGGCATCTTGCCGCGCTTGCGCCGGCGGCGCTTCTCGGTGGCGCAGACCTGGTCGTATATCAGAACGGATACACCGTCGTAGTCACGCAATTCGCGCTGCACCGCGTCGAGCTCGGCGCGCACATGGCGCGTCGCGCCGGATGGCAGCGCCGATGCGGACGGCAGACGATCCGCTTCGTCTGCGACCACGGCAATACGTGCCACACCTTCCGCGGCGACCTGTGCGGCGTACTGCGCGACTGAGTAATTGCCTTCAGCGGGCTGTCCGCCGGTCATTGCGACCGCATCGTTGACCAGCAGCTTGTAGGTGATGTGCGCACCCGCAGCGACGGCCTGGCGGATCGCCATGATGCCGGAGTGCGTGTAGGTGCCATCGCCCATGTTGGCAAAGACGTGCGGCGTGTCGGTGAATGGGGCCATGCCGACGAACGGCGCGCCCTCGCCGCCCATATGCGTGAAGGTGCGGGTCTGGTCGCCCTCGTCGAGCGCCATGAAGTGACAGCCGATGCCCGCGGTGGCGAAGCTCCCCTCGGGCAGGCGCGTCGAGGTGCCGTGCGGGCAGCCGGCGCAGAAGGCGGGAGCGCGTCGCAGCAGGCCGGGCGGGCGCTCCGGCAAACGCGACGCCGGTGGGTCCTGGATGTTGAGGCCGGCGGATCGCAGGAAGCTCGCGAGACCGGTGGCGACGATCTCCGGCGACAACTCCATCAGCGGCGACAGCAGCGGCGCGCCGGATGCGTTGGTCTTGCCGCTGATCTCCGGACGCGTGTCCGCCGGCAGGTTGTATAGCGCGTCGCGTATCTGCGTCTCGACGAAGCTGCGCTTCTCCTCCACCACCAGGATCGCGCGCTTGCCGCTGGCGAATTCGCGCAGGCCTTCGGTTTCGAGCGGCCAGGTCATGGCAACCTTGTAGAGCGCGATCTGCGCGTGGTCCTCGAGGTCCAGCATGCGCAGTGCGTTCAGCGTATCGGCGTGCGCGCGGCCGACGGTGACGATGCCGATCGGCGCGTCACTGGTGCCGAAGATGCGCCTGTCGAGCCGGTTGGCGCGTGCCCAGGCAAGCGCCGCAGGGATGCGCTCCTGGACCACCCGCCGCTCCAATTCGGCGCGGTCGGCGGGAAAGCGTAGATACCGATCGTAGTTCAGCCCGTGCGGTGGCAGCGAGAAGTCTGGCGCGATGAAGTCCCTGGTGGACGGGATGATCAGCGTTGTGGCCTGTTCGGCGGTCTCCGCGGTGGTCTTCAGCGCGGCCCACAGGCCACAGAAGCGCGACAACGCGAAGCCGGCCAGGCCGAGATCGACGATGTCCTCGACCGAGGCCGGGTTCAGCACCGGGACGAAGACGCCTTCGAAGACGTGCTCGGTCTGGTGCGGATACGTCGAGGAGTGAGCGCCGTGGTCGTCGCCGGCCACCGCCAGCACGCCACCGTGCTTCGCGGTGCCGATGAAATTGCCGCAGTGCAGCGCATCGCCGGCGCGATCCACACCGGGACCCTTGCCGTACCACATGCCGAACACGCCATCGACGCGCTTGCCGGGAAACGCGTCGAGCTGCTGCGTGCCGTACAGCATGGTGGCGGCGAGATCTTCGTTGACGCCGGGCTGGAACCGGATGTTCTGGGCGGCGAGCATCTTCTGGCGGTGCCAGACCTCGCGGTCGAGCCCGCCCAGCGGTGAGCCGCGATAGCCGGAGATCAGACCGCCAGTGTTCAGGCCGTGGGCGCGGTCGAGACGCGCCTGCTCCAACAGGACGCGGACCAGCGCCTGGATGCCAGACAGCAGGATGGGGGTGTCGAGCTCGGTGAAGCGGCTTTCCAGCGTGGTGGCCGTGTGGCCGAGACCGATGTCCATTTTTGTCGTCTCTCCGCCTGGATGCGCGATACAGCGTGCCTGAAACTTGGGTGTGACGGGGCGATCTTGCCATGTGAGGCGATGGCGCGCACGCGGAGTTGGCAAAATAGCGGCGAAGCTGCGCCGAAAGTCGTTTCGACGATTGTATGTTGCCGGGTGGCCGGGGGACGCGCATGAGTTCGTGCGTGGCCGTTGGGTGTCGTTCCCCCAGCGGGCAGGAATTGGAAGGCGGAAGGACGCGGACATGGCCATCGTGCCGATACGCGGATTGTTCGAGGCGCATCTGACGGTGAGCGACCTGGACCGCTCCATCGCGTTCTACCGCGATGTGCTCGGGCTGCCGCTGGCACAGCGCATTCCGGCCCGCCAGGCGGCGTTCTTCTGGGTGCCGTCGTCCGACAAGGCCATGCTTGGACTCTGGAGCATCGGCACCTCGCCGCTCCGTCTGCGTCTGCACATCGCGTTCGATGTGGCTCTGCCGCAGGTGTTCGAATCCGTCGCGGCGCTGCGGCGAGCGGGAATCATGGCGCGCTCCGGCGATGGCGCGCCGATCGAGGAGCCCGAGGTGCTCTGCTGGATGCCGGCGGCGAGCGTGTATTTCGACGATCCGGATGGTCATTCACTGGAATTCATCTCCATGCTGGACG
The DNA here is from genome assembly GCA_963799415.1 of uncultured Alphaproteobacteria bacterium. Taxonomy (GTDB): domain Bacteria; phylum Pseudomonadota; class Alphaproteobacteria; order Acetobacterales; family Acetobacteraceae; genus JAMXLO01. The sequence goes on along the minus strand of CAWCXI010000013.1, from coordinate 129,974 downwards.
AATCGCCCCGGCCGGAGCTGGGTCGGGTATCATGGTCGGAGTGGCGGAGGCAGGCATGAGTGACGAGATCCGTGTCGAACTGCGTGATGGCTGGCGCAAGCTTGTACCTGAATCGGCCAGAGAAGCTGAACGCTGCGAACGAGGCGATGCTGACCGCGCTGCTGCACGCGCTGGATGCAGCGGTGGCGGATCATGCCTGCCGTGCGCTGCTGTTGACCGGGGAGGGCAGGGCGTTCTGCACCGGTCAGGAACTCGGGCCGGCGGTGATGCCCGGTCCCGGTGGCCCGCGAGATCTCGGCGCCGTCGCTGCACTGCATCATCGGCTGGTGCGACGCTTGCGAGGAGTGTCGTTGCCGGTGGTGTGCGCAGTGAATGGTGTGGCCGCGGGGGCTGGGGCGAGCTACGCATTGGCCTGCGATATCGTACTGGCCGCGCGCAGTGCGAAGTTCGTCCAGGCGTTTGTGAAGATCGGGCTGGTGCCGGACTCCGGCACGAGCTTCTTCCTGCCGCGGATGATCGGCGAGGCGCGCGCGAGGGCGCTGGTCATGCTCGGCGAGACTGTGGACGCCGAACGGGCCGCGGATTGGGGAATGATCTGGAAGGTCGTGGATGATGGCGCGCTGGAACAGGAGGCCGAGGCGCTCACCGGCCATCTGGCGAAGCAGCCGACCGACGCGCTGGCGGCCATGAAGCGTATGTTTGCTGCCTCGGCCACCAATGGGCTGCTGGCACAGCTCGACCTCGAACAGGAGTTGCAGAGCGTGGCAGGCCGCAGCGCGGATTATGCCGAAGGTGTGCGGGCATTCCTGGAGAAGCGTGCGCCGCAGTTTCCGGGGCGGAAGTGAGCGAGCTTGCGCGCACCCTCGCCCAGGCGATGTGGGCGGAGGATCGTGCCAGTTCGGGCCTGGGCATGCGTCTGGACGCCGTCGCACCGGGGCACGCGCGTCTGTCGATGACAATCACCGAGGCGATGACGAACGGCTACGGCATCTGCCACGGCGGTTTCATTTTCGCGCTGGCAGACTTGGCGATGGCGTTCGCGGCCAACCCGCGCGGTGAGGCCGCGGTGGCGCAACACGCGTCGATCACATTTGTCCGTCCGGGGAGTGTTGGCGAGGTGCTGGTAGCTGACGCGGTTGAGCGAATGCATGCCGGCCGATCGGGGATGTACGACGTGCGTGTAAGCACAGAGGAGGGAGAACTGGTCGCCGAGTTCCGTGGTCACACCCGCACCATTCGAGGCAAGGCGGAGGGCCGAGGGAAGGCGGAGGGATAGATGGCAGGCCTCGACGCAATCGAGACGGCGTCGCGTGATGAGATTGCCGTGCTGCAACGCGAGCGGCTCGCTTGGACGCTGCGCCACGCCTATACCAACGTGGCGCACTACCGAGCTGCGTTCGATCGCGCCGGTGTGCATCCGGACGACTTCCGCACGCTGGATGACATCGCGAAGTTCCCGTTCACCAGCAAGCAGGACCTGCGGGCGAACTATCCGTTCGGCATGTTCGCCGTGCCGCGCGAGCAACTGGCGCGCGTGCATGCTTCGTCCGGGACGACTGGCAAGCCGACCGTCGTTGGTTATACCGCGAAGGACATCGAGACCTGGGCGCATGTTGTGGCGCGCTCGATCTACGCGGCAGGCGGGCGGCCCGGGATGATCGTGCATGTGGCGTATGGGTACGGGCTGTTCACCGGCGGCCTCGGCGCGCACTACGGTGCTGAGAAGCTGGGCTGTACGGTGGTGCCGGTGTCGGGTGGCATGACCGAGCGTCAGGTGCAGCTGATCACGGACTTCCGCCCCGACGTGATCATGGTGACGCCGAGCTACATGCTGGCGGTGCTGGACGAGTTCCAGCGCCAGGGACTCGATCCGCGCGAGTGCTCGCTGAAGATCGGCATCTTCGGCGCCGAACCTTGGACCAACGCGATGCGTCGCGAGATCGAGGACGGCTTCGCGATGGATGCAGTCGACATCTATGGGTTGTCCGAGGTGATGGGTCCCGGCGTGGCGAACGAGTGCGTCGAGACCAAGGACGGGCTTCACATCTGGGAGGATCACTTCTATCCAGAGGTGATCGATCCGGAGACCGGTGCGGTGCAGCCGGAGGGCGAGCGCGGCGAATTGGTGTTCACCACCCTGACCAAGGAAGGCATGCCGGTGGTGCGCTATCGCACGCGCGACCTGACGCGGTTGCTGCCGGGTACGGCGCGTTCGATGCGGCGGATGGAGAAGGTGACCGGTCGATCCGACGACATGGTGATCGTGCGCGGCGTCAACATGTTCCCTACCCAGGTGGAGGAGCAGTTGCTGAAGAGCGAGGTGCTGAGCGGACACTACCAGATCGTGCTGACGCGCGAAGGACGTATGGACGAGGTGGCGGTGCACGTGGAGGCGCGGCCGGAGTATTTCGATCCTGTGCTGCTGGAGGCGGAAGCGAAGGCGGTCGTGGCGCGGATCAAGGACACGATCGGGCTAACGACGCGCGTGGTGGTGGAGGCGCCGGGGGCGGTGGAACGGTCGGTCGGGAAGGCGCGGCGGGTGGTGGACCGGCGGGCGAAGGAGTAGTGCCGGTATCCGTGGCGCTGCTGCGTGCCGTGAATGTCGGCGGCACGGGCATGTTGCCGATGAAGGAATTGCAGTCGCTTTGCAGCGGTCTCGGCCTGAGCAATGTCCGGACATATATCCAGAGCGGGAATGTTGTTTTCGAGAGCCGGCTTTCCGGGGCCGTGCTGCGAACGAAACTTGAGGCAGCGCTGAGCGAGAGGATGAGACGCCGCGTCAGCGTCATAGTCCGAACGGCTTCCGAGCTTCGCGCGGCGCTGGAGTGGCCGAGGGCTGAACGGCAGTTTTCTCTTGTGGTGCGTGGTGGCGGTTCGGTATAGGGGCAGGATGGATCGGCGACTTCGGATGTCGAACACGACCTGCAATTCGTTTGTACTGCAAGCGAAGACTTTGCTCGTGCGTCGCAACTCCGGAACGGGCTGGTCCCATGTCCCCCATCATCGCAGTCAGCAACCTTCGCAAGCGATACCGTTACGCTAAAGCCGGAGGACTGCTGTCGTCCGTATTTCCGCATTACCAATACATCGATGCGCTGGACGGACTGAGCTTCGATATCGCTGCCGGCGAGCGGGTTGCCATCATCGCCCCGAACGGCGCCGGCAAGTCCACGATGCTGAAAATACTCACTGGCATTCTGGAGCCGGGTGAGGGCACGACCTCGGTGCTCGGTCTGACGCCGTGGCGCGAGCGACTGGCACTGGCGCGTCGGATCGGTGTCGTGTTCGGTCAACGCTCGCAGCTCTGGGGTGAGCTGCCGGTGCGCAAATCGTTCGCGCTGCTCCGCCATATTTACACACAGCCGGCCGGCGTGTTCGCCGCGCGGCTCGATCGCCTTGTGCAGCGCTTCGCGCTTGAGGCGCTGCTGCAGCAGCCGGTGGACCGCCTGTCGCTCGGCCAGCGCATGCGTTGCGAGCTGGTGGCGAGCCTGTTGCATGCGCCATCCGTGCTGTTCCTGGATGAGCCGACGATCGGTCTCGACATCACGGCCAAGGCAGCGATGCGCGATCTGATCAAGCAGCAGGCGCATGATGAAGGGCAAACTGTCCTGCTGACCTCGCACGATACGCGCGACATCGAGTTGGTGTGCGACAGGGTCATCGTGATCAATGCCGGGCGGATCGTGGTGGATCAATCGACGAATGAGCTGCGTCGGCGGCTCCTTGGACGCAAGCTTGTGACGATCCGCTCCGTGGCGCCGGTTGTCGCGCTCGAACTGCCGGGTGTCACACTGCGGTCGAGCGAACCGCACCAGACGTTGTTCGAGATCGACACCGGCGCGCTGCATGTGGAGCGGCTGATCGAGGCTGCGCTCGCGATTGGCGGGATCGAGGATATCACCGTCGAGGATCCCCCGATGGAGGAGGTCATCCGTGATATCTACGCGTGCGGTGGCAGCAGCTGAGAGTGCGCTCGCGGTACTGCGCATGGGCGCGGACGCCACCTTGGCGGCCCGCGCGGTCCTGCTTGGCCGCGGCATGTTCTATCTGCTGGTGATCGCATTGCTAGCGACGTTCTGGGACCTCGTCGCGGCGGAACGTCTGCCTGGCACGCTTTCGTCGCTGCTGCCGGCCGGTGGGCTTGCGGTCTATGTCGGCGTGACGGAGTGGATCACCTTGTCGGTGCCGGCAATCCATCTGCGTCTGGAGGATGATATTCGCTCCGGTGCGATCGAGTCTCACCTGCTGCGTCCTGCCTCGTATCCGGTGCTGCGCATTGCGGAGAGCTGCGGCGGATTGCTGGCGCGGCAGGGCGTGCTCGGCGCGATCGGTGTGGTGGCGCTGTCGCTGTCGGGACATGTGGTGCCGTCCGCAACAACGTGGGTCTGCCTTGTCGTGCTCGGCGTGCTGGGTGGATTTGTCGGCATTCTGCTGTTCGCGCTGATGGGTATGAGCGCCTTCTGGCTGCGCCGCACAATGCCGATTTATCTGTGCGTGCAGAAAATGTCCTTTCTGCTCGGCGGGCTGTTCGCGCCGTTGACGCTGTATCCTGCGTGGCTGCGGGCGATCTCCGAGGCGAGCCCGTTTGCCGCGCAGCTTTATTGGCCCGCGGCGATTGTTGTCTCGCCTAGTGCTGAGACCATGCTGCGGGCGTTCACATGTCAAGTGCTGTGGATCGCGCTGCTATCGATGCTGCTGGCAGTGATCTGGCGCGTCGGGCTTCGGCGCATGCTGTGGCAGGGCATCTGAGATGGACGCGCCGGCCCTCTATCTGCGGCAGGTTTGTGCAGCGATTCGGGTGTCGTTTGCCGATCGCGCGAATTTCTGGCTGCGCAGCTTGGCGGCATGGCGGTCAACAACGGGTTCATCCTGCTGTTGTGGTTCATGTTCTTCTCTGGGTTCCGCAGCGTGGGCGGCTGGCGGCTTGCCGATGTCGCGCTAATGATCGGTATTCTGGCACTCAACGTCGGCCTGGCCGGCGTCTTCGCCGGCGGCTATCGCGATATGGCGGCGGCGATCCTGCGCGACGAGGTGGATGCGCAGCTCACGCAGCCACGCGCTGTACTGCCGCGGCTCCTGGCGCGCGAGAGCATCGCCAGCGCGTGGGGCGACGTGATCGTCGGCGCGATCCTGCTCGCTTGCTTTGCCGCGTTGCGCTGGTCGGATCTGCCGATGCTGCTGTTCGTGCTGTGCGGCAGCCTGACGGTGTTCCTGGCGACAGGCGTGCTGTTCGCGAGCCTGGCCTTCTGGGTGCGTGGTGCCCGCAGCCTTGCTCGTGACGTCGTGGATTTCGTCATTCTGCTGTCGAGCTATCCCGGCTCGATATATTCCGGCGCGATGGAGGTCGTTGTCTATACGTTTGTGCCTGCCGGCTTTGTTGTGCTGCTGCCGGTCGCCGTGCTGCGCGAACACGGCCTGCCGGGTTTGCTGACGATGGCCGGCGCCGCCGGCGGCTACGCGGGGTTGGCCATTGCTGTGTTCCTCGCCGGACTGCGGCGGTATCGTGGCTGATCCGTTCAGTGCCGGATATGCTCAGGCCGGAAGCCCATGCCAATGATCCTCGCCGGCAGCCGCCGCAGCATCGGGATTGACCCGAGCAACCGCACCGCGAGCGGTGGCTTCGGCGTGGCGGCGCCGCTCAGCACGCTCCTGATGATGCGGTTCTGGATCGCCACCTGAACGCGCTGCGTCATGCGTGTCGGCGGTTCTCGGCGCCGCTGGACGGCACGCAGGTCGTCCAGCGTGGCGCCACCCTCGCGCAGTCGCGGCACCAGGATGTTCGCAGCGGCGACCGCGTCCTGGATCGCCAGGTTAATCCCCACGCCGCCAACCGGTGACATCGCATGCGCGGCATCGCCGATGCACAGCAGCCCTGGACGAAACCAGGTGTTCAGACGGTTCACCGCCACGGTCAGCAGCTTCACGTCGTCCCATGTCGCGAGCTCCTGCACGCGGTCCGTCAGATACGGCGCCAGGCGCGCGATCTCGGCGCGGAATGCATCCAGCCCGCGCGCGTGCACTTCGTCTACGCCGCCCTTGGGAATGACGAACGCGCACTGCCAGTAATTACCGCGATCCAGCATGATGAAGATGCGGCCGGTATCCATTCGCCCGAGCGTCTGCCCGGGATCGTTCTTCCCTTTCGACAGCCGCAGCCACAACACATCCATTGGCGCTCCGTACTCGACGACCTCGAACCCAGCGCCGTCGCGCAGCGTGGAGTGGCGGCCATCGGCGGCTATGGTCAGATGGGCGTTGACTTCCAGTCCGCCGTCGGGACCCTCCGCGGTCACGCCGACCATGCGGTTTTCTTCGCGCATCAGGCCCGTCGCTTCCGTGTTCATCAGCAGGCGGAATGTAGGATAGCGCTTCGCGTGGTCTGCGAGGAAGTCAAGAAAGTCCCACTGCGGCATGAACGCGATGAACTTTACCCGCGTCGGCAGGTGCGAGAAGTCGGCCACCTTGAACAGTTGCTCGCCGATTTGCGCGGCAAGCTCACGCACCTCGCTGTGCGGCCTGGCGAGGAATGCGTCGAGCAGCCCGAGCTCGTGCAACACCTGCATGGTGGAAGGGTGCACCGTGTCGCCGCGGAAATCGCGCAGGAAGTCGCCGTGCTTCTCGAGTACCACCACATCGATGCCGGCGCGCGCGAGCAGGAAGCCCAGCATCATGCCGGCCGGCCCGCCGCCGGCGATGCAGCAGCGGGCCGTGATGTCGGGCATCTATTCGGCTGCCAGGCGCGGCGCGTAGGCAGGGATCGCGGCGCGCAGCGCGGCCGCCAACGGCTGCGGCCACCAGCGATGCTGCCATTCGCCGAACAGCGGCTTCAGCTTTGGCATCACCGCATCGGCGAACAGCCGCGAGTTGTACTTGGTCAGTTGCTTGCTCATGTTGCCAAACTGTAGCAGCAGCATCAGGTTGCCGACGTTCAAATTCACCGCGACCTCACGTAACTGTTCCACCACTTCGTCGGGCGAGCCGATGATCACGTAGCCGTTTTCGACGATGGCATCCATCTCGCGCGCGAGCTTGTTGAACTTGTCGGAATAGGACGCGGCCTTGGACACCTGGCTTTGCAATCCCACGCGCTGCGTCGGTTCGGTCGTGTAGCCAGGAGGTGCGGCGAAGCGCGGATCGATGTGCAGGCAGTTGCCGTAGAAGTACTCCGCGGCGTCGCCGTACAGGTCCATGGCGTGCTGCCTGCTCTCGCCGACGCCGACAAATTGCAAAAAACCGGCGCGGTATGGGTTGCGGTCCTTGCCGAGCTTCGCCATTTCGGCCCAGAAACCGTCCATGGTGGCGCGGCCGATCTTGTAGCCGTAATAGCTGAGGTAGCAGTACACGTAGTCCATCTCGGCGCACCACTGCCACGTTTCGATCGAGCCACCGCCTGGCACCCAGATCGGCGGATGCGGCGCCTGCACCGGACGCGGCCAGATGTTGACGTAGCGCTGCTGATTGAAGCGGCCGTTGAAGGCGAAGGTGTCGCGATCGGTCCAGGCGCGTAGGACCAGGTCATGCGCCTCATGGTAGCGGTCGCGCAGCAGCGACGGGTTCTGGCCGTAGGCGTAGCAGGTGTCCATGGGCGAACCGACCGGGAAGCCGGCGATCAGGCGCCCGCCGGAAATGCAGTCGATCATGGCGAATTCTTCAGCGACGCGGGTCGGCGGGTTGTATAGTGCCAGTGAGTTTCCCATGACGCAGATGGCGGTGTCGGTAGTGCGGCGCGCGAGCGACGAGGCGATGAGGTTGGGCGAGGGCATCAGGCCGTAGCCGTTGGAATGGTGCTCGTTCACGCACACCGCGTCGAAGCCGCAATCGGCGGCGTATTCCAGTTCGTCCATGAAGTCGTTGTACATGTGGTGCGCGCGGCGTGGATCGAACAGCGAGGAGTGGATGTCGACCCAGACCGAGGGGTGCTTGTCGCGGAAGTTCTCCGGCAGTTCGGTGTAGGGCATCAGGTGGAACCACATCAGGCGCATGGGTCGGTTCTCCGTTTAGGTGTCATTCCGAGGAAGCGGAGCCGACGAAGCAAGCTCGGTCAGGTTTGTGCGCGCTCCGTGTGACCGAGCTTGCTTCGTCGGCTCCGCCTCCTCGCAATGACGGGGCTCGTGGTGACAGGGCTTATTTGGCTGGTGCGTAGGCTGGGAGTTCGGCACGTTGGGCGGTGTGCATGGGCTGCGGCCACCAGCGATGCTCGTATTCGGCGAACTTGCCGGACAGCTTCGGGATCACGCGTTCGGCGAACAGCTTCGTGTTGTACTTGGTCAGTTCCTTGCTCATGTTGCCGAACTGCAAAAGCAGCATCAGGTTGCCGACGTGCAGGTTAGTGGCGAGGTCGTCGATCTGCTCCGCCACCTCGTCCGGCGTGCCGATCACCAGGTAGCCGGCGTCCACCAGTTCCTTCATCTCGGTCGGTCGTGCCTGCGAGCGGGCAGCCGCGGCGCTCACCTGGCTGGTCAGACCGAAGCGCGTCGTCGCTTCGGTGGTGTAGCCGGGTGGCGCTGCGAAACGCGGATCGATGTGCAGGCAGCGAAAGAAGAAGTACTCGGCGGCCTCGGTGTAAAGGTCGATCGCCTGTTGGCGTGACTCCGCCACGGCCACTGTTTGGGCGAAGCCGGCGCGATACGGATTGCGGTCTTTGCCGAGGCGATCCATCTCCGCCCAATAGCCGTCCATCGTCGCCTTGCCGATCTTGTGGCCGTAGTAGGACAAATACGAATAGACGTAGTCCTTCTCGGCGCACCACTGCCAGGTCTCGATCGAGCCACCGCCTGGTATCCACACCGGTGGATGCGGGCGCTGCACCGGGCGCGGCCAGATGTTGACGTAGCGCTGCTGGTTGTAGCGGCCGTTGAACGCGAAGGTGTCTGGGTGCTGCCAGGCCTTCATCACCAGGTCATGCGCCTCGTAATAGCGCTCGCGGAGTTGCGACGGGTTCTGGCCGTAGGCGAAGCAGTCGTCCATCGGCGTGCCGACCGGGAAGCCGGCGATCAGTCGGCCGCCGGAGATGCAGTCGATCATGGCGAACTCTTCTGCGACGCGGGTCGGCGGGTTGTACAGGGCGAGTGAGTTCCCCATCACGCAGATGGCGGTGTCGGTGGTGCGGCGGGAGAGCGATGCGGCGATCAGGTTGGGCGACGGCATCAGGCCGTAGCCGTTGGAATGATGCTCGTTGACGCAGATCGCGTCGTAGCCGCACGCGGCGGCGTATTCGAGCTCGTCCATGAAGTCGTTGTACATGTGGTGTGCGCGCTTCGGGTCGAACAGCGAGGAGTGAATGTCCACCCAGACCGACGGATGCTTCTCGCGGAAGTCATCCGGGAGTTCGGTGTAGGGCATCAGGTGGAACCACATGAACTTCATGACGCGTCAGTCTCCCGGGTGGTGCTGCTGCCGCAGGTGTCTGGCAACGCCTGTGCTCGTGGGCCGCAGCGTTTGGCATTTAACACGGAGGACGTGCGGAGGGCCACGGTGGGCCACAGGAGTTCAAGCGGCTCCAACTCCGGTGGCTCTTCGTGGCCCTCCGCACGTCCTCCGTGTTGAACCTGTCTGTTATCTATTGGTCACGGCGCGCGATCTGCATCATATCGAAGGCGCGTCTTGATGCGAAGATCATGGCGGCGGCCGAGTCCGAACCCGATAATCCGCCGTTGACGAAGGAGGAGATGGAACGCGGGCGGTCATCCGAGCGCCAAGCAGCAGGCCAAGCGAGAGAATCCTCGCCGTGCGCATCAGACATTCAACGGAGCCAGCGGCTGGCGGCCTCGGATCAGATCTGCGGCACGCTCCGCCAGCATCATCACAATTGCATTGATGTGCGCGGACGGCATGTCCGGCAAAGCGGCGGCATCGACGACGCGCAGGCCTTCGGCGCCACGGACTTTCAGATCGGGATCGAGTACTGCATCCGGGCCGCCTCCCATGGCACAGGTCCCGAGCGGATGATTGACCGTGATCACGCTATTCCGAATCCAGTCATCGATTTCGGCGTCTGTTTTCAGCGCGGAATCTGGAGCCAGTCTCTTCCCACGGAACGCGTCCATTGGTCGTTTGTAAGCCAGGTCCTCGGCAAGTCTAAACGCTGCGCGCAGAGTGGCGACATCGGTCGGATCTGCCAGGAAATTGTTCGCAATCCGCACGAGTGCGCCTGGATCGGCAGAGCGCAGCGTCACCTCACCCTGGCTTCGCGGATGAAGCAGCACCGGATGAATGCCGAACGCATCGTGATAAGGCGGCGTCGCACCGGGAAACCATATCCGCGCATCGAGCGGTGCTGCGAGAAACAGGAATTCGATGTCCGGCGCATCCAGCTCAGACCGCGTCCTGAGGAAAGCCTTCAAGGCATTCGGCAGCATGGTCGCCGGACCGGTTCTGAACAACCAGGCCTGAGCCATGGCGAGGGCGGCGCGATCGGCCCGCATCAACCGACGGAACGGCCCCTGGCCGAGGCGCGACCATCGCAGCCTGACCTGCAGATGATCGCGCAGGTTCTTGCCGACCGGGAGATCGATCAGCTGTGCAATGCCCAGTTCCTTCAAATGTGCTGCCGGACCTATGCCGGACAACATCAATAACTGCGGCGAGTTGAACACGCCCCCGCAGAGTATGACTTCGCGCCTCGCCTCGGCATGCACCGTGGCGCCTCGATGCACGAACTCCACGCCCGTCGCATGAGTGCCCCGCAGCGTCACCTTGGTCACGCGTGCGTCGGTTCGCAGCGTCAGATTGCGCCGTTGCAGGACCGGCTTCAGATAAGCGGCCGAAGCAGATGTCCGGCGGCCGTTGCGGATCGTCCATTGGCTGTCGCCGAAGCCGACCAGATCGGCGCCATTGGGATCATCTGTGACAGGCCATCCCGCCAGCCGTCCGGCTTCGCGCCACGCGTCGAATAGCGGATCGGTATCGCAATTCCCTTGGGTTCCCAGCGGTCCCGAGCCGCCGCGCCAAGGGTTTTCACCACCCTCCCAGGACTCGCTTCGTTTGAAATACGGCAATGCATCCGCATAGGACCATCCCGACGCTCCCTGCTGCGCCCAACGATCGAAGTCGGCACGATGGCCACGGGTATAGGCCATAACGTTGATCGACGATGAGCCGCCAAGTGCCTTGCCTCTCAGTAATGTAAGCCGACGATTGTTCAGATGCGGTTCGGGCTCGGTCGTATAGCCCCAGTCGAACATCTTGTGCTGTTGAAGCTTGCCGAGCCCAAGCGGGATCTGGACGTATGGGTGGTTATCGCGACCGCCGGCTTCGAGCAGCAGGACCGTCACGTCTTCGTCTTCGGTCAGCCGATTGGCAAGCACGCACCCCGCCGATCCGGCTCCGACGATGATGTAGTCGTAACCGGCGGGCATGATCTTCCCCAGAACCTAAGCAGGCTTGATGATCACAGCATCCGCTGCAAGATCAGCTTCTGCACATCCGACGTGCCTTCGTAGATCTGGCACACCCGCACGTCGCGATAGATGCGTTCCACCGGATAGTCCGCCAGGTAACCGTAGCCGCCCAGCGTCTGGATCGCCGCCGTGCACACCGCCTCGGCGGCCTCGGACGCGAACAGCTTTGCCATGCAGGCAGCCTCGATCGCGGGTTGTCCCTCAGCCTTCAGCCGTGCCGCGTGCAGCGTCATCTGTCGCGCCGCCTCCAGCTTGGTCTTGGCATCAACCAAGCGGAACCCCACCGCCTGGAAGTCGATGATGCGTCCGCCAAAGGCCTGGCGCTCCTTGGCATACGCCACCGCGTAGTCCAGCGCCGCGCGCGCCATCCCCACACTCTGCGCGGCGATGCCGATGCGGCCGCTCTCTAGCGTGGACAGCGCGATCCGATAGCCTTCGCCCTCGCCGCCAATGCGCTGGTCCTCGGGGACCTCCATATCCTCGAACGCCAGCGCGCACGTCTCGGACGCCTTCTGCCCGAGTTTTTCCTCGCGCCGCGCCACCACGTAGCCTTGTGTCGCCTTGTCCACCACGAAGCACGAGATGCCCTTGCGCCCAGCGGCGGGATCAGTGACGGCGAACAGCACTGTGCTGCCTGGCACGCCACCTGACGAGATGAACTGCTTGGCGCCGTTGACGATGTAGCGGTCGCCCTTCTTCACCGCCCGCGTGCGCAGGTTCGATGCATCGGAGCCGGCCTGCGGCTCGGTGAGCGCGAACGACCCCACGGCGGCGCCGGTCGCCAGCGGACGCAGCCAGCGGTCCTTCTGCGCGTCGGTGCCGTATTGGTCGAAGATGATGCAGGTGGGCGAGTTGTGCACGCTCACCATGGTAGAGACCGAGCCGTCGCCGGCGGCGATCTCCTCCAGCAGCAGGGCGTAGGTGACCGGGTCTATCTCCGAGCCATCCCACTGCGCCGGCGTGGTGGCGCCGAATATGCCGAGTTCGCCGAGTTCGCGAACGATCTCCGGCTCTATGGCGCCGGCCTTCTCACGCGCCGCGGCGCCGGGGGCGAGGCGTTCGGTGGCGAACCGCCGCGCCATGTCGATGACCAGAGTATCGGTGCTGACTGGGGTATGATCGGGCATGGCTGGCCTCCTAACCGGCCGCACGATAGGTTGCCATTATGGCCGATGTCGATGTTGTGGTGATCGGTGCCGGGCTCGCCGGGCTCGGCGCAGCGACGGCGCTTCGTGCCGCCGGGCGGAGCGCGCTGGTGCTGGAGGCGTCGGGCCGCATCGGCGGCCGCGCCTGGACGACCCATCCGGCCGAACTGGGCGGCGTCTGGTTCGACATGGGTTCGGTGTGGCTGCACAACGCCGAGACGAACCCGCTGGTGCCGATCGCGCGCGCGGCGGGTGAGACGCTGCTGCGTTCGGCCGAGCTGCGGGTCGAGCGCACCTTCGTGGGCACGCGCGAGGCGACCGCGGAGGAATACGCCGACTATGCGGAGGCGTGGCAGCGCTTCGAGGATCGGGCCGCGAAGATCCTGCAAACGCGCGACGATGTGCCGATGGCCGAGGTGGCGCGGTCGATGCCGGACGATCCGTGGGCGGTGACGGTGGAGACGTGGGAAGGGCCGATCATCTGTGTCGCCAGCGCCGACGAGTTCAGCCTGCGCGACTGGCTCCGCAACGTGCTGTCGGGGAGCAACCTGGTGCCGGACGGCGGCATCGGCGCGTTCGTCGCGCGCCGGCTGGGCGAGGGCCTCGATCTCAGGCTGTCCACGCCGGTGACACGGGTGTCCTGGGGCGGTGCCGGTGTGTCGGTGGAGACGGCGCGCGGCGTGGTCACCGCGCGGTCGGCCATCGTTACCGTATCCACCGGTGTATTGGCGGCGGGCGCCATCGTGTTCGATCCGCCGCTGCCGGTGGCAACGCAGGCGGCGATCCATGCCCTGCCGATGGGGCTCGCTATGAAGGTTGCGTTGCGCGCGACCGGATCGGACCGGCTTGGCCTGCCGCTGCACTGTTCGATCGACCGGCAGGTGAAGCGCAGCGGCGATCCAACCATGGGGTTTCAGTGCTGGCCCTACAAACGTGACTACGTGCAGGGCTGGGTAGGCGGGCCCATTGCATGGGAGTTGGCGCGCGCCGGCGATTCTGCTGCGGTTGACTTCGCGCTCGGTCAGTTGCGCACGCTGTTCGGCGCCCGGGTGGACCGCGTGTTCGCCGGCGGGCAGCGACTGGTGACGCGATGGGACGCCGATCCGTTTGTGCGCGGCGCATACTCCTTCGTGCGCCCGGGCAATGCCGATGCGCGCGCGGCACTTGCCCAGCCGCTGGCGGACGGACATCTGCTGTTCGCCGGGGAGGCCTGCCACGACGGCATGACCGGCACCGTGGCCGGCGCGTGGATCAGCGGCCAGGATGCAGCGCGCATCGCAGCGTGATAGTATAGCGGCCGGGAGGATCGCACCATGAGCATCCAGGCACTCGGCTATCTCGGCATCGGCACGGACAAGCTCGACGACTGGACGAATTACGCCACCAACTGGCTTGGCATGCAGGCGGTGGACCGCGGCGCAGGGGTGCGCGCGTTCCGTATGGACGATCGCAGCCAACGCCTGGTGGTCGACAACTCATTGCGCGAGGGACAACGCTACTTCGGTTGGGAGGTCGCGGACGGCGCTGCGCTGGACGCACTGGCGGCGCGACTGGAAGGCGCCGGTGTCGCGGTGAAGCGTGAGCCGGCGGCGCTGGCCGATCAGCGCTTCGTCAGCGGCCTGATCTCGTTCGCCGATCCGTCCGGCAACTGGCTGGAGGCATTTCATGGCCCGCAGATCGCCGACACGGCGTTCAAGCCCGGGCGTTCGATTTCCGGCTTCCGAACCGGGCCGCTGGGCATGGGCCACGTCGTGCTGACGGTGACCAGCATCGACACTGCACTGCCGTTCTATTGCGACCTGCTCGGCTTCCGTATCAGCGATTATGTGCGGCAGCCGATCACCGCATATTTCCTGCACGCGAACCCGCGTCATCACAGTGTGGCGTTGTTCGAGGCCCCGCACACCGGCATGCATCATCTGATGGTGGAGCTGTACTCGTTCGACGATGTGGGGCAGGGATACGACATCGCACTCGGCGAGAAGGACCGCATCGTCGCGACTCTGGGACGTCATCCGAACGATCTGGTCACCTCGTTCTACATGCACACACCATCGGATATACTGATCGAATACGGCTGGGGCGGTCTCGAGGTGGACGATGCCACGTGGCAGCCGTCGGAGATGACAACCGTCGCCAGCTATTGGGGCCATCAGGGACTGTTCGATGCGATGGGGCCCGATGGCTCGCCGCACATGCCGGCACAGGAAGGCCAGCGCGCACCGCTACAGGTGATTGACGGCAACTATCAGCGGATGAGCGGCGTGTGTCCCTGGTGGGACTCGGTCAGAGCGCGGAAGTGAGCGGAATTGTCAGATGGCCGCGTGCGCCGATGCACGCTCGTCGCGTCTGATTTGATAGCATCTTGTCCAACGAGAGTTCGGTCCGTGCTGCGCGCATGGCCTGACGTGATGACCGGCCTGTCCGCAACTCGGCCTTCCACGCACCGAATTTTTCCGAAGCGATCTGCTTACAGATGAGGGTAGCCTGAAGTGAGCGTGGCGCGCCCGTGCGACGCCATTGCCGGAGCCATTGGCCCCACACGTCAAGCGCACGGGCATAGGCTTGCGCGCACGTCTCCGGGCTTCCATCGACCGAGTCGGTTGAGGTCATTGCCTGCCTCCCTATGAGCCGTGCAGGCTCCAAGTTATGGGAGACACCCTCGTAACCATGCCGTTATAAATCTGTCAACAGTGCACGATGCACGCTCATGTGATTGGAGCGACTATGAGCTGTACGGGCCGGCTCGGCGGCGGGCCGATTTCGCAAGTGTTGTGCGGTTGCCGTAACTACGGCGCGCTGGCCGCCGAGGTGGCAATCTCTCGCTGATCAAAGTTTCCCGCTGATGCAGGTTGATCGAGCAGTCGAAAGTTGCGCGGAAGCCTCAAATGTGTGCGCCCCAGCCGCCTAAGCTCCGTGATTATTTCCAAACCGCGCGCTATATCGCGCAATGGGTATGGCTTCGTCATGACGGCATCGCCGTCCAACCTTGTAAGCTCCCAATCGGAGCTATTTCCGGTCGAATAAACAATACCAAGGCTGGGCGTTGTGGAACGCAAATACGCTCCGAACTCAGTGCCGCAATCTCCATTTGCGAGGCGAATATCAATTATTGCGAAGTCAGGAGGATGCAGCTCCGCTGATTCCTTCGCCTCGGCAATCGTGCGAGCGAGGCCACTCACATGGTAGCCCTCCGCCTCCAGCGCTCCTTGAAGCAGGTCGGCTATCAAGATGTCGTCTTCTACGACCAGTACGTCTGGCATTCACCCAGTCCTATAGGCGTCCCAAAACAAAGCGTGCGCCACCCCCAATGCTCGTGCTAGTGGACGCGCAACCAACGGCGAGTACGCCTCCGCTCACTGTGTCGTGAGCGGAGAGTTGGGTCAAGGATTATTTCGATGGCACGAAGCTTTTCTGATACGGAACAAATCGAAAAACTCCTCCGCAGAGAAAAAGCGCTGGCATTATTCGGAACATTTGCGTTCCGAGAGGCGAATTTGCAGGCGGTACTTGAACAGGCTGCGCGGGTGTGCGCCGAATGCCTCGATGTTCCGTTCTGTAAAATATGCAGGTATCGTTCAGCGGAGAATGACCTTCTCGTTGTTGCGGGCCAAGGCTGGAAAGACGGTGTTGTGGGCTATGCTATTTCAGTGGCGGATCAGTCGTCACCGCAAGGTCTGGCCTTCGAAACTGGCGAACCACAGCTTTGCCCAAACATAGCCGAGGCAAATACCTATACACTGCCAGCTTTCTACCCGGAGCACAGCATTGTCTCGACTGCGGACGTCTTGGTCGCGGCCGAGACAGGACCTCCCTTTGGTGTTCTTGAAGTTGATAGTCTCGTGCAGGATGCATTTGACGAACACGATATCCACTTTCTCACTGGCTTTGCCAACGTACTCGCCGAGGCGGTCGCGACCGCCGACAGAGCGCAAGTCCTGCGGCGGACTATCGCGGAAATGGCGCATCTGATCGAGGAGAAGGAGACGCTTTCTCAGGAACTAAAACATCGCGTTCGCAACAGCCTTCATCTCGTTTACGGCCTGCTGACGGCACAGCTTGACGTCGAGCATGACAAGTCAAGCACCTTGGCTTTTAGGTCTATCGCCTTGAGAGTGATGGGTCTCGCAGAAGTCTTTGAACATCTGCTTGGGACGGGAATGAGCAAAGTCATAAACTTTGGCGACTACGTCAGTGCTCTCTGCCACAACCTCCCAGAGCTTTACAATCAGGATCGTATCAAGCTCGTTTGCGCGGTTGAGCCGGTGCGGGTTTCCCTTGATACGGCTACGTCTTTGGGCATCGTCATAACAGAACTGGTCAACAACGCCTATCTTCATGCTTTCCCAGATGACATCGGGGAAATCTCCGTAGGCTTGAAGGGCAACGAGGAGCGGATGTTGCTATCTGTCAGTGACAACGGCGTCGGCTTCATCGAAGCAGAGACACAAAGACGTGGAATGAGCATCGTCAGACGCCTCGTGAAGCAGGTCAACGGCACCCTGACGCTTCGATCCGATCACGGCAGCGCGTGGACAATAGAATTAGCGGACTGCCTTCTCGCGTCAGCAGCGTAAATCCACTGTCGCCCACCGGTCCAGGGGGACAAAGCCGCCAAGTGGGTTCCGGACAAAGCTCACGATGCCCCACGTTGCCGGCCGACGCGGCGGACGCTACGCTCGATGCCAGCCGTCTGCGTAAGCAGGCAACCAAGGCAAGGAGGCAACCACCATGCTATCACGCGAGGAGAACGAACTGGTCACCCGAGTGGACCAGGGCACCCCGATGGGCAACGCGATGCGCATGTACTGGATACCAGCGCTGCTCGCGAGCGAGATTGCCGAGCCCGATGGCCCGCCCGCCCGCGCCCGCCTGCTCGGCGAGGACCTCTTGGCCTTCCGCGACACCGAAGGCCGCATCGGCCTGATCGAGGAATTCTGCCCCCATCGTCGCGTCTCGCTGTATTTCGGGCGCAACGAGGAATGCGGCCTGCGCTGCATCTACCATGGCTGGAAGTTCGACGTCACCGGCTCCTGCGTCGACATGATGAACGAGCCGGAGGAATTCGACTTCAAGCATAAGGTCCGTGTCACCGCCTATCCGACGTGCGAACTGGGCGGCATCGTGTGGGCCTATCTCGGCCCGGCGGAGAAGATGCCGCCGCTGCCGAAGTTCGCCTGGACGCAGGCGCCGGAAGCCAATCGCCACGTCACCAAGGTGGTCGAGGAGTGCAACTGGCTGCAGGCGCTGGAAGGCGGTATCGACACATCGCATGCGCCGATCCTGCACCGGCTTCTGACGGACAGCTCGAAGCGCGGCGGCATCAAGCCGTCCAATCCGTTCGTGCGGGGCAAGGCGCCGAAGTTGGTCGTCGATATCACCGACTACGGCTATCAGTATGCCGGCATCCGCCCGCTGGATGGCGGCGAGGATGTGCACATCCGCACCTATCATTTCGTCATGCCGTTCCACCAGATCCGGCCGTCGAGGTCGGAGAGCGGACTGGACCTCGATGCCGGCCACATCTGGGTGCCGATCGATGACCACAACTGCATGGTATACAATTGGAGCTACTGTCCCGACGGTCCGCTGACCGAAGAGGACAAGCTGGAGCGCGGACTCGGCAATGGGCCGCTGCACGTCGATCCGTTGACGTTCCGTTCCAAGGCGAACCGCTCAAACGACTATATGCTGGATCGCGACGTCCAGCGGACAGAGACATTCTCCGGCATCGACGGCATCAACGCGCAGGACCGTGCGTTGCAGGAGAGCATGGGGCCCATCGTGGATCGTTCGAAGGAGCATCTCGGACCAGCGGACAAGGCGATCATCCAGGCGCGCAAGCTGCTGCGCCAGGCGGTGAAGACCGTGGAGGAGGGTGGTACGCCGGACGGCACCGGCACCAGCTACTACACGCTGCGTGCGCACGAGTCAGTGCTGCCGGGCAGCGCGGATTGGCGCGCCGAGCTGGCGCCCGAGATGAAGCGCGAGATGATCTTGCAGACTGTGTGAGAAACGCGATCTAGAGCGGGGCGTGAGCGGCGTGACTGTGCGACCATGTGCGCAGCCACGCCGCAAACTCGTCGAACGGCAGTGGCCGGCTGAAATAGAAACCCTGCAGGCTGTCGATGCCCAGCTCGGTCAACACCCGTACCGTCTCGGCGCTTTCCACGCCCTCGGCCACGCTCGTCAGACCCATGTCGCGTGCAAGCTGAATAACTGAACGCACGATCGTCAGCGAGTCACTGGAAGTCTCCAGCTCGCCGACGAACGACTTGTCGATCTTGATCACCGAGAACGGCATCCGCCGCAGTGCCGCCAGCGATGAATGACCGATGCCAAAATCATCGATGGCGACGGGGAAGCCCTTCAAACGCAGCCGCGTCAGAATGGCCGTCGTCGCATCCAGATCGTGCGTCGCGACGGTCTCGGTGATCTCCAGACCGATCGCGCCCGGGGGTGCGGACATGCGTTCCAGCACGCCAGCCATTCGGTCCGGGAAATCGAGCGATTGCAGGTTTCGGCCTGAAATGTTGATGCAGATCTGGATTTCCGATCCCAACTCGGCGAGCCGCCGATAGTGCGCCACACCGGATTCTGCCACCCACATCGTGAGCCGGTCGATCACGTCGGTGTCCGCCTCGGCAGCGGGAATAAATCGGTCCGGCAGCACCAGACCAAGCGAGGGGTCGCGCCAGCGGATCAGAGCTTCAGCGCTCGTGACGACATGTCCGGCGGCCGAGACGATCGGTTGCAGATGCAGCTCCATCCGTCCGGCACTTATCGCCCGAGCGACATCGTTGGCTGAGATCGTTGCATGCTCTGGTTGCGCTTCGATTGGCGGTGGCGCGGTCGTAGCCAGGCTGCGCTGCATCGCGCCCAGCGCTTCGCGCACCTGCGCCGCGCGGGCCGGCTTTTCGAGCACCGCGGCAATTGTCAGCCCCAGCAATTCGCCAATCTGCTGCGCCGATGCGAGCACGCGTGCGTCGAACCCGCTCATGAGCACAATCGTGCCGCTATACCCTACGCTGCGCAGGAAGCGCAGTTGCTCCACTCCATCGCTGGCGCCGAGCTGGAGGTCCAGCATGATCGCATCCGGTGGTGCGGCGCCGATCAGCGCCTGGAAGTCTGTTTCGTCGGTAACCGTCTGCGCGGTCCAGCCGAGCTTCCTGGCCACAGTTGCCATGAACAGGGCGGTCAACTCGTCATCATCCAGAACAATCAGGTGCATGTCAGTTTGTTCTAGTAGCATGGCGGGCCTGGAAAATCCTGGGGTTAATGCCAGCGGGACTAGACCGCGACGGCCGCGCGAAACGCCGGCAGATCGATTGCATCGTCGCCAACCACAGCAACCCCGGCATTGACCAGAAGTTCCAGACACTCGGCATCCTCGGCTTCCGCCAGCGCGCGCTGCGTCGCTTCGCTGTCGCGTGCCGCCGCAATGAGAACGCTGCGCAAGGCAGATGGCAGTGCATCGAAGCGCGCCCGGTTCACCAGCAACGGCGCGATGCCGAGCAGATGGCCGGTCAGGCTGAGATGTTTGTGATGCAAGTGCAGGTTGAAGTTGACGATGTTGGTGAGCGGGTTCTCCTGCGCATCGACCGTGCCATCCGCCACTGCGCGCGGCAGATCTGCAACGTCGATGAACGTCGGAACAAAACCCAGCCGACGGAATGCTGCCTGGTGCTGGGCGTTGTCGAGCGTGCGGAGGCGCAGGCCGGCACAGTCGGCGGGCGTGCGGATTGGCCGCACTGCGTTGCTGATGTGGCGGATGCCGTTGTCCCACCAGCCGAGTACGCGATAGCCGGTTGCCGCCGCCAGCTCGTTGGCCAGGGCCGCTCCGGTGTCGCCATCCAGTGCGCCGAACACATCCTCGCGCGAGCCGGCCTGGAACGGCTGGTCGAACAGGCCAAGCCCGGGGACACGGCCGGCCAGGTAGCTCGAGGCGAAATAGCAGCCGTCGAGTTCGCCACTGTCTACCATGGTGAGCAGATCGCTGGCGTTGCGGCCCTGGGCCACGATGCTGTCGGTCACGTCGATGCGAAGTTCATCGCCGGCGCGGCGAGAGACACTCTCGCGCAACGCGTGCAGCGCGCGCGTATGGACGGAGCGTGCGGGCTGATAGCCGGCCAAGTGAAGCTCGATCATGGGTTGTGTATGGCGCAACGGCTGGCATCTTGCCATGGTCCCGATCGATCGGAGGACGCATGCCGTTCCGTTTGCTGTTTTGGCGCCGGCCGCGCATCAGCGTGGTGGAGATGCATGGGCTGATCGCGCCGAGGGCGGGCGCGGTGAGCATGGGAACCATGGCGCCGCTGATCGACCGCGCGTTCCGCACGGCACGCGGTCTGCCGGTGATCCTCGACATCGAAAGCCCGGGTGGATCGCCGGTGCAGTCCGACCTGATCGCGGCGCTGATTCGCCGCCGCGCCGACGAGCACAAGGTGCGGGTACATGCGGTGATTCGTGAGGTAGGGGCGTCGGGTGGTTACTGGCTTGCGTGCGCGGCGGATCAGATTCACGCCAATGCGATGAGCATCGTGGGATCGATCGGCGTGCGCGGCGGCGGATTCGGCTTCCCCGATATGCTGACGCGCATCGGCGTCGAGCGCCGGCTTTATACCGCGGGCGCCAACAAGGCGCGGCTCGATCCTTTCAGTCCGGAGAAGCCGGAGGATGTGGCGTTCGTCCAAGAGTTGCTGGACGCGCTGCATGAACGGTTCAAGACCTGGGTCCGGACGCGGCGCGGCGAGCGGCTGAAGAGCGACGAGGCCGCGCTGTTCGACGGCAGCTTCATGTTGGGAGAGCGGGCGTTGCAGGTTGGTCTGATCGATGGCCTGACCGATATCGACAGCCTGGTGCGAGAGCTCGGCGGCGCCAAAGCGAGAGCGAAAGTGTTCCGCCCTCGGCGGCGAGGCTTGTTGCGGCGAATACCAGGGATGATGGTCGGCGCGCTGCTCGATGCGGTCGAGGAGAGGAGCTGGAGCATCGGGTTTCGCTAGAGGGCCACTACCGTCGCGAGCCCTGTCATTGCGAGGAGCACTGCGACGAAGCAATCTCGGTGACACTGAGCGCGCACAAACCTGACCGGGCTTGCTTCGTCGCTTCGCTCCTCGAAAGGACAGGGCTGACAGGGGTGGGCGCGTACTAGCCCCGGCCGATGAACGGCATCTTCGTCGCCATGATCGTGACGAACTGCACGTTGGATTCGAGCGGCAGGTTGGACATGAACAGGATCTGCTGGCCGACATGGTTTACGTCCATGCGCGGCTCGACCATCATCTGGCCGTGTGGTTGCATCTGGCCGGCGGTCGAGCGCGCCGTCATCGGTGTCGCGGCGTTGCCGATGTCGATCTGACCGGAGCAGATGTCGAACTGGCGGCCGTCGAGTGCGATCGACTTGGTCAGGCCGGTCACCGCATGCTTGGTCGAGGTGTAGGCGGAGGAACCGACGCGCGGCACATGCGCCGAGATCGAGCCGTTGTTGATGATGCGTCCGCCGCGCGGCGACTGGTCGCGCATCATGCGGAACGCCGCGTTGGAGCACAGGAACATCGCGTTCAAGTTCACCTGCACGACGCGCGTCCACATCTCGTAGGTGAAGTCGCCGAAATTCGTGGTCGGCGTGCCCCCGCCAGCGTTGTTGAACAGCATGTCGATGCGGCCGAAGTTTGCTTTGATCTGCGCGAACAGGTTGTCCACCTGGGCAGGCTCGGTCACGTCGGTCTGCACCACCAGGGCGCGTCCGCCGGTCTTCATGCCAGCGGTCTCCTCCAGCATCTCCTTGCGCCGCCCGGCCAACGCCACCGACCAGCCGTCGTTCATCAGTGCCAGCGCCGATGCGCGCCCGATGCCGCTGCCCGCGCCGGTGATGACGGCAAAACGGTCTGCCATGGTGTTTCTCCCCTCGGTTGCTGTCGCCTCGGCGCATTGTGGACCGTGGTTGCGGGGTGGGGAAGATGGTGCGAGCGTTGGCTGGAGTACGCGAGGGACGAACATGCCGCGCTTTGCCGCGATCGGGCTGGACCACCGTCATATCTACGACCTGACGCAGGATCTGCTGGATGCGGGTGCCGAGTGTGTCGGCTACAACCCTGACACAACCGATCCGCGCGTGCTGGCGGGGTTCCGCAAGCGCTTTCCGCACGTGCCGGAGTCCGAGACGAAGCGACTGCTGGAAGACCGATCGATCGACTTTGTGGTGATTGCGGCGAGGCCTTGCGATCGCGCCGATCTGGCGATCGCGGCGATGCAGTGCGGCAAGGATGTGATGGTGGACAAGCCTGGCATCACCACGTTCGAGCAGCTTGTCGCCGTCGAGCGGGCCGTGCAGGAAACCGGGCGCATCTGGTCTGTCTGTCTCGGCCGGCTTGCCTCGCCCGCAGTGCAGGAGGCGCTGCGCATCGTCCGTTCGGGCGAGCTTGGGCGGCTGGTGCACACGACGTCGCTCGCTCCGCACCGGCTGAACCGCGCGCTGCGGCCTGCCTGGTTCTTCGATGCGCCGGCGTACGGCGGCATCGTCAACGACATCGGCGTGCATTCGATCGATCAGTTCCTCGCCTTTGCCGAGGCCGACGATGCCGAGATCGTTTCGTGCAGCATCGGTGCGTTCGGTACCGAACCTCCAGGCTTCGAGGATTTTGCTGAGTTCGTGTTGGCGACGCCGTCGGTGCGGGGCTACGTCAGGCTCGACTGGTTCACGCCGGACGGCCTGCCGACCTGGGGCGACGGCCGGTTCTTCATCGTCGGCACCGAAGGCACGCTGGAGCTGCGCAAGAACCTCGACATCGAGGGCCGCGAAGGCACCGACCACATGTTCGTCGCTAACCGCACGACCACGCGCTACGTCGATTGCAGCCAACTACCGGTGACCTACTACCGAACCTTCCTCGACGACATCGCCAATCGCAGCGAGACCGCGATGCCGCAACTTCAGGTGTTCAACGTCTGCCGGCTCGCGTTACAGGCGCAGGCACAGGCACTTCGCTACACGGCGAAGCGGCCGTGATCGGCATCGCGATCATCGGTCTGGGCAATGCGCTGCAACCCCACGCGCGCGCACTTGTAGATCTGGCCGATCGGGCGCGCGTGGTGTGGGCCGCGGCGAGCAGCGAGACGCGACTGAAGGACGTCGCCGACCGCTATGGATTTCCTACCACCACCGATGTCGCGCGTGCCATCGCTGATCCGGCGGTCGATGTGGTGGTGGTGCTGACTCCGGCCAATTCCCATCTGCCGATCGCGCATGCATCATTCGCTGCCGGCAAGCACGTGCTGTGCGAGAAGCCGCTGGAGGTGTCGATCGAGCGCGGCGAACAACTCATCGCGGCGGGACGGCGTGCGAACCGCCACCTCGGTATCTGTCTTCAGCACCGCTTCCGTCCGGGCAGCCAGCGGCTGCATCAGGTACTGCGTGAGGGCGGTCTTGGCGAGGTCCAGGCGGCGACGATGATGGTGCCCTGGTGGCGCCCGCAATCCTACTACGATGAGCCTGGCCGCGGGGTTAAGGCGCGCGACGGCGGCGGCGTCCTGATCACCCAGGCGATCCATTCGCTCGATCTGTTCCGCTGGCTGCTCGGCATCGAGCGAGTCGAGGCGGCGCAGGTGCGGACGACAGCGCTGCACCGGATGGAGACCGAGGACTACGCATCGGCCCTCGTGCGTCTCGGCAATGGCGCGCCGGGCACGATCATCGCCACGGTGGCAGCGTGGCCGGGCAGCCGCGAATGGCTGCACATCATCGGGGCGAAGGGCACGGCGCGGCTCGAGGCGGCGGATTGCGTCTCGCGTTCGTCGATGGCGGCGAGGAGGTGCTGGAGGATGCCGGAGGTTCCGGTAGCGGCGCCAGCGTGATGAGCTTTTCACACGAGGCGCACCGTGCGGTCATCAGCGACTTTCTCGATGCGATCGAGCAGCGGCGCGAGCCGGCGATTCCCGGTGAGGAGGCGCTGGCGACCCAGAGAGTGATCGAGGCAATCCTGGACAAAGGAGGACGTTAAATGCAGGACCTGCTGCCACTGGCGGAGAAGCTTGGCGCGCGGCTGAAGGCGCGCGGCGATACCATCGCGATTGCGGAATCCTCGACCGGCGGGCTCATCTCGGCCGCGCTGCTGTCGGTTTCCGGTGCATCGGCGTATTTCCGTGGCGGCAGCGTGATCTACACGCACTACGCGCGGGCAGGCTTCCTCGATATTCCGAACCCGCTGCCCAACGGCATGCGAGCTTCGTCCGAGCCTTATGCGGCGCTGCTCGCGGCGACGGTGCGGAGCCGGCTCGGTTCGACATGGGGACTGAGCGAGACCGGTGCGACAGGACCGACGGGCAACCGCTATGGCGATGCCGCGGGCCATACCTGCATCGGACTGGAGGGTCCGAATTTCTCACGCGCCATTACGCTGGAGACCGGCAGTGCTGACCGCGTCGCCAACATGCGAGCGTTCTCCAAGTGTGCGATGGAGCTGTTGGCGGAGGCGCTGGAATAGCGGTTACCGCGTCGCAACGTGCCGCGCGTCTCCGAGTAGCTTTGCAAGCGTGGGCTCGATTGCCTCGGCCATCAGCGTCTGGCCCTCCGCCGACGGATGTAGCGGCGGATCGGGCGGCGTCAGATTCGGGTCGAGAAACAGGTCGCGGTTTAATTTGCCGCCCTTCATGAACACCCCGCTGATGTCGAGATAGGCGACGCCGTCGCGATCGTGGTAGCGCTCTGCCAGTGTCTTGTTGATCGTGAGTGTCGTCTCGGTGGCCCAGGCGGAGCGTTCTGACGGCAGCACGCCGAGCAGCAGCAGCCTGGTGTGGGGCAGCCGGCGGCGAAGTTGCGTGACGATCGTGTCGATGCCGAAGACGGTGTCTTCGGCCGACCAGTGCAGGCGGCCGAGGTTGTTGGCGCCGATCAGGATCACCGCGACCTTTGGCGCGATGCCGGCAACCTCGCCGTTCTCGATGCGCCACAGCAGGTGCGACGTCGCGTCTCCACTGAAGCCGAGATTGATCGCGTTGCGATCGCCGTAGAAGTGCTGCCAGACCGGGGCGAAGTCGCGCCATTCGGGCGGACCGGTGACCTCGTAGTCCTGGGTGATGGAATCGCCCAGGAAGATGAGATCGGCAGGATGCGCGCGCAGTTCTGCCAGCTTTGCCTCGTGACGCGTGCGCCACCAGGGAAGGTCCAAACGCGAGATCGGCGTGGCGGCGAGCACCGTGTGTGGTGCTGGTGCGGCATTGCTCAGCAACGGCAACAGGACTGCGGCCAGGCACAGGCGCAGGATGGGTCGCATGATCGGCGAATCCGTCGAGGATCGTGGCGCATCTCTATAGCCGAGGCGTGACAGCAATTGGTATAAGAAGTTTTGTGCGACCTGTGCGACCGGAGCTGATTATCTTCGACTGTGACGGGGTGCTGGTCGACAGCGAAGTGATCAGCTGTCGGACCGATGCCCTATGCCTGGGCGAGATTGGCATTGCGATCTCAGCCGAGGAGATCATGGATCGCTACCTCGGCATCAGTGCGGCGGCGATGTGCGGCGATATCGAGAGCCGACTTGGCCGTAGCCTGCCCGCGGCTTTCGCCGAGACGCTGGGCGCGCGCGTCGCGGCTGCGTTCGCCACGGAGCTCGCGCCAATTGCGGGCGTCGAGGCAATGCTGAATGCGCTGCCGTTCCGCCGCTGCGTTGCGTCCAGCAGTGCGCCTGAGCGCTTGCGCCAGTCGCTGTCGCTGACTGGACTGCTGCGCCATTTCGAACCAAATATCTTCAGCGCGACGCAGGTGGCGCGCGGAAAGCCGGCGCCCGATCTGTTCTGGTTCGCGGCTGGCGCGATGCGGGCGGCGCGGGCGACGTGCGTGGTGGTAGAGGATAGCGTGCCGGGCGTGCAGGCTGCGGTGGCGGCAGGCATGCAGGTGATCGGCTTCACCGGTGGGGCGCATTGCCGTCCGGGCCATGGCGAACGGCTGCGCGCCGCCGGTGCCTTCGTTGTGGCTGATGCGATGCAAAGGCTTCCAGCGCTGCTGGCGGCAGCCTAGCATTCGCCCGCCGCGCCAGGGAGGGAACATGCGTATCACGAAGATCGAGGACCTGCATTGCAATGCGGGCTGGCGCGATTTTTCGTTCCTGAAGATCAGCACCGACGAGGGTCTGGTGGGCTGGTCCGAGTTCATGGAGTCGTACGGTTCGGAAGGCCTTGCCGGCGTTATCCGCAAGCTGAGTGCTCGGCTGATCGGCTGGGATCCGCGGCCCGTAGAGAAGATCACCGCCTATTTGCACGGTGTGACCCGGCAGTCGGTCGGGGGCATCGCGCACCAGGCGATTGCGGCGATCGAGAACGCGCTGGTCGATCTCAAGGCCAAGGCCCTCGGCGTGCCGGTGTACGAGATGCTCGGCGGCCCGGTGCGTGATCGGCTGCAGCTCTACTGGTCACATTGCGGCACCTGGCGCATCAGCCATGCGAGCCATATCAAGGAATGGACTGGCTTCGATCCGATCCGTTCGCTCGATGACGTGGAGCGTGCCGGCGCGGAGGTGGCGCGTCGCGGCTTCAAGGGACTGAAGACCAACATCTTCCGCTTCGATGGGCCGGAGCCGTATGTGCACATGCCGGGCTTCAACGGTCCAGGCTGGCCAGAGCTGAACATCAGCCGCGATCTGGTCGATGGCCTGGTGGCGCAGATGACCGCGTTCCGCAACGGCGCAGGTCCGCATGTCGGGCTGCATCTCGATCTAAACTTTAACTTCAAGACCGAGGGCTACATCCGGCTGGCGCAGGCGCTGGAGCCATTCGATCTGGTGTGGCTGGAGATCGACAGCTACGACCCCGGCGCGCTGGCGACCATCCGCCGCTCGGCGCGCACGCGCATCGCATCGCTGGAGTCGCTGCATGGGCGGCGGCAGTTCCGGCCGTTCTTCGAGCAGCAGTCGGTCGATGTGGCGATCATCGACGTGGCGTGGAACGGCATCATGGAGTCGATGAAGATCGCGGCGATGGCGGATGCCTATGAGGTCAACGTTGCGCCTCACAACTTCAACGGACACATCGGCTCGCTGATGAGCGCGCATATGTGCGCCGCGATCCCGAATTTCCGCGTGATGGAGATCGACATCGAGGATGTGCCGTGGAAGGACGATCTAGTGACGCCGGTACCGACGATCGAGAACGGTATGTTCGTGCTGCCGACCGGCCCTGGCTGGGGCGTCGAGGTGAACGAGGAGGTGATCCGCGCCCACCCGCCGCGGCCGATCGGACGTTGGGAGAGGTGAAAGCGCGCGCCGTTATGAATGCGCGCGCGCCAACAACGAGCGCGGCATCAGCATTGGCAGGATGATGCCGACGCCGAGCCCCCAGAACCCGTTAATCACCACCGAACGCAGCATGTTCGCCGGAACCCAGCCGCCGGCAATTGGTATGCCCTTCAGCGGTGCGACGACAAACCATCCGACCATCGCTGCGAGTACGCCAAGCAACAGCCCACACAGCCAGGTCGGCCAGGTGAAGCGTGGCATCACGAGACCGAACAGAACGCCCCATAGCCCGCCCCAGAAGCAGTTGCTGACAATCACGGGAACGCCGAACGGGGGCACGGGTGTGGTGCGGTACGGCGCGAACTGCACGACGCCGAGCACGTGCAGCAACTCCACCATTCCCTGGTGGAAGATCAGGACGGCGATCGCTCCCGCGATGAAACCGAGAAAGCCTCGCATGGTTGCCGATGGCATGTTCATCCTCCCTTTTTTTGAACCATCCGGCATCAGGTCCCAGTCCGTCAATCCGGGCCGCGCAGTGCGTCTGGTTGCTCGTCCTTCAGCGCGACGCCAGTGAGGCGAAGACGCCGCATCGCACTGATCAGCCATAGCAACTTATCACCGGCGGCTTCCGGCGGCAGGCCGTTGGGGCGAATGTTCGAGATGCAGTTGCGCTCCGCGTCGGTGCGCCCGCGGTGTGGCTGCCACGTGAGATAGATGCCCAGACTGTCGGCCGCGGACAGGCCCGGGCGTTCGCCGATCAGCACCGCGACCGCTTCGGCTCCCATTGCCTCGCCGATGGCATCGCCCAGAGCGACGCGGCCCTGTTCCGCGATGACGATGGGCGCGACTGCGCCGGCGAGACGAGGCACCACGTGTTGCAGCACCGGGACCGCATGGTGTTGCACCGCAGCGGCGGAAAGACCATCGCACACCACGAACAGCATGGCGCCTGGCAGGGACGGGATGGCGGCGCGATCGCGCAGACGCCGCCCGAGGTCTGGGCGGAGGAGATAGGTGCGTCGGTCGGGTGCCTCACTGTGCACTGCGATGTTCGGCAAACCCGCCGCTTCGAGACCCGCAAGCAACGCGGTGACGTCGAGCGTGGTGTGGACCGCATCGCGCGCCGCCGCGTGCGCTGCCTGGAAGTCGAGATGCGCCGATGTGGGCAAGCCGTTGCCGACACGACCCAGCGCTACGCGCGCTGGCGTGAAGCGCCGCAGATCAATCCAGCGCGCCGGTGGACAATCGCCGCTGGCGGTCATCGTAGGGGGCGCTGCATCAGTCGAGACCGATCAGCGCTGGTGACAGGGCGGCGGGTATACGCTCGGACGTCGCGCCGGTTATTCCCATGCGCGCGAGCCAAGCTTGAAATTCTGGCGCCGGACGCAGGCCGAGCGCGCCTCGGAGATACAGGGCGTCGTGGAATGACGTGCTCTGGTACGACAGCATCACGTCGTCGGCGCCGGGCACCCCCATGACATAGGTCACGCCGGCGACACCGAGCAGCGTGAGCAGCGCATCCATGTCGTCCTGATCGGCCTCGGCATGATTGGTGTAGCAAACGTCGACGCCCATCGGCAGGCCGAGCAGTTTGCCGCAGAAATGATCCTCGAGGCCGGCACGGGTGATCTGCTTGCCATCGTAGAGATATTCCGGGCCAATGAAGCCGACCACGCTGTTGACCAGCAACGGCGAGAAGGCGCGGGCGACTGCGTAGGCGCGCGCCTCAATGGTCTGCTGATCGACGCCGTGATGCGCATCGGCCGACAGCGCGCTGCCCTGGCCGGTCTCGAAATACATCACGTTGTCGCCCAATGTGCCGCGTCGCAGTGACAGCGCCGCCTCGCGGGCTTCGCGCACGAGCGCGAGCGAGACGCCGAAGCTGGCGTTCGCCGCCTCGGTGCCGCCGATCGACTGGAACACGAGGTCGACCGGCGCGCCGCGTTCGATCGCGCGCAGCGTCGTGGTGACATGCGCCAATACGCAGGTCTGCGTCGGGATGGCGTAGCGCTCGCGCACCGTGTCGAGCATGGCGAGCAGCGTGCATGCGGCATCGACGCTATCTGTCGCCGGATTGACGCCAATCACCGCATCGCCGGCGCCAAGCAGCAGGCCGTCCAACGTGGAGGCGGCGACGCCGCGCGGGTCGTCGGTCGGATGGTTGGGCTGAAGGCGCACCGAGAGATGGCCGGGCAAGCCGATCGTGTTGCGGAAGCGCGTCACGACATGGCATTTCGCGGCGACGGCGATCAGGTCCTGCAGGCGCATCAGTTTGCTGACGGCCGCGGCCATCTCAGGCGTGATGCCGTGGCGGAGTGCAGCCAGCGTTTCCGGTTCGGCGGCGAGCAGGAATTCGCGGAGTTCTCCCACCGTGAGCGTAGCTACCGGCGCAAATGCGACTGCCTCGTGGGTGTCGATGATCAGCCGAGTGACCTCGTCGGTTTCATATGCAACGACCGGTTCAGCAAGAATGGTCGCCAGCGGCACGTCGGCCAGCGCCATCTGTGCCGCCGCCCGTTCTGCGGCCGACGCGGCGGCAAGCCCCGCAAGCGCATCGCCGGAACGGAATGGCGTCGCCCGCGCCAGCAGCGTGCGAAGGTCGTCGAAGACATGGCGTGTGCCGGCGAGCGTGTGCGCGTAGGGCATATGGGTTTCCGCCCGGCATACTGAGCGCGCCGCCGCGATTACAAAAGCCCGGTCTACGCGCCGTCAAACAATCCCTGTGCGAGGAATTGCCTCTCCGCCACGCCGCCGGGGCAGGCGAACAGGCCGCTGCCGACATGCGTGGTGAACTGATTGAGCGCGTCGATCCTCGACATCCTCTCGAACAGGCGGATGAATCCGGTGCGCGGATCGCGCTGATAAGCAACGAACAGCAGGCCGGCGTCGTACTCAATGCCCTGCCGCCATGGCGGCCAGCGTTCAGCGGTGAAGCTGGCGCCGTCGTTGTAGGAATAGCCGCGGCGCAGGATCTGCGTGCCGTTGTTGGTCTCGGGTGCGGCGAGCCGCAGATGCGCGTTTTCTGCGATCAGCGGATTGCCGTCCTGGTCCATTGCCGCGAAGTCTGGCGTGTCGCGTTCGCGATTGCGGCCGATCGGCGCCCCGGAGCGTTTTTGGCGACCGAACACATCCTCCTGGAAATCGACCTCGGTCCTGTCCCAGTGCTCCAGCGCGATGCGGATCTTGCGGACGACCACATAACTGCCGCCGCGCATCCAGGAGGGGCCCTCCTCGCCCACCCAGACGGCCTTGGCGAGGTTGTCTGCGTTGCGTGTGCCGTCCTTGAAGCCCATCAGGTTACGCGGCGTCTCGCCCTGGGGCGTCGACGGCAGGAAACCGGTCTGGGTCCAGCGCACGCGCGCCACACCCTCGGCCAGACGCACCAGTTGCCGCACGGCGTGGAACGCCACCTGGGGATCATCGGCGCAGGCCTGGACGGAGAGGTCGCCGCCACTGCTCTCCGCCACAAGCTGATCGCCGTTGAAGCCCGGCAGATCGACCAGCGCCTCCGGCCGCCGCCCGGCGAGGCCATAACGGTCCCCGAACAGTCCTGCGCCCAGGCCGAAGGTAAGCGTGAGGCCGGCCGCACCGAGACCTGCAACCTCGCCGCTGTCACCCGGAGCGTCCTGGCCGCTGGTCAGACGCGCGGCGGCATCGGTCCACGAACGGAGCATCCGCACGATGTCGCCGGGCTTTTTCGCGTTCAGGTCGAGTGCCGCGAGATACGTCTGTGTCTGCTGCGGTGTGGCGATGCCGGCCTGATGGTCGCCCTGGAACGGGTCACCGGATGTGGCGTGCGCGAGGCGCACCACGCTGGTGGCAGCGACAAGGCCGGCGGCAGATGTCAGGAACGAGCGGCGGCCGCTCAATGCGCCAGCACGAGCATATTCACCTCGTCCTCCACGTAATAGAAACCGTCGCCGGACGGCGTCATGGCCAGCCCGAACAGATCCCCACTGCCCGGCGGCGACTGCGCCTTGTTGGCGTCAACCCAGCGTGCGGCGATCTGGCTGCCGGTCTCCGGATCGATCTCCACCACCTGGCCGTTTTGCCCATTGGTCACCAGCAGGTCGCCGTTGGGCGCCGTGGTCATCGCGAGCGGCCGCTTCAGCAGTCCGTCCTTGGTCACGTCGCGGCCGATGCCCGCGCTGTCGGTGCGCGTCGCGGCGTCGGGAATGGCGGCGATGCGGTTGCCCAACGCGTCGGAGACGTAGAGAACGCCGCCTTTGCCCAGCGCAAGGCCGGTCGGGCCGATGATGAACACGTCCTTGTCGGCCTGCTCGCCGAAGCCGTTGCCGATCACCGTCTGGCGGGTCACCACTGGAGGCTTGCCGCCGGCCATCGACAGTTCGAGGCGCAACACGGTCGCCTTGTTCACCACCGGCGGTTCGTCATCGGGCGGCCCGACGTCGAAACCGGTGTTGCTGACGAACAGCGTCGCGGTGGTGCCGTTGTCGATCACCGCCATGTTGCCCCAGGGACCGTTGATGTTCGGCCCGGCGATGGTACCGGCGACGTTGCCGTTGGCGTCCAGCACGATCAGGCAGCCCTGGCCCTTGGTCTTCGTCGTGCCGTCCTGGCTCGGCAGGCTGCCGACGATCACCCAGCCGGATTTCAGCATGGTCATCGCGGTGGTCAGTCCCACGCCGCCGGGGCATTGCGGCAGGTTGCGCGGGATGGCGGCGAACAGGTTGAGCTGCTTCGTCGCGGGTCGTCAGGTGACGATGGTACTGCCGAGGCCCTGGAGGTTGTTGCGGTCGTTGAAGTTGTCGATCAGCACGTCGCCGGCCTGGATCTTTTCGGTGGAGACCGGCGCCACGACGATCGCATACGGGTTCTGATCGCCGTTCGCCGGGACCGTGGAAGTCGCCAGGCTGTGGCGGCGAACGCCGTCGAGGAAGCCCTTCGGCTCCGCCGCCTGTGCGGTCATCGTGAGGGTCAAGCAAGCCACCGCCAGCAGCGACGAACAGTGCATCGATTTGGGCATCGATTGGGCGCTCGGTGTCATGAAATTGCGAGGCATTCTCATCTACCTTGTATGTCGGTCGAATTCAAGCGGTCAGAACGTCACGATGTTGCGGAGGCCGAAGATGGTCTCGTTGCCGATGCGCTGGGTCGGCTGGTTCGGATTGAGGATCCCGCCCCCAGGGTTGAACACGTACTGGAAGTCCGGCTGCACCTGCCACCAAGGCGCGACGGTGAATCTGATAGGTGACCTCGATGAAGGTTTCGATGGTGCGGACCGGGTTGATCGCGCCGGAGAAGGCGGCGACCGAGCGGTCGAAACCCTGTGCTCCGCCGCTGACCTGCGCGATGCCGAAGCCGATGCCCACCGTGTCGTCATCGCGACCCTCGAAGGGCGCCTTCAGGGTGAGGCCGGCGTTGACGCTGAAGTTGATCAGGTTGCGATCGCCTGGCGCGCCCATCAGGCGAGCGAACACGCTGACCGAGCGAGGGCTGTCCTCCGAGGGGCGCCAGATCATCTGGTCCGCTACCCCGTAGATGCTGAAGTTGTTCCAACGCATCAGGGCGATGCCGGTGCTGGCGGGATCGGCCAGCGACAGGCCGGTGTTGTCGAACTGCTGATCGGGGAACGGCCCTGAGTTCGTACCAGAAGCCCAGCTTGTATGTGCCAGGCAGCCCGGAGGCCGTGGCGCCATGCACTACGTCCCCATTGCCGGGCTGGTTCAGCGCGTACTGGACCTCGCCTATCACGAGCGCCCCGGTGCGCAGGTTAAAGTTGCCGCCCCAGCGGGTGCTGCCGCGCAACTGGCCGTCGTCGTTGAACGGGCCTCCAGGCGGGTTGTCGGCAAACACGCCGAGCAGTGTGGTGATGCCGTGGCCGGGCTGCGTGCGCAGACGAACGCCAAGCGATGACAGCGGATAGGCTGGGCCGCCGGCGTAGAGGTCGGCCGAGGGGAGCATCGGCCAGCCCATCACGGTGTTGAGGAACAGGCTCGACCCTTGGCTGGTCATGAACTCCTGGTCGAGGCTCTGCTGGCCGAGCTTCACATCGGCGCGGCCGTCGAGGAACGACTGCTGGTACCAGACCTCCCACAGCCGCGTGGTGTCCGCGGCAAGGATGCCGCTGGGGGTCTGGAGGTTGAGCAGGTTGTCTGTAGCGATGTTGCGGCCGCGGATGTTCCAGGCGCTGATGTTGAACGTGCCGCCCTCCCAGCCGAAGGCGCGCTGGGTGTCGAGGCCGACGCTCATCAGGGTCACGCCGTCGTAGCTGGCGCCGCGCTGGATGCCGCCAGTGACATTGCCCCAGACCTCGTTGACGTCCTGCAGCCCGAACGTGATGCCAATATTCCATAGGCCCGAGCGGACGCCGCCAGCGTCGCCCAGCAGGGTGCTGCGGGTCCAAAGCCCGGTCGCGAAGCCTGGTTGCTGGTCATCCTGCGCGCACGCCGCGCTTGTCCAAAGGCCGGATGCGAGGCAGACGATTGCGATGGCGCTGTGGTTTTGGCGCGCGAGCATGCTGGGTGACTCCTCTGTCGGGACTGGGCTCCAGGCTGGCTTCCGCGCGTCGTCGACGCAGGTGGCTGGGGTGTAGGGGACTGTGCGCTACTTGGTCAGGATCAGCTTGTCCGAAGCGGTGATCCGCAGTCGGTTTTCCTCCGTGCCGTGGCGAATGATGATGACACGCTCTCCGGCCAATAAGGTCACAAGTGGAGATCGCCCTGTGGGTCGGCGCGTCAGACCAATCGGTGAGCGATCTGATCGATGAGCCCCCAGCCGGTTCGTTTGTCATTCGATGCGGTCCCCCAGACGATAATGCGAATGATTCGCAATTAATCCTCCTACTACGGGTTGGAAAATCCGGTCAACCGTTGGCGTGGGAATTTCGCCGCGAATAATGTGGGCAATGTGAGACGGTTCACTGCGTTCGCCGCCTTCCGGACAGCAAATTCGCGCTGGCGCAATGGAAGGGGAGCCAGATGAGCACCAGGATCACCATAACCGTGGTTCCAGCTGACGCGATGCATGGCAATCCACGCCGGGAGCAGGGAGCAAGCGGCCTCACGCGCCTGTGGCGCTCCTTGATCGCCAGGTGGACGGGCCGCCTGGAGCGACAAATCGAACGGGATCTTCACTGGCTCGATCATCCTGGGGTCCGGGAGGATTTCCGGGGCGCGTCGCGTGGCTGACCGCGCGGGGCGGGCGCCAAACTTTCCGTTGACGGCGAATCTGGCCGGCTTGCTCGCAATGGCCGCCGAGGACCGAGCGGACGAGGCGGACGACAGAGAGCGGTTCTTCGCGTCGCTCTTTCGCGTCTGCTGGCCGCTGCGGCCCGCGGTGTCTGACGGCCCTCTGGACTCCACCGCCTCGGTCGGCTAAACGCCGGCGCTCCATCGGAACGCGGGAGACTGCTCCACCGCAAGTCGCGGCGGAGACGTCGTTTGCACCGCGGTCCCCGGGACCCGAGGACAAGGACCAGGGAAATGGCAAAGAAGATCGCCGGCTACATCAAACTGCAAATTCCGGCCGGCAAGGCGAACCCCTCGCCGCCGGTTGGCCCCGCCCTTGGCCAGCGCGGCCTGAACATCATGCAGTTCTGCAAGGACTTCAACGCCCAGACGCAGAACATGGAGCCGGGCATGCCGGTGCCCGTGGTGATCACCGCCTACGCCGACCGCACCTTCTCATTCATTACCAAGACCCCGCCCAATACCTATTTCCTGATGAAGGCGGCGAAGGTCGACAAGGGCAGCCAGACCGTGGGCAAGAGTGCGCCGGTCGGCCAGATCACCATGTCGCAGCTTCGCGAGATCGCCGAGCAGAAGATGAAGGACATGAACGCCAACGACGTTGACGGTGCGGTGCGGATGCTGATCGGGTCCGCCCGCTCGATGGGCGTCACTGTGGTGGAGGGCTGAGCGATGGTCAAGGACAAGCGGCTGAAGCAGGCGTACGAGACCGTCGATGCCAACAAGGCATACCCGCTGCCTGACGCGATCAAGCTGGTGAAGCAGAACGCCAAGGCGAAGTTCGACGAAACTGTGGAGATGTCGATGAATCTCGGCATCGACCCGCGGCACGCCGATCAGATGGTGCGCGGGCTGACCTCGCTGCCGAATGGGACCGGCAAGGCGGTACGGGTTGGGGTGTTTGCCCGGGGGCCGAAGGCCGAAGAGGCGCTGGCGGCCGGGGCGGATGTGGTGGGGGCCGAGGACTTGGCCGAGAAGGTGCAGGCCGGCGATATCGACTTCGACCGCGCCATCGCGACGCCGGACATGATGGGTGTGGTCGGCCGGTTGGGCAAGATCCTAGGTCCGCGTGGGCTGATGCCCAATCCGCGGTTGGGGACCGTCACGATGGACGTGAAGGGCGCGGTGACCGCGGCGAAGAGCGGGCAGGTGGAGTTCCGCGCCGAGAAGGCGGGGATTATTCATGCCGGTATCGGCAAGGTGAGCTTCGAGGACGAGAAGCTGCTGGAGAATGCGCGGGCGCTCGCCGACGCCATCCAGAAGGCCAAGCCGGCCGGGGCGAAGGGCACCTATGTACAGAAGGTTGCACTCAGCTCGACGATGGGGCCAGGCGTCCGGGTGGATGTCGGGAGCCTGGCTCCGAGTTAGTTTCGACCCCTCCCACGAGCAACGCTCCTCCTCGCCTTGCGGGAGGGGCCATCAGAATACGCCTGCCGAGATCGGCAGGCGGGCAGGGGACGCGAGTTCCCGAACCTGTCCGAGACCGCACGTCCCCTCGGGTCAAGCCCGCGGGTTTAATGGACCGCAAGGTCCGCGAGCGGAAGACGGGAGAGGTCCTTGGATCAGGTCCGAGGATTGGTTCCGGCTTTGGACAGGCGAACCTGGGCAACCCGGCCCTGGCGCGGTCCAAACGCGTCGAGGCCACAGTGGAGACGGGACGTGGACCGGACTGAAAAGCGGGAGTTCGTCGCCGGTCTGCACGAGGCGCTTGCCGCCACCTCAATGATCGTGGTCACCCACAACACGGGTCTCACGGTCGCTGAGGCGACGGATCTCAGGCGCCGCATGCGGGCAGCCGGCGTGACCTTCAGGATCGCGAAGAACCGCTTGGCCCACCTCGCCCTGGAAGGGACCCAATTCGATGGCCTGAAGTCCATGCTGACGGGACCGACCGCGCTCGCGTGGTCAATGGATCCGGTGGCGGCGGCCAAGGCGACCGTCGAGTTCGCCAGGACCAACGAGAAGCTCGTGCTGATCGGCGGGGCGCTCGGCCCCCAGACGCTGGATGCGTCCGGGGTACGGGCACTGGCCGAACTGCCGAGCCTGGATGCGCTGCGCGCCCGGATCGTGGGGATGGTTGCGACCCCCGCAACTCGTGTCGCCGTCGTGCTTCAGGGCTCGGCCGGGCAGCTCGCTCGGGTTTTTGGCGCCTTTGCCAGGAAAAGCGAGGGCGGCGAGGCGGCCGCGGCGGCTTAAGGGCGTGCCCCGGACTACATCCGGGGTTGCATGGAACCAACAGACGACTAAATTAGGGACACACACATATGGCTGATCTACAAAAGCTGGTGGATGAGCTGTCCAGCCTCACTGTGCTGGAGGCTGCGGAGCTTTCGAAGCTGCTTGAGGACAAGTGGGGCGTATCTGCGGCCGCGCCGGTTGCGGTGGCGGCGGCCGCGCCTGCTGCCGGGGCCGTGGCAGCGGCGCCGGCGGAGGAGCAGACCGAGTTCACTGTCATCCTGGCTAAGGCAGGTGAAAAGAAGATCAATGTGATCAAGGAGGTCCGGACCATCACCGGCCTTGGCCTCAAGGAGGCCAAGGACCTGGTCGAGGCCGCGCCCAAGCCCGTCAAGGAAGGCGTCGGCAAGGATGAGGTCGCGAAGATCCGCAAGATGCTGGAGGACGCCGGGGCTGCCGTGGAGGTCAAGTAGTACGGTCGAACGAATCAAACTGGGCGCGCGGGCTCGCTGCACCGTCGCCCAACCGGATCTGAAAGCGGGCGGGAATCATCATGGTTCCCGCCCCGTTCTGCGTTGCGGCGGGTGCTTCTCCCGGGCGGCCGGGGTTTTCGTGGCCGCAGACGAGCGCATGGGCAAGTAGGTAGGCAGTATATATGAACGCGATTACAAGGTCGTTTACCGGGCGCAAGCGGGTTCGTCACAACTTCGGGCGCATTCCCGAGGTAGCGCCTATGCCGAACCTGATCGACGTGCAGCGCGCCTCCTATGAGGGATTCCTGCAGATGATTGTCCAGCCTGACAGCCGGCTGCACGCCGGGCTGCAGGAGGTGTTCAAGTCGGTGTTCCCGATCGACGACTTTGCCGGCCGGGGTCGGCTCGAATTTGTGCACTATGAACTCGAGGACCCGAAGTATGACGTCGAGGAGTGCATTCAGCGCGGCATGACCTATGCCGCTCCGCTGAAGGTCATTCTGCGCCTGATCGTCTGGGATGTGGACGAGGATACCGGCGCCCGCTCGATCCGCGACATCAAGGAACAGCCGGTCTACATGGGCGACATGCCGCTGATGACCGACAACGGCACGTTTATCATCAATGGCACCGAGCGCGTTATTGTGTCGCAGATGCACCGTTCGCCCGGCGTGTTCTTCGACCACGACAAGGGCAAGACGCACAGCTCCGGCAAGTACCTGTTCGCAGCACGGGTGATCCCGTATCGCGGCTCCTGGCTCGACTTCGAGTTCGACAGCAAGGACCTGGTCTACGTGCGCATCGATCGGAAGCGGAAGCTTCCCGTCACCACGCTGCTCTACGCGCTGGAGGGTGCTGCAACTCAGCGGCTGCGCGCCGAACGCGAGGCGAAGGGGGAGCAGCTCGAGCCTGGTGAAGTGCGCGGCATGGATCAGGAGGAGATCCTCCGCTACTTCTACGGCCAGGTGGTGTTCGATCAGACGCCGAAGGGCTGGGCGCGGCCGTTCGATCCTGATGCGTTCCGTGGCGTAAAGCTGCTGGAACCGATTGTGGACGCCGAGACCGGCGAGGTGGTAGCGGACGCCGAGGCCAAACTGACGCAGCGTCAGGCGCGGCGCATTGCCGAGAAGACCAAGGAAGTACTCGTCGGGCGTACCGATCTGCTCGGTCGCTTTGTGGCTGAGGATCTGGTCAACGCTGAGACTGGCGAGATCTACGCGGAGGCTGGCGAGGAACTCACCGAGCCGAAGCTCACCGCGCTGGAAGAGGCTGGCGTAACCAAATTGCCGACGTTGGCGGTGGACCAGTCGAACGGTCCGTGGATTCGCAATACGCTGGCCGTCGATAAGAACTCCAACCGGGATGACGCATTGATCGACATCTATCGCGTGATGCGTCCGGGTGAGCCGCCTACGCCGGAGACGGCGGAAGGGCTGTTCCGCGGCCTGTTCTTCGACCCCGACCGCTACGACCTGTCGGCGGTCGGACGGGTGAAGATGAACATGCGGTTGGGTTTGGACGATGTGGCCGACTCCGTGCGCGTGCTCCGCAAGGAGGATCTGCTGCGCACGGTGAAGATCCTCAACGAGCTGAAGGACGGCCGCGGGCAGATCGACGACATCGACAATCTGGGCAATCGCCGGGTGCGGTCGGTCGGCGAACTTATGGAGAACCAGTACCGTATCGGCCTGCTGCGCATGGAGCGGGCAATCCGCGAGCGCATGGGCTCGGTCGATATCGACACGGTGATGCCGCACGACCTGATCAACGCCAAGCCGGCTGCTGCGGCGGTGCGCGAGTTCTTCGGATCCTCACAGCTGTCGCAGTTCATGGACCAGACCAACCCGCTGTCCGAGGTGACGCACAAGCGGCGTCTGTCGGCGCTCGGTCCGGGCGGTCTGACGCGTGAGCGAGCGGGCTTCGAGGTGCGCGACGTGCATCCGACTCACTATGGCCGCATCTGCCCGATCGAGACGCCGGAAGGTCCGAACATCGGCCTGATCAACTCGCTAGCCACCTACGCCAAGGTCAACAAGTACGGCTTCATCGAGACCCCGTACATGTTGGTGAAGGACGGCGTGGTGCAGAAAGGGCCGCGGTATCTCTCGGCGATGGAGGAGGAGAAACTGGTCGTCGCTCAGGCCGATGCACCGATGGACGAAGGCGGCAAGTTCACCGAGGACTTGGTGTCGGTGCGTAAGCAGGGCGATTTCCGTCTGGCGCGGCCGGAGGATGTGACTGCGATCGACGTCTCGCCGAAACAGTTGGTGTCGGTGGCTGCGGCGCTGATCCCGTTCCTGGAGAACGACGACGCCAACCGCGCGCTGATGGGCTCCAACATGCAGCGTCAGGCGGTGCCGTTGATCCAGGCGGATGCGCCGCTGGTCGGCACCGGCATGGAGGCGGCGGTGGCGCGTGACAGCGGTGCCACGATCATCGCCCGACGCGACGGCGTGGTGGACCAGATCGACGGCGCGCGCATCGTGGTGCGCGCGACCAACGATGACGGCACGACGAAGGGGGTCGACATTTACCGGCTCCGCAAGTTCATGCGGTCCAACCAGTCGACCTGCATCAACCAGCGTCCGCTGGTGAAGGTGGGCGATACGGTGCAAGAGCAGGAGATCATCGCCGACGGTCCGTCGACCGAGCTTGGCGAGCTGGCACTTGGCCGCAACGTACTCGTCGCGTTCATGCCCTGGAACGGCTACAACTTCGAGGACTCCATCCTGATCAGCGAGCGCATCGCGCGCGATGACGTGTTCACGTCCATCCACATCGAGGAATTCGAGGTGATGGCGCGTGACACCAAGCTCGGCCAGGAGGAGATCACACGCGATATCCCCAATGTGGGCGAGGAAGCGCTGAAGAACCTCGACGAAGCCGGCATCGTCTATATCGGCGCCGAAGTGAATCCGGGCGACATCCTCGTCGGCAAGGTGACCCCGAAGGGGGAAAGCCCGATGACGCCGGAGGAAAAGCTGCTGCGCGCCATCTTCGGCGAGAAGGCGTCCGATGTGCGCGACACGTCGCTGAAGCTGCCGCCCGGGGTGACCGGCACGGTGGTGGACGTGCGCGTGTTCAGTCGCCGCGGCGTCGACAAGGACGAGCGCGCGATGGCGATCGAACGCGCGGAGATCGAACGGCTGGCGAAGGATCGCGACGACGAGAAGGCGATCCAGGAGCGGTCGTTCCTCAACCGGCTGCGTGAGAAGCTGCTCGACCGCAAGGCGACCGGCGGGTTCAAAGGCATCAAAGCCGGAACGGAGATCACCGAGGAAGTGCTGGCCGAGCATCCGCGCGGCGCCTGGCGCCACATCGGCGTGCAGGACGACGCGGTGATGGGCGAAATCGAGACGTTGAAGCGCGAGTTCGACGCCGCCATCGGAAGGCTGCAGGCGCGGTTCGACAGCAAGGTCGAAAAACTGCAGCGCGGCGACGAGCTGCCGCCTGGCGTGATGAAGATGGTCAAGGTCTTCATCGCGGTGAAGCGCAAGCTGCAGCCCGGCGACAAGATGGCCGGCCGCCACGGCAACAAGGGCGTGGTGTCACGCGTGGTGCCGGTGGAGGACATGCCGTTCCTCGAGGACGGCACGTCGGTGGACATCGTGCTCAATCCACTCGGCGTGCCGAGCCGGATGAATGTGGGGCAAATTCTGGAGACGCATCTGGGCTGGGCCTGCCACACACTTGGCGCGCAGATCGGCGAGCTGGTGGAGACCTATCGACGCACCGGTGCGCAGCGCGAAGCGTTGCTGGAGCGGCTGCGTGATGTGTACGGCGAGGAGGAGTTCCGCGACCACATCGCCATCCTCGACACCGATCAGCTGATCGAGATGTGCGGGAACCTGAAGAAGGGCATCCCGATCGCCACGCCGGTGTTCGACGGGGCGAGGATGTCAGACATCGAGGCCATGCTGGTGCAGGCGGGCCTGGATACGTCCGGACAGGTGGTGCTGGTCGATGGCCGCACCGGCGAGCCGTTCGAGCGCAAGGTGACCGTCGGCTACATCTACATGCTGAAGCTGCACCACTTGGTGGACGACAAGATCCACGCGCGGTCGATCGGGCCTTACTCGCTGGTCACTCAGCAGCCGCTGGGCGGCAAGGCGCAGTTCGGTGGACAGCGCTTTGGCGAGATGGAGGTGTGGGCGCTGGAGGCGTATGGCGCCGCGTATACACTGCAGGAGATGCTGACAGTGAAGTCGGACGACGTGTCCGGCCGGACAAAGGTCTACGAGGCGATCGTGCGCGAGCAGGACAACTTCGAGGCCGGCGTGCCGGAAAGCTTCAACGTGCTGGTGAAGGAGCTGAAGTCGTTGGGGCTGAACGTCGATCTGGACAGCAAGGCTGCGTGACACCGACCGACCCCTTCCGCCATGACGGTGGGGCTGCAGGCGAAACTTTTGCCTTAACCCTTAGAGGGTAAGAATCGCATGAATGAACTGATGAAGATCCTCGGCCAGACCGGCCAGGCAATGACTTTCGACCAGATCAAGATTCAGATGGCAAGCCCGGAGCAGATCCGGAGCTGGTCGTACGGCGAGATCAAGAAGCCCGAGACGATCAATTACCGCACGTTCAAGCCGGAGCGGGATGGGTTGTTCTGCGCGCGCATCTTCGGGCCGATCAAGGACTACGAGTGCCTGTGCGGCAAGTACAAGCGGATGAAGTTTCGCGGCATCATCTGCGAGAAGTGCGGCGTCGAGGTCACGCTGGCCAAGGTGCGGCGCGAGCGGATGGGCCACATCGAGCTGGCCTCGCCGGTGGCGCATATCTGGTTTCTGAAGTCACTGCCCAGCCGCATCGGCCTGATGGTCGATCTGACGCTGAAGGAGCTGGAGAAGATCCTGTATTTCGAGAGCTACGTGGTGCTGGAACCCGGCACCACCGATCTCAAGGTGCACCAGCTTCTGACCGAGGACCAGTTGCTCGCCAAGCAGGACGAATTCGGCGACGACCAGTTCGAGGTCGGCATCGGCGCCGAGGCGATCAAGAAAGTGCTGAACAAGATCAACCTCGACGAAGAGAAGGTGAAGCTGCGCGGTGATCTGAAGGAGACCACCTCCGAGGCGAAGCGCAAGAAGCTGGTGAAGCGCCTGAAGCTGATCGAGGCGTTTGCCGATTCCGGCGCGCGTCCGGAGTGGATGATCCTCGACGTCGTGCCGGTGATCCCGCCCGAGTTGCGCCCGCTGGTGCCGCTCGATGGTGGCCGCTTCGCGACATCTGATCTGAACGACCTGTACCGCCGTGTGATCAACCGCAATAATCGGTTGAAGCGGCTGATCGAACTGCGCGCGCCGGACATCATCGTGCGCAATGAGAAGCGCATGCTACAGGAGAGCGTTGACGCGTTGTTCGACAACGGCCGTCGTGGCCGCGCAATCACGGGCGCCAACAAGCGTCCGCTGAAGTCGCTGTCTGACATGCTGAAAG
The DNA here is from genome assembly GCA_963799415.1 of uncultured Alphaproteobacteria bacterium. GTDB lineage: Bacteria > Pseudomonadota > Alphaproteobacteria > Acetobacterales > Acetobacteraceae > JAMXLO01. The sequence continues at coordinate 86,905 of CAWCXI010000013.1, read as the reverse complement.
GCAAGCAGGGGCGCTTCCGGCAGAACCTGCTGGGCAAGCGGGTCGATTACTCCGGTCGTTCAGTGATTGTGGTCGGGCCGGAGCTGAAGCTGTATCAGTGCGGTCTGCCGAAGAAGATGGCGCTCGAGCTGTTTAAACCGTTCATCTACTCGAAGCTGGAGAAGTACGGCCACGCCACCACCATCAAGGCGGCCAAGCGGATGGTGGAGAAGGAGCGTCCCGAAGTGTGGGACATCCTCGAGGAAGTCATCCGCGAACATCCCGTGATGCTGAACCGTGCGCCCACCTTGCACCGCCTGGGCATCCAGGCGTTTGAGCCGGTGCTGATCGAGGGCAAGGCGATCCAGCTTCATCCGCTGGTCTGCACGGCATTCAACGCGGACTTCGACGGCGACCAGATGGCGGTGCACGTGCCGCTGTCGCTGGAGGCGCAATTGGAAGCCCGCGTGCTGATGATGTCGACCAACAACATCCTCAGCCCGGCGAACGGCAAGCCGATCATCGTGCCGTCGCAGGACATCGTGCTGGGTCTCTATTACCTGTCGCTCGACACGGCAGAGTTCCAGTCGGCTTCCGACCAGGATGCACCGGCGCTCGGCACAATCGGCGAGATCGAGTATGCGCTGCACGCTGGCGCCGTCCAGATGCACGACAAGATCAAGGCGCGCTGGGAAACGATTGACGCCGGCGGCAATCCGATACGCGAGATCGTGGTGACCACGCCAGGACGGATGATGATCGCGCAGATTCTTGCCGAAGCATCCGAACGTGCCGTTCGAGCTGATCAACAAGCAGCTCACCAAGAAGAACATCTCCGACGTGATCGACGCGGTGTACCGTCACTGTGGCCAGAAGGAGTGCGTGATCTTCGCCGACCGGCTGATGGGGCTCGGCTTTGGCCAGGCGTGCAAGGCCGGGATTTCCTTCGGCAAGGACGACCTGATCATCCCGGTCGAGAAGGACGAGCTTATTCGCCATACGACGGCTGAGGTGAAGGAGTTCGAACAGCAGTATCAGGATGGGCTGATCACCGCCGGCGAGCGCTACAACAAGGTGGTGGACGCTTGGTCGCGCTGCACTGATGAGGTGGCCAGCGCGATGATGAAGGAGATTTCCAAGCAGGAAATCGGCGTGAAGACCAACTCGGTGTGGATGATGAGCCATTCGGGTGCGCGTGGCTCACCGGCGCAGATGCGCCAGTTGGCCGGCATGCGCGGACTGATGGCCAAGCCTTCGGGCGAGATAATCGAGCAGCCGATCATCGCCAACTTCAAGGAAGGGCTGTCCGTGCTGGAGTATTTCAACTCCACTCACGGTGCCCGCAAGGGTCTGGCCGATACCGCGCTGAAGACGGCGAACTCGGGCTACCTGACACGGCGTCTGGTGGACGTCGCACAGGACTGCATCATCGTCGAGGAGGATTGCGGGACCGATCGCGGGCTTACGGTGCGCGCGGTCATGGATGGCGGCGAAGTGGTATCGGCACTGTCCGAACGCATTTTGGGCCGCACCGCGGCAGAGGATGTGCTGGATCCCGTCAGCAACGCGGTGATCGTCCCGGGCAACACGCTGATCGAGGAGGATGCAGCCGACCAGATCGAGCGGTCGGGTGTCGAGGCAGTGAAGATCCGTTCCGTGCTGACCTGCAACTCACGGGTCGGCGTCTGCGGCCATTGCTACGGACGCGACCTCGCCCGCGGCACGCCGGTGAACATCGGCGAGGCGGTCGGTGTGATTGCGGCGCAGTCGATCGGCGAGCCTGGCACGCAGCTCACCATGCGGACCTTCCATATCGGCGGTGCAGCGCAGAGAGGCGCCGAGCAGTCGAGCGTGGAGGCGAGCCACGAAGGTGTGGTGACGGTCAGGAACCGCAACGTCGTGATGAACAGCCAAGGCACGCCAGTGGTGATGTCGCGTAACTGCGAAATCGTTCTGGTGGACGACAAGCAGCGCGAGCGCGCGCGCTTCCGCGTTCCGTACGGTGCGCGGTTGCTGGTCGATGAGGGTCAGCAGGTTGCGCGCGGGCAGAAGCTGGCGGAGTGGGATCCGTACACGCTGCCGATCATCACCGAGCGCAACGGCCGCGTCGAGTACATTGATCTGATCGAGGGCATCACGCTGGTCGAGCGGATGGACGAGGTCACCGGTCTCACGTCGAAGGTGGTGGTGGACTACAAGCAGGGCGCCAAGGGCGTCGATCTGCGGCCGCGTCTGCAATTGAAGGATGAAAACGGCGAGGTTGTGCGGCTGCCCAACAACACGGATGCCCGCTACTTCCTCTCACCTGACTCAATCCTTTCGGTGGACAATGGCGCACAGGTGGCCGCGGGTGACGTGCTGGCCCGCATCCCGCGCGAGGGCAGCAAGACACGCGACATCACCGGCGGTCTGCCGCGCGTGGCGGAACTGTTCGAGGCGCGTCGGCCGAAGGATCACGCGGTGATCGCCGAGATCGACGGGCGCGTGGAGTTCGGCAAGGACTACAAGAACAAGCGCCGGGTCATCGTGAAGAATGACGAGACCACTGAGGAGTCGGAGTACCTGATTCCGAAGGGCAAGCACGTGTCGGTGCAGGAGGGCGACTTCGTCCGCCGAGGCGACCCGCTGGTAGACGGCCCGCGCGTGCCGCACGACATCCTGAAAGTACTCGGCGTCGAGGCGCTGTCGGACTACCTCGTGAATGAGATCCAAGACGTCTATCGGCTGCAAGGTGTGAAGATCAACGACAAGCACATCGAGGTGATCGTTCGCCAAATGCTGCAGAAGGTCGAGATCCTCGATCCGGGCGACACGACGTTCCTGGCCGGCGAGCAGATTGACCGCACCGAGTTCGATGCGGTGAACACCAAGCTGGGCCGTGACGACAAACCGGCGCAGGCGATGCCCGTGCTGCAGGGCATCACCAAGGCGTCGCTGCAGACCAACAGCTTCATCTCGGCGGCGTCGTTCCAGGAGACAACGCGGGTGCTGACCGAGGCTGCGACCGCCGGCAAGACCGACAGCCTGACTGGGCTGAAGGAGAACGTGATCGTCGGGCGACTGATTCCAGCGGGCACGGGTTCGGTGATGAACCGGTTGCGCGCGATCGCGGCGGGCCGCGATCAGCGGACACTGAGCGTGGGCAACACGCCGCAGATCACCGAGGAGGTGAAGGCCGCAGAGTAGCTTGCCGCGAACTGCGAGTAAGGGCCGGTAATGCTTACGCGTTGCCGGCCCTTATCTTTCTGTTTGAGGATGTTCTCAGTCGTGAGTGGCGGTGCGAAGCCAGACGACCCACACGAAACAACCGAACCGCCCGAAGTGCCGTTGATCGGCCAACTTTAGTCCCGAGAGTGGCTCGCCGCGATCTGATGGGAAGCGGCTGTTATGATCTGCTGAAGGGCTGTTCAGCGGGTAGCGAATACTCGTGCTCCCACGCGAGGACTTGTCTGTGCCGCATATCGCCGTGCCAATGCGGCGCACACCATGAGCTGGATCTGGTGGAACAGCATCAGCGGCAGCACGATCAGTCCGACTGACTGGCCGGCGAACAGCACGCTCGCCATCGGCAGGCCGCTCGCCAGGCTCTTCTTCGAGCCGCAGAACACGATGGTGATCTGATCGTCTCGGCTGAACCCCAGCAGCCGGCTTCCCACACTTGTCGCCAGCAGCACGGCGGCCAAAAGGCCCGCGTCCAGTAGCAGCAGCGTGGCGAAACGCTCCGCGTCGAGCTGGTGCCAGATGCCGTGCGTCACGCCCTCGCTGAACGCGACATACACGACTAGCAGGATCGAACCGCGATCCACGAAGCTGGTCAGCGCCTTGTGGCGGCCCACCCATTGTCCGATCAGTGTACGGGCGAGCTGGCCGGCGGCGAATGGCAGCAGGAGTTGCACCACGATGTCGCCCACAGCACGCGCCGAGAAGCCGCCATGCGCGCTGAGCAGCAGGCCCGCAAGCAGCGGCGTCAGCAGGATGCCGAACAGGTTTGACGCAGTGGCCGCGCACAGCGCCGCAGCCACGTTGCCGCGGGCGATCGAGGTGAACGCGATCGACGACTGCACGGTGGATGGCAGCAGGCACAGCATCAGCAGCCCGCCCCATAGCGGCGGCGTCAGCAGGCCCGGGGCGATGGCGCGCGCCGTCAGGCCCAGGGCGGGGAACAGCAGGAACGTGCTGCTGAGTACCACTGCGTGCAGGCGCCAGTGCCGCGCGCCGGCCAATGCCGCCTGCGGCGCCAGCCGGGCGCCCTGGAGGAAGAACATCAGCGCAATGGCTCCGGTGCCGGCCCCGCTGGCCAGCGTCATGCCGAGCCCGTGGGCTGGCAACGCCGAGGCGAGCGCCACCATTCCGAGGATGCTGGCGATGTAGGGGTCGATGTTCAGCCGAGAGAGCAGCGTCTTCATGGCCCGGATTATTCAGACCTGCCGGCCTATTGTGAAGCATGCTTATTATGGTCATTGTGATCATGGAGTGTGATCACCAATGCTCGACCCTGTGCTGCTGGAAAGCTTCCTCGCCGTCACCCAGGCCCGCAACTTCAGCGAGGCAGGGCGCCGGCTCGGCCTCCGCCAGTCCACGATCAGCCAGCACATCCGCAAGCTGGAGGAGCAGGCAGGGCGGCGGCTGTTCGTGCGCGACACCCATTCCGTGGTGCCGACCGCCGATGGGGAGGCGATGGAGGGCTTCGCACGCTCCATCCTGGAGGCCGGTGAGCGGGCGCGGCGCTACTTCGCAGGCTCGCAACTGCGCGGTCGAGTGCGGTTCGGGGCGTCCGAGGATTTCGTCACCTCGCGGCTGCCCGAGGTGCTTGCCGATTTCGTCCGCCAGCATCCACTGGTTGATCTGGCCCTGACCGTCGAGATGAGTGCCACCCTCTACCAGATGCTGGACGCCGGCGACCTGGATCTGGTGCTGTGCAAGCGCCGCGCCGGTGATGAACGTGGGCGACTGGTCTGGCGTGACCGGCTGGCCTGGATCGGCACCGAGGCGACGCGGATCGATCCGGCACAGCCACTGCCTCTGATCCTCTACACGCCGCCCAGCATCACCCGGACCGCAGCACTCGAGACCCTGGAACGGGCGGGAAGGCCCTGGCGTATCGTCTGCTCGAGCGGCAGCCTGAGCGGGCTGCGTGCGGCCGCCCTGGCGGGTCTCGGTGTCACGGTGCACGCGCATGGGCTGATGCCCGAGGGACTTTCGGAAATCCCGCCAGCGTACCGGCTTCCCGATCTGGGCGATGTGGAGTTCATTGTGCTGGGTGCCACGCGGCAGGAGCGCGGGCCGGTGGCTGAGCTCTCCGCGGCGATCCTGGCAAATGGCGGTCGGCTGCAACGGCGGTCTGCGGTATGACATCGCCGTTCCGTCGACGGGAGGAGGGCACAGTGGAACTCAACGCGGACTTCTCGCAGCGCGCGGCGGTGCATGCGGCGCGGTTGCCCTGGACGCCCTCGCCGATCGCCGGGGTCGAGCGTCGCATGCTCGACCGGATCGGCGATGAGGTGGCGCGGGCGACGTCAATCGTCCGCTACGCCCCGCAGTCTCACTTCTCGGCCCACACGCACGGAGGCGGCGAGGAGTTCCTGGTGCTCGACGGTGTCTTCCAGGATGAACAGGGGGACTTTCCCGCCGGCTGCTATATTCGTAACCCGCCCACCTCCTCGCACACGCCTGGATCGGCCCAGGGCTGCACGATCTTCGTCAAGCTTTGGCAATTCGATCCGGCGGATCGCACTCAGATGCGGATCGATACCGCCAGTAAGTCGTTCGTCCCTGCTTCCGGCCGTCCAGGCGTCGAGTTGATGCCGCTGTTTCAGGACCGCCGCGAGGATGTCCGCCTCGAGCGCTGGATACCGGGCACCGAGGTTGCTCTCGCCGTGCCGGGCGGGATCGAACTCCTGGTCCTGGATGGCGGGTTTCGCGAGAGCGGCGAGAGCTTCCAGCCGCAATCATGGCTGCGGCTTCCGCCCGGCGCCAAGCTGGAGGCCAGGGCCGCCGCAAGCGGGTGCCGGCTCTGGGCCAAGTCGGGGCACCTGCTGAACGCCCAGATCGCTCCCATGGCTGCCTGATATGTATGCGAATCCTGCCTTGCCGATATTGACTCACCCCAGACCCGCCACTAGGTTCCGCCCCCTCTGGCCGACCCGGCATGGTTGAACCGGCGGCTATCGTTTGCAGGCCGAAGTCGCGTGCGGCGCCGCCTCCGGACAGACCGGCGGGCCTAGGCCGTGGGCTCGAAAACCCGCGGGTTGGGATGCTCCCAGCCGGCGGGCTATGGCTGTCAGACGATGGCGCGTCCGCAGCAGGGCCGGCCGCACGGAATGAAAGAGGCGCGATGCCGACGATAAATCAGCTCATCTCCAAGGGACGTGAGCGACAGAAGACACGGAACACGGTGCCGGCATTGCAAGGCTGTCCGCAGAAGCGCGGCGTATGCACGCGCGTCTACACGACCACGCCCAAGAAGCCGAACTCGGCGCTCCGCAAGGTGGCGAAGGTGCGCCTGACCAACGGCTACGAGGTGGTGTCCTATATCCCGGGCGAAGGCCATAACCTGCAGGAACACAGCGTGGTGCTGATCCGCGGCGGCCGCGTGAAGGACCTGCCCGGTGTGCGCTATCACATCCTGCGCGGCGTGCTCGACACGCAGGGCATTGCCAAGCGCCGCCAGCGCCGTTCGCTGTACGGCGCCAAGCGGCCGAAGTGAGGGCGTCGTGCTAAGCACGCGGGAGAACATCCGATGAGTCGTCGTCGTCGTGCTGTCAAACGCGAGATCCTGCCGGACGCCAAGTTCGGCGACATCGTCATCACGCGCTTCATGAATGCGCTGATGTACGACGGCAAGAAATCGGTCGCTGAGGGCACCGTGTATGGCGCGCTCGACGTGATGAAGCGGCGTGGTGGAGCGCAGGCCGACCCGGTGCGCATGTTCCATGAGGCGCTGGACAACGTGAAGCCGGCGGTTGAGGTGCGGTCGCGTCGCGTCGGCGGTGCGACCTACCAGGTGCCGGTGGAGGTTCGTACGGAACGCCGCCAGGCACTGGCGATTCGCTGGCTCATCGACGCTGCCCGCAAGCGCGGCGAGCACACGATGGAAGACCGGCTCTCGAACGAACTGCTCGATGCAGTGAACAACCGCGGCTCTGCGGTGAAGAAGCGTGAAGACACCCATCGGATGGCGGAGGCGAACAAGGCCTTCAGTCATTACCGCTGGTGAACTGACTCAACGGAGACAACGAAGATGGCCAAGGCGAAATTCGCGCGCACCAAGCCGCACTGCAATGTGGGCACGATTGGTCACGTGGACCATGGCAAGACCACGCTGACCGCCGCGATCACCAAGGTATTGGCGAAGACCGGCGGCGCCACGTTCACCGCATATGACCAGATCGACAAGGCGCCGGAAGAGAAGGCGCGGGGCATCACCATCGCCACGGCGCACGTCGAATATGAGACGAAGGCGCGTCATTATGCGCACGTCGATTGCCCTGGCCACGCCGACTACGTGAAGAACATGATCACTGGCGCAGCGCAGATGGACGGCGCCATCCTGGTTGTCTCCGCCGCCGATGGACCGATGCCGCAGACCCGCGAGCATATTCTGCTCGCCCGTCAGGTCGGCGTGCCGGCGCTGGTCGTCTATCTCAACAAGGTGGACATGGTGGACGATCCTGAACTGCTCGAACTGGTCGAGCTGGAAGTGCGCGAACTGCTGTCCTCCTATCAGTTCCCCGGCGACGACATCCCGGTCATCAAGGGCTCCGCGCTGTGCGCGCTGGAGGATCGCGATCCGGAGATGGGCGAGAAGTCCATCATGGAACTGATGGATGCGGTCGACAGCTACATCCCGCAGCCGGTGCGCGCGACCGATCGTCCGTTCCTGATGCCGGTCGAGGACGTGTTCTCGATCTCCGGCCGTGGCACCGTTGCGACCGGGCGCGTCGAGCGCGGTGTGATCAAGGTCGGCGAGGAGGTCGAGATCGTCGGCATCCGTGCCACCCAGAAGACCGTGGTCACCGGCGTCGAGATGTTCCGCAAGCTGCTCGACCAGGGTGAGGCGGGCGACAACATTGGCGCGCTGCTGCGCGGCACCAAGCGCGAGGACATCGAGCGCGGCCAGGTGCTCGCTAAACCTGGCTCGATCACACCGCACACCAAGTTCAAGGCCGAGGCATACATCCTGACCAAGGAAGAGGGTGGCCGCCACACGCCGTTCTTCACCAATTATCGCCCGCAGTTCTACTTCCGCACCACTGACGTGACAGGCGTCGTGCAGTTGCCGGAGGGCACCGAGATGGTGATGCCTGGCGACAACGTGACGATGGACGTGGAGCTGATCGCGCCGATCGCGATGGACGCACAACTGCGATTCGCGATTCGCGAAGGCGGCCGAACGGTCGGCGCCGGCGTCGTCGCCAGCATCACGGCCTAGCGGAGATAGGCGGCACCGGCGCTCCTCGGCAACGAGGGGCGCCGGTGCCGTTTGAAGGGGACCCGGACACCGATGGCCATAGACAACCAGAATATTCGCATCAGGCTGAAGGCCTACGATCACCGGGTGCTCGACAACAGCACGAAGGAGATCGTCAACACGGCCAAGCGCACGGGTGCCCAGATCCGCGGGCCGATCCCGCTGCCGACGCATATCGAGCGTTTCACCGTCAACCGTTCGCCGCATGTCGACAAGAAGAGCCGCGAGCAGTTCGAGATCCGGACGCATCGTCGACTGCTCGACATCGTCGAGCCGACGCCGCAGACGGTGGATGCGCTGATGAAGCTCGACCTCGCCGCCGGCGTGGACGTAGAGATCAAGATCTGACGCCATGGCAAACGCAATGTCCCCTCGGCGCACCGGATTGCTGGCCAAGAAGTTGGGCATGACCCGGATATTTCGTGACGACGGCACGCATGTGCCGGTGACCGTGCTGCAACTCGACGCCCTGCAGGTGGTCGCCCAGCGTACCGCGGAGAAGGACGGCTACGACGCCGTGCAGCTCGGCTGGGGGAAGGCTAAGGTGAAGAACGTGTCACAGCCCAATCGCGGCCACTTCGCCAAGGCAAAGGTGGAGCCGAAGGCGAAACTCGTCGAGTTCCGTGTGGCAGCTGATGCGTTGCTGGAGCCTGGGGCCACGCTGTCGGCGGCGCACTTCTCGGCGGGACAGCGCGTCGACGTGTGCGGAACCACGCAGGGCAAGGGCTTCGCCGGCGGCATGAAGCGCTGGAATTTTTCCGGCCTCGAGGCGAGCCACGGCGTCTCCATCAGCCATCGCAGTCTCGGCTCCACAGGCAATCGGCAGGATCCGGGCAAGACATTCAAGAACAAGAAGATGGCCGGCCATCTCGGCGTTGAGCGTGTCACCACTTTGAATCTCGTGGTCGCCGCGGTGGATGCGGAGAAGGGTCTGTTGATGATCAAGGGCGCGGTGGCCGGAGCCAAGGGCGGCTACGTGATGGTGCGCGACGCGGTGAAGCGCGCGCGGCCGGCTGATGTGCCCTATCCGGCGGCTCTCGTCGAAGCGCAGGCGGGCTGAACGATGCAGGTCGAAGTCACCACCCTCGACAAGGCGAACGCCGGCAACGCGGAGTTGCCGGATGATCTGTTTGCCGCGAAGCCGCGTGCCGACATCATGGCGCGCGTGGTGCACTGGCAGTTGGCGAAGCGCCGTGCCGGAACGCACAGCACCAAGGGCATGAACGACGTGTCCGGCACGACGAAGAAGCCATATCGGCAGAAGGGCACCGGCAACGCGCGCCAGGGCAGCCTGCGTTCGCCGCAGTTCCGCAAGGGCGGCATCGTTCATGGGCCGATCCCGCGCTCGCACGAATACAGCCTCAACAAGAAGGTGCGCCGGCTCGGCTTGATCTCGGCGCTGTCCCAGAAACAGGCGGACGGCAAGCTGGTGGTCCTCGATGCGGCGAGCGGTGCGGCCAAGACCGGCGAGCTGGCGAGGAAGCTGAAGGCACTCGGCTGGACTTCGGTGCTTGTCGTCGATCACTCCGTCGATGTCGGCTTCCTGCGCGCCAGTCGGAACATCCCCGGCATCGACGTGCTGCCGACAGTAGGTGCCAACGTTTACGACATCCTGAACCACGACATGCTGGCGATCACCACCGCGGGCGTCGAAGGATTGAAGCAGCGGCTCGGTCCGAAGGCAGCTCCAGCGAACGGGGAAGGCACGGCATGAGCGACACAGTCAAACGCAAGCCGACGCTGTCGCGTGAGGCGATGTATCAGATCATCCGCGCACCGGTGATCACCGAGAAGGCCACCATGCTGTCGGAGAGCGGGCAATTCGTGTTCCGCGTCGCGCCGGATGCGAACAAGCGCGAGATCAAGGCGGCAGTCGAGGGTCTGTTCGGCGTCACCGTACTCGCGGTCAACACGTTGGTGCTGAAGGGCAAGACCAAGCGCTTTCGCGGGCGCCCGGGCACCCGCTCGGACGTGAAGAAGGCGTTTGTCAAGCTGGCCGCCGGCCAGTCGATCGATTTCACCACCGGGCTCGCATAAGATGGCACTCAGACAGTTCAATCCGATCACCCCGAGCCTGCGTGGCACGGTGCTGATCAACCGTTCCGAGCTGTGGAAGGGCAAGCCGGTCAAGGCGCTGACTGAAGGCAAGATCGGCACCGGTGGGCGCAACAATCATGGCCGCATCACCAGCCGCTTCATCGGCGGCGGGCACAAGCAGGCATATCGCTACGTCGACTTCAAGCGGCGCAAGTTTGACGTGCCGGCGACGGTGGAGCGGCTGGAGTACGACCCCAACCGCAGCGCGTTCATCGCTCTAGTCAAGTACAACGACGGCGAGCTGTCCTACATCATCGCGCCGCAACGGCTGCGCGCGGGTGACGCGGTGGTGTCCGGTGCGCGTTGCGACATCAAGCCGGGCAACGCAATGCCGATGGCGGCGATTCCAGTCGGCACGATCATCCACAACATCGAGATGAAGCCGGCGGCGGGCGGCAAGATCGCGCGGGCGGCGGGCACCTATGCGCAGCTCGTCGGCAAGGACGCCGGTTGGGCGCAGATTAAGCTGTCGTCGGGCGAGCTGCGTATCGTGCGCGCCGAGTGCATGGCGTCGATCGGCGCGGTGTCGAACCCTGACAACATGAACCAGAAGATCGGCAAGGCCGGACGCACGCGCTGGCTTGGCAAACGGCCACACAACCGCGGCGTTGTTATGAATCCGGTGGATCATCCGCTGGGCGGTGGCGAGGGACGCAGCTCGGGTGGGCGGCATCCGGTGTCACCGTGGGGTCAGCCGACGAAAGGCTACAAGACGCGCTCCAACAAGCGCACCGACAAGATGATCATCCGCCGCCGCAACAAGGGCAAATGACGGTGTTGCGCACACCGTCATGGCCGGCGAAGGCCGGCCATCCACGTCTTTTTTTCGCGCGGGCGATAAAGGCGTGGATGGCGGGACCAAGCCCCGCCATGACAATAAGGTGCGTCCCGTCTTTCTGGGGTATTGAGTAATGGCGCGTTCCGTTTGGAAGGGTCCGTTCGTCGATGGCTATCTGCTGAACAAGGCAGATGCCTCTCGCCAATCGGGCCGCAACGAGATCATCAGGATCTGGTCGCGCCGCTCGACCATCCTGCCGCAGTTCGTCGGGCTGACCTTCGGCGTCTACAATGGCCACAAATTCCTGCCGGTGCAGGTGAACGAGAACATGGTGGGCCACAAGTTCGGTGAGTTCTCGCCGACGCGCACCTTCACTGGTCATTCCGGCGACAAGCGGGCGCGGCGCACATGAGCAAATCCAGTCATCCGCGCGGACTTGCGGACACCGAGGCGCAGGCGATCGTGTCGAACCTGCGTGTGTCGCCACGCAAGCTGAACCTGGTTGCCGGGCTGATCCGCAACCTGCCGGCGCAGCAGGCGGTGGCGACGCTGACCTTCTCCAAGCGCCGCATCGCGCAGCAGGTGAAGAAGGCGTTGGAGAGCGCGATCGCCAACGCCGAAAACAACCATCAGCTTGATGTCGATCGACTGGTGGTGTCGCGCGCCGAGGTGGGGCGCTCGGTGGTGATGCGGCGCTTTCATGCGCGCGGTCGCGGTCGCGCGGCCCGCGTGGAGAAATGGTTCAGCCATCTAAAGATCGTCGTCGCCGAACGTGCACAGGAAACGGAGGCCGCATAGATGGGTCACAAGGTCAATCCGATCGGGCTGCGTCTCGGCATCAACCGCACCTGGGACAGTCGCTGGTTTGCCGGCGACGACTACTCCAAACAGCTGCACGAGGACCTGAGGCTGCGCGGCCATCTGCGCAGGAAGCTACACGGCGCCGGCGTGTCGCGCGTGGTGATCGAGCGTCCGGCGAAGAAGCCGCGTGTCACGATCTACGCGGCGCGACCCGGCGTGGTGATCGGCAAGAAGGGTCAGGACATCGAGGTGCTGAAGAAGGACCTCAGCCGGATGGCCAATGCCGACGTTGCGCTGAACATCGTGGAAATCCGCAAGCCTGAGATCGATGCCCAGCTTGTGGCTGAGAACATCGCGCAGCAACTCGAGCGTCGCGTCGCGTTCCGCCGGGCGATGAAGCGCGCGGTGCAATCGGCGATGCGGCTCGGCGCGCAAGGCATCCGGATCAATTGCGGCGGCCGGCTCGGGGGTGCGGAAATCGCGCGCGTCGAGTGGTACCGCGAAGGTCGCGTGCCGCTCCACACGCTGCGTGCCGATATCGACTTCGGCGAGGCGACCGCGAAGACCACCTACGGCACCTGCGGCGTGAAGGTGTGGGTGTTCAAGGGTGAGATCATGGCGCACGACCCGCAGGCGCAGGACCGCCGCGCCGCCGAACAGGCACCGCAACGGTGACGGACGCGATGGCGAGGCATTGGTCGAACGCCGCAGCAGTGCGTGTCGCGTCCGTCATGGCCGGGCTTGGCCCAGCCATCCACGTCTTCCGTCCCACGCAAACGAAAGACGTGGATGGTCGGGCCAAGCCCGGCCATGACGGTGAAGGATAACCACCATGCTGCAACCGAAGCGCACTAAGTACCGCAAGGCGCACAAAGGTCGCATCCGTGGCAACGCCAAGGGTGGCGTGACGCTGAACTTCGGCACATATGGGCTGAAGGCGTTGGAGCCGGAGCGGATCACTGCGCGGCAGATCGAAGCGGCACGACGCGCCATCACGCGCGCGATGAAGCGCACCGGGCGCGTGTGGATCCGCATCTTCCCCGACGTGCCCGTCTCGGCCAAGCCAGCCGAGGTGCGGATGGGGTCGGGCAAGGGCTCGCCGGAGTTCTGGGTATGCCGTGTGGCACCCGGCAAGATCATGTTCGAGATCGATGGCGTGCCGGCCGATCTGGCACGCGAGGCATTGACGCTGGGGGCCGCGAAACTGCCGATCCGTACGCGGTTCATCGCCCGCATCGGAGACGCGTGATGGCGAACAAGGCAGTGGATGTGCGAGCGAAGACGCCGGACGAGCTGAGCACGATGTTGCTCGATTTGCGCAAGGAGCAGTTCAACCTGCGCTTTCAGCGCGCGACCGGCCAGCAGGAAGGCGTCGGCCGCGTGCGCCTCGTGCGTCGTGAAATCGCGCGGGTGAAGACAATCATGGCGGAGCAGCAACGCTCCGCAGCGAAGTCCTAAGGGAGATCAGCGCGATATGCCAAAGCGCGTCCTGAGCGGGCGAGTGACGAGTGACAAGATGGACAAGACCGTGACGGTCCTTGTCGATCGTCGCGTCATGCACCCGCTGTACAAGAAGTTCATCCGCCGTTCGAAGAAGTATGCGGCGCACGACGAAGCGAACCTGTGCAAGGCAGGTGACCTGGTGCGCATCGAGGAGTGTCGCCCGATCAGCAAGCGCAAGACCTGGCTGGTGATCGAGCGCAACGGATCGCCCCTCGTGGGCGAAGCGCTGGCTAAGGAAGGAGTGGCGGCATGATCTCGGTCGAGAGCAATCTGGAAGTCGCTGACAACTCCGGTGCGCGCCGCGTGCAGTGCATCAAGGTGCTGGGTGGCTCGAAGCGCAAGACCGCATCGGTCGGCGACATCATCGTGGTATCGATCAAGGAGGCGATCCCGCGCGGCAAGGTGAAGAAGGGCGACGTGCACCAGGCGGTGATCGTTCGCACCGCCTTCCCGGTACGCCGTGGCGACGGCAGCGCGATCCGTTTCGACCGCAACGCCGCGGTGCTGATCAACAAGCAGCTCGAGCCGATCGGCACACGCATCTTCGGCCCGGTGGTGCGCGAGCTGCGGGCGCGGAAGTTCGCCAAGATCATGTCGCTCGCGCCTGAGGTCTTGTGATGGCCGCGCGTATCCGCAAGGGCGACACGGTGGTGGTGATCTCCGGCGTCAATAAAGGTCGCCGCGGCGAGGTGCTGCGCGTGCTGCCGAAGGCGGAGCGCGCGGTGGTGCAGGGTGTCGCGATGGCGACGCGGCACGTGAAGCCGCGCGGCATGCAGGAGCCGGGCGGCATCCGTGAGCAGGAGGCCGCGGTCCATCTGTCCAATCTGATGCTGGTCGATCCGCGGAGTGAGAAGCCGACCAAGGTCGGGTTCCGACTACTGGACGATGGGCGGAAAGTGCGCGTCGCGAAGGTGACGGGCGAGTTGATCGAGAACTGATGGCCGGGACAGGCCCGGCCATGACGAATAAGGACTGGGCTGACGCCCAGAACTAGGTATGAGGTCCACATGAGCGGATCGAGGAACCAACCGAAGGGTCCACCGAAAGGCGGTGGCGGCAATCGTGGCTCCGGACCGCCGCTGCGCGGCGGTGGCAGGGCCGAGGCGCGTGCCGAGCGCGCGCGTGCCGCGGAAGCGGCGGCAGGCGCCGACGCGGTTGCCGCATCGCCCGAGCAGATGCCGCGGCTGCAGCAGCGCTATCTGGACGAGGTGCGGGCAAAGTTGCAGCAGGAGTTCGGTTACACGAATCCGATGCAGGTGCCGAAACTGGAGAAGATCGTCATCAACATGGGCGTCGGCGACGCTACCGCCGATCAGAAGAAGCTGGACGCGGCGGTCGACGAACTCACCGCGATCGCCGGCCAGAAACCGGTGAAGACGCTGGCGAAGAAGGCCATCGCAGGCTTCAAGATCCGCAAGGGCCTAGCAATCGGTTGCAAGGTCACGCTCCGCAAGGCGCGGATGTACGAGTTCCTCGACCGGCTGATCACCATCGCCATGCCGCGCGTGCGTGACTTCCGTGGCATTGCCGGCAAGGGCTTCGACGGACGCGGCAACTTCGCCATGGGCGTGAAGGAGCAGATCATCTTCCCCGAGATCAACTATGACCGGGTGGAATCGGTGCGTGGGATGGACGTCCAGTTCGTCACCACCGCCAAGACGGACGCGGAAGCGAAGGCCCTGCTGAAGGCCTTCGATCTGCCGTTCGCCAACTGAGGAATCTGGAATGGCCAAGACCTCGCAGGTCAATCGCAACCGCATGCGCGAATACATGGCGAAGCGCGACAAGTCGAAGCGCTCCGCGCTGAAGGCGATCGTGATGGACCGGACGTTGCCGGTGGAGGATCGCTTCAACGCCTCGCTGAAGCTCGCGCAGTTGCCGCGCAATGGCGCGGAGGTGCGTGTGCGGCTGCGCTGCGAGCTGACCGGTCGGTCGCGCGGCAATTATCGCAAGTTCAAGCTGTGCCGCATCAAGCTGCGGGAGCTGTCCAACCAGGGACAGATCCCCGGCATGGTCAAGGCAAGCTGGTAACGGAGGGAACAGCAGATGGCGGTTTCCGATCCCCTGGGCGATATGCTGACACGCATCCGCAATGCACAGCGCGCGCGCCACACGAGCTGCATGGCGCCAGCGTCGAAGCTGCGCGCGAATGTGCTGGATGTGCTGAAGCGCGAGGGCTTCATCCGCGGCTTTGCGGCCGAGGAGCTGCGGCCCGGCATCGCGCAGTTGCGAATCGAGCTGAAGTACAACGAGGGCGAGCCGGTGATCAAGGAGATCACCCGCGTGTCGAAGCCGGGACGGCGGGTCTACTCGAAGATCAAGGAACTGCCGCGTGTCTATGCCGGCCTGGGTGTTTCCATCCTGTCCACGCCCCGCGGCGTCATGAGTGACGCAGAGGCGCGCGCTGCCAATGTCGGCGGCGAAGTACTCTGCCGCGTATTCTGACGCGGTTATTGAAGGAGGGCTTTGATGTCGCGCGTCGGCAAGTATCCGGTGGAAATACCGCAAGGCGTTCAGGTGCTGATCGCCGGTCGGCTGCTGACCGCCAAGGGGCAGCTCGGTGAGCTGAAGCTCGAGCTGACCGATCATATCGAGGCTGCGGTGGAGGACAACAAGGTCACGGTGAAGCCACGCACCGCGGAGCGGCAGGCGCGCATGATGTGGGGGACTACCCGTGCACTTGTCGCGAACATGGTGAAGGGTGTGTCGACCGGCTACGAGAGGTCGATGGAGATCACCGGCACCGGCTTCCGTGCAGCCGTGCAGGGCAAGAACCTGGAGCTGAGCCTGGGCTACTCGCATCCAGTCGTCTATCCGATCCCGGACGGCATCAAGATCACCTGCGAGCGTCCGACGGCGGTCAAGGTTGCGGGTGTGGACAAACGGCTGGTTGGTCAGGTGGCATCGGAGATCAGGGCGTTCCGTCTGCCCGAGCCTTACAAGGGTAAAGGCGTGCGCTACACCAACGAACAGATCCGCCGGAAAGAGGGGAAGAAGAAGTGACGATATTTCCATCGTCATGGCCGGCGAAGGCCGGCCATCCACGTCTTTCCGTCATTGTGCGAGGGGGCATGCGCGCATGAGCACGTTGCAGGACCTGCGGGTGCGGCGGCGCGAGCGGCTGCGCTTCCAGTTGCGCCACAAGTCCGGCGGACGGCCGCGGCTGTCGGTGTTCCGCTCGGGCAAGCACATCTACGCGCAGGTGATCGACGACGCGCAGGGGCGCACGCTGGCCGCCGCGTCGACGCTCGACAAGGCGCTGCGTGAGGCGCTGAAGACCGGTGCCGACAAGGCGGCCGCCACCGTGGTGGGCAAGCTCGTGGCCGAGCGCGCGGTAGCGGCGGGAATCAAGGAAGTCGTGTTCGACCGCGGGGCTTATCTCTATCACGGCCGCGTCAAGGCGCTGGCCGACGCCGCCCGCGAGGGTGGCCTGGCGTTCTGAAGGACTGACAATGGCACGTGAACCAAGAGACGGCGGTCGGGGTCGCGACCGGGATCGCGAAGACGACGGCCTGATCGATAAGCTGGTGACGATCAACCGCGTCGCGAAGGTGGTGAAGGGCGGTCGCCGCTTCGCGTTCGCCGCGTTGGTGGTAGTCGGCGACCAGAAGGGCCGTGTCGGCTACGGCGCCGGCAAGGCGCGAGAGGTTCCCGAGGCCATCCGCAAGGCAACGGAGCGCGCCAAGCGCGGCATGATCCGCGTGCCGATGAAGGAAGGCCGCACGCTGCACCACGACATCGAGGGTCGCTACGGCGCCGGCAAGGTCGTGCTGCGCACCGCGGTCGCAGGCACCGGCATCATCGCCGGCGGGCCATTGCGTGCGGTGTTCGAGACATTGGGAATTGGCGACGTGGTCGCGAAGTCGCTGGGCAGCCGCAACCCGCACAACATGGTCAAGGCGACATTCGCGGCGCTGGAGCGTTGCGCGTCGCCGCGGTCGGTCGCCAATCGACGCGGTAAGAAGGTGTCGGAGCTCTTTGCGCGTCGGGAATCGGCACCACCTCCGCAGGCGCCGACAGCACCGGAGGGGACAGCCAGTGCCTAAGGTGCGGGTGACGCAGACCGGCTCGCCGGCCGGACGGAAGCCCGGGCAGAAGGAGACACTCATCGGTCTCGGGCTGAACAAGATGCGGCGGACGCGCGAGCTGGAGGATACGCCGGCGGTGCGCGGCATGATCCGCAAGGTAGCCCACCTGGTGAAGGTGGAGGAGCAGTCATGATGGGCGGGTCCTGCCTGCCCATGACGAATGGAAGGCCGGGCTGACGCCCGGGATAACACATGAAGCTGAACGAACTGCGCGACAATCCCGGCGCGCGCCTGAAGTCAAAGCGGCTTGGGCGAGGGATCGGCTCGGGCAAGGGAAAGACGTCGGGCAAGGGCGTGAAGGGTCAGAAGGCTCGGGCCGGTGTGTCGCTGAACGGCTTCGAGGGCGGGCAGATGCCGATCTTTCGCCGCCTGCCGAAGCGCGGCTTCTGGAATCCATTCCGCAAGGAGTATGCGCCGGTGAACATCGGCGTGCTGGACGCAGCGATAGTGGCGGGCAGGCTGGATGCCAGTCGGCCGATCGATGAGGACGCTCTGCGCACGGCTGGTCTGGTACGCGGCAAGCTGCACGGCGTTCGGCTGCTGGCGAAGGGCGAGATATCGCGGGCAGTTAACATCACGGTATCCGGTGCATCGGCGTCGGCGATCGAAGCGGTGCAGAAGGCGGGCGGCACTGTCACCACGACGGTGTCCAGGCCGGAGGCAGAGGTGCCGGCCGAAGCCTAGAGTGTTGCTTGTTCGCTCGCGCTCCTTGCTTTGCCTCTGCCGCAGTCCGAAAATAGGTCGCGACTGACGAGGGACGCTCCATGGCCTCCGCTGCCGAACAACTCGCGGCAAACCTCAACCTTGGCGTCTTCTCCAAGGCGACCGAGCTCAAGCGGCGTATCTGGTTCACCCTCGGCGCGCTGATCGTCTACCGCATCGGCACCTACATCCCGGTGCCCGGCGTCGATGCGTCGGTGATGACCGAGATGCTGCAGCAGCACGGCGGCGGCATCCTGGGAATGTTCGACATGTTCACCGGCGGCGCGCTGCGGCGCATGACGGTGTTCGCGCTGAACATCATGCCGTACATCAGCGCCAGCATCATCATCCAGTTGATGACCGCCGCGATCCCCACGCTGGAGACGCTCAAGAAGGAAGGCGAGGCGGGGCGCAAGAAGCTCAATCAGTACACCCGATATCTCACCGTGCTTATTGCCATGTTCCAGTCGTACGGCATCGCCGTCGGGCTGGAGAGCATGCGAGGCAGTTTCGGCGCCGCGGTGATCGATCCGGGCTGGTTCTTCCGCTTCTCCTGCGTCATCACACTGGTCGGCGGCACGATGTTCCTGATGTGGATCGGCGAGCAGATCACCGCCCGCGGCGTCGGCAACGGCACGTCGCTGATTATCATGGCCGGCATCGTCGCCAACCTGCCGAACGCGCTGGCGTCGTTGCTCGACCTCGGCCGCACCGGCGCGCTGTCGCCGTTCTTCATCGTGGGCTTCATGGTGCTGGCGGTGTTTGTCATCGCCTTCATCGTGTTCATCGAACGCGCACAGCGACGAATTGCGATCCAATATCCGAAGCGCCAGGTCGGCAACCGCATGTTCGGCGGCGACTCGACGCATATGCCGCTGAAGATCAACACCTCGGGCGTGATCCCGCCGATCTTTGCCAGCTCCATCCTGCTGATCCCGGCCACCATCGCAGGCTTCTCGGCAGGCACCTCGCCTTGGCTACAGTGGATCTCGACCGAGCTGTCGCACGGCTCGCCGATCTACATGGGGCTCTATGCGGCGATGATCATCTTCTTCTCGTACTTCTACACCGCCGTGGTGTTCAACCCGGAGGAGACGGCGGACAACCTCAAGAAGTACGGCGGCTTCATCCCGGGCATCCGTCCCGGCAGCGCCACCGCTCAGGTACTTTGACCACGTGCTGACTCGGCTGACCACGGTCGGGGGCCTGTATCTCGTCGCGGTCTGTTTGCTACCTGAGGTGCTGATCAGCGACTACGGGCTGCCATTCTACTTCGGCGGGACCTCGATCCTGATCGTGGTGTCGGTCACCATGGATACCGTCACGCAGATCCAGTCGCACCTGCTCGCGCATCAGTACGAGGGTCTGATACGCAAGGCGCGCGTCCGGGGCCACAGATGATAGCCCGATCAAGTCCGGCCGTGACGAGAAAGGATCGGGCTTTCGCCGGAGATCACACATGAGGCTCATCCTGCTCGGCCCCCCTGGCGCCGGGAAAGGCACGCAGGCCAAGCGGCTGGTCGACCGCCATGGCATTGCGCAGATCTCCACCGGGGATATGTTGCGCGCCGAAGTCGCGGCGGACACGCCCATCGGCCGCGAGGCGAAGGCAGTGATGGAAGCCGGGCAGCTTGTCTCGGACGACATCATCATCCGCATGCTAGGCCAGCGAGTAGAGCAACCGGACGCGGCGACCGGCTTCATCCTGGACGGCTTTCCCCGCACCGTACCCCAGGCGGAGGCCCTCGACCGGTTGCTGGTCGAGAAGCGCATGAAGCTCGACAGCGTGATTGAACTGCGAGTGGACGATTCCGCGCTGATCGAACGGATCAGCGGACGCTTCACCTGCGCCCAGTGCGGCGCCGGCTATCACGACACCTTCAAGCCCACCGCGGTGGCCGGTGTCTGCGACGGATGCGGCTCGCACGAGTTCACCCGCCGCGCCGACGACAATCGCGAGACGGTGACGGCGCGGCTGGAGGCATATCATCGCCAGACAGCACCGATCCTGCCGCACTATGCGGCGCAGGGTCTGCTGCACGCTGTGGATGGCATGGCCGATATCGACGAGGTCGGGCGGCAGATCGATGATGCGTTGGCCGACATCGCCTGATTCGGGCGCGATTGCCCGTGGACGCACGCGCCGCACTGCACGAAGCTGACCAACTCCACCAGGGCGGAAACCACCAGGCTGCTGTCGCCGCGTATCGTCGTGCTCTGAACGCCGATCCGTCGTTGCACGAGGCATGGTACGGTCTCGGCTGTGCCTGCGCGTCGCAATACGCGTACGGCGATGCGGTCGCGGCCCTGCGTCGTGTGGTGTCGTATCGTCCGGACGCTGCCGGTGCGCGCTGCAATCTCGCCGAGGCGCTGTTCCAGCTCGGCGAGGTTGATGCAGCGGTCGCCGAATACAATCTGGCGGCGGAGCAGGGCGATCCGGAGGTGCGTGCCATCGCATTGGGGGCTCTGGCCTGCATCGCGCCAGGCTGCCCAGGCCTGGACCATGCAGCAGTCCGGCGGGTTCGTCAGGACTGGGCCGCATCGATCGCGAATAGCATCCACGCGATTGGACCTGCTTTCGGCCGAGCACGTGAGAAACTGCGCATTGGCTATCTCAGCGCATTCTTCGGCGCGCGCAATTGGATGAAACCGGTCTGGGGCGTGATCAATCGACATGACCGCGCCAGGTTCGAGGTTCACCTGCTGTCTGATGGGGCCGACCCGTCACCTGGCAGTGGATACGTTGACCACCCCGAGGACCGCATCTGGCGGATCGGCGGCCTCTCGAATGCCGAACTCGCGCGTCATGTGCGGGAAGCGGAGCTCGATGTTCTGGTTGATCTGAACGGCTACAGCCGGCAGGCGCGCCTTCCATTGTTCCTCCATCGACCGGCGCGGCTGCAGATCGCATGGTTCAACATGTATGCCACCAGCGGGCTTTCCGGCTTCGACATGCTGGTTGGCGATGCCGCCGTCGTGCCGCCTCAGGAGGAACGCAGCTACTGCGAGCGCATCGTCAGAGTGCCGGGAAGCTATCTCGCGTTCGAGGTCCGCTATCCTGTTCCCGGGGTGGCGCCGTCGCCTGTGTTGCGGAACGGCTGGCTGACCTTCGGTTCCTTCGCCTCGGCCCATAAGATTACTGACCCTGTCGTGGCGGCGTGGTCGCGCATCCTGTTGGGAGCACCCGCCGCGCGGCTGCTGCTGCGCAACCAGCTCCTGAACGAGCCGTCCAACCGTCTGGCGCTGATGGCGCGCTTTGGCCGGCATGGTGTGGCGCCGGGCCGCCTGATGCTGTCGGGCGGTGCCGAGCACTTCGATTTCCTGCGCGGCTACGACGAGGTGGATATCGCCCTTGATACGTTCCCGTACAACGGTGGCACCACCACCACCGAGGCGCTCTGGCAGGGCGTGCCTGTCTTGACCTTCAACGGCGACCGCTGGGCCAGCCGCACCAGCCGGTCGCTGCTGCTGGCGGCGGACCTGTCGGAGTGGGTTGCCACGGACGCAGCGGACTTCGTCAGCCGCGGCGTCGCGCTGGCGCAGTCGGAGATTACCCCTCGCATGCTGGCTTCTCTGCGGTGTGGAATGCGTGAGCGACTGCTCGCCAGCCCGGCCTGCGACAGCGCGGCATTGTGCCGGTCGCTCGAAGCGCTCTACGTGGGCTAATGGTGTATCACGAGGATTTGATGTGTTTGCGTTGACTCGCGCTTCGCGCGGACTATATTCCGGCCCTTCGGCGCAATCCCGAATGGGACTGCGCCCCCGCGGACATTCCCTAGGAGCAACGGCGTGGCACGTATTGCCGGCGTGAACATCCCGACCAACAAGCGCGTGACTATCGGACTGCGTTACATATATGGCATTGGCCCGACTAAGGCCGCCGAGATCTGCGAGAAGCTGACCATTCCCGGCGAACGCCGGGTAAACCAGCTGTCTGACGAGGAGGTGCTGCGAATCCGTGAGATGATCGACCGGGATTATCGCGTCGAGGGTGACCTCCGCCGCGAAGTCGCGATGAACATCAAGCGGCTGATGGACCTGGGTTGCTACCGGGGCCTGCGGCATCGGCGAGGCCTGCCGGTGCGCGGCCAGCGCACCCACACGAATGCCCGTACCCGCAAGGGCAAGGCAGTGGCGATCGCCGGGAAGAAGAAGGTCACCAAGTAGGTTCCGACTTCGACTATCGGCTACCGCCTCTCATCAGCAGCAGGATTTTGCATCATGGCGCGACCCGCCGCCTCGACACGCCCCCGCAGAAAGGAGCGTAAGAACATCACGTCCGGCGTCGCCCATGTCGCGGCGACGTTCAACAACACGGTCATCACCATCACTGATGCGCAGGGCAATGCGATTGCCTGGTCATCCTCCGGCAGCCAAGGCTTCAAGGGCAGCCGCAAGTCCACGCCCTACGCGGCGCAGGTCGCCGCCGAGGACGCGGGCAAGAAGGCGCGCGAGCACGGGATGGAGATGCTGGAGATCGAAGTGAGCGGACCTGGCTCCGGGCGGGAGAGCGCGCTGCGGGCATTGCAGGCGGTCGGCTTCTCGATCTCGGCCATCCGCGACATGACACCCATCCCGCACAACGGTTGCCGGCCGCGCAAGCGCCGGCGCGTGTAGGCGGAACCGCCACGCGCGGGAGAAGACGTGCCGATCCCATTGGGTCGTTGATGGAGCCCCGGCAGAAGCCGCGGCCCGAAAGGTTGGATATATGAGGCAGAGTGCAGTCATCCAGCGCAACTGGCAGTCCCTGATCAAGCCGGAGAAGCTGGAAGTCGAGCCAGGCGCCGATCCCGCACAGGTCGCCACGATCGTGGCCGAGCCGCTGGAGCGCGGCTTCGGCATGACGCTGGGCAATGCGATCCGGCGCATCCTGTTGTCTTCCTTGCAAGGCGCTGCGGTCACCGCGGTGCAGATCGATGGCGTGTTGCACGAGTTCAGTAGCATCCCCGGCGTGCGCGAGGACGTCACCGACATCGTGCTGAACATCAAGCAGCTCGCCCTGCGCATGCACGGCGAAGGGCCGAAGCGGATGACGCTGACCGCGACCGGTCCGGGCGAAGTGCGTGCCGGCCAGATCCAGGCCGGCCACGACATCGACATCATGAATCCCGAGCTGGTGATCTGCACGCTGGATGACGGCGTGAAGCTGGGCATGGAATTCACCGTGAACCTGGGCAAGGGCTATCAGCCCTCATCAGTCAATCGGCCGGAGGATGCGCCGATCGGGCTGATCCCGGTGGACAGCATCTATTCACCGGTTCGCCGCGTCTCCTACAAGGTCGAGCCGACTCGCGTCGGCCAGGTGACCGACTTCGACAAGCTGCTGCTCACAGTGGAGACCAACGGTGCGGTAACGCCGGAGGATTCGGTGGCGCTGGCCGCGCGCATCCTCCAGGACCAGTTGCAGCTCTTCATCAACTTCGAGGAACCGCAGCAGATCCGTGCCGAAGAGCCGGAAGACAACCTGCCGTTCAACCGCAACCTGCTGCGCAAGGTGGACGAGCTGGAGCTTTCGGTGCGCTCGGCGAACTGCCTGAAGAACGACAACATCGTCTACATCGGCGATCTGGTGCAGAAGTCCGAGCAGGAAATGCTCCGCACGCCGAACTTCGGGCGGAAGTCGCTGAACGAGATCAAGGAAGTGCTCGGCTCGATGGGCCTTGGGCTCGGCATGACGGTCGCCGGCTGGCCGCCCGAGAACATCGAGGACCTGGCCAAGCGGATGGAAGAGCCGTTCTGAAGGAGTAGCGGTACATGCGTCACGGAGTAGCCGGCAGGAAGCTCGCGGTCACATCCGCGCATCGCCAGGCCATGTTCCGCAACCTGGCGGCGGCGCTGATCAAGCACGAGCAGATCACCACCACGCTGCCGAAGGCGAAGGAGCTGCGGCCGGTCGCCGAGAAGCTGATCACCCTGGGCAAGAAGGGCGGGCTGGCCAACCAGCGGCTGGCCTACGGGCAACTGCGCGACGATGCGATGGTGGCGAAGTTGTTTGGCCCGTTGGCCGAACGGTATCGGGCGCGGGCTGGTGGGTATTGCCGCGTGCTGAAGGCGGGGACCCGCTATGGCGATGCCGCCGACATGGCGGTGATCGAATTCGTCGATCGCGATGTCACTGCGAAGGGTCAGGACAGTGGTCCGAAACAGGCGGCGCCGGAAGAGGAAGCCGCGGCGGCGTAGCCCCGAAAACGAGACTTCCCCCGCCGCTCGCGGGAGGGGGTTAGGGGAGGGGACTTGAGGTTCCTCCCAAGCCTCGCCCGTGAGGGAAGCGAGAGGGTTAATATCCGCCGATGAGAGACATCGGCGCCGATCTCGCCGGGCGACTGGCTGAAGTGGCTCGCCCTGGGGGCTTCTGCACCGCCGGCACCATGGAACTGCTGGCGCCATCGCTGCACGTCGAAGGCGTGGGCCCGATCGCCCTGCCGCTGCTTCCAGCGCAGGCGGCGGCTCTGGTTGCGGTGGCGGATGCGGCGCCCTATGGGCCGGGTGAGGAGACCCTGGTCGATCCATCCGTGCGGCGGACCTGGCAGATTGCGCCAGATCGCGTTCGCATTCAGGGCCGGAACTGGCAGCGGACTCTCGACGCAATCCTGACCCGTGTGGCCGAAGGGCTGGGCGTGGACGAACCAATCGACGCCGAATTCTACAAGCTGTTGATCTACGACCTGGGCAGCTTCTTCGTCGGCCATCGCGATACTGGAAGTCGCCCGGCATGTTCGCCACCCTGGTGATAGTGCTGCCGTCGCTTTCCAGCGGTGGGGAACTCCTGGTACGCCATGTGGGGCGAGAAGTGCGCCTCGGGTTGCACTGCGACGAACCCTCGGAAGTGGCGTTCGCCCCGTTCTACGCCGATTGTGTGCATGAGGTCCTGCCGGTCACCGAGGGCCATCGCCTGACGCTGGTCTACAATCTGCTGCGCCGGACGGGCGCTGCAGCCGCCAAGCTATCAGGGTGAGCAGGAGCGTGTGGAGTCGACGCTGCGCGAGTGGCAGGTGGGCGAGCCGGAGAAACTGGTGCTTCCGTTGCAGCACGCCTACACGCCGGCGGAACTGTCATTTGAGACTCTGAAGGGTCCCGACGCCGCAGTGGCTGGCGTGCTTATTGCGGCAGCCCGACAGGCGGATTGCGAACTGCATCTGGCCTTGGTGACCGTCGATGAAAGCGGCAGCGCCGAATACAACGACAACTATCGGCGCAGCCGGTTCGGGTCCGACGCGAAACAGCGCACTCAGGATCTGGCCGATGCCACGCAATTGGGCGGGTGTGGCATGGTGAACGGCGGTGCGGCGTTCTGCACGCGGCTCGTGCCTGCATGAGCGGCCGGAGGCTTCACCAGTCCTGTATCGTCAGTTCGGTTTCCGGAAGCCCATTCACTTCCCAGGCTTCTCTGCCGCCGCGGTACCAATAGACCTGCCCATAGCCAAGCGCGGCCAGGCGCAGGGCCAGATTGCGCCCGTCGAAGCGTTCGGAGTTGAAGCCGACTGTGACGATCG
Source organism: uncultured Alphaproteobacteria bacterium (assembly GCA_963799415.1). Taxonomy (GTDB): domain Bacteria; phylum Pseudomonadota; class Alphaproteobacteria; order Acetobacterales; family Acetobacteraceae; genus JAMXLO01. The sequence goes on along the minus strand of CAWCXI010000013.1, from coordinate 60,994 downwards.
GCCGGTTGAGATCGCCCGTGGTCAGTTTGCGCACCTTGCTGCGCAAGCGATCCTGCATAGGGTCAGTGAGGCTGCCACCGAGACCTGAAAATTTCAGCCCGACGGCGCCGGGGATCGACCGGCCCCATGAATACGAGACGGTGTCGATGACGACCGGTCGGGCCTGTTCAAGGAACCTGGCCAGATCAGCGGTGCGGATCGTAGTCACGCCAGGAGCGATGGTCGGCGTCAGACCAGCAAAATCGTTGCGCAATCTGGCATCTGGCGGCACGCCGAAATCCGCCTGTTCATCGGCGTGGTCACGCTCGCCCGCGAGACGCAGTCCAGCCTGAAGACGCCTGATCTGCTCGGCGTAAACCGGGCTCGACAGGTCGTCCGGCCAGTGACTGCGAACGGTGTCGTAGGGCCAGAGACGGTCCGCTTCGGCGACCGCATGCTTCGCCGCTGGCAGCTGCCCAGTTTGTGCATAGGCTGCGGCAAGGAAGCGGTAAATCCATTGACGACCGCCATCGTCGTCCGGGTTGATTGCGAGCGATCGTTCAAGGAAGGTGATCGCATCTTTGTCCCTCCCCAGCAGCAGCGAGGCGTAGCCCAATTGCCGGTAGCGATAGAACAGGTAGGAACTGCGCGGGTTGAGCAGGATCGCCTTCTCTAGCAATGGAATGGCTTCCTCCGCATGTCCGGCAGCGACCTTGCTCGCCGAGAGGGCAGCATAACCAATGAAGTTGTTGGGAAATCTCCGGATGAAATCCTCGGCAACCGCCATTGCTTCCTGGTATCGCTCGAGCTTGCCGTACCACTTATTCATAAGACTGAGCAGCCCTTCAGCGTCAGGCGCAATTGCACGTGCCTGCGCGACCAGCGTCTCGACACGCTGCATGTCCGCGGCGGTCTGCCAGCTTGGGTAGCTCCTGATGATCAGGAGAGTAGCCACCATCCTTGTGGCGTAAGCCGAGGTCGGATCAAGCGAGAGGGCACGTTCATATAACGACAACGCCTCGTCGTTGCGTTGCAGATTGGGCGGCAGGTTGTCGAGCGAGCGCGCCCGCAGGATGAGATCGAATGCGTCCGGGTTGGTCGGGCGCTCGCGCAGGCTGCGTGCGTTCTCGATCTCGACCATGCTGATGCCAAGACCGGCGCGCATCCGCGTGACGACCTGTTCCTGCCCGGCGGCCAACTCGCTGATCTCCTCGTCGAACCGGTCCGACCAGAGGTGCGCTCCGGTTTCGGCGGAAATCAGCTGAGCATTCACCCGCAATGTGGCATCGATTCTGCGCACGCTGCCCTCCAGCACGTAGCGCACACCGAGTTCGCGGCCGATCTGCCGCACATCCGTGGCCTGCCCCCGGTAGGTGTAGGCAAATTCGCGGGCGATCACGAACGCCCCGGAGACATGCGAAAGGTCGCTGGTCAGATCGTCCGTGATGCCGTCGGCCAGGTAGGTGTCCCTGGGATCATCGCCGATGTTCTTGAATGGCAGGTACAACCAGCGAGAGCCTGGGCGCCGATGGATGCGCAACGGCGGCCGGGAATGCGGTAGCGGACTGTGCAGTGGCGGCGGGCGTTTGGCCGACTGGTCGGGACCGGTCGCCTGTTAGCCACCATGTCGCACCAATGCCGAGTAGCAACACCAGGCCGGCGATCGACAGTGCCGCCGGCCGGCGCGCCATGCCAAAACCACGGGACGCGACAGGCACAGCAGGTGGTGCGCCGGCGGCGGTTACGGCATTTGACTTCGGAGTGCTGAGCGCCGGCCCGTCGTCGATGGCGGCGGATGTATGGGAGACCTCGGCAATGGCGGCTTGATCCACGCGGGTTACCGCAGCGAGGAAGCGGTACCCCCGCCCAGGTGTGGTCTGGATGCAGCTTGCTCCTGTCCGGCCCGCGTCAAGAACGCGGCGCAGCGCCGATATCTGGACCGTGAGATTGGCTTCCTCGACCACTGTATTCGGCCAGACGGCGGCCATGAGCTCGTCCTTCGCCACGAGATCGCCGTGTCGTTCGACAAGAACACCGAGCAGGTCGAGTGCGCGCGAGCCGATATTGACCGGAACGGGAGCGCCCGCCTGGGCGCAGCGAAACAGTCCACCGCCGCGCCGGTCGAGACGAAAATCGGCGAACAGGTAGATGTCCGCCGGGCTGGCTGCGTCCATGTCTCCCCCCGCCGATTGAACAGAGGCATGCTTGGCGCGGCGACCGTCGTTCTCGCCACAGCGTCACTGCCGCTCGGCGGGCCACGCTAACCCATCCAAACGCCGACGTCCTGGAAGATTTTAGAATGATTTGGACCGAATTTGGCGCGGCCTCGTCGCGCCATGGACGACGAGAGGTGCCTCATAGCGGGCAGGCATCAGCGTACGAGAGCCAGGGAGATGCCCAAATGTCATGGGAGAGTTACCAATGCATCCTTTCGCGCCAGTCGATACGTTCGATACCAGCACGTTCCTGCGGGGGGTCGTTCAACCCGGTGGCGGTGAGACGCTGGAACGTATCCTGCTGCCGGTGACGGGCCTGGAGAACAACGGACAGCCAGTGACGCCAAAGGGGTTCGGCAGTCTGTACGGGCTGTTCCTCACCATCGATGCGACCGCGGCCGCCAACAGTTTTACGTCGATGAACGTCACCCTGTGGGCCGACCCGAAGAATGACGCGAGGAACCCAGGCGTTAGCGAGACCAGCGATCCCGCCTTCGCCAACGGCATGGCAAACGACATTATCCTGGCAACCGGCACCATGGTGTCGGCGTCATTGAGCCTCGATCCGGCAACAGGGATCCGCCACGGGGATTTCGTGCAAAGCATCACACCGACCCTGGACGGGACCTTGCTCCTGCACGGGTCGATCCAGCCAAACGCACTGCTCCACGAGCAACTGACAACACCGCCGAGCGCATTCCAATCGTTGCCTCAGCCGGACGGATCCACCATCAACCTGGTGACCGATGGGGCGGCACAGGTGACGCTCGGCCCGCAGGCAACAATCCTGGTTCCAAACATCTCACATGCCAACCTGCGTCTCGCGCGTGGCCCGACGTTCATGCATGGCAAGGACGGCGGGGGACAGCACGGCGAGCGACGCACGGCGAGGGACGGGACGCAACGACTGACCATGCGGCTCTCCTGTCATTCAGCTGACGCGACCCCGAATGGCAGGAGAGGTCGCTGGCTAGCCTAGGTTCGAATCTCAGAAGAACGTGCCTATCTTTCAGATCGTGGCCACCAAACCCGCCGCCGGCGCCGAAGATCTGTTCGGTCCACCCTCCGAGCCGGAGACGCCGGCCGGACCCCGCCCGCTGGCCGACCGGTTGCGGCCGCGCTCGCTCGACGAGGTGGTCGGGCAGGACCATCTGCTGGGTCCCGACGGCACGCTGACGCGCATGCTGGCGCGCGGATCGCTCGCCTCGCTGATCCTCTGGGGCCCACCGGGTTGCGGCAAGACCACCATCGCGCGGTTGCTCGCCGCCCGTTCCGGCCTGCATTTCGTGCAGCTCTCGGCGGTGTTCTCCGGCGTCGCCGATCTCAAGCGCGCCTTCGAGGAGGCGACGAAGCGGAGGCGGACCGGACAGGGCACTCTGCTGTTCGTCGATGAGATCCACCGGTTCAATCGCGCCCAGCAGGACGGTTTTTTGCCGGTTGTGGAGACCGGCACCATCACGCTGATCGGCGCCACCACCGAGAACCCGTCCTTCGCGCTGAACGGCGCGCTGCTGTCGCGCTGCCAGGTGCTGGTGCTGCGCCGGCTGGACGATGCCGCGCTTGAACTCCTGCTGGCACGCGCGGAGGCGGAGATCGGCCGCGCCCTGCCGCTCGATGCCGAAGCGCGCGCGACGCTGCGTGCGATGGCCGATGGCGATGGCCGCTATGTGCTCAACATGGCCGAGCAGATCGTGGCACTGCCGGAAGATACGCCGGTCATGGACCCGACAGCGCTCGCGGCACTCCTCGCCCGGCGCGCCGCGCTGTACGACAAGGATCGCGAGGAGCACTACAATCTCATCTCCGCGCTGCACAAATCGCTGCGTGGCTCGGATCCCGATGCGGCGCTCTACTGGTTCGCGCGCATGTTGAACGGCGGCGAAGATCCTCGCTACATCGCGCGTCGCCTGGTGCGTTTCGCGGCGGAGGACATCGGCATAGCGGATCCCAATGCACTGCCGCAGGCGCTGGCGGGCTGGGAGACCTACGAACGTCTCGGCTCACCGGAGGGCGAACTGGCGATTGCGCAGGTAGTGATCTACCTCGGCACCGCGCCGAAATCGAATGCGATCTACACCGCGTACAGCGCGGCGCGCGCATCGGCCAAATCGACCGGATCACTAGTGCCGCCAGCACACATCCTCAACGCGCCGACCAAGCTGATGAAGGATCTCGGCTACGGTGCCGACTACCTGTACGACCACGAAGCCGACGACGCTTTCTCCGGCCAGAATTACTTTCCGGATGGCATGGCGCGCGAACAGTTTTACCGCCCGCGCGACCGTGGCTTCGAACGCGAGGTCAGCAAGCGGCTCGAGCACTGGGCCAAGCTGCGTGCCGAACGGAAGGCCGTTACGGGTGGCAGTTAGGAATTTCGCAGCAACCACCCGCGACAATTTTTCAGGCCGCTGGCATGCGACGGAGCGCGCACAGTTTGTTGCCGTCCGGATCGCGCAGATAAGCAAGATACATCGGACCGGCGCCGCCCTGGCGAACGCCGGGCGGGTCCTCGATCGACGTCCCGCCGTTCGCGACCCCGGCCTTGTGCCAGGCATCGGCCTGTTCCGGGCTTGCCATCGTGAAGCCGACCGTGCCGCCGTTGGCGTGTGTGGCAGCTTTGCCGTCGATCGGTTTGCTCACCAGGAACAAACCGCCGTTATGCGCGTAAATCAGCCGACCCTTGGCGTCCTCTGTCCCGGGCTTGCCGCCCATCGCGCCGAACACGGCGTCGTAGAATTTCTTCGATCGGGCGATATCGTTGCTGCCGACCATGACATGGCTGAACATTCTGTTCTCTCCCCAAAAGTCACAAGACGATCAGAACACGGTTTGCCGGCCGCGAAAAGATCGCCGGTCATGGCTGATCACTCCGGTTGCGTTCAGCTCTTCAGCAGCCGCGACGCCCAGTCGGCAACCGCGTCCCCACTGCTCGATGTCGGCCTGCACCATCCCGTCGATCATGAAGGTCGGCGACACATGGATGCCGTTCTGCCGGGCATATTTGCAGTGCCACTTGATCTCGCGGTCGAGATCGGGAATCGCGAACGCCTCGGCGAGTTTCACGCCGCTGTAGCCTTCGATCCGCGCGATGATGTCATTCGGCGTGGCGTCCATGTTGGCGCCGCGGCAATGGCGCTCGAACTCGAATTCCTCGCGATGCGCCGCGACCGCCGCCATGACCGATTTCGCCGCTGCCTTGCCGCCTGCGAGCGTGGAGGCCGCCAGAATGCAGCGCACGATCACGCCCGAGTACATGTGCCAGGGCTGTGACTGAAGCCGGAGCTTGATGGTGATGCGGTCTTCACCCGCCTGAGCGAGCAGGTCATCGAGTTTGCCGAACGCACGGACGGAAAACGGGCAGGTCGGTTCAAGGAATACCTCGAACACGCGAGGCCCGTGGCCCCAGACAAGCGGATCAGCGCGCCATGCAATTTGGTTCATGCGGTCCTTCCTGTTCGCTTGGTTCAGTACCTCGGCGCGGGCCTCCGTCTCGCAACCCCCCGCCGGAGTCAAGCGTGCCCTGTGCTCAACCGGTCACGCTGACTACATGCGGCGAACGCTCGCCCACGAGGTGTTGGTGCCAGTCGGCCCCACGCCGTCCTCACGGTGCCGCCGTCGCCCCCGTGCCGAGCCACTGTCCTATCAGCGCGGGAAGCGTGCCATTCTGGATCAGCACGGCCTGCGCGTTACCGATTGCGTCCCTGAGCACCGTGTTACCCTTGCGCACGCAGACGCCGAGACGCTCGCGGGTGATGCCGGTCTCAACGACCTTGAGCCTATGGCGGTCACGGACAAACCACTTCGCGACAGGCGCAAGTTTCATGAAGGCGTCGCAGCCGCCGGTCGAGAGGCCGTCGAGCGCCCTTTCGATCTCGTCATAGGCGTATACCCGCACCCGCGCGGCGCGACGCTCAGCCACGAGCCTGTCGGCAACCGGTTGGCTCGTATTCCCTTGCTGCACGCCTATCACCAAGCCCTTGAGGTCCGCGATCCCGTGCACGTTCGGGTGGCGGTTCGGGTCGACGACGAGCGATTGGCCAGAGACCACATAGGGCGGGCAGAAGTCGGCGATCCGTTCGCGGTCGGGGGTGATCGTGGTGCCCGAGGCGACGCAGTCATAGGTGCCTTCGTCGAGGCCCGCGAAGATGCCGTTGAAGTCGGCACCCGTGTAGCGGACCAGTCGCCATGCGCGGCTGAGTTGTAAAGCGATATGCTGCATGAGCGTGACGTCGAAGCCAGTCGGGCCGTCACTGGTCATGAAGTCGAAAGGCGGGTCCGGCAGAGCCGCTCCCACCCTTAACGGCGGCGCTTCATCTCCCATTTTCCTCGGCTCCCTGCATTTTTCGGAGCACTCCATCATTGAGCTGGCCTCGTCAATTCGGTGCACAACTACAGCACCCACCACCGTGCGGCCACTGTTAGGTGGTAGCGGTGGACCATGCGTGCACCAAGATTCCCGCATCACCGCCAGACTGTGGTGCAGTCGCAAGGCCTACTTGACCGAAGGGGTGGCCGCTACCGAACTCGGTCGCTTCAGCACGTCGTGCAGGAAAGCTCTTACCTGTCTCTCCGCGTCTTGAGTTGCGTCTGGATCATAGGCCATGTGGTGGCCAAGAATTTGATACGGGCCGTTCGCGGGAACATCGAAATCGTGAGTTGCATTGGGATACACGATGAGCTTGATCGGAGCGCCGTTCTTACTGGCATTTTCCACCATGTCTTTGCACGCGTGCGCCCATGCCCAATCATCCTTCTCGCCGATCAAGATCAGCGTGGGCACGCCAACGTTGCCACTGTCGCCAGTGCAGCCCGGATACGGCCTGCGGAACTTCGCATGATACGTCTGTTCCCACACATTGCTTTCCACATCGCCAACCGCAGCGACACCGCCGAGTGAAGAACCGAGCACGGCCACTCGGTCCGGAATAACAAAAGGCTGCGTCGTCAGGTACCGCGGCGCCGAGAAGGCGTCGGCTTCATCCCCGGATGTCGGTCCGTTGCAGCCTGCCATTTTTCGCGGTGTGAAGCTGTCGATGGCCAGTGCCACGTAACCCCATGACCGGAGTTGATCGGCCCAGTGCGTCTCGCGTGGTCCAAAGCCCGCGCAGCCATGCAAGAGGACGACAGCCGGAAATGGTCCTTTGCCGTAAGGTCGGGTTAGATACTCTAAGAGAGGCTGTTTGCTCTCGAACGCCTGCGGGGCAACCTGCACCAATTCCGCCGATGGTGCTGCGGATGCTGTGGCGGGTATCGCCGCGACCAGTAGAACCACGTCGTCGCTCGAGGCATCGGCGTCCTTCTTTGGAACCAGGCCCGGTCTCATAATCCGCAATGGCCTTCAGGTTATAGCTCCGCGAGGGGAATGTCCGTAGATCGGGCGCAAAACGCGGATCGTCCGTAAGCGCGCCATTCTGATCCGCCGCCTCGGCCGCGTGCCGTAGAAGCTGGATTTCGGCCCACTGCGGCCTGAGACGGTGCACGCCATCACGCCGATCCTGCGCGCGCGGGACAAGAAGCCGCATCGGGCAACCCTCATTTGCCCAAAGAACCTCTCACACTACAACCCAACGTCTCATCCAACGCGACGTGAGACGCCGATCCTCAGCCCCAGTACCCCGGCACCCAGACATTGCCTTGCCAGTGCGGGGGGATCCATGCCCGTTGCGGTGAGGCGTAATAGACCGGCGGCGGTGCGTAGTACGCCCGCGGCGCATACACCGGCGGGGCGACGATGACAGGCGGTACGACCACGCCGATCCCCACGCGGCAGCACCAGCCGCCACGCCACCAGGCGTTGGCCTCGCCCGGCAGCGCCGTGATGCCAATGGCAGCAAGGCCGGTTACCGCCAGCAGCGCGCCAAGTCGTCTGATTCTCAACATGATCTTTAGCTCCCAGGCCGGTTCGTCCTGACTGGCGACATAAGAGCGCCGTGTATCCGGCGGGTAACACGGTTGTATCGTAATGCGGCGTGATCAGTTGGCATCGGCCGACCTTAAGCTCGCGTTGACCAGCGTGTTGTATGTATCCCCCGCACGACAAGGGGGGTGCCGATCGGTTCCCCTCACGCCACAACAGAAGGGTCGCCCTGTGCGCCCGCATAGTTTGGAGCTCCGGCCTCCCCGGAGCTCGCGTGACTGGGACCGCTATCACGACATTCGCAGGCGGTGCCTGTTTGAAAAATACCACGGCAAAGGAACTCAGTACCACTGCGAGTACGATGCCGATTACCCGGACGAATGGACCCCGGGGCACCAGCCGCTGGTTTTGCTTTGCAATCGCGAGGTGACGGGCACCATCCGTATCGATTTCAAGCCCGCCGGGCGGGCGGTGTTTCGCTTGATAGCCATCGACACACCCAAGCAAGGGCTGGGGCTCGGCAGCATCATGCTCGAAATGGCAGAGGACTACGCTCGAGCCCGCGGGGTTGATTCCATCTGCCTCAACTCGGTCGCCGATGCCTATGGCTTTTATGTCCGCCACGGGTTCAGACGATGGCACTGGCAAGGCTGCACCGGCAATCGAACTGAGATACCGGTGATGAAACTGTTGCCGCTCTCCGTCGGCACGACGCTAGGTCGGTATCCTAGTCTGCAGCAATCAGCTCTCGCTCATCATTGGTCGCAGCCGGTCTGGTGACAGGCCGTCCGGAAAGTGCGAGGTATTCGGCTCGCAAGATCACGGCTGACCTCGATACGCCGAGTTCGTGTGCTATGGCCGGAATGGTCTTGGTCAGATCAGGCCACAGCTGGACCAGGCGGTGTATCCGCTCGGCCGGCCATTTCCGCAGTCCCTTGTGCATGACAGCCTCAGAGAAGGTCATTCAGGTTGCTGACCTGCCGATACTATGCCGATCAGGTCACCTCGCTCTTAACGGGCCGCGATCCGGATGGACTATCGTCGCGTTGTTCATCATGGCTTTTGGCAGCACAGCCACGCGACTTGACATCACGCCCGATCGGGGCAGGACTCCTGCGCCAATTCGGGACGGGGACAATATGAAGTCAAAGAAGATCGTTGCGTTGCTCGCAGTGAGCGCGCTCGCGCTTGGTAGCTCCTGTTCTTCTTCGGTCAAGGTTGGTCCGGAGGCCGTTGCCGGGCTTACACCCGATGCGACCGTGGACATGGAACAGGTGCAGGTGGCGTATATCGGTAATGCGGGTGGCGGAAATGGCACCCTGTTCTACCAGGGTATCCCCTACCCATTCACCGTAGCCGGTCTTGGTGTCGGCGGCATCGGAGCTTCGACAGTCGATGCGGAGGGAGAGGTCTACAAACTGCACAACCTGTCCCAATTCGCCGGCTCATACGCCCAGGCAAGCTATGGTTTCGTCTTTGGCACAAAAAGCGCCGGCGATCTGTGGATGCAGAACCAGGCGGGTGTGATCATGCATCTGAAAGCAAAGCGCACCGGACTGATGCTCAGCCTGGGTGGGGATGCTGTAGTCATAAATATGCAGTAAGCGAAACGCGCATACGTGTGCTCTGTCGCGCGGTCTGAAGGCCCTCACCAATACGCGTGGCGCTGGGGCCACGGTGCAATGATCATCAACAACACCACGACCAGCACAATCAGCCATACCGCGGTCGTGATGTCGAACGCGGCATACCCTTGTCGCCAGCCCCAGACGCTACCCGCCAACATCAGGATAAAAACCACAATCAGGAGAATATCCACTAGCGGCACAGTACCATCCCCTTTGAGAACGCGGTTGCACTCCCGCTCGGATCACTCAGCCGCCAGCCGTGGCGGCTCCGCCATCTCCGCCGCACGTTGCAGATCGACCGACAGCAGCCGCGACACGCCCCGCTCCTGCATCGTGACGCCATACAGCCGGTCCATCCGCGCCATTGTCAGAGGATGGTGCGTCACGACCAGGAACCGCGTCTCGGTCTCTTGCACGATGTCGTTGAGCAGAGTGCAGAAGCGCTCGACATTCGCATCGTCCAGCGGTGCGTCCACCTCGTCCAGCACGCACACTGGCGCTGGATTGCTCCGGAACACCGCGAAGATCAGCGACAGTGCGGTCAGCGCCTGTTCGCCACCCGACAGTAGCGACAGGGTCGCCAGCTTCTTGCCCGGAGGCTGAGCGTAGATCTCCAGACCGGCCTCCAGCGGATCATCGGAGCCGACCAGCGCGAGATGCGCCTTGCCGCCGCCGAACATGCGCGTGAACAGCGCCTGGAAGTTGCGGTCGATCTGTTCGAACACCGCGCTGAGTCGCTCGCGGCCCTCACGATTCAGGTGTCCGATCGAGCCGCGCAGCTTGGCGATGGCGGTGGTCAGTTCATCGCGCTCGGTCGTGATGGCGGCGATCTGCTTTTCGACCGCTTCCGCCTCGACGTCGGCGCGAAGGTTCACCGGCCCCATCTCCTCGCGCTCCTTCAGCAGGCGTTCGAGGCGGCGGCGGGCCTTCTCCTCCACCTCGGGCGAAAGCTCCGCGGGCGGATCGGGCATGGCAGGATTCTGACCGAGGCGCTCAGCGATCCGTTCCTGCATCGTATCCCAGGCCTGTGCGGCCTGTGTCGCGCCGCCCTCCGCACGCACCGCATCTTCGCGCGCCGCACCGAGTGCAGTTTCGGCAGCGCGAGCGGCGCGATCAGATTCAGTGGACTGATGGACCGCGGTCGCCAGGCTGTCGGCCGCCGCGCGATGGGCCGCCTCCGCCGCCTCCAGGGTATCCAGCGCCTCGGCGCGGCGCGCTGCGATCTGCCCGGGCGCCGCCTGCAAGGTCGCATGCTCCGTCTCAGCTGTCTCCCGCCGTTCGGCCAGCTCGCCGACCCTGCGGCCGGCGTCGGCAGCGCGCTGCCCCCAGTCGGCTCGCTCGCCGGCGATAGCGGACCGGCGCGCCGTGCGCACCGCATGGTCGCGGGCCAACGCCTGGCATTCGGCCTGCGCTGCGGCTTCCGCCGATCGAGCCGCCGTAAGCGCGGTCCGCGCCGCGTCCACCGCATCACGCAGGGCCACGAGATCTGGCAGTGAGGACTGCGCTTCGCGGGCCTGCGCAAGGCCGGCGTCAGCTTCTTCAGTTTCAGCGGTTAGTCGTTCGATCTGGGTGTCGATGCCGGCTAGCCGCGTGGCGACCTCGGCCGCTCGCGCACGAAGCTGCTGGTGGGTCGCCCGTGCCCGATCGAGGTTCTGTTCGGCGTGCGCTCGACCGGCGCGCGCCTGCTGTTCGGCCATTGTCGCCGCCTGATCGGCCTCGGCCGCGGCGTCGCGCACCTGACGCGCGGCCGCAGCCTCATCGCTTGCCGTGGCGAGATCACGCTGGAGCAGCGACAGCCGGTTGCGCTGTTGCAGCCGAACCGCCGCCGCGGTCGGCGTCCCTGCGCGGATGGTATAGCCGTCCCAGCGCCAGACGGCGCCCGCGCGCGAGACCAGTACCTGGCCCGGCGCGAGACCCGCCTGCGACCATTCGCCGATGGCGGCGTCTTCCACCAATCCGGTCTGCGACAGCACGCGCGCCAATGCAGGCGGCGCCTGGACCAACGCTGCCAGCGGCGTGGCTCCGCCCGGCAGTTTGGGTGCCGGGTCGAACGGCGGCAGTTCGCGCCAGTGCCGAGCTGCGTCGTGGTCTGCGGCAGAGGTCAGCTCCTCACCCAAAGCCGCCCCGAGCGCCGTTTCGAGGCCAGCAGGGACGCTCAGCGCATCGACCATCGGCGGCCAGCGCTCGCCATCCTTCACCGCCAGCACTTCGGCCAGCGCGCTAGCCTCCGCGGCCAGTTTGGCGTGAGCGGCGTCGGTGACGGTCTGTCGCTCGCGCGCGGCGGCGAGCGCCGGACCAGTCGTCGCGCGGACCTGCTCTGCGGCGTCGAGCCCGACGCGCGCTGACGCGAGAGCGGCTTCGGCGGCCTCCTGTTCCGTGCCGGCAGCCTCCAGCGCCACGGGATCGATGGCCTGGGAGCCAATGCGATCGCGCTCCGTGCGTATCTGCGCCAATTGCTGATCCAACCGCCGCCAGCGCTGCTCGGCATCCGCGAGCTGTCTTGTCACGGTCTGCACCCGAGCATTGGCCTCAGCCGCCGCATCGGTGGCGCGATGAGAGCCTGCTTCTGCCATGCGGACCGCTTCGACGGCAGCCGCAACGGTCGCTTCGGCGGCCTCTCCCCGCCCGGGATGGCCCGAATCGGCTTTCGCCAGCCCCGCGTCCTCCGCGGCGAGCCGCGACTCGGCTGCCTCCGAGTCCGTCCTGAGCTGTTCCGCGTGCGCCAGATCCTGGCCAAGCTGCGTCAGCCGCATGGTCGCATTGGCCAGGGCGGCGCGGGCGCGCTCCTCCTCGGCCGCGATCTGCTCCTGGGTTACCCGATGGCGCTCGAGCGCCGTGCGTGCGTCCGATTCGGTCACGCGAAGCGGCGGCAACGCCGCGGCAGCGTCCGCCGCCTGGCTCGTGGCCATGGTCGCGGCCTCGGTGGCCGCAGCGACGGCCATGCGCGCAGCATGTAGCGCCATCTCCGCCTCGGCACGCAGCAGCGCCGTTCGGGCACGCTGAATCGCCAGAAACTCCGCCTCCGCCTGGCGAATTGCACCGGAGATGTTACGATAGCGGCTGGCTTGGCGCGCCTGGCGCTTAAGGGCGCCGAGCTGCATCTCGAGCTGGCCGCGCAGATCATCAGCCCGCGCCAGGTTGGTCTCCGCCGCGCGCAGCTTCAGCTCCGCCTCGTGTCGCCGCACATGCAGACCGGTAATTCCGGCTGCTTCCTCCAGCACGGCCCGCCGATCCTCCGGTTTCGCGGTGACCAGCGCGCCCACGCGTCCCTGGCTCACCATTCCGGACGCATGCGCCCCGGTCGCCAGGTCGGCAAACAGCGTCTGCACGTCCCGCGCGCGGACCTCCTTGCCATTCACCCGGTACTCGCTGCCCGAGCCGCGCTCGATGCGCCGAATGATCTCCAGCTCCGACTGCTCGTGGAACGGCGGCGGTACCGCACCTGCCGTTTCGTCGAGGGTCAGGGTGACCTCGGCCAGGTTGCGCGACGGGCGGCCGGCCGTGCCGGCGAAGATCACATCGTCCATCTCGCCGGCACGCAGCGACCGCGTGCTCTGCTCGCCCATCGCCCAGCGCAACGCCTCGACCACGTTGGACTTGCCGCAGCCGTTAGGGCCCACAATGCCGGTGAGGCCGGCGTGGATTTCCACGCTGACCGGCTCGGCAAAGCTTTTGAACCCGGCGATGCGCATGCGGCGAAAATGCACGGACACTTAGATCTCTCCGCTAACTTGCGAGAATTGTAGCAAATTCGGTGGCGGACAGCGCACCAGTGTAGAGCCTGCCGTTGATCACGAAACTGGGAGTGGCATCAACGTGCCAACGCTTTTGCGCATCGAGTGCCCGTCCCACGATCCAGTCCCGCAGCCCGTCATCGGCGAGCGCCCGCTCGAACGTGGGGCGAGGCATGCCGGCATCCTTTGCCAATGGCCATAACGCATCCGGCACGCTGCCGGCGCCGAATGCCCAGCGGTCCTGTTGGGCGAACAGGATGTCGATGAAGGGCTCGTACTGCTCCAGCGGCAGGTAGCGCGCCACCATGGCCGCCTGCAGCGCAGCCACGTCCGTTGGGAAGTCGTAGAACACCCAGCGCAGCCTGCCTGACGCAATCCACCTGGCCTTCAGCTCCGGGAGCGATTTGAGGGCGAAGTCGGCGCAGTGCGGACAGGTAAGCGAGAAGCACTCGATCGAGGTAAGCCGCGCCTCGGGGCTGCCCAGGTTGCGCTCCGCCCGAACGGCGTCCGCCGGGGCTCCAATCGCCGGCGAGGCCAGAACTACCGACAGTAGAGTTCGCCGGAATACTGCCATGCTTACCCCTAAATCTAGTAGGGAAGCGACCGCGCCGGCAAGTCGTTCCGCTACTCCTCCGGCAGCAGCTTGCGGAACGCCTCGTAGCTCATTTCGCCCGCGTATTTCTGGTCGTTGATCACAAAGCTCGGAGTCGAGTCGATCTTCCAGTGATCCTGATCCGCCTGCTGTTGCTGGAGGATCCAGTTCCGCAGGTCGGTGTCGGCGATGGCCTGATCGAAGGTGGCCCGGCTCATGCCAGCCAGTGCAGCCAGCTTCCAGAGTTCGTCCGTTGTGTTGGCGCCGCGGGCGAAGGCCCAACGGTCCTGGCTGGCGAACAGTGCCTGAACGAACGGGTAGTACTGTGCGGGCGGCAGATAGCGGGCCACCATGGCGGCCGTCAGCGCCACCTGGTCCAATGGGAAATCATGATAGACGAAGCGCACTTTGCCCGGCGCGATCAGCTCCTTTTCCACCTTGGGCATGGTTTCCTGAGCAAACGCGGCGCAGTGGGTGCAGGTCAGCGAGAAGAATTCCTGGACCGTCACCTTGGCGGCGGGATCGCCCAGCGAGCGCTCCGCCTTCCGCGGGTCGCCCGCCGGCGTGGCCGGTGTCGGCTGGGCGGCGACGGCCGGCCTGCCGAGATGGCCGATGAGGCCCATGGCGGCCACACCTCCGGCAAGCGACAGAGTGGAGCGGCGGGTCAGCGTCATGAAGACCTCGAACTGTTGGGGGTGGTCACTATCGCGCGGCCCAGGGAGGCGAGGGCGCCACGCAACTCGCCCTCGGGCAGGTCGCCAACGGCGGCTTCCACCGCCGCGAGCTTCGCCGGATCGGCGAGCGGCGCCACCCGGGCGGCGAGCGGCGCCAACAGTTCAGGTGTCTGCACGAAACGCAGTGCGGTCACCACCTGGCTGCCGAGATGGGCGTTGATCCGCGCAATCACCTCGCCGGCAAGGTGCTGTAGCTCCATCGCGATCGGACCGGCGCAGGCGATGGTGAGTGCACCGGCGGAAAGCCGTCGCGGCGTGGTGACCGCGGCGATCGCCGGCCCCACGATGGCAGCCCAGTCGGCCAACACCTGCGCGGTCGCGGGCGAACGGCGGCGGAACGCCGGGCGTGTCAGACGCGGCATCAGAGCGCTGACCGGGCGCGGGCCGTAGACGTGGCGTTCGTCTGTCTTCATACCGCCGTCTGTGTCTTTTCCTGCCACCGCCCTGCTCACCTGGTATGACCGACATCGAAGGTCGCTGCCCTGGCGTGCCGGCCCGGGCGAGGCCATCGACCCTTACCATGTATGGCTCAGCGAGATCATGCTGCAACAGACCACTGTCGCGGCCACGATCCCGTACTATGAAAGGTTCTTAACGCGCTTTCCCACGGTCCAGAAGTTGGCCGCGGCACCGTTGTCGGACGCGCTCGCCGCCTGGGCGGGACTTGGCTACTACGCACGCGCCCGCAACCTGCACGCCTGCGCGCGCGCTGTGGTCGCCGCCGGCGGATTTCCGCGCGATCTGGCCGGCCTTCGTGCACTGCCTGGGATCGGTGAGTATACCGCCGCGGCGGTCAGTGCGATCGCGTTCGGCGTGCCGGCGGTGCCGGTCGATGGCAATGTCGAGCGCGTAGTGGCGCGGCTGTACGCGGTGAAGGCGGAACTGCCGAGGGCGAAACCGTTGTTGCGCGAGCTGGCATCGCGTGTCGGCGCCGATCCGGCGGCGCGGGACCGCCCCTCGGACTTCGCCCAGGCGCTGTTCGATCTCGGTGCCACAATCTGCACGCCGGCCAGGCCGACCTGCGCGCTGTGCCCATGGATGGCGGGCTGTGCGGGCCGGCGCGCGGGCATCGCCGCCGAGTTGCCGCGCAGGGCGCCAGTCCGCCAGCGGCCGCTGCGCCACGGCGTGCACTTCTGGTTGGCCGATGCGGAAGGCAATGTGCTGCTACGCCGCCGCCCGCCCGCTGGGCTACTCGGCGGTATGACGGAGCTGCCGGGCACCGACTGGCGCACCGAGCCGTGGGCCGCTGCGGATGCGCTTGCTCTCGCGCCGATGCTCGCTGCATGGCAGCCGGCAGGTCAGGTGCGGCACGGTTTTACGCATTTCGAGCTGACGATCGATCTGTTTGCGGCGCGGGTCGAGCGCATCGAGGCGGCAGGCTTCCCGCGCCCGATCGACACACTGGCGCACGAAGCCTTGCCCTCGGTGATGCGCAAGTGCGTTAACATGGCGCGCAGCATGCCGAATTAGCCGGCCGTGGTTTACGTCGCGTGCGCAGCCGGCGCGGTCGCGATGAAACAACATGTCACCGTTCGCACAGGGCGCGGCGATGCAAGCGGCCTAGACTGATCTCTCACACCACGTTGGAGGTCACCGTGCGTGCAGGATCGGGCGATGAACTCTGCCTCGCGAACCTGATGCGGGACCCGCTTATCAGGCTGGTGATGAAGAGCGACGGTGTGACCGAACGGGCCATGGTGGCTCTCCTGGATCAGGTCCGGCGCTCACTTATACCATCGGCCCTATGCGTTGACCGCTGTAACCCAACTTCGCTGCGTGATTGACTGGATGCGTTGAGGCAAATCGATGAGAGCATTCCATGCTGCGCAGGAGGCGTCGACGATGGCGTCGTAGCTGTCGTAGACGCGATTGCTGAGAAAGTTCTGCCTGAGGAATTGTCAGATGTTCTCCACCGGGTTGAGATTCCATGGGGAGTGGATAGTGGCCCGCTCCAAGGCAGAGTGAGGTTGCTTCCACCCTCACTTCGGAGACGATCATGCAAAGCATCGCCCCTCGACATGACAAGCCGGCCGCCATCCGCATCGATCTTGGCGCAATCTTTGTGTCATTAGAACTGAGCCGCTCGATCTGGCTGGTTACGTCGCTCTCGCCAGGATCGAGTGGAAAAATGTCAAAACATGCGGTGTCGTTGCCGGCTTGCTGAGACGACTTTTCGAGCTCAAGGAGAAGGCCCGGCGGCGAATGAGAAAGGACTTTCCGATCGTGGTGATCCAGGAGGCGGGACTGGATGGGTTCTGGATTCACCGGGTGTTGGAACAGGAAGGCATTGAGAGCCATGTCGTCGACCCGGCCTCGATTATGACCTCGCGTCGACCCCGGCGCGCGAAGACCGACCGGATCGACGGTGAAGCACTGGTGCGGGCTCTGCTGGCGCATCAGCGCGGGGAGCCTCGGGTCTGTGCGATGGTGCGTGTACCGACGCCGGAGGAGGAAGATCGTCGTCGGGTGTCGCGCGAGCTGAAGGCATTGACGGCCGAACGGGTCCGACATGTCAATCGAGTGAAGGGTCTTCTGTTTGCGCAAGGCGTCTCGGGATACGAGCCGCTGCGCCGCGACCGGCGTGCGCAACTGGAACAGCTCCAGACTGGTGATGGTCGTCCACTGCCGGACCACATGAAGCGACAAATCAGTCGCGAGCTCGATCGGCTGGAGCTGCTTCTTGAGCAGATCAAGGCTGTGGCAGCAGAGCGAGACGTCTTGCTTGTGTCGGCAGCGGAGGACACCGTCCCGGCACCGGCAAAGCTGTTGTTGGCCTTGAAGGGTATTGGCCCGGACTTCGCAAGCGTGCTCTGGCAAGAAGGACTGTACCGCCATTTTGATAATCGCCGGCAAGTGGCCGCGTATGCTGGATTGGCACCGACGCCGTGGAAAAGTGGCTCCGTCGACCGCGAACATGGCCTCGGCATTGGCCTCAGGCAGGACAAGGGCGGCGCCGGCGCCGCGCGCCGGACAGATCGCGCCGAAGATACAGGCCCAATCGTAGCGTTGATCGCGCAGCGCCGCCGGCCGTGTGCCCTGTTCCGCCCAGATGTAGGTCAGGCTGCCTTGCTGGCCGATACGTGCTTCATCCTGCCACCAGAGCTCGATCGGCTTGCCCCAGGCCTCGGGCGGGATGGCGTCAGCGACCAGTGTGGCAAAGTTTTTTTATGCGCCTCGTGTGCCAAGCTATCCGCCTGCGGGTGACGCGGGCGCACCGAGAGGTGCCGGAAGCCGAGCCGATGCAATAGGTGCACCACCGCCGTGCGGGCGGTCGAATAGACCACCGACACCCTCACTGTTGTAGCGGTGAACCCAGTCTCGCAGCGTTTGGCGATCCATACCCGACTGACGCGCCGCCTGCTCTCGGCCATGTCCCTCCAGCAGCAGCGCTATCGCCAGCATCCGACGCGCTGCGTCGGCGTCCTTCGTGCGAGCAGCCTCCCGGCGCAGATCGGAAGGCGTCAACTCCAGCCGCGTGATCTTCACCGTCATCGCCGTCCTGCTCCGCTTGGCGACAACCCACGAATCACGCCAATCCGAGCCGCTCCAATTCACACCTGGGTCAACTCAACAGGCCGCTGGTATCATATGAGACGTGGATGGCCGAGCCAAGCTCGGCCATGACGAATGAGGGACCTGTGGGCCTGTCGATTTCACTATGTTGGCGCCCATGGGGCGAAGCCCAGCCATGACGAATGTGACGGATGGGTCTGTATCATTGAGCGTTGTTGTGAGGACCACGGAGCAGAGAGAATGGCGCCGCGGGCGAAGCGCATAGATATCTTCTCCGTGGTCCTCTGTGGCCCTCGTCTTATCTTCTCCGTGTTGAAATAGAGTCTGCTGCGAGTGAAGGCGTGGCCCAGCAGCCGGACTGGATGACTGGCGTCCTGGCTATGCTGCCCTGACGCCCGCTACAAAGGTGTTGACCTCACCGGATAGCTGTTCGGCCTGCTTCGACACGTCGGATGCCGCGGCCAAGACCTGGCCGGCCGCGGCGCCTGTTTCGCTCGCTGCCTGGCTCACTCCGTTGATGCCTGCGGTCACCTCCTCGGCTGCTTTTGTCGTCTGCTGCACGTTGCGAGCGATCTCCGACGTGGCGGCGCCCTGCTCCTCGACGGCTGCGGCAATGGTGGTGGCGATTGCGCTGACTTCCTCAATGGTGGCGGAGATGCCCCGGATCGCATCGACGGCCTCTTTGGTCGCGGCCTGTATCTGCGTGATCTGTGCGTCGATCTCCCCAGTCGCCTTGCCGGTTTGATTGGCGAGGCTTTTCACCTCGGACGCCACTACGGCGAATCCCTTGCCAGCATCGCCGGCACGCGCCGCCTCTATGGTGGCGTTCAATGCCAGGAGATTTGTCTGGCTGGCAATATCGGTAATCATGCCCACGACAGCACCAATCTTTTCGGCGCCCTCGGCCAGAGCATGTACGATGACGTCGGTGCGCTTGGCATCATCCACCGCCTTGGCAGTTATTTTTGACGACTGCGCGACCTGCCTGCTGATCTCACCGATGGAGGCGGTCAGTTCCTCGGCGGCCGATGCCACGGTCTGCATGCCCGTGCTTGCCTGTTCCGCCGCCGAAGCGACAGCGGTGGCTTGCTGGTTGCTCTGGTTCGCTGTGCCGGTCATCGACTGCGCGGTAGCTTCCAATTCCGTGGAAGCCGATGAAAGCGCGCCAACCAAGTGGCCTACCTTGCTCTCGAAACCATCGGCCATTTGGAGCAGAGCAGCCTTGTGGTCGGCTGTCGCCTGACGCTTGTTTTCGGTCTCCTCGACCCGCAGACGCTCGGTCTCGGTCATGCTCTCCTTGAACACCAGCACTGCGCCGGCCATACCGCCGACCTCGTCGCGCCTGTCCGTGCCGGGGATCGCTGTCTCCAAGTCGCCTCTTGCCAGCCGATCCATGGCTGCCTTCAAGGCGCTGAGCGATAAGGTGATATCTCGATTGACCAGAAATGCTGCGAGCAGTGTGACGGACAGAACCACCCCACCGATCAACGCCAACCGGAGCAAGACGGCGTGGAATGCGACATCGAGATCATCAACGTAAGCGCCGGCGCCGAACACCAGGTCCCATGGCACGAAACGGGCGAGGTAGGTGACCTTCGGCTGCAATCCGGACTGACCCGGCCTGGCAAACAAGTATGCGATGGTGCCGTCGGCGCTGTTCCGCACTGCGTCATGAATCAAGTCTGTGACCAGCCGGCCGTTCTCGTTCCTGGCCGGCGGCGATGGCTTGCCTTCCAGGGCCGGAACGGTGCCGTGCAGCACGAGGACATCGTCCAAGGTCTGAGCAAAAACGTAGCCGGCACCATTATCGAACCGCAATGCATGGACGTCGTCTCGCAGCAGTGCCAGCGCCTGCTCGCGGGTGAGTTGATGCGCTGCCACGCGCGTTTCCAGCGACTGAGCAATGCTGATCGTTGACTGCACGACGGCACGCAGCTTGTCGATGCGGTCGCTGAACATCCGGTCTTGCGACAGCCACGCTGCGGCACCGATTGAGATCACGACAGCCAGTGCTGAAAGGCCGAGCAGCAGGGTCAGCTTGGTGCGCAGTTTGAAGCGATTCAGGATGTGCATGCGACGATGTGTAGGGTTGGACGATTAGCGAACGATTAATCCGCTGGTGAGGCAGCACGTGGCGGGGCTCAGCTGGTGTGGGTTGTCTGTCCGGGCGCCTGACAGTGCGGGGTGCACGTGGCCGCAGGCTGTTTGCCGCATACTATCGCGTTTGGCACGGACCACGTGAGCGGGGTCGCTGCGCACACCTCAAGGGTAGACGTGGATGGCTGGGCCAAGCCCAGCCATGACGAATGTGACGCTCCGTGGCCCTCGTCTGGTCTTCTCCGTGTCGAAATAGAGTGCGCTTCACGAGCGTCACTGTTCGAACGAGAATATCCGCTTCCAATCGTTCTTCATGCTGATGACCGGCCAGCCCTGGCTCTTCGCCTCGTCGTAGAGCGCCTGGGTGAAGGTTCCGACCTTGCTGTCCGGCAGGCCGTTGGCTGGGCCGTAGGCATATTCGCGCTGCGCGTCGTCGTGCAGCACGAGCATCGAAAGCCGCGCACCGTCGCCGGCCTTGGTGTACTCAAGCATCTGTTGGTCGCCGATCGAGTTGCCGAACGCCGCGCGGGGCCGGCGACCGATCATCAGGTAGATGCCCTCGGGCTTGCCGGCGTGATCGTCGTTCAGCAGCAGCTTCGGATCCTTGGTCAGAACCGGCTTGCCATCACTGGCGTAGCTGAAGGAGACGCCGCCCATGCTGCCGACAACCTGCTCGGGCGGGATGCCGTAAACCTGTTCGGCGAACACCCGCACGAAGGCCTGGCCGCCGCCGGTGACAATGTAGGTCTTGTAGCCATTGGCGCGCAGGAATTGGAGCACCTCCTGCATCGGCTGGTAGCTGAGCTCGGTGTAGGGGCGCTGCCAGCGAGGATGCCGAGCGGTCGCGAGCCACGCCTTCACCTGTGCTTCGAACTCGCCCACCGACATTCCGGTGAGTGTCGCGACGGCGATCTTCTCCAGATCGTCCATCGGGAGTTTCTGCGATTGCTTCGTGGTCGCCGGACAGCACGGTCTTGAACGGCTCGACATTGGCCAGTTCGGGTTTCGCCTTGACCAGCGCCGGCACCCGATCGAAGCAGTAGATCAGCTGCGAGTATGCCGGTTGCTCGACCCAAAGCGTTCCGTCCTGATCGAACGTCGCGATGCGCTCTTCCGGCGGCACGAAGCTGGGGCTCGCCTGGTCGGTTGTCACTCGCACGAATTCGAGGATCGCCTGGCGTGCCGGCCGGTCATTCCAGGAGGCAAGCGGCGCGGTCTGGGCTTGTGCCGCAGCGGTGCCAATCAGGCCGGGCCATGCGGGAAGTGTGGCGAGCGAGGCGAGGAGGCTGCGCCGATCCAGGCGGTTGGGAGTTGAACGTGGCATGGGCTTATCCTTCCACATGGTTAGGCGGCACGAGGGGCAGTTCTACGTGGTGCGGTCGCCACAAGTCGGGGGACGAAGCGCTCGGTGAGTACCGGCCCCAGGATTGCCGTGACGAGCATCAGCACGAGGACCACATTGAGCATACGATCGTCGAGCAGACGCTGACCGGCCGCGCCCAGCGTATCGTGGGCGACCAACGTCGCGGCGAGCGTGGCGGCGACCTGCGGCAGTGTCAGCGACCAGACCGTCTGTTCCTCATCACGGCTGTAGTCAAAGGTGCGACCAACGACCCAGGCGGCAATCCATTTGCCGATAAGCAGGGCAGCGATGATGCCGGCGACGAGCAGGTAGTTGTTGATAATTCCGTAGACGAATTCGACCGGGTTGATCAGGAAGCCTGTGACGATGAAGAAGATCGGAATAAACAGCGACTTGCTGAGGAACTCCAGCTTGGCGCTCGCCGGCTTGTCGTGCGCCGATGCGTTGACCGCCAGACCTGCCAGGAACGCCCCAACAATACCGGGCAACTGGATTGCATCGGCCAACACGCCCGCGATGGCCATGATGCCGAGCATGAGAACGAAATAGGCGTCCTCCTCGTCCTCGACACGTTTCAGCACGTAGGCGGCGACACGGCTTAGGCCGAACAGCACCAGGATGATGTAGCCGGCGATCTCCGCCAGCAGCAGCGTAAGTGCCGACGCCGAAAAGCCGGTCGTGAAGATCGACACGCAGATGGCGAATACGACGAGCGACAATGTTGTCGGCCATCACTGTGGCACCCACGGTCACCGTCACCGGTTCCAGGCTCTTGAGGCCAAGCTTATCGAGCACGGTAAGACCGAGCAGGGTGTGTGATGCGAGCAGCGATCCGATGACGATCGCAGGAATTGTGGCATAGCCGAACGCGAGCCCAACTCCGGTGCCGAGTATCAGAGGAAGCACGGTGGTGGTGATGCCGAAGGTGATCGAGCGGTTGCGGGCGCGGCGGAACTGATATGGATTGGAATCACCGGTTGAACGTTGAGGATATCCTGCGTGCCCTTGTTCGGGCCGGTGTTGAAGTTGGTGTTGTTCTGGAACGGGAAGCTGTAGAGATCGCCAATCGGGTTTTGCAACTTTCTGGCGAGTGCGGTCGCATTGCTTCCGCCGCCGGCATCGGGCGGAGTTGATGCCGTCGATTGTGCACGCACGGCGGCACCGAACGAAACGAGTGACAGAATCGACAGCAACAGCAACCGGGCGATTTGTGAGCCAGGACGCGTCATCTGACCAACTCCAGGACGATGGCCCGCATGACCATCGACCTGTGTCGACGGGGCTATGGCAGTTCATATTTCGGAGTAGCGAAAGGAGGTCCGGTCGCCGCCTAGTAGTACCAGCCCGGACCCCAAGGTCCCCAATTCATCTCGTTGATCTGGGCGGTCATCTGCTGCTCGTCGGCAATGTGCTTCACGAACACATCCTGTCGGTAGCGGTCGTATGCGGCCTGATTGCCAACATACAGGCAGTCGCAGATTGTGGGGTCGGCGTAAGTATAGACCACGACGTTGTTGCGCACCTGGTGGACGAATTTGTGCGGCGGCAACGACGACAGCGAAGCCTGGCGCTCCGGCGTGTTCGCTGGCACCAGCTTGAAGCCGGCGCCGGCCAGCATGTCCTCCTTGTTCTGCACCTGGGCTGCGCACGCCGACACTGCGGCGCACGCAGCCAAAAGAACCAGGGCGGATCTGATTTGAAGCATAGGTTTCTCCTTCCAGTCGGTCGGTCTGACGTAGTTCAAGGCGGGCGATCCTAGCGGATCGCCCGCCTTGGTGTCAGTCAGGCTACTCTCCTTCGTGTGCCTTGATCATCTCGTCAATCTGCGCCTTGACTGCCTCAAGGTTGAACGAGGCCGGCGACTGCATCGGTGGGTAGTCTATCGCGGTCATCGCCAGCCTACCGACGGTTTGCTGCACGACGACGAAGCGCCAGAACTCGCGCGCCATGAAGCCGTTCACGTAGTCCCCGCCAGAGTTGTTCAAGGTTTCACCGCGTAGCGACGACGTACGTTCGAATGGGTCCTGACGGAGGTTCGTAATGGTCGGCATGTCCACTGCGACCTTTTCGCCGGGCCAGCCATAGGGCTGCTCCAGGAACTGGAACTTGAAGTCATCAATCCGCAGGGCGCCCAATTTGGGGCCCGCGAAGTAGAACAACTCGTGACGTGCTGACGCCTCCTTGCCCATCAGCAAATTCATCTGGTCGTAGCCGTCCAGGTGGTTCTTGTAGGTGTTGTCTCCCAGCTTCACGCCTTTCAGGAGTTGATCCGTGATGTTGGGGTTGCCCGCCGCATCGGCGAGCGTCGGCAGCCAGTCGAGGCCGGAGAAGATGCCGTTCGCCACCGACCCGGGTTTGATCTTGCCAGGCCAGCGAATGATGCACGGGACACGGAAGCCGCCTTCATACGACGTGCCCTTGGTAGCCTTGAAGGGCGTCATGCCACCGTCCGGCCAGGTGAACACTTCGGCGCCGTTGTCGGTGGTGAATATGACGATGGTGTTATCAGCCTCGCCAATGTCCTGAATGTGCTTCAGCAAATCGCCTATGCTGTCGTCCATCTGCGCCATGCCGGCTTCTTCGGTGTTGTAGTTGCTGGTCGAATTCATCATCGCCTGGTACTTGGGCGGCAGGTACGTGAACACGTGCATGCGCGTGGTGTTGTGCCAGACGAAGAACGGCTTGCCATCGCTCTTTGCCTTGTCCATGAAACCTTCACTGGACTTGACCAGCACATCGTCAAAGGTCTCCATGTCGTACTTGGCTTTGCGGCCTTCCTGCCAGTTCTGCCGGCCGGTCATGTTGGGGAACGGCGCGAGCGGGCCTTCGTCGACGATCCGCTGCTTGCCAATCTTGCCCCACCGCGGCTGCACCGTGGGATCGTCTACGTTGGTCGCATAGGTGTGCACCAGATTGCGCGGGCCGGTCTTGTCAATCCAGTCCTGCGGGTAGTCGAACCAGTACGGATCGGACATTGCGTCGAGGTGGTAGAGGTAGCCGAAAAACTCGTCGAACCCGTGCACCGTTGGCAGGAACTTGTTCAGGTCACCGAGGTGGTTCTTGCCGAACTGCCCGGTCTCGTAGCCTTGTGCTTTCAGCACGGTGGCGAGCGTCACGGCCTGATCGGGTATGCCGACATCGGCGCCGGCCTGCCCGACCGTGGTCAGGCCGGTACGCAGGGGGATCTCGCCGGTGATGAAGTTCGCGCGTCCTGCCGTGCAGCTGGCTTCGGCGTAGTAGTCGGTGAACATCATGCCGTCGGCCGCCAGCTTGTCGAGGTTCGGCGTCCTGCCGGACATGATGCCGCGGTTGTACGCGCCGACGTTGAACCAGCCCACATCGTCACCCATGATGACGAGGATGTTGGGTTGTCGTGCGGGGGCCTGAGCGTGCGCGGGAGGGCTGACCAATGCCGTGGCGCCCAAGATGGTACCGGCGGCGAGCGAGCCAAGCAGCCGGGACCAGGATTTTTGCTGCATCGTCTTGTGTCTCCTCATTGACCTTGGGATCGACGCTCCCGCACGCAACCGTAGCGGCCGCATGCAGAGGCGCTGGCGTCCAACCTGACTGGCAGAATTCTGACTGGCAGAGTTGCTCGTGGCCCATAGGCGGGGCCCTGATGGCCTTCATTGATTTAGATCAATGAGGATGCGTTTCCCCTGGCGGTTTACCCGCCGTACCTCTTACTCAGCTGGGTGGACCCGATACCGATTGGAGGCCCGCACCAGCAGCGCTTCGGCCTCGGTCGCGACACGCTCCACGATTTCGCCGGCGGGTGGGATGTCGCTGATCAGGTCTACCACCTCGCCGGCGATCACCGCCGCGGTGTCGAAGTCGCCGGCTGCGCGCGGCTGCGTCGTAGCGCGCCGCCTCTTCGGTCTGCCGCTGGAGCAACTCGACCTCGCGGCCGCGCCAGCGCTCGGTAGAAGCGGTTTGCCAGCACGCGACCGGTATAGGGCGCGGGCCAGACATTGCGGCGGGCGATGTCGAACAGAACACTGCGGATCGTCGCATCGCCGCTTGCCGCGACGATCCGGTCCTTCGCGCCGAGCAACGCCGCTGCCTCCTGCGAGGCGTAGAACCGCGTGCCCATCAGCACGCCATCGGCGCCCAGCATCAGCGCTGCCGCAAGCCCGCGGCCGTCCGCGATGCCGCCCGCCGCCACAACCGGGATGTCACCCGCGACATCGACGACCGCCGGCACCAAGGCGAGCGTGCCGCGTGACATGCCGTGGCCGCCGGCTTCGGTTCCCTGCGCGATCAGCACGTCGGCGCCGTGTGCGATCGCCTGCCGCGCCTGATCGAGCGTCTGCACCTGGCACAGCAGCAACGCGCCGGCCGCCTTGATCCTGTCCGCGTGCGGCTGGACATCGCCGAACGACAGCATGACGGCGGGAGGCTGGCGCTCCAGCACCAGGTCGAGCAGGTGCGGTTGCCGCGCCAGGCTCCAGGTGATGAAGCCGACGCCGACGCGCGCGTCGCCTGCCGCGTCCATCTCGCGCGTCAGCCACGCCGCGTCGCCGTAGCCGCCGCCGATGATGCCGAAGCCGCCGGCGTGGCTGACCGCGGCGGCGAGGCGCCCATCCGCCACGACATCCATCGGGGCCAGCAGGATCGGATGGCGCACGCCGAGGCGCTCGGTCAGGCGTGTGGTTATCGGCATTTAACGTTTCCCTCGGACTGAGTTTGTTGCGTCGGCGCGTGCGACCGTGGCAGACAGAATCGCATGCTGAGCCGACGATCGCTATTGGCTGCCTCGATTCCCGCCGTGCCTTGCCGCGCCCGCCATTGCCGCGCCGGATAGGCTTCCAGGGTTTCCTCGCCGGCTTTCGCGCCGAGGCGCGCCGTGCCGGCATATCGTCCGCGACGCTGGAGCGTGCATTTGCCGGCGTGCAGCCGAACCAGAAGGTGCTGGAGCGCGATCGGCATCAGCCCGAATTCACCATGACCTGGGCGCAGTATCGCGCGCTGCTGATCAACGACCAGCGCATCGTCAATGGTCGCGCCGCATTCCAGCAGAACCGCGCGCTGCTCGCTCGCGTGCGCGATCGATTCGCGGTCGATCCCGGCGTGATCACCGGCATCTGGGGACTCGAATCGAGTTTTGGCACCGGCATGGGCGACTTCCATGTCGTCGAGGCGTTGGCGACGCTCGGGTGGGAAGGCCGTCGAGCCGGCTTCTTCCGCGGCGAGCTGATTGCCGCGCTGCACATTCTCGACCATGGCGACGTGACGCCGGCGCACATGCTTGGCTCCTATGCCGGCGCGATGGGGCAGCCGCAGTTCATGCCGTCCTCCTACCTGCGTTACGCGGTGGATTTCGAGGGTCACGGTCGCCGCGACATCTGGACCAGCAGGCCCGATGTACTCGGCTCGATCGCCAACTACCTCGCGCAGTCGGGCTGGCGCGGCGGCGAGCCGTGGGGCCAGGCGATCACCTGTGCCGGCGAATTTTGACCAGTCCGCGGCCGGGCGGGAGAACCGCAGGCCGGTCGGCGAATGGGCGCGGCTCGGCGTGCGCGCGGCGGGTGGCCGGCCATTGCCGCGCGCCGATACACCGGGCGCCGTGCTGCTGCCGGACGGAGCCGGCGGTGACGCCTTTCTGGTCTACGCGAACTTCGCCGCGATCCGTCGCTACAATCCGTCGGACTACTATGCGCTGGTGGTCGGGCTGCTCGGGGATGCTGTGGTCGCGTGAGGCTGGCGTTTGCCCTGCCGCTGGCGCTGCTTGCGGCGTCCTGCCAGAAGCCACTTCCGGTCAGTCCACACTATGTGCTTGGTGCGCCATATCAGGCTGGCGGCGCCTGGTATTATCCGCGCGAGAGTTACGAAGGTCAGCAGACCGGACTTGCGATGGTGTATCCGCCGGGCGGCCATGCGGATCTGACCGCGGATGGCGAGGCATTCGACCAGACGGCGCTGGCCGCCGCGCACCAGACGCTGCAGCTTCCCGCGATCGCGCGACTGACCAACCTGGAGAACGGCCTGGCGGTGGTGGTGCGCATCAATGACCGCGGACCGGCAACGCCGCATCGGCTGATCGAGGTGACGCGTCGCACCGCGTCGCTGCTGCGCTTCGCCGATGACAACGCGGTGCGCGTGCGGCTCGAGGTGCTGGCCGGCGGAGAGTTATGCCGCGGTCGATGCTGTGCCGGGAACGCCGAAGTTGGAAATTGTGACGGCGCCCCTCGGCGAGGTGAGACAGAGCGATCTGCCGCCGATCGGCAGTGTCGCGTCGATTGGTGCTCCGACCGCACGTTGCATCGCAGCAGAATGAACAATCCGGCGCCGCTCCGGCGTTGCGGCTGCCCGAGGCGGTGGAGCAGGGAGCGCCCGATCCGGGCCAACTGTTCGTGCAACTCGGTAAATTCCAGAGCTACGCAAACGCCAATATGCAACGTCAGCGTGTTGCCGGACTTGGCGCACGCATCGTGAGCACGCGCGAGGGGCGGGTGCAGACGCATCTGGTGATCGTCGGGCCGCTATCGACCGTCCAGCAGGCCGATATGGTGCTGGACCAGGTGCTCCAGTCAGGAGTAACCGATGCGCGGATCGTGGTGGAATAGGAGTTGAGTCGCCATGCTCACGCGCCGGGAAGCCCTGTTGGCATCAGCGATATTCGTCGGCGGTGCACTTCCCGCCGTCGCGCAACCACGTCACCCGGCGCAGCAGAAGGCGGGCGCGCACGGCGGGAAGAAGGATATGGCGGCTGGCAGTCCGGCCGACACGCCGCTCGGCCCGGTGGATACCGCGGCGCGCTGGGCATTCATCATGGATTTCGCCACCGGTGCCACGCTGCTGGAGAAGGACGCGGATACCCAGATGCCGCCTTCGTCGATGACCAAGCTGATGACGATCTACCTGGTCTACGAACGGCTGAAGCAAGGGAAGATGAAGCTCGACGACGAGCTGACGGTGAGCGAGCGGGCGTGGCGGATGGGCGGATCGAAGATGTTCGTTCAGCTCGGCACGCAGGTGCGGGTGGAGGACCTGATCCGCGGCGTGATCGTGCAGTCGGGCAACGACGCCTGCATCGTGTTTGCCGAGGCGATCGCGGGTTCGGAGGAGCAATTTGCCGACCTGATGAACCAGAAGGCGAAGGAACTCGGGCTGACCAATTCGTATTTCAAGAATTCCACCGGCTGGCCGGATCCGGAGCAGCACATGAGCTGCTCGCGACATCGCCACGCTGGCGCGGCGCATCATCCTCGATTTTCCCGAATACTATCACTACGACGCGGAGAAGACGTTCAAGTACAACAATATCGAGCAAGGGAACCGCAATCCGCTGGTGCAGAAGGGGACGGCTGACGGGCTGAAGACCGGCCACACCGAGGCGGGCGGCTATGGTCTGGCGGCGAGCAGCAAGCGTGGCGACCGGCGCGTCATTGTGGTGCTGAACGGGCTGGAGTCTATGCACCAGCGCGCCGAGGAGGGCGAGCGGCTGATGGACTGGGCGTTCGCGAACTTTGAGGATGTGACGTTGTTTGCCGCGGGCGACGTGATCGAGCGTGTGCCAGTTTGGCTTGGCTCGCGACCGACGGTGCCACTGGTCGGCGGGCGGGACCTGATCGTGACGATGCCGCGCAACTGGCGGAAGAATGCGTCGGTGAAGGTGAGCTACGACTCGCCGATACGCGCGCCAGTGGCGAAGGGCACGACGCTGGGCAAGCTGGTGGTGGCGGGGCAGGGCGTGCCGAACATGGAGGTGCCGCTGCTGGCGGGCGACGATGTCGCGAAGCTCAGCCTGCCGGGGCGCGCCATCGCGGTGCTGTCGCACTACGTGACGGGCGGGTAATGGAGCGATCTCGAACGAGATTGCTTCGTCGCTGCGCTCCTCGCAATGACAGAAGCAAGGCAGGATGCCCACCGGCCGGTTCATAACGCTGGAGGGCGGCGAGGGCGCCGGCAAGTCAACGCAGGCGCGGCTGCTTGCCGATGCGCTGGTGCGGCTTGGTCTGCCGGTGCTGCGGACGCGCGAGCCTGGCGGTGCGCCGGGTGCGGAAATCCTGCGCAATCTGCTGCTCGGCGATGCGGTGGACTGGTCCGCGCCGGCTGAGACGCTGCTGCACTTTGCCGCTCGCGCCGAACATGTGGAGAAGACGATCGGCCCGGCGCTGGCGGCCGGAATGTGGGTGGTCTGCGATCGGTTCTTCGATTCGACGATGGCGTATCAGGGCTACGGCCTGGGCGCTGACCGCGCGACGATCGCGACGCTGACCGGACTGCTCGGCATCGTTCCCGACGTGACGCTGGTGCTGGATGTGAGCGATGCGGTGGCTGTCGCGCGGCAGTTGGAGCGCGGTGCCGATGCCGATCGGTATGAGAGGCTCGACGCGTTGTTCCATGCGCGGGTGAACCAGGGCTTTCGCGACATCGCCGCGGCGGCAGCAGGAACGCTGTGTGCTGATCACCGCGGACGGTCCCATCGATGCGGTGCACGCCGTGATCATGCAGGCACTGCGCGCGCGGCTGGCGTTGCCGAATTAGCGTCCCTGCTCCACGTAGCCGTCGCGCGTCTGCGGCAGCTTCCAGCCGAGCACGCGGCCGGCGACGAAGTTGCGCAGCACCTGCGCGGTGCCGCCGCCGATGGTGAACATGCGTGCATCGCGTGCCATGCGTTCCATCGGGTAGTCGCGCGAGTAGCCGCGCGCGCCGAACATCTGGAGCGCGTCGTTGGTGACCTTGATCGCCATCTCGGAGGCGAACACCTTGGCCTGCGCGGCGAGCAGGGGATCGGGGAACGGGTCGGCGCTGGCGGCGGCGCGATACACCGCGAGGCGCGCGGCGTTGAGCTGGATCGCCATGTCGGCGAGCATCCATTGCAGGCCCTGGAACTCGCCGAT
Source organism: uncultured Alphaproteobacteria bacterium (assembly GCA_963799415.1). Classification (GTDB taxonomy): domain Bacteria; phylum Pseudomonadota; class Alphaproteobacteria; order Acetobacterales; family Acetobacteraceae; genus JAMXLO01. The sequence goes on along the minus strand of CAWCXI010000013.1, from coordinate 30,435 downwards.
CGGCCGGCCGAACTGGTGGCGTTCCTTGGCGAACGCGGTGGCCGCCTCGAACGCGCCCTGGGCGAGGCCGAGTGCCACCGTCGCGGCGCCGACGCGCTGGCTGTTGTAGGCGTTCATCAGATCGGCGAAACCGTGCAGCCGGCCCTCCGGGGACTGCAACACCATCTCGTCTGGAATTTCGAGGTTCTCGAAACGGATCTCCGTCTCCGGGATGCCGCGCAGGCCCATCGTGGGTTCGCGCTTGCCGACGACGAGGCCGTTCGCTTCATCGCGTACGGCGAGGAAGCCGCCGATGCCGCGCCGCTGTCCGCTTTCGTCGAACACGCGGGCGAAGATCAGGTGCAGCTTCGAGACACCGCCGCCGGTGATCCAGTGCTTGCGGCCGTTGAGCAGCCAGTAGCCGTTGCGCCGGTCGGCGCGGGTGGACATGTCGGTGGCGGCGGAACCGGCGTCGGGTTCGGTGATGCAGATGGCCGGCTTGTCGCCGTCCAGCACGAGCCGCGCGGCGAGTCGCTTCTGTGCCTCGCTGCCGATACTGCATGACGGCGGAGATCGCGCCCATGTTGGTCTCGACCGCGATGCGGCCGGTGACGCCGCAGACGCGCGCCATCTCCTCGATGATGACGACTGCGTCGAGGAAGCTGCCGCCGGCGCCGCCGTACTCGCGCGGGATGGTGTAGCCGAGCAGACCTGCGTCATGCAGCGCCGCGACATTGTCCCAGGGGTAGGCTTCGGCGCGGTCCACCTCTGCTGCGCGAGGCGCGATGACAGAGTCGGCGAGGCGGCGTACAACGGATTGCAGTTCCTGCGCGGCGGACGGAAGCTCGAACAGCATGGACGCGGTCCTCGGTGTCGGTTCCGCGGCAGCCTGCTGCCGAGCAGCCGTTCGGGCAAGGCATGGCTTGGCCCCGCCATGTGTTGCGTTGCAGCGGCCCGGAAAAGACGTGGATGGTCGGCCTTCGCCGGCCATGACGAAGGGTCAGCGCGAGCGGTGGTATTCGTCCTTTTTGAGATCGACGAGGATGTTCACGCCCTCGTTGCAGCCGGCGCTGCAGTCCGTGCCGGGTGGGGGATTGGCGAAGCCCGGGACATGCTCTGACGCGACGATTGCCCGTGCACTCTCGCCGAAATCGACGACCACCACCTGCAGTTGGATCATTGCACCGTTCGCTGAGAGGGAGATTGTGCCTGTGCAATCTTCGCCGATCGAGTAGGTACCTGTCTGGCCAGTGCGAAAGCCCGAGTCATTGACCGGTGTGGAGGCGTTGTTGACGGGGACGCCGTTACCGACGTTGTAGTCTACGCGGGTGAAGTTGCCCTGCCCGTCGAATGTATATTGTCCGACTGACGATAAAGGCTGTGGCGGGCTCAATGGGTGCAATACATTGGCTGCGTCGTAAATGCCGACTGTGAAGCCGCTCGTCGTGAACGGGTAAACGCCTGATAGGGAACTGTTGTCGCAGTTTGCGTAACTGGAGGTAAGTCCCCACGTCAGCAGTGCCCAGGCCAGTACGATATTCCTCACATTCAACATGAAGTGCACTTCTCCCCTATAGTTGCGAAGTTCAACAGCAGCAGTCTCCTACTGATTGTCGGCCACACCTTGTGGATTAGGGGCACATTGCGCCGTATTGTCCGGCTCTGTGTGTGGAAGGGCACTCAGATAATCGTAGATCGCGCTCAATTCGTATCGACGCAGCGTCGTGCCAAAGTTTGGCCAAGGCATCACCTGCAAGAGGCCGCATGTCTGCGGGTCATTGAAGTTCTCGTCCTGTGGGTCGCAGCCTGTTCGGATCACGTAGATGAACTGGGCTCGCGTGAGACCTGCCGGGAGGCCGGTCTGCGGTGCAGGCGAGAGGTTCGCTGAACAGGTTCCTGCCGGTACCGGGAACGAGCGTCCACCTGCCAGGTAGGTCGGAAGGTTAACCTGCTTCGGCTGGCGGCTGTAAGGATCCCCTCCAGGTGCGAAGTTCGGCTGGCTATGGCAGTCGTTGCAACTGGAGACAGTTACCAGGTAGCTACCCAGTCCCTGTGACGGCACATTCGGGTCGAGCGCGATGTTTTGCGTTTTCGCGATCTCGAAGCCAATGCTGGCGCGTTGGTCGGCGCGCAGTTCGTGGTCATCATCGGCCCGCACACTCCCCGGTGTGACGCAGTGCAGCAGTACCGCTGCGGCCGTCGCGGCCAGTGCGCGACTTGCGCTGATGGTCATCTTGTTCTCCCCCGACAGGGATCGCGCGTTGCGATCGACCTACCGCCATTGGGCGGCAATCCGGGTGCTAAATCGCAAGTAGGTCGGGACTAAATTTTGCTAATCGCAGTCGGATCAACGGCTTGCCTGATGCCGCTGATGAACGGATACTGCCCGGGTGTGAAGCACTTCACACCAGTGCCGATCGCTATCTGTTAGCTACGCACTGACGTGGGCCATCGCTATCGGGGGGAGACGAGGCATGGACATGCTCGTCGCCAGCGAGACCTTGGTATTTGAAGGCTGGCGGTTCGACGCGCGGGCCGGCAGGCTGCTGCGTCAAGGTCCCAACGGAATCTGGGGGCCGGTCTCGATCGGCACACGCGCTCGCGACATCCTGGCGTTGCTGCTGGAACAGCCCGGCGTGCTGGTGTCCAAAGAAGCAATCATGGACGCTGTTTGGCCGAACGTCGTTGTCGAGCCGAACAACCTGACCGTCCAGATCGCTGCGCTGCGCCGGGTGCTCGACGGGGGTCGGGTGGGCGACAGTTGCGTCCAGACGGTTGCCGGCAGGGGCTACCGGTTCGCGCCCCGCGTGACGCGACTGCATGAGGCGCAGTCTGAGCTGGAGACGCAGATTTCCCCTCCCGAACCAACGACACTCGCGCCACGTACGCAATGGCGATGGCTGTTTGCGGGACTGGGCGCGCTCGCCGTGGCTGCACTGGCAATCATCGCGTCCCATGGCGGTTGGCTTGCCGGCCGGCCGCCGCTTCCTCGTCTGTCGCTCGTCGTGCTGCCGTTCGAGAATTTGGGTGGGAGCCCAAATGACGATTACCTGGCCGAAGGCATCACGGATGATCTGACCAGCGACCTCGCTCATGTCCGAAACATCTATGTCATCGCATCTCCGACCGCATATAGCTACAAGGGGAAGCCAGTCGATGTGCGGAAGGTCGGCGAAGAACTGCGCGTGCGCTATGTGCTCAAGGGCAGCATGCAAAGGATCGGATCCACGCTGAAGGTCAATGTCCAATTGATCTCAACCGAAACCGGCGCGCAGCTCTGGTCTGACCGACTTGACGAGCAGATCAGCGACCTGGCGTCCGGACAGGAACAGATCGTCATGCGGTTGAATGATGAGCTCGCCATCAGCATGGTTGATATCGAGAACGCGCGCAGTCTGCGCGAACGCCCGACCAATCCGAACGCGTTCGATCTCATCTTGCGGGCGCGCGCGCTGGAACACCTGCCGGTCAGTCTGCGCCAGGACCAGGAGGCGCTGGCTCTGTATGAGCGCGCGTTGTCGCTCGACCCATCGTCGCCTCATGCCATGACAGGGGTCGCATATTTTCTGACGGACAAGGCATCGGCGAAAGGCTGGGATTCTCTTGAGGACATGCAACGCGCCGGGCGTCTGCTGGCGCAGGCACGGACGATCGTGCCCGAGTCGGATATGGTGCTGAACAGCTACGTCTATTGGCTTCGTACGGTGGGGCGGTGCCCGGAAGCCATCGAAGCCGCCCAACGGGCCATTCAGACGGATCCGAACCAGGCCAGGGTGTGGACCGGGCTCTACAATGAGCTTGCCGTGTGCAAGAGCTGGACAGGCCACGCTGAGGAGGCGATTGCGCTCCAGCAAAAGGCGGATGAGCTCAATCCGCGCAGCCCCTGGAAGTTCAGCCGGTACCAGCATATGGGATTCGAACTCGCTGATGCTGGGGAGGGATGCGGACGCGATAGGGTTTATCCAACGATCCCTCGCTCTGGATCCGGATGTCCACGGCGGGACACAATGGGACTTCCGCTACCTGGCGGCGGCCTATGCCAGAACCGGCCAGATGCAGGAGGCGAGGCGTTACCTTTCGGAGGCGGATCGGCTGTGGCCCTACGACACAGTACGCAGTCATTTTCCGGACTACTTGTCCAGCCCAGTCTATGTCGAGCAGATCAGACATTATCAGGATGGGCTGCGCCGCGCGGGTGAGCGCGATCACGCCGATGAGGACGCTGATTTCGGCGTGCCGGCGGACAAGGTGCTGCACAAGGAGTTCGCCGGCCACACACCGATCGAGGCGCCTGGTGCCAGGACGATCCACACCGCGAATCTTGTCGCGTTTCTTGCGGAGGCCCGACCGATCGTCATCGACACGGTGACATACTTATGGGGGCAGTCGATCCCTGGAGCCGTCGGGCTGAAATTTGCTGGATTGGGGGGTACCTTCGCGGATGAGGCGCAGGACCACCTGCGCAGCAAGATGCGAGAGCTGACTGCCGGCAATCTCGACAGGCCGATCGTCGCGGTCGGCTGGAACTCGGAACGTTTCGACGGCCGCAACCTGGCGCTGCGGCTCGTGGCACTTGGCTACAGGCAGGTCTATTGGTACCGCGGCGGGCGCGAGGCCTGGGAAGTGAAGGGGCTGCCTGAGGGCGAGCTCGATGTGCAGCAGTGGTAGTGATCGACCGCTGCCACTCAGGCGACCTCAGGCTCGCCGGCCATCACCTGCCAAAAACCCTTTCACCTTCAGCGGCGACCTCAACTGCCACGTCGCAACCGGAGGTGCAGTTCGGATTACCTGGAATTGTATCGGCATGGGTGCTCGTAGCCACATAGCGAAGCCTTCTGCCTCGGTCTGAGATAACGAACGCGAAGGTGAAGGACAAACCCGGCTGGGTCATCGTGCCGGCGCCGGTGCAATCGTCGTTCACGTGGTAGGTACCGGTCTGAGTACTAAAGCCATCCGGGGTGAGGCCGGGCTGGCCAAGGGCATTTGGTACGCCATTGTTCATGGCAAAGTTCAGATTGCTGAAGTTACCCTCACCATCAAACGTAAAGACGCTGACGCCGTTGATCAGACTTGGCGTGGCGAAGGGTGCCAAGGTCGGAGGGCTGCCGCTGAGCAGGCCCAGCCTCTGCCCGTTAAAGCTGACACTGTACATGCCGTCCAGCATCTTCGTGGAGCATTGTTGGGCCTGAGCGGCGCTGCTGATTGCCAAAGCCGCGAGCGTTGCCGGTATCAGTTTGGTCAGTTGAATGCGCATTTTCCCTTCTCCCCTTGTCTGTCAAGCAGCTCTGCAAGAGCGGTGCGCGTGATTTGTGAGAATGGAACCTCCTCGCACCGCCACCATGGCCGGATGTGACGTGCTACGGATGCGTCAGTCGCGTTGTACCTCCCTCGGGCTATGACCGCTGCGGATCAGGGTCAGCGATCAGTCGGATCATCGCGGGCTGAATCGCAAGCAAACCGCTGCTAAATTTTGCTAAAGGCAGGCGGATCGGGGGCTTTGCAAGCTGGCAGGGTGTGAGCTGGCTTACAGACGTGCGACGACTTACGCAGCATCAGGCCGGGCTCAATTCGCCCGCATCGGAGGTCCGGCATGGTGGCATATCCCCCTCGAAGTCCGATGGACCCGGTTGTTGCGGATGCCTTGCGCCGGCAGCGCGATGTGAAGCCCAAACTCGAATTTGACCGGTTGCCGGGCAGCTACGTCTCGGATCGCAGCTCGATGAGCCCTGTCACCGTGACCCGGGTGACCGGCCATCTCGGGCTGAAGGCGCTGCTCTACAAGACGCCGGTGCACATGGACTTCGATGGCGATCCGGAAGCCTATGCCGCGCCGGTCAGCGTCACCAATCTGCGGCGGCGTGATGCATGAGACGAGTTTGAAGAATGCCACCAATGAGAAGGATTCCGTCGCCGGTCTTCAACGCCAATCCTGACCTGAACACCTTCGAATGGACGGGCCTCCGCTCGCGCGCCGACACCGCGTGGGACGTCGCAGGCGAGCAGCCGGGCCACAAGAAGCCGGCGGGCACGCCGGTGGCTGAACCCGGCACTGTGATCGATTTCCGGCCGTTCCTGCGCGACACCGACGGGGCGTTTCCGATCTTCCGCCGCGGCACCGACTTCTATGCGCCGCGCACCGCGATGAACGGTCCGGACGGCCAGGCGGTCAATGCACTGACAGTTCCCTATGCGGTGCTGAGCACGGCGCTGCGCCGCAACGGACATGTCCGCCTGGACGATGTCGGCCTGGCGATACGACCAACCACCGGCATTTCCTGCTCCTTCCTGTTTGCCGACGCGGGTGGCGGGGAGTTGCTGTCGGTCGGCGAATGTTCGGCGAAGCTGGTGCGTACTCTGTTCGGCGGGCCGCCGACCAATGAGGCGGTGAGCTTCCTGGTGTTTCCGCGCACCTCCGCTGGCGATGTTGCGATGCCCGACCTCATTCCGGGCCTGTTGCAGGCCGCACTGGGCGATCGCGCCGATTTCGCTAATGTGGACGAGATCGTCACGCGGCTCGCGCAGCCGCAGTTCGGCGAGCCGTTGTTTGTAGGGCGCGCGTTCGTGCCGCGGACCGGCTTCCGTCGCCCGGTGATGAAGGCGCTGGCGGACGAGGACAGTGTCGCGACGGTCAACGTGGAGGACGCGTTGCGCCGCGCCGGCCTGCCGTAAGGGCAAGCCGTCAGGGGTGTGTCGACACCGTGCGCCAGTCGTACCCGTTCCCGGACCGTCGCTCGAAGCGCTTGCCGAGCGCCGTGCGGCAGAAACAACACATCGCCGATTGACGCGGAGCGGCACTCGTAGGAGTCTTAACTGGCAACCACACGAGAGTTGGCCATGGAAGCGGTCCCGCTGAAGGTGTTCTGGCAGCCTGGATGAACGAGCTGCCTGAAACTCAAAGAGTTTCTCTCGGTCCGTGCGATCGAGTTCCAATCCATCAACGTGCTGGAAGACCCCACCGGGCTCGATGAGCTGAGGCGGCTGGGAGCGCGCTCGGTCCCCGTGCTGTCGCGCGGCGACGACTACGTGTTCGCGCAGAACATCGGCCACGTGGTGAAGTTCCTCGGGCTGAACGAGGCGACCGGTCCGGTATTGTCGCCCGACCAGCTGATCGAGCGGCTCGATCGCTTCCTGGGTGCCGCCATCCGCATGATCCCGCAGATGCCGGATGCGAAGCTGGCGACCGAGGTGCCGAACCGTCCCCGCAGCTACCGCGTGCTCGGCCACCATATCTTCCGCATCGCGGAGACGTTCATCGAGGTCGCGAACGGCGCGAAGCTCGAGTACGCACGGCTGACGTCGACGCCGCCCGATGCGATGCAGACCACCGCCGACATCGTGGCGTATGGCGCGGATGTGCGGCAGCGGCTCGCCGCGTGGTGGGCGTGCCAAGCCCGACAAGTCGGCACGCGAGACGGTGCAGACCTATTACGGCCCGCAGATTGCTGCACGAATACCTGGAACGCAGCACCTGGCATGTCGGCCAGCACGTCCGGCAGTGGATCATGCTGCTCGGCATGGCCGGCATCGAGCCGGACCATCCGCCCACCGCGCCCGACTTCGCCGGACTGCCGATGCCCAGCCAGGCTGTGGGACTGATAGTCCGGGGATTTGGTGCAGGTTCCGTCACCACTCGACCGACTGCCGGACCACAAGCTGCTGCTCGGGCTGTTCCTGCCGATGCAGCAGGGCGCCTGGAGCCCGTCGAAGGCGCCGCGTTCGACGTCGTGGACGTTCGACTACATCGCGCGCTGCACGACGATGGCGGAGGCTCTCGGCTTCGACCTGGTGTTCGGGCTGGCGCAATGGCTTGGCAAAGGCGGCTATGGCGGCGAGATGCACTTTCGCGAGCACGAAGTCGATCCGATCATCACCAATGCCGCGTTGGCTTCGCTGACCAGGTCGATCGTGCTGATCAACACCGTCCATGTGCTGTACGCGTGGCATCCGCTGCATCTCGCGAAGTTCGGCGCAGCGCTGGACCACATCAGCGGCGGGCGGTGGGGCATCAATGTGGTCACCGGCTACAAGCCGAGCGAGTATCGTATGTTCGGGCTGGAGCCGATCGAGCACGACCTGCGCTACGCGATGGCGGACGAGTTCACCACGATCATGGAGCGGCTGTGGACCGAGGATGAGGAGCTCAGCTTCGAGGGAAAATTCTGGCAAACGGAGCGGGCCTTCTTGGCGCCGAAGCCTGGGCAGCGGCGGCCGTTCCTGGTCAATGCGGCGTCGTCGAGTGCCGGCCTCGACTATGCGGCGAAGCACTCAGACCTGATCTTCATCACCAGTCCGGCTGGCGCCGATCCGGCGTTGGCGTGCGAGGCGCTGCCGGCGCACAACGCGAGGATCAAGGGGTTGGCCCGCGAATACCGACGCGAGGTGAAGACGATCATCAACCCCCACGTGATCTGCCGCCCGACGGAGCAGGAGGCGCGAGCGGCCTACACGGCCATTCTCGAGAACGAGGACACGGTCGCCGCCGACAATTTCGTGCGCACCTTCCAGAGTGGCGACACCGCGTCATGGCGTGGACACACACGTGCGCAGTGGGTGATCGGCGGCAACGTGCACCTCGTTGGGACACCCACGCAGATCGTGGAGTGGTTCATCAAGCTGAATGACGCGGGGTGCGACGGCGTGCAGGTGAACTTCTTCGACTATCTGCCCGACCTTGAATTTTTCGGCCGGGAGGTGATCCCGCTCATGCGTGAGGCAGGGCTGCGTCACGCCCACGCGCAATGAGGGAGCCCCCGTCGGTCACGGCTTTGTTTGATGCGGACGACGTGGATGGCCGGCACGGAGCCCGGCCATGACGATATAGCTGTCCAGCCGTGACGTTGAGAGGTGGAATTACGCCTGAGACCGGCCCGCTCGGTTAGGCTGCGTCAGTCTGACGAAGCTTATCACTGCCGAACCCGCGGTGGTGCAGGCTGCCACAATCAGCGCCTCGCGCGTGCCGCTTTCCGGAAATAACCCGAACATCAGCGCGACCAGCGCCGCACCCATGCTCTGGCCGAGCAGACGTGACGTTGCCTGCATGCCGCTTGCGGCGCCGGCGCGCAGTGGAGGCGCCGATGTGAGGATCGCGCGGTTGTTCGGCGTATTGAAGAAGCCGAAGCCGATGCCGCAGATCAGCAGGCGCCAGACGATGTCGAACGCTGTGGGGTGTGCAGGCAGCAGGCTCAGCAACGCCAGCCCTGTCGCCATCACCGCCAGACCGCATCCGCCGAGCAGTCCTGCCGGATACCGGTCGGACAAGCGCCCGGTGAATGGGGCGATCACCGCAACGGCGAGCGGCCACGGCGTCAGGAGCAGACCTGTCTCCACTTGGCCGAAGCCGAGGGTGTTCTCGAACAGGAAGGGTAGTGCGACCAGAGCCATGCTCTGTCCGATGAACGCGCAGATGGAGGTGACGACCGACAGTGCGAACAGTGGGATGCGCAGCAGATCGACTGGCAGCATGGGCGAGTGCTGCGACAGTTGCCGCGTCACGAGGACGAAGCCGAACACCATGGCGAAGCATAGCTCGGCGCCAGCCAGACTGGCGCTCTCGCCATGACCAAGGCCACTGATTGCGCTGACCAGGACGCCGAAGGTGAGGGCGCTCCAGATTGCGCTCGATGCGTCGAAGCGCACGCCGGAGCGGCGTGTGCGCGGCAGGGCACGAAACGCGATCGGGATCGCCAGCGCGCCGATCGGCACGTTCACGGCGAACAGCCAGGGCCATGGCGCGACGGACAGGATGCCGGCAGCGACTGTGGGTCCGACCGCCGATGCGATCGAGCCGATCGTCGCGTTCAGGCCGACGCCGCGGCCGAGCCAGCGCCGCGGGTAGATGAAGCGCACCAGTGCGCCGTTGACGCTCATGATGCCGGCCGCGCCGAAGCCCTGGATGACGCGGGCGATGGTCAGCGTCGTCAGCGAGTTCGACATGGCGCAGCCCAGCGAGGAGACGGTGAAGACGATCAGGCCGTACTGATAGACGCGGCGATAGCCGTAGATGTCGCCGAGCGAGGCCAGCGGCAGCAGGGAAATCGTCACCGCGAGCTGGTAGGCGTTCACCACCCAGATCGAGGAGGCCGGACTGGCATCGAGGTCGCGCGCGATCGTCGGCAGCGCCACGTTGGCGATCGCGCCATCGAGCACCGCGAGCGTCAGGCCGAGCGCGATGGTCAAGATCGCCCAGTAGCGTTGGGGCAGGGGAACGCCATCGGGGGCGGCAAGGCCGTGCCGGTGGGCCGGCTGGTCCTCCGCCATCAGCCGACGGCCAGTGCGCCGGCCGCGGCCGGCAGCATGGAGATCACCGCACCCATCACCGTCGCGGCGTCGAGATCGGCGAGATCGGCGCGGCGGAGCACTGTGACGGCTGGGCCGCGCGGTGCAACGAGGGCCGGGTCGGAATCGCGCGAGAACAGCACGACGGAGGGGCAGCCAGCGGCGGCGAGCAGGTGCATCGGTCCGGTGTCATTGCCGATGGCGATGCGTGCGGCGCGCGCAATGCTGGTGAGCTGGGCGAAGTCGGTGCGGCCGGTCAGGTCGAGTGCGCCGGGGATTGCGCGCGCCAGGTCCCGCTCGGTCGCGGCGCCGATCACCACTGGCGCCATGCCGCGTTCGGTCAGCATCGCCGCAAGCTCGCGATAACGCTCGGTCGGCCAGCGCTTGACCGGGCGGTGCGGCGAACTGCCGGGCACGAGCAGCGCGAAGTTTGCCGGCAGAACGAAGGGGGTGAGATCGGCGTGGCTCCAGGACAGATCGACTTGTTCGCGACGGTCGATACCGGCCTGGCGAAGCTGGCCGAACTGGCGGTCGATGTCGTGTGTGCGGTTGCGGTTTGGGTCGCGATCGGGCAGCGCGCAGCCATAGGCGATGCCCGACCAGTCGGGACGGCCGATGTGGGGGAACAGATGGAAGTATCGGTTGGAGCGGGTGGAGGTCTGGAGGTCGTAGGCGCGGTCAAACTGCCCCTCGATCAGCCGCCGCCGCAGCCGCCGCCAGCCTGACAGATCCCACCACTCGGGGCGCTCGTCGATCCAGACGGTGTCAAACCACGGCGACCGGGCCAGCCAATCAGCGAACGGTGCGGTGGTCAGCAGGGTGATGTGAGCGCCGGCATGGTGGCCGCGGATTGCGGCGAACGGGCCGAGCGACAGGATGACGTTGCCAAAGGCGCCAAGCTTCACCACCAGGATGCGGTGCGGCTCCGCCATCACGTTGGCGGATGGGTCGTGGCCCAGTGGCGTGCGACATCGACGCGGCGGGTGATCCAGACACCGGCGAACCGGCTGACATGGTCAAGCAATCGCTCCAGTCCGCCGGCGCGGGCGGGATGGCCGATGATCCGCATGTGCAGGCCGATCGATAGCATGCGGGGCTGGGTGGCTCCCTCGCGATACAGGAAGTCGAAAGCGTCGCGGCAGTAGTTGAAGAAGTCGTCGCCGGTGGCGAACGTGCCGCGTCCGAATTTCGAGTTGTTGGTGGAGAGAGTGTAGGGAACGACCAGATGCGGTCTGCCTTGGACTGTCACCCAGTACGGTAGCTCATCATCGTAAGCGTCTGAAGTCATAAAGAAATCCGCCTTCCTCGACCAGAAGGTTGCGGGTGTTCAGGCTGGGTCCGTAGCGGCAGTACCAGCCAAGCGGTCGCTCGCCCATGGTCTGCTGCAGCGACGCGACGGCGCGGCGGATGCGCTCGCGCTCCTCGGGTTCGGAGAGTTCGTAGTGCTTTTCCCAGCGCCAGCCGTGGCAGCAGATGTCGTGTCCAGCCGCACGGATCGCGGCGGCGGCGGGAGGATGGCGCTCCAACGCCAGCGCGCAACCGAACACGGTGAGCGGGATGCCGCGTTCCGCGAACAGGCGCATGACGCGCCAGAAGGCGACGCGGCTGCCGTAAGCGAACATGCCCTCGGCCGCGAGGTCGCGTCCCTTCACGCCGGGATTGAGCATGCCGTTCTCGGTGAGCCCCCATTCCGAGGCGGGATCGCCGTCCGGCACCGAAGGTTCCGAGCCTTCCTCGTAGTTCAGCACGAAGTTCAGCGCGAGCCGGGCGCCGCCGGGCCATTTCGGGTCGGGTGGGTTGGCGCCGTAGCCGATCAGGTCCCTTTCCATGGCGGCCAGATTGCCCTGATCGCTGGCCGCTGGCCACTGGTTGACTGCCTCGTGATACGCGCCGAAAAGCCGCGCATGTCGGCCACCGCAACGTCATGGATTCTGAGCGAGGGCTATGCCGGGCTGCAAGCGCAGGCGCTGGGACTAGCCGAGGCGGCGGGGCTGGAGCCGGAAATGCGCGTGCTGGCGCCGCGCGCTCCGTGGAAGTGGGTGACCGCATCGCTTTGGCCCTCGCCGCTGGCCGCGGTGCCGGATGCCGTGAGGGCGCCGTTGCCGGAGTTGGTGATTGGCTGCGGCGGCGTGGCAGCAGCGGTCGGCGCGGCGTTGCGCCGGGGCGACCGGCCGGTGGTGCAGGTGCAGCATCCGCGCATGGACCCGCGCCGCTTCGACTTGATTGTGGTCAATCGGCACGACGAGCTGACGGGGCCGAACGTGGTGGTGACGCGGACCGCGCTGCATCGGGTGACGCCGGCGCGCCTTGCCGCCGCGGCCGAGGCCTGGCGCCCGCGGCTCGCGCACCTGAAACGGCCGCTGGTCGCGGTGCTGGTGGGTGGGAGCAATGGCCGGTTCAGGCTGGATGCGGCGGTGGGGAGCGAACTCGCCGGCCAGCTTGCCGCGATGATGCGGGATGACGATGTCGGCGTCGCGGTCACTCCCTCGCGCCGGACCGATGCGGCGGTGACGCGCGTGCTGGCCGAGACGCTGGCTCCACTCGGGGGGCATGTCTGGGATGGCAGCGGTGAGAACCCGTATTTCGGCATGCTCGCGCTTGCCGATGCAATCGTCGTCACGGTCGACAGCGTGTCGATGGTGTCCGAGGCGGTCGCGACAGCGGCGCCGGTGATGCTGGCGCGACTGCCCGGCCGGTCACGCCGCAACGCCCTGTTCACCGAGGGGCTGCTGCGCGACGGCCGCGTGCGCGAATTCAACGGGCGGCTGGAGCTGTGGCCGGTGACGCCGCTCGATGACACGGCGGAGGCCGCGGCGGAGATGTGCCGTCGGCTCGGCCTGCCACATCCGGACGCTCCATGCTGAACATCCAGACGTTCGACAATCGCGTGGGCGGCAACGTGCTGTACAAGGCACTGGCACATCCGTTGGCGGCGGAGGCGATTGCGCGACTTTATGCGCGTCTTGCCGGGCCGGTGGCGGTTTATGATCCCGAAGGCATCGCCACCGCAATGTTCGCGCTGTATCCCGAAGCGCCTCCGCTCGCCGGGCTCTTCGTGCATGACGTGGCCGCGGTGGGCGAGGAGCGCGGGGGTCATGTCGCGCGAGCACTGACAGATCTGCCGGACAGTGGGGCGCGCGTCGTGTTGATTGCCGCGTTCGATGCGGGGCGGACCGCTGCACGCATTTCGCATCTGCTGCCGGATGGCGCGGAGGTGGTCACGCTGGATGCGGTGAAGCTGCCTGATGCACTGCTCACCAATCGCGCGCGCTATCTCGACAAGCTGAACTTCGCGACGAATTTTGTGTTCTTCCGCGATGCCGATGGGCTTTCCACACGGCTGGTGTCGGCCAACTACTGGTCCGGCTATGGCGGCGGTGCAATGCGTCTGTGGCTGCGGCTGTTCGATGCGGCCGGCGGCGTGCTGGCGACGTGGCAGAAGGATGTGCCGGCGGGACCTGGCGGGTTTTCGATTGACAGCCGCATGGTGCGCGAACACTTCGACCTGGCGTCCTTCACGGGGCAATTGTTCGTGCACGCGATCGGTGCGACGGGGCATGACGTGGTGAAATACGCGCTCGACACCTATGCGGGCGATAACGGCGCCAGCCTATCGTGCACGCATGATGCCAACGCGTGGCCGTCGGATCGTTATGCCGGGCTGCCGGCCCCGCGCGACGACGAGAGGGTGATCCTGTGGCTGCAGAACAGTCACGCGACACCGATCCCGCCTGGGGCCGTCGCGTTGGATCGCATGGGCGCGGAACGGCCGGTCTCGGTGACGCAGGAGGTGGGTCCATTCGCAACGGTCGCTGTCGATGTTGCGCATGTGCTGCCGGAGGTGCGGTGGCCGGCGCAGATCGAGGTGCGCGCTGGGCGGCATGTGGTGCGGCCACGCTATGAGGTGATGCGCGGCGAGCGCGTGCGCATCGCGCATGTCAATGTCGAGCGCAGCGACCTCAGGCCGGATGTGGCGATCGCTCGGCTTCCGACCCAGTTGGGGCGCGGCTATCTGCTGCCGTTCCCCGTGCTGCCGCGCGAGCGGTTCCGCAGCATTGTCCAGCCGACACCGATGGCGGTGTCACAGCGCACGCTGCCGCTCCGGCTCGATGTGTTTGACGAGGGGGGGAACAAGGTGGCGGAGCGGTTCCTCGGCTGTCTGTCGCGCGATCACGATGTGGCGCTGGAAGTCGATGACGTGGCGAGGGGACACGCTGAGCTGGTCTACGACTTTCGCGACGGAGGCGAAGCGGACGGCTGGCTGCATGCGCTGTTCCGCTACGAGGACCGTCAGTCCGGCCATGCAGCGGAGTTGAGCTTTGGCGGGCATATCTTCAATACGATCATGACCTATCGCGGTGAGCCGCAATCGTATAGCGGGCCACCGCCCGGGCTGACCACGCGGTTGTTCCTCAAGCTGGGCGATACGCGACGCCGCAGTTTCGCTGTGCTGATCTATCCGGCATCTGCGCCCTGGCATGGGCATTCGGCGACCACGCTGCTGCTGCATGACGGTGCGGGCGAGGCGATCGCGGAGCGGTGCGTGGCGATTGCGTGTTCAGGTTCGACGATGGTCTGGCCGCATGTCGTGTTCTGCGAAGCGGCGCTGCGCCAGGCGGGGCCGGACGGCTATGTGCTGGTGCGCGACACGACCTGCCGGCTGTTTGGCTATCACGGTCTGATGGACGATGCAGGCGGGTTCTCGCTGGACCACATGTTCGGGTTCTGAGGGAGCTGCTGCAACTTCATGGCTTCGTATATTGCATTGCTGCGCAAGCAACCGGGCAGCGACTACGGCGTGGATTTTCCGGATTTTCCCGGTTGTATCACGGTAGGTCGTACTTTGGAGAAGGCGCGCCGCACGGCGAGCGAGGTGTTAGCCTTTCACGTGGACGGCATGCGCGAAGATGGCGAGGCGATGCCGCCACCCTCTTCCTGGGACACGATCATGGCAAATCCGCGGAACCACGATGCGATCGCCTTTCTGGTCGAGCTGCCGGAAACGTTGCAGAGCGCGTGAACGGGCGTCTCCCGGAGTTTCCCTTGATCCGGGTCGAGGCGTGTGCATAGTCCGCGCCACCGTGCATGCACGGATTGGAGGAAACAGACCATGTCCACCCTGAGCACTGGCCGCCGTACTGTCTTCAAAGCGGCGGCCGCGGCAGCGGTTACCGCGTTGACGCCGATCGGCCTGGCGACGGCGCAGCCGGCCGCTCCGCCACGCAACCGGACGATGACCCTCGTCTGGGGTGGACGCGAGGGACGCTGGGTGGATTTCGAACTGTGGAATCCTTACTCGATCGGCTCGAACCATCAGAACGGTCCTAATATTATCTATGAGCCGTTGGCCTATTACAGTGCGTTTGCCGACAAGACCTATATGTGGCTGGCGGAAAGCTACAAGTACACACCTGACTTCAAGCAGCTCACAATCAAGACGCGCTCGGGGATTTCGTGGTCGGACGGCACGCCGTTCTCAGCCGAGGACGTGGCGTTCACGCTGAACAGCCTGCGCGATCTGGGCCCCAAGGTGAAATGGGGCGTCGATGTACAGCAGGTGATGAAGGAGGCGAAAGCGACCGACGCCAACACGGTCGTCGTCGATTTCGTAGTGCCCGCGCCGCGGTTCTTCTTCTTTGTAACCTACAAGTACGACATCGGCGTCTACATCGTGCCGAAGCACATTTTTGCCGATCAGGACTGGACAACGTTCAAACACTTCGACATCGCCAAGGGCTGGCCGGTGAGCACCGGGCCATGGAAGGTGGCGGAAGCCTCGCTGCAACAGAAGGTGTTCGACCGGCGCCCCGAGTGGTGGGCGGTGAAGGCTGGACTGGCGCCGCTGCCGGCGATCGAGCGCACGATCTGGCTGCCGTATGCGGGTGAACAGGCGACGGCGCAGGCGTTGATCACCAACCAGTTGGATGCGGCGACGGGCATGCAGCCGGCGACGTTTCCGACGCTGTTCCGTGGCAATCCGAAGCTCACCACACATACCGGCCAGAAGCCACCCTATGGTTACGTCGATTGGTGGCCGATCTCACTTTACGTCAACAACGAGGTTAAGCCGTACGACGACAAGGACGTGCGGTGGGCGGTGTCGCATTTCATCGATCGACAGCAATTGATCGATGTTGGTTATCTGGGCGCATCGCAGGTGTCGTCGTTGCCGATGCCGCCTTACCCGCCGTTGCAGCCGTACTTCGATGCGGTGAAGGACCTGTTGGCGAAGTACGACACGCTGGCATTCGATCCGAAAAAGGGCGACGCGTTGCTGTCGGGCAAGGGCTACAAGAAGGACGGCGGCGTCTGGGTTGATGCGCAGGGCAAGAAGCTCACGCTGGATATCATCGGCTTCGGCGCTGCCGGGCCAGCGATCGGGCCGGTGCTGTCGGAGATGCTGAGACGCCATGGCATCGAGGCGAGCATGAGCATGCCGCCCGATTTCGACGACCGGTTCCAGAAGGGCCAGTTTGTCGGGTCGATCTACGGCCATGGCGGCTCCATCACCGAGCCATATTCCACGTTGCGCCTGTATCAGGGGCGCAGCGTTGCGGTGCCCGGCGCGCACCTGGTGAATTTTGCCCGGTGGAAGAATGCCGAGTTCGACACGATCACCGACGAGATGTACGTCACTGATCCGAACAATAAGTCGAAGATGATCGAGCTGTTCCATCGCGCGATGGAGATTTGGCTGCCCGAGCTGCCGGACATCCAGCTGGTGCAGAACTTCCACCGCATTCCGATGAACACCACGTATTGGAAGAACTGGCCGACCGCTGACAATGACTATGTCAACGGTGCGTCCTGGCACCTGACGTATCCGATCGTGCTGTGGAATCTGAAGCCGGCCTGACGCATGCAGCTTGCGTATATCGCGCGCCGGTTCGGCGTCTTCCTGCTGATCGTCTGGCTGGCGGCGTCGCTGAACTTCTTCCTGCCCAAGCTGTCTGGACAGGACCCGGTGCGCACCAAGCTGCTGCAGTCGGCGCAGCTTGGCGGCTATGTGCATGCCGGTCTTGAGGACATGGTGAAGGAGTACGATCAGCGCTTCGGTCTCGATAAGCCGCTGTGGCAGCAATATCTGACGTATCTGCGCGCAACGGCGCGGCTGGATTTCAATTATTCGATCGCCAACTATCCGCGGACGGTGCGCGAGATGGTCGGCGAGGCAGTGCCGTGGACTGTGGGGCTTCTTGGCACCACCACGCTGCTGTCGTTTGGCATCGGTACTCTGCTGGGCGCGCTGCTCGCATGGCCGGGAGCGCCACGCTGGATGCGCTGGCTGATGCCGCCGTTATGGGCGCTGCATGCCATCCCGTTCTTCCTGCTCGGGCTTATCCTGATGTACCTGCTGGCGTTCCAGGTTCCGCTGCTGCCGATATTCGGCGGCTACAGCGCGGGCGCGACCCCGATGCTGTCGCTGGGGTTTGTGTGGGACGTGGTGTCGCACGCGCTGCTGCCGGCTTTGTCGATCGTGCTGGTGGCGACGGGTGGCTGGGCGCTGGGGATGCGTGGGATGATGGTGACCACGATGGGTGAGGACTACGTGACCTTCGCCGATGCGAAGGGACTGAAGAGCGCGACCATCTTTATGCGTTATTGCCTGCGCAACGCGATCCTGCCGCAGACGACCGCGCTGGCGTTGGCGTTGGGACAGATCCTGTCGGGCGCAGTGCTGGTGGAGGTTATCTTCGGGTATCCCGGTATTGGGGCCCTGCTGTTCCAGGCGATACAGGAGAACGACTTCTTTCTGATCCAGGGAATTGTGTTCACTGTGATTGTCGCGCTGGGGTTGGCGACGTTGATTCTCGATGTGGTGTATCCGTGGCTGGACCCGCGGATTTCTTATCGGAGGGGTGATTGATGGCCTGGGTGGGTCTGGGCCTTGGTTTCGCCCCCTCCCCCCGGCACCCTCCCGCGAGGGGAGGGGGAGTCGCGTGATGTGGCGCTATGTTGGGCGCAATCCGTCGTTGGTTGTTGGCGTTGCGCTGCTGACCGTGTTGGCGCTGTTCATTGTGATCGGCAATCTTACCGTGGATACCGAACTGGCGCGGCCGCTGTCGGTGCGCGCATTGCAGCCGCCGTCGTGGGAGCATCCGTTCGGCACTGACCGTCAGGGGCGCGACCTGCTGGCGGCGATGGTCGCGGGGACGCCGCTCACGCTGAAGATCGGTTTTATCGCCGGATTTCTGGGTGTCGGCATCGGCACCGTGCTGGCCTTCGTCGCGGGTTATTATCGCGGCATGACGGATACGGTGATACGCGGCATCGCCGATATCGGCCTGACCGTGCCTGGCCTGCTGGTGCTCATTGTCATTGCGGTGTCCGTGCGCGGCGGGCTGACGGTGAACGAGATGGCGATCATCGTTGCCTCGCTCGCGTGGCTGAACCCGACGCGAACGATTCGTGCCCAGGTGCTCACGCTGCGCGAGCGCGGCTATGTCGAGGTGGCACGGCTGAACGGCATGAGCGGGCCCGAAATCATACTCCGCGAGATGATGCCGAACCTGCTGCCCTATCTTGCCGCCACGTTGGTCAGCGCGGTGTCCGCCGCAATTCTGGCTTCCATTGGCCTGGAGGTTCTCGGGCTCGGGCCGCTGGAATCACCGACGCTGGGCATGAACTCTGTACTGGATCAACTTCAACGCCGCCATCCTGAACGGCTGGTGGTGGTGGTGGGTCGCGCCGATCGTGATCATCCTGATCGTGTTTCTCGGCTTGTTTTTCCTCACCGTCGGTCTGGACGAAATCGCCAATCCACGCCTGCGGCAATCGGCATGAACGTGGCGCTGCTGCACGTCGATGGACTGCGTGTTTCGTATGACCATCCGCGTGGCGCGGTGCGCGCGGTGGACGACGTTTCATTCAGTCTGCGTCCGCGGGAGCGGTTCGGCCTTGCAGGTGAGTTCTGGTTCGGGCAAATCGACCATGGCGCTCGCTATCCTTCGGCTCATCCGTCCGCCGGGGCGCATCGATGGCGGCGAGGTCTGGCTGGATGGCCAGAAGCTGTCCGCGCTTTCGGACGATGCCATGCGGCGATTGCGTCTGGGCGGCATTGCACTGGTGCCGCAAGGTTCGATGAACGCGCTCAATCCGGTGCTGCGCATCCGTGCCCAGATCGCCGACGCACTGGGCGATCACGGTATGTCTCTCACGCAACGCGACCTCACCGCACGGGTGCGCGACCTGCTCGGCCAGGTTGGACTGCGGCCCGAGGTGGCGGAGAAGTATCCGCACGAGCTTTCCGGTGGCATGAAGCAGCGGGCCTGCATCGCCATCGCGATCTGCCTGCGTCCGAAGGTGATCATTGCCGATGAACCGACGAGCGCGCTGGATGTGGTCGTGCAGCGGCAGGTGATGGCGACGCTTGGCCGTGTACAGCAGGAACTTGGCGCGGCGGTGGTGCTGGTCGGCCACGACATGGGGCTGATGGCGCAGTTCGTTGACCGACTCGGCGTGATGTATGCCGGCCGCCTGGTGGAGATCGCGCCAATCGGTGAGATCATCACTTCGCCGAAGCATCCGTATACACAGATGCTGATCGCGAGCCTGCCGTCGCTGGAGCGCAAGGGAATGATGCAGGGTATTCCAGGCCTCGCACCCTTGCTGCGCGATCTGCCGTCGGGCTGCGCCTTTCATCCGCGTTGTCCGATGGCCGCCGAACGGTGCCGTGTGGAGCGGCCGGCGTTGCGCGAACTTGGCGATCACCACGTTGCCTGTCACTTCGCCTGATGTTGTGGTGATGGCCGACCAAACCGTTCCACTCATCGAGCTGCGCGGCGTGACGAAGGCTTATGGCCTCGTGGCGGCGCTGGAGGACTTTTCGCTCCTCATCGAGGGCGATCGACCGGCGATCACAGCCATTGTCGGCGAAAGCGGCAGTGGCAAGACGACACTTGCGAGGCTGTTGCTCGGACTGGTCGCACCGACGACGGGCCAGGTGCTGTACCAGGGACGTGACGTGCAGGCGCTGTCCGGCACCGAGCGGCGGACGTTCCGCCGTGACATTCAGGCGATATTCCAAGACCCGTACGGCGTCTACAATCCGTTCTATCGCGTCGACCATGTGCTGAGCACGCCGGTCGCACGATTCCGTCTGGCGAAGACGAAGGCCGAAGCGCGCAGTCTGATCGAGGACGCGTTGCGCGCGGTCGGCCTGCGTCCCGAGGAGATACTTGGCCGCTACCCGCATCAGCTCAGCGGTGGACAGCGACAGCGTGTGATGGTGGCGCGCGCGCTGTTGCTGCATCCGCATCTGATTGTGGCGGACGAGCCGGTTTCCATGGTGGATGCGTCGCTGCGTGCGACCATTCTGGGGTCACTGCGTCTGCTGAGGGAGGAGCGCGGCATCTCGATCATCTACATCACGCACGATCTCGCCACGGCCTATCAGGTGGCTGACAATATCATCGTGCTGTATCACGCCTCGGTTGCCGAGGCGGGCGATGTCGAGCTTGTGGTGAAGGCACCGAAACATCCGTATACGCAATTGCTGATCGCCTCGATCCCGCAGGTGAGCACGGAGCGCACGTGGCTGGATGAACCACGCGCGGGGGAGAAGACCGAGATGGGTCACGGTGGCTGCAAGTTCGTCGACCGCTGTCCGGTCGCCATGCCGATCTGCGGAGAGTTGGCGCCATTGCTGCGGCACACCGATCCGGATCGCGTCGTCGCCTGTCATCTCTACGAACAGGCGGGCGCCTAGCCTTTCCGCAAGAATGGCGACATAAGTGCGCCCGAGGAGAGAACTGCCATGCCCGATACCATGCCAGCCCGCACATGGACGCCTAATTCCTGGCGCGATTGCCCGATCCGGCAGGTGCCGGCCTATCCTGATCCGGAGAAGCTGGCGGCGATGGAGGCGCGCATCGGACGCTATCCTCCGCTGGTGTTTGCCGGCGAGGCGCGGCGGCTGACGGCGCATCTCGCGGCGGCGGCCGAGGGCAAGGCGTTCGTGCTGCAGGGTGGCGACTGCGCGGAAAGTTTTTCCGACTTCACCGCCAACATCATTCGCGACACGTTCCGCGTGCTGCTGCAGATGGCGGTGGTGCTGACATTCGGTGCGTCGCTGCCGGTGGTGAAGATCGGCCGTGTGGCCGGCCAATTTGCCAAGCCGCGTTCTTCGGATACCGAGACGCAAGGCGACGTCACGCTGCCGTCGTATCGCGGTGACATCGTCAATGGACCTGAGTTCAGTGCCGAGGCACGAATTCCTGATCCGGCGCGCATGGAGTTCGGCTATTTCCAGTCGGCGAGCACGCTGAATTCTGCTGCGCGCCTTCGCCTCGGGCGGCTATGCCGACCTGCGCGAAGTGCATCGCTGGAATCTGGATTTTGCCGCACGCTCGCCGCTGGCCGAGCGCTACCAGGACCTGGCGCATCGCATCGACGAGACGCTGTCGTTCATGGCGGCGTGTGGGATGACCAGCACCACCACGCGCGACATGCGCGAGACCGATTTCTACACGAGCCACGAGGCGTTGCTGCTGCCGTATGAGCAGGCGCTGACGCGGATTGATT
The DNA here is from genome assembly GCA_963799415.1 of uncultured Alphaproteobacteria bacterium. Classification (GTDB taxonomy): domain Bacteria; phylum Pseudomonadota; class Alphaproteobacteria; order Acetobacterales; family Acetobacteraceae; genus JAMXLO01. The sequence continues at coordinate 8,658 of CAWCXI010000013.1, read as the reverse complement.
CCACGACCGGCGATTGGTACGGGTGCAGCGCGCATTTCCTATGGATTGGCGATCGCACGCGTCAGGTCGATGGCGCGCATGTCGAGTTCCTGCGTGGGGTGAAGAACCCACTCGGCATGAAGGTCGGACCGACACAGGAGCCGGATGATCTGCTGCGCATTCTGGAGCGGCTCAATCCGGCGAACGAGCCGGGACGGGTCACGCTGATCAGCCGTATGGGCCACGACAAGGTGGAGACGCGGCTGCCGCCACTGCTGCGTGCCGTGGAGCGCGAGGGCGCCAAGGTCGTGTGGCTGTGCGATGCAATGCACGGCAATACGATATCGACTGTGGCCAAGCTGAAGACGCGCAACTTCGATCAGATACTGTCGGAGGTCCGCAGCTTTTTTGACATCCATGCGGCGGAAGGCACGTGGGCGGGCGGTGTGCATGTCGAGATGACGGGGCAGAATGTCACCGAATGCACTGGTGGCGCGCACCAGTTGACCGAGGCGGATCTGACCGAGCGATATGAGACGTTCTGCGATCCGCGGCTGAACGCAGGGCAGGCGTTGGAGCTGGCGTTTCTGGTGGCCGAGGAGCTGAAGCAGCGGCGCGCGCCGAATGGACAGACGCAGGTGGCGGCGCAGTAGATGGCGGGTGCTGCCCCCTCCCCCCGGCCCCCTCCCGCTGGGGGAGGGGGAGTAAGTTCTACATGCGACGACTATATTACGGCGAGGACCGACAGTTACTTCAATCGGACGCGTCGCATCGTTGCGCGGTTTGGCGACAAGCGGGTGACCTACGCGGTGTTCATGCGTCGTCCGGTGATCTCGGCGCCGCGGCTGATGGTCGAGTGGTTGAATGCGGTTGCGGCCGCGCGCGGCACCAGCATCGATGTCGAGTTGAAATATCCGGAGGGTGCGTGGGCCGGCGCCGGTGAGCCGCTCGCCTATATCATCGGCAGCCTCGTGCAGTTATCGGATCTGGAGACGATTCTGCTGCAAAGGATTGGGCCTGCGTCGGTCGCGGCACACAATGCCTATCAGATGTGTCTCGCGTTGCCGAACGCGGCGTTCATGGCGATGGAGGCGCGGCACTGCGCCGGCGCTGAGATGCAGGACATGATGGCCTACGCAGCCTCGGTTGGCAGCGAGGCGGCGAAGCGGGAAGGTGCCAAAGGCTTTATCGGCAACGCCAATGATGGAACGGCGCACTGGTTCGGCACGCCGCGCGGTTTCGGGACGATGCCGCATTCGCTGATCGGCTATGCCGGCTCGACGCTGCGCGCGGCGGAGATGTTCCGCGAGACTTTTCCGGACGAGCCGATGACCGTGCTGGCGGATTACTTTGGCCGCGAGATCACCGATGCGCTCGCGGTATGCGCGCGGTTTCCTGATCTCGCCGGTGAGGGGCGGCTGTCGTTCCGGTTGGACACGCATGGCGGGCGCTTCATGGAGGGACTCGATCCGGCGGTGAGCTATGCCGTACTGGAACGAAATTCCCCTGGTGCGATCAGGCGGTATCGCAGCGAGACGGAACTGCGATACCTGGTTGGCACTGGCGTTTCCGCTGCCGCGATCTGGCGGATGCGCGAGGCATTGGACGCAGCCGGCTATACGCGCGTGCGCATCGTCGCCTCTTCCGGCTTTGGTGTGGACAAATGTCGGGTCATGGCGGATGCCAAGGCACCGATCGACGTTGTGGGCACCGGCAGCTTCATTCCTGAAGCCTGGCACGAGACCTACGCCACCGCTGATATCGTGGAGTATGACGGCGTGCCGCTGGTGAAGGTGGGGCGGGAATTCCTGTTGCGGAAGAACGGCGCGCGCAAGCCGGCGGGGGGATCGGTCACATGAGCGACATGTTCGCCCCTGATGGTGGCTGGCGCGTGCGCATCCTGGATCTGTCAGGTGGCGCGCAGGACAACATCGTTGAGGAGATCGGCGGCTTCGAGACCCTGATGCAGGCCAATGCCTTCGCGCGCCGCTATGTGCGTGATTCGTTGGAACGGTGCCGTCTGTCCGGCATGAATGCGAAGGAGGTGCTGGAGGCGTGGTTCGCCTTCGGCGAGGATGCAGAGGTGATGGATGCCGCCGAGGCCGGTTGGCGCAGCGCGACGGAGCTGGGCGATTTCGTCGACAATCCGGCTGGTTCCGAGGATCGCGACTGGCGTGCGCTCGATCCGCGGCGCATTGATGTCGATGATGACGATGAGTGAACGCAGCAGCGAGGTTCGCCATGCCGGCCTATGAATTCGTCACCGTCGATGTGTTCACCGACCGACGCTTTGGCGGCAACCCGCTCGCGGTATTTCTGGACGCGCGTGGGCTGACAGACGAGCAGATGCAGGCGCTGGCGCTGGAGTTCAATCTGTCGGAGACGTCGTTCGTTCTGCCGCCTGACAATCCCCAGCACCATGCGAAGGTGCGTATTTTCACGCCGCGTGCCGAGCTGCCGTTTGCCGGTCATCCGAATGTGGGCACGGGCTACGTGCTGGCGCAGCGCGATGACAATCCGCCCGAGCACTATGTGTTCGAGGAACTTGCCGGGCTGGTGCGCGTGCATGTGCTACGTTCGGGCCGCACGATTGTCGGCGCGCGCATTTCGGCGCCGCGTGCGCTGTCCATCGACATCGAGATTCCCGAGGAGGTCGTCGCGGCGTGCGCGGGTCTGGCGGACTCGGATATCGCTACAAACGCCCATACGCCGCTGGTCGCCTCGGTGGGCACGCCGTTCGTCATTGCCGAGGTCGCGAGTGTGGCGGCGTTGTCGCGCGCCAGTCCGGATATTGGTGGGTTCCGCGCGGCTGCCGAAAGGTTTCCTGAGGTCGCGACGCGGTTTTCGCTGCTGCTCTATGCGCGGCGGGATGGCGATGCGACGCGCCTGACCGCGCGCATGTTCGCGCCGTTGGGGGGTATTATGGAGGACCCGGCGACTGGTAGTGCCAATGCCGCACTTGCAGCGCTGCTGACGTCGCTGGCGCCGGGCGAGAATGCAGACCTGGCCTACGAGATTTTGCAGGGTGCTGAGATGGGGCGGCCCAGTACGATCATCGCGTCGGCGCGCAAGACGGCGGAGGGGCCGGTACTGGCGACGGTCGAGGGGAGCTGCGTGCCGGTGCTGCGGGGGACTGTGGAACTGTAGCGCCCCTCCCGCGGGGGGAGGGAGAGATTCGGTGCCTATTCTACTGTAACGGACTTTGCGAGGTTGCGGGGCTGGTCGACGTCGGTGCCCTTCAGTACGGCGACGTGATAGGCCAGCAACTGCACGGGGACCGCATAAAGAATCGGCGCGACGAATGGATCCACTGCCGGTAGCACGATCGTCTCTACTGCGATCCCGCGGAGCTTGGCGGCGCCGGCCGCGTCGCTGAACACGATGATCTGCCCACCGCGCGCGGCGGCCTCCTGGAGGTTCGATGCGGTCTTCTCGAACAGCGGGCCTGACGGCACGATGGAGACCACCGGCACGTCCTTGTCGATCAGCGCGATCGGGCCGTGCTTCATCTCGCCGGCTGCATATCCCTCGGCGTGGATGTAACTTATCTCCTTCAGCTTCAGCGCACCTTCCAGCGCGATGGGGAAACAGTTGCCGCGTCCGAGGTAGAGCACGTCGCGCGCCTGTGCGATGCGATGCGCCAGCGCCTTGATCTCGTCATGCTTGTCGAGCACTTCGGCCGTGCGACTCGGCACTTCTAGCAACGCGGTGGTCATCGCCGCTTCCTCCTTCGCGCTGATCGCATTGCGCGCGCGCGCCGCACCGAGTGCGAGGCACGCCATCGCAGCGAGCTGCGCGGTGAACGCTTTGGTGCTGGCAACGCCGATTTCCGGCCCTGCCACCGTCTCCAGCACCGCATCGCTCTCGCGCGACATGCTGCTTTCCGGCACGTTCAGCACCGACAGCACGTGCTGTCCCTGTTCGTGCATGTAGCGCAGCGCTGCCAAGGTGTCGGCAGTCTCGCCCGACTGGGACACGAGCAGGCCGAGCCCACCCTTTGGCAGCGGTGGAGTACGATAGCGGAATTCGCTTGCCACATCGGCGTCTGTCGGTATGCGCGCGATCGCCTCGAACCACCAACGCGCAACCAGCCCGGCATAGAATGCACTGCCGCACGCACTGATCGTGATGCGCGGGAGCGTCGCAAAGTCGAATGGCAGCGGGGGCAATGCGACCGCGCGCGTCGCGGGATTCACCATGCGATGCAGGGTGTCGCCGATCACCGCGGGGTGCTCGTGCAGCTCCTTTTCCATGAAGTGGCGGAAATTGCCCTTGCCGATTGCCGCACCGGTGAGCCGCGTCAGCTTCACTTCGCGCTGCACTTCGGCGCCGCTCATGTCGAAGAACCGCGCGCCTTTGCGGTCAATCACGGTCCAGTCACCATCGCTGAGGTAGGCGATGTGCTGCGTCAGCGGCGCCAGTGCCAGGCCGTCAGACCCGACGAACATCTCGTTTTCGCCGAAGCCAACTGCGAGCGGCGCGCCGTGCTGTGCCCCGACGATGAGCTCGGGATGGCCGGAGAAGATCATCGCCAGCGCATAGGCGCCTTCCAGGCGACGGAACGCGGCGCCGGCCGCTGCGACGGGGCTCATGCCGCGCTGCAAGTTCAGATCGACCAACTGCGCCACGGTCTCGGTATCGGTCTCGGTGGTGAACACCTGCCCCGCGGCTTCGAGTTCAGCGCGCAGTTCCGCGTGGTTCTCGATGATGCCGTTGTGCACCACCGATACGCGAGAGGTGCCATGCGGATGGGCGTTGTTCTCGGTTGGCGCGCCGTGCGTTGCCCAGCGCGTGTGGCCGATACCGGTGGTTCCGCCGAGCGGCGTGTGTTCCAGCGCCGCGGCAAGCTTGCCTAGCTTGCCCTCGGCGCGGCGGCGTTCGATATGGCCGTTGACCAGGGTGGCTATGCCGGCGCTGTCATAGCCGCGGTATTCCAGTCGGCGCAATGAATCGAGGATCATTGGGGCCGCCTGTCTCGAGCCGATAATGCCTACAATGCCGCACATCTAACGCCGCTTTCCTAGCAGTTTCTCGCGCAGGAGCCGGGCGCGGCCGTGCTTGTTCTCTTGCCGCCCGCGCGCGACCGCCAGCGCGTCGGATGGAACGTCCTCGGTGATCACGCTGCCGGCTGCTACGATGGCGCCATCGCCAACCGTCACCGGCGCCACCAGCGCGGTGTCGGAGCCGATGAAGGCGCGTGCGCCGATCGTCGTGCGATGCTTGTTGTAGCCGTCGTAGTTGCAGGTGATGGTGCCGGCGCCGATGTTGGTTGCTTCGCCGATGTCCGCGTCGCCGAGATAGGTGAGGTGGTTGGCCTTGGCGCCGGCGCCGAGTTTGGCGGCCTTCACCTCGACGAAGTTGCCGACGTGCACCTGCTCGGCGAGGTCCGCGCCGGGCCGCAGCCTGGCATATGGACCGACGACGCAGCTCGGTCCGACGATGCAGCCTTCCAGGTGACTGAACGACCGGATAAGCGCGCCGGATGCGACCTTGACGCCCGGGCCGAACACCACGTTGGGTTCTATCGTCACATCCGAGGCCAGTTCGGTGTCGGCGCACAGGAACACGGAGCCTGGATCGATCATGGTAACCCCGGCATCCATTGCGGCGACTCGCAGCCGTGACTGCACTGCCGCCTCGGCGGCCGCGAGCTCGCTGCGCGAATTGATGCCGGAGAGTTCGTTGGGCGATGCTTCCACTGCCGCGATGCGACGGCCCTCGGCGTGCGCCAGTGCGACGACATCGGTGAGGTAGTATTCGCCCTTGGCATTGTCGGCGCGAACCTCGCGCAGCCAGCGCGCCATGTCTGTAGCGGTGGCGCAGAGCACACCGGCGTTGCAAAGTGTCTCGGCGCGCTCGGTTTCCGCCGCGTCGATCCATTCGACAATCCGCTCAACGTATCCGCCGCGGGCGATCACGCGGCCGTAGCGGGCGGCATCGGTTGGGCGAAAAGCGAGCAATGCCAACGCCGCGTCGCCGGCTGCGCGGCGGTCCAGCAGGTGGCGCAACGTCTCCGGGCGAATAAGTGGATTGTCCGCGTACAGGACCGCCACCTCGCCGTCACCGAAATGCGGTGCGGTGACCAGGGCAGCGTGCGCGGTCCCGAGGCGCTTCTGCTGCACGACGCAGGTGTGCGGGGTGGCCTCCCGCCGGAGTGCGTCCATCTCCGGACCAATCACCACAACGATACGGTCGAATACTAGTTCGCAATTCGATATCAAATGGCGCAGCATGGAGCGACCGGCGATCTTGTGCAGCGGCTTGGGCAGCTCGGACTTCATGCGTGTACCGATACCCGCGGCCAGAATCACCGCCGTGCGTGTCATCACTATCCCTCGTTACTCTGCCGTTCTTTTTGCCGCCTGAGGCTACGCCTTGTCAAAGCTTGTCTCTATCCTGATGGTTCAAATCCCATTTCGGAGTGCAACGGCGTGATCCGCACCCTGCTGCTCGATCTCGACGGCACGCTGGTGAACTCGGTGCCGGACCTTGCATCGGCGCTGAATAGGCTGATGCAGGCGCGCGGACTGGCCGGGTTTTCCCATCCGGAGACGGCACTGATGGTGGGCGACGGCGTGGCGCGGCTGGTCGAGCGGGCCTTTGCCGCCCGGGGCCGGCCGCCGGACGCAGGCGCGGTGGCCGAGTTCTCGGCCGACTATCTGCTGCATGCCGCGGTGGAGACACGGCCGTATCCCGGGGTGGCCGACGGTCTGCACACTCTGGCATGCGAGGGCTGGAAGCTGGCGGTCTGCACCAACAAGCCGGAGAAGGCGGCGCGTGCTTTGCTGACGGCGCTGGGGCTCGCTCCGCTGTTCGCGGCAGTTGGAGGGGGCGACAGTTTTTCGGTGCGCAAGCCCGATCCGGCGCATCTGCTGGCCACGCTGGAGGCAGCGGCCGGCGAACCGGCATACGCGGTGATGGCGGGCGATCACGCCAACGATGTGGCCGCCGCTCGCGGTGCCGGTGTGCCGTGCATCTTCGCGGCCTGGGGCTACGGGCCGCTGGCAATGGCTGAGGGAGCCGACGCGGTGGCACGGGATTTCGGCGAACTGACTGCCGTCGCGAGGCGGCTGACGGCGTGATCCTATTCCGGCCGCTCGGACGCGGCGGTCAGATACATGGTCGCCCAGCCGAACCAGCGTGTCTGGAACGCGATCCGCACCGGTAGCGGCGGTCCGCCGGGAAGAACAGGTGCCAGCCAGGCGGACCCGCGCAGCGGACTGCGGTGCTCCGCGTCGTCCTCGCCCAGCAGGAAGCCGGCGAGCTCGCGGCCCTCGAAGTCGCAGCGCAGCGTCGGGCCGCTGAAGCTGGAACGGCTGGTCGGGTCCAGGCGCTCGGGGCCGCCGGTGTGCGCGACGACATCCAGCACGCGCCGGCCGTCGTAGGTATGCACTTCGGTCTCACAGGTGTGGTTTTTCTCGACCCGACGCATGAGCTGGGCCAGGGCGCTCAGTGTATCCATGGTTTGATGCTGCATCTCCGGCGGCACCGGCTCGCGCTCGGTCTCCTGCGGCGGCTGGAGCTCTCTGACCTGCGGCACGCCATGATCATAGGCAATGACGGTTCGGCGTTCGTGTCCGCGCCAGGCGCCATCGCCGGAGAACTTCTCCGGCGTTGCCTCGTCGTCGTGCCAGGTGCCATGCACGCTGTTGATCTGGTGGCCACGGTAGAACAGGCCGACCAAGCCGGTCGTGTGGTAGTTGATGTCGATGTGGTAATTCCACGGGCCGAGGCCGAAATATGCCTGCATCTGCATCACTTCGATGCCGGCGGCATAGGTGTCGTAGCCGAGCTGGACCTGCGCGACCTGCGCCTGCGCTGCGGTGGTTGCGAGGCATGCCAACCCGAATGCGGTGACGGCCATAGGGCGCATGGTTGGCATGTTGCGCCGCACCAGACTGAAAACAAGCGCAGAACAACGCAGCTTGACACCAAAAAGCGGCGCCGCCTATTTCAGGGCACGATGGGTGCGTAGCTCAGCGGCAGAGCACCGTCTTCACACGGCGGGGGTCACTGGTTCAATCCCAGTCGCACCCACCATCGTTTCAATAGGTGGCTGCGGGCTACCGCGCCTTCTGCAAGGCCTGCCACACGCGCTGGGCGGACGCGGGCATGTCCAGGTGCGCAACACCCTTGGGCCGCAGCGCGTCCATCACGGCGTTCATCGCCGTCGACAGCGAGCCTACCGTGCCCGCCTCGCCGACGCCCTTCACGCCGAGCGGGTTGGTCGGCGACGGGACCAGGACGGTCTTGATCGTGACCTGCGGGAGCAGATCGGCGTGCGGCATGGGGTAGTCCATGAAGCTGGCCGTCACGATCTGGCCGTCCTCGTCGTAAACGCAAAGTTCGCCGAAAACCTGCCCGAGGCCTTGCATTAGGCCACCCAGGATCTGTCCGGCCAGCAGGGTTTCGTTCAACACCACGCCGCAGTCGTCGATCGATACGTAGCTGACGATTTCGGTGGTGCCGGTCTCCCGGGTCGATCTCCACTTCGGCGACGTGGGCGCCGGATGGAAAGGCCTTGGGTGCCGGAAAGGCCACGGTGGTGTCGAGCCGACCGGGATGCAGCCTTGCCAACTCGTCCAGGCCGACCCGGCGATCGGTACCGACAACGACGAAGCCGCCCGCGGCGTAATGGATGTCGGCCGGTGCAGCCTCGAGCGTTTCCGACGCCAGCTC
>CAWCXI010000012.1:0-55108 GCA_963799415.1 uncultured Alphaproteobacteria bacterium | reverse complement strand
CCCGACGTTGCATGACATTTCCCCTGATTTTATTCCTGTCCAGCATAGAAGCACTGATCGATGGGTCGAGGCAAACCTAATCGACCCCGCCCGGCAGGTTCCTCGTCTCCCCGCCGCATGCACCTCGTCGTGGCGGCAACGCGAAGGTTCAGCGCATCCGTGCGGCATTGGATGAAGGTCGTGGTGTCAGGGAGAGAGACAGCACGGCTACTGAAGGTATCAGCCGTCAAGGCCAGCGAAATCATACGTGTCGTCGGGTGATGCTGGTCCGACGTGCCACCCAATAGGGTAGTTTTGTCGCCATCAGACGGCTGAGTGCGGTCAGGATTCGCATCGGGTTGCGTCGGTGCATTGCTTCGGACCACTCCGCGGCGGCTTCAGGCATCACAAGGTTCTTGGCGGCGATAAATACCTCCACACACAGGAGGACGACATTATGAACGACATCGACCCGCAGACCGGCTTAGACATGAGGCTCGACGCACAGCGCGACATCATCAGGCAATCACTCGACGCAATCGTCAGCGACATCGGGATGGCAATGCGCGATGTCGGCCTGACCTTCCCACTCTACATCACCGTTCGGAACTCTGGAGATGCGCTCGTGACGATTGCAACTTCGCTTGATCCTTCGGATACCGATTGGCAGCAGGCATCGTCAATCGTCTGTCGGACCCTTGAAGAAAGGGTTGGCTGCGATCGGTTGCGAGGACGTGAACTCGCCTGCGCCATCGCGAACGCTGGTGCAATAAATGCTGCCGATGTGACGGCCGATTAAATGGCTTTTTGGACCTCGGAAATATTGCAACGCGGCCTTTCAAGCTTGACTGTTGGCGCACACCAATCTCCATTGGTCTCTTAATCCACCACCGCGTGGTTCTCCGGCGGCGCCTCTCTGTTCAGCGTCGGCTAAGGTGTGCCGTGCTGTTGGTCTAGCGATTTCAAAGTAGCGCATTATTTCCTCCTCATTCCGAGGATTTATGCGTTCTTGATTTTGTCATGTTGCGAACCTATGTTCCAGCCCGCAAATTCGAAAGGATTAAGAAATTGCCACGTAAACCCAACTTTGCTCACTATCTCCGTGACGCTCGAACCAAGCGTGGTCTATCGGTTGCCGAAGTTGCTGAACAGGTCGGCGTCAGCACCTCTAGCATCTATTTTTGGGAGACGGATCGGGTCCGGCCACGTGATGCCAACCTCAGCGCGTTATGCAAGGTGCTGAAACTGCCAATTCGGGCTACGCGGGATATGGCTGCGGTATAGTCTCTCCGGATAAAACTCGCTAAACGGGGCGACCGGCTCGGCCTTGGCGCATCAACCCGACTATGCGGTGCGTGCAATCCACGCGGACGAACAAGCCGAACGAGCGATTTCGACATCTCTCGCAGATAGATGGCGCGAGGTAGCTAAGAGCTATCGGGCACTGGCGCGTCAGCGCAGCGAGATGAAATATCGACGCCAACCGATGCGAGTGCCGAAGATCGAGGACCGGAACACCTGACGTCGCCCCGTTATCAGGCGGCTCCATTTCTTTTTGGCCCCGGCCGCGGTTGATCCAGAATCAATGCCTCAGTTGCTGGACGCGCTACGGGTGCCAATGTCCGACGACGAAGAGCACCAGCCCGGCGACTGCGCTCCTGCCACGGCTCATTACGAGGAACTGAACGCCTTCGGCTCAGTCACCGGCAGGGCTGTCCATGATCGTGAAGGTGACAGGCTTCTGGGTGCGCCGCGCAGCTTTACGTGGCGGCGGATACGGCGGGAGGGCTGCTAGAATTGGTAGGCGCTCAGTCGCGCCAGTCGCTCTCGCCCGACTGGAGGGCGCGGTCCGCAATTTCGGCCTTTTGCCGAAGCGCCCTTAAGTGTGAGACGGCGGCATCTTCGGTTGGCCAAGTTCGCACAGATCGGGTCTCGCCGTTCGGCTGGACAGCTTCAACCCGATAGCCGCGCCGGACGGGGATGATGCGGTAAGTCGTCACCATCAGGCTGGCGAACAGTCCGTCCACTCCACCGGAACACCCAACGCCGCGGCTTGGACCTCAACCCACTCTCGCGCTTCGTCCAGCGAGGCGCAGTTATAGGTGGCTGGAGCGCGCCGTAATGCCGTAGGGACTGACACGAATGCCGCCCTGAACTCTTGGTCGTCGCTCCGCGGTTCGATCCAAGCGAGAAGCTTGTTATCTGGCATGGCTCACTCCCCGATGATGCGCGGCGGCAATCTAGACGTATTGGGGATAGGTCCGTAACCGTCATGCAGATGAAACACACGTGATAGTAGCAACGCGGCGGGCTTCTCTATTCTCGGCGCTCTCCATGATCAGCGCGGGAACATCGGCCAGGGACGGGCGGGCGGAATTGCCACAGCGCAAGGATCAACTTATTTAACGATTAAATAATGCTTGTATAACAGTGTGGCGGGTGGCAAAACCCATCCATTCGGTTGTGAAAGAGAATCGCCATGTTCTGGTGGGCCGTTGCTATCGTCGGTGGCTGGCTCGCAAGTGGCGCCTTGATTCCAGTCCTGTGGAAGCTCAGCAGGCTGGTCAGCGCCGCAGAGCCAATGAGCGCGGAGGTGACGGGGAAGGGGTTCTCCGTCCCGGTGGTGGGAACGGCTTCAATCGTTGTACCGGATTGATACCAAGTCCCGGCATGAAAGAGGCGGATTAGCGCCGACGCTGCGGTATGCGAGCGTCAAGGGCGCTCCAGAGCCAGACGACGCCCAGCGCGATACAAAACCAGATACCAAAGCTCACGAACGTCCAGAACCACCAAGGCATACGCGTCGTCCCCTTCATGATATGAAGGCGGCAGCCTCTCGTATTGGGCTTTACTTGCCCTATAGCTATCAGTTTACACGCGATGTGTAGGTTGCATAAGTCCGCCGCTAGCGCACCCACAGAGGCGTTAGCCGCGCCGCCGTTCGTGCATCCAATCGAGAACGGCACACCACGACATCGGCTGTTCGCGCAGCCTGAGCAGTTCCGCGTCGGAGATGGCGCCAGCGCGCACGAGCCGCATGCACTCAAAGCGCGCTTGCTCTTCCGTCTGATCGCTGGGTGGGGGTAGGAAGCGGTGGCTTGGCATGGTCGAGCGATTAGCGGGACCGCCGTTGCCACCACAAGCTGCAAATTGTGAAAAGACGAAAGCCGAACCCCACGGCACACGACGACAACGGCCACGCCACGGCGGACGAGACAGGAATTGGACCCCGCCAACCGATCACGCTCGGCAAACGTTCTGAAGGATGTGGAATCGCTCCGGCCACCCAGCGATTACTGATCACGCCAGCACCGTCTGTGGGCGTCAGAGTTTGGTGGTCTCGGCGTTCAACGAGGTCTTGATTCTTGAGACCGACGCAGGGGAAATCCCCGCTATTCGGGCGACTTGTCGAACGCCCTTGCCTGACGCCAGGAACTGCTTGGCCTTCTCCGCCTTTGTTGCCGATATGGGGGGCCGACCGAACTTGATCGATAAACTCCGGGCCGCAGATTGACCGCGCAAAATCATGTCTCGGCGAGATTGTCGGAGGTGTAGCGCCATCATGGCCCCCATATCGAACAACGACAGGCCATTGGAGATCGCTGTGTCGAGCTTTTGCTCGTTCACCCATATGGGGACGCTGGCCTTTCGACAGGTCTCCAAAAACCTAACCAGTTCGACCAGCGATTTTCCGATCCTGCACACGGACCAGATCAATACCCGCTCGATCGAGCGCGACCGGATCGCCTCGATCAGCGCCTGTTCACCTGAGCGGCGATCCTGATCCTTTTTCACCGCTGTCGGACGGTCAGCAAAAACGTGCGCAACCGTCCACCCGCGCTCGATTGCGAGCGTCGTCAGACGCTCGATCTGCTCGTCCGCCGTGAAAGGACAATCAGGACTTGATCGGGCGTAAATTGCGATGCGCTTCATCGATGCCAAATACTATCACAGAATCTGATTCTGACAAGCGAACCATCAGCATAATCGAGATACAACTTGGAACTGTATGACGGCATAGTACTGCGCTTTCACGGGTCCCAGTCCCACCATCCATCTAGCGTGTTGAGACGACCAGTACGCTCCAGTTGACTTAGCCGGTGCATAACGAACTGCTCGGGATCGAATGTCACGGCATTGCCAGGACCGCACACTCCCACCCCGACGTCGTGCAATACGCGGACGGCCGCCTGATCGCGGCAGAAAAAGTGCAGCCGCCATCCGTCTGGTCCACCGCCCTCGATCCGGCCGAAGAATGCGCGATGACCCTGCTCCAGCAGTCGATGTTGAAGATGCTGGCGATGGCATTTCATGATCAAGGTCTCACCCGCGAGCGCACGTGACAGCAACCTGCACCGATGCTTGGGTGACGGGTTCGGCACAGAGCTTATCCAGAGGCTCTCACATCTCGGTATTCGAACTGTGGCAAAGTTGGCCAATAGGGTGGCCGCGAGGGTCTGAAGGTCGCTCATGGTGCCGGTATTTATCGGAGGACCCCAAAACCCTGTTCCAAAACTATGAACTGCATGGTTCTGGCCGCCGTAGTGGCGCTGCCCGGCTCAGTGGCGCCCCGAGACTGGCTGGGGCGCCTGAGGGGCTGTGGCGGGAATTCGTCCGCACGATGGCTTTTAGGCGACCTATGACGCCCATCGAGGGCTATCGTGCGCCCCGGCTGTCATCATTGGGACCGATCGGACTGACGATCGGCAACCAATCCAGACCCGCCGATCCTTGCCTATTGCGTTTTGGCGGGTGTGCCGGGAAGCACAGCGGCGACACCCTCAGGGTTGATGTTGAAGGCCAAGAAAGTGAAAGGCTCGCTGCCAGGATTTCCCCATTGGTGCACGAGGCTAGACGGCTCATAGATCAATGAACCGGGTCCCCTCGCCTCCGGCTTTCCGTCCACCGTATTAGACCCCGTTCCCGAGATAATGAAATACAAAGCTGCCCCCGATCGATGGTGCGGCGGGTTGGATGGCATCTGCGGCGGAAACATTATCCGCGTCAGATTCATGTCATACCCGCCCGGCTTCAGGCCGGGAATGGCTGTCGCCGTGCGATATAACTCCCTTCCTGCGGCAGGTGCCGTTTCAGCAGGTCGGTCAAGGTCAGTAGCTGGCGCAAGAATGAAGTGCAGGAATGTCGAAGGAACTCCGCTGCCGGCCGTCAGTGTCACCTTGCTCCCAGCAGCGATGAACGTTCCATCTCCAGGTTTTAGTGTCGTTGCCTGATCATCGATCGCAACCTCGGTCGATCCCGACATCTGATAGAGGATGCCATTGGCCGCAGAGACGCTGCTCTTCTCGCTCGGCGGAAGGGTAACACTTACGGCTCTGAAATACAGCGGGACCTCTGTCACGCTCGGCAATTTGGTTGCGGCGATCACGGTTCGGGTAATCGCGGGTGGCGGAGGCGTTGACTGTGCGTCCGCCGAAGTGGCGAGTGCGACCGTGCCGAGGAACACTGATGGAGAGTGGGCGCCGAGAGACAACAGGGTGGCCGGGAAAGCGATCGATATTCAGCCATGCCGAATAGCAACCAGTGACACCGCGATGATGGGTAGTGGTGATCGTCAGCCAATCGCTCCACCGACACCGCGCAAGCGAGCCATCACACGTACGATAAATATCAGTAGGTGCGACAGAAGCGGCATGCCGTGCCGCCACAGGCAGTCCACGCCATCTCGCTGGCCCCAACACCGGAAGAGCTATATCATCGGCTAGGATTTATCGGAAGCACGAGGATCGATCTGACTAAGGGGGACATCGCATGTCCATGATCGTTTGGATTCTGCTGGGGCTGGGGATCGGTCTGTTGGCAAGCAAGATCGTCAGTACCACGGGCGAGGGAACTGTCGTTGACAGTCTGCTCGGCATCGTCGGGGCAGTCATCGGTGGCTGGTTGTCTAGCCTCTTCGGGGGTATCAGCATGACCGGTTTTGACATCAAAACCGTTTACAGCGCGGGTTCCGCCGTCATCGGCGCTATCATTCTATTGGCGATCTACCACGCCTTCTTCCGCCATCGAATGCGGCAGCTTTGACAAGCCTCCGGGGTCACGACGTCGGGCAACCGCATAGCCCATCGATCTGCCACGTTGGCTTGCAGCGCGTGTACGCGGCTGATTATCTGGCCGGTTACGACTCGCCAACGGCCCACCAACGCACAATAGCGCCTGGATCGTGCGTGCCGCCGTCGTGTTGAGCCGCCGATAGTAGCACTTGAGGGATCAGTGACAAGCAATAAGGAAACAACGAACGGCTATTACAGAGCGGTCTCCTCCTTGCTGCCTTTCGCACCCCTCGGCTGGCTCATGGCTGGCTAGGTCGAACTACGGTTTATTGGCCAATTCGAGCAGGGCATCGGGATTGCGCAACTCGAATCCTGACCGCAAGATCACGATAATGCCGTCGCGTTGGAGTTGAGCGAGATAGCGGCAGACAGTCTCGATGGTCAGACCCAGATAGTCGGCGATGTCCATGCGGCTCATCGGAACACCCACGATCCGGCTATCAATCGATGTCGAGCGGCGATGCATTTCCAATAGAAAGAATGCGATCCTCTCCGTCGCGGTCCGGCGACCGAGCAGAGTCATCTGTTGGTATGCGCTTCGGAGACTACCCACTACCAGCGCCCGCAGCCGATGTGCAAGTGCGGTATGGCTTTGCGCCAGTGCTTCGACCATGCGGCGCGGATAGCGGCGTAGCGTTACGTCCGTGACCGCTTGAGCGCCGAAATCATGCATGCCCAGATCATCCATGCCGATCAGATCGCCCGACCAGAGGAATGCGCCGACTTGCCGACGCCCATCCTCTAGGTATTTTTCGGTGCACACACAGCCGGAGACGATGCGCCAGCAGAATTCTGTCGGTTCGCTCTGCCCATAAATTTCGTGCCCGCGCTGGACCGTGACTGTAACGCCGAACTGCTCCAGCAGATCGAGAGCGTCGGGTGTCACAGGATGAGGTTTCATCCTTTGGAGGGCGCTTCGGGTCTTCGGCATCGTCTGCACTGTTGCCTGCATAGCTCTCTCCATTGTTTCCGGCCCCATCCGACGCGTTCCAGCCTATTGAGCCATTGGTTTGCTCGAAATCCGAAGATGAACGTACGCAATTCTACGTACGCGCTTCGGCCACCACGACACGACGCGGGAGCGCGAGCCTCCTGTTCCTGTGTTGCCGAACGCGCGGAACGCCCGCTAAAGCGGCCGGCGGCCACTTTTCCTAGGTCAGGCGCTGGGCCGCGCAGGTGACGCACCTTTCACCGCGCCACCAGACAGTCGTCGTCGATCTGCGTGGACATGGCGCAAGCCCCGGCACGGTGGCCGAATGCTCCATCGAGCGATACGGGGCTGATGTTGTGGAAGTCATGCAGGCACTCGCCCTGCCTCCCGCCGTGTTGGTCGGACACAGCATGGGATGTCGGAGCGTTTGTCGAAGCCGCCTTGCAGGTGCCGGCCCACGCGGCAGGGAATTGTCCTAGTCGATGGCAGCCAGTTCGTCCCCGCCATGGAGACCATGCTCAAGCTATTCGACCCTCACCGCCGCTGGTTCGAGGAGATGTTCAGCGTGAAGAGTAACGCAGCCGTAGTCGCCTCCGTCGTTGAACGTGCCGAGCGCCTACCCCGATCACTCGGGGAGAAGCTGCTGCTCGACATGCTGCGCTACGACGTCGGCCCGCCTCACCACCTCCTAGCCGATCTGCGTGTGCCGGCTATGGCTGTGCAAACCTACAGCAACGAACAGCGTGAGCGGCGGCGATGAGCAAAGGGCAGACTACGCCATATCTGGATATGCTTCGCGCCGCCATTCCGACCGCGCGCATCGAAATCATTGAGGACACCGGCCAATTCCCACAAATCGATAGAACGTGCAGACTAATGCGTTGCTAGACAGGTTCCTCGTCTCGCTGCACTCAAGCTGAGAATCAGCGTCGCCCGGTCGCAGCGCCCGATCTACGGTGGTGTCGGTTCTGGCGTCCTTGCAGAAGTCGAGGTGATGCCGGGTGTTTCCGGCCCGTGATATGCATGGCTGCTGTTGTCCATGACGCTTTTGTCCTCATCGGGCGCGAATACCTGGAATGGATCAGGCGATGGTGGCGCTTGTGGTGACGTCAGCTAGCGGCGCCCCTACAAGCCGCAAGTTTGCCGAGCCGCCGTCTTAAAAATGGGACGCGGGGGCGAATCCTTTCCCCACAAGAAGGGGAGGGGACGACGGGACAGGCCACACGATTCTCGGATCGACAGCCGGCTGCGCCAGCCATGTACGTACCGACAGACCGGACGACGGGGAGGCGTCAGCCGACCCGTCCTGTCCACCCGCCGTGCGCCTTCGCGCCGCAGGCGCGTCCCGATGCTAGCGGAGCGAAGGATGTACAGAGTTGTCTGACGGAGCGCAGCGACGGCAGCGCCTTCAGGCGCAACTCTATGCATCCTTTTACTATTACATCAGAAGAAGAGATACATCATGTACATAGAGTTGCATCCGCCGTTCGGGATGATACACCTCGGACTCTATGAAAGGTTGGCGTGTCACCTGGGTGGGTCATTCGCCGGACACTCTATGAATGGTTCACCGGGTATGACCACGCGCGGGGGACCAACTCTATGAAAGGTTCGGCTTGGTGGTGCCATAGAGCAACGCCTTGCCTTCCTTCCGGCCCTTACCCGGCGCCCACGTGTCGCACGCGGCTGTCATGTCGTCCACCATCACCTCAACCCGTGGCGTCCCGGTCTCATGGCCGCTCAGCACGCAGAATTGGGTGCGCTCGCGTGGCGTTCCTTCGCCTTCGGATTTGCGGGTAAGCATCCCGAACAACGCATCGCTCGGCTCTACGTCGCGCATGTTCTCAGCAAATGCCTTGATGGTCGGGGGGACGTCGGCGGCGTCCATGACCTGCGCGTCGAACACGCGACCAGGATAGAGCGACACGTCGATCCCCTTGCCGACGCGGCGCCCGTGGATCGAGACTTCGATCTTCAGGCTCCAATGGGTGTGCCGCGCTTGTCGCTCTTTGGTTGTGAGCACTGGCTTGTGAAAAATCTGGATCGCGAGGCGGCTGACGTGGGCCATGCGCTCCGGCAGCAGCCCACTTTGCAGGGCGTGGTAGGCCAAGAGGCAGCCGACATGATGTCCCAGTCTATCGTTCCGCTGACGCTCAGCGTGGAGTTCTTCGCGCAGATCGCTGATCTCCTGGCGCTGCGCCTCCATCGTGTTGTCCAGGTGCGCGACGATCGTCATCAGATCATCGAGCGTGAGATCGCCGTTCATCGCGTCACCTCGGCCAAGTGAAGCACGATCTGCTCCAGATCGCTCAGGCGCTGCCGGTGTTCGGCCAGTTCCTCGCGCAGCGCAGCCGCCTGCTCGGTGACATCGATCAGGCATTCCAACAGAAAAGCCTCCTTGCTCTGCTGCGAGTCCGACGGGGGTTCCGCCTCCGGTGTCGATGTCGGCCAGACGCGACCCAACGTGATAGGTTCTTCGCCGTCGAGCATCCGCTCGATGTCGATCGGATCGGGATCGGGATGCGCGGCAATCAGTCGCGCCTGTTCAAGGGTCAACTTCCTTCGGAGCACCTGCATACGCAGTGGCAGCGAAAGTCCGTCTAGGTTGTCGGTCATGCAATCTCTTTCTAACTAGGCACGAATAAATTCCGGAGTCCCAATTGTTGGTATGTTGCATGGGCGTAATCCCTCACGGTTTAACTCACGCATCCCCACAATGAATTCAAAACCTCGCGCGTCGCCACGTGCGGGGCTTTGTTTAGGCAATACGCCAGCAGCGGACACCGACGACGCCGTTCTCGGTCACGGCTTTTGTGCGAAACCTGAAGCCCGTGGTTCGCGTCCATTGCGAAGGATTTACGTGCTTTACCGGCGCGAAAAAACTCTGACCAACGGCCATCGACCCGTAGGGATAGGTGGGCGTGCGGCCGATGCGGGGTGCTGGCGGGACGATGTCGCTGTCGATCTGAATAGATGTCATGTCTGCTCCTTCAATGCGTCCTATTATACCGCATAGTTGCGGCAATGTTCAACATTCGCAGACTATTTAGTTATGGTACCTTTGATGAGTACAATGAATGCTGAATACTAACCGTGGCCATGCATACTACAGTTAGCGTTGCGAGGTGGCCGCGACCATCTGTCCTACTACACGAACCAGTGCTGGAGTTCGTTAGCGGTGAGGGTGCGCTTCAAAATCGCCTACATCGAGGCAGATGTGTGCCGGGTCGTACGATCGATCCAGTTCACCGGGCTAGCTGGCGGGGCGTGCGCTTTTCGTGCAGGTGGTCGGCTACCTCGCTTTGAGACTGCTCGGCCGGAAGCCTGTGTCGGTGGGATGCTCTATTGCGCCGGAGCGTCCGCGATCCGCGACACGATAGCGTTTTGCGGACGGGGCAATGCGGGACAAATAGTCGATGGCCATTTCGTCGGACACGTTTGGCTGGAAATGGACGGTGAACTGATCGACTTTACCTGCGGAAGCTGGCCACACCTGGACCCACGCGCTGAGCTATTGGACGTCGGCTTGGGTCCGATTCCGGTGGGATGCGTCGCCGCCGACCTTCGTCTGGATGACGCCAGGATGGCGCCCGGTCAAACACCCGAAAATGCTCTGGCGCAGGACCGCTGGGCGTGCCGAGCCGTGTGCAATGGTCGGCACGCCCAGTGATGGCTACTTACGCTGGACCGGCAGTTTGACCGCGCGTCCCTGGGTTACGTTACGATTTCAGCCCAATTGCCCCCTCCTGCTCCCCGGCCTTGAGTGCCCGCTTCATCGAAGCCCGCAAATTCTTCCAAGCCCGATAATCTGACGGAGTGCTCGCCGCGTAGATGTAATGGGCAGCGCCGGGATGTGAGCAGCGCAAGTGACCGCCGAGAGTACGTTCGGTACGCCAACCAAGCCGAGCGATTTCGCGGCGCATCTTACCGATGCTATCGACCATTCGTAGAATCCCTCATTGTATGATGTAGGTTGGAAAATGCCCAGCTATGGGCATGGCACTGTGTAATTACGCCGCCATCACAAGCGTAATGCGGTTGCGATGCGTCGATGGCAATTTAGAGTTCGTCCTCCTGTATGAAATTGGCAAGACAACCTTCCCGGCGCTCAAAGGTATTAAGGCCAACGCCGCGACCTCTTCAACCTAGCAATGCCGCGTCGTGAAATGCAAAATGAAAATTCGCGGTAGTGTCAGATTGTCGAAAAGCGACAGCAAGGTCCTTGGCTATGTTGCTGCGCCCCTGCTTCAAGGTTGGGAAATCTATCCGCCGCACGATGGACCCGCGATCTGACGCAACGGACATTCGATGGAAGATACATTTCAACAGTGCCACCTATACGCTGGAAGCGATCAACCTGCCGGCGCCGGGGGGTAAGTTTGCAAGGAAACCATAACGAGCTACCAACTCTCGCTGTTAGTTGTCTGGAGCATTTGTTTGAAGAAGTAGCTCAACGCGTGAACAGCTTCAGCGTTGGATCATACATGAAGTACGCCTAGATCAGCCCCTCGTGCTGATCCCAAACGCCGCACTCGATCAGGTCGCAAAACTCGGCGCTCTCGTGCCATGGGCTAGCTCAGCATGCAACTTGTGCTTCAGGTGCAGATAGCGTTCGCGCAGCAGACAATCGCCCACATCTCATCTCCCATTTCAGTTACTCTCCGAACCACCCGACAGGCACCCGGCCACCGCGTCGATGTATTGCTCCAACTTCGTGCATTCCGAGAAGCGTGGGTCATCGTCTGTCATCTGGCGGATGTGATCGATGGCCCGCTGCGCCATCTCGGTGAATTTGGCGGCCTTCAACTCGATGATGCGATCGATCCGTTCCTTGACAGCTTTCAGCTTCCGCTTCGCCGGCAATTTCTTGGTGAGCAGTACCTTGGTGTCCTGTTCGCGTTGTTGCGCCTCCCATCGCCGCGCTGCTTCCGCGATGTGTGGCGCCATCATGTTACGCACCGAGTCCCATCGATAGATTTGCAACCCGTTCTCAGAGCCTTCCCACACCAACACCTCGTCGTCCGTGCAGAATAGCAGAGTGCCGTCGGCGTAACGGGCGAAGGTGTGGCAGATCGACTGGACGTATTCCGCATGCCATGCGGCGCAGCCGCCGAGGGCTTGCGCCACTTCCGTTAATTCGTCGTCGCCGCACTCTTCGAGCGGGCAACGGTTCAGAATGTCGGTGACACGATCGCAGGTCCGCCGATCACCCAGAGCATACACGGCGCGGATCGCCTGCCCGAAGGTCAACTCTGGCGATAGATTGGGTTCTGCCGGTGCGGCGGGCACTAGCACCGCTAAAGGCAATTCTGACGGCGGTTCCGGTGCCGGGGTATCGACGACCTGTGCCGTCTCTAGAGACGTGTCTGGTGGTGGTGGCGGATCAATGACCGACGCAGGAGGCGATGGATCAGGCTCGGGATCAGGTTCCGATACTGGTGTCTGACGCGCGGCTGGTGGCGGATCAGGATCAGGATCAGGTGCGGGATTGGGCGGCGGCTTCCAGAGCACCGGCAGGTATTCCACGCGGGCAACTGGCTCGACTGGAATTGCTTCCTCCGGAAGGATCGTCTCGACAACTACCTCTGCGGCCGGCTCGCCAATCGGCTGCTCGACCGCCACTGGATCGGGAGGTGGCTGTTGGGGCACGGCCACTGGCTCGACGATCGGCGGCTCAACCGCGGCTGGATCGCTGGCTGTATGGGAGCGATCGATCGGTTCGACGGCCGGCTGGCATATTGGGATGATTGGCTCGACATCCACGGCGGATTCCGCGATCGCCTGTTCGTTCGGTGTCGGCTGAGGTGGTTCGGTAACCGGCACCTTCTGAGGGCGTTGTTGCTTGTGTTTTGGTGGTCCCTCCGGTTCCTCCAAGCGGCCCGTATTGAACGGTGTCACTGGCCAGAGCAGACCCGACGAGCGCACCTTAAGCTTGGGCCGCAGATCGATCTTTGACAGATGGGAGTCGAGTTCAATCTCCAGCGTCTGTTGTGGGAGATTCTCGCGGAACAGGCGTGCGAGCAACTCCATCCGGCGCGGCGACAAATCGTACAAGCGATGGGCGTTCGAGATGTAGAAATTCACCGCACTACGGCTGTCATTGTAGGAAAATCCCAGGTTCCGCAACAGGTTCTTTATCGTAACCAGCCATAGTACCCACTCGAAGACTGCCTGATTGTCGTGTTCGGCGTCGTCCGTAATGCGGAACGGGTTCAATCCGCGGGCGACGAGCGGATCAAAATGCTCGGCGATCATCTTGCGCAACTTCGGGTCCGTAAAATCGGTGTTGCTCAGCCACAGAAAACGCAGATCGCGAGTACTGAAACGTGGCGGCGGGATCAGCGCGTTGTAGCTGGCGTGTCCTGTCAGTCGCCGAACCTCGTTGCGCGCGATCTCCCGCGTTTCGAGCATTACGGTGCGCTGTGCGCCGAATCCAGTTTTTAGTACGTCGAGCGAGGTCTCGTCATGGGCGATTTTGCCAGGATCATCGAGCAGCAGGACGGCGGCATTTGTCTGAACGCACTCGAACAGCTTTCGCACCAGCACGATCGCGTCGGTGGGCCGCGCCTCTAGGACCAAACGCTGCCACGGCTTTAGCGCAAGGCCATCCGATCTCGGCGGCACGATCCCGTGCGCCCTGAACCGCTTCATGGCGATGGTGGTCTTAGCGAAGCCGCTCGGCGAGTGAATCAGTTGCATGGGCTTGCGCCCGCTTGCCACGCCATCCATTAGCACGGTCGCGTGGTCAGCCTGCTTTCGTACGATATTATGTGTCACATCGATGTCGAACATGGGGTGCGCGCACTCCAAAAAAGTGCTCCCAGCAGGAGCGGCCGACTTCCGTCATGCAGGTGCTGTCGCCATGCGGCGTCATCGCTGCACTTAGACACACAGGCGACTGGCGTCTGTGCTGTCTCCCAATGACCCAGCAGGGTCGCCGTCATGCGCATTGCTGCGCGTGACGGGATGCCGCGCCTTCTTTCGCCACGCGACGGGCGATTATCCTGGAACCAGCAGGCTCCCCGTCCGATCTGCATCGGACGTCGCCATCCGGTTTTGTAACCAGACTGTCTCCACGCCCGACTGAAGTCGGGCGCTGTGGCCGTTGTTTTACGCCGTGGCCGCGGCGATGAGCTTGAGGTGGACTGCGCAGTTTTGTGCCTTTTGCCCTGCTCGCGACCTTTCGGTCAGCGAAGCACCGATATGATCGACGAGACCTACGCTGCCTAGCTAGATTTCAGCAGGACGCCCCGAAATAACCTCTAAGCTGCGTACTGAGAGACTTTAACGCAATCTTACGCAATCTCGGGAGGATCAAACGACTATATCTTGCGCGAGCGTCGCGACCTACTTCTGCCCGCCGGCCGGAAGCCGCCGGCCGTCCAGTCCCCGTGAGACAACGCCGGCCTCGATACCTTATGTTTATTATCAACAAGTCCTAACGTTTCTTGGCCGCCCTGAACTCGTCTTTCAGATACTTCTCTCGGAGACCGCGGAATTTCTTGGCACTGGGAGAGCCGCGTCGGCTAAGGTGGCGAGGTTCTTTTCAGCCGAAGGATTATGCCGCGCATGAACGCATCAACACCGCTGTACCTGTCGGTCAAACAGGTCACCGCGCAGTTTGGCTACAGCCGCGCTACTGTGCATCGCAAGCTGAGCAAGGGTCTCTTCCACGGCAAGAAGGACGGACGCATCACGCTGGTCCTGCTGAGCAGTGTGCTCGCCTACGTCAACAGTCTACCGAACCGCCACCGGACATGACGCAAGGGAAGGGCGGTTTTATGCCGCCCTTCTGCCTTTCAGCGTCACCACGTTGTTCGCATCGGGTTCGTCACCGCGTCCGCAGATGAACGCATCGAGATCAGCCATCAGCACCGCCCGCTTCTTCAAGAGGTCGCCGGTCTGGTAGATGCCACGGACGCCGCCCATGGAATGTGACAGCGCGGCTTCGACGATCTCCGCATCATGGTGACGCTCTTCCGCCGCCCATGTGCTGAGCACCTTCCTGAATCCATGCACGGTCGCGTCGGCCTTTTCGATGCCCATGGAGCGCAACTGATTCCACAGGAAAGCATGACTGCGAGGATGCTTGCGTCCCTTTGCACCAGGAAACACGTAGTCATCCGGTTCCGCATCAGCGGGTCGCAGCAGGACCAGTATCTCAATGGCACGCGGGCCGAGCGGTACGACCAACGGTGATTCACTCTTTTCGTTTTCCCCAGGGATAGTCCACAGGCCGCGCTTGAGATCGATCTGTCCCCATTGCGCCAAGCGCACAGGTTTCGTCCGACATCCCGTCAAGATGGCGTACTCCAGCGCCAGCGCCGGGGTGGTCGCCAATGCCCGCAGTCGCGCGGCAAACGCCGGCACCACCGCGTAGTCCATCTGCGCGTAGCCTTTGACCTTGTGGACCCGATTGCCGGTGGCGAGCTTGGACACCGCCAATCGGTCAGCCGGGTTCCTCGCTTCCAGCGACAGACCACCTTGCAGGCCGCGGCTGTACTCGAATACGCGGCTCATCCAATGGCGTGTGCGACTGGCAAGCGGATGCTTGGCGGTCCAGAACGGATGCTTGCCTTGTTTGCCTTTGACCGTCACCGGCTGGGTCAGTGTTGCCAGCACGTGTTCGATGGTGATGTTGCGGATCGGCAGGTCGCCGAGCTTCGGGCAGACATAGTCACGCAGGACGTGGCGCAAATGCCGCTTGTCGTGCGGGCCGCGCCATTCGACTTCCGCCTTGTTGGTCATGAACCGTTCAGCGAACAAGGCGAACGTGGCGGGCTGTTCCGCCTCGCTGCGCTTGGCGGTTCGTACCTACCTTCGGGTCCTCGCCGGCCGCCAGGGCGGTACGGTGGTCGGTGGCGAGCTTGCGGGCCTGCTTCAGGGTCACCGTTGCCAGGGAACCCAAGCCCATCTGCTTCCGCTCGCCGTGCGCGGTGTAGCGGAACAGCCACGATGCGCCGGTCGGCGTGACGGACAGCCACAACCCGCCGCCATCGCATTTCATGCGGCGGGTGTAGTGGCCGTTCGAGTCCTTCTTGAGCCAGCCGTCGATCTGTTTCTGGCTCAGCAAGTCCATCGCCACGGCACCGCTCCTTGCCTCGCAGGTGCGGCAGGATATGGAGGTGAAAGGTGATTCGAGCAAGCCATCGAGGGATAAGCCATTGATCACGCTGGCTAACGGGCTTGGCAGGTATGTCAAGGATCGCAACCGATGCGCCTCAGATGCAGAAACCACGTGAAACCGGGCAGCGCAGGGCG
This sequence comes from uncultured Alphaproteobacteria bacterium, assembly GCA_963799415.1. Lineage (GTDB taxonomy): Bacteria > Pseudomonadota > Alphaproteobacteria > Acetobacterales > Acetobacteraceae > JAMXLO01. The sequence goes on along the minus strand of CAWCXI010000012.1, from coordinate 38,866 downwards.
GCCACCGGAGCCTACATACCTCTGTACATACCCGACGGGCTGCGCTTCACGGGTCTGTGTGGTCTTGATGAGACATAAGCGGAATGGCTTAGCAGAATGAACTCAATAAGTTGCAGCGCTGTGAGCCGCAGTGATACGAGATCGGACAGAAATGTCGTTCACCTCCATGGTGAATGGCATGCCGATCAGCGATCCGTCAGGCGTATCGATGCGATAGGGCAGATCGGCATCAAACATGTCGGCGTGCCAGCGGAACCCCGCGCGGGCCAAGAGCCGTGAGGTACGCGCACTCGGCGTGCAGCGCGGACTGAGCCAGCCGTCCGGATGCCGTCCTGCCGTGCGCTGCAGTACCTCCACGCAACGCGCGATATCGTCGCACTCGGCATCCTCGGTCAGATAAGCGGGCAGCGTGCCCTGGCTCCAGCCATGTGCCGCCACGACGTGCCCACGCGCAGCGATCGCCGCCGGCAGATCGGGATAGCGCTCGGCCACCACGCCGCTGGTGTAGAACACCGCCCGTGCCTGCTCGCGCTCCAGCAGATCGAGCAGCCGCCACGCACCGACCTTTGGGCCATATTCTGCCCAGGACAACGCCTGCAGATCGGCCACACCCGGCTTCAGCGGATTGCCCATCGGTCCGATACCCGGGGCGCTGCCTTCGGCCCAACCTTCCAGCATGACGCTGAGCGAGATCGCCAGCGGCTTGCCCGCAGGCCAGCGCAATCCATCGGCGATCGGCATGAAAAATCCTCCGATCAGGGGCTTTCACCGCGCATTTCGCCGCCAAGTGTGAAGTAGGTCAACGACTGTGACGGTTTTGGCAAGGACGATGGCGGCATCTTGAAGCAGGGGATCGTGTCATGTCCGACGTCAGACAGCTCGCTCCAACGGATATCGCCAGGCAGGAGCTCCGCCAGTTCCTGAGCGTGGCCGAGCGGATCGGCATGGATGCTGACCGGCTGAGCCACTCACTGGGGCTATCGCGCGACGACTGGCAGAGCTGGCTTGGCATCCTGCACGACGCGCCGCTGCCATCGTACCCTGCGCTGCCGCGGCTGTTGCGCCACATCGGCTACTGGACCAGCCGTCTGGATCGCATGGCGGAAGCGGCGTACGCCTGACCGCGCGAGGCTCGGCAGGTCAGAGCGGTTGCATTGGCGGCAGGACGTCCGACGGATCGAGGCCGAGTTCGTAAATTGCCATGCTCCAGAGACAGAAGTCCGCGGGCGGTGGCTGAATGGGGGCTATCGCGCCGTCGCGGAACAACTGCTCGAGACGTGAGCCTTTGAAGATGTTGTGCGCGCCGCCAAGCGTCAGCGCGACACGGGTGATGCGGGTGACGGCCTCGCCGACCACGTATTTCGCACGGTACAGCGCCGCGGTTGTCTCCGGCGTCGGTCCCTGCGTGTCGCTGAGCCAGGCGGAGCGGTAGGTGATCAGGCGCGCCGCCTCCAGGTCGGCGCTGAGTTCCGCGATGTGACGACGCACGTCGGGATGATACGCGAGCGGCTGCGCATAACCGTGCGGTTGCCGCGTATGCATGACCCGGCGCAGCTCATCGTACGCCGCGACGGCAATGCCGAGATAGACGGCCGTGTAGGAACCCCAGAACCAGTTCAGGAAATCGCCGCGGAATCGCCTGGTGTCATCGGCGCGGAACACCACCGCGCTGTCGGGCACGCGGCAATCCTCCAGGATCAGCGAGTCACTGCGCGTCGCGCGCATTCCCAGCGTGTCCCAGTTGGCGTTCACGCGCCGTCCGGGCGCGCTATGCGGCACCAACAGCAGCATGCCTGCGGACAGGCTCGTCGCATCGTCGGGATAGGCCATCACCATGACATGGTCGGCGGCCTCCAGCATCGAGGCGAACATCTTTCGCCCGGTGATGCTGTAGCCGCCGTCCACGCGCTGCGCCCGCGCGGCGAGCGGTCGTTCGCCAATCAGCGACGTGGTGCCGGGCTCGGAGAAGTTGCCGCCGATCAGTTTGTGCTGTCGTACTACGAGGTCGGCGATCAGTTCCTTCGCGGAGGGAGTGACCTCAGTGCTTTGCAGCACAGGCATGACGACGGAGGCATGCATGTTGAACGCGAGCGCGGTTGAGGGACAGCCCTGGCCCAATGCCTCATAGGCGATCGTGTGATCGAGGAAGCTGGCGTCACGGCCGCCCCATTCCTTGCCGATCGTGAGTTCGAGAAAGCCTTCCGCCCGGAGCCGATCGTAGTTCTCGGTGGGATGTGAACCCGCCCGGTCGTGCTCGGCTGAGCGGGTGGCGAAGTCGGCGGCGAGTTCCAGGCAATGTTGCTGGAGGTGGCGCTGGTTTGCGGTGAGGGCGAAATCCATAGTTCTCAGTCAGGTGGGGACATATCGGTTTTGGCGCGGCCCCCAACCCCCTCCCGCGTGGGGAGGGGGAGTGGTGGTGCGCGTTCAGCCGCGGGCGAGGGCATAGATCTGCGTGCCGCCGGGCGGGGTTGGATGCACGGACCAGCTCTCGCCGCTGTCGCGGCTGCTGTACACCTCGCCGCCGTTGGTCGCGCATGACATCAGCGCTGGCTGGCGTTCATCGAATGCCAAAGCGAACATCGTATGCGGCGGCTTGGCGCCCAAATCCACGTTCGACCAGGTATCGCCGCCATCGCCGCTGTACAGCAGCACGCCGGTGTCGCTCTGGAAGTTGGCGCCCGCGGCGACGAACAGCTTGCGTGGATTGCCTGGCACCTCGTGGATGTCGCGGCAGTAGATCTGGCCCTTCGCGTTCAGGGCGTCGAGCTTCACGTGCCGCCAATGATCGCCGGCATCGGCGCTGTGGAACATTCCGGCGCGGCCGATGCCGATCACCGTGCCGGGGCGCCAGCGGCTGACCAAAACGCCGTGCATGTCCACCGCGTCGTCGTTCAGGTACTGGCCGTGGCTCAGGTTCTCCCAGTGCTCGCCGCCGTCGGTGGAGCGGATTGTGCCGCCGACCTCGATGGCGGCGTACAGGTGGTTCGGCTGGTTGACGCTGGCGTCCATCATCAGAACGCGCTTGGCCGGATTGGCGCCGGGTGCCGTGGTGATCTCGGGGAAGCGCACGCCGACCGGCAGGCGGGTCCAGCGCTCACCGGCGTCGTCGCTGCGGTAGATCTCGCAGTTCTCGTAGCCGACGAACATCGTGTCGGGATCGTGCGGGTGGAACAGAATCGACCATACGGGCAGGCCGTGGTCGGCGACGGGCACCTTCTCCCAGTGCTCGCCGCGGTCGGTGCTGCGATAGGGTCCTGATTGGGTGCCGGCGTAGATGATCTCCGGATGCATCGGGTGCACCGCGAGCGCGCGGATAGCTGGCGCCTCCGGCAGGCCGGTGTGCACTGGCCTCCATTCATTGTCGCCGTCGGTGAGGCGGTAGAGGCCGGATTCAACTGTGCGGCCACGTCCGGTTTCTCCGGCGAGGCCGAGGTAGATGAAGGATCGCTGGTCGTTCGCTCCGTTGGTTGCCATGGGATCGCCCTCCGATCTGGTCGGGGGCCAGCTTGGCAAGGCTTGCGGGCAGACTGCAAGGCTGCACGAAGAGATTGTGGTGCGCGTTCCGCTAGATCGTGACATCATGTCGGATGTCAAACGCGAAAGGATATGGCTGTGGCCAAGGGGCAGAAGAGATCCAACCGCGAAGCCAAGAAGCCTAAGAAGACTGCTGCAGAACGGCTGAAGGCCAGCCAGACATCAGCAAACAATCAGCTTGCACGTATGGGCGACAAGGACGCTCCGAAGAAGTCCTAGCGGTCTCAGTCGCGCCGGCTATTTGTCAGCCGGATCGGTTTCCTTTTTGGCCGCGACACGATTGCGGCGGGTGGCCTCGGCTGTGACCTCAGCCGAGATCCGCGCCAGGACCCCCTCGAGCCCTGGCGCCGATGTCGTATTCAGCTCCTCGGCCGCGCGACGCAATGCCTCACGCCGCAACAGACGAGCCGTCATCGCGTCGAACTGCGGATCTGGTGCATCCGGGTCCGCCATCGAAGCCTCCACGGGGCTCGTGCAATAGTTGCCCGCTTCGGCTCAATAATCCGAAGTCGTGCACGCCGCCGGACGATCCGTTGCCAGACTTTTCCTGGCGCTCCGACACCATGGCCTCAGTGGTGATCATCAGCGAACCGACCGACGCGGCGTGCTGCAATGCGGACCGCACGACCTTGGTCGGGTCGATGATACCGGCCTTCACCATGTCCTTGAACTCGCCGGTCTGCGCATCGAAGCCCCAGTTGTAGTCGTCCTTGTCGAGGACCTTGCCTGAGATCACTGCGCCGTCCTCGCCGGCGTTCTCTGCAATCTGACGCAGCGGCATCTGCGCTGCTTTGCGCACGATCTCGATGCCGACCCGCTGATCGTCATTTTCGGCATTCAGCTTGGCCAGGATCAACGATGCCCGGGCCAAAGCGACCCCGCCACCAGGGACGATGCCTTCCTCCACGGCCGCGCGTGTGGCGTGCAGGCCGTCGTCCACCCGGTCCTTGCGCTCCTTCACCTCGACCTCGGAAGAGCCACCGACACGAATGATGGCGACGCCGCCGGCCAGTTTCGCCAGACGCTCCTGCAGCTTCTCTTTGTCGTAGTCCGACGTGGTTTCCTCGATCTGCGCGCGGATTTGATTGCAGCGTGCGACGATGTCGTTCTTCTTGCCGGTACCCTCGACGATGGTGGTGTTCTCCTTGTCGATCAGCACCTTTTTCGCGCGGCCGAGCATGTCGAGCGTTACATTCTCCAGCTTGATGCCAAGGTCTTCGCTGATCACCTGGCCGCTGGTAAGCACCGCGATATCGTCGAGCATCGCCTTGCGGCGATCGCCGAAGCCAGGCGCCTTGACCGCCGCAACCTTCAGGCCGCCGCGCAACTTGTTCACCACCAGGGTCGCGAGCGCCTCGCCCTCGACATCCTCGGCGACAATGAGCAGCGGGCGCCCGGATTGCGCCACCGCCTCCAGCAGCGGCAGCAGGGGTTGCAGTCCGGAGAGCTTCTTTTCGTGGATCAGGATGTAGGGCTGCTCCAGCTCTATATTCATCTTCTCGGCGTTGGTGACGAAATAGGGTGACATGTAGCCGCGGTCGAATTGCATGCCCTCGACGATGTCGAGTTCGGTCTGCATGCCCTTGGCTTCCTCGACCGTGATGACGCCCTCGTTGCCGACTTTCTGCATCGCCTGGGCGATCATGGCGCCGATCTCGGCCTCGCCATTGGCGGAGATTGTGCCAACCTGCGCCGTCTCGGCCTGCGTGGTTATTTTCCTACTGCGTTTCTTCAGTTCATCGACGAGCGCGATAACCGCCTTGTCAACGCCGCGCTTGACATCCATCGGGTTCATGCCGGCGGAGACCGCCCTGCCACCCTCGCGCACGATGGCCTGCGCCAGGACGATGGCGGTGGTGGTGCCGTCGCCTGCCACGTCATTGGTCTTCGACGCGGCCTCCCGCGCCATCTGCGCGCCCATGTTCTCGAACTTGTCGGAGAGTTCGATCTCCTTGGCGACGGTCACGCCATCCTTGGTGATACGCGGTGCGCCATAGCTCTTGTCCAGGATCACATTGCGACCCTTCGGACCGAGTGTGACATTCACCGCGTGGGCAAGTACGTCGACGCCGCGTAGCATCCGCTGACGGGCATCATCGCCGAACCGAACGTCTTTCGCTGCCATTTGCCTATCCTTCCTGAAATCGATGATACGGGCTGGTCACGCGGCCTTTTTCTTGGCCGCCGGACTGCCCTCGATGATGCCCATGACGTCGGACTCCTTCATGATGAGGAGCTCTTCTCCGTCAATTTTCACCTCGGTTCCTGACCACTTGCCGAACAGGATGCGATCGCCGGCTTTCAGCTCTAGAGCGACGATCTGGCCCTGCTCGTTGCGGGCACCTGGACCGGCAGCGACGACCTCACCCTCCATCGGCTTTTCCTGGGCGGTGTCGGGAATGATGATCCCGCCTGAGGACTTCTCCTCGGCATTGAGACGACGGATTACCACCCGATCATGCAACGGACGAAATTTCATGGGATTTCTACTAACCTGGTGCCAGCCGCTGGGGCTGGTCGGCTTGCCCCGTACCTTGTCTGCACGCCCAGGTGCAGATCATCTGGCACTCTGGTCCTGGGAGTGCCAAGCATTTGGGACCTGGGACGTTCGTATTCAAGCCGCCGTCGCAACTCAATCCCGGGCAGAGGTCGGCGCAACAAAGACAGCCTCTCACGTGCATGGGTGACGGCTGTCTGCTAGCCTCGATCTATCCTCATGCTCGGTGCCAAAGGAGCCCTGACCATGCCCGTCGTCGAAACCGAGCGCCACGGCCAGATTCTGGTGGTGCGTATGAACCGGCCGGAGCGGCTGAACGCGCTCAACCACGAAATGCGCACGGAGCTCGCGCAGACCTGGAGCGAATTTCGCCATAGCGACGAAATGGAAGTGGCGATCTTCACCGGCGCCGGCCGCGCGTTCTGCGCCGGCGAGGACATGAAGGAATCGCTGGCGAACGGCGCACCTGGCGGCAGGCGCCCCGCCATCGAGGACCCGTTCATGTCGGGTGCGCTGGAAAAGCCGGTGATCGCTGCGGTCAACGGCTTTGCCATGGGCGGCGGCTTCATGCTGGTGGAGCGCACCGATCTGCGTGTCGCCGTGCGGGGCGCGGTGTTCGAGGTGTCGGAGGCGAAGCGTTGGCTGCTCGGTGGTTACAATCACGGCCACGTCGCCAACCTGCCATATCCGATTGCAATGGAGATGGCGCTCGGCTTCCGCTTCACCGCCGAGCGCTTCTATGACGTGGGATTTCTGAACCGCCTGGTCGATGCGGATGAGCTGTTGCCGAGCGCGCTTGCCATGGCGGAGCATCTGCTGACACTGCCGCCGGCCTCGCGGGTCAACACCGTGCACATGATGCGACAGATGCGCCCGTCGCCATCGGCGGATCAGCAACGGCTGGCGGGCGCGCTGCATGAGCACGGCGCCAAGAGCGACCTGATGGAGTCTCGTGCGGCGTTTGCCGAAAAGCGGTCGCCACAGTTCAAAGGTTGGGATGATCCGCAGGATCGCTATCGGCTGCCGAAGCTATAGCGTCAGCGGATCTCGACGTCTTCCCAGAAGCCGACGCGATCGCGCACCTGCGCCATCTTCGGCTGCGGCGCTTCGTAGATCCAGGCGTTGCGCACATATCGGACGCCGTCGATCACCACGTCGTAGAACTGCACGCCGTGCGGGCATTCACGATCATGGTCGGTCTTCGGTGCCTTCTCCAGCCATTCCATGCGAACCGCCGATGGGGGGAAGTAGTTGTAGCCGCCGGTCTCGACGATGTCGTCGCTGGCAGCAATCTGATGACCGTTGAGGACTGCTTGCATTTGCCGGTTCCTCCGTGCCTGAGAGGGTGACTGGTGAAGAGCTAGCGCTGCGGGACAGCGACGACAACCCCCTGGTTCTCCATCGGCGCATGCCTCGTCTTCGGTGACGCCGTGTTGCGATCGCCGCGAAAAGGCGAGACGCTATGCGGGACGGCTATGAAACCGGGGGAAATTGTCGAAGGAGGGGGTCCCATGAAATACGACGTAGTGATCGTCGGTGGCGGAGCGGCTGGTTCCGTAATGGCCAGCCGATTGGCGGCAAACACACATACTTCTGTGCTGTTGCTGGAGGCCGGGCCGGATTACCCCGATCCAGCCCATCTTCCGGACGAAATAAAGTTCGGCCACACACGCTTCGCCGAAGCCCCGGATTCACAGCATAATTGGGCCTTGCGTGGCACCATCACCGAGGAGCAAGGCACGATTCACGTCGCGCAGGGCAAGGTGATCGGGGGAGGGTCGTCGATCAACGGTCAGGCCATGCAACGCGGTTTCCCAGAGGATTTCAATTTATGGGCGGCGCTCGGCAACGATGAGTGGTCGTACGACAAGATCCTGCCGTACTATCGTAAATCGGAGCGTGACCTCGACATTCAGGACGATTGCCACGGCTCGGATGGACCGATGCCGGTCAGGCGCCGCCAGTCAGGGCCCGTGCCCGTCATCCAACAGGCCTTTCATGCAGCCTGTGTGCAGGCGGGGTACGGCACGACGGACGATACGAACGGGCTGCATCCCGCCGGTCTTGGTGTGTCACCCTCGAACAACATTGACGGCGTGCGCATGAGCACAGCCATGACGCATCTCAATCCGGTGCGCCACCATCTGAACCTGACGGTGCGGGGCGGGGTGTTCGTTCGGAAGATTTTGATCAGAGATGGCGAAGTCGTCGGTGTCGAAGCCGAGAGCGGCGGACAGGTGTTCCAAGTCGAGGCAGGGCGAGTGGTGCTGAGCGCCGGGGCGATCAGATCGCCGCATCTGCTTATGCTCTCGGGCATCGGTCCCGAGGATCAACTGCGACAATTCGGGATACCAGTGGTTTGTCATCTCCCTGGCGTGGGTCAGAACCTTTGGAATCACCTCAGTGCCCAGATGACCTTCAAGGTCAAGGACGGCATCTCGCTCGAGGCGCACCGCGATGCGGTGCATTTTTGTTTGCACTACACCGCCGAAGGGTCAAGCGCCGTCAACGACATGGTGCTGAGGAGCAGCCCGGTCGTCGACGAACGGGAGGAGCGCGTGGCTGGTGTTCGGACGAAATACCTGAGCGGCGATGTTCCTCCTGAACAGGTGGCACGGATCTCATGCACGCTCGGGCTGCCCGACGGCTCAGGATACGTCAGTCTGGCCTCGGCCGACCCTAGCGTCCAGCCTTCCTTCAATTACCGTTATCTCCAGCATCCAAATGATATTCGACGGGTGCGGGACGGTCTGCGGTTGGCGACAAGACTGCTGCAGTCCGATGCGTATGAAGACGTGGTGGATCACCGGATTCACCCCACGGATGACATTCTGGCCAGCGACGACGCTCTGGACCTGTGGATACGGCAAACTGTGGGCTCAGCCAGGCATGTTTCCGGGACCTGCAAGATGGGGCCAGACACTGATCCGATGGCAGTGGTTGACCAATATTGCAGGGTCAAGGGGGTCCAAGGATTGTCGGTGGTCGATGCGTCGGTGATGCCGCGCATTCCCAGGTCAGGCGGCTCCCATGCGACGGTGATCATGATAGGCGAACGTGCAGTCGAGTGGATCGCGGCGAACTAGCGCTGCGTTGGGTGTTGGCTGTAGCGGCGTGGTTGCCGTGGATTGTCGGTCGGAGCGACGGGAGTTGGCCCCACGGGACAGGGGGGACACGCCTGCGTCCTCTGGCACCCTCCCCCAATCCCCTCCCGCGTGGGGAGGAGGAGGATTTGGGTTCGGCGACCGAAATCTCGTCGTGTGCCGCTGGTCATGCCGGCGGCACGTTTTGGCAACCGAGGTTGCGGTAATCGGCATCCCCGGCGGAGCTGTGATTAGGGCCACGAACAGATTGCGAGTTAAACGGAAAATTGGTCGGAGCGGCGGGATTTGAACCCACGACCCCCAGTCCCCCAGACTGATGCGCTACCAGGCTGCGCTACGCTCCGACCGCGGGGCCGTCGGTTTACCAGTCATGCCGTTCGCCGGCAACGCCGGTTACGGCAGCAACTCCCGCAACGTCTCAAGTTCGCGCAGTGTGTCGGTCAGCAACGCCCGCAGGCGCTCGACTTCGAGATCGGCCTTGGGCCGCGCACTGGTGCGGCCAAACTGAGACGAGGCAGTGGGCGCAAGACCTGGCATCGGCAGTTCCGGTTCGGTCGGTAGCCCGGCAGCGCGCTCTGCTTCGGCAGCCTCCTGCTCGTCCGCCGGAGCGGGTGGTATGTCGTCCGACAGTTTGCCGCCTCCCTCGCGCAGCAGGCGCTGCACGCCCTTGATGGTATAGCCTTGAATATACAAAAGATCTGAGATCCGCCGCAGCAGCGCAATGTCGTCGGGGCGGTAATAGCGCCGGCCACCGCCGCGCTTCAGCGGCTTCACCTGGGGGAACTTGGTCTCCCAGAAGCGCAGCACGTGTTGCGGGATGTGTAGCTCGTCGGCCACCTCGCTGATCGTGCGGAACGCATTTGGCGCCTTCTTCGGTCGCACACGACCGACTGGTGGCACGGTCAGGTCATCAGCCTCGTCGCTCATTCGTCGTCATCCGCGATGGGTGTTGTGCCATTCACGCGCGCCTTCAGCACGTTGCTCGGGCGGAACACCAGGACGCGACGTGGCATGATCGGCACTTCCTGTCCGGTCTTCGGATTGCGCCCGACGCGGCGGCCCTTCTGACGGACGGAAAAGGTCCCGAACCCACTGATCTTGACCGATTCTCCGGATTCCAGCACGGCGGACACGCGTTCCAGCACAGTCTCCAGGAGATCGGCTGAACTCATTCCGCGACAGGCCGACCTGGGCATAGATCGTCTCGGCCAGATGCGCGCGCGTGACGGTCTGCATCGCAGAACGCTAGGCGCCGGTGCCTCTGCCGTCAAGCAATTAGCCGGCCAAAATCAATCAGGATCAGGGCGTTGCGAGGAGGCATCGGCATCGACACGCAGGGGCTTACATGCGAACCAATGCCGAGCCCCATGCGAGGCCGCCACCCAGCGCCTCCATCAGTACAAGGTCGCCCGGGCGAATGCGTCCGTCGCGGCACGCCTCAGCGAGCGCGAGCGGCACCGAGGCGGCCGAGGTGTTGGCGTGGCGGTCGACAGTGATCACCACCCGCTCCGGGGGAAGGCCGAGCTTGCGGGCCATGGCATCGATAATGCGCAGGTTGGCCTGGTGCGGCACCAACCAGTCGATGTCCCGCTGCCGTAGTCCATTCGCGGCTAGCGCTTCCTCCACCGCCTCGGCGAGCCGCATCACCGCGTGGCGAAACACCTCGCGGCCATTCATCATCAAATGCCCAGGCTTATCGTGGCGCCCAACCGCGCCATCGACATGCAGAATATCGCCCAGAGTGCCCTGGGCATGCAGGTGGGTCGAAAGAATGCCACGATCGATGCTGCCGCTGCCCTTGCCGGCGCGGAGAAACACAGCACCGGCGCCGTCGCCGAACAGCACACAGGTGCCGCGGTCCTGCCAGTTCAGGATGCGCGAGTAGACTTCGCTGCCGATCACCAGCACGCCGTGCGCCTGGCCAGTGCGGATCATGCTGTCAGCGATCGACAGCGCGTAGATGAACCCCGCGCAGGCCGCGGCGATGTCAAAGCCGAAACCGCCGGTCACGCCAAGCGCCGCCTGCACGCGCAGCGCGGTGGCCGGGAAGGCCTCATCCGGCGTGCTGGTGGCCAGGATGATCGCATCGACCTCGGCCGGTGTGGCGCCGGCATTCGCAAGCGCGGCGCGCGCGGCCTCGGTGCCCATGAAGGCTGCCGTCTCGTGCGCAGCCGCGATGTGGCGCTGGCATATGCCGGTGCGTTCGCGGATCCACTCGTCCGACGTATCGACCTTGTGTGCGAGCTCGTCGTTGCTGACCACGCGCTCGGGCAAATAGGCGCCGACACCGGCGAGAATCGAGCGAATGGCCATTGGCTTCCTTAAGGCGCGGTGGCGAGGCGCGCGCCGGTGCCGCCTTCCTTCTCTGACGCGCTGTTCTTCGCAGTCAGCGCCATCAATTCGGCGATTCGGGTCAAGTCCTCGCGAATGTGGTCGTTGAACCGGTGCACCACCATGTCCATCGCCACGTCCACCGCATGGGCGAAGCCCTCTGCGTCGGTGCCCCCGTGCGACTTCACCGCGACGCCATTCAGCCCAAGCATGACCGCGCCGTTGTAGCGGCGCGGATCCAGCCACTCGCGCAGCCGCTCGAGTGACGGGCGTAGCAGCAAATAGGCGAGCTTCGCGGTGAGGCTGCTGCGGAACACCTGGCGCAGCAGGTCGCCGATCAGCTTGAGCGCGCCCTCGCCGGTCTTCAGCGCAACGTTGCCGGTGAAGCCGTCGGTGACGACAACGTCGGTGGTGCCAGCGGCTATGTCGTGGCCCTCGACGAAGCCGACGAACTGTGGCGCGACGTGGCTGGCGCGGAGCGTCTCGGCTGCGAGGCGCAGCGTGTCGTCGCCTTTCAACTCTTCGGAGCCGACGTTGAGCAGACCGATCGAGGGGGCGGTGAGCCCAAGGACGGTGCGTGCGAACACGTCGCCCATCACGGCGAACTCGACCAGGTTTCGCGCGTCGCAATGCACGTTGGCGCCGAGGTCCAGCAGCACCACATCGCCGCGCGCCGAGGGGCCGATGGCGGCCATGGCGGGGCGGTCGATGCCGGGCAGCGTCTTGATGACGATCTTGGCGAGGGCGAGAAGGGCGCCGGTGTTGCCGGCGGTGACCACGCCGGATGCCTCGCCGCTGGCCACCGCGTCGATCGCGACTCGCATCGAGGAGCCGCGGACGCGCAGTGCGGCCGTGGGTTTGGTGTCGTTGCCGATCGCCTCCGGGGCGTGGCGGATGTCGCAGGCCGCAGCCGCGCGTTTGTGACGTTGGAGCAGGGGGGTCAGCTGTGTCTCGTCGCCGACCAGCAGGAAGCGGGCGCCGGGGTGCCGTTCAGCGGAGATCTCAAGCCCCTCGACGACCATGGCCGGTGCGCGGTCGCCGCCCATGGCGTCCACCGCCAGCGTGTAGGTCGCGGTCAAGGGAGAAGGGAGGCCACGCCGCGTCCGGGCGTCAGGCGCGAACAGCGCCCTTCAGCGCGTCTCCGGCAGGGACGACCTCGCGTCCATCATAGTAGCCGCAATGGCTGCAGACGTGGTGGGGCCGCTTCAGCTCGCCGCAATTCGGGCATTCGGCATGCGCCTCGTGGGGAAGCGCCTCGTGACTGCGACGCATGCCGCGGCGGGACGGCGAGGTCTTGCGCTTGGGAACGGCCATGGGACAACGCCCCTCCGGTCTTGGTGACGCCCTGCGGCCCGGCTAAGGGAGAAGGGGACGGTCACAATAGGTGAACAGTGCAGGATCGGGGCGTCTAGCAGAGGGTCCGGCGGGTCGCAAGGGAGGCCTGTCTGATCGCTGCAGCACGCGTGGACACGGCGCGCGGCACAACCAGCGGCATCCAGCCGGCAGACGATCCATCAATAACCGATGTACCTCGTGCCCCCTGTCACGGGCTGCCGCGAACGCCGGATCGAACACCCGCGCCAAGTCGGATCGCGAGAGGCCGATATCCGAAAGCTCGCGATCGGTCATTAGCGACATCTCCTGCATAACGGCACGCCGGTGCTGCCACTCGCGGAACATCGACCCCAACCGCGTAACCCAAACGGAGATCCGATGATCCAGCGGCTTTGCGGCGGCATACGGCTCATCGTATGCGGAATTGATATAGCTCAGGTTGCCGAGCGAAAAGTCAAAGTGGTCATTGGTGATTGGAGCGCTCATGGGTTTCTCTTGCCAAATTCAGAGGTCACGCGAAGGCTACCCCCAATAAAGTCAATGCGCGCTTAAGACGGAACGCAGGCGCGCGCGCTCACACTGAGACACTACCCTGCAGTGCGGTCAGTTGACTGGCTTGGCGGCGCCGTCGACCGGTACGGTAACTGGAGCACCAACCGGTGTGACGCTCACCGGCACTCCGCTGATTGTCTTGCATGCTTCGACCACCGCGGGATGCACCAACAGGTCCACCTGAGCGGCAGTGGCGCCCACCGGGCCGAGGGTGGCCACGATCGGCTGTGCCACTGGCACAACTACGCCGTCCACGTTGCAGGCCACCGTCAGCACCTGCCTGATCGTCGCCTGCTGTTCCTGCGTCACATTGCTGCACGCGGGCAGGCAGGCGAGCAACGGCAGCGCCATGATAAATCGCATGGTGATGTCTCCGGGTTGATGCGGGGAATTCAGGCGGTCGGCGAGGCGCCGATCGACACCTTGGGATCGGCGGCAAGGAGCCCCCCGAACCGCGCCTCGACCATGTTCCGGACGTGCTCGGGCGTGATGCCGATCGCGATCAAAGCTTCTGGTGTCGATGCGACAACGTGCTGCACGCCCTTGGCGATGGCGGCATCGCGGATCGCCACATCGCGATAGCTGGCGTCGTGCGCGGCGATGTAGCCGTAGGCCGCCTGCGCGCCGGCATCGGCAGCGGTCTGGATTGCGGCGGCCTGGGTCGCGGTGAGCCTGACGCGCAGATAGCGGCCCAGGAGAGGCGCGAGATAGGGCGTCGCTCCACTCATCGCTGCCAACGCAAGCGCGGCCAGCGCCTGCACCAGCGGTGTCAGATCGATGCTCATGAATGTCTCCGGGGTGATGGGAAGGCGCTCTGGTCCGCAGACAGAGTCAGCCTGTTGGCGCCTGTTAGTTAGATATAATGACTACACATGTCAAGAAAAATTACTCGATCGGTCAGCGGACCGTGCATCAGTGGCGGCGGCGCAAGGCCGCCAGCGCGGCAAAGGGTTGCGCCTCAGGATCATCCGGCATGTCCGGCAATATGGCGTCCGGTGCGCGTGGATACGGATCGAGTGCCAGCGCCAGTTGCTCCACAGCGGCTTCACCGAGGTCGAGAGTACCATCGACAAAGGTGATCTCGTCGAGCGACTCTGGGTCGGCGTCGTCGGTTTCCTCGCCATCCGGAACACAGCGCACCGCGAAGCGCTCCTCGACAGTGCTGACGAAATCATCCAGCGAAACGACACAGGTTTGCATCAGCCGAGCAACGAGGTGGCCCCGCGCCGACAGCGTGCCGGCCGCATCCCGGTCCAGATGGAACGTGCAGGTCAGTGCGAGCACCACGGGCAGGCCCATGCGTTCGGCGAGCGCGGCGCATTCCGCGGCAGTGGCTTCCACCGTCATGTCCAGGCCGGCAGGCCCGATACGCTCGACCGCGATTGGCCGGTGGAGTTCCAGGATCATTACATTGCCTCCGTCGCTGGCAGGAATTGTGCCTGCCCCGATTCCAGCATCGCAAGTGACTGCGTGGCGAGATGCGCCGCTTGCGCCGACACAACCGTGGCCAATAAGGCGGCCGCCCCGGGCGGAGCGGCGCCACGCCAGACATTGCGCGCCAGTGCGGCCTCGAGTCCCGCTCGATCGGCCGTCTGGATTGCCTCGGTATAGACCTTGGCACGGCCGTGGAACGCCTCCCACATGGCCCGCATGCGCTTGCCAACGCTGAGGTCGCTCACCCCGATCTCGCGGAGGTTATTGTCCATATCCGTGAACATGGCGTCGAACACCGCCTGCGCCAGGGCCGGTGCGGGCTCCGGCGCGTCCTGCAGGCGGTGGATCAGCAGGAAGGCATGCAGCGCGACCAGATCGAACCGGCCGTCCAGAGTATCCGGCACGCCGAGTGCCCGATAGAACCAGGGCGCGCGAGCTGCGGCGACCGCGGCGCCATAGAGCGCGGTGCCGGCCTTTTGGTGCCGGGTGGCCCTGCGCAGACCCTTGAAGCCGAGCACCCCTGACACGTTTGCGATCACCCCTTCCGCCATTGATGCGCCGCCACTGATGCGTCGATTGACAAGCGACGAGCCATCGTGACACCGAGGTGACATACCGCGGAGCGGAGGATACGCCCAGGTGAACAGAAACCATTCAGCGGCCTTGTTGCCATCGCTCACGCTGGTTGCCTGCCTGCTGGTCGGCGGCTGCAGCTTCTTCGAGGCGCAGTCGCAGCTTCGCGGCAACCACGTGGATGCCGAGCAGCTCAAGGAGCTGGTGCCCGGCACTTCGACCCGGGCCGATGTCACTGCGCTGATCGGTTCGCCGACCGCGAGGGCCACCTTCGACGACAACACCTGGCTCTATATCAGCGAGGTGACCCGACCCCAGAATCGCGCGCACCCAGGGCATTCTCAATCAGAACGTGACGGTTCTGAGCTTCAACGATCAGGGCGTGCTGCAGGAGGTGAAGCTACTGAACAAGGACGACGCGATACCGGTATCCGTCGTGGCGCGCTCAACGCCGTCACCGGGCACCGAGGCGTCGTTCCTGCAGCAGTTGTTCGGCAACATCGGCCGGTTCAACGCTATCGGCCAGACCCCGACCACCGGGCCGGCCGGTGGCGCGCCGGCCCCCGCCTATTGAGCCGCCGCCGGCGCCAGACGCGAGCGGGCCGTCCAGTGCCAGATCACCAGCGCCGCCGCGATCAGTGTCGGTGGCACGACCACGAGGTTCAGCGCCGCCCAGCCGCCGGTCGCCTCGATCGCGCCTGAGGCGAAGGCGGTGCAGGCCACCGTGCCGAACACGATGAAGTCGTTGGTGGCCTGAACCCGGACCCGTTCGTGCGGATCATGCGCGGTCGCCAGCAGCGTGGTTCCGCCGACGAACATGAAGTTCCAGCCCACGCCCAACAGCATCAGGGCCACCGTGAAGGTGGGCAGGAGTGGGGGGAACAGGAGATTGGTGGCGACGCAAAGCGAGGTCAGCAGAGCGCCGATGCAGACAATGGGATGTGCGCTGAAGCGGTGGATCAGGCGTCCTGTCACGAAGCCCGGCAGGAACATGGCGATCGAGTGTGCGCGGATCACATCGGCGCTGGCGTTCACCCCGAAGCCGCAGAACAGCATCTGCAGCGGGGTCGAGGCCATGATCAGGTTCATCGTACCGTAGCCGACCATGCTGCAGACGACGGCGGTGAGGAAATTCGGGCGCGCGATGATGGTGCGGAACGGCACCGGCTCGCTGACCCGCCGGATCGCGGGCGGCAGCTGGATGAACAGCAGCAGCCCGGCGCTGATCAGCGGCAGGACGGTCAGACAGAGATAGGTGCCGAGAAACATCAGCGGTGGCAGCAGCATGTTGCTGCGCTTGACGATCTCGGGGCCTATGATGGCGGCGAGCACACCGCCGGCCATGACCAGCGCGATGGCGCGTGCGCGTGCTTCAGTCGCCGCCACCTCGGCCGCGGCGAAGCGCAGGTGCTGGGCGATGCCGAAGCCCAGGCCGGCGAAGACGGCGCCGATGCAGTAGCACCTGAAAGTTCTGCGTCCAGACACCGAGCGCGAATGTGAGGCTGCCGAGCAGCGAGCCGACGCAGCCGAGCCAGAAGCCTGGCTTGCGGCCCAGCCGGGCGAACACGATGCCGGCTGGGATCGACGCGGTCATGGTTGCCGTCATCTGGATCGCCATCGGCAGCGTATTGAGCGACTTGTCCACCGCGAGCGCATGGCCGATCAGTGCGCTCATCACGGTCTGGCCTGACATCACGGCGTTCATCAGCGCCTGACAGCAGAACAGCAGCCAAACATTGCGATTCATCTAATTATGACAACCATATCAATCATTTGTTGGTCTAGCTCACTCTAAGCCGTCGGGTAACAACCCGAAGCGCAGACGTATCGGCCGCATTGAAGCAAGCACGGTGCAACGGGGGAAGCCGTCGATCGTCACACTGCTGCCCGGCGGGAGCATGGCTATCATGCGGCGTCGAGGACCGCGCCGAGTTCCATGCGAATGAATTGCCTCCCAGATCAGAATTATACCGCAACTGAGCGAAATATCGTTATCGTAAGGGCCGTTGTTGCAACGATGGGGCCTTGTGGCCGCTCATTTCCCGCAACGTGGTGATCGATGGATATCGAAACGGAAAGACAACGGACAAGGCCCGCTGAGGAGGGGAACAAACGGTGAGCGAACCGTTGGCATCAGCCGCGCACGAATCTGCACTGCTGGCCAAGGCGGTCGCCGATTGCGCTCTCTTCATGCTTGATCCAGAGGGGGGCGTAAGGAGCTGGAGCCCTGGCGCCGAGCGCATCGAGGGCTATGCGGCGGCCGAGATCATCGGCCAGCATCTCTCGTGTTTCTTTACAGATGCCGATCGCCAGGCAGGCGAGCCGCAACGCGTCCTCGCGATTGCCGCCGAGCGCGGGAGATATGAAGGTGAATGTCTGCACGTTCGTGACGACGGTTCGACGTTCTGGGCGAGCCTCGTCGTTGAACCAATCAGGGACGGCGCTGGACAGCTTATCGGCTATGCCAACATCACGCGCGACATCACTCAGCGCAAGCTTGCTGAAGAGCGGCTGCTGGGCGAACAAGCGAAGTACCGAGCAATCATCGAGACGGCGGTCGATGGCATCGTGGTGATCGACGAGCGTGGGACGGTTCAGGCGTTCAACCGCGCCGCTGAGACGATCTTCGGGTATGCTGCTGACGAAATCATAGGCCGCAACGTCAGTCATCTCATGCCGGAGCCGGACCGTAGCCAGCATGACGGGTACATCGCCGACTATCGGCGAACCAGGGAGGCGAAGATCATCGGCGTTCGCCGCGAGGTGGCGGGGCAGCGCAAGGATGGCTCGGACTTCGCTCTCGATCTCTCCATTGCCGAATGGCACGCTGACGGGCAACGGCACTTTACCGGCATAGTCCGGGACATTACGACGCGCAAAGAAACCGAAAAGGATATGAAGCACACGGTGGAGATGCTCCATCGCGCACAGAAAATGGAGGTGGTCGGCCGGATCACTGGTGGCGTCGCACATGATTTCAACAACATCCTGCAGGTCATGATCGGCAGCCTCGACCTGGCCGATGCGCTCACCCTCGGCAACGAGGAACTGCGACGCCTCCTCTCCGCAGTTCGGCGCGGCGCCTTGCGAGCGGAACGTGTGACCCAGCAGCTTCTTGCATTCTCGCGGCAGCAACCGCTGCAACCGGAAGAGGTCAATGTCTCGATGCATATGCGCGAGGCCATTGACCTTTTCGCTCGAACGCTGCGTGGCGATATTTACGTCGAAGTCGATCTTCCCAGCGATCTCTGGCCCATCATGATCGATGCGAGCCAACTTGATCTCGCTGTGCTCAACATCGCAGTCAATGCGAGAGACGCTATGCCGAACGGCGGAACTTTCAAGATATCGGCGCGCAACGCGACTTACCAGGGCTTGACCCTTGAGCAGGGCAATCATGGCCTCGACGGCAGCTACGTCGTAATGACCTTGTCCGACACAGGTGAGGGGATCGCCCCAGACGTACTCCCTCATGTGTTCGAGCCGTTCTTCACCACAAAGGATGTTGGAAAAGGAACAGGACTTGGATTGAGCCAGGTCTATGGCTTCGCACTACAATCAGGCGGCGTCGCGACAGTCACCAGCAACGTCGACCAAGGCACATGCATAACTCTCTATCTTCCAGCACTCGATCACGGGGCGCATGTGGCGGCGTCAGACAGGACCGCTGGGACAGCATCTACCAAAGGCACTGTACTTGTCGTCGAGGACGATGCCGATGTCGCAGAACTGGCGACCAAGGTATTGAAGGATGCCGGTTACGCCGTCGCACAGGCTGAGCACGCGCCCGCCGCGCTCACTGCTCTTGCCTCCGGGGCGCCGATCGATCTCGTCTTCTCCGACATCGTCCTGCCCCACGGCATGAGCGGGATCACGTTGGCGCATGAGGTGCGGACGCTTTATCCAAAGCTGCCGGTGTTGCTGACGACTGGCTATGCGGAGGCGCTGGCCGATGCGGAGATTGAGGGTTTGACCATCCTGCGGAAGCCATACCCTCGCCAAGACCTCCTGGGGGTTATCGATAGCATGCTGCGCGGCCGCAATGCGTTGTCACCGGCAGCGCCCTGACGCCGCTTTGGCACGGTCTCAGAAATGGCTCCAGCCGCCGCGGTCGAGTGACATAGGCTCCCCGTCAGTGCCACGGACCACGACCTCGGGGGGCCCAGAGCGGAAGGTGCCGATGCGCGTCAAAGCCACGCGTGCCGCTCGGGCGGCCTGGTGCAGCGCTGCCTCGTGCGCCGCGGGAATCGCCAGCAGCAACTCGTAGTCGTCACCGCCGGTCAGGCATGCGGTCAGCCATTCCGGGCCTGCGGCGCGGGCTGGGTTGGATAGCGGCACCTTCGCCGCCTCGATCTCGCCCGCGACATTGTTGGCGCGGCAGATGTGGCCGAGGTCCTGCACCAGCCCATCGGAGATATCCATGCCGGCAGACGCGACGCCGGCGATCGCCAGTCCAACGCGCGGCTGGGGCAGGCGGTAGCGCCACAGCAGGTGGCCGCTCGGGTCCGCGAGCCTGCCGCGCGCCACCGCAAGACCGAGTGCGCCATCACCGATAGTGCCGGTGACCCAGATGCCGTCACCGGGCGTGGCGCCGGCGCGGCGCACCGCCTGGCCGGGTGCCACGTGGCCCAGGATCGTCAGCGACAGCGAGATCGGACCAGGCGTCGAGGTGGTGTCACCGCCGAGCAGCGTGATGCCGTACTGTTGCTGGTCCTGTTTCAGGCCGGCGCAAAAACCTGCGAACCAGGAGTCCGGTGTGTCGCGCGGCGCGGAGACCGTCATCAGATAGCCAATGGGCGTCGCACCTTTTGCCGCGAGGTCGGACAGGTTCACGCGCAGCAGCTTGCGACCTATCAGTTCGGGCGGGTCGTCATGCAGAAAGTGGACGCCAGCGACCATGGCGTCGCAGGTCAGCACCAGTTCGCGGCCGGGCGGCGGCGTCAGAACCGCGGCATCGTCCTGCAGGTCGAGCGCGCCCGGCCCGGCAAGCGGCCGAAAATGCCGAGCGATCAGCGCGAATTCAGCGGGAAGTTCGCTGGCCACGCCTCAGGCCAGATCGATCGCGTGTTTCTTCAGGTCTGCCACGCTGCAGTGCTCCAACGCGCCCTCCTGCGTGGCGCGCAGCACGATGCGCGGCGGGGCACCTGCGTCCAGCGCCTCTTGCCAGCGCGGGGCGCACAGGCACCAGCGATCGCCAGGTTGCAGGCCCGAGAAGCCAAATTCGGGATGCGGCGTCGAGAGGTCGTTGCCCGCAGCCTTGCTGAACGCCAGGAACTCCGCGGTCATGACGGCGCAGACGGTGTGGCTGCCGACATCCGCGGCGCTCGTGTCGCAACAGCCATTGCGGAAGAAGCCGGTCATCGGCTTGATCGAACAGATATCGAGGACACCACCGAGCACGTTGCGCGACGGACGGCGGCCGGGTTGGCGCGAAGTTTCATCGAATGGCATGGTTTGCCTCCTTGCCGGGAGTGCGTGGAGGAAGTTTACCCCAGATCGTCGCAGCGCGGCACTCCCCGGGGATTCACTCCCCCCGCGATTCAGAACCCCGCGCCCGGTTGCGCCAGATATGCCAACTCGTCCGGCGTGCTGGTACGCCCGATCGCCGCGTTGCGATGCGGGAAGCGGCCGAACCGGCGGATCACGTCGCGATGGTCCTCCGCGTAGCGGGTCATTTCCTCGCCCAGTGCCGTGAACAGGCGCACGGATTGATCCTGGTCGGCGAGATCTTCCGAGTGTTCGAATGGCAGATAGATGAACATACGCTCGACGTCGCCGAGCATCCGATCGATGCCGCGCTCAATCGCGGTGCGAGCGATCTCGCGCGCCTTGGCATCGGCAGCGAACGCCTCTGGCGAATTGCGGTGAAGATTGCGCGAGAACTGGTCGAGCAAGATGATCAGTGCCAGCGTGCCGCGCGGTGTTTCCGCCCAGTGGTCGAACGCACCTGCTCTGGCGTCGCGCAATCCGACGGCAAAGCGTGTGCAGTTTGCGTCGAATTCGGCGGTCTTCTGGAACCACTCCTTGCGATGAGTGTCGGGATCACCCGCGAACCAGAAATCCAGCACTTCGTCTTGTGTCATGCTGCCAAGGCCCGGTCGAGCAGTCGAATGGAGTGGATCGCCTCGCGGCCTGCCAGATCGCGGATCTGGTGGCGGCACGAGGTGCCGTCAGCGATCAAAATATCATCGGTCGCGGATTTGCGTACCGCCGGCAGCAGACCGGCCTCGGCCATCGCGTGCGATTCGGCCTGGGTCTCCGCCTGATAGCCGAATGCGCCGGCCATGCCGCAGCAGGACGACGCGATCGGCGTCACCGCGAGTTCCGGGATGCGTTTCAGCATTGCAAGCACGCTCGGGAAGGCGCCAAAGGCCTTTTGATGGCAGTGACCGTGCACAAGCGAGGTGGCCGGCAGCGGCTTGAGCGGCAGGTCGGGTTTTTCGCGGGCCAGGAACTCGCTGAACAGCAATGCACGGCGGGCCAACGCCTCGGTCTCCGCACCAGGCAGCAGCGATCGGTATTCGTCACGCAAAGTCAGCAGGCAGGACGGTTCAAGGCCGATCACCGGCAGATCGCCGGCAAGGTGGTCGAGCGTACGGCGCGCCTCATCACGTGCCTTGTCCACCATGCCCGCTGATAGAAAGCTGCGACCGCAGCAGAGCGGTCGACCGCGAACCTTCGGCATCCGCACGTGATATCCGGCGGCGGTGAGCACGCGCAGCGCGGCGCGCAGATTTTCCGGTTCGAACCAGCGATTGAACGTGTCGGCAAACAGGATGACGTCGCCGCGCGACTTCACCGGTGCGAACGCCTCGACCTCGCGGTCACGGAACGCGTCGCGACGCCAGATGGGCAAGGGACGTGCGGCTGAAAATCCGGTGATGCGCTCGCCGAAGCGGCGCAGCGGAGCGATGCGGTTCCGCAGATTGACCAAGGGTGCAAACGGCGCGACCAGTCGCGCGTAGCGGGGCAATTCGGCAACCAGCCAGTCACGACGTGTCAGGCCGTGGCGGTCGAAGCGTGTCGCAAGCACCTCGATCTTCATCTTCGCCATGTCGACGCCGGTCGGGCATTCGCGCTTGCAGGCCTTGCAGGACACGCAGAGCGACATCGCATCGGCCACCGCGTCGGATGCCATCGCATCGGCACCAAGTTGGCCGGTCAATGCCAGCCGCAACGTGTTCGCACGCCCACGCGTGAGGTGCGTCTCGTCGCGTGTCACGCGATACGACGGGCACATCACGTTGGCATCGAAGGCGCGACAGGTGCCGTTGTTGTTGCACATCTCGACGGCGCCGAGCATGCCGCCGAGTGGTCCGGGATGATCCGACCAGTCGAGTTTTGGCACGAAGTCGCCGATCGGGGCGTAGCCGGGTGCGTAGCGGAACAGCGTGCGATCGTCCATGCGCGGCGGTCGCACGATGCGGCCGGGATTGAGCATGTTGTGCGGGTCGAACGCGTCCTTCACAGTCTCGAACGCGCGCACGATGCGTGGACCGAACATCGCTTCGTGAAATTCGCTGCGCGCCAGGCCATCGCCGTGCTCGCCGCTGTGCGAGCCTTTGTACTCTCTCACCAGGGCGAAGCATTCTTCCGCCACGGCGCGCATGGTAGCGACATCCTGCGGGTCCTTCATGTTGAGCACCGGACGGACGTGCAGGCATCCAACCGATGCGTGGGCATACCATGTGCCTTTGGTAGCGTGCTTCTCGAACACTTCGTTGAGCCGCTCGGTGTAGTCGGCGAGGTCCTCGAGATCGACTGCGCAGTCCTCGATGAACGACACCGGTTTCCCGTCGCCCTTCATCGACATCATGATATTGAGGCCGGCCTCGCGCACTGCGGCGATGTCGTTCTGGAACGGAGCGTCGGAGGCGCGAACCACTGCGCCTGGATAGCCGAGTTCGCTCATCAATTCGTCAAGGTTAGCCAGCTTAGCGGCGAGCGGTGCGTCGTCGTGGCCGTGGAATTCGACGATCAGCAGAGAATTGGGTTCGCCGATCAGCATCCGGTCAATAGTGGCGCGGAAGATCGGGATGCCGCGACCGAGATCGATCATGGTGCGGTCGACCAGCTCCACCGCCTCGGGATCGAGCTGCACAATGTGCTGTGCCGCCTCCATCGCGCTGCGAAATGTCGGGAACTGGCAGATGCCCAGCAGCTTGCGCGGCTTGATGGGATGCAGCGCGAGTTCGATTGCCGCGGAGAAGGCGAGGGTGCCTTCCGATCCCACGAGCAGCCGAGCCAGGTTCTCCTGACCGGCGAGCCGCGCGACCGGTGTCAGCACTTCGATGTTATAGCCACCCACGCGGCGAAGTTGTGAGGGAAACCGCGCCGCGATCTCCTCGGCTTCCGTCGCACCCAACGCCCTGAGCCGCTGGATCAGCTCGGCGATGCCGCTGGGCACGTCGGCGCCGATATTGTCCGGCAGCAGGCCGAATTTGTGCTGCGTGCCATCGGCCAGAATCGCGTCGATCGTGCGTACGTTGTCTGCCATCAGCCCGTAGCGTATCGACTTCGAACCGCAGGAGTTGTTGCCGGTCATGCCACCGATCGTGCAGCGGGCATGCGTCGAGGGATCCACCGGGAAGAACAAGCCGTGTTCACGCAGCGCGGCATTGAGATGACCCAGCACCAGTCCCGGTTCCACCAACGCCGTGCGGGCATCGGGATCGACATGCAGGATGCGGCGCAGATGTTTCGAGCAGTCTATCACCAGCGCGCGGTTCACCGTCTGGCCGCACTGGCTGGTGCCGCCGCCACGCGGCAGAACGGGGACGCCTTCCTCGCGTGCGATCGATAAAACCGCCGCGACGTCGCCGATCTCCTCCGGCACGATCACGCCGATCGGCTCTACCTGATAAATCGACGCATCGGTGGCGTAACGGCCGCGGTCGGCGCGGCTGAACAGCACGTCGCCGCGAATCTCGCGCCGCAGCCGATCGGCCAGACGTGAATCGCCTGGCGCGACGGTGGTGCCGCTCATCCCGTTTGCCTCATGTGAGGAACCTGCCCCATTGCATCCGTCGGGTCGTGCGTAACATGGTGGCGGACATGGGTCACGCCCGGCGGGGTACCCGATTGGCACAGCAGGTGATCGGCGCCAATCTGCCGGCTCGCGCGAGGAGGCTTCATGACGCAATACCACGCCGGCCGGCACTTTCTGCAGATCCCCGGCCCCACCAATGTGCCGGACCGTGTGCTGCGCGCGATCGACAGCCCGACCATCGATCATCGCGGCCCCGCCTTCGGCCGACTTGGGTTGGAGCTACTGACCAATCTGCGCGTGATCTTCCAGACCAGCGGTCCTGTCGTGATCTATCCGGCGTCTGGCACCGGCGCATGGGAGGCGGCGCTAGCCAATACGCTGTCGCCTGGCGATACGGTGTTGATGTGCCGAACCGGCTGGTTCGCCACGTTGTGGAACGAGATGGCGCAGCGGCTCGATCTCAAGCCGATTTTCATCGACACTGACTGGCGCCGCGGCGCCGATGTGGCGGCGATCGGCGCGGCACTTGCCGACGACCGCGCGCACCGGATCAAGGCGGTGTGCGTGGTGCACAACGAGACATCGACCGGCTGCACCAGCCGCATCGATGAGGTGCGGCGGGAGATGGATACGGCACATCATCCGGCGCTGCTGATGGTCGACACCATTTCTTCGCTGGCATCCATCGACTACCGGCATGACGAATGGGGTGTCGATGTCACGGTCGCCGGATCGCAGAAGGGGCTGATGCTGCCGCCCGGTCTGTCGTTCAACGCGATCAGCGAGAAGGCGCTGAAGGCGACAGAAAGCGCTCGCCTGCACCGCAGCTACTGGGACTGGCGGCCGATGCTGGAGGCGAACAAGACCGGCTACTTCCCCTATACGCCCGGAACCAACCTGCTGTTCGGCCTCAACGAGGCGGTGAAGATGCTGCTAGAAGAAGGTTTGCAAAACGTGTTCGCTCGGCATGACCGCCATGCCGAGGCGACGCGCCGTGCAGTGCGAAGCTGGGGGCTGGAGGTGCAGTGCGCCGATCCGCGGCATTACTCATCGTCGCTGACTGCGGTGCGCGTACCCGAAGGACACAGCGCCGATGCGCTACGGGGGACCATCCTGGACAAATACAACATGAGCCTGGGCAATGGGCTCGGCATTCTGAAGGATCGCGTGTTCCGCATCGGCCACCTCGGCGATTTCGGCGACCTGCAACTTGTCGGCACGCTCGGTGGGGTGGAAATGGGACTGCGCGTCGCTGGTGTCCCGCACAGGTCTGGCGGTGCGCAGGCGGCGATCGACTATCTGGCAGGAAATGCCTGAACACGTCTCAGCACCTGCCGGCCCCCAAGTGTTCGCAGCGTCTGGCTGGGTCCTGCATGGCCACTTCTGGCACAGCTTGTGTGGCCATGGCCGGCGGCCGATTAAGCGGTCGCCCGCCGCTCGGGCGCGCCGCCATCTGGTCGTAGAAATCCCAGGCAGATTATTGACGAAGAAGATCACCGAGGCGTCAGCCGTTGCGGCAGTTCCGAGCGCGGTCACCGCTGATCCTGTATATACATAGTTTCACATCAAACGAAGCGGTAGCGCCTTTGCTTGTCGTTCGGGGGTACACCCTGGTCTCCGCAACGGCGTAAGACTGCGACCATCGAAGCGTGCCTCGGTCACGGATGGATAGGAGCTGTACCGCGTCGGAGCAAAGCAGCCGGCGATTGCTTATCTGGCGGCAATGTCTGAACAAGAAGTGAAGGCGCCACATCCCGCGCGGAGCGGCCGACGGTGCTGCGATGGCTATCTGGCGGGGGATGCCTGACTGTCGCAAACTGATTTGGCGGCAAGCAGCCGGAGGAACAAATGATTGAGGTCTGGACCTGGCCCACGCCGAACGGCCACAAGGTGCACATCGCGCTCGAGGAACTCGAGCTGCCGTACAAAGTGATCCCGATCAACATCGGCAAGGGCGATCAATTCAAGCCGAAATTCCTGTCAATAACGCCCAATCACCGCATTCCCGCGATCGTCGATCCCGCGGGTCCGGGCGGCAAGCCGCTGGCGCTGTTCGAGTCGGCGGCAATCATGATCTATCTGTCGGAGAAGACGGGCGGAAAGCTGATTCCGAAGGATCCAGTCGGCCGCTACAAATGCCTGGAATGGATGATGTTCCAGATGGGTGGTGTTGGCC
Source organism: uncultured Alphaproteobacteria bacterium (assembly GCA_963799415.1). Classification (GTDB taxonomy): domain Bacteria; phylum Pseudomonadota; class Alphaproteobacteria; order Acetobacterales; family Acetobacteraceae; genus JAMXLO01. The sequence continues at coordinate 12,341 of CAWCXI010000012.1, read as the reverse complement.
CGATGTTCGGCCAGTACAATCACTTCGCCGCCTACGCGGTCGAGAAGATACCGTACGCTATCGATCGATATACCAACGAAGTGGCGCGGCTTCACCGGGTGCTGAACAAGCGGTTGGGTGAGGCGACGTGGCTGGCGGGCGAGGAATACAGCATGGCGGACATCATCACGTTTCCCTGGATCCGCAATCCCGAGCGCCGAAACATCAACCTGGACGACTATCCGAATGTGAAACGTTGGCACGATACGATGGCGGCGCGCCCTGCGGTGCAGCGCGGCGTGGCGGTGCTATTGGAGGAGCAGCGCAAGGGGAAAATGACCGACGCCGAGCGGGAGATCATGTTCGGCAACACACAGTTCGCCGTGAGGTAGGGTAGGGGCGAGGGAAGCTCCGATCAGGCCGACGGCGCTCCAGGTTCTCGGCGGCTCACCATCCAGCATCCGACCGATGAGACGATCAGCCCAACCACCGTCAGCGCTGAGAGCCCTTCACCCAGCAAGGCCCAGGCCAGCAGTGCCGCCGTGCCCGGCACCAGGTAGAAGTTCGCCGTCGCCCGCGCCGCCGTGCCGCGCTTGAGCATCAGGTAATACAGCGCCATCCCACCCAGAGAAACCGCCCCTGCGTTCCATGCGGTCGCAAGAATCGCGGGCGCAATCCACTGAGCGTGCGGCGTCTCCAACGCAATCGTCGCTGCGGCGCATGCGGCGGCGGCGGCGAGAAGCTGCACTGTGGTGCCCTCCAGGATCGGCACCCCGCGGCAGAAGCGGCCGAAATACAGCGTGCCAGCGCATAGGCCGGCCACGCCACCGGCGGTCAGCAGCAGGCCGTGCAGTTGCAGCGGGCTGCTCATCGCGGCCATGCCGACGATCAGCACGACGCCGGCGGCGCCCAGACCCAGCCCGAGGAACTGCAGCGGCAGCAGCCGCTCCCCCAACAGCGGCCACGCGAGCACCGCCGTGAGCAGCGGATTGAGTGTCTGGACCAGCGCTATCTGCGCCGCTCCCACATGTACCATGGCGTAATGCGCCGTCAGCAGCAGCACGCTGTTGGTGAGCACGCCGGCAACCACCAGATGTCCCCACCGGCCTTCAAGGACGCGCCACGACCGCCGCAGCGCCAACATCACACCGACCAGTACCGCGGCGGCAAGCATCAGGCGTATCGTGACAAACAGCATCGGCGACAGGTATCGCAGCCCCACCCGCGAAGCGATGAACGAGGAAGCCCACAGCAGCACGAAGCCGAACGGTGCCAAGCGAAGCATTGTGGCAAGTCAGTAGCACCGACCGGCGCCGGTTCATCGGTCCACTACAAGCGGGGGATGTGACGCCACACGCCGGCGGGCGGGAATTGAGCGGTGTCCAGCCGAGCGTCGGGGCCCCAGGCGCCACTGAGGAACATTGCCAGATCGACCGCCATGGGATGCCAATAATTCCAGCATTCGCTAGGTTTATCAAATCATTGACTGCCTTTAATCATCAGTCAGGTTGAGTGAACAAGAGGGTTCGAGAGGTCCGTCCGGAGAGCGGAAGTGCCGGTTCGCTGCTGACCCGCCGTGATTTGTGCATTTTGAAACTGCAACCGTCGGTTAAACTGATCTGGTGTATTGGGGTCCCCCAACGCCAGCAAAGGGCGAAGTCGCCGCCGATGACCGCCAGGATCCTGATCGTAGACGACGTGCCAGCGAATACCCGGCTGTTGGAGGCCAAACTGTCGGCCGAATACTATCAGGTCGCCAGCGCCAAGGACGGCTTCGAGGCGCTGCGCATGGCGCTTGACTGGCAGCCGGACCTTATCCTCCTCGACGTGATGATGCCTGGGATGGACGGCTTCGAGTGCTGCCGGAGGCTGAAGGGCGACCCGACGACACTGCACATCCCTGTCGTGATGGTGACCGCTCTCGGCGAACCAGGGGAGCGGTTGCGCGGACTCGAGTCTGGCGCAGACGACTTCCTGACCAAGCCGGTCGAGTACGAGACGCTTATGGCCCGGGTGCGCAGTCTGATCCGGCTAAAGCGGCTGCTCGACGAATGGCGGGCGCGCGGCGAGACCGCTCGGGCGATGGGTCTGACGAACGAGAGTGTGGCGCCGCCATCGGTTGCCGGCGCCCGGGCGTTGGTGATCGATGACTGGGACCTTGGCGCACAGACCATCCAGGATGCCCTGGCACGCGATGAGATCGTCGCCGGTCGTGCCCGTACGGGCGCAGAGGCTGCGGAGCTAACTGCTGCCATCCCGTTCGATCTGATCGTGCTCAGCCTGTCGCTCATCGAGGAAGATCCGCTGAAACTCGCCTCGTCTCTGCGCGCGGCCGACGCCACGCACGAGATCCCCATGCTGCTGATCGCCGAGCCGGAAGAGCGCGGCCGGATCCTGCGCGGCTTTGACCTGGGCGCGAACGACTGGCTGGTCCTGCCGCTCGACGAAAATGAACTGCGTGCCCGCGCTCGCAATCAGATCCGGCGCAAGTTTTACCAGGACCGGCTACGCATGGACCTTGGCACCGCGCTGGAGATGGCGCTGATCGACCCGCTGACCGGGCTGTACAATCAGCGCTATCTGATGCGCCATTTGCGGGGGCTGCTGGAGAGCACGCAGAATCCGGATCTTGGAGTGCTGATGATCGATGTCGATCATTTCAAGGCGGTCAACGACGAGTTCGGCCATGCCACCGGCGATCAGGCGCTGCGAGTCATCGCCGATGTCCTTCGCGCCGGCACCCGCGTGTTCGACTCGCTTGCACGCTATGGGGGCGAGGAGTTCGTGGTGGTGATGCCGGGTACCGGCCTCCCTGACGCATTGCTGGCGGCCGAGCGGGTCCGGTCAGCGGTGGAAGCCACGCGGTTCACGTGGGGGCCTGGGAGGAAGTGCCAGCTGACGGTGAGCATCGGTGTGGCCAGCAGCAGACAGTGCCCCGGAACGCCAGAAGCGCTGCTTCACGCTGCCGATCTCGCGCTTTACACAGCCAAGCGTACCGGGCGCAATCGGATCGAGATCGCGACCCCGGTCGGGCCGGTCGCCTAGTCCGGTTTACTTGATCTTGGCTTCCCGGAACGGAACGTGCTTCCGCACGACCGGATCGTATTTGCGCATCTCCAGCTTGCCGGTCTGGCTGCGCGCGTTCTTCTTCGTCACATAGTAGAAACCGGTGTCGGCGCTCGAGACGAGCTTGATCTGGATCGTATTGGTCTTCGCCATGGCTGGTCCCTTTCGATCAGCAGAAGATGCGATTCCATCGGCGCACGGTCAAGGATGGATCACCGCGTGGCACCTGTTCCGCTTGCCGCTGCCTCGCCGGGGGACCTGAGCGGCGGCAGCAGGGCCGCGGCATATGCCGCCGGGTCGTGGATGAGCACACGAGCCGTGTCGAAGTCCGCCTCGCGCCCCTCCGCGGCGGGACAGTTGTTGCGGATTGCGAGGATCTGCGCCGGTTGCAGCGGTGCCCGGGCCGCCCGGTGGGCCTCCAGAGCCTTCGCCATCGGCTGCTGTCCCTGCGCGAGTGCCGTGAGTTGCCAGCTCAGAGTGCTCTGTCCCAGGCTGGTGCAGACCTGAGGCAACACGCCCAGGCCCTGGATGGGCCAGCCCCGTGGGGCCAGCACGCGGCTCCAGGTAACGAACAGCTCCCCACCGTCCGGCAATGCCGTGATGGTCTGTACCAGCCCTTTGCCGAGGGTCGAACTGCCGATGACCACGCCGCGGCCCCGGTCCGCCAATGCAGCGGCCAGGATCTCTGCCGCGCTCGCGGTGCGACCGTCGACCACGATGACAACGGGCGCGTCGCCCGCCAACTCGCCAGGGTTGGAACGCCAGATCCGGGTCGCCTCTGGATCACGTCCGACGGTCATCGTCACGACCCCGGCGGACAGCAGCGTGTCGGCTGCGCTGACAGCCTGGCGGAGCAGCCCGCCGCGATCGCCGCGCAGGTCCAGGATGATGCCCTCCGGGGGATGCGTGCTGGCGAAGCCTTGCCCGATGACCTCCGCGAGATGGCTGTCGGTGCTGCGATTGAACTCGGTGATCTGGATCAGCAGCGCGTCGCCGATGCGCTGAGCGAAGACGGTCTCCGGCGGCACCATTTCGCGTTCCAACTCGGCCGAGTGTGTCCGTCGTTCCTGGTCGCGCCAGGCAATCGTGAGCTGTGTCGCTTCCGGGCCGGCGATCCAGGCCATTACAGAGCCGGCGTCCTTGCCGCGGGTCGACCTGCCGTCGACCGACAGGATCGTGTCTCCGGGCCGAATGCCGGCGAGCGCGCCAGGTCCATCGGCGATCGCCTCCTCGACCACGATGGCTGATCCGCGCCGGACAAGGCGCAGCCCCGCGCCTGCCTGGCCAATCCGGCGTTCGCGATCCTGGCTGGCATCGCGCGGCGACACGTAGCGAGAATACGGATCGAGGTGATTGAACAGCTCGTCGAAAAAGCTTTGAACGATTCCCTGTGTGCCGGCTCTATGAACCGGCACAGACGCACCAGCGGCCGCCACGGCAAAGTCCGTGGCAACGCGCGCCCAGGCGTTGACGTCGGTTTCGGCCGGAGGTGGCCTTGTCGCAATGAGATGGTCCCGCACGGTCAGTCGCAGATTTCCCTCGTACACCTCTGTCGCCAGATCCGGATCGAGCGCCGTCAGTCCGTGCAACCCCCAGATGGTGAGTTGCGAGACAGCGACCGGTTCCAACGTGCGCGGGGCCATGAAGGCCAGCGCGGTCGCATAAACGTCGGATACGAGATTTGGATCGATACCGGGTGGGGTGACGACAGTTTGGGCGTGCGCAGGGGCGACCAGCAGCAGGACGCACAGGACGCCGACGCGGATCACCTGGGCCTGAATCGCACCCCCTTCTGCGGTCTGCCGCCAGGGCGATCAGGAACGCCCTGCAGGATGTGGAAAACCAGGCCGCCGTTGACCGGGCTCGCCTCGGCAAGTCGCACGTCGACCTCCTGAGCCAAGCGGAACGCGAGGCGGGTCCGGCGTCCTGTCAGGGTCTGGCTCCTTTCATCGTGCTGCCAGTAATCATCCGGCAGCGAGCGGACCGGCACGAGACCACTCGCGCCGTTTCCAGCAACTGTGACGAAGAGTCCGAATCGCGTCACACCAGAAATTCGCGCAGCGAAATTCGCGCCCACTTTATCGGCCATGTATGCAGCGAGGTAACGGTCGATGGCGTCCCGTTCAGCCAGTTGAGCGCGGCGCTCGGTCGACGTTATGTGCAAAGCGGTGTCGGGAAAGTGCGCGGCTTCGTCGGGGGCGAGGGCACCGTCGCCGAGCCGCAAACCACCGATCAGCGTGCGATGAACCAGCAGGTCGGCGTAGCGGCGGATCGGGCTGGTGAAGTGTGCGTACCGCGGCAGCGCGAGGCCGAAATGGCCGATATTGTCGGGGCTGTATTCCGCCTGCGACTGGCTGCGCAGCATGACCTCGTTGACCAGCGGGGCTTCCGGAGTGCCGGCGACACGGCGAAGCACACGGTCGAGATCACGTGGATGCACCTGATCGCCGGGTGGCAGAGAAATACCCAGCCCGTGCAGGAAGTCTCGAAGCGACGCCAGCTTCTCGTCGGATGGTGGGGCGTGTACGCGATACATCATCGGCTGGTGACGGCGCTCGAGTTCCTCCGCGGCGGCGACGTTGGCCAGAATCATGAATTCCTCGATGAGCCGATGGCTATCGAGACGTGGCCGAGGTGCCACGCTGCGCACAACGCCGTCGCTGTCGAGGACGATGCGGCGCTCCGGCAGGTCGAGGTCGAGCGTGCCGCGTGCGGTGCGGGCGGCGAGTAACGCGCGGAATGCCGCGTACAGTTGCGCGTGGCTGGTGTCGCTCGACTCGATGTGCACGCTGCACACTGTCATAGGTGAGGCGCGCCGTGCTGCGCATCAAACCACGGCCGAAGTGGTGCGATGTCTTGCGGCCTTGCGCATCGATGCGGAGCTCAGCGAACAGGCAGCCGCGCTCCTCGTTCGGCCGCAGGCTGCACCAGCCGTTCGAAAGTGCCTCTGGCAGCATCGGCACGACGCGATCGGGAAAGTAGACGCTGTTGCCGCGGGTGCGCGCCGCCTGGTCCAGCGCCGATCCGGGGCGGACATAATGGGCGACATCGGCGATGGCGACGATCAGGCGAAAGCCCGATCCATCCGGTTCCGCGAACACGGCATCGTCGAAGTCGCGTGCGTCCTCCCCGTCAATGGTGACCAGCGGGATGTCGCGCAGATCGATGCGACGTCCGAGCGGCGTGGGACCGGCGCGCTCGGCCTCCTCGAGTGCGGCTGCGGAAAATGCCTGGGGAATGTCGTGGGTATGAATGACAATGAGGCTGACGGATCGCGCATCGCCCATGGCGCCGAGGCGCTCGATGATGCGGGCGGGCTTGAGGCCCAGACGGTGGTGAGGCAGGGGTTCGGCGAGCACGATCTCACCTGGTTCCGCGCCGCCATCCTGACCGGGCGGCACAACCCATTCCGCTTTGGCGCGCCGGTCGGTGGGGATGATGCGGCCATGGCGGTAGACGCCAAGCACACGGCCCGGCGTGTCGGCCAGGCGGCGCACCGTGCGGCCTTCGTAGCGGCCTGAGCCGGTGGGCCTGAGGCGTGCCAGCACGCGCTCACCGGGGGCGAGCGCGGGGTGACCGCGCGGTTCGGCTACCATGAACACCGTGGGTGGCGCGCCATTGGCGGCGTCCCAGTTGGCCGGCCGCGCGATGGCATCGCCGTCGGGGTCGGTGCCGGTGATGACCACGATAGCCGTGCCTGGAAGGCGGCCCCCTCCCCCCGAGCCCCCTCCCGCAAGGGGAGGGGGAGCATCAGGGACCGAGCTCCCCCTCCCCTTGCGGGAGGGGGCTCGGGGGAGGGGGCTGGTCAGATCAGCCCGGTTGCGTCGCTGTCTTGCCACGCGCCGCAGCCTTCTTCTTTGGCGATGCCTTGGCGGATTTCTTCGTCGCGGGGCGCTTGGACTTTGCGCTGCGGCGTTTGGCAGCGGCCTTTCCCTTGCGTGGCACTGGTGCCTTGGGTTCAGCCGCGGCTTCAGGCTTTGCCGCCACGGCACCGCGACCTCGCCGTCCGGCAGCGCCGCGCGGGCGCAGTGGCTTGCCCTTCTCCTTCAGCAGCGTCACGGCCTCATCGAGGGTGATCTCTTCCATCATCAAGCCGCGCGGCAGATTGGCCACTGTCTTGCCGTGCTGGACATAGGGACCGAAGCGACCCTTGCGCACCGCAATCAGCTCCTTGTTCCCAGGGTGGGGTCCGAGCGTTCGCACGCTCGCCATCTTGCGCGCGATCAAATCCACTGCCCGGTTGATGCCGATCGCCAGCACGTCGTCGTCGCGATCGAGCGAGCCGAACAGTGCACCCATGCGCACATAGGGTCCGAACCGGCCGATCCCCGCCTCGATCATCTCGGCAGTTTCCGGGTGAATGCCGATGGGCCGCGGCAGTGACAGAAGGCCGAGCGCCTGTTCCAGGGTGATCTGTTCTCCGTCCATGCCACGCGGCAACGCGCTCCGGCGTGGTTTCGTCTTCTTTCCCTTGTCCTCCCCGTTCTCGCCTTGCTGGACATACAGCCCGTAGGGCCCGCGGCGAACAGTGATCTCCTCACCGGTGTCGGGGTGGGAGCCAAGGACGCGCATGCCCTCCTTCAGCGTCTCGCCCTGGTCCTCACCGTTCTCGATCGCGAGGCGCCGCGTGTACTGGCAGGTCGGGTAATTCGAGCAGCCGATGAAGCTGCCGTAGCGGCCGAGCTTCAGGCCGAGCCGGCCGGTCCCACAGGCCTGGCAGGCACGCGGATCGGTGCCGTCCTCGCGTGGCGGAAAGAAGTGGGGGCCAAGATCCTGATCCAGCGCTGCGATCACGTCGCTGATCTTGAGGTCCTTGGTCTGATCGACCGCCCGGGAGAACTCCTCCCAGAACGTGTGCAGCATAGCCCGCCACTCGGCATTCCCACCGGCAATGTCGTCGAGCTGTTCCTCCATCGAGGCGGTGAAACCGGTATCGACGTAGTGCTCGAAGAAACTCACCAGGAAGGCGGTGACCAACCGTCCCCGGTCCTCGGGGATGAAGCGCCGTTTCTCCAGCCGGACGTAATTGCGGTCCTGCAGCACCGACAGGATCGAGGCGTAGGTGGAGGGCCGGCCGATGCCGAGCTCCTCCATCTTCTTTACCAGGCTGGCCTCGGAATAGCGCGGCGGCGGCTGGGTGAAGTGCTGGGTCGCCGTCACATCGCCGAGGCCCAGCGGATCGCGTTCCGCCATCGGCGGCAGCATACGGCCCTCGTCCTCTTCGGCTGCATCGTCGGTGTCCTCGCGGTACAGCTTGAGGAACCCGTCGAATGCAACGACCGAACCGGTCGCGCGCAGCGTGGTGCCGTGGCCGTCGGTCACCTCCACGCTGACCTGATCGAGTTCGGCGGACTGCATCTGCGACGCCACCGCCCGCTTCCAGATCAGCTCGTAGAGCCGGCGCTGATCGTTGGAGAGGAAACGCGCGACACTGTCGGGGGTGTGTGCGACATCCGTCGGGCGGATCGCCTCGTGCGCCTCCTGGGCGTTCTTGACGCGGGTCTGGTACTCGCGCGCCGCCGACGGCAGGTAGTTGTTGCCGTAGTTGGCAGCGACGTGCTCACGGATCGCGGCGATCGCCTCGCGCGCGATCTGCACACCGTCGGTCCGCATGTAGGTGATCAGGCCGGCGGTCTCGCCATCGAGGTCGACGCCCTCGTAGAGTTGCTGTGCCAGGCGCATGGTCTGCTGTGCGCCGAAACCCAGCTTGCGCGATGCCTCCTGCTGCAGCGTCGAGGTCGTGAACGGGGCATTCGGATGCCGCCTGACGCGCTTCTTCTCAACGGAGCCGACATGGAACCGGCCGGCCTCGACGCGTCGCTTCGCCCCCAGGGCCAGCTCCTCGTTGTGCAGATCGAACTGGTCAAGCTTCTTGCCCTCGAGATGGGTCAGCCGCGCGGTGAATGGTGCGCCGGCCGGCGTGGTATAGTCGGCCTCGACCGTCCAGTATTCGCGGGCGCGGAACGCTTCGATTTCGGCCTCACGCTCGCAGACCAGCCGCAGCGCGACCGACTGCACACGGCCGGCCGACCGGCTGCCGGGGAGCTTGCGCCAGAGGTACCGGCGAGAGGGTGAAGCCGACGAGATAGTCCAGAGCGCGGCGGGCCAGATAGGCCTCGATCAACGGCTGGTCGAGATCGCGAGGGGCGGCCATCGCGGCGCGCACCGCGCTTCGGGTGATCTCGTTAAAGGTGATGCGGCGTACCTTGATACCCTTCAGTGCCTTCTTGTCGGCCAGCATTGCCCTGACGTGCCACGAGATCGCTTCCCCTTCGCGGTCAGGGTCGGTGGCGAGATACAGGGTTTCGGCACCCTTCAAGGCTTTGGCGATGGCGCCGACCTGCTTTTCGCCCCGCTGATCAGACTGCCAGTCCATGGCAAAGTCCTGTTCGGGGCGCACCGAGCCATCCTTGGGCGGCAGATCCCGCACGTGACCCAGGCTGGCCAGCACCGTGTAGCCGCCACCGAGATAGCGGTTGATGGTCTTGGCCTTGGCAGGGGATTCGACGACGACGACGTCTGACATAATGATCCTTGGTGTGGCCTAGAACCCGGTCTCCGGCAGCAATGCCACCCGGCTGCCGGGGAGCGTCTCTATCCGGCCGGCGAGCTCCAATTCCAACAGTACCGCCATGACCGCAGCCGCAGAGAACTGGCAGCGACGCACGACGTCGTCAACGGCTGTTGGAGAAGTTCCAAGGAGATCAATGACTTGCCGGCGGGCCATTGTGAGGTCGGCAGTGCTTTCCGGGGGTTCCTGCCACGTCGGCGGCGGTTCGGCGAAGTCCTGGTGTGCCGTCGCGAGCGAACAGCGGGACGCGGGCCAGGCCTTCGCGCGAGGGGTGGTCCGGAAGGTTGTCGAGCACGTCCTGCGCGGTCTCGGTCAGGTGTGCACCCTGGCGGATCAGATCGTTGGCGCCGCGTGAGCGCGGGTCGAGCGGCGATCCGGGCACCGCGAACAGCTCCCGGCCGGCCTCTTGGGCGAGGCGCGCGGTGATCAGGCTGCCGGAGCGCAGCGCCGCCTCCACAACCACGACGCCAAGGGCCAGGCCGGCGATGATCCGATTTCGACGTGGGAAGTGGCGCGCCTGGGGAGCGGTCCCGAGGGGCGCCTCGGTGACCACGGCGCCAAACTCCGCAATGCGACGTTGCAGATCGGCGTGCTCCGGCGGGTAGGGATTGTCCAGACCGCCGGCCACCGCCGCGATGGTGCGACCGGTCTGAAGGGCGCCGACATGGGCGGCGCCGTCGATGCCGCGGGCGAGGCCGGACACCACTACCAGCGAGCGTGCAAGCTCGGCGGCCAGGCTCTCGGCCACGCGCTGACCATTGGCAGAGGCGTTGCGGCCGCCCACGAGGGCGATCGCGCGGCTCGCCAGCATCGCCGCATCGCCGAGAACAATGAGAGCGGCCGGCGCATCGTCCAGCAGGGCCAGCAGCGGCGGGTAATCAGGTTCTCCGGCGAAGATGATGCATGCGCCCATCCGGTCAAGCGCGCGCAGTTCGCGCTCAGCGTCGTCCGACGAGGGGACAGTCGGAGGCGCGGAGCGTCCGCCGGCGCGCGCCAGCACCGGCAGTGCATCGAGTGCGGCCGCAGCCGATCCATACCGGGTCAGCATGCGTCGATACGAAACCGGTCCAACTCCTTCGGCGCGGGCAAGTCGCAGCCGATCTACCGTGTCGGCTGAGGGTGGTGGTGACTCACGTTTTTTGACCAATGCGCGGCTCGGTACCTGCGATCAGGCGGCGAATGTTCGTGTGATGACGGGCGAACACCAGCACGGCGATTACCAATGCAAGCTTAACGATGGTCATGTCGCCCAGGATGGCGGCAAGGACCGGTGCGAGCGCGAAGGAAGCGAGAGCGGCAAGGGATGAGACGCGTGCCAGCGCGGCCACCACCAGCCAGACGGCTCCGGCGCACAGTCCAACCGGCCATGCGGCAGCGATCAGCACGCCATAGGACGTCGCGACTCCCTTGCCTCCTCTGAAGCCAAGCCAGACCGGGAAGGTGTGTCCCAGCACTGCGCCGGCGCCAGCCCAAAGAATCGCCGCATGACCACCCCACCAATTGGCGATCAGGATCGCGGCGGCACCCTTAATGGCGTCCAACAGCAGCGTGGCCGCGGCCAGCGCCTTGTTGCCCGTGCGTAGAACGTTAGTGGCGCCGATATTGCCAGAACCGATGCCGCGGATGTCACCCAGTCCGGCAGCGCGGGTGAGAAGCAGACCAAATGGGATCGAACCCAGCAGGTAGCCCGCAAGCAGGAATACAATGGGCGGCATCTATCCGAACACCCGCCTGCCGGCCTTCCACGTTCCCAATACCACTCCCTCCAGCGCACGGCCGTCGAACGGCGTGTTCTGCGCCTTGCCGGGGAGTCGCCCGGCTTCCACCTGCCAGATGCGCTCGGGATGGAACAGACAGAGATCGGCTGGCCGCCCCTTCGCCAGGCATCCTGCGTCGATGTGCAGCAGTGCTGCCGGCTGCGCCGTCAGCAGCTCGATCGCGCGTGCCAGGGTCACCGAGCCGTTGTGCACCTGCGCCAGCGTCACGCCGAGCAGCGTGGCCAAGCCCGCGCCACCTGGTGTGGCCTGCGCGAATGGCTGGCGCTTGTCATCGGCGTCGCGTGGCTGATGGTCCGAGGCGATCGCATCGATTGTGCCGTCGGCCAATGCGGCCACCACTGCCAGCCGGTCCGCCTCCTTGCGCAGCGGCGGAGACAGTTTGGCGTAGGTCCGAAAGTCGCCGATCGCCGTCTCGTTGAGATCGAAATAGGGCGGCGCCGTGTCGCAGGTCACGGAGAGGCCGTCGGACTTGGCCTGGCGGATCAGCGCCAGCGCCTCGGCGGTGGAGATGTGAGCAAATGCACCGCCCCGCCAGTCAGGGCTGCCAGCCGGATATCCCGGGCAACGAGGATTGCCTCGGCCGCTGCCGGGATGCCAGGGAGGCCGAGCCTGGTTGCCAGCTCGCCCTCGGTGGCAGCGCCGCCGGCAGCAAGTGACGGCTCCTCGGGATGCTGCACGATCCGCGCCCCGAAGCCGCGCGCGTATGCAAGGCAGACGCGCATCAATCGGGCCGAGCCAATGGCGCGGTTCCCGTCGGTGAAGGCGACAGCGCCCGCCTCGGCCAGCAATCCAAGTTCGGCGAGTTCTTCACCTCGGCAACCAGCGGTGACCGCGCCATATGGGACGATGCTCAGACTGCCGGTTTCCTCGCCACGGGCTCGCAGCAGACGCACCAGGGCTGGATCGTCGATGGCGGGCAGGGAGTCGGGCAGGGCGGCGAGTGTGCC
>CAWCXI010000011.1:0-54095 GCA_963799415.1 uncultured Alphaproteobacteria bacterium | reverse complement strand
TTGAATGTGGGATTTGGCCATCGCGCAAGTATTGAATGAGGTTGTCGAGCAATGCTCCATCGGCCAGTTCAGCGCACGACGCCGCGCTCGCGGAACGCGGCAATCTCGCCGGCCGAGTAGCCATACCCCGACAGCACCTCGTCGCTGTGCTGGCCGAATGTCGGCGACGCGGTCGGCGCCGGCCCCGGCGTATCGGAGAACTTGATCGGCTTCGTCATCGTTCGATAGCGGCCGACCACCGGATGGTCGAGTGTCGTCACCAGCTCCTCGGCGACCACCTGCGGATGGTCGAACATGTCCTCGATCGGCCGCACCGCCGCGCAGGGCACGCGTTCGCCGAACATCTCCTCCCATTCCAGCGCGGTGCGCGCGGCGAGCGCGGCGCGCACCTCCGGCAGCAATTCGGCGGCATGTTCGGCGCGGCTGCGCATCGTCGCGCAACGCGGATCGCTCGCCAGCTCCGGGCGCCCGATCAGCTCGCAGAACGCAGCAAAGAAATGGTTGGAGTGCAGCGAGACATAAAGCGCGCCGCTCTTCGTCGGATGGATGCCGGTCAGTCCGCCGGTGCCGGAATCGCGTGCGACATCGCGGCCCTCGCTCTCGGCCCACACAAAGCGGCCGGCCTGGATCGTCAGCGCGCTGCGCAACAGCGACAGGCTGAGATATTGTCCGCGCACCGCTGCGCTCGCGCTGAAACAGCGCGGCGGCGACGCCATAGGCGAGCAGCGCCGAGGTGAAGTAGTCGAGCACCGAGCCAAGCACCAGTTGCGGCGTGTCGGCCCCGCCGCCCTGGAACACCGCCATGCCGCTCAGGCACTGCAGCACCTGGTCGAAGCCGCCCTTCTCGCTGAGCGGCCCCGTGTCGCCGTAGCCGGTCAGCCCGGCGTAGATCAGCCGCGGATTGATCGCGCGCAACCGCGGATAATCGATCCCGAGCCGCGCCGGCACCGACGGCCGAAAATTCTCCACCAGCACATCGGCGCTCGCCACCATGCGGTGCAGGACGGCCAACCCCTCCGGCTGTTTCAGGTCGAGCGCCAGCGCGCGCTTGCCGCGGTTGGTGCCGAGAAAGAACCGGCTCTCGCCGGCGAGGCTCGACGGAAACTGGCGCAGCATGTCGCCTTGCGGTGATTCGATCTTGATCACGTCAGCGCCGAGATCGGCCAGCAGCGTGCAGCCATAGGGCCCGGCGAGATAGCTGCACAGGTCGAGCACCTTGACGCCGTCGAGCGGCCCGGCTGGCTTGTCCGTCATCACTGTGCCTCCCGCGCGCGTATCGCGGCGACTTTCTGCAACACCCGCTGCGCGCGATACACGATCGGATAGTCGATGAACTTCCCGTCGAGCTGGATTGCCGCGCTTCCCTCCGCTTCGGCCTCGGCGAACGCGGCGGCGACGCGCTCCGCAAACGCAATCTCGGCATCGGTCGGCGTGAAGACGCGGTTCACGACCGCGATCTGGTCGGGATGGATGCACATCTTTCCCTGGAAGCCGTATCCCAATGCTGTGCGGGCCGAAGCTTCCAGACCCTCCTGGATCGGTCAGATCGACCCAGACCGTATCGAGCGGCGCGTCGATGCCGGACGCGCGTGATGCGGTGACGATGACCGCGCGGGCGTGGGCAAGCTCGGTCTCGCTCCGGCTCCAGGTCATGTTCACGTCGAGCGTGAAGTCGCCGGCACCGAAGGCAACGCGCCGCACGCGTGTGCCCGCCGCGAGGATCGCGTCGATCTGTTGCACACCGCGCGCCGTCTCGATGATCGGGATCAGATCGATGTCACCGACGGGCAGTCCCCGGTCACGCTCCAGTTGCGCCAGCAGCCAATCGATCGTTGCGAGCCCGGCCGCGCTTTCGACCTTCGGCAGAATGATGCCGTCCAGACCGGGCTGCACGACCGCCACCAGGTCGCCATAGCAGAACTCGGTGTCGACGGCGTTGACCCGGACATACAGCAGTCCCTGCCGAGGACGTTCGAGCGCCGCCGCGACGACCTGCGCGGGTCGCAGCTTTCTCGGCGATCGCGACGGCATCTTCGAGATCGAGGATCACCGCATCGGCATCGAGCGACAGCGCCTTTTCGACGCGGCGCGCATGATTGCCCGGCGCGAACAGAAAGCTGCGCAGCGGCCGAATTGATTTGTCCATGTCGCGGTCCTGGGTCTCTTTGCCTTGCCTCACATGATAAACGGCTCGGTCGCCAGGAGAAAACGCGGGTCGTCAACCGGGGGCCGTCTCATGCCGGATGCTTCCGCGATCCCATGGTCGGGACGAGGCAAAGGTCACCAAGAACAAACTGTCGATGGGCTCGACCCACTATATTTCCGATGCCAGCATTTCCGAAGCCACCTGCACAAAACGCCGTGATCGGCGGCACTTACATTGTCTTGATAGTTGCGCCGGTTCAGCGCGCGGAACGACTTCCCTGCTGCCGAGTTTATCATCAATACACGGAGGAACCGAAAATGCCTGCAATTCTTCTCTGGCTGCTTGGGATACCGATCCCGATCATTATCCTTCTGGTGCTTCTCTGGCATTAGGGAGGCACCCGCAATGGCACTAATTGCTGAAACGGCCGGCCCCGCAGTAGTGGCGGCGGACGAGAACTCCGGCTCACCATCCGCCATCTCGTGGGCAGCCGTCATAGGCGGCGCTCTGGCCGCTGTTGCCATCACCTTGCTTCTCGTGGCTCTGGGATCCGGTATCGGCCTTTCGTCCGTCTCTCCATGGTCGTCGCTAAATCCATCGGCGACAACCTTCACCCTTCTTGCGGCTGTCTGGCTCATCATTGTGCAATGGCTATCGTCGGCGATGGGCGGGTACTTGCCGGGCGGCTGCGCACCAAATGGGCTGGCATCCACACGGGCGAGGTATTCTTTCGCGACACGGTGCACGGCTTTCTGGCTTGGGCACTTGCGTCGATTTTGGTCGTGGCCTTCGCCACTTCCTCTGTCTCTTCGGCGGTTAGCTCCGCGGGCCGGGCGATTTCGAATGTCGCCGGCAGCGTAGCTTCCACGGCCACCCAGGCTGCCGCCAACCAGTCTTCCGACTCCAACAGCTACTTTCTGGATACCTTGTTCAGGAAAGATCAGCCGGACGCTAACGCATCTTCCCAGGACGCGCGGGCCGAAGCGGGCCGCATCCTTGCCCGAGCGATTGCAAACGGCAACCTTGATCCGAGTGATCGCACCTACGTAGCGAAGCTCGTCGCAGCGCGCACCGGCATTTCTCAGCAAGACGCCGAAAAGCGCATCGACGACACAGTGGCGCAGATGAAGGCGGCCGAGGAGAAGGCCAAGCAAGCCGCCGACGCAGCTCGTAAGGCATCCGCATCAGCCTCGTTCTACCTCTTCTTCTCAATGCTGATCGGCGCGTTCATCGCGTCTGCAGCAGGTGCGCTTGGCGGCAGCCAACGCGATCTCTGATTGTGCAAGCAGGTCCCTGCGTCGGGACCTGCAGATTTCCTTTGTTCGACATTTCCGTCATCTATTCCTAAGTTTTCATTTCCTGGGTTGCACGACCATCGTCTTGCGGTCCCGTGCCGGAACACCGCGGTTCGCAGTGCCTGCTCGATGGTGGACTGCGCCCATGCCGCGGCGCCTCCGGGATAAAAGTCTGCGCCCCGCTGTGAGTGCGGGCGCGGAAAATTGGGCCGCAGACGGCTAGCGGGGCGGTCCTCGGATAGCGGTGACTTGGGGTGCGCATCATCTTCGGACCTCATGAACAGGCCCTGCGACAAGTCCACAGGTCGATATCCTACGACGGTCGTGTCCTCACGTCTGATGGCCACGCTCGTCGCAGGCGCACCGGGATGCGTGAAATGACCCAACCCGGCCAGTCGGGCTCGCCACCATGGGTCAACAGGGTTTGCGGAGGCAACAAATGCAAGGTCGGGATGTTCTGCTGAGCGGCACCATGACGGGCGGCGCGCTGCTGTCGGCGCGCGCATTCGGCCAGGCAGCGGGCACGAGGTGGTGTTCTATGGCACCGACCCGGGCGAAGAGATCGTCCGGCCAGGCACGCCACTCGAATACAAATACACGACGAACTTCGCCCGCAGTATACCGACTGCCGACGCGATGAATCCGGCGAATCTGCTGTGCTATGGAAGTGAACGGGACTGCCTTGCCGGCCGCGAACGGCTTTCAGCTCAGCCTCATTGCACCCGGCTGGCATGGCGTTGCCAATGTCAAATGGCTCACCCGTATCGAGGTGATCAACAAGCGGTTCCTGAACCGCTTCATGGGCCGCGATTACGTCACGATCCGAGAGGTGCAGCACGATCCCGCGGGCCACCTCCAGCCGGCGATGGACGATCCGGTCATCGCCAACAAAAGACTTACTGGGAGAGCAACGGGCAAATCACGCGCCAGATCCATATCGCCTGACGGAGGTGAGATGCGAGCCATCTGTTCTATCGTTGTGCTGTATGTCGGTGCGTCCGCGTACGCCGCGCCGCCGCCGGATGCGAGCGGCGTGTTCGCCGACTGGTTCAAAAGCCTCACGGTTCCTGGTATTCCCGGCGCACCCTGCTGCACGGTCGCCGATTGCCGGATGGTCGAGGCCATATGGAACGATCGGACGCGACACTATGAGGCAAGGGTGATGCGTGAAAAGTTCAGCAATGCACTGGACAAACCGATTGTGTCCCAGGAAGACGAGGCAGCGCACCAGACAGCAAAAAGCGCCTGGATGAAACGATGGATCGCCAAGTATGGCGACACCCCCGACGTATGGATTGAGATCCCGGAAGCCAAGGTCAATCTTGTGCAAAATCCTACCGGGCACGCGGTATTGTGCTGGTCAGTGTCCAACGGCGAGTTCAACGGTGTTTACTGTTTCGTGCCGTTCACCGCCGCTATCAACGATCGTTCCAAACCGATGAATGCGGTTGTTTGAGTGCACAATCACCTCGGCGGTGACCGATCAGGGCGGCAACCCCGCGCCTCCCAGCGCATCGAGCCAGCGCGTGTCGGCCCATGGATCACAGGCCGCGAGCAGCGATACGCTGACCTCGGGGTGCAACCGGCGCATACGCTCGACCGCCCGCGCCATGCGTGACCGATCGCCAAGTTCGAAGGCATAGCGGGATTCCCAGCGATACATCGATGCCGCGTCTGGGTTCTCCGCCAAAGCCTTCCCCGCCCAAAGCTCCGCCTCCCGCAACCGGCCCGCCGAGCGATGGGCCCATGCTATCCCCATGAAACAGATGACACCGGGCCGGTCTGGCCCCCTCAGCTGCAATGCCCGTGTGTATTCGGCGATGACACGGTCCGGGTGTTCGCCGCGCGCAGAGCCGGGAGAAACCGCTGCGTTCCCAGGCCCACGTCGAGGTGGGGTCCATGGCCAGTGCGCGTGCGACCAATGGATGACCCTCCTGGCACTGCCCCGACATGCTCATGGCCATCGAACGCGCCGTCGTCACCAACGGGTCGCCGCCGTCCAGCAATGCCGCGCGTCGGGCGAGGCGCTCTGCCTCGGTCCGCGCGGCGGCCGGCGATGACGTGCCGAGATAAAGCGCAAGCTGGACGTGGCAGCAGGCCAGTAACGCCACGGCCAGCGGATCGCTGGGATCCAACTCGATTGCACGATCCAGCAGGGTCATCGCGTTCAACGTACTTGGCACTGTGGTGGCCAGAATGAGCGGCAATGCCTGTGTCGCAAGATCACGCGCAGCACGATCCCTGTGATGTCCTTGCGATGCACACGCTCCGAGTTCTGCATCGGTGATACTCGACACGACCCCGCACAGCACGCCGTCGACGACGCGATCCTGCAGGGCGAACGGATCGTTCACAGAACCATCGAAACTGTCGCCCCACAGATGGCGGTCGGTGTCGACATCGATCAGCCCTGCGATGATGCGGGTGCAATCATCAACCCGCCTCAGGCGGCCCATCAGCGGCATACCGGGCGCCGCCATCCCGCTGCCGGCGTGCGCTGAACGAAAGAGCGCGGGACGCGTGCACAAGTGTCACGCTGGCAATGCGCATGCGCGACAACGTTGCGCACAGGCGCTCCATCAGGTCCCGGGCTTCGAGTTCCTCCTGTAGCGTCTCGGTCCGGAAGGGCACAACCAGCAGCGCGGGCTTCTCGCGCCACGCGACCGGGGCCGGCAGGAATGCACCATCGCGGCCACGGCCGCGCACGCGCTGCCTGGTCGCCGACGGCGATTCGCCGAAGGCGCGCCGATACGCGGTGGCGAAACGCCCCAGATGGGTGAAGCCGCAACTTATGGCGATCTCCGAGATAGCGGTCTCGCAGTCGGCTTGCGAAAGTTCGCTGCGAGCCAGATTGAGGCGGAGCCGGCGCAGGTAGGCCAGCGGCGAGAGCCCGACGAACCTCTTGAACTGCTTCAGCAGCGTGCGTTCGGGTGCCGCGCAAGTTGCGGCCAGCCCTGGCAAGGTGATCTTGTCGGCGACGTTGCTGCGCATGTAGACAAGCGCGCGCTTCACATGTTGCGGCAGCAGGCATTGAACGGGATCCTCGGTCGGTTCGTCGGATTCACTACGCCCCATCGACGAGTTCCCCCTCGCGTGAGCCAACGCATTCCCGCCCGGATGTATCAGTCCGAGTGGCGCCCGACTATCCGATTACCGCCCAGTTGGCCGTTTGGCGCCCATTT
Organism: uncultured Alphaproteobacteria bacterium; assembly: GCA_963799415.1. Taxonomy (GTDB): domain Bacteria; phylum Pseudomonadota; class Alphaproteobacteria; order Acetobacterales; family Acetobacteraceae; genus JAMXLO01. Next base: position 47,472 of record CAWCXI010000011.1, on the reverse strand, counting down.
CCGCTCGAGTTCAAAGTTATACCAGGTCATCGTCGACCCCAATCCCGATGTTCGCGTTGGTTGCGGCCGCTCGATCCTGCGGCGGATTCAGCCCCCAGCGATATCCAAGCAAGCGGCGATCGTTTCATGGAACCGGCGCACATTGTTCTCGAACCGTCCGAGCAGGAAGGTGTCATTCGCGCCTGCAGCCAGCCCAAGCTGGATCTGCTCGCAGATGAACAGGTCTTCGTCGTTGAATACTTTATCGTCGATGAGTTCGAAGGAGCGGTCCCAGTGCGCCCTTGCCTTCTCATCGGTCGGGATTTCTGGCGTCAGCACGGTGTGCACAAACAACGAGCGGTCAATGCCCGCCGGAAAGATGCCCATGTGGCTGATGTAGTCCGGGTGATGGACAAGTAGGCTATTGGGAAAAATGAAGTGAACCAACGTCCCGTGCAGCTGCGGACTCCAATGCTCCGGCTGCAGCTGCCGCGCCTCTGCGAAGCTCTCCCGTGCCACCAGCAAGCGTTGGTGCGGCCCGACCTGATCGGCCACCGCCTTTGTGTCGGCGAAATACGGCCCAACCGTTGCGGCGTGCAGCCGTTTGATGTGATAGAATTCGAGGAAGGCATCAATGATCAGTTTCCAGTTGGCCGTCCGCAGCACGGCGTTCTGGCGAAAGAACCGGTGCTGACCCACACCAAGTAGCGCAAGATCGTCATCGAGACCGCGGAGATGCGCCCCGACGTCAGGGACAGCGCTCGTCGGATCGAGCACCGCCCAGATCAAGCCATGCCGCATGGCCGACGGTAGTTGCCGAAGCCCACGAGCCGCCGTATCCAATGTGGGGAACGCCTCGCGACGTGGCACGCTAAGCAACTGCCCGTCCAGGCCGTAGGTCCAACCGTGGTACAGGCAGGACAGGCTGGAGCGACGGCACACCGCCTCTTCTCCCGCCACGAGGCGTGCCCCGCGATGGCGGCAGGCATTGAGGAACACGCGCACAACGCCAGCAGAGTTGCGTATCATCAACAGCGGGAGACCTGCCACCTCGCGCGCCAGCACGCTGCCCGCCGCGCCGAGCTGATCCTCATGGCCGAGACAGAGCGGCAGACCACGGAACAATACCGTCAGTTCAGCCTGATATCGCCCCCGGTCGGTATAGACGGCCGCAGGAAGCCGGGTCTCCGCGCTGTCCCACTCGGCGCTTTGCCGGTCGTCCCATTCACTCAGCAGCCGCTCAAACAAACCTTGCCAGGGCTTCCGGCAGGGCTTTTCATCCGTGTCCATCATTTGAGCCCTTCGCAGCCGTCAGGCGGACGATGCCGGCGTCCGCACACCGGGGGCAATTTCCGCGTCACTGGTGGCGCAGCCCCTGGCGAATGTCATTCTTTGTCTCCGTGGTGCGGTCGCCCGTGTCGCCGATTGCGCGCGAGGGTAGTTGGCTGGTGCTCATGACGGCGTAGCATGCGACCGAGCGCGATGACAAAAGGCGGATATTCACCCTTCCCATGAGCTGACTTCATGCATGTCCTGCCGCAGAACCATTGTCGCCGGAGGCTGAGCACGAAGCCTCGCGGCTCGCAGCAGAACAGGATATGTGAAGGTGATGGAAACCCGCTTGATCGGCCTTGTCGGCGGACTTGGTCCTGCCGCCACAATACACTACTACAGCGGCTTGCTGGCAGAGTGTACGCGTCGCGGTGTCACCGCTCGGCTTATCATTAATCAAGCGACAGTCGACGTGGTGCTCGATGCCGCGGGACGTGGAGATCGACGAGCCCTCGCAGCGCATGTGGCCACGCGCATGCTTGAGCTTCAAGCAGCAAATGCGGAGCTGCTGGCTATCGCTGCCATCACACCACATATGTGCATGCCCGAGCTTGCCCCGCAGATTTCGCTGCCGATCGTTGACGCAATCACCGTGACCGGTGCCGAGATTTGCCGGCGCGGCATCACGCGTGTGGCTCTGATGGGAACTCGAGCGACGGTAGCAAGCCGCTTGTTCGGACGGCTTGGCACCGCTGTGGTCGACCCGGAACCAGGACAGGTCTCGCGCGTCCACGACCTATATGTTTCAATCGTCAAGCTGGGACGCGTCGAGCCGGACGCGGCGGATGAACTTCGACAGCTCGCTGCGGCGTATGTGGCCGAGCATGACGTCCAGGCAGTGGTCCTTGCTGGAACCGAGCTCGCGTTGGCACCTGCGCGAACATGGGAAGGCTTGCAGGTGATAGACTGTGCGGCACTACATATCGACGCGATCGTCACGGCATCTGTTGTCTGACGCGGGCGGCCACTTCCGACCGTCATTATAGATTCGCGTCGCCCAAGATTCCGATGTTCTGGTTCATGCGGAAAAAATTCGTCGGATCGTAAGTCCGCTTGATTGCGGCGAGTCGTGCGTACACTTCAGCACCATGTGCCTGGCGCACGAGGTCCGCGTCCTCGCCATGGCCAGCGAAGTTGAGATAGAGGCGGCCGGTCGAATGGCGTTGCATCGCCGACCAGAAGTCGCGCGACCAGGCGATGTTGGCATCGTCGTCCTCGGTCTTCGACCACATCGAATCGATGCTGAGCATGTACGGCATGCTGCGATCGCCGAACGCCGTTGCGTCTGCTGCCACGCGCTGGACCGCCCCGCCGAAATGCCACACCGAGGTGAGCGACATCGGCGACGGGCGAGACGCCCATCGCCCGGTGATGTCCGCAATCACCGCGTCGCTGAGGCTCGACAGGTAAAGTGACTTGAAGTAGCTGCGATCACGCCCTTTCGGGAACAGGCCGTCGTAAAGACTTTGGATTGCGCAATAGGGCATCTTGCCGCTGAAATCGAGCACCGGCTTGCCGAGTTCGCGCAACGGCTGGACCGCCGCTTCGCCCTCGTCCGCCGGGCCGTCGTAAACCGCCGCCACGGCGAGCACGCGCGCGCCGTGGGTTTCCGGCGGAAAGTCATCCGCATCGGGGATTGTCGAGAACTCGACCAGACTGCAAAGCCGTTCGGGAGCGGTTGCCATGAAGTCGCGCCACGCCGCGATGATCGAAGGTGCGTCGGCTTCCGGATAGAGCGGCGCGCAGAACATCAACTCCGGCGCAATCGGATGCAGCCGGAACTCGAATGACGTAACGATACCGAAATTCCCGCCACCGCCGCGCACGGCCCAGAACAGGTCGGGATGGCTCGTGTCGTCGGCGTGCAAGAGTTGGCCGTCGGCAGTCACGATATCCACCGAGACAACGTTGTCGACACAGAGGCCGTGGGTCTGGCGCAGCCAGCCGATCCCGCCTGACAAGGTGAGGCCGCCGACCCCGGTCATCGACACGACGCCGCCGGGCGTCGCGAGGCCGAAGGCCGTTGTCTCGTGGTCCACGTCGCCCCAGGTGGCGCCGCCCTGGACCCAGGCCCGACTGAGCCTGCGGATCGACGCGGACCGCGCGCATGAGCGACAGGTCGATCATCAGGCCGCCGTCGCACACGGCGTAGCCAGCGACGTTGTGGCCGCCGCCGCGGACCGCGACGCGCAATCCATGCGAAGCGTGCGAAGTCGACCGAGGCGATCACATCCGCGACGCCATGGCACCGCGCGATCAGGCTCGGCCGGCGATCGATCATGCCGTTCCAGACGACGCGGACCGCATCATAGTCGTCCTCGCCAGGCTGTACCAGTGTGCCTCGGAGCTTCGCCTTGAAATCGGCTGATGTCTCTGGGCATTCGGTCGCATGGCGCACCTCCAGTGGAATGGGTTCATTCGCCGAGCCTAGGCTGGCCATTCAGCCCCTGCTAAAGGCAGACCTGCAACAATACGGTCGTTTCTGCCATGTCGGATGGGCCGCCGCAGATCAACGTCGCTATCCTGGCCGTGCCCGAGGTCACCGCGTTCGCGACCTACGCGATGTATGACCTGTTCGCCGGGGTCGGCAGGGACTGGGCATTCATCACCACTGGTGTGGCCGCACCGTCGCGCATGCGACCGTATATCGTCGCCGCCCAGCCAGGAGCAGTCATCTCGGCGAACGGCATCAGCATCAAGCCCGACTACATGCTCGATGACTGCCCCGAACCGGCCATTGTGTGCATTCCCGACTTCTCGCTGCTGCCGGGCGCCAGTTGTGCTGGCAGCTTCGATGTCGAGGTCGCCTGGCTGCGCCAGTGCCATGCCGCCGGCGCGACATTGGCCAGTGTCTGCACGAGCACCAGTTTGCTGGCAGCGACCGGTCTGCTCGACGGCTTGGACGCCACCATTCACTGGGCGTACGCCACGACTCTCAAGCGGCACCATCCTGCGGTGCGCGTCCATCCGAACCGCGCACTGGTCGTCACTGGCGTCGGGCAACGCATTGTCATGGCAGGCGGCGGCACCAGCCATCTGGACCTGGTGCTGTACCTGATCGGCCGCTTTGTCGGTCTGAAGGAAGCGCTGGAGATCTCGAAAGCTTACCTCATCAACTGGCACGACGCGGGCCAACAGCCATTCGCGTCACTCCATGTCAGCCAACGATCGAGCGATGGACTGATCGCCAAGTGCCAGGCGTGGGTCGCCGAGCATTATGCCGATCCGTCGCCGGTCGGGGCGATGACGAAGCTGTCGGGTCTACCGGAACGCACCTTCATTCGACGCTTCGTAAAGGCCACGGGCTTGTCGCCGCTGGAGTACGTCCATGCGCTTCGGCTTGAGGAGGCCAAGCAGATACTGGAGACAGAGGAACTGTCGATTGAAGCAATTGCGGAGCAGGTGGGGTACGAGGACACCAGCTTTTTCGGCCGCCTGTTCCGCCGCAAGGTTGGCCTCACCCCGGCCCAGTATCGGCTCCGCTTCGGTTTCTCTGCGACGAGCACTACATGGCCTGACTGAACAAGCGACTCCTGGCTAGGATTGCCGCACATACAATCGCTGACCTGCGAGAACGTCATCATGCCTGATCTCCCGTTTCAGGGCGTCTGGAGCCAGAGGTATGGGCCACAATCGCCATCCGTGGCTAAGTCCCGTCAGACACGTCGCGATGATCCAGGCATTTGGCTGTCGTGCCATCATAACCGTCCGCTTCGCCTCCCGAAATCGATGCCCGAAAGGCTTCTATTTCCGATGCGACAAAGTCCGCGAACGCACGCACCCTTGGCCTCTGCCGCATTGTCTTGTGCATCAAAAGATAGTACGGCGTAATGAGTTCCGCGATATCGATGACGCGGATCAGATCGCCGTCGCCGTGATGGACCAGCAGAGGAGCGATCCCGATTCCGGATTTGACGGCCCGCAGCTGCTCGGATCCGGTTTCACAACGCGCGGCGACACTCGCGTGCGGCGCAACCAATTGCAGCCATCGCGCGACGGGATCGTCCTCATCCGGGCAAGTACATGTAACGACGACATGACGCTCGATGTCCGCCACGCATCGCGGTGCACCGTGATGCTGAATGTAGGACTTACTTGCATAGATGGCCCAGGGCACTTCCGCGATCTTGCGTCCGACAAGGCTCTCGTCTCTGGGTTCGCCAGAGCGAATCGCGAGATCGGCCTCGCCCGTCGACAAATCGAGAATACGGTCGCTGATTACCAGTTCCAGCTGGAAATCGGTGTGGCGCGCGTGGAATGCATCGACAAGCGATGCTTTCCGCAAACGATCTGCGACACCCCCGGTCGTCGTCACGCGGATAGTGCCGGAGAGCCCTTTGTCGCGGGCAGCAACCTCACGCTCGAAAGCCGTGATGGCATCCGCCACCTTCTCGGCGGAGCGACGCAATTCTTGACCTTCCGGGGTAAGTCCTGTAGCCAGTGACATGGCGCACCACCAGTTGTTGGCCAATACGGCTCTCCAGCTCGGTGATGCGTCGCTGCACAGTTGACTGATTGACCCGAGAGGCCTTTGCCGCCGCCAGCATGCTGCCGGTGCGCGCGAACGCGAGGAAGTATCTCAGGTCGTCCCAATCGAACATCACCCCAGTATGCAATTTTGCGAGAACCATTTGCAATCTTGCGGCTGCCCGAGCGTCGCTAGATGGAATAAGCGTCTCCTCCGTCAGAGGGACTTAGCGCGCGGCAGCGAGATCGACAATAGAGACCCATCGATTTAGGCGGGGATCGGCCTGTTGGCTTATCATGGAGTTATCGATGCAAAAAAGGACTGAAGCGCCCGCTCAAGGTGGGATTGTTCCTTTCTGTCGCGGAGGGGTCTGCCGGAGGGCGCTGGAGGAATCTCAAAGCCATGGCGCGCCACGCCGAGGCGGCGGGTTTTGATTCACTCTGGGTCGCGGATCATTTGCTGTTTCCACTAAGCAACCCGGATCGGGTCGCGCCAGGAAGGTGGGAGTGCTGGTCGGTACTTTCGGCGTTGGCTTCGGTCACCTCAGATATAGAACTTGGTACGCTCGTCGTTTGCACGAGCTTTCGCAACCCCGCCCTGCTGGCCAAAATGGCTGACACAGTTGAGGAAATCAGCGACGGAAGGCTAACCCTTGGCCTCGGCGCCGGCTGGTTCGAATTGGAGTATCGGGCCTTTGGCTACCCATTCGACCATCGCCTGGGCCGGTTCGAGGAGTTGTTGCAGATTATCCACGGACTTCTTCGCGGCCGCGCGATCGACTTCCAGGGTCAGTATTATCAGGTACGAGACCTTGAACTGCGGCCGCGTGGGCCACGCCCAGGTGGTCCTCCCATTTTGATCGGCGCGCGATCGGACCGACCCCGCTCGCTCCGGCTGACCGCCCAATACGCGGATCTCTGGAACACGACCCAGACTTATACCGCCGAAGACATCGCTCCGATGCGAGAAGCCGTTGACAACGCCTGCTTGAAGGTGGGCCGAGAGCCGGCAACACTCCTCAGAACTGCCCATCTGCTGATCGATCTGCCGGTGTCCGCGGGCGATATCCCTGACTGGATACGAGCGCACCGGTCCTCACGTCCGATAGCGCGCGGTACGCCGGAGCAACTGGCGGAGGGTCTCAAAGCGTTCGCGCGCGCGGGCATCAGCCAAGTTCAGGTTTGGCTGGAACCAAACACGATGGCCGGCATCGACGCGTTTCAGCCCGTGCTGGAGCGGCTCGAGCGCGGTTCCTGAACCACCTGCTCGACGCGTTCGGCTCTTTTCGATTCTTGTAACCACCAACAATAGTGGAAAACGCTTATGTCCGATCGGTTCTATGACCTTGGTGCGGCGGAATACGATCAAATCTGCGGTTTTGCCTGTCTCCACTTCGTGCCGGCGCTGCTGCGACACTCCCGTATCTCGGCGGGTCAGCGTGTGTTGGATGTCGCCACGGGGACTGGAAATGCCGCCGAGGCCGCCGCCGAAATAGTGGGCGCGTCCGGATCTGTGATGGCGACCGATATCTCAGTCGGAATGCTTGATGAGGCACGCAGGCGTCTGGCCACATTGGTCAATGTGTCCTTCGCGGTTGAAAACGGGCAGGAGCTGACCCTGAAGGACGCGAGTTTCGATGCCGTGGTTCGCAGTATGGGAAGATGATGTTTTCTAACCCCCAGAAGGGTCTGGCGGAATTCCACCGCGTCCTGAAAATCGGTGGTCGCGCCGCCATTTCTGTCACCGCCAACTCCGAGCGATCCTTCTATGCGCCTATCCGTACCGCGTTGGCACGATATATTGCTCAATCGCCGAATGCCCCCGCGTATCAATATACATTGGGCGACGAGCTATATCTTGGCGACCTGTTTCGTCGAGTGGGCTTTCGCGACATTGAGACGACCCTGGAATTTCGTCAGTTTCCATTCGTGAGCTTTGACGCGTTCTTCGGTCCTATTGAGCACGGCGTTGGACACATGGGGCAGGAGTTCATTACGCTGCCCGTGGCAGGTGCGCCGTTTTGTTCGCGAGGATGTTAAGAATAAATTGGAGAAGGAGGCTGGTGGTCCGATTGTGTTGCCGCTGGAGGTGGCACTTGGAAGCGGATGCAAATAACTCTCTCTCATGGTCTTGACGATTCATAATCCGGATCGGCCGCATCTTTGTGCCAGGCTGGCGAAAACCCTGCGATCTGGCGGCCATTGCTACATTGAGGATCTCTATATGCGCGCGCCGTTCTCCGAGAACGACCTAGCCGACGTACGCACTGTCCTGATTGGTAACTCAGTGGCCAGTCTCCGTGATTTTGAAGAGGATCTGTACCAGAACGGCTTCGTCCAGATCGACGCAACTGACCTGACTGACGCAACTAGGCCGTTTGTGGCCGCACGTTTGGTCGCATGGCAAGAGGAATTGGTTAAGCACATACGAGATCTCGGCAGAGACGCGTATGATGCGTTGGAGAGCTTCTATGTTGTAGCGGCGCGCCTCTTCGAGGAAGAATGCCTTGGCTGTGTTCGGCTCGTGGCACGCGTCAGCTAGCCGCTGACCGGGCACGTATCGCCCAAAGCCGTCGTTCCGCTTCTGCTCGGGATGAATGTTTGAGTTGGTCGGGAGCGGAACTTCAGACCGCGCAACTACTGGTGCCTGATGCGGACGACGCGGAAAGATGCGCCGAGGTCAGCAAGTACCACACCGCGTATTCTCCACGACCTGGTCCAACACCCGTGCGCCGGCAGCGGCGACATCTGCCGTCAGGGACTCGAAGCATTGCGGTCGATGCACTCCCGTGCCCGCCGCCCCTTGACGGTATGTATACTAACTACAATGTTAGTTGCTCCTTTTTGCCAGAGCGGCCCAGCCCCATGTCCATCACCGAATCCCCTCCCCAACCTCCCCCCGTCCGTCGCCCGTCACACGCTGTACGTCCTGACCGAGGCGCTGCCCCCGCCGATCACCGACATACGAGAGGAACGTGCCGCGCGCGACGAAGCCGCCATCGCCGCCGTCGCCGAGTTGCACCCCGGGAATGCCATCGAGGCTCGGCTCGCCGCCCGGGTCGTTGCCGCCGACGCCCACGCCATGGATTGCCTGCGCCTCGCCGGACAGTCCGAGCGGCTGCCCGAGGATGGCCGTCGCTGCCGATCCCAGGCCGCCACCATGATGCGTGCCGCGCAGAGCGGCCTCCACGCGCTCCGGAGCTGCAGGCCGCGCGCGGCAAATCAGCTACCGTGCTTGCCTCGGAGCCGCGCCCCCATCCGTCGACATCGCAGCCGAGGCAGACCAGTACGCGCTCCGTCATCGCAAACGCGCCTCACTCATTCGCAGCCTCGGCCGTCTTCCGGACAGGCTGAATTGCGGCCCGTTGTCTCCGGCGCTGGTGAAGGCGATCGTCACTGGCACCAGCCCAATTCTGCAGGCACTCGCCGCCGCATAAACACTGCCGTCTCATCCACAGAGAACTGAGACGCCCATGCGACACCCGCCGCCGCGCAATTGCACCCGTCATCACCTCCGGCCCATACTTGCGGCAAAACCACGGAGGATTGGCCATGACAGACGCACCACAAATCCGTCCCCTCGGTGAGACGCTCGGAGCCGAAGCCCTCGGCATCGACCTCTCCAAACCGCTCGACGCGGCGACCTCTGCCTGGGTCGTGCGCGCCTTCGCGGAAAACCCCGTGCTGGTGTTCCGCGATCAGGACCTCGGCGCACCCGAGCTCGCCGCGTTCGGCCGCCGTTTCGGCACGCCGCGCTTGCATTCGCTCATCAAGTATCGCCATGCGGAGTGCCCGGAAGTCTCCTGGCTCACCAACGTCGAAGAGGACGGCAAGGTGGACTGGTACGGCGTCAAGCGCGCCACCGATTGGCACACCGACTCCACGTACGAGGACCATCTGCCGCTGCTGGCCATCCTGCACGCGAAGGAAGTTCCGTCGGAAAAGGGCGGCACGATGTTCGCCGACATGCGCGCCGCCTATGACACATTGCCGGAGGCACGCAAGCAGCAGCTCGAAGGCCTGACCGCCCAGCACGGCCGCAGCATCGGTCCCGCCGGCGAGAAGCTGTACGGCGACGAAAAAGGCGTGACCGACAAGACATATCGCGACGTGCGCTGGCCGGCGGTCACACGCCATCCGGTGACGGATCGGCCGATCCTGTTCGTCAACCCGATGCACACCTATGGCTTCGTCGGCATGGCGCAGGAAGAGGCCTGGCCGCTGATCGAGGAATTGGCCGAGCACGCGACTCAGGAGCAGTTCGTCTATTATCATCGCTGGCGGGTAGGCGATGTGCTGATGTGGGACGAGCGCGCGACAATGCACCGCGGCGCCGGCGACTACCGTCCAGAGGAACGCCGCATCATGCTGCGCACGATCGTCTATCCGAACTGATCGTCTTCGCGGCGCTCGTCATGGCCGGGCTTGCCCCGGCCATCCACGTCTCACTTCCGCGGCTTTATGCTTGCGGCGTCACGTTCGCATTGACCCTAAAGAGATTCATCGGGTCATAGACGGCCTTGAGTTGACGCAACCGGGTGTAATTCTCGCCATAGGAGGCGCGGAACTTTTCGGGCCGGTCCTCCGGCGCGAAGTGGTTGATGTAGACGGAGCCCAGCAGATTTGGTTCGAGCCGATCCCACAGCGCCTTCACCCAGGCGATGTGGCCGCTGGATTCCGCAGCGTCCGTCCACTGCCCGATGATGTCGAAGTCCCATTGCGGCCGCCGCGCCGAAAACGCAGTTGCGGTCGCCGGCACGCGCGTCGCTGCACCATGCATGTAGAACAGCCCGAGCAGGCTGAGAGGTGAGCTGAACGTCGCGGCTCCTGCTATCAACCTGTCAATCAGTTCGTCCGAAATCTGCTCGGTGAACGCCGATCGCCAATAGCGATGCAGACCGTGCCTCGCGTTCGGCTCGTCGATCAGCGTCTGGCGAACACCGTACGGCATCGGGGCGACAAGATCGGCGATCGGGCTGCCGAGCTGCCGCGCCGGGGCAAGCACCTTCTCACCCACCTCGATGGGTCCATTGTAGCCAAGCAGCAGTGCCACCACCGGCACGCCGTCATGCGTCAGCAAACCGGCGAACGCCTCCGCCTCGTCCGGCAGAGTGGTGCAGAAGTCGCGGTAGAACCGCAGCACCTCGCGGCCCCGATCCAGCGGATAGAGCACGATACCGCTCAACAACTCGGTCACCGGATGCAGGCGAAATTCGAGCGATGTAACCGCGCCGAAATTGCCGCCGCCACCGCGCAACGCCCAGAACAGCTCAGGGTTTTCGCCAAGGCTCGCGGTACGGAACTGACCGTCGGCGGTAACCACGTCGGCCGAGACGAGATTGTCGATCGACAGCCCATGCTTGCCCATCAGCCAGCCCAAACCACCGCCAAGCGTCAGCCCGGCGATGCCCGTGTCGGAAACCGTTCCGCCCGTCGTGGCCAGTCCGAACGCCTGCGTCTCGTGATCGAACTCACGCCAGAGCACACCGCCTTGCGCTCTCACCGTGCGGCCGCCGGCATCCACACGAATGCCCTTCATCAACGACATGTCGATGACCATTCCGCCGTCATTTGTGCCGTACCCAGGCGCGCTATGGCCGCCGCCACGCAGCGAGAGCAACAGCTCGTGCGTTCGCGCGAAGTCGACGGCGCGCTGAACATCAGCGGCTCCGGTGCAGCGTACGATCAGTGCCGGACGTCGGTCGATGTTGCCGTTCCAGACCTGTCGCGCGGTCTCATAGCTGGCGCCGCCGCCCACGATCAGTTCGCCGCGCATACTGCTGCGAAATGCATCGATGGTGGCGTCGCTGAGATTGCTGGCGGCCCCATTCAACGTCACGGCAGTGATCGTCATGGCGTTTCCTCCTGCCTGTCGCGACTTCTGCGGGTCGCTGGGACAAAGCCTATCCTGTCAGCGCCCCGCTGTCTCGCCGGATCAGGTTGCTCCGCGCGCGGGCCACTCTGGCTTGTGATATCCCAGTGGCACCGATGGACGTGCCCAGTAGGGCTGCGTCTCGGACAACTGCACAGTCGGCCGCAGATGCCGCAACCGTCCTGACGGCGTCTCCGTGACTGTCGCCCAGCGCTCCAGTTCCTCCGGCGCGAACTCCGCCGGTGCATCGCGTGCGGCCGCTTCCGGCACCTCGCCCAGATCGACGATCCACTTGCCGATCTGCGCCAGCGAGATGCGCACCAGCCAACTGCCGCCTTCCCGTGCACGCCGTTCCAGCGCGACCATCGCACCGAACGCCATCAGATAGCCGGTGCAATAGTCGATCGCGGATACCGGATAGAACTGCGGCCCCGGCGTCTTGCCCGCCACCACCTCGGCTTGCCGCGACGTGATGCCGCTGACCGTCTGCACCACCGTGTCGAAGCCACGTCGCGACGCCCAAGGCCCCGCATGGCTGAACGCACAGAGCGACACATAGACCAGGCCTGGCCGCAACGCCGCCAGTTCCTCGGGCGACAGTCCACGCATGCCCAGCGTACCCGGGCGGTAGCCCTGCGAGAACACGTCCGCCTCGCTCACCAGCCCGCGCAGCACATCCACATCCCGCTGCTCGCGCAGATCGAGTTGTGCCGATAGCTTGCCGTGTCCGGTGTCGAACTCCTGGTAACCGAGATTGGGCAAATGCGCGCCGGTGATCTTCAGCACGTCCGCGCCGTGCTCGGCCAGCGTGCGAGCACATGTAGGCCCTGCGAGCACGCGCGTCAGGTCAAGCACGCGGATGCCCGACAGCGGGCGGTTGCCGTTTGGCAGCGCCTCGGGCGGGCTGTCGCCGATCCGCACGATCTCCATCAGCGGCAGGCCGGCGATGGCGGCGGCCTGCGGATGCTGCGCCCACTCGGCCTTCGTCCGCACCATTCCGCCGGCACCCTTGGCGGCGATAATTGCCTCCTCGAGATCGGCGGCGTTCCAGTTCAACACCGCCTTCGCCACTGCGTCGCGGTCCTCGGCCACCCCGAGCACGCTCAGCGCGGCGGCCCGATGGTTGGGGAAATTGCAGTGCAGGTAGCTCCAGCGGCCATCCTTGGTGGGATACACGCCCATGATGGAGTTGCGCCGGTGCGACACCTCGCCATCGCCCAGCTTCATGTAGTGGCCGCTGCGCAGCGATGCCGTGGCCTGCCGCACGTCGACTGCGACGGACTGACGCCGCCCGGTGCGCGTTTCCCACAGATCCGCGGCCGCAAGCCCCGTCGCGGCCAGTGTCGCCGCACCGGCCACTCCGATGCGGAACGGTGTGGGCAGAATGGGATCGGTGCCGCCGGTGAATGTCACGCTGTCAGCGCGTGCAGCGGATACGCCGGCAACCGGCAGGATAGAGCGCAGGGCCTCTTTCGGCATGGTCGTGGCCTCCCCAGTTAATGGCAGCGAGGGGAAGAATGGCGCGCGTAGCGGATGTGTTGCAATCTCGCCGTCCTCAACCACTGACGGATGGGTGGATCATGCGCGTGAGCACGATGATACGGTTCAGTCCCGGCACGGACCGACATGACCGATTGCTGGACCGGGTCGCTGACTATGCTCGTCGGATCGAGGCCAGCGGCTTCCCGGGAATTTGGGTGGGCAACTCACTCGGTCGCGGGCGACCGACACTCGATCCATTGGTCGAACTCGCGACGCTGGCCGCTGTCACGCAGAAGGTCGAGCTCGGTATCGGCGTGTTGCAGTTGCCGCTGCGTCACCCGATCGAACTGGCGCACCGCGTGCAGTCCGTGCAGGCCTTGTCGGGGAACCGTCTCGTGCTCGGAGTCGGCAGCGGCTCGACGAAGGCCGACTTCGATCTGCTCGGCTACGATTACGACGCGCGGTTCCGCATGCTGCGTTCCTCGCTCGGCATTATGCGTCGTGCGTGGCGCGGCGAGCCAACCAACACCGGTGGGACGTTATCGACCTGGCCGGGTTGCGAAGGCGGTCCACCCATCCTGATCGGCGCCTGGCGCAGCCATCGCTGGATCACTCTGGCAGCCAAGGAATATCAGGGCTGGACACCGTCGGGCCGCTATAGCAGTTGGGATGATCTCGAGGCTGGCATGCACGTGTTTCGCGAGGCCGGCGGCACGAACGCGGTTCTCGCGAACATCACCGTGGATTTCGGCAATCGACCTGGATCAGCCGAACTCGCACAGGTCGCCGAGCCGGCGCTGATCGGCACACCGGATGAGGTGCGTCAGAAGCTGAACCGCATGAAGCAGATCGGCTTCGACGAGATCCTTCTCGTCTCGCACCACGACGTGCTCGAGGACATCGAGCGGGCGCGGGACATGCTCTGACCGCGCCCGCCTCGCATCAGCGAGTGGAATTGGTATTCGGCGGGTTCGGGTTGCCGGGCTGCGGATTGTTGTTGCTGCCATAGGTCTGGTTGGCCGGTTGGTCCTGGGCGTTGTTCTGATTCGGCCCCAAATTCATCGCGGCCAGTGTGGCCTGGTCCAGTTGACCGGTGGCATTCATGTTGTGCTGCTGTTGATAGTTGCGCACCGCGGCTTGCGTGGAGGGTCCCCAGACGCCATCCACGCGCCCATGATATGACCCATCCTGCTGCAGGGTCTGCTGCACACTCCGGATCATGTCGGGTGTGAGCTCCGGAGCAGTCGCTTGTGACGTCGGCGCAGCGGCGTAGCTCTGGCTGGAGGGAGTGGCGCGGCTGCTCTGCCGGTTGTTGTCGCCGATGCCGAGCCACGAGCAGGCGGGCAGAACGGCAACGCTGGAAAGCGCCATGAGCGCGGCGAGATTGCGGACATTCATCATGACTGTCTCCTCGGGACGAGTGTTCGCATCGCTGAACTGATGCGATTGCTGCCGGTTGCGCCGGGGAACCGAATTGTGATGCCGGTTATTCTGCCGCGATGGTCTCGCGCTTCGATCGTTCCTTGGCTGGCACAAGGTCGAGCCAGGCGGCGCGACGTTTGGCAGCCTGCGCGGCGAGCGTGCCGGCAGGCAATGCTGCGCGCGCACCCTCGGCAAGGCGCCTCCGCAGGTTCATGTCGCGCACCAGATGGGCGAGTGCCACGAACCAGGCGTTCTCATCGTCCGGCAGCAGCCAGCCGCCGGGGCCGTCGGCCAACGAGCCGCGATATGCCTCGTGGTCCGACGCAAGCACCGGCAAGCCGATCGCCGCATAGTCCAGCGTCTTGATCGCGGACTTGCAGCGGTTGAACGCAGTATCGGTGAGCGGAGCGATGCCGATGTCCCAGTGCTGCTGCGTGATCCAGTTGACGAAGGCGGGATACGACCCACTCACTTGCGCCGGCATGCCGACACGGTTGATCCAGGACGGCATGTCGTAGCGGCTGCTGATACCGAGAAGATCGACCGATACGTACTCGGCGAAAACCGACTTCAGCCGCTCGAGCGCACCCTCCACGATGGCAAAATCGGCGTCATGTGTGGCAGTGCCCATGAACAGAATGCGTACCGGCCCCTGGCGTGGCGGCGTCGGTGGCGGCGCTGCCGTCCAGAGCCGTTCATCGAGCCCGTTCTCAACCACACGCACATCGTCGCGCAATTCCGCCAGCGTCGCGGCGAGCACCTGTGTCGATACCCACACGGCGTCTGCGCCGCGAACCAACCGCGACACTGTCCGCGCTCGCGGCCGCAGCAGCTGTGCATCGGGATGTCCCCGGGGAATGTGGCGCAGGTCATCATCCAGGTCGTACAGCAGAGCGATGCCGTGCTTGTCGCAGTGCCTGATCAGAACTCTCGGCGGCATCGAGATCCTCGACCGCGTAGCGTTGCGTGACGATGATGTCGGCGCGGTAGTCCAGCGCCTCGCGCGCATCGGCAAGCACGATTTCGAAGTCGCCACCGATCGCGGGATGGTCGAGCGGCTGCAGCAGGCGTATATACGAACACGGTGTCAGCGCACCGCTGGGAAAACGCTCCGGTATCACCACCACGCTGACGCGCTCGTCGCTGCGCAGATCCACGAGTTCACCTGCGGTGCGGACGGCGGGCGCCTTCACGTAGTGGTCGCGGTAGTAATCCGCCACGGCCTGACGCGGCCTGCCTGCCGGAGGCTTCCGCTTACTCGTGAGCGCGCCGCGCACCTTGGCGAACACCGCAAGCCACTCCTCGGGCGATGCCTCGGGATCGACCAGCCAGGTCAGCGGCCGCCCCTCCAGTCGCTCGGGAAACGCCCCGATCCGCGTGGCGACGATTGGCAGACCGGCGTCGATCGCTGTCGTGAGTGTGTAGCTGTAGGTCTCCGGACATTGCCCGGGAAACCAGACGACATGTGGCTTCACCTTGGCAAGCAGGGGCGGCAGGTCAGCCCCCTCGTACTCGCCGGTCATTGCGATGCACTTTGCGAGCGGTTTCGGCAGCTCCGTTTCGGCATGGCCGATCACGTGGATGGACAGTTCGGCCGGATCGGCTGCCGAAGCGAGGGTCATCACCGTGGCCGCACCCTTGTGGTTGCTGAGCACACCGATCACCGCGACGCGCAGTGCACGTCCTTTGCCCGGCGTCGATGGTGACAGCGGCCACGGACCCGCGGTGACCGGTTCGTGCGGCACGACAATGGCGTGACGGGCGACACCGTGACGTGCGAGGCGCTTGCGAACGTCCTCGCTTGGACAGATCACCCGCTCCGCCTCTAGGAATTGCCAGGCGTTGCTGCGCCGCCACGACACGATGTCGCCCGAACCGTGGCTTGGACGATCGGCGATGCACGCGTTGCAGCTCGCTATGTCCGGCTCGTGGCAGTAGGCGCCATGTGGCAAGGGCAGCAAGTACACCTGCGGGCAGATTGCGAAGTAGTCGTGCACTGTCACGTCGAACGGCACGCCGAGCCGGTGAACCAGAGCGCGGACATCGACGTCCATGCTCATCAGATGATGGATGTGCACGCGCGTCACGCCGGCCGATTTCAGCACCATGGCGAGGTCGGTCATGCGATCGGCGGGCAGGGCAAGCTCGGGATGACCTGGCAGCTTCGGCACCGACAGCGCTGCGCCACGCGCGGTTGAACTCGAGCAGCAGGCAATTGGCACCGCCCGCGGTGCGCTCAACCAGGTCCATGATATGCAGGCGCACACCGCCGCCCATATCGTGGGTCAGCATCAGTATGGTCGGCAGATTGGACCGACGGAACAGCTCCATGGTGACAGCGAGGCGATAAGGTCCGGCTGCATCGACTTTGACATGCTGCGCGATCAGCCGTGCATAGCTGGGATAGCGCTCGCAAAGCAGCTTCATGGCCCGCCGAGCCGTGGCGGACGCATCGGCGCCGAAGCTGACGGAACCCTCGTGGTAGACGAAGGTGTCGCAGGCCAGGAGATGCTGCCAGCCCCGCGCGCTCGCACGCAGGCAGAAGTCGTTCTCCTCGCCATATCCCCGCCCGAACGTATCGGCATCGAACAGGCCAAGTTCAGCCAGCGCTGCACGGCGGATGTACATGCAGAAGCCGACCGTGGTGGGGAGCGCGACGCTGCGCCCAGCGTTCGCGGTTTGACAGGCGGCGTCCAGTTCGGCCACGCCGAGACCGAATGCGGGCGGACCACCTGTGATGCATGGATAGCCGCAGATCGTGGCGTTGTTGGAGAAAGGCGAAACCGACGCCACCCGCGGCATCGCATAGGCGTGGCCGGCCAGCCGTCCCAGCCAGCCATGCGGTACCTCGGTGTCGTTGTTGAGCAGCACAACGTCGTGGCCACCGGCCGCCTCGATGCCGATATTCACCGATGCGACGAAACCCCGGTTGCGTCGGTTGCGCAGCAGTTCGACGCGTCCTTTCTTTGCCAGATCATCGAGCCAGGCTGACAGCCTGGGTTCCGGCGAGTGGTCGTCGACCACGATCACGCGTCCGGCCGGACGAGCGGGATCAGCCAGGACCGATTTGATGCAGCGCCTTGTCTGCGCCAGTCCGCGATAGACCGGTATGACGATATCCACGACAACATCGGGCGGGGCGGACGGCGACCGGGCGCGGCTCGGCAGATAGTCCCCGATCGGAATTGGCTTCTCGGTCAGCCAGCCGCTCACCACGCCGAACCGCAGGTGATAGAGCAGCGGATTGGCAGCCGCCGCGGGATGCTGTTCCACGAAGTACGCCGCATCGAAGCGCGGATGCGGGTTGCGCAACTCGGCAGCGCCCATCTGGAGATAGTGCAGCAGCGGATGCTGCCCGGAACCGGCGACGTCGGGATAGTGCGCAAGATACCAGGCGCTGTCGAAGAAGCGGTTGGGATCGCGGCCCTCGGCTGCGCCATAGTGGACGAAATGGTGCAGCGCGTCGGTCGTGGAGGCGGCGACGTCCGGGTAGCGTGACAGATACCAGGCCGGATCGAAGAGTCCGGACAGAGCATCGCTCAGATCGGCGAAGGACGTCGCTTCCGGTTTGTCGCTGGCGGACGGCATACCGTTCGCGCTTCCCGCAGAAAGCGAGCTATGTCAAGGCAAAACGCCCAGACTACGACGCGGTTTTGCCCATCACGTCAAAAGGTAAGGACTTTAACGCAGATATAAGGAGATGCACGCAAAACACGCAGATGGCGACAGGCTGAACGATCTGTCGGCGCGTATTTGCGCTGCTGGTGATTCGATCATTGCTTTCTCGCAGCGTCCGCCATCTCCTGGCGGAATTGCATGAGCTCTGCGTCGTCGCGCCAGGGCATGCGGTAGCCTTCGTCGAACAACAGCTCGTGGCACATCAGCAAGTTGCGGTCGCGGTCGGGCGGGTTGGAGAAACTGCCCGGATTGGTGACCGCGATGCTGCTCTTCAGGAGCTTGTAGAGCGGCCTGACCTCGCCATCGATCTCCTCGTAGCTGCCACCGTAGCCGACCCGGAGCAGGCGGCGCGTGTGTTCAACGTGCTCCTGGCCATAGCCGCGAAAGCGCGAGTCGAAATAGCCGCCGTACAGCAGCGCCGCGTGCGAGAAGCTGCTGCACTGAGCGCTGACATTGATGCTCAGGATCGGATCGTCCACGGTGCCGGTGCCGGCGAGGAAGCTATCGCTCAACCACGCACCCGCCAGGTTGGCGTGCCCCCAGCGCTGGCTCGCCAGTACCCATTCCTGCTCCCAGCCGTCCTGGGTGGGGTATGAGTCGTCCTCCAGCAGGATGACCACGTCGCATTGGATGATGGCATCCAGCAGAAACAGCGCGCGGTTCTTGTTCCACGCGATGCCCATGTTGCGCCCAGTCACCAGGGTTATGTTCTGAGATCGCACCAGATCCGCGGTGCCGTCGGCGGAACCGTCGTCCGCGACCGCCAGTGTGCAGGGTGAGGCGGTGTGTGCACGCACGCGAGCGAGCGTCTCCGCCAGCACGTCCTTGCGATCACAGGTGATGATCCCAATCCCGACGCGAATCGTCATGGCGTCCTTCGGTTCTGATACCAGCGCCCTGCCGAGTGCGACTCATTCCGTCATGACCGGCGAAGGCCGGCCATCCACGTCTTCCTGGCCTCTTGAAACGACAGACGTGGATGGCGGGGCCAAGCTCCGCCATGACGGTATTCGGTCGCAGTCACTGGGGTATTAGCAGCCGTCCGGGCGCGGGAGAAGCGCGGCGTCAGCCGCCGACCAGTGCGAGCAGCAACGCGCCACCGCCCATCACTGCGAGTGGATGCAGCCGCGTGAGTGCCAGCAGCAGCGTGGTCGCCGCAGTGACCGCATAGGTCGCCCAGTCGTGCTCGGTGCTGCGGGCGATTGCGATGCCGCTGGCGATGGTGACGCCGATCGATACCGGCGCCATTGCCTGCTCCAGCGTTTCGCGCCAGGCGGCGGCGCCGGCGCGATGCCACAGGCGCCCCAAGGCGAAGGCGAGCAGCGAGGAAGGACCGAACATCGCCAGCAGTGCCACCAGTGCGCCGGCGATGCCGGCTGCCTTCTGGCCGATCAGCACGACGATCATCGAGCCGGGCGGGATCGCGCGGGACAGTGCGAACATGTCGAGGAACTCGCGCGAGGTGATCCAGTGATGGACATCCACGACCTGGCGCTGCATGTCGGGCAGTACCGCGGCGCCGCCACCGAACGCCAGCAGAGACAGCACGCCGAACACCCCGGCGATCTGCAGCAGCGTTGCCATCACCGCGCGCGCTCCGCCAGGGTGACCAGCAGGCTCGCCGGCAGCATGACCAGCAGGACCTCGAGCAACGGGATGCGCAGTATGCCGATGCCGACGATGATGGCCGCGGCGACCAGCGCCGGTCCGATACGGCGGATGTTGTGATGCGCGAGCCGGATGCCGGTGGCGAGGTTGAACCCGATCGCCGCGGCTCCGGCGCCAATCAGGGCGGCGTTGATCAGCCGGCTGCCGGGGACGTCGCGGGCCGCAAAGTACAGCGCCCCGACCACAAGCAGAATTGCCAGCGGCGCCAGCAGCAGTCCGGCTACCGCTGCGAGCGCGCCTGGGATGCCACGAAGCTGAGTGCCGATGATCACCGAGAGGTTAACGTTGGTCGCCCCCGGCACCATCTGGCTGATGCCGTAGAAGACCAAGAACTGCTGGTCGTCGATCCAGCCGCGTCGTTCCACCAGTTCGCGGCGGATCCAGCCCAACAGGCCGCCACCGAAGCTGGTCGAGCCGATGGTCAGGAAGCTGAGGAA
The DNA here is from genome assembly GCA_963799415.1 of uncultured Alphaproteobacteria bacterium. Taxonomy (GTDB): domain Bacteria; phylum Pseudomonadota; class Alphaproteobacteria; order Acetobacterales; family Acetobacteraceae; genus JAMXLO01. Next base: position 27,135 of record CAWCXI010000011.1, on the reverse strand, counting down.
CAGGGCTGCGAGGCCGGGTGGTCCTGGGGTGCTGCGAGTCGCCATCCGACCATTCAACCGCGTCCGGTGTGGTCACGATACAGGCCATCCCCGTGAGGCGATCCCCGGTCAATGTCACGCGGCGCGGTCGGCGCGCTCCAGACCGCGGCTGTATTTCGACATGGCGAAGCAGAACGCGACGTAGATGAGCGCCAAGGCGATGTAGATCTCGGTTGAGAATCCGACCCACAGCGGATCGCTCAGCGCGACCTTGCCCATCATCAGCAGATCGAACATGCCGACGATCAATACCAGCGAGGTATCCTTGAATAGCCCGATGAAAGTGTTGACCAGTGGCGGGATCACGAGACGGAGCGCCTGCGGCAGAGTGATCAGAAGCGTGCTCTGCCACAAGGTGAGGCCGAGTGCCTCTGCCGCTTCGGCCTGGCCTTTCGGGATGGCCTGCAGCCCGCCGCGCACCACCTCCGCCAGATAGGCAGCGGCAAACAGAATGATGGCGATCTGAGCCCGCAGCAGCGCGTCGATGTCCACACCGCCAGGCAGGAAGAGCGGGAACATCACGCTGGCCATGAACAGCAGCGCCACGAGGGGAACGCCGCGGATCAATTCGACATACAGCACGCAGAGCATACGGACCGCCGGCAGCTTCCGCGAGCGGCGGCCGAGCGCGACCAGGATCGAGAGGGGAAATGCGAACACGATACCGAAGGTCGCCAGGATCAGCGTGATGGGAAGGCCGCCCCATTCGTCCTCGGGCACGAAGCGCAGGCCGAACACACCGCCCCACATCAGCACGCCGATTATGGTGAGCGAGGCGATCCAGATCACTATCAGCTCTGCGCGCCAGAACCGGCGGATGGCGGTGACGATGTAGAGCGAGATGAACAGGGTCACGCTGATTGCCGGGCGCCACTGTTCCGCGAACGGATAACGGCCGAACAGGATCAGGCGATACTTGTCCGCGACGACGGCCCAGCAGGCACCGATGCCATGCGCGTTCGTGCAAACACGGGTGTCGGGCACGCCCACCGCGTTGTAGGGCACGGTCCAGACCGCGTGCACGAACGCCCACAGGACGAACGCGATGGCGAAACGTGTGGTCAGGTAGCCGAGTGCCAAACTGATCGCGGTGGATCGCCATGTGGCAAACAGATTGGCGCGCGCCCACGCGCAGACAGCACGTGGGTTCATCGCTCGGGCAGTGCGACGTGCCGATCGTACCAGCTCATGAGCGCGCTGATCGACAGGCTGATCGTCAGGTAGACCGCCATGATATAGGCAATGCCTTCGATTGCCTGGCCAGTCTGGTTCAGAGTGGTGTTCGCGATCGACACGACGTCCTGAAAGCCTATGGTCACCGCCAGCGAACTATTCTTGGTCAGGTTCAGGAACTGGCTGGTGAGTGGCGGAATGATCACGCGCAAAGCCTGCGGCAGCACGATGCGCTGCAGCACGACGGAACGGCGCAGTCCGAGCGCGCGGCCTGCCTCCCATTGGCCCGGCGGTACCGCCTGGATGCCGGAGCGCACGATCTCTGCGATGTAGGCCGCTGTGTAGATCACCAAGCCGAGGAGAAGGGCGAAGAACTCGGGAGTGATGGTGGCGCCGCCCTGGAAGTTGAAGCCGCGCAGCACCGGCAAATCCCACGCCAATGGCGCGCCAAGCGCAGCCCATACCAGCAGGGGCATTGCAACCAGCAAGCCGAGTGCGATGGGCCAGAAGGCGGGGCGCTCGCCGATAACAGCCTGATGATGTCGGCAATGTCGGCGCCAGAGGATCGTGCCGATCAGTCCAACAACGAATGTCAGCAGAGTCCAACCGTGCGCCGGGTACCACGCTAACAGCGGCAGCCTGATGCCGCGGTTGGACAAGAACACCGCGTTCCCGATGTGCAGCGCCTGGCGTGGCACGGGCAGGTTGTGCAACAGCGCGTACCAGAACAGCAGTTGCAGCAGCAGCGGAATGTCGCGGATCGTCTCGACGTAGAGTGCAGTGAGGCGCGCCAACAGCCAGTTGCCGGACAGTCGTCCGATGCCTACCAGCGTGCCCAGGATGGTGGCCAGCACGATGCCCACCACCGACACCGTTAGCGTGTTGAGGATGCCGATGAACAGCGCGCGCCCGAAGGTATCGACGGCCGGGTCATACGGGATCAGCGACTCGCCGATTGGAATGCCCGCGACACGGCCGAGAAAACCGAAGCCGGTGGCAATGTGCCGTGCGGCGAGGTTGCGACTGGCATTGCCGATGAGATACCAGGCCAGCAAACTCACCAGGCCGACGATCAGCACCTGCCAGACGAGCGCACGTAGCGTGCGGTCCGACCAGGAGAGGCGCAGGTGCTTTCGCGGTGCGGCGCGTGTGCCAGGCGGCTGGACGGCGGCGGTGACGCTGCCGCCCATCGCGGACGTCAACGGATCGGCGGTGCGTATTGCAGGCCGCCCTTGGTCCAGATGTTGTTGATGCTGCGCGGCACGCCCATCGGCGTGATGTTGCGATCCCACATCTCGCCGAAATTGCCGACCTGCTTCACCACGTTGTAGGCCCACTTGTTGTCCAGCCCGAGCGCCTTGCCCATGTCGCCCTCCAGGCCGAGCAGTCGGCGAATGTCGGGGTCCTTGCTGTCCATGAAGCTATCGATGTTCTTGCTGGTGATACCCTTCTCCTCTGCCGTCACCATGGCGATGAAGGTCCAGCGCACGATGTCGAACCACGTGTCGTCGCCCTTGCGGACCATTTCGCCGAGCGGCTCCTTGCTGATGATGTCCGGCAGAAGCACGAACTCGTCCGCCCTGTCGCCCTGGCTGTAGCGGAACGTCGCCAGTGCCGAGGCATCGGTGGAATAGGCGTCACATCGGCCGGACATGAAGGCGTCGCGCAATTCTGTCAGGTCCTGGATCAGGATCGGCGTGAATTTCATGCTGTTAAGGCGGAAGTAGTCGGCGTCTGCCAATTCCGTGGTCGACCCTGGCGCAACACAGACCGTGGCGCCGTCGAGTTCCTTGGCGGCCTTCACGCCGGACGACTTCCTGACCATGAAGCCGGTGCCGTCGTAGTAATTCACCCAGGCGAACTGGAGGCCAAGGTTGGCCTCGCGCGCCAGCGTCCAGGTGGTACTGCGCGACAACATGTCCACGCCGCCGGATTGCAGCGCGGTGAAGCGGTTCTGCGTGGTGGTCGGAACAAACTTCACTTTGTTGACATCAGCGAACACGGCGGTGGCGACTGCACGACAGGAATCCGCATCGATGCCACGCATGACGCCCTGGCTGTCGGGCAGCGAAAAGCCGGCAACTGTACCGGCGATGCCGCACAGCAGTTCGCCACGGCCGCGCACTGCATTGAGTGTCGCGGAACCGGAGCCGTCGGCGTGGGCCGGGGAAGCGGTCGCGCCACCCATCACACAGGCGAGCAACACCGTCGCGCACGAACGTGCACAGAGACTCATCATTTTCTATTCCCGCTCAAGGAGGTGGACCGACGGCGGAGAAGAAGGCCTGCCGTCCTCGGTCCACCGCTACGTTTGCACTGACGTCAGGCAGACTTGATCGACCCGGTCACAACGTGCCGTTGTTGAGATCGCCCATCGTCTTGGTCTTGGTGAGCGCCGGCGCTGATCCGACGACCGGGCTGAGCGAGGCATGGTCGGCGTCCTTGTGCAGCGAACGCGTGTCGGTGATCCGGAAGCAATCAAATCTGAACGTGTACATGGGCTATTCCCGAGTGGTTTCAGGTCGATCCGCGAGCTGGCAGATCACCGAGCGGGGAACTGGGGTGGATTACCCGAACGACAAAGGATTGCTTCTCATATCATTGGTGAACGAGATTCATGGACCGATCGACGCGTTTGCCTTCTGCACGGCTGCATTACCAATGCGCTCCGCGCCACGCACATGTTCGGCCAGGAGCCGTCCGACCTCTCGCGGATGGGTCGCAAGCATGAAATGTGAGGCTCCAGCCATCGTCACGAGCGAGGCGTTTGGCATGCTCAATGCGAGCACCTCATTTGCACGCTTGACCGCCGGGTGACTATCCGCCCCCCGCACGACGAGAGTGGGGATATCGATACCGGCCAAGGACGCTGCGGTGGGCTGGAAACCATAGGCTGCGGTCCAATCGAGCATGTTGACCGCTGTCATCTCGACGGCGTAGTCGCGAACCCGCTGCGGCCAGGAGCCGAAGGTGCCCGCGCCACCGTAGAAGTCGACCATGGACGCAATAGCCGTGCGCTGGCCGGAGTGAAACGCGTGGCTATATGCGTCCGTCATGACCCGAAAGGCGCGATAGTGCTGATGCTCTCCCCAATGCCGCAGCAGTCCCGCGGCAGGAGCCTCAATGATCACCAGGCTCAGCAGGGGCGCCTCATTCCTGAGCGCGACAGCGAGCGCCACGAGGCTGCCAAATGAATGGCCGACGAGATGCACCGGACATATCGCGCGACATATCACCGCCTCGAGGCTCTCGGCTTCGTGGGAGATGTCGGCGTCCAGCATTGTGCGGCGCTCGGCTGTCCCGCCATATCCGAGCAGACTTGTGGTTATGGAACGGAAGCAATTGCCCCACTGTGAGATAACCGAGCGCCATGCGGCGCCGGTGCTGCATGACCCGGGCACAAGCACGACCGTCGGGCCGGCGCCGCACTCATCATAGTCAATGGATCCGTGCTCGCACTCGATCATGTTCACCAACTCTCTGAGGGCGCCGTTCAGGCGGCGCGGGGTGCTGGATTTGTCGTCGGCAGCGCGTGCAATGGCGAGAAGAATCAGGTGTCTGTCCGATCGACGAGCCCGCGACCTGGCAGCGGGAGCAGCATGGCGACCTGCTGTCGGTAGCGGCGATACTGATCGCCGAACATCTGGATGAGATCGCGTTCTTCGAGCTGAATTGCGATCAGAATATAGCCAGTGGTCGCCAGCGCGAACAGCAGGTGACCTGTGGTCATCGAGGGGGCCGCCCAAAAGGCGAGCAGGAAGCTTAGATAGATTGGATGCCGGACCCGTCGGTACAGCCCAGGCGTGTGAAATCTGGGTGGCGGCAGCTCTCTGCCGAGCAGACGCGCGAAGACCTGGCTTAGCCCGAACAACTCGAAATGGCTGATCAGGAAGGTGCTGACGATCAACATACCCCAACCGAACCAAAAGACGGCATTGATGCTCGCCACGGCGATCGGGTTACGCACGACCCAGACCAATGAAGGGATCGGCTGCCAGAGCCAGTACAGCGACAGCAACACAAGACTTGCCAACAGCACATAGGTGCTACGTTCGATGGGCGCAGGAACCAACCGCGTCCACCAGCGCTTGAAGCCCGGTCGCGCCATGACGCTGTGCTGCGCGGCGAACAGCCCGAGCAGCGATATGTTGACAAGCACGCTCTCAATCAATGGTCCAACCGTGCCAGAGTCGATTGACTTCGGCACAATCAGATTGCCGACGAACCCTATTGCGTACAGCAAGGCGACGAGGCATAGGGCGTAGGCGACCATGCCATATAGTACTGCAAGAAGACGTGCCATTGCTGGCTCCTGTACTAGGTTGGGAAAGAGCGGAAAAACCTAGACAGGACCTTGTCGTGTCTCTATCCGATTTGCGACACGGCTATCCCCGCTGTGACATTTTTCACTGTAACCCGAATCCAGCGTGCGTATCGTCGGAGTTCCTGTGATGCTTGCCGAACCTCAGATATCCTCGATGCCGCCGTTGCTGCCGCGTAGCCTGCGCAGTGCGCTCGATGCAATGCGTGCGAATGTCGAACACGATTGGAACGTGACCGAGCTGGCGGCTGTCGCTGGCGTCTCGGGCAGGACGCTGCAGCGGCAGTTCCGTTCAAGTCTCGGCCACACGCCGCGCGCGGCACTTCGCGACGTCAGGTTCGAACGCGCGCGACGTGAACTCCTCCGAGGCTTGCCTGGCGCGAAGGTGACAGATATTGCGCTGCGCTCGGGCCTGCCGCATTGCGGGCGGTTTTCCATCGAGTATCGCCGCCGCTATGGCGAGACGCCGTCTCAGACGCTGAACCGCCAAGCGATATTCGTCGGTACCCTCGCATCGATGCCTGCGATGGTGACCTCTGGTCGCGATCGGCCGACGATTGCCGTCCAACCGATCGAGGCAGGTTTGGAGAACAGCGAGATCGCCCGCAGCATCGCTGACGAGATCGCGACCGCTCTCACGCGGTCAGGCGTTGCGCTGACAACTCAGCCGCGATCAGCGATCTACCATCTGACCGGCATCATCCGGGGATTAGGCGAGCAGACGTGTCTGACCCTGCGGTTGATCGAGGGCGAATCCGGCCGGCACCTCTGGGCGCATCGCTGTAGCGGCGCGCTTGGTGATGACGCGGCTGGCGACGAGCATTTTGCCACGAGAATCGCTGGAGCCCTGCAACCTTGCCTGCGGCTTGCGGAGATTGATCGGGCCAGGTGGAAGCCAGAAGCCGATGTCACTCCGCACGACCTGACGCTCAGGGCCATACCCGGGGTGCTGTCGCTCGACGCTGACGGGAATGCGCGCGCACTTGATTTGCTGGACCGTGCGACGGATCGGGACCCAGACCACGCGCTTGCGATTGCACTAGCCGCGTGGGCGCACGTACAGCGTGTCGTCTACCACTTCACGGCAACTCCGTTCGAAGACCGTGCTCGGAGTAAGGACTTGGTGCGGAAGGCGCAGGCGCTTGCCGGGGATGTGACAGTGCTTGCCGTGCTCGGGAACGCTCTGACTTTGCTTCACGACCTCGACACTGCGAATTTGGTCATTCGCAAGGCGCTTTCCGTGGACGCCGGTTGCGCATGGGCCTGGAGCCGCAGCGGCTGGATCGACGTGTACCAAGGAGACGCGCAATCCGCGATCGAGCGCTTCATGATTGCACTCGATCTTGCGCCACATAACTCGCTTGCCTTCAACAACATGGTCGGAATTGGCTGCGCGCATTTCCTGGCTGGACGCTATCTCGACGCGGCCCGTTGGCAGGAGCGCGCACTCATCGAGCACCCGTCGGCGATCTGGGTGCATCGTACGCTCTGTCCTGCATATGCGCTTGGCGGAGCCGAATCTGATGCCCGCCGAAGCCTTGCCGCGCTGCGGGAACAATACCCGGAACTCACTGTCTCCGACGTGCAGCAGCATCTGCCGCCATTGCCTCATAGCTTCTGCGACCGTGTTATGGATGCATTGCACACTGTAGGCCTGCCGCGTTAGCGGCGGTGTCTCCGGGTTTGTTCAGACCAGCAGGCCGAAGCCCGAGGCAAGCAGCAGAAGATTGACGGCCAAGGTGAAGGTCCGGTCTGACAGACGCCGGAAGATAGCGAGGCCGAACCAGGTGCCGAGCAGGGCCACCGGAACAAACTCGAGTGGAACGAGGCTCAGACCGACGCTCCGCGTTGCCGAGGGGCGCATGATCTGGATCAACAAGAGCGCCAGGACCTGCATGATCAGGATGAAGGGCTGGTAAATCCCGCGCTGACGCCGCTTTTCCCAGCCTTGCATGCCGCACCAGATCGTCACTGCCGCGCCGGGAAAGCCGGCCAGTCCACCGGTTATTCCGCCGAGAAATCCGACGCATGCGTCCACCGAGCTGCTGCCGGACTTGATGATGACGGGTCGTTTGAGCAATGCGTAGGCCGCGTACACAGTCAGAAGTGCGCCAACCGCTTGTCTGAAACCCACGTGCCCGAGGTTCAGCAGTAGCCAGACGCCGAACGGCAGCCCAATCGTGCCACCGGCGAGAAACGTCAGCAGCTCGCGCCATTCGACATCGCGCCACAACGTTGCAACGCTGAGCGACTGGATGGCGATGCTGCACATCATCATGATTTCCACGACCTGCAGTGGATCGCTCATCATATGCAGCAGCATCACGCCGCAGATCGCCGAGAAGGCGAAGCCCGCGATGCTCGAAAGCGTGGAGGCCAGCAGAACGACGGCCAGAGCCGGCGCGGATGACGGGAGGTTGCCCCGCGGCAGCAGCACGGCATAGGCAATCATAATCGCGGCAGTGACGAGTGCCATTGCCATCGGTGTAAGCACGCCGCGGTGCGGTATGCGCTGCGCGGCGGCTGGAAATCCCACGGCGCTCGGCGAATCCGTGGGCATGGCGTCGAGGCACAGACCTTGGTTGGGCGCGAGATTCCGGACCATTCGCTTCTCCTGCGTTTTTTCTAGAGAACCTCGAAGACCGAGCGGCCGCTGTGATCTAAATCACAGGCAATTGGATTTGGAGAAGGTAAGTGAGACGCAGAACCGAGGCTGGTGTCGCCTCCGTAACCGGCAGCAATCGGCAAGAATACCGGCCGACGGCGGCGCAAGTAGGCAGGAATTATCGGGATGACAATGGATCAATTCTCATATTGCACACGAGCGGAATTCATGCATTGATCGGATCGATCCCCGCACCAAATTCGGCCCCCACTTCTCCACAATCAGCACATGCCCCGTACACCATCGCTTGACGCGCTGCGGATTTTCGCTGTGGCTGCGCGGCATCTCAGTTTCACTGAGGCCGCGAGCCAGCTGAATCTTACGCAGAGCGCAGTCAGTCACCGCATCCGTGGATTGGAGGAAGAGCTTGGGCTTGCCCTGTTCAAGCGCCTCACGCGGCAACTCGAACTGACGCCACATGGCCGGATGTTGGCGCGAAAGGTCAGCAACGCGATAAGCGAGATCGACCGCAGCATCATCGAACTTGACCGCTCCGACGATGCCGCGCCGCTGAAGGTCACGATGCTGCCTTCCGTGGCCTCGCATTGGCTGATCCCGCGCCTGCCGCGCTTTCGTTGCCGCCATCCGGGTCTCGACGTGCAGGTGATCGCCGATCCGCGTCTGCTTGATTTACGGGCCGAAGGGATCGATCTCGCAATCCGTTTTTGCCGCACGCCACATTCCGGTTACGCGGCGACGCGGCTTATGGGCGATCGCGTCTTGCCCGTCTGCGCGCCTGATCTGCTCAGGCAATATGGCCCGGTCGACAGCATCGACGCGTTGCTCGCGTTGCCGCTGCTGCATGATTCGGCGACCGATGGGGACGGCAGCGACAGCGACTGGCGAGCCTGGCTCGACCATCACGGCAGGCCCGATGCCAACTGCCACGCCGGCCAGCACTTCAGCGAAGCCAGCATGCTGATCAATGCGGCTGTGCTTGGGCTCGGCGTCGCACTGGCCCGCGCCAGTCTCGTCGCCGGCCAGATTGCGAGTGGCACATTGGTCTGCCCGCTGGAGCTGGTGGCTCCGACCGCCTACACCTACTACCTGCTCGGTCTGCCGGAGGCGGACGAGCGGCCAAAGATCAGCATGTTCCGCAACCTGCTGGTCGAGGAAGCCGCTTCGACCGAGGCTTTCGTGCTTTCGCTGGGAGTGGCGGCGCCGAGCCTGGTTGGCGAAATCCACGCAATGGCCGAATAGTGGCGTGCTGTTCAGCAGCCTCGGCGCCATGCCGCGGCTTGGCCACGGCCGCCGTGCCTTCCGCGACATGAAAGACGTAGATGTCGAGCCTTCGCCCGACATGACGAGAGCTGCCATCGGTTCTGATCAACGGGCGTTGGTAACGCATCAGACAAAGTCGTGGTTGGCCGAGCCAAGCTCGGCCATGACGAATGAGGGACCAGTGCGCCTGTCGATCTTATTGTGTTGGCGCCTATGGGCTTGGTCCCGCCGTCCACCGGCTATGACGGAAGAGGCGCACTCAGCGGGGCCTGGTTCTCAGCCGCCCACTGCCGAGCAGGGCGCGGCGCTTTATGGCCTGTCTCTGGCGGATCGCGGGCGTGGTTTCGCTCGATCCGCTATTCCGGGACGGCTTCGCCAGAGCCGCCAAACTCCGTCGGGAAATCCTTCAGTTTTGGCAGTCCGTCGCGCATGGGCAGGACTGTCTCGGCATAGTTGACATGCACCTGCGGCTCGAACGGCAGATCCGGAATGGTCGCCGCGTAGACGTCCACCATCTGCAACGGCGGGTGGTTGGTCATCAGATGGCCGCCACAGAGCCGACAGAACTGACGATGGCTCATGTCCGTCTTGTGGTAGGTCGCGATGCGCTCCTTGCCCTTGGTCACCTTTACCGCCTCTGGCGACCAAAGAGTGAAGGCATTCACCGGCCCGGCGGACCAGGATCGGCACGACCGGCAGTGGCAATAGCCCATGGCATTGGGCTGTCCGGCTAGCTCGATCTCGACGGCGCCGCAGAAGCACGCGCCCTTGTACGAACTGCTCATGATTGTCCTCCGTCATTCCGCCTGTCGGCTCGGCCGAACCACCGTGCGGGCCTGCATTAAGGACTGGAGACAGGCGCTGACAAACGATGGCTGCTCATCCCGAGCGTGAGCGGAAGTCATGCGTCCCGCCTTCCGACGCCAGGTCGTCGGCATTCCATAATAACGAATAATTTACACAGGATTAATTCATTGCTAAAATGTCCATCAAGCGAGCCGGGGTGAAACGTCGCCGCGGATAACAATCTCGCGGCGCGATGTGTTTCCCGAATTTAGATGGTTTATGACTAAAATTGGACAATCGAAAGATATCTGGACACGCGCGAGTATTTATGTGGCAATGGGTTACCGCCGGCGGCAGTCAGGACAGCGAGGCGGAAGGCTCGTGCACTCCCCTGACATCAGATGGAGGGGTGATGGCCTTGTACCGGTTCTACTGGTTCGGCATAGATGGCCACATCAAGGCCGCAGAGAACCGCGATTGCGCCTCTGACGAGGAGGCTCAGGCGGAGGCGCTGGAAGTGATCGGGGACTATGCCACGATGGAGGTCTGGCTTGGGGCGCGCTGCGTCGCGCGGTTGATGGGACGACGGTGACTATCGTCTCACCGCCACGCGTTGTGCGGCACGCAGATGACGCATCTCGAGGAATTGCCAGAACAGCAGGATAGGGACCCCCACCGCCAGGTCGCGCGCACGCCGTATTAGCGAGACACCGAGCGACAGTTCCGGCGGCACACCGAAGATTGCCCCCAGGCCAGCATAGCCGGCCTCCTGCACCCCGGCGTTCACCGGGACCAGGAACGCGATCGCTGCCAACGCGCTGAGCAGCGCCTCGATCGCCAGCGCATCGTCGAAGTCGATCGGCACGCCGAGGGCGCGGTAGGTGATCCAACCCGCGACGCCGGTACCCAGCCAGCCCAGCAGATGCACGAAAAAGCCGATCGCCAACCGCAAGGTATGGCCGTAGATCAGCGTCAGTTCCGCCTGAAGCACCTCGACGCGATCCTGCGCGTTCTCGAACCACCGGCCGGCGATGCGCCGACCAAGCTTGGCGAACAGCGGCGCGGCGCCCCGCTGCAGCCAGATCAGCGCCACGCCTGCCATCACCGCAAGCCCGAGCCCGACCTCCACTGGCACGGCCAGGGACGATTCCGGGGCGCGCGCCAGCAGGATGCCAAGGCCGATGGTGGTGAAGGCGAGCTGGGCGAGGAATTCGGCGGTCACATCGACAACGGTTGATGCGGTGGCCAGCGACCATGACACGCCGTGCAGCGTCGCAGCCCGCGCGCCGAACACGAAGCCGCCCACCTGCGAGAACGGCAGGCAGTTGGCCGATGCGTCGCGCACCATGCGGCCCCAGACGAAGACCCAGGGGCGGCGGGCCTCGCGAGCGGGCACGATCGCGTCCCAGGCCAGGCCCAGCACGACGAACAGTACGAGCTGCCACCCCACGATCACCGCGAAATCCCCCCAGCCGACCCGACGCACGCCGCTGATGACACGGTCGATCCCGAACCAGCCGATCAACACGGTGGCGAGCAACAGGCCAGCCAGGGCAAGCGCGATCGATAGCTTTTTCAAGGCGTTGGGCTTTCCGGCTGGTGGAGGAAGGAGGGTTGGCGGCTCTACACCAATTCAGCCGCCGTGGGCTATATAGGCGCTTTACGTGGAAGGGATCGGCAAGTGCCAGCGGACGGCCTGACATTGCTGACCGGCGCGACCGGCTTCGTCGGGTCCGCGGTGGCGCGGGTGCTGGCGGCGCGGGGGTATCGCCTGCGCCTGCTGGTGCGACCCACCAGCGACCGCCGCAACCTCGCCGAGGTGGACGCCGAGTTGGTGCTGGGTGACCTGACCGACGCTGCCTCATTGACGCGGGCCGCCGCGGGCTGCCGCTACGTGTTCAACGTCGCGGCCGACTACCGGTTCTGGGTGCCCGATCCTGACGCAATGCTGCGGGCCAACGTCGAGGGCACGCTGGCGGTGATGCGCGCGGCGCAGGCAGCGGGCGTGGAGCGGGTCGTGCACTGCAGCTCGGTCGCCGCCCTGGGCTGGACGCAGGACGGCACGCCGGCGGACGAGACAACGCCGACCAACGAGGCGGACTTCATCGGCACCTACAAGCGCTCGAAGTTTCTGGCGGAACGGGCGGTGATGGATCTCGTGCGCCAGGAGGGGCTGCCGGCAGTGGTGGTCAATCCTTCGGCCCCGGTCGGACCACGCGATATAAAGCCGACGCCGACGGGCAAGATGATCCGCGATGCCGCCGCTGGCCGGGTGCCGGCCTACATCGATACCGGCCTCAACATGGTGCACGTGGATGACGTGGCCGAGGGCCACGCGCTGGCACTTGAACGCGGGCGGATCGGCGAGCGCTACGTTCTGGGCGGCGAGAACCTGCTCCTGAAGGACATCCTGGCGCTGGTCGCCGAGGTGGTCGGCCGCCGGCCGCCGCGGATTGAGGTCCCCGAGGCGCTGGTCTGGCCGGCCGCCTGGTTCATGGAGGGGCTGGCGCGGCTTACCGGCATTCCGCCGATGATGACACGCGACCACATCAAGATGGCGCGTCACAAGATGTTCTACTCCTCGGCCAAGGCGATGCACGAACTGGGCTATTCGCCGCGTCCTTTGCGCGCGGCGATCGAGGACGCGGTGGCCTGGTTCCGTGCCAACGGCATGCTCCGGTCATGACAACGCTGGCGGTGCTGTCGCTGCTGATCTGGCTCTATTTGCTGCTGGCGCATGGCCGGTTCTGGCACTCAGGCCCCGAACTGGCACCGGAGCGTCCAGCCGCCGCGCCGCCCGTCACCGTGGTGGTGCCGGCACGCGACGAGGCATCGCTGATCGGACAATCGCTGCGCTCACTGCTGGCGCAGGACTACCCAGGGCCACTGCGCGTCATTGTGGTCGATGACGCCAGCAGCGACGGGACTGGCACGATTGCGCGTTCGCTTGAGCGGCTCACTGTTGTCAGTGGAGCGGCTCGGCCGCCCGGCTGGAGCGGCAAGCTGTGGGCGGTGGCGCAGGGACTGGCGGAAGCCGACGCTTCGGACCTCGTGCTGCTGACCGACGCCGACATCGTGCACGACCCACGTCACGTCGCGACCTTGGTTGCGCAGATGGAACGCGGCGATTTCGATTTGGTATCGGAAATGGTGACGTTGGCGTGCGACACGCCGGCCGAGCATGCGCTGGTGCCGGCATTCGTGTTCTTCTTTCAGTTGCTGTACCCGTTTGCCTGGGTGAACGATCCGTTGCGCGCCACCGCGGCGGCGGCCGGCGGCACGCTTCTGATACGGCCTCGGGCATTGCGGCGTATTGGCGGGATTGCGGCGGTGCGGGGTGCTCTGATCGACGACGTGGCGCTGGCGGCGGCCGTCAAGCGAGGCGGCCGCATCTTACTCGGCCATTCCGGACTGGCGCGCTCGATACGGAGCTATCCTGCCGCAGCGGACATCTGGCGCATGGTGTCGCGGAGTGCGTATGTGCAGCTGCGTTTCTCGCCGTTGCTGCTGTTCGGAACGGTGGCGGCAATGACGGTGACCTTTCTGGTGCCGCCACTTGTGGCGCTGTTCGGCCACGGAATGGCTCGCTGGTTCGGCTGGTTGACCTGGGGCGCGATGGCGGCTGCGTACCAGCCCACGCTGCACCGGTATCATCGCTCGGTTCTGTGGGCGCCATGCCTGCCGGCGATCGCCGCGTTCTACCTTGCGGCGACGATTGGCTCAGCGGTGAACCACCATCTTGGTCGGGGCGTGGCGTGGAAGGGACGCGCCTATCAGGGTGCCGGCGTATGAATGGCGCTGCGACAGTCGAGACGTGGTCGGGCAAGGACCGCGGCGATGAGAACTTTCCGGTCGGCTCGCTGCTGATCCGCCGCGACCTGCGTCGGCATGTGCATGCGTTTTATGGCTTCGCGCGCAATGCAGATGACATTGCGGATTCAGGCACGCTGTCGGCGGACGAAAAGATCGCGCGGCTCGACGTGATGGAGGATGTGCTGCTTGGTCGGTGTGACGTCGGTTCGCCGAGCGCGATCCAACTGCGTGGCAGCCTGGCCGAGACGGGTGTGACGCCGCGTCATTCGCTGGATCTGCTGATAGCGTTCCGTCGCGACGCGACCAAGCTGCGATATGCGGACTGGGGCGAGCTCTACGACTACTGCCGCTACTCGGCGATGCCGGTGGGGCGACATGTGCTCGATCTGCACGGCGAGGATCGCGCGACGTATGTGCCATCGGATGCATTGTGCACGGCGCTTCAGGTGCTCAACCATATGCAGGACTGCGCGCAGGACCTGGCGGCGCTGGATCGCTGCTACCTGCCGGGCCTGTCGGTTGATGAATTGCGTGCCGCGGCGGCATCGGAGGAATTGCGACGTGTGTTTGGCGGCCTGCTGGACCGAGTCGATGAGCTCAATCGTTTGGCGATGGATCTGCCGCGGCTGACGCGCAGCAGGCGGCTTCGGGTTGAGACCGCGGTGATTGTGGGTCTGGCGCATCGGTTGGCGCGGCGGTTGCGACGCGACGATCCGATCGCGCGGCGTGTGCGGCTGACCAAGGGAGACGCGGTAGCGAGCGTGTTCGCGGCGTTGCGGTGGTGGGTGTGAGGATGGACCCCTCCCCCTGCCCCCCTCCCGCAAGAGGAGGGGGAGTCATGGTTGCCCTGCTCTCCCTCACCATGCGGGAGAGAGGCGCTTGGTGACGTCCTTGAACGCGGCACAGGCGGATCTCGATGCCGTCGAGGCAATCGTGCGTGCTGCCGGTACGTCATTTTATCGCGGCATGCGGGTGCTGCCGCCGGACCGACGGCACGCGATGTATGCGATCTATGCGTTCTGCCGCCTGGTGGACGACGTGGCTGACGAGGATGGCGCTTTTGCCGCGAAGCTGCCCGCATTGACGGCTTGGCGGGAGCGCGTCGTGGGCCTGTACCGCGAGCAGTCGGATGGTCCGGTCACCCGGGTGTTGGTGGCCGCCGTGCAGCGATTCGCGCTTCGCCAGGAGGACTTTCTTGCCGTCATCGACGGCATGCAGATGGACGCGGAGACCGCCATCGTCGCGCCCGATCTGGCGACGCTTGACCTTTACTGCGACCGTGTCGCCGCGGCTGTCGGGCGCCTCTCGGTGCGCGCCTTCGGCGATTCGTCGCCGGCCGCCGATCAGGTGGCCTATTCGCTCGGCCGTGCCCTCCAGCTCACCAACATCCTGCGCGACCTCCAGGAGGATGCAGAGCGCGGCCGGCTCTATTTGCCGCGAGAGTGGCTAGACGCGGCCGGCGTGCCGCATGATCCGTCAGCGGCGCTGCGCGCGCCTGGCCTGCGGCAGGTCTGCGCGCGGGTGGCCGCGCTGGCGCACGAGCATTTCCGCGCGGCCACCGAAGCGATGCGGCGCTGCGACGCCAAGGCGATGAAGCCGGCCCGACTGATGGGCGCCACCTATGCCGCCATCCTCTCGCGCCTGGAGCGTCGCGGTTGGTCGCCGCCGCATGAACGCGTCAGCTTGCCGGCATGGCAGAAGCTTTGGCTCGCACTGCGCTACGGCCTGGCGCAACGCTGAATGCACGTCCATGTCATCGGCGCCGGGCTCGCCGGCCTGTCGGCTGCTATCGCGCTGTGTGAGCGGGGACACGCCGTCACCGTCGTTGAGGCGGGGCCAGCGGGTGGGGGCCGGTGCCGGTCATACTTCGATCGCGAACTTGGGCTGCGGATCGACAACGGCAATCACCTGCTGCTCTCGGGCAACCGGGCGGCCTTCGCCTTTATCGACACGATTGGCGCGCGATCGACGCTGGCGATGCCGGCGGAGCCGGTGTTCCCGTTTGTTGACCTCAGCAGCGGGCTGCGCTGGGTGCTGCGGCCCAATCGCGGCCGGATCCCGTGGTGGGTGCTGTCGGGGAAGCGTCGCGTGCCCGGCACTCGTGCGACTGACCACCTGGCTCTGCTGCGGCTGCGCCGCATCAGAAACGACGCCACGGTCGCCACCTCGCTGCGCAATGACACGCTCTATCGGCGGCTTGTCGAGCCGCTTGCCGTCGCGGCGCTGAATACGCCGCCCGACATTGCGCTGGCACGACTGCTGGGCGCCGTGATGCGCGAGACGCTGTTCCGAGGCGGCGGCGCCTGCATTCCAGCCGTGCCACGCGAGGGGCTGTCAGAAAGCCTGATCGATCCCGCGGTCGCCTGGCTGCGCGCGCGTGACTGCGAGGTGGTGACCGGCCGGCGCGTCGCGAGCGTGCGGATCGAGGCTGGCCGCGTGAAGGAGCTGGCCACCACCGAGGCAGCGATCCCGGTCGAGGCGGCGGTGCTTGCCGTCCCGCCCTGGGTGGCCACCGATCTGCTGCCTGGCCAGGCCTGCCCGATAGGGTTCCAGGCCATTCTGAACGTCCACTTCAGGATTGAGGCTGATCCCGGGCCGGCCGGCTTCATCGGTCTGGTCGGCGGGATCGCGGAGTGGGTGTTCGTCAAGCGCGGCCATGTGTCGGTCACCATCAGCGCCGCCAACCGAATGGTAGAGTGGGAGGCGGAAGCGATCGCGCGGGCAGTCTGGCATGACGTGCAGGCGGCGCTTGACCTGGAGGGTGAGATGCCGCCGTGGCGGGTGGTGAAGGAGCGCCGCGCCACGGTTGCCGCGACGGCGGAACAGGAGCGACTGCGGCCGGGCGCGCGAACGGGCATCGCCAATCTGGTGCTTGCCGGCGACTGGACCGCAACCGGGTTGCCCGGCACGATCGAAGGTGCCATCAGGTCCGGCCGAACCGCGGCCGAGGTGCTGCTCGCTGCCTGAGGACGCGCGATGCCGGGTGAAACTCTGCTGCCGAACGAGACCGCGCCGGATGCGGCCCTGGACGTGGCGGTTGCGCGGGCGGGCGAGGCGCTGGCGCGGCAGCGGCATGCGGATGGGCACTGGCTGTTCGAGCTCGAGGCGGACGCGACGATCCCAGCGGAATACGTGCTGCTGGAGCATTTCCTTGACCGCATCGATCCGGCGCTGGAAGCGAAGATCGGGGTTTATCTCCGCTCCATCCAAGGCGCGCATGGCGGCTGGCCGCTGTTCCATGACGGGGCGTTCAATCTGTCGGCGAGCGTGAAGGCGTATTTCGCTCTGAAGGCGATTGGTGACGACTTCGATGCGCCGCACATGGCGCGGGCGCGAGAGGCGATCCTTGCGGCGGGCGGGGCGGAGCGGACCAATGTATTCACCCGCGCGCAGCTAGCGCTGTTCGGCCAGGTGCCGTGGCGTGCGGTGCCGGTGATGCCGCTGGAGATCATGCACCTGCCGCTGTGGTTCCCCTTCCATTTGTCAAAGGTGTCGTACTGGTCGCGCACGGTGATCGTACCGCTGCTGGTTCTGATGGCGCTGCGGCCAGTGGCGCGCAATCCGCGCAAAGTCGCAATCCCGGAGCTGTTCCGCACACCACCCGCGCAGGTGCGAGACTGGATTCTCCCGGCGTTTCGTTCCGCATGGGGGAGATTCTTCAAAGGCATCGATTCAATGCTGCGGGTGGCACAGCCGGCGTTCCCGCGACGCAGCCGGCAGCGCGCCATCGACAAGGCGGTGCGCTTCGTCACCGAGCGGTTGAATGGCGACGATGGTCTGGGCGGCATTTACCCGGCGATCGCCAACAGCGTGATGATGTTCGACACCCTGGGTTATCCAGGGGAGCACCCGGCTGCCGCGATCGCCTGGCAGGCGGTGCGCAAGCTGTTGGTGGTGGAGCAGGATCGCGCCTATTGCCAGCCATGCCTGTCGCCAGTCTGGGACACGGGCCTTGCGGGACATGCGGTGGCGGAAGTTGGTGGCGACACGGCCATGACCTGCGAGTGGTTGCGTGAGCGGCAGATATTGGATGTGGTCGGCGACTGGTCCGTGCGTCGACAAGGATTGCGGCCGGGCGGGTGGGCGTTCCAGTACGCCAATCCGCATTACCCCGATGTCGATGACACGGCAGTGGTTGGCATGCTGCTGCATCGCAATGGCGATCTGAGGCATATCGAGGCGATCGAACGGGCGCGCGAATGGATCATCGGCATGCAGTCGTCCGACGGTGGCTGGGGCGCGTTCGAGCCGGAGAACACGCACCTCTATCTGAACAACATACCATTTGCCGACCATGGCGCGTTGCTCGATCCGCCCACTGCCGATGTCACAGCACGTTGCGTGTCGTTTCTGGCGCAGATCGGCATGGCGGCGGACGACCCGGTGCTTGTGCGAGCGCTCGGGTTCCTGCGTCGCGAGCAGGAAGCGGAAGGAAGCTGGTTCGGCCGCTGGGGTACGAACTACATCTACGGCACATGGTCGGTGTTGTGCGCGCTCAATGCGGCGGGTGTCGCGCCGGATGATCCGGCGGTGCGTCGTGCGGTGGTGTGGCTGCTGGAGGCGCAGCGGGATGATGGTGGGTGGGGAGAGGACGAGGAAACCTACCGCGATGCGCCGCACGGTCGATACAAGGAGAGCACGCCGAGCCATACGGCGTGGGCGCTGCTTGGCCTGATGGCGGCGGGCGAGGTCGATCATCCGGCGATGGCGCGGGGCGTCGCGTATCTGACCGCAACGCAGGCGGACAATGGTGGTTGGCGCGAACTGCCGTACAATGCTGTCGGTTTTCCGCGCGTGTTCTACCTGCGGTACCATGGGTATCGGTGGTACTTTCCGCTGCTGGCCCTGGGGCGCTACCGAAATCTGCGGCGGGGGAATACGCGCAAGGTGGCGTTTGGGTTCTGATGCCGCGTCCAGCTTCCACGGCCCCCTCCCCCCGGCCTCCTCCCGCGAGGGGATGGGGAGGGAAGCGAGTTGGGGTGGTTGTCGGGCTGGCGGCGGAGGCGCGGATCGCGCGACGACTTGGATGGCGGGTGGCAATCGGTGGCGGAAGCGCCGCGGGTGCGCTAGCGGCGGCGCAACGGCTGATCGATCAAGGCAGCGACGCGCTGGTTAGTTTCGGTCTGGCCGGTGGGCTTGATCCGGCGCTGCGTCCGGGTGCGCTGATTATCCCTTGCGCTGTCATTGTTGATGACGTGCGATTTCACGCTGATCCGGGACTGTCGCGCATGCTAGGCGGCGTGACGTCGCATACGCTGGTGGGTGCCGATGCTATTGCGGTGGGTGTCGAGGATAAGCGTCGCCTCCATTGCCGTACGTCTGCCGCCGCGGTTGATCTGGAGAGCGGCGCGGTGGCTCGTATCGCCGCAGCGCACGGCATGCCGTTCGCCGTGCTGCGTGCAATCTGCGACCCGGCGAAACGCACCTTGCCTGCCGCGGCGCTGGCCGCACTGGATGCGCGCGGCATAATCGGTTTGTGGCGCGTCATCGCCTCGCTCGCCGCTCGGCCTGGGCAACTGCCGGCGCTGCTCGCCTTGGCGGTCGATGCGGCGGCGGCACGGCGCTCGCTGGTCGAGCGGGTCAGGCAGATAGCGCGGGCATCTGTGTAGGCGCTCTTTCCATTGGCGTGGTTTCGACAATCCGCTCACGTGGAATGAAGGCGCGCACTGTGGTGCCATGGCCGGCCGTGCTGTCGATCGTCAATGTGCCGCCATGCAGGGTCAGCAGTTTGCGGCTGATCGCCAAGCCGAGGCCAGAGCCGCCGAATCTGCGTCCGATCGAGCTGTCCGCCTGCTGAAATGGCTGGCCCAACGATCGCAGCGCCGGCGCGCCGATGCCGATCCCGGTGTCGCTCACGACCAGCGCCATCGTTTGGTCCGTGTCTTCGATACGCAGCGAGACCACGCCACCCGACGGCGTGAACTTCACGGCATTGGACAAAAGGTTGAGCACAATCTGCTTCAACGCGCGCCCATCCCCGCGCAGGGCTATACGCATTCCATTCACTCTGTTGACGATATGCACACCGCCTTCGTTCGCCCTCGGCCGCAGCATGGCGACGCAGCCCCGAACGACCATGCCGAGCTCGACGGTTTCTTCCGCGAGCTCATAGCGGCCGGCCTCGATCTTCGAGAGATCGAGCACGTCATTGATCATGTCGAGCAGATGATGGCCGGCCGTGTTGATCTCGGTGGCATAGTCGACGTAGTTCGCGCCGATGCGGCCAAATTGCTGATCGCGAATCAGCTCTGGAGAATCCGATGACGGCATTCAGCGGCGTGCGCAGTTCGTGGCTCATGTTGGCGAGGAATTCGGATTTGGCGCGGCTTGCCGTCTCGGCGCGTTCCTTGGCCAGTTCAAGCTCCTGTGCCGCCTCGACCTCAGCGGTCACGTCGCGCCCGGTTCCGCGATAGCCTGTGAAATTGCCGACTGCATCGAACACCGGACTGCCGTTGATGCTCACGTGATGGAGCAGACCGCTTGTGTCGGTCTCCTGGTCGCGAACATCGCGAAACGGTCTGCGTGCCAGCAGATCGGATTGGAGGTGCGCCCAATGCGGTTCGCTCGGAACGTGGTTCGATGCCAGCCATGGACTGTCCGACACCCAGCAAAAGCGCAGGTCGCCATCCAGCTCCCAAAGCCAGTCCGACGACATCCTGGCGAAGTCCAGCACACGCGCCTCACTGTCACGCAGCGCCCCAGCTGTCGCGGTAAGGCGTGCATTCTGTTCGGCCTTACGACGGAACTGCAGGCCGATAACGCCGAACAGTACGGCAAAGCCGCATGATACCGCGACGCCGCCGGCGGCGATCACTGCCGCATGGATGCGCCATTTCGCCAATGCCACCGGTTCCATCATCGAGACATCGATGACGAGCGGCCAGGTGAGGAGCGGGTGCACCGACACGACAGCCGGTGCGGGGCCGAGAAATCCGGGCGAGCGATAGGTCCCACCCTGTCCAGCAACAAACTGATGCCAGGGCGAGTTCGCCGCCATCATTTTGCCGACGTCATGGGTGGGATCAGGATAGCGTGCCAGCACAAGTCCATCCCGACGCAGCAACGTCACAGCCTCGCCGGCGGGGAGTTCGATCGCCCGGTAAAAGTCAGTGACATACTGCAGATCGATGGCGCCGACCGCGACACCGAACAACGTATGGTCCGGACCGTTGATCCGGCGCGCCAAGTAGACCGTTCGGGTGCCTGCCACGCGACTGTTCATCGGGCTGCTGATGAACGGATTGGGGTCGTCCTGCTCGAGGAAATGGCGATAGTAATCGCGGTCGGAGAAATCGAGGTTGCCGGCCGCCTGCGTACGGGACGTGACAACTGTATGGCCATCGGCCTTGAGCAGAAAGAATGCGTTCGCCTGAGGGAGATTCCTGAGCCTGTCGCGCAGGAAATTGCGCGCCTGCTCGGTGCCGAACGACTGCGCCATCTCTTCTGGTGAATGCACGCCGGATGCAGCAACACGCGATTGCATTTCTTGCAGCACGAGATCGACGACCTGGACATAGCGCGATGTCTGCTCCGCAAGCACGAAGCCGAGGTTTCGAACTGTGAGGCGCTCCTGCTCGATAGTTTGGTCGTGCAAGCTCCAGATCGTTACGCCGCAACCGAGCAGCGTGATTACGATGAGGGTGACACCGATTGCCCAGATCAGTCGGCCTGAGCGAAAGATGGCGCGTGCGGCCGCTGCCGTATCGGACCGGTCCTGCACCTGATGCTGCTCCAAACCCGCGCGGATGCGGGCAATTTCGCGCAGCGTGGCACCGGTCTGGCTAAGATCGGCTTAAGGCAGACGGCCAAGTCCAACCATGGCTGCGTGATCGCGGCGCGAGCCCTTGGTCAGCAATGTTCCGGAAAAGGAATGCTCAGTGTTGCGGAGCGAGCGCCTGCGCCGGACGCAACTGTGCCTCGCTGACCACGCGTTCGTGACCGTCCTGTATGTTCTTCACTCGATACTGGAGATCGCGACCTTCATCCGGCAACGTGCGCTGAATAAGGTAGGCTCCGCCTGGCACATGCCGCTCCATCCGGTTCGGCACCAAGTGGTACTGTCTGACCAACCTTAAATCTGTGACGCGACACAATTACACCTCTCCGGCCGTCAGCGGGCGGACTGGACCCTCCTGACGAAGCATGCCGGATATGTGGGCCTTCGCGCCCGGGAATGCCAGAGGAAACCCGGGCGGCTGCCGGCCATTGCGGCAGGGGAGTGGACTGATTGCGCGGATGCTCAACGCGGGGTTGTGGTATCCGGCGGATATGCCTTTCGATAAGTCTCGGTCATCACCTCATCGAACCGACGCCCCGGCGCATAGCCCAGTATTCCACTGGCGTCCGGCGTGACGCCGGACAATTGGCGCGGACACTCCTCCGGTTCGCCCAATACTGTCCGCACGGGCAATACGGCGCACCATACCGGCACCGCGTAGTCCTCTTCCTCGTCGCTGACGCCGGTGGCGCGGATCTTCGCCGCTGCGTCCCCAATCTCCATCTCGAGGATGGTGATGGCCTTGATCTCCTGCGCCGTGGGCGGCCGCAACACGGCCGCGCGACCTGGGTAGAACCGGTTTATGAAGGCGTCCATTGCTCGAAGCTTTGCCGTGGGATCGGTTACCGCCTGAGCCTGACCGTAGGCCATCACGCAGCGATAGTTCACCGAATGGTGGAAGCCCGAGCGCGCCAGAACCACCGCGTCAAAGTGCGTGACGGTCAAGCAGACGGGCAAGCCCTTGGCCTGCGCGCGCACCATCCGGCTGGCGGAGGAGCCGTGCCAATAGAGCCGGTCGCCTTCGCGCCAGAATGATGTCGGTGTGCAGAATGGCTGGCCATCGATGGCGTAGGCGATATGGCATACCATCGCGGCATCGAGGAGTGCATGGACCGTCTCGCGATCGTAGTGGCCGCGCTCATAACGGCGGCGGAGCCGGTTGCGGGTGGTCACGGGATAGGCGTCGGCCATGCGGTTTCTCCGCTGCTACGGATGGGCCGGTTGGAAAGGATGCCTAGCCCGTTCGGAAGGGCCGGCTGCCGCAATTATGGTTGGTCCAATGTCCTTGAGGGTTTGCTGTGGAATAGCCGCTTCAAGTTCGCCGCAGCCACATCAAACCGCCGCGCCGGGCGAAGTCCCTGCAACCACGCCTGTGCCAAGGCCAGCAGTGCAAGCCGTGGATACCGGGCCCTCGCTCGGCATGACGCCGAGAGGCGAGCGCGTCACTGCGGGATGATTCGGTTATTCCCAGCGTCTTTTTAGCTTTGCCGGACGAGCGCGACGCCGGAATGAGCGAGCGTGATTGTGACCGGATCGCTCGCGGCGAGTGGAGCTTCGACATCCGGGGCGACGACGAACAACTCCTTGTCGAGTCCCGCAATGACGATCCAGTATTCCATGTGGCTGCCGAGATATGCTGCCTTGGCAACGTGTCCGTGCAGCCCGTCAGTGCCGCGCACCAACAGCAGCGCGTGCGGCCGGATAGAGAGTTCTGCCTTGCCTTCCACCGCACCGTGGTGCGGCAGTGTCAGAAACAGCGGGCCGAGCCGCACCGATGCCATGTCGCCCTGATGGCTCTCGATCGTCACCGGCACGATGTTGGCGTCGCCGATGAAGTCGGCGACGAAGTGACTGCTTGGTTGTTCGTACAATCCGCGCGGCGTGCCGTCCTGCGCGATACGCGCCATGTTCATCACCAAGATACGGTCGGAGATAGCCAGCGCCTCCTGCTGGTCGTGGGTGACATAGACCGCGGTGAGCGAGAGGGTCTGCTGGATCTCGCGGATCTCGTCGCGGACGCGACGGCGCAGCTTGGCGTCGAGATTGGACAGCGGTTCGTCGAACAGCAGCACCTTCGGTTCCAGCACGATGGCACGTGCCACGGCAACACGCTGCTGCTGGCCGCCCGACAGTTCGCTGGGTAGACGCGCGTCGTAGCCGGCGAGCCCAACCAGCGCGAGCTTCGCCTGCGCCAGTTCGACAGCCTGAGCCTTGCGCATCCCTGATGCACGCAGGCCGTAGCAGACGTTTTCCAGCACGGTCATGTGGGGGAACAGCGCATAAGACTGGAATACCATCGACACGTCCCTCTCGGCTGCCGACAGCAGCGTGACGTCGTCGCCCTCTATGAGAATGCGTCCGTCGGACGCCTGCTCCAGACCGGCAATCAGCCGCAGGATGGTCGTCTTGCCGCAACCCGATGGACCGAGCAGCGTCACCAGCGTGCCGCGCTCGATCGACAGGCTGATGGCATTCAGCGCCGTGACCGCGCCGTAGCGCTTGCTCACCGAACGGAACTCGACGGCGGGTGCCCTCATGTCTGCACCAACGCGATGTCGGATGCCTCCACTGCCGGCGCCGCGGCGCGACGACCAATGCGGCGCTCGCCAACCAGCAACTGGATCAGTATCAGCACCAGCATCATGAAGATCACCAGCATCGCCGAATAGACGATCGCCACGCCGTACTCGCCGACATCCGCGCGGCCAACGATATAGACCGTGGCGAGATTGTAGTGCCCGGTGACCAGGAAGATCACCGCGCTCACGGCGGTGACTGCACGCACGAAGCTGTACACCATGGCGGTGACGACTGCCGGCCGCAGCATCGGCAGGATGACGCGGATCAGTGTGCCGAACGAATGCGATCCCAAAGTCGAGAGATGCTTCATCCAGGCTGCGGTCGATCTGGCTCAGATTGGCGAGGCCGGCGCGAATGCCCACCGGCATGTTGCGGAAGGTGAAGGCGATCGCGATGATCGTGCCGGTACCGGTGAGCGACACCGGTGGCACGTTGAATGCGAGGATATAGGCGACGCCGATCACGGTGCCTGGGATCGCAAAGCTCATCATCGCGAGAAACTCGAAGCTGCGGCGGCCAGGGAATTGTTGGCGGTCGAGCAGCCATGCGGTGAGGATGCCAAGTGCCGCGGTGAACGGCATCGCGATCAACGCGATCTCGATCGTGACGATGAAGGAGTTCCACGCGGAGCCGGAAAGGAACCAGCCGCCGACACCTTTCTCGATCGAAAAGGCGGTCAAGAAGTATTCCAGGGTCGGCGTGTTGTCGCGTCCGACCGAGACGACGAAGCCGCCGATCATGATCATGCCGTAGACTGCAATCGTCAGCAGCAGCCACGGCACGATCACTGCGTAGCAGGACGCGCGCACACCTGCGGGCAACGAGGCGGGTATGCCGGTGTGGCCCTTGCCGGAGACCGTCGCGTAACTGCGGCGGCCGAGCCAGAAGCGCTGGGCCTGGAATGCGGTCAGCGTGAATGCCAGCAGCACGATCGCGAGCACTGCCGCACGGCCCTGATCATGCGAGGCGCCGACAACGGCGAAGAAGATATCGGTGGACAGCACGTTGAAGTTGCCGCCGATCACCAATGGATTAGCGAAGTCCGCCATGCTCTCGATGAAGCCGATCAGGAAGGCGTTGGCGAGGCCGGGCCGGATCAGCGGCCAGGTGATCGTGCGGAACGTGTACCACCGACTCGCCCGCAGCGTCTGCGACGCTTCCTCCAGACTCGGTGCGACACCCTGCAGGACGCCGAGCAGCACCAGCAGCGAGATCGGCGTGAACGCCAGCACCTGAGCGATGGTGATGCCCGGCATGCCGTAGATCCAGCGGCTGCGCGGGATGTCGAGCAGATTGCCGATCCAAACGGTGACCACGCCGGCGCGTCCAAACAGCAGGATGAGCGCGAGCCCAATGACGAAGGGTGGTGTGATGATCGGCAGTATGGACAGCGCGCGGAGCAGCGGCTTCATCGGCGCGCGCGTGCGCAGCGCCACCAGCGCGAAGGCGAGCCCGAGAAGCGTGGTGAGCAGCCCGACCAGTGCCGCTTCGGCCACTGTGTTCCAGGCCACGCCACAACCGTGCGCGCCGGTCAGGCAACCGAGGCTCCAGATGGAAGGGCTCAGTAGCTTGGTCAGGAATCCGCCGGGTGCGAAGGCGCCTTCGTTGTCGCGCACGGCGGAGGAGAGGATGCAGAGCACCGGATAGAACACGAACAGCGCAATCAGACCGACGACAAGCAACAGCGAGCCGGTGACAAATACATCGCCCTTGCAGGCGCCGAGACGCGCGAGGCCGTAGGCAAGCAGCATCAGGCAGGCAAGCGCGTAGAGAGCGGCACCCCATCCCATCGCCTGCTGGCTGGGTCCCTCGCCGAACAGGCCGGCAAGCCAGGCATAGGTCCAGCCGCGGTGAATGATCAGCAGGCCCTCGCCGGCCAGCCACACGAGCCCCGCAGCGCCGGCAGCGACGAGAAAGCGCGGCGACATCCGTGCCAGCGCCGCCCAGGTCGCCAGCAGCAACGGCAGCGCCAGCGGCAGGAGCCACATGCGCGACGCAAACAGCGCGGGCGGCGAAATGCCGTCGTCGAGCCCATACCACGGGACCACCAGCAGACCAGCCCAACCGGCCGCCAGCCAGACCAGCAGAACGCGCGGCACGCGGGCGGTGCTATTTCGGTGCGTTCTTCACCTCGGTCGTCCACTTGTCCAGCAGGCGCTTTCGTGTCGCGGACGAACCGTAAGTGGCAAAATCATACTCGATCAGCTTGATCTTGGAGAGATCGGGCGCCTCCGGCGGCACCGGAGTCTGCAGGATTGGAGGGGATCTGGAAACTACCTGTGGCGGCGGCGAGCTTTTGCGCCTCCGGCGTCAGTGCCCAGTCGTAGAATTGCTTCGCCTCATCCATGTGCTTGGCACCAGCCACCAGGCTGAGCGAGCCGATCTCATAGCCGGTGCCCTCGCAGGGCGACACCACAGCGACCGGCTTATTGTGTTCGGCGACGTCGATCACGTCGTGCTGGAAGGCGATGCCGATCAGGGTCTCGCCCTGTCCCGCAGCGAGTGCCGGCGCTGCACCCGCCTTGGTGTATTCGTTGATGTTCCGGTTCAGCGCCTTGAGATAATCGAAGCCTTTGTCCTCGCCCATGAGCTGCACGATGGTCGCCAGCATGGTCCATGCCGTACCCGACGAATTTGGATCCGCCATCTGCACTTCACCCTTGAACTCGGGCTTGATCAGATCGGCCCAGCAGGCGGGCGGCGTGAGCTTGCGCTTCTTCATGTCCTCGGTGTTGTAGCCGAAGCCGAGTGCGCCGAAGG
>CAWCXI010000010.1:0-18965 GCA_963799415.1 uncultured Alphaproteobacteria bacterium | reverse complement strand
GCGCCGCACGGATCGTCGCCTTTACATCTACCTGGTCCGGACCGTACAGCGACGGGTAGAGATGGCCTTCCAATCCGCCGACCAGATAGGCAGAAATGAAGCACAGGACGCGGGTTTCTGATTTCTCGACGACAAAATGCCGGAAGCCGGGAATGGTCATGCAGCTTGGGCCGCCCTGGTCCACCACGGTGGTGACGCCGGAGCGCACGCCCACCATGTCGGCATTGAGACCGAAGCGCCCGGTGACGTGTTGATAGACATGAGCGTGCGTATCGATCATGCCCGCGGTGACAATCTTCCCGCCAACTTCGATCACCTCTCGCGCGGTATCCGCGGAAAGCGTGGGCTCGATCGCTGCAATGCGACCGCCGCTGATGCCGATATCGGCAATGCTGTCTCGGTTTGATGCGGGATCGATCACCCGTCCGCCGCGCAGCAACAGATCGAACTGACTGTCCATCGCCTTCCCTTACGTTGTCGAAGCGTCCCTCCGTCAGTATGCTGACGGCTGTGTGGCAAACGCAAGCGGGGCGGGTGTCAGCTGGATAGCCGCACAAGAAAACCCTCGCAGGTTCACAATCAAAACACCTCGTCGCCGGTCGGCTCGACGTGCGGCGTGCTGTTCATCTTCTGGCGGAACTGCGAAAGCTCCCAGTACATGCGGCGCCGTGCCCGACTCTGGTTGCCCAGCGGGCGATGTTCCGGAATACAGTGCCACGGGTTCAGCGACAGGTTGTTGGCGAAGGCAAGCTGCGCCGAAGAGTCGAATGTCTGGCGTGGGATGTGCAGACGCGCCGCCGGAATGAACGGCGACAGTTTTTCCGGCCAACGCACCGAGGCGTTCTCGATAGGCATCCGGAATGGGTCGGTCTGCACCTGCAGCATGATGTCGAACTCAACATCCTGCTCGGCCAGCGTCTGCACCATGTTATCGTGCAGATAATTGTCGGGTGGCCGCAGCGGTAGTCGTGGGATCTTCCGATACACGCGTGAGCGCGGGTAAACCGAGTACATCATCGCCTGCCCTTCGCCGAGCAGATAGGGCACGCAACTCCAGTAGCGCTCGCCCAAAGGGTTGTACTGCGTCTTGTTCCACAGCGACTGCATCAGCCCGTCAAGCATGTGCGAATCGTGCGGATCGGCAAAGTAGTACAGCGGCCTGCCCTTCAGGATCCACTCCTGCAAGGTGGCGTTGGCGACCACATTCGGCGTGACGAAAGTTGGGGTGCAGATGGAGAGGAAGTCCTGGGTGAATTTCTCATCATCCAACAGCTTCGGGCCAGGCACTCCCATCAACTTGATGGCGCAACTGACGAAGCCGACATCGTCGATGTCGCGCGGCCAGTCGGGTCCGGGTCCGGAAAACCGCACCCACGCGCGATACTCATGCGGTTCTGCGAACACGCCGCGCCGCATATGCTCCGGTAGGTCATCGCGAATTGTCACCGTGCCGCGTACCACGCCGTGCGTCTTGGTATTGCCCGCGCGTTGATAGTGCCCTGGCTGCCAGTGTTGGCGCATGTACTCCGCCATCGTATCGATGATCGTCTGCAGCGCTTGTTCCTCGCCTGGCAGCGGCCTCTCCTCGCCGAGTTTCAGTCCTTCATCCTGACGCTGCCAGTTGATCAAGTACTGAATGAGATTTGCCAACGGTTCGCGCAGCACAGCATCGACCGCCGGGCGGAAGAAGGGTTCGAACCGCCGCTCCACGTGCAGTCCGAAGACGACCGTGTCGTGCAATGCCTGCCAGAAATTCGGCATAGAGTTGTCTCCCCACGGCGTGTTATATTGGTCACGAAAGCCTGATTCGACCCTCGCGGGCAAGACGAATGATTGCGCCACCTATTGTTGCAGGTGTAAATTACGCGCGCGTCAGGGGAGGACACCATGGCATATGATGTGCCGCAGTTGCTCAAGATGTCGCAGGCGGAGCTCGACGCGCTGTTCACCAAGAGCGACGCTGGCCCGATCCCTGATGGCCAGGCGGACGGCACCGCCATCGTGGCGCCGGGCACAGTGTTCAGCCCGGAGATCGCCAAATTCGTTGGCGTGTTCGCCTGGCAGGGCAAGGTATTCGACTCCAAGGCTGGCCTGCTGCGCAATCGCATCGGGCCGTTCGGCCTCAATGCCATCATCGCCAAGGTCTACAAGGCGCCAAGTTGGCTGGATGGTAAGGAATGCATCGTGCTCGACTATTCCGAGACGTCGATGGTCGCGCATTGGATCCGCGATGAGATCAGGCTGGTCCAGCCTCCGGGGCTGTATCTGGGCAAGGTGTATTGGGACAAGACGCGGCTGATCGACTTCTCGCTGCAGTTCTGACGACACAGCACGCGGCATGACGCCGCAATCCAATTTCATGGTGGCGGCGCCAATCGCTCCCGGCCAGGAGACTGGACTGCGCGCCTTGCTGGCGACGATGAATTTGTCGCCCGGTGTGGTCGATCCGAACAATCCACTGGTGCCATTCGCACGCTTCGATCGGCTGCACGTTGCGCGGTTCGTAATACTGCAAGACGAGACGTTGGGCGATCTCAGCCAGAACGACGCGACGCTTGTCAATTTGCCCGTATGGCTGGTCTTCCTGGGCGACTGCGATGGGCCAGCAGAGACCATGCTGGCGGAGTTCATGGTGCAGGCTGGCCCAGGACTGGCGAAGATCTTCGAACACTGCGAGGGATTCCCCCGCCAGGGCGATCTGCTTGCCTGGATGCAGGCAAATTCCGCCAATCCAGCAGCGCAATACGTGAACTGGGTCGGGCGCACTGTGCAGCAGATTCGCGAGGAGGCAGCGTTGCGCGCGACGTTGCACGACCGACTGCAGAGTGGTTCCACGGAATCCGCGCTTGAAATCCACCGACGATTGGCTGCTTCCGTGCGGCAGTCTGGCCCCGTTCTCACTCCACCGGCGGCGACACCACAGCCCTGGCTGGCGAACCGGATCGGCAACCTCATCGGCGTGCCGATCGCGCTGATCGCGTTGCTGCCGTTCTTTATCCTGTATGCGCCGTATTTCCTCTGGGAATTGCGACGACGCGAGAATTCGGATGCGGTCGTCGCGCCGCGACCCACACCCGAGCACGTGAGCGCGCTGAGCGTTCTGGAGGATCACGACGTGACCAATCAGTTCAGCGCGTTTGGCAGCGTAAAGCCGGGCTGGTTTCGGCTCTCAACTCTAATCTTTATCTTCTGGGTGCTGGACTTCAGTACACGGCAGATCTATACGCGCGGCCGACTGGCGCGCGTCGGCACAATCCACTTCGCTCGATGGGTGTTCATGGACAACCGACGAAGGCTGCTGTTCGCAAGCAACTATGATGGCAGCCTCGACAGCTACATGGACGATTTCATCAACAAGGTCGCCTACGGGCTGAATCTCGTGTTCAGCAACGGCATCGGCTATCCGCGCACGAAGTTTATGCTGTCTGGTGGCGCAAGGGAGGAGATGACCTTCAAATATTACCTTCGCCGCCATCAGGTGCCGACACAGGTCTGGTACAAGGCCTACTCCAGTCTTACAACGGCGGACCTTGCGCGCAACACGCAGATCCGCGAAGGGCTTGAGAACCAGACGATGACCGAAGCCGAGGCGCGACGCTGGTTGGCATTGATCTGAGCCGATGCCAGCACCTGTCAGCGAATTTGGCGATATCCAAGGCTTGCTGTGGTCGGGCTATGGCCCGCTGACGGAAGCATGCTTCATGCTGCTGCAAGTGCACGATGCAGCGGCGGCGCGCGCATGGCTCGGAACCGTGGCGGAGTCCGTCACGACAATCGAGCAATTGCGTCGACAGCACATCGACCGTGTATTGCAAGTCGCGCTGACCGCGAGCGGTATGCGTGCGCTGGGTGTGGCCGATGGCGTTGTCGATGGATTTTCCGCCGAGTTCGTCTCAGGCATGACAGGAGAGGAAGGGCGATCGCGCCGACTTGGCGATACAGGAAGCAGCGCTCCCAAATTATGGCGTTGGGGTAGTTTGCAGGAACCCCATCTGTTGCTCATGCTTTACGCCGAAGCCAACCTCGATGCCTGGCGTCGTCAGATCGAGGCTGGACTCGGCACTGCGCTTGTCGTGCTCGACAGGCTCGACACAAGCGATATGGGTGGCCTGGAGCCTTTCGGCTTCACCGATGGCGTCAGTCAGCCGGGTGTCGATTGGACCGGCGAACGCGAGCCGGACACGAAGGCCGATCTTGACTATGGAAATCTGCTGACGGCGGGAGAATTTCTGCTGGGCTATCGCAATGAGTATGGTCTCTATACGGACCGGCCGCTACTCGATGCGGCACAGCCAGGTGCCGCAACTCTACCCATTGCAGAGGATGATGCCACACGCCGCGATCTCGGCCGCAACGGCAGCTATCTGGTGCTGCGCGAGCTCGCGCAGGATGTCCGCGGTTTCTGGCGCTTCCTCGCGACGCAGGCAGGCGACGATGGCGGACGCGTCGCGCTTGCACAGGCAATGGTGGGCCGGCAGATGTCAGGCGCCGCATTGCTTCCGACGCGCGCGCAGCCAATCCGCGGTGTGGGGCCGGATGATCTCGATATCGCACGCAACCAGTTCATCTATGACGAGGACCCGGAAGGACTGCACTGCCCGTTCGGTGCACACGTGCGGCGCGCCAATCCTCGAACCGGCGATATGCCTGGTGGACAGCGTGGCTGGATTTCATGGCTGATCCGCACGCTCGGCTTCGGTCACCAAGACATCAGTCAGGACCTTATCGCGTCCAGCCGATTTCATCGAATGATTCGGCGCGGGCGCGAATTTGGCACCAGGCTTGACTGGCACGCGGCGATGCAGCCCGATGCGCCAGACCCGCACAGCGGACTGCATTTCATCTGCCTGAACGCCAACATCTCGCGTCAGTTCGAATTCGTTCAGAACGCGTGGCTGATGAGTGCCAAGTTCGGCGGTATGAGCGGCGAGGCTGATCCGCTACTTGGCAACCGGGAACCGATGCCGGTGGGGCATTCGACCAATGGCTTTTCAATGCCGCAGCCCAATGGAACAAGTAGCCGAATTTGCGGTCTGCCGCAATTCATCACGGTGCGCGGCGGCGCGTATTTCTTTCTGCCCGGGCTGCGGGCGTTACGCTACTTTGCTCGCTAGGCATCCTGCAAGATCATATCGGCCGCCTTCTCTGCCACCATGTAAACCGCGCCGGCGATGAAGAAGCCCGGAATGCGCGGAAACACCGAGGCGTCGACAATGCGCAGACGCTCGACGCCGTGCACGCGCAGCCGGGTGTCGAGCACACCGCTGGCCTCACGCGGCCCTATCGCGCAGGAGCAGGAAGCGTGGTGCCCCCACGCGTTGTTACGCACGTAATCAGCGAGCTGTTCATCGGTCTGCACCGAATCGCCTGGCAGTTCCTCCCGCCGGATCAGACCGTCTCGCTTCAGTTCCTGCGTCATCTGCCGAACGAAGCGGAGCGCCGTTATCACCGCCTTCAAATCCTCACCTGACTTGTCGCTGCCTTCCTCGAAATAGCGAAAGTTGACCAGCGGCGTATCGCGTGGGTTAGCAGAGCGAAGAGTAACCTCACCGGCACGATTGTTGGTATGGGCCTTCAATACGGCCCAAGTGAGATAGTCGTGACGCTCGGCGATGACGCGCGAATAGCCGGGGAAATAACCTTTGAAGTCTGCCAGCAGCGCCATGCAGAACAGGTCGGGCACGCGCAGATCCGGCCGTGACCGCAGCGACACCGCGAGCGTCGCTCCGTTGGAAACATACATGCCCGTTTTATGCCGCAGCCATTCGCCATAAAGCTTGTCACCGCGAGTGAAATTCGCGCCATCCAGCACGCGCCATGGCCTCGCCATCTGGTTGACGACGCCGATCTCGTAGCGATCCTGCAGGTTGCGACCGACGCCGGGCAATTCCAATCGGACCGCTATCCCTTGTCGGGTCAGCGTCTCACGCCGACCGATGCCGGACAGCATCAACAGTTGCGGCGTGTTGAACGCGCCTCCTGCCAGGATCACCTCGCGTCGAGCGTGAGCGACGCGTTGTTCGCCTCGCCTGCCCGAGGCGCCGGGGTGCGCACGGTAAATCCGCTCACCCTTGAGATACTCCACGCCGACCGCTCGATTGCCATCAAACATCACTCGTGTCGCCAGCGCATGCAGCTCGATCCGCAGCCGGTCCGGATGGCGCGCTGCGACGTCGAGCAGGCGTTCTCGCGTTCCCATCCGTTGGTGTCGGTTGGTGCTGAGTGGCGTGAAGCAGAGTCCGTCGGCGTTGCGCCGCAACAGGCGCCGATCGT
This sequence comes from uncultured Alphaproteobacteria bacterium, assembly GCA_963799415.1. Lineage (GTDB taxonomy): Bacteria > Pseudomonadota > Alphaproteobacteria > Acetobacterales > Acetobacteraceae > JAMXLO01. The sequence goes on along the minus strand of CAWCXI010000010.1, from coordinate 12,692 downwards.
TGAGGTCCAGTCGCGACTGCAGCAAGCGTCGCAGTGCTCGCACCAGGCGCGATGAGCCATGCAATGCTGCGATCGCGGACTCGGTGACGGCTGCCAACAGCCGCCGATCCTCGAGTACCTGCCACGGCATGGCACGCTCGGTTGGCAGCCAGCCGTCCCAGCCATGTCCAGTCGGGTTCAAGCCCAGGCGCGACAACGCATGCCACACAGGATGGTAGCGACACGATTCCAACCGTTGGAAATACGGCTGCATCGCCGACGCGCCCCACGATGCGTCATTGGTCAGCGCCGCGATCTCGTCCCAGTCGGAATCGTGCGGCGCCGCAAGGATCATCGCATTATGCGCAGTGCAACCGCCGAGCGTACCGGCGCGCGGATAGTAAATGCCGGTGGGCTGCAGCTTGGGGTCTCTGCGCTGCCGTGTCCCGTCGGCATAGTGCTGCACGAAGAAGTCCCAGCGCAGGGCTGGATGTTCCGACGCAAGCGGATGGAATGCCGGAACGTCGTAGTCCTCGGGCAGGCCCGGGGCATCGCGCGGATCGCCGCCGGCCTCCAGCACCACGACACGCATGCCGGCCTCCGCGAGCCGCGCCGCCAGCGTTCCCCCACCAGCCCCCGAGCCGACAATTACATAATCGCAGTCGTCCATCGCGCCGCGGCTAGAAAGTCTTCAGGAACTCGATCAGCGCGCGTTTGTCGCTGTCGCTGAGTGCGGGCTCTCCCGGCACCATGCCGGTGCCGAAGTAGTGCCCACGGTTCACCTCGAAGTCCGGGCACTTGTTCAGCGCGAGCAACTCCGACCCCATCTTGCTGCCGATTGCACTGACCTTCTGCTCGTCCGTCGCGCCCGAAGGCAGCGTCAGCAGATACAGCTTCAGATCGACCAGCAACTTCACCAGATCCTCCACATGGCGCACGCGGTCGAGCACCCGATCGCTCTCGGGCAGCGGCTGCAGATTGGACAGCAGAGTCACCGGCAGGCCCTTGGGGAACGGACCAATGGTGAGGCTGCCATCAGTGCCGAACAGTTTTGGCAACAGCGTATGCAGCCTGGACGAGAGCGGCCGGAACGTCTCCGGCACATAGTCGGCGGGTATGCTGATGTTGCTGTCCTGCGTCGTGCGATCGATGAGATAGATCGGATCACCCTGATTGGTGTTGCCGAGCACCGGATCGCGGTTGCGCTTGTCCGGCCACAGCATCTGCTCGATCGATGCCTGGAACACGCGCATTCGCGCATCGACCGACGGATCCTGCTCGAATGCGTCCTGTCCGACGGTATTGTTGAGCAGGAAGGGCGCGGTGGACCACAGGCTGATCAGCGACGGCGGCCTTGTATAGCCACGCCCACCGGCCGGCATCTTGTACTGCCATGGCTTGCCCGTGAACGGATCATGCACCGTGATCGTGCCGACCGAAGGCAGCGTCTTGTACGACTGTGATGAGAAGTTGTCCCAGATGTTGCCGGCCAGCGCATTTGTCGCCAGCGGGCTGCACGCGTTGGTTTGCAGCAGTGTCACGGGAACGCGCGCTTCCGTCGACAGGTAGTTGCCCTCGAGGAAGTCCGGCGCATCGACGATGGCGCGCATCTGCGTCTTGTAGTCTTCGGTCTTGGTCCACGCCCAGTACTTGCTCCAGCATTGCAGATAGCCGGGGCCGGCGCAGCCGGAAGGGTCAAGTCCCACGGCAGGCTTCGGTATTTTGCTGGAATGGCAGCGCGCGCAGGTCTCCGCGAAAACCGTCTTGCCGCGATCCAGCACGGAGGCATCCGCTGTCAGGTATTTCGCGCCGCCTGGTGCATCCTTCAGTCGATCGGGTTTCGCCGCCTGAAGGAAAAACCAGGCCGTATGCGGCGTCCAGGCTTCAGTCGCCTGCCAGTAGCTGGAGTTCTTCTCCGCGGACGCAATCGGGATCGGCGTGATCGGCTTGCCACCGACCACGGGATTGAAGTGCAGCAGCCATTCCTCGCTGAACAGGCCGATATTCAGATAGACGCGATTCAACGCGCCCAATGCACCGACCGAGTCCGAACCGTCCTTCAGCACGCGCGGCGTCCAGGAGATGTTCGGTTTCTGGAAGAACCGCGTCAGCGGTCCGCTGCTCAGGTAATTGTTGAACTGCTTGTTGTTGAGCTGTCCGTCCGCCAGCGTCTCGCGTCCCCAGCGCAGCGCCTGCTGGAGCCGATCGCCCAGGCTGTACACCGCGTTCATCGTCCGTGGATTGTTGATGTTGTCGGTGGAGACCAACGAGGTGTCCATGGCGCCAGGACGGTAGGTATGTACGAGTTGAAAGAAGTAGTTGTCAGGGTTGCGCCGGTAGATGAATAGCCTGTCCACCCACATGTACTGTGCCCCGACGGTGGAGCTGAGATCGGCGAACTGAGGATTGGCCGGATCGGCCGGCGGATGCTCAGGGCTTGGGCCGACATGGCAGAAGCCACACGACATGCCCACGCGATACGGTCGCACCATTTTCGCGTCGCCCTTGAAGTAGGCGTCCGCATTCCACTTCGCCTTGGCCGCTTCGTCGAATTCGGGATTGGGGAACAACCGCAGCCCGATGATGCCGCTGGCATAGCCGTACAGTGAGCCGACCGGCACCGTGCTGCCGCGCGCGCCGATCTTCACGCCAGGATACTTGGCCGCATCCTCGAACGGATCGGGAGCACAACCCGGCTTGCGCTCGTCCAGCTGCAGACCGAAGCGATCAGGATTGGGCGCTGTCGGCGCCTGCATGCATGGTTCGTTGATCAACCCGAGCGCCTTCCAGCGATCCGCACGGTCGATCGGCTTGTTCGGGTCATAGGCGATGATCTTCAACAGGTCGAACGCGCCGAAGGTGTAGTCGGTCATCTTGTCCCAGAACCGGTCGTTGCCGCCTGACCACACCAGCCAGGTGTTGCGGCCGAGTACTGGATCAAGTTTCGTGGCAGCGTCCGGCTTCAGATCGGCGCCGCCATCCATGTCGTGGAAATAGTCCTCCGTGGGCGCCGGCAGCGAGGCTGCACTGCGGCCTGCCTGGCGTGCCTCATCAAGGACCTTGCCGGGTTGCGGCGGATCGCCCGCACCGGCGATCGTCAGCAGACAGCACAGCAGCAACGCCTTCCTGGCAATGTGCCAATCGACTCGCGCCATGACGTTCCCCCTCGATAGGCAACTACAACTCTAGCGTTACCTACGCTACGGGATAGGCCGATTTGCACATCACATCCGTGAAGCGGGCCGCAGCGCTCACTGGCAGATCTCCAGACGCTGCCACCGCAGACTATCCCGCGGTGGTAGCCTGCCGCCTGACCTGATCGGCGATCTGGTCCAGTGTCTGGTTGGCTGCCGCGCCAACCACGGCAAATCCCATACCGCTGGCGATCCAGGCGCAGGAACTCAACTTGCCCTGCGCGCTATCGGTGCGCACCGCCCGCAACTCGGGTGCCATGGGGCGCAACAGCACAGTGAGCCGGTGGCCCTCCGCATCGTCATAGACGAACAACGCCGCCGCGCCGCCATGTTCGGTCGCGAGCAGGCGCCCACCCAGCAGCCGATACCCGAGAGGGCTGAGATCGGGCGGTACTACGCTGCGCCGCAACCGGTTCGACAGCCATTGCGACAGATGCTCACTGTCGGCGGCGGTAACCTCGATCGGGTGGCGGCGGTCGTCGGCGTACACCACGTGGCTCGCCATCGCCTGCTGCTGCAGCAGCGACATCGCCAGTTCGTTACGGCTCGGCCGCGGTGATGACCCCACGTACCACCCCGCCGCGCCGCCAAGGCCCAGGCACAGCACGACGACCGCGGCGGCACGCCACCATATGGGACGCTGTCGCAGACGCGCCTCCAACAGGTGGTTGAGGTTGAGCTGCGGAGGAATGGGGCTGGCCGCAAGGGGAGCGAATGCCGCGCGAAGGCCGTCGCGCTGCTCGCGATAGGCCGCCACACGCCAAGCCAACTCCGGCTGGGTGTCCAGGCAGCGTTCGACCGCCAATCGCCGGTCGGGATCGAGCCGGTCGTCGACATAGGCGTGCAGTTCGTCGGTAGATATCGGCCGATCCGCTGCCGCCATGCCATCCTCCGCCGCCCAGCAAAAGGTGCCGTGCTACCGCACTCACTGACACCGCAGCGGGTATCGCTATTCCGTCGGCCGGGAAAGTCCGTCCGACAAATCCGCGGTCGGCGCCATTATTTCACCGATTCCAGGCTGGATGCGAGATGACCCTTCTATTGACGAGGGTTCAGGCCTTCCCCGGATAGTCCGGATCGTTGACGAAGGGATACGGACCTGGGAAATCCTCCACATAGACGGTGTGGGAGACGATGCCGTCGGCCGCGGTCCAACGGTGCAACTGGAAGGCGGGCGGCTCGAAATTGAAGGCGCCAGAGTTCGTGCGGGTTCAGTGTCATCTCGACCTGATGCGCCACAGAAGGTGCGATCGATGCGATGGCATGAGCCAACCGGGCCACGATCGGCCGGTGGTGGTGGCCGCAGATGATCCGCTCCACCTGGCGATGCCGGGCGATGATAGCCGCGAATTCCGGTATGTTCCGCAGATTGATCCGGTCCATGTGGGCAATGCCGCAGGCAAAAGGCGGGTGATGCATGCCGACGATGGTCGGCTTGTCCGGAGCCGCGGCCAGGACGCGATCGAGGAACTCCAGTTGCTCGGAACGCAGCTCACCGTGCCCGGCACCCGGCACCAGCGTATCCAGCATGACCAGCCGGACCGGATATTCGTCCACGGTGTACCTGTACGTAGTGGGGATCCGCCGCAACGCCCGGTAGGTGCTTCAGGCCCTCGCGAAAATTGCCCCGCCGGTCATGGTTGCCGGGAATGACGAATACCGGCATCGGCAGGAACTTGCGCAGCAGCCGGTTCAGGTTCGCGTACTCCTCATCCAACCCACAATCAGTCAGGTCTCCGGTGATGACCACCACATCCGGGCTCGGGTTGAGCCTGGCCACCGCCCGGAACGCCCGCTCGGTGAACATGTTCGTCTCTGACACGCGATTGGCGGGTTTTCCCGCCGGCCGGACATGCAGGTCGGTGAGCTGGCAGATCAACATGAGGCGCTCCTTCGGACTGGGAGGCCTATTCTGGCAGCTTCAGTGCCGTCTGCTCCACATACGGCCGCATGAGTTCGTCCGCCTGCTTCTGAGCCGCCGCCATTGCCGCCTCTGGCGTCGCCTTGCCGGACAGCACCGCCTGCACGCCGTCCTCCAGCGCCTTGCGCACGCCCACAGTGTTGTAGGTGGCGAACCAGCCGCGGGCATAGGCGAGCTGGTCCAGCGCCACCTTCGCGTCCGGATGTTCGCCAATGAACGTCTTCATCTCCGGCAGGTCGTAGGCGGCGATGCGCGGGGCGAAGTAGCCGGTGAAGCGGCTCCAGCCGCCGGCGATCTCCGGGCTCACCAGCCACTTGATCAGCGTCCAGGCGGCCGCCTGCCGTTCCGGCGAATTGCCGCGCGGAATGATCAGGCTGGCGCCGCCGATCGGCGCGGCGTTCACCAGGCTACGCGGCAGGAACGCCGTCCGATACGGCGTCTTCATGTTCTCGCGCACGAACGACAGCGAGCCGGTGGACAGGATCATCATCGCGGTGCGGCCCTGGAAGAACGCCGTGGTCACCGCATTGGCGTCGGTGACGCCCTTCCGGCATCACGTGCCACTTGTGCACCATGGCGTCGATCAGCCGCACCGCGCCGATGGTGCTGGGCTCGGTGTAATAGACCTCGCCGCCGTAGCCGGGATTGTAGTACTCGCCGCCGTTCGACATCGCCAGGCCGCTGGTGATCCAGCCGAGATAGTCGTAGGTGCCCGGGAACATCAGGCCCCAGCGCGTCGTGGCGCTGCCGTCGTGTTTCGCCAGCTTGCGCAGGTCGTCCACCCAGTCCTGCCAGGTGACCGGCGGCTTGTCGGGATCGAGCCCGGCTTCCTTGAACGCATCGACATTGTAGTAGAGCAGTGGCGTGGAATTCTGGAACGGCACGCCATAGACGTGGCCCTGCTCGGTGGCGTTCAGCTTCAGCGCCGGCCAGAACAGGTCCATGAACTGCGCCGGTGTCTGGCCATCCTTGGCGATCAGGTCATCGAGCGGCGCAGCGTCGTCGTTGATCGCATATTCGCGGATGAAATTGGCGCTCATGATCACCGCGCCCGGCGGATGACCGGCCTGGATGGCGGCGCGAGTCTTCAGGTTGGTGTCGTCGTAGCTGCCGGTATAGACGGCGGTGACATGGATGTCGGCGTGGTCCTTGTCGAACTGCTCGATCAGCCGCTGCATCTCGACCGCGAGCTTGCCCTGCACCGGTACCGGGAAGAACAGGTCGATATCCGTCGCCGCGCTGCGCGTGCCGCACCCATTGTCATTGCGAGGAGCAACGCGACGAAGCAATCTCGAACGGCAGGTGCTCGCAATACTCGACCGAGATTGCTTCGCTTCGCTCGCAGTGACATGGGGCCTCCTTACTTGATTCCGGATAACGTGAAGCTGGAGACGAATTGCCGCTGGAACACGAGGAACACCAGCAGCAGCGGAGCGGCGACGAAGAACGTCCCGGCGGCGATGACGCCCCACTCCGATCCGGCCTCGGCGCCTGAGGTAAATGACGCAAGCCCCACCGTCAGCACCTGCGTGGACGGCGAGGAAGTCGCCATCAGCGGCCAGAGGAACTCGTTCCAGTGCGCGGTCACCGACACGATCGCGAACGCGACGAGTCCGGGCCGTGCCAGCGGCAGCAGCACCCGAAAGATGATCGTGGGCACCGATGCGCCGTCGACCAGCGCCGCCTCCTCATAGTCGCGTGGGATCGTCCGAAAGGTCTGTCGCATCAGGAACACGCCGAACGCCGAGGCGAAATAGGGCGCCATCACGCCGGGCAGCGTATCGTAGAGATGCAGCGTCACAAGCGTCGTCATGTTTGGCACGATCAGGATCGGCGGCACCAGCATGAGTTGCAGCAGGAACAGGTGGAACAGCGTGTCGCGATAGCGGAAGCGCAGCCGCGCAAACGCGTAGCCCGCGAGGCTGATGGTGACGCATTGGATCGCGAGGATGCCGCCGCACAGCAGAATTGTGTTGAGGTACCAAAGCGGGAAATGGCCAGAGGTCCAGGCGTCTGCGAAATTCGCCAGGCTGAACGGGCCTGCCGGAAACAGCGAGGCGATATCCGCCGCGCCGGCGTCGCCGGGCCGCAGGCTGGCAACCGCCATCCAGGCAAACGGAATCGCCCAGAGCAGCGCTGCGGCGCACAACAGCAGCAGCAGGACAAAACTATGTTTCATAATGGATTCCGCGCTCGAGCGTACGCAGCGACACGATGGACAGCGCAAACAGGAATGCGACGCTGACCACGGTCGCCGCCGAGGCGAGGCCGATATCGTAGTTCTGATGCGCCTGTTGGTAGATGTAGTAGAGCAGCAGCGAGGTCGTGTCTGACGGCCCACCCTGTGTCATGACGATGACGTGATCCACCTGAGTCAGAACATTGAGCAGCGCGATCACGAAAACGAAGGCGAGAGTCGGACCGAGTAGTGGCAGCGTGATACGCAGGAAGCGCTGCATTGCACTGGCGCCATCGATCTTCGCCGCATCCAGCAGCTCCTGTGGCACGCCGGCGAGCCCGGCAAGGAAGAACAGCATGTAGTAGCCGGTGTTCTTCCACACTGTGATCGCGATGATCGACCCGAGCGCCAGCGACGGATCGCCCAGCCAATTGGTCTCGGCCGCGCCGAAGCGAGCCAGGTAGTAGTCAAGCAGCCCCGCGCCGGGGAGAAAGATGAAAATGAACAGCGAGGCGGCGGCGACCAGCGGGATCAGCAGTGGCAGCACGAACAGCGTGCGCAGGACACTGGTGAGGCGTGTGCCCTCGCGCAGACCAAGCGCGAACAGCAGTGCCAGTGTCAGGCTCGGGATGATGGTACCGGCGGCATAGACGAGATTGTTGCGAACGGCGGTCGCGAAGTGGGGATCGGCGAACAGGCGAGTATAGTTGTCGATGCCCCAATGGGCGCTGCCGCCGAATGCACGCACGGTCAGCGACCCGATAGCGACCTGCAGCACCGGCCAGTAGGTGAAGGCGAGCAGGAAGATTCCCGAGGGGAGCAGCAGTGCGTACGCGGTCAGTGTCGGTCGCCGGCGGCGTGTCGGCGCGATGGCAGATGGACGGGAGATGGTGCCGAGGGTCGTGGTGCTCACGCCGTCTGATACGCGGCCAATCATGATGCTTTCGCGGCAGGGTGGAAACAGTTCAATGACAGCGAAACGGTCACCCCACGGCGTCCGTCATCGCGTTCCGATGCGCTGCCAGCAAGCCTGGCACGCGCGCCGGATCGGTGCGGCCCCAGCCGCATTCGGTGGCGACGCCAAAGTTAGGCACCACCTTGCGTGCGGCATCGATTCCCGATCACAGCATTCATGGCACTGACCTCCTGCTCACAGTCCAACAGTTCGCGCCGCCGTGGCATAGCCGATGCGTCGCTGCGGCGGCAGCGGATGACGGCCGGCGACGCGTTCCAGCAGCAGACGTGCGTCATCGAGCAATCCTGCCTGCATGGCTGAGTTGAGGTAGAGCTGCTCCAGTACGTCCTGCTGCGCGTGGCTGCCGCCCAGACGATACATGCCGCCAAGTGCGGGACGCATGACCTCGACCGCCTGCGCGAATTCGCCCCGAGCGTGAGCCAACACGGCCTCGCAGATCGGCAGTGCGTAGCGCGCGACCAGGGACGCGGTGACCCCGGGAGCCTGCGCGAAATCACGCATTGCCTGCAACATGCGATGTGCCGCCGCGTGCCGATCGGTTGCCGCGAGCGCCATCATCCAGTGCGGCAAAGTGAACGCCGAGAGGCAGTCGCCGATGCGGGCCTCAGCTCGATCAGCCAGCTCGACCCAACGGTCGCCCACATTCACGCCATGTCGTTGCAGGCGAAACAACATCGAGGCGGCATTCTGCACATCGATGTAGAGATCAGCCAGTGCCTCGGTCAGCCGCGACGCCAGGTTGCGGAATTCGCCATCATACAACGCCAGGATGCGGTCCGTCTCGCCTCGTTCCATATGAAACATTGCGGCGTGCCACCAGAGATGATGGCGCAGATTGTTCGCGTCCTCCCAGTTGCCGCGCAGGCTCTCGATCCAGGCGATCCCCTCGCCGCGCCGACCCTGCATTTCCAGCACATGTGCGACACCGTGCGCCGCCCACAGATCGCCCGGATCGCGGTCTATCGCGGCACGGCCGGCGGCTTCCGCCTCGACATAGTGGCCGCACTCCTCATGCGCGAAGCAGCGGCAGCCGAGAATGGCGTTGTATCCTGGCAACGTATCGCCCCAGTGGCGCTCGACGCCGATGACCGATGCCAGCATGACGTCCGGCCGTCCGAGCCAGAAGTTGACGAAATGCGCCAGCCGAAATGCCAGGATGTCGCGCGGATGTTCGGCGAGGATCTGCTCCCAGATTTCCGCCGCGCGATCCGGTTCGCCCTCGATCCAGCGCCGCAGTGCCGCGACATGCGCACGCTCGCGCGGTGTCGCACGCTCGGTGAGCCGCGCTGCGTCCGCGGCGGCCGCTTCCGCGACCGGCACCGCAGACTGTTTGTAGCCAAGCATGGCAAAATAGCCCTTCAGGCAATGTGCCAGGCCGAACTCCGGATCGATATCGAACACCGCAGTCATACGCTGGGGCGTGTCGGAGCTGTAGCGCAGGTAGCCGGTCAGCGTGTGGTCGAACGCCTCCACGGCTGCGGCCGATTGAGCCGTCACCTCCAGCCCGTGAGCGTCCTGAAACATCGCTGCCCCTTGTCTGCTGACCGGCGGACAGCATGCCACAGTTTCGCGGCACGGAGGTCACCCTCGGCGGAGTATCACTCCTCGTCCGCTGGTGCGGTCCTCGTCTGCTTGACGCGCGCCCGGCGCGCCTTGGTCCGCAGACGCCGGCGCTTAGAGGCGGCCGTTGGCCTCGTTGCGATGCGTGGCACAGGTGGTTCCGCCGCGCGCTGGATCAGCCGGATCAGCATATCCAGGGCGGCCTGTCGATTTCGTTCCTGCGTGCGAAAGCGCTGCGCGGTGAACAGCACGTCTCCCCGCTCGGTGACGCGCCTGCCGGCGAACGCGCGCAGCCGGAGCTGCACATCCTGCGGCAGTCCCGACGTCGCCAGATCGAACCGTAACTGCACCGCCGTCGCGACCTTGTTGACATTCTGTCCGCCAGGTCCCGACGCGCGTACGAAATTTTCCTCGATTGCTCTCTCGTCAATCGCAATGGATGGCGTGATCCGAATCATCCCATCGGACCAGCCGCGGCGATCTTCAGGCGCGCTTGCGGCGGCCCGCACGCTTCGCTGGCCGGCCCGACTTGCGCCCAAGCCCGATCTTCTTGGCGAGTGCGGACCGGGTCTGCGCATAGTTTGGCGCAACCATCGGATAGTCGCGCGGCAGGCCCCACTTTTCGCGATACTGCTGCGGCGTCAGCTTGTGGTCGGTCATCAGGTGCCGCTTGAGCATCGAGAAACTCTTGCCGTCCTCCAGACAGACGATGCGATCCTGCCGGACCGACTGCTTCACCGGCACAGCCGGCGCCGGCCTTTCCGCCTGAGCTGGTTGCTGGCCGATATTCAGCAGCGCCCTGTATACCTCCTGGATCAATCCAGGCAGTGCATCCGCCGCAACGGCGTTGTGCCCCACATGTGCCGACACAATCTGCGCGGTCAAGCCGAGGACCTCGTCAGTTGATTTGTTCATCGTTCGCCCCTTACACCTGCGGCGACAATAACGTTATTTCAGTAAATTTTGCTAGTCCCTGACAGGCCGTAGAAATCAACAGCTGTGTCCCCGAAGATTGCATTACGATCGTGGGGCGATAGTCCTTCGAGCAATGCAGCGCAGCATTCCGCCAGTATCCAGGGCCGCCAGCCAGATCGACAACCGGCCAATCACTGCCCAAATCAGGCGATCAGGCCCACAGCATACAATAATATGATCGACATGCTGCCGTCGGTGATCCATCGACCAATTGCGGCCCGCTTCTCGAAGCGCCGTCCGACGGCGATCAGCGCCGAAATCGCGGGTTGGACCTCTGCATGCAGAATCCAGTAGGCGTCTACGATATCCTGAAGCATCGGCCGTCCGCGGACCCTTCAGCAAAGCCTCGCCTGCCCACGCCGCGTTGCGTTTCCGCACGTCGCGATGGGCGATATCCCACCCTGCGGTACGAAGTCTCCCGCATGTCGCTCCATATCAGACATGAACGCAGTCTCTGCCTCGGTTGGCGCAGCCCGAAGGAGAACGGTGGCCGAAATGTCGCCGAGCAGCGGGCCAGATCGTTCAGTGCGTAGTCGTGATGAACCGACAGATCAAGTGTCAGTCACCCATAGTCACCGCGCGCGACGCACAACAATGATGGTGCGCATCAACCCGAATCACGCCGGCGTGTCCGGCGGTACGACTCCCTTGGTGAGCAGGATGTTTCCGTAGAAACGACGCTCACCGGTCTGCACAACGGCGAACGCTTCGGCCGCTGCGTGGTAGAACGCATGCCGTTCGAGGCGTGCCGGTGGCGCAAGATCGTTGCGTGCGAGAATAACGATGAATTCACGCACTGCCTCGGGAATCATCGCCGCATCGCCGACGACCTGCATCACCGACACGGGATGGGGTTCGAAATCGTCGATCGGCAACACCGACAGTATTGCCTCCAGTACCGCCGGCGCGGCGACGCCAGGCAACGCGATCAAACGCTTTGCATGGCTGAGCGCCGGGAAATTGGCGTCCACCACCGCGATACGATCGCCATGTCCCATGGCGGCGAGCACGTGCAGCAGATCCGGTGACAGCAAGGGATGGATGCCTCGAAGCATGGTCGCCTCTGATTCGGTCCAATGGAGAGCGTAAGGAAGCGCGGGGGTGGCCGCAATCACCATTTGGTGGCAGGTTAAAGGGTTGCAGGGGAATCAACCTCTGCTGCCAACGGGAGCCGCATATGAGTGAAGGCATCGACTTCATCCAACGCGCGCATGATCTGGCGCCAATGCTGGACGAAGCCGGCGACGAGATCGAACGTCGTCGCGAACTGCCGGAACACGTGGTGGCGTCACTCATCGATGGCGGCTTCTTCCGGATGCTGCAGCCGCGCTTTCTCGGCGGCGCCGAACTGCGGCCGGTCCTGTTCGCCCAGGTGACCGAGGCATTGGCACAGACGAATGCGTCAGTTGGCTGGTGCGTCGGCCAGAACAACGGGTGTTCAATGACAGCGGCCTATCTCGATCGTGAGGTCGCCCGCGAGATGTTCGGTCCGCCGACGGGCATCCTGGCATGGGGACCGCCGGGCGCGCCGTACGACGCGCAGCCGGTTGAGGGTGGCTATCGCATCAGCGGCAAGTGGCGCTTCGCCAGTGGCTGCCATCACGCCAGGTGGCTCGGCGCCCACATGCCCGTGGCCGGGACCGGCAAGGTCCGCACCATGCTGTTCCCGAAATCCAGCGTGCAGATGAATGACATTTGGCACACGATCGGCCTGCGGGGCACTGCCAGTAATGAATATGTGGTGCAGGACCTGTTCGTGCCGCAGCGTTTTTCCACGTCGCGCGACAATCCGGCGGAGCGACGGGAGGACGGTCTGCTGTACCGTTTCAGCAGTAACCAATTGTATTCCTGCGGTTTTGCCGGCGTGGGTCTGGGGATAGCGCGCGGCACAATCAACGATTTCCTTGA
>CAWCXI010000009.1:0-35055 GCA_963799415.1 uncultured Alphaproteobacteria bacterium | reverse complement strand
ATTCCAGCATGAAACCAGACGGTGACTTCAGGTAATAGGAGGTCACGCAGTCATTCGGATGCCGGCCCAGCGTGGTGGCGATCCGGTCAGGCTCACCCAGGGCGATATCGTACCCCTGCCCAACGTCGTCAAGCGAGTACAACTCTAGCATGAGGTGATGCAGGTCCTGCCTGCCCGTCTCGATCAGCGCCACGGTGTGATGCCGCGGATTGACGTGCAGGAAATAGGCGCGGAACGGTGTAACGATGTAGTCGCTCACGCCAAAACCCAACACATCGCGATAGAAGCCGAGAAGGTCGTCAATATTCTTCACGTGGAATACCGCGTGACCCATTCCCAACGGACCGGTGCGGAAGCCGGAGATCGATCGTCCGGGACGGAACGGTTCGTCGGCGACCGCAGCGCCCCAGAATGCCTCCAGCCGGTTGCCGCCGGGATCGGCGAAGCTGATCAACCCGCGGACGCAGCGCTGATCAGCGAGTGTGGCCGGCTCGCGCCGCACCGGAACGGCGTGCGCCTCCAGCCGTGTCGCCAGCGCATCGAGGGCCGGCGCGTCTGATACCTCAAAGCCAAAGTAGCGCTCGCCCTCCGCCAGCGAGCGATCAACCACCAGGCGCTGCCTGCGGTCGTCCATACGGAACGCCCGGCAGGCGTTGCCGCGCTCAACCATCTGCATGCCAAGCCAGTTGGTGGCGAAATCCGTCCAGTCGGTCAGGTCTGACGCGCCGATGCCGACATAGCCAAGCGCCTGCACTTGCATGGCGAGGGTCTCCGAACTGGTTCCAGAAACCAGTATAGCGCCCTTCACGGAATTTTCAGACTCCACTGCGCAGGTTGCCCAAACGCGTCCCCAATCACAGGTACTGGAGCGGCCATGCTCACCCGTCGCACTCTCATTCGTGGCAGCTTGGCGGTCGGGCTGGCCGCGCCGGCGATCAGTCGCAGCTTCGCCAAGACCGGTCAGGCACTGCGCATCGGTTATATCCTGCCGGTCCAGTCGCAACTGGGTGCCGGTGCCGCGACCTTCGCGGACGAGGTCGCCAAGCGGACCGCGGGCCGGATCACGCTGCAGCCATTCCCGGACTCGACACTCGGCGGGGACGTCGAGCTGATGAAGGGCGTGCAGCTTGGCAGCATCGACCTGGCATTCGTCACAGGCATGGGCATGCCAAGTGTGCTGCCGGAACTCGGCGTGCTGAACATTCCGTTTCTGTTCAACAGCGCGCCTCATGCGCATGCCGTTCTGGACGGGCCGATCGGTGAGAGTTTTCGCGCCCGCTTCGCCGCCAAGGACCTTGTGCTGCTTGGCTGGGGCGAGAACGGCCTTCGCCACATCACAAATTCCAAGCGCCCGATCGTCACGCCGGACGATCTCAAGGGCCTCAAGATGCGGGTTCCGCAATCGGAGGTCCTGTTGATGGGGTTCCAGGCACTCGGCGTCGACACCGCGTCCCTGCCGTTCCCACAACTCTTCGAGGCCCTGCGCGCGGGCAAGTTCGACGGCGAGGAAAACCCGATCGCGACGATCCAGGCCGCAAAGTTCGATCAGGTGCAGAAGTTCCTGACGCTGAGCGGCCATGCCTACGATCCGGCCGCGTTCCTCATGTCGCCGGATGCGTTCGACGAATTGTCGGCGGAGGACAAGGCGAGCATCGCCGACGCTGCGAAAGCTGGTGGACTGGCTTCGCGGAAGTTCGCCGCGGACGCCCAAACCGCTGGCATCGGCGCCCTGCAGCAGGCCGGCATGACGGTGCAGATCAGTATCGACCGCGGCCGTTTCGCCAGTGCCATGGCCGGGGCGAATGCGGAATTCGAGAAGCGATTCGGGCGGGACCTTATCGAGCGGATCAGGCAGGCTGGTTAATCGGTGGCGGTCCGCACAAATGACGCCAGGCATATCTACGCTGCTCGTCCTCACCGTTCGCCGCCGCATCTTCGGCGGCTTCACCATCGTCCTGTTGCTGCTGGCATTGCTTGCGGCGGGCGCGCTGCACAGCACGCAGAAGGTTGGAGCAGAGGCGGCACGGGTCAGCGAGGACGCCGCGCGCGCTGCGGACGCAACCGGCGTGGCCGTCCAGGTAGGCGAGGCGCGCGCTCGTGTCGTGCAATACATGCTGACCGGCACCATGGACGACCAGAGGTCGGCGCAGGGTGTTCTCGCGGAATTGGACCGGACCGCGGCCGCTGCCGGAGCGCAGCAGGAACAGCAGGTCAGAGCTCCGATCACGGGTTACCGGACGGCGGTCGATGCCACGATCGAGGCAGTGGACGCTCGGCGTGTTGCAGCGGAGCGCCTGGTGAGCACGGCGACCGAGATCAGGACGATCGTGTCCGCCACGGTGCAATTGCTCGATCGTGAGACTGATCCGGCCATACTGACCGCCGGCGCGCGTCTCGCCGAGACATTTGGCGAAACCGACGCCGCGGCCTCGCGCCTGCTCGCCACACGTACGCCGGCGGAGGCCAACGCCGCCAACGCGGCTCTGCTGACTTTGCGGCAGGCCATCGAAGGCCTAGCAGCTGCCGCCGGCGACAACCGGCGCATTCAGCGCTTCCTCAAGGCGATTTCCGAGCCGGTCAATCACTTCGCCGAGGCTCTGCGTCAGGTTGTCGCGGCCGACGAGCGATTGCGCACCACATCGCTCGAGCGCGACGCTACGGCCGCTATGGTGTTGAACGCGACCGCGGATCAGCGGACACGCGCGATGCGGTCGCAGCAGACGGCGATCGCCACGATGCTTGCCGAGGTCGCCACGGCATCCCGCTTCGGCCTGCTCACCTCGGCAACCGCAACCGGCGTGGGCATCATCCTCGCGTTGTTGATCGGGCGCAGTATCGCGCGACCGATCGGAGGCCTCACAGTTGTGATGCGAGAGCTTGCCGGCGGGCGCCTGGATGTTGTCGTTCCGCACGCGGAGCGTCGTGACGAGCTGGGCGAAATGGCTCGCGCGGTCGGTGTCTTCCGAGAGCACATGACCACGGCAGTGGAATTGGCGCGGCAGCAGGACGAGGAGCGTCGGCTTGCCGCTGCGGACAAGCATGCGTCACTGGTCAGGATGGCCGAGACGATCGAAAGCGACACCGGGACGGCAATCGAACGGATCCGGCAGCGAACAGCGACCATGGCGACGACGGCGGACGAGATGCACGCGTCTGCCGGCCGCACCGGTGAATCGGCAAAGAGTGCCGCCGACGCGGCGGCACAGGCACTGGCCAATGCTCAGACTGTGGCAAGCGCCGCGGAGCAACTTGCCGCATCGATCAAGGAGGTCGGTGGCCAGGTCGGCCAGTCGACCGCCTCGGTCAGCAAAGCCGTGGAGGCTGGGCGCGAAACTCGCGTCACCATCGAGACGCTCAACGAAAAGGTCCGGCGCATCGGCTCCGTGGCGGACATGATCAGCGACATCGCCTCCAAGACCAACCTGCTGGCGCTCAACGCGACGATCGAGGCGGCACGCGCCGGGGATGCCGGCAAAGGCTTCGCCGTCGTCGCGAGCGAGGTCAAGCAGCTCGCAACCCAGACCGCTCTCTCGACGCAGGAGATTGCACGCCATCTCGGCGACGTGCGTGCGGCGACAGCAGCATCCGTGACCGCCGTCGGACGCATAGAGCAAACCATCAGCGAGATCGACGCCATCTCCGGGTCAATCGCGACCGCGGTGGAGGAGCAGGGCGCGGCCACGTCCCAGATTGCCCGCAGCGTTGCGGAAACCGCCAATGCCGCCAACGTGATGACGTCACGCATCGCCGAAGTGTCGAGCGAAGCCGATCAGACCGGCCGCCACGCCGCAGGCGTGCACGACGAGATCGGCAGCCTCGAGACAACCGTAAACGAATTACGCGATTCTGTTATCCGCGTCGTGCGCACGTCCACAGTCGAGGTGGACCGTCGCCGAGCCCCCCGGTACCAGTTGGACATTCCCTGCCGTCTCGATCTCGCTGGCGGAGGCATCCATACCGCGCGCGTGTGCGATCTGTCGGAAGGTGGCGCTTCGATCGGGGCCGCACCCGAAATGCAGGCGGGAGAGCGCGGCGTGCTTCGTCTGGACGGCTTCGGTTCGTCCCTGCCGTTCACGGTCCGTGATGCCAGCAATGGCACTGCGCGGATGGTCTTCGCGCTCGACGCAGCGACCACGGCATCACTCCACGCCATGTTGGATCGGCTGGAAGAGCGCCTCGCCGCCTGATCTGATACGCGCCGACGTGGCGGCCACCCCGCGGCTTCATCTGGTGGCCGCCGACGGCAGGCGCGGCCTGCCATGTGATCCGACAGCCCGCCCGTGCGAGGGCTCGAGCAGCTTCTTCAGTAACAGCGCCGCGCCCTCCGGGCGGTGCCCCGCCGCGTGCAGCCCGTCCTCGAGATCGGGCGCGCCGCCATGCAGAAGGCTGCGCACTGCCTGGCACCCCAGACGCTTCGCCAGAATGTCAAGTTGCTCGACCAGGGCCGCGAGCACGGCGGCCGGGTCAAGGAGGTCGACGGCGACGAAGTGGTCCGCGGTCAGGACCTTGCCCAGCTTCAGATCGTCTTCCACGCGGTAGCAGAACAGTCCGCACGGAAATTCCCTGCCCTCGCGCCGTGCCGCAACGATCCCACACTGCCCGCCCCGGCGCGGTCCGGTGAGCTGCCGCGCAAACCTCAGCCACGCGGGCAGATCAAGTGTCGGAACCGCTTCCCGCACCAGCGGATAGACCGCCCGGATCTGTTCCCGCGAGAGCAACTCGATGACAAATTCTCCCATGGCTCGCCTGCCGTATCCCTGATACCGCAAGCCTGCACCAGAACATTCAGTGGATCGTTGACTTGGATCAATGCGCGGGTCGCCGGGGCAATTTTTAACGTCAGTCGACAATAATGGCCCCAGGGCCGATTGTCCGGGCAATTGGCGCCGGGATGATCCGGTGGGAGTCGACGATGGCAACGCGGCTGGTAGGTCCGCACGTTCTCGATCCGCAGGGTGCGGTCAACCCCTGCACGACCTGCGAAGCGCGCACGCTCAGCGTGTGCAATGCCATTCCCGACGCTGACCTCGCGCGACTTGCCGCGATCGCTGTGGTGACCGAGGCGCCGGCCGGAGAGTGCTTCATCGACGAGGGCGAGCCGGCAAGCGCCTTTTTCAATATCACCCTCGGCACCGCCAAGTTGTTCAAATTGCTGCCGGATGGACGGCGGCAGATCACCGGATTTGTCGGCCCCGGTCATTTTCTGGGGTTGGCGGTCTCCGATACCTACGCCTTCAGCGCCGAGGCGATCGAGCGCGTGCGCTATTGCCGGTTCCCGCGTGCCAGACTGCGGACGCTGCTTGTTGACTTCCCGCTTATGGAGAATCGTCTACTGGAGGTCGCCTCCAATGAGCTGGTGGCGGCGCAAGAGCAGATGTTGCTGCTCGGCCGCAAGACCGCGCGGGAGCGGCTGGCCTCGTTCCTGCTGATGCAAAGTCGCCAGGGCATGCCGTGCGGTCACGCTCGCCGGCGCTTCACCCTGCCAATGACGCGAAACGACATTGCCGATTATCTTGGCCTGACCATAGAGACCGTCAGTCGGACGCTGACCCGCCTGCGCGCCGAGCGGCTGATCGACCTTGCGCCGCAGAGTGAAGTGATCGTCTGCAACTCGGTCGGGCTAGAGGGACTGTCGGCCGGCCTGCGTTGACCAAAGCCGGCACTGCGCGAGGCCGGACTCGAACCGGCAAGGAGTTTCCTCCGGGGGTTTTTGAGACCCCTGCGGTTACCGTTTCGCCACTCGCGCGTGGGAAGAGGTCGGCGACCCCAAACCTAGGCCATCGGCGCGTCCAACCGCAACCTGAACGGCACAAGGCTGTGGCCGTACGTACGGGTCCCACGCGTCAGGACGGAACGCCATGGTTTGCTTCCATTGGGCGGCTTCGCTATAGGGAGCGCCCCGCTGATCCCGGATAGCTCAGTTGGTAGAGCAAGCGGCTGTTAACCGCTGGGTCGTAGGTTCGAGTCCTACTCCGGGAGCCAGCGTTGCGAGAAGGACCGTAAGCTCTTCAAGAGGCTGGCCAATCAATAGGCTGGCCAATCAATGCGACGACGCGACGAGCTCATCGCACGTCGAGCGGACCGTGCTGATTGAGAATTCCCGCGACCGCGTCGGCATGGATCATGTCCACTGCCACCGAAACGAAAGGCTGGCCCCCGTGATGTCCGCCGTCCGGGCCGGTGGGCGTAATGCGCTCGTCCGGGTCATCGTTGACGTAGCGTCGGATGACCGCCGATGGGATCTGAGCCGCCTCAAGATCGCGGACGGCCGCATCCGCGGCTGATGCTGCGTCAAACATGGCGACTACCATTTGGGTCATGGACCGCTCCTCCTCGGGCTTCAAGGAGACAACGATCATGTGGGCGGCAGGTTCAGCCACTGGCTCATCACACTGGCTTGGCGCGAACCGAGACGACACTGCCGGGTCGCCTATCGTGCCGCGGGGACCCAAGGACAGCTCAGGCGCGGCACTCATGGACGGAGCCGCCGACCGCGTTGTGCGGTAGGCGCAGTTACGCGACCGCCTCGCCGGCGCTGTCGCGCGACCCGATCTCCCGGTCAGCGGCAGCAGCCTCGTACCTCTCGGCCAGCCGCAGCAGGGCCTCGGACACTTCAAACGTTGTCGCCGTCTCGGCCATCCGACGCACTTCCGCGGCCCTGGCCAAGAGCTCTTCTGCTGTACGGTCGGAGATAGGAACGTATCCATCCATGCCGGCATCCTAGTCGAGCGCGACTTTCCAGATGGTCAACTGGACGTTTCCTGAGCGTCACATCTGCGCTGAGCACTCGCCCACCCTCCCTGCCCGACGGCTTACCAGCACTTGCCATCGCGGAATCGGCATGCGGGGATCCTCCCAGCGACCGGTGAGCGAAGCTCTTGCCGCCCCGGAGTCGGAGAGCCAACATGCACCGACCGGCATAACGATCAGGCGACCGCCACGGAAACCTCGCGCCTGATCGACGTTCTCGTTGCCAACCATCGAGGAGACCCGAAAATGCCAGAGCATGTTTACAAGGTCGTCGAGATCGTCGGCTCATCCGAGGAGAGCGTTAGCAAAGCGATCGATCGCGCCATCGAAAAGGCCGCCCTGACATTGCGGAATATCGGCTGGTTCGAGGTGGAACACGTGCGCGGGCATATCGAGAACGGGAAGGTCGCGCACTACCAGGTGACCCTGAAGCTGGGTTTCCGCCTGGACGAGTAATTCCCCTCAGCGGCTCCCTGTCGGGACCTGGCTGAACGGCCTGTTCTTGTCGACGCGAATATCCGCCGGCAGGCCGAGTACGCGCTCGGCGATAATGTTGCGCAATATCTCGTCCGAACCCCCGGCGATCCTCGCGCTCGGCGAGGACAGCAGCGCCTGCTGGAACATCGCATACGCCTCGGCCAAATCGTCATCCATCACCAGACCGGCCATCCCCATCAGGTCCAGCCCATACGACGCGATGTCCTGCAGCTTGCTCGCGTTGACCAACTTGTGGATCGAATTCTCCGGTCCCGGTGTCTGACCACGCGACAACGCGGTCATGCTGCGGAAGCGGGTGAACTTCAGCCCCTGCGTCCGCGCATACCACTCGGCGATGCGCTCGCGCACCGCGCCGTTGCGGATCGCGGGCATGCCATCCAGCGTCAGGGTGCGGCTCAGTTCCAGCAGGTCTTCGACTTCAGGGCGATGCACCTCGCCCACGGCGAGACGCTCGTTCATCAGCGTGGTGAGCGAGACCTTCCACCCCTGCCCCACAGCACCCAGACGCTGTGCATCCGGCACGCGCACATCAGTGAAGAAGACCTCGTTGAAGTGGGATGCACCCGACATCTGATGGATCGGCCGGATCTCAATCCCCGGTGACCTCATGTCGAGAAAGAAGAAGGTCAGGCCTTCATGTTTCGGCACGTTCGCGTCGGTACGCACGACGATGATGCCGAAGTCCGACAGATGCGCACCTGAGGTCCAGATCTTCTGCCCGTTGATGATCCAGTCATCACCGTCGCGCTCTGCCCGTGTGCGTAGCGCTGCCAGATCGGATCCACCCGCCGGCTCCGAGAACAACTGGCACCATACCTCCTCGCCGCGCAGCGCCGGTCGCACGTAGCGATCGAGCTGTTCAGGTTGCGCATAAGCCATCATCGTTGGAATGCACATGCCGAGACCAATCTCGAACAGACCGCGCGGCACGGCGTAGTTGTCTTCCTCCTGCTGATAGATCACCTGCAGGATCGGGGACGCCTCTCGACCACCAAAGTGCTTCGGCCAGGTGATGCCGGCAAAGCCAGCGTCGCACTTCCTCGCCTGCCAGTCTTTGCAGCGCTGGACCGCATCCGCGCCGAGATCGCCCAGCCGCAGCACTGGTCGCGCCCGACCCTTGAGTTCCGCATTGGCCGCCAGGAATGCGCGCGCCTCAGCCCGAAATGCAGCCTCTTCCGAGGTATCGTTGAAGTCCATCGGCGCCCTCTATGCTGCGTTGCGCATCTCGATCAGCTCGACCAGCCGGTTCTTCCACCAGGGCGCCCCACCCAGCGCCAGAGCAAGCTGCTTGGAACGCCGGTAGTAAAGGTGGCAGTCCACGTCCCAGGTGAAGCCGATCCCGCCATGCGTCTGGATGTTCTCCTTCGACGCAAGGTGGAATGCCTCGGTTGCCGACACACGCGCCGTCGCCGCGGCCAGCGGCAGCTCAGCCGCATCAGACGCAAGCGCCCAGGCGCCGTAGTAGGCATTCGACCGGGCCAGTTCGATCGCGACATACACGTCGGCAAGCTTATGCTTGATCGCCTGAAACGACCCGATCGGCCGGCCGAACGCATATCGCTCCAGGGCGTAGTTACGGGCCATCTGCAGTGCGGCATCGGCGCCGCCAACCTGCTCAAACGCGACCAGGATTGCCGCCCGTTCCAGCAGACGCTGCACTACGGGCCAACCTGTCTGGGAGCCAAACTTCTCGACTTCGCTTCCCGCAAAATCGATGCGTGCGTGATTGCGGCTGGGATCGATGGTGGTGAGCGTCCGTCGGTTCACGGTTGCCTCGGTGAGATCGGCCAGCAGCAACGCGATCTCGCCCCTCTCGTCCCGCGCCACAACGATAGCGAAATCAGCAGCGCCACCGTCCATCACGGGCCATTTGCTGCCGCTCAGCTTTCCCCCAACAGAACGTATCCGCACACCGGCCGGATCGGGATTCCCCGTGCCCTCCGCCAAAGCGAGACAGCCGATTGCGGAGCCGTCCGCGAGTTTCGGTAACAGGCGCTGCTTCTGCGCGTCGCTGCCGGCTAACAGCAAAGCCTCGGTGGCCAGATATGCAGATGAGGCGAACGGCACCGGCGCCAACGCGCGGCCGAGTTCCTCTGCCAGCACGCATAGCCCCTCATAGCCGAGCCCCGCGCCACCGTACTGTTCGGGGATAGCGGCCCCAAGCCATCCCATATCCGCCATCGCGTGCCAGAGGTTGATGGCATGGGGTTCGTCGCCTTCGAGCACCTGTCGCACGATATTCGGTGGCGACTGTTCGCTCAGGAACCGGCGCGCCTGATCGCGTAACTGTTTCAGGTCGTCCGAGAAATCGAAATTCATCGACCCACCGCGCGATTACGACCGACTAGGCGGCCCACCCTACAGGCCGCCCAGTATATTGACCACAACCGACCGCCGCAGACGCACTGCGTCAATCGGCGACGAACGCGCACCACGCTGGGCTGGGAACCGCACGTGGAACTCGACGAAGGCCAGACCCGCACGATCGCCTATTTCGATCGCGTGCTGGCCGAGCGGGGCGAAAAGCAGACCGTGTCGGCGGACTGATCAGAAACGCTGCGCCGCGAAGGGCGCAATATCGATTGCCGGCTGCCTGCCGCTGATCAGATCCGCCACCAACCTTCCCGTCGCCGCCCCGGCGGTCAGGCCAACATGGCCGTGACCGAACGCATGCACGATATCCGGACATCCACTCGCCGGCCCGATGCAAGGCAGCCCGTCCGGTGTTGAAGGCCGGTGTCCCATCCAGACCTTCACGCGTGACGCCGGGAGATCGGCAGGCACGTCGGGGAACACCCGCCGCGCAAAGTCACGCAGCGCTTCGGCGCGCCGCCAGTTCGGCGCGGCATCGAGCCCAGCAAGCTCGACCTGCCCCGCCAGACGCAGCCCCTGCGGCGTCATCACGCACGCCATCTTGCCGTCGCTCGGCATCACCGGATACCGCGGTGCGATGCCGGGATCAGCGATCACCGCGTGATACCCTCGCTCCGTCTCCAACGGCACACGATCGCCCGCCGCGGCGGCGAGCACACGCGACCGTGCCCCCGCCGCGATCACCGCACGATCCGCTTCGACCTCGCCCGCATCGGTCAGCACCGCAAGCAGGCGTGACCCCTTGATGCGAAAGCCAAGCGCCCGGGTGCGCCGCACTTCCGCCCCCTGTGCCACCGCGTGACGCACCAGCGCCGCGACATAGGCGCCGGGATCACGACACTGACCGTTTTCTTCCACCAACACACCGAACGTGTAACGTCGGTTCAACGTTGGCTCGCGCTGTCGCAGTTCGTCCGCCGACAGCTCCAGCCAGCGCACGCCATTCTCCCGCCGCAGCCGCCACTCCATCTCCTCGGCGACAAACTCGGCGCGGCTCGGAAACACGCTCAGCATCCCCTGCCGCGAGATCAGCTCGCCGACGCCGGCCTCCTCCGCGAGGCGCCGATGCAGCTCCGGTGCATTCAACAGCAGCGGTCGCAACGCCCGCGCCGTCGCCGCAACCCTAACCTCGGTGGCACCCGCGCGCAGAAAGCGCGTGAGCCATGGCAGCACTCGCGGCAGATAGCGCCAACGGATCGCCAGCGGCCCCAGCGGATCAGCGAGCCAGCCAGGCACCTTCCGCCAGATGCCAGGCGACGACATCGGGAGGATGGAACTCGGGTTGAGCAGCGTGCCATTGCCATAGCTCGCCGCCTGCTCGCCACCCGGTTCGCCTGGCTCCACGATCGTCACGCGGTGCCCGTCGCGTTGCAGCTCGATCGCTGTTGCCGCGCCGACCACGCCCGCGCCGATCACGACCACATGCGCCATCAGACGGCTCGGCGCACGCGATAGAATTGCGGGATGCCCTCGGGAATGTCGTGCAGGTCCGAACGGAACGTCGTCGGCTGATAGAACAATCCCAGCGGCGCATACGACGGATTGTCGAACAGCTCCGCCTGCATCTCCGCGCACAGCTTCTGCTGGGCAGCGAGGTCCTGCGCGTCGTACCAAGCCAGCCGCAGCGCCTCCATCTTGGGGTCATTTGGCCAGCCGAACCACGCCGATGCCGGATCGGAGCGGATCACCGTCAGCGACGCAGGCGAGACATTCCCGGTGCCGCCGCCATACGTGAAGAACATGCTCCATCCGCCCTTGTCGATCGGCTCGCGGCTCGCACGGCGCTGCACCACGGTGCCCCAGTCAAGCGACTGGTAATCGACATTGAAGCCGATCTTCTTCAGCAGGTCGCCGCCCACCTGCGCCAGCGCACTTATCACCGGGAAGTCCGATGCCGCCAGCAGCACGACCTTCTCTCCCTTGTAGCCCGCGTCAGTGAGCGCCGCCTGCAGCTTCGCGGGATCCTTCGGCCCCTGCATCATCGACACGCCGACATCGCTGGCCAGCGGCGTGCCCGGCACGAACAGTCCGATGCCGGTCCTGATCAGTCCGGGATCGGCACCCGCCACCGCCTCCATGAACGTACGCTGATCGATCGCCGACAGCACGATGCGACGGATCGCCGGATTGTCGAACGGCGGATACAGGCAGTTGAACCGCATGACGCCGATCGAACCCGCATGATCCTTCACCACGGTCGTCAGATCGGCCTGCCCCTTCAGTGTGCTCAGCAGATCGATCGTCGGGTTCTCCCACCAGTCGAACTCGCCGGCGCGCATCGCGGCCGCCTTGGTCGCCGGATCCGGCACGACATCCCATTGCACGCGATCGAAATGGACCGTCTTCGGCCCCGCCGTCATCTCGGCCGCACCGTCTTCGCGCGGCACATAGTCAGCGAACTTCTCGTACACGACGCGCGATCCGGCGACTCGTTCCGATGCGATGAAGCGATACGGGCCGGAGCCCACCATCTCGGTCACCTGCTTCATCGGATCGGTCAGCGCCAGACGCTCCGGCATGATGCAGCACATGCTGGTGGTGGCCGCGAGTGCATCCGCCAGCAGCGGGAACGGCTTCTTCAACCGGAACCTGATCTGCTTGTCGGATGGCGCCGACACCTCGTCGGTCGCCGCGCGCAGCACCCCGCCGAACCCGTCGCGCTGCCACCAGCGCTGAATGCTGGCCACGCAGTCGCGCGCCAGCACCGGACTACCGTCATGGAACTTCAGCTCGTCGCGCAGCGTGATGTCCCACTGCAAGCGATCGGCGCTGATCGTGTGGCCCGCCGCCATCTGTGGATGCGGCTGGAAGTTGTTGTCCTGCCCGTACAGCGTGTCGAACACCAGATGCGCGTGGTTGCGCGTGACATCGGCAGTGGTCCACACAGGATCGAGGGTCGCGAGGTCCGCCTGCGGCAGAAACTTCAGCGCTCGCTGCGTCTCGGCTGCCACGATTTTCGGCGCCGCGAGCGTAGTCGCTCCGATCAGCGCCGACCTGAGAACGTCGCGCCGCCGCATATCAGCACCTCCGGGTTACGCGTTTTTCTTCACTCCATAGAACTGCGGCCAGCCATCGCGAATGTCCGTCAGGTAGTTGTGAAACGCCGTCGGCTGGTCATACATGCCGAGTGGCGCATAAGGCGGGCTCTGCAAGAACTCGACCTGCATCGCCTCGCAGATCTTCTTTTGCGCCGTGATATCCGGCGCGTCGAACCAGGCAGCGCGCAACTCCTCCATCTTCGGATCGGTCGGCCAGCCGAACCAGCTGCCGTTTACGCCACTGCTCTGGATCGGAATCGCCGGCGCCGGGGTGATGTTCCCGAAGCCGCCAAGATAGGTATAGAAAATGTTCCAGCCACCCTTGTCGATCGGCTCCTTGCTCGCCCGACGCTGCACCACCGTGCCCCATTCCAGCGCCTGGAAATCCGTATTCATGCCGATCTTCTTCAACGTATCAGAGGCCACCTGCGCCTCGGCCCATATCGTCGGGATCGTCGAGGCGGCAAGGATCACAACTTTCTCGCCCTTGTAGCCGGCCGCGATCAGATCCTGCTTCAGCTTGTCGTAGTTCTTCGGGCCGCGCGTCATCTCGACCCCGACTGTGCTCGCCATCGGCGTGCCGGGAACGAAGATGCCAACATCAGTCTTGATCAGGCTCGGGTCGGCTCCTGCCACCGCCTCCATGATCTCCTTCTGATCCATCGCCTCCACGACCACGCGACAAATCGCGGCGTTGTCGAACGGCGGAAACAGATGATTGAAGCGCAGGCAGCCGATTTCGCCGGTGCGGTCCTTCACCGTCAGTGTCAGGTCCTTGTTGCGCTTGAGTTGCGGCACGAGATCGATGGTCGGATTCTCCCACCAGTCGATCTCACCCTGCGTCAAGGCCGCCGATGCGGTGGCCGGATCGGGAATAAAATTCCATACCACGCGATCGATGTAGACGATCTTCGGTCCGGCATTGAAACTCGGCTTGCCGTCCTTGCGCGGCACATATTTGTCGTTCTTCACATAGACGACACGCTGGCCGGGAATGCGCTCCGGCGCGACGAACTTGAAGGGACCGCTGCCTACCGCCTCGGAGACCTGCTGCATCGCATCGGTCTTCGCCAGCCGCTCTGGCATGATAGCACAATACACCTGCCCAAGCGCATTCGGCAGCAGCGCGAACGGCTTCTTTAACCGGAAGCGGATCACCTTGTCCGAGGGCGCCGAAAGCTCGTCGGTACGTGCGATCAGCGCGCCGCCGAATGGATCACGCCTGGCAAAGCGCTGGATCGTCGCGACGCAGTCACGCGCCAGCACCGGCGTGTCGTCGTGGAACGCCAGCCCTTCGCGCAGTGTCAGATCCCACTGCTTGCCGTCGTCGCTGACCGCATGGCCTTCCACCATCTGCGGTTGCACATTGAAGTCCGCATCATAGCCATACAGGGTGTCATACACGGCAAGCGAGAAGTTGCGCGTGATGTCCGCCGTGGTCCAGACCGGATCGAGCGAGGCGAGGTCGGCATGGGGGGTAAAGACGATGGTCTTGGCGGCATCGGCGTGCACGACACGAGGCGCAGCCAATGCCGTCGCGCCGGCGAGCGCGGTCTTCAGGACATCACGACGTTTCATAGGAAAAGCGCCCCCAACGGATTTGCTTTATGCTAGCGCAGGTTCACGGCGGTGGAAAACGGCAGCCAGGTATCAGGCGCCTTCCGAAGTGTGCAGCGCCGCGGCCACCAAGGGCGCCGCCGCAATCGACATACGCTCGCCGTCATGCCCGACATCGGGCACATTGATCACGGCCCACGCACAGCGCGCGCCCAATGCTTCCGCCGCCGCGTGCCCGGCACGGACATAGTTGTGCGCACGCTCATGCCGCGTGGCACCCTGGCGCATCGAACGCGGCCCCTTCGGAAAGTACCTGCCCGTCTGCTTGGTGTCGCGCGTCCCGGTCATCACCGTGATCGGAAATTCCAGCAACGGACGCAGCGTCTCGGCGTCGAGTTCGGTCTCCCCCAGCCCGAACGGCCAGGCAACCTCCAGGCTCGGCATGGCATAGGTGCCGGCATTCGCACTCACCGCAACGGCAACGCGATCGCGAAAGCCGAATGACAGCATGCGATGGACGAACTGCCCGCCGGCGGAATGGCCGAACAGTCCATAGCGCTGCCGCCGAGTCAGACCCTGATCCTGCAATGCCGCGAACAGCCGTTCATCAATGCCATAGGTCCATTGTTCGCGTGGGTTCCGCGTGCCCTGTTCGTCATGCAGGTTGCCGAAATGGTACCAGAGGTATTCGGGGAATGCCGTTTCTGTAAATTCAATCGAGATTGCCAGAATGCCGGCCTCTTCCACCAGCCGCAGCCAGTAGTCGCGATAGTCACGCCCATTGCGTGCGACGCCGTGATGCACGATCAGCACCGGTGTTGCGGTATCGTAGCGCCGAGGCCGCGCGCTGTGCAGCATCAGCGGCCGGTCTGGAAACGCCGGGTCGGTATACACAAGCGTATGGCCGCCAGGTAAATCGACCAAGGATGCAAGTTCCGTCATCGCAAGCATTCCGCTTCCTTGCCTCGGTCGGATGACCGATGCCATTTGCAGTCGCAGAGCACCACACGACGGCGAGACGGTTGTGCTGTCATTGCGAGGAGCGCAGCGACGAAGCAATCTCGGTCGTAAGCGCACCCTCGAGCAGGATTACCATGAGCAGACTGTGCCGCACGAATCAAGGGAAGACGTGCATGGCTGGCCTTCGCCGGCCATGACGAATGCCGGTTTCATCCAGTGCGGGTCCGCCGCCAGGCGGCTGAGGGACTTCGCAATGCCAATGTCGGCGTGCCTCGCACTACGATGAGCGTGGGTAGTACGATCGGGTTTGACATTGTTACAAATGAACGCCGCGCTCCAGAATCTCGAGCGCATAGGACCGATAGCTGATCCCCAGCGCCTCCGCCCGTGCCAGCCGCCGCAGCGCGATCTCGCGTCCCGGCGTCTTCCAGGCGCGCTTGACCGCACGTTTCCAGCACCAATGGCGCCACGATTTGTTGGGGTCGATCTCCGGATCGAGCGGGGGGCCGCCGTTGTCGCCGATCCCCCGCACCAGCAGCATCAGAACGCCCGAGCGATGGCACGCTTCGCCATCACGCCGACCAAATGTGCGCGATACTCCGCGCTGGCGTGGATATCGCTGTTCAATCCATCTGCCGGTGTGGCGATGCCCGCGATCGCGTCGGGCGAGAAATTCACACTCAGCGCCTGCTCCATCGCGGTATGGCGGAATACGCCGTTCTGCCCTGCGCCGGTCACCGCAACGCGAACACCGCCAGCGGTCTTCGCCACATAGACGCCGACGATCGCATAGCGCGACGCCGGATTGCGGAACTTCTCGTACGCACCCTTCTCCGGCGCCGGGAACTCGACTGACGTGATCAGTTCCCCCTGTTCGAGCGCTGTCGTGAACATCCCCTGGAAATAGTCGTCCGCCTTGATCGAGCGCTTGTCGGTTTTGATCGTCGCCCCCAGCGCCAGGGCGGCAGCCGGATAGTCAGCGGCCGGATCGTTATTCGCCAGACTGCCCCCGATCGTGCCGCGATGCCGCACCGCGTCGTCGCCGATCACCGAGGCAAGCTCCGCCAACGACGGTATCTTCGCCTTCAGTTCAGCATTGGCAGCAACCGCGCCGTGCGTTGTCATGCCAGCGATGGTCACGGTGTTGCCCGACACCGTCACGCCGGTCAGCCCAAGCTTCGCCAAGTCCACCAGCAGCGACGGCTTGTTCAGCCGCTGCTTCAGCACCGGGATCAGCGTCATACCTCCGGCGAGTGCCTTCGCATCCGGATCGGCGCTCAGCGCCTTCACCGCATCGGCGAGGCTCGATGGCTTCTGATATGCAAAATCATACATCGTGCTGTTCCTCGTCCCGATTACTTCGCAGCCATGATGGACCAGAGTTTCTGTGGCGTCGCCGGCATGTCGATATGCCGCACATTGTACGCCTTCAACGCGTCGACGATGGCGTTGATGACCGCCGGCGGCGAGCCGATCGCGCCCACCTCGCCGCACCCCTTCACGCCGAGTGGATTATGCGTGCACAGCGTGATCTCGGTGCCGACGGTAATGTTCGGCAGGTCATCGGCACGCGGCATCGTATAGTCCATCATCGAGCCCGATAGCAGTTGCCCGCTCTCATCGTACACCGCGTGCTCCAGCAGCGCCTGGCCGATGCCCTGCGCCACGCCACCCTGCACCTGACCCTCGACGATC
The DNA here is from genome assembly GCA_963799415.1 of uncultured Alphaproteobacteria bacterium. GTDB lineage: Bacteria > Pseudomonadota > Alphaproteobacteria > Acetobacterales > Acetobacteraceae > JAMXLO01. Next base: position 18,184 of record CAWCXI010000009.1, on the reverse strand, counting down.
ATCGGATTGATCACGCGGCCCACGTCATCCACCGCGACGAAATTCACCACCTCGACCACGCCGGTATCGCGATCGATCTCCACCTCCGCGACATGACAGCCACCGGGGAACGTGAAGTTCTTCGGATCATAGAACGAGGTTTCGTCGAGACCCGGCTCCAGTTCCTCGATCGGGTAATTATGCGGGACATAGGCGGCGAGCGAAATGTCGGTAAGCGTTTTTGTCTTGTCGGTGCCGGCGACGCTGAACGTGCCGTCCTTGAACTCGATGTCGTCCACCGAGGCTTCCATCAGGTGGGCGGCAATTTTCTTGCCCTTGACGATGATCTTGTCCATCGCCTTCACCATCGCGCTGCCGCCGACGGCGAGACTGCGACTGCCATAGGTGCCCATGCCGAACGGGATCTTCGCGGTATCGCCGTGCACGATGTCTACCTGATCCAGCGGCACGCCGAGCTGCGAGCACACCAGTTGCGCCAGGGTCGTCTCGTGACCCTGACCGTGGCTGTGCGTACCGGTATAGACGGTGACGCTGCCGGTGGGATGCACTTTGATGTTCGCCACCTCATAAAGCCCGGCACGCGCGCCGAGCGATCCCACCACAGCCGAGGGCGCGATGCCGCAGGCCTCCAGATAGGTGGAAACGCCCATGCCACGCAGCTTGCCCTTCGCAGCGGCGGCGGCACGGCGCGATTCGAAACCGGCATGATCCGCCGCCTTCAAACAGGCATCCAGCGTCGCCTGGTAGTTGCCGCTGTCGTACTGCAACGCGACCGGTGTCTGATAGGGAAAGGCATCCGCCGGGATGAAGTTCTTCCGCCTGATCGCGACGCGATCCGTCTTCGTGTCATGGGCGCAGGCATCGACCAGACGCTCGAGCAGGAATGTCGCTTCGGGCCGTCCGGCACCGCGATACGCATCGACCGGCACGGTGTTGGTGAACACCGCCTTCACCTCGCAGTAGATCACCGGCGTCTTGTAAACGCCAGCGAGCAAAGTCGCGTACAGATAGGTGGGGACGCAGGGCGCGAACGTCGACAGATAGCCGCCCATGTTCGCCAATGTCGAAACCCGCAGCGCGAGAAAGTTGCCCTCCGCGTCCAGCGCCATCTCGGCCGTCGAATCATGGTCGCGGCCATGCGCATCCGACATGAAGCTTTCGGTACGCTCCGCCGTCCACTTCACCGGTCGCCGGACCTTCCCCGCCGCCCACGTGACGATCGCCTCCTCGGCATAGTGGTAGATCTTCGAGCCGAACCCACCGCCCACATCCGGCGCCACGACGCGCAGCTTGTTCTCCGGAATGTGCAGCACGAATGCGCCCATCAGCAGCCGGATCACGTGCGGGTTCTGGCTGGTGGTGTACAGCGTATAATCGCCGCTGTGGCCGTCGAACTCGCCGATCGCGGCGCGCGGCTCCATCGCGTTAGGGATCAGGCGATTGTTGGTGAGATCGAGCTTCACCACCTTCGCCGCCTTTGCGAAAGCCGCATCGACCACCGCCTTGTCGCCGATATGCCAGTCGTAGCAGATGTTGCCCGGCGCATCGTCGTGTACCAGCGCGGCACCCGGCGCAACCGCATCGCGCAGCGACGCCACTCCCGCCAAATCCTCGTAGTCGATCACGATCTGCTCGGCCGCGTCCTTCGCCGCCTGCTTCGTCTCGGCAATCACCACCGCCACTGGATCGCCGACGTGGCGCACCTTGTCTATCGCGAGCACCGGATGCGGCGGCTCCTTCATCGGAGAGCCGTCCTTGCTGTGGATCTGCCAGCCGCATGGCAGGCCGCCGATGTTCTCTGCCGCCATGTCCGCGCCGGTGAACACCGCCACCACGCCCAGCGCCTTCGCCGCGGTCGCCGTGTCGATGCTCTTGATCTTCGCATGCGGCCGGTCCGAACGCCGGATGAACGCGTAGAGCTGGCCAGGCCTGTTGATGTCGTCGGTGTAGTTGCCATGGCCGCTGAGAAAGCGCGCGTCCTCCTTGCGTCGGACAGCCGCTCCTATTCCCTCGAAAGGCATAGACGCCACTCCCTGCTGATTTGGCTTATTCCGCGGCCGCCGCCTTGCCGTGCATCAGTGGCCAGGCAGCCGCGATCGCCTTCACTATGTTATGGTAGCCGGTGCAGCGACAGAGATTGCCTTCGAGGCCCTCGCGGATCTGCTTCTCGGTCATCCCGCCAGGGTGCGAGTTCACTAGGTCGATGGCGCTCATCACCATGCCGGGCGTGCAGAAGCCGCATTGAAGCGCGTGGTGCTCGCGGAACATTTCCTGCATCGGGTGCAGCGTGCCGTCGGCCGCCGCCAGTCCCTCGATCGTCAGGACCGACGTGCCGTCCGCCTGCAGCGCCAACATGGTGCAGGACTTCGCCGATACGCCATCGACATGCACGACGCAGGCGCCGCACTGGCTCGTGTCGCAGCCGACATGGGTGCCGGTCAGCCCCAACTTCTCGCGCAACAGTTCCACCAGCAGCGTGCGGCCTTCGACCTCGACCGTATGCCGCTTGCCGTTCACCGTCAGGGTCACCTGAGGCATGCGCAGTCCCTCCCTTGTCGCGTGGGCCGGAGTGTGGTCATCGGGGTGGCGGGTGGTCAAGCGGGTGCGGCGAGGGCCGGAACGATATCTGTCTTGGCGAAGTCGGCGCCCTTGAAGAGCAGGGGGATATTGAGTGATTTCGCCAGCGCGTAGGAGGCGCAATCTCCACAGTTGAGCCGCGCGGGGTGACGGCCCTTGCCAAACCGAAGGAAGGCATCGCGGGCGATCAACGCGAGTTCCTGCGTGTACGGAATGGTCGCCATCGAATAGGTCATGATGAGAGCATCGAGGTCCTGCCACGCCTCGGCGTCGGCCGTGCGACCGGCCACCACCATCGAGGCCTCCTGGAGGCTGACGGCGGACAGGCAGGCCACATCTGCGTCGCTGATGCAGCGCAGAAGAGCTGTAGCCTCAGGCTCGAACTGCAGGATCGCGATGATCGCCGATGTATCGACGGCGATCACGCCGGGAGGCCACGCTCATCGTAGAGATCGTCCTCGGCAAACGGCGGCGTATCCTTGAGGCGGCCTGCACTGCGTTTCGCTATCGCCAAGCCGGCCTGATAGCGCGCCTCGACCTCTTCCGGGGTCCAGGCGCGACGACGTACGCCGCGCTCGACAAATTCCGCCCCTGCGGTCTCCAGCGCACGCCGGACTTCATCGACGGTGCCTGGCGCGACCTTGCATAGCCCGCCAGGTCCCTCCAATCGGCGGACCGTCACAACGGATACATTCGCGCGTCTGGCCAACTCATCCTGCTCCAATCGCAGCAGGGCACGGGCAGCGCGGATCTGGTCAGGCGTGATCAGCATGATCACATCTTATCATGGGCAATCTTCCCGCTTCAAGACAGCGAGGCGAATATGCCGGCCGTTGGTTACAGATTCGCATACTGCCGGAGCGATCCTGAGCTCGCCATCACGCCCACAAACGCCCGGAAACCGGGAACGACTGGTCCGGCCAATCCGACATGCCGTCACAGGGGGATGCGATGTCCAACTCGACAGGCGCCATGCGGGCGCCGACCATCCGACCGTTACGCATGAAACATCTGGTGTTCGCCGCAATCGCGGCGATGGCTGCCTATGTCCTCTACCACAACGAGCGCTTCCTGATCGATGCAACGCTTCCGGCCTGGAACCACTACGATCCGTTCAAGTGGTGGCTGCTGCCGCACGGTCTCGCCGGCGCCTGCGCGTTGCTGCTGGTGCCGATGCAGTTCGCCGAGGGCTTTCGTCGCCGCCATACGGCGGTGCATCGGACCATAGGCACGCTGTATGTCGTGGCTGCTTCATCCTGGCGCCGCTCGGACTCTACATCCAGTATCTCGACGAAGCCCAAGGCGCCGCGCGGTCCTTCACCATCGAGACCATGATCCAGTCGTCTTCGCTGATGATCACGACAGGGTTCGGTCTTTACTTCGCCCTCAAGCGGCAATTCACGTTTCACCGGCAGTGGATGATCCGCAGCTACGCGGTCGCGCTGACGTTCCTCGAGATAAGGGTCATCATGGGCGTGTTCGGCCTGGACCAGCCACTAGACTGGCACATTCTCGAGACGGTGGTCTGGAGTTGCGTCGCCTCGTCGATCCTGATTGGCGACATCGCCAACCAGTTCTACGAGGGGCATCTGCGGCGGCGCCGAGCCGCCGGAAGAGTGGTGGACAGCCCGGACGCCAGAAGCGCTGCCGTCGCCGGCGCATGAGCGCGGGCGAGCAAACGAAGACCACTCACATCAGTGCGGTTCGCGCGCGTTCGCGAGCCGCCAGGATGCCGATTGCGGCGGCGATCGACGTCGCCATCACATACCAGGACGGCGCCGTGGGAACGCCACTGACCGCGATCAAATACACCACGATCATCGGTCCGGTGCCGCCCAGCAGAGTCATCGCCGCGTTGTAGCTGATGGACGAAGCGGTGCAGCGCACCGCGGCGGGGAAGCGTTCCGCAAGCATCGCCGGCATTGGCCCGCTCACCATCGACTGCGCGATGGCGAACAGGATTTCCCAGCCGCGCAACTGCCAGGGACGATGATCGGTGGCGATGGCGAATAGCGGCCATGCCAGCAGCAATTGGCCGATCACGCCTGCCAGCATCACCGGCTTGCGGCCCACGCGGTCCGACAATGCCGCGGCCAGCGGCACTCCAAACAGCAGTGTCACCAGCCCTCCGGTGACCACCAGGTTCGCCTGTGCCGCCGGTAGCGCGTCGTATTGGTGCGCGAAGGTCACCAGATAGATGAACCCGACATAATAGGCCGCGCCCGACGGGATGCTGATCAGGAAAGCCAGCAGCATGGCGCGCCACTCGGTGGTGAAGGCTACGATCACCGGCGCGCGCCTGACGCGGGAAATCGGTTCCGCCGTCTCCTCCAGCCGGGTCATGCGTAACGCCAGGCCGAGCGCACCCAGCACGGCGCTGCCCAGGAACGGGATGCGCCAGCCCCAGGTGCGCACGGCCTCCGCACCCAGGGTGGCATCCAGCGTGGAGATGAGCAGCGATCCGATCAGCGTGCCCACCACGGCACCCACGAAGCTGAGGCTGGCGCTGACGCCGCGATGGCGGTCGGTGCTGCGTTCGCCAAGATAGACGATGGAGACCGTGAGCTCGCCACCGATCGATACGCCCTGGATCATGCGCAGCAGGATCAACAGGATGGGCGCGAGCACGCCGATGCCGGCATAGGTGGGCAGCAGCCCGATGGTGAAGGACGGCACCGCCATCGCCAGCACCGAGATCACCAGTGCCATGCGCCGGCCGACGCGATCGCCGATATGGCCGAACAGCAACCCGCCCAGCGGGCGCATGACGAAGGCAGCGGCGAACACACCGTATGATGCCAGCAACGACAGCATATGGTTTTCGAGTGGAAAGAAGTTGCCCGCGAACGTCGCGGCCAGGAAGCCATAGGCGGCGAAGTCGTACCACTCCAGCACGTTGCCGATCATGCCCGCGACCTGCGGCAACACCGAACGCGTCGGCGCTATTCCTATCGCCTGCGACATTTCGCTCCCCTGTCAAAGCAACGGCGGACCGTAACAAGGGAACGACGTGCGCGTCTTCAGGCGGCCATCGGCACCACCTGCCCGCCCGGCACGTGATCCAGGTGGCACGCCGATACGTGCCCCTCGCCAACCGGCCGCAACAACGGCTCCTCGACCCGACAGCGATCGAACACAAACGGACATCGCGTATGAAACCGGCAGCCACTCGGCGGGTTGATAGGAGAAGGCACATCGCCGGTCAGGATGATGCGTTGCCGCTTCGCCGTCGGGTCCGGCACCGGCACCGCTGACAGCAGCGCGCGCGTGTAAGGATGGTGCGACTTCGCGAACAGCGTGCGGCGATCCGCCAGTTCGACGATCTTCCCAAGATACATCACCGCCACGCGATGCGTCAGATGCTCGACGATGGCGAGGTCGTGGCTGATGAACAGCAGCGCCATCCCGAACTCGTCCTGCAGATCGACCAGCAGGTTGATGATCTGCGCCTTCACCGACACATCGAGCGCCGACACCGCCTCGTCGCAGATGATCAGGTCCGCACCAGGCGCCAGCGCGCGCGCAATGCCGATCCGCTGGCGCTGACCGCCGGAGAATTCGTGCGGATAGCGGCCGATCGCGTCGCGCGGCAGTTGCACCTTGTCCATCAGCAGCTCGACGCGCTTGGTCAGCTCGCGGCCGCCGCGCACGATGCCGAAATTGATCAGCGGCTCGGCCAGAATATCCCGCACCTTCATGCGCGGGTTCAGCGAAGAGAACGGATCCTGGAACACCACCTGCACACGCTGCCGCAGCGGGCGCAGACGGGCCGCCGACAGGTTGTCGATACGGTCGCCGGCGAGATACACCTCCCCTTCGGTGATCGAATACAATCGCAAGATCGCTTTGCCGACGGTCGACTTGCCGCACCCGGACTCACCCACCAGCGAGAGCGTCTCGCCGCGATCGATGGTGAACGACACGCCGTCGACCGCGTAGACCTTGGCAGTCTCCTGGCCAAGCATGCCGCCAAATATCGGGAAGTGCTTCTTCAGGCCGTTGACCTCGAGGAGGGGACGCGCCGCGCTCACGCTGCCGCCATCCGCCGTTCGGCATAGTGGCATGCGACCATGTGGTTCTGCGCCTTGGTCTCGATCGCCGGTGCCACGCGCGTGCACAGTTCGGTCGCCATCGGACAGCGCCCGGCGAACGGACAGCCGACAATCCTCTGTCGCAAACTCGGCACCAAGCCGGTGATCTCGGCCAGCTTGCTGCGTCCGCCGTCCACCAGCGACGATCCGAGCTTCGGCACCGAGCCCAGCAACCCGCGCGTATAGGGATGCATCGGACGTGCGAAGATCTCCTCGACCGCTCCCTCCTCCACCTTGCGCCCGGCGTACATCACCACGACGCGCTGGCACATCTCGGCCACCACACCGAGATCATGCGTGATCAGCATGATCGCCGACCCCAGCCGGCTCTTCAGATCGCGCATCAGGTCCAGAATCTGCGCCTGAATCGTCACATCCAGCGCCGTGGTCGGCTCGTCCGCGATCAGCAGCTTCGGATTGCATGCCAACGCCATCGCGATCATCACCCGCTGCCGCATGCCGCCGGATAACTGGTGCGGATACTCCCGCACCCGTCGCTCGGGCGCCGGTATGCCCACCAGCACCAGCATCTCGACTGCCCGCTTCTCGGCGTCGCGCGACGACAGGCCTTGGTGAAGCTGCAGCGTCTCGCCGATCTGTCTGCCAACCGTCAGCACTGGGTTCAGGCTCGTCATCGGCTCCTGAAATATCATCGAGATCGCATTGCCGCGGATGTCGCGCATCTCCGGCTCGGAAACCTCAAGCAGATTGCGGCCCTCGAAGCGGATCGCACCCGCGATCTTGCCGGGCGGCTCCTGGATCAACCGCAGGATCGACATCGCGGTGACCGACTTCCCGCAGCCGGACTCGCCGACGATCCCGAGGGTCTCACCGGCATTGACGTGGAACGAAACCCCCTCCACCGCGCGCACCACACCATCAGGTGTGCCGAAATGCGTCTGCAGGTTCTCGACTTCCAGCAGCGCCATCTCAGAGCCGCTTTGCGAGCCGCGGGTCGAGCGCGTCGCGCAGCCCGTCGCCGAGCAGGTTCACCGACAGCACCGTGATGCAAAGGAAGATCGCCGGAAAGAACACGATGTATGGCTTCACCTGCCATAGCGCCCTGCCCTCCGCCATGATGTTGCCCCAGCTCGGAATGATCGGTGGCGTGCCCGCGCCGATGAACGACAGCGCCGCCTCGGTGATCATCGCCGATGCGCAGATGAACGTGGCGTTCACCATCAGCGGAGCCAAAGTGTTCGGCAGGATGTGCTTGATGATGATCATCGGTGTCCGGGTGCCGGACGCAACAGCCGCCTCGACATACGGTTGCTCGCGCAGGCTGAGCACCACGCCGCGGATCAGCCGGGATACGCGAGGGAAGTCCGCTATGCTGATGGCGATGATCACGTTCTGCACCGACGCTCGGGTCAGCGCCATCAGCGCGATCGCCAGCAGAATCGGAGGAATGGACATCAGCCCGTCCATCACCCGCATGATGATGCTATCGAGCAGACGACTGAATCCCGAAACCAGACCGACGAACGTGCCCATGATCGACGCGATCGTCGCCACCGCAAACCCGACGATGAGCGAGACACGCGCGCCGTAGATGACGCGCGAATACACGTCCCGCCCCAGCATGTCGCTGCCGAACCAGAATTGCGCCGACGGTTCACGTGTCCGTTTTGCCGGTGCCAGCGCCGTGGGGTCCACCGTGCCAAGGTACGGCGCAAGGATCGCCATCAGGATTATCAGGGACACCAGCGCCCCGCCGATCACGATGGTCGGATTGCGGTTGACGAATGTCATAACTCTGCCGCGCCGCCTGGGCGGCGGCAGCACGTCAGCCAGCGCAGGCGCAGCCACATGACCGGCAGGCGCAGCCGCATAACCGGTTTGGCTGGTGGTCGCGGAGCTCATGGCAAGCGTCCCCTCGTCGTGGCCGGCCCGAGGAAATGCCTTGTGCCGGCCATCAATACCGGATCCTCGGGTCAAGCAGGGTATAGGTCAGATCGACGGCAAGGTTCACCAGTACGTAGCTGAAACTGAACAGCAGCACGACACCCTGGATCACCGGATAGTCCCGCCGCAGGATCGCATCGACCGTCAACCGTCCGAGACCGGGAATGGCGAACACGCTCTCGGTCAACACAGCGCCGGCAATCAGCAGCGCGATGCCGTTGCCGATGACGGTGACGATCGGCACCGCGGCATTCTTCAACGCATGCACGAACAGCACCGCGCGCTGACCGACTCCCTTCGCCTTCGCGGTCCGCACGTAGTCCTGGCTCAGCACATCCAGCATCGTTGCCCGCGTGATGCGTGCCAGCAGAGCGATGAAGGCCAGGCCCAGGGCGATGGTGGGCAAAATCAGGTTGCGCAGGAACGGCCACAATCCGTCGTTGAGAGAGTGGAATCCCTGGACGGGCAACCAGTCGAGCTGCAGCGCGAACAGATAGGCCAGCACGTAGCCCACCACGAAGACCGGCACGGAAAAGCCGAGCACCGCCAACGCCATCACAGCACTGTCGATCCAGGAGCCGTGCTTCCACGCCGCGAGCACACCCAGCGGAATCGCGATCACGACAGAAAACACCACCGCCAGAACCATCAGCGACAATGTCGGTTCTATGCGCTGCGCGATCATGTGGCTGACCGGCAGGTTGGTGAAGATCGAGGTGCCGAGATCGCCGTGCAGAATCTGCCAGAGCCACTCGCCGAACCGAACGAGGAACGGTCGATCAAGACCGAGCGAGGCACGGATGCGTTCGACGTCGGCGGGCGTGGCCTGATCACCGGCGATGATCGCGGCGGGATCGCCGGGCGCCAGATACAGTAGGCTGAACACGAAGAACGCGACAACAAGCATTACCGGAATGGTGGCCAGGATGCGCCGCGTGGCGTAGGCAAGCATGCGGTTGCGGCCGGCTCAGCGTGCGGACCGACCGGGCGCACTCGCCGCGTCGTCGCCCAACGATAAGCCGACCCTGAAAATTCCAAGCCGATGCATTGCCTGCTCGAGCCTCCGCCTTGCCATTCTTCTCGCTTGCATGTCGGTCCCAGCCCCGACGGCACGTAGCCTGCCCCAGCCGGGCGGGAAAGGCCAGAGAGGTTGTGCGGTGCAGCCGGTGCAGCATGCCTCGATCAGCTTTCAACGATCGCGTCGGATAGCCTTGGTCGAAGCAACGAGTTTCTGTAGTGACAGCCCTATGCACGCGTTGCTGCTCCGCCTCGCCACCCAGCTTCCGCCGCCCGCACGACACTTCGCCACGCCGGCGCGGATCGCGACGCTGGTGCAGTTCCTGATGTTCGGCACAGTCGGCGTGGTCGGCTTCCTGTTCGATACCGCGACGGTGTACTCGCTGCGCCGCTCGCTTGGCCTGTATGGCGCCGGCGCGGTCGCTTATCTGGTCGCTGCGACGGTCACCTGGCTCCTGAACCGGCTGTGGACCTTCCGCGGCCTGGGCAGCGGTCCGGTGCATCAGCAGTGGGCACAGTTCCTCGTCGTCAACCTCGGCGGCTTCGTGCTGAACCGTGGCACCTACGCGCTGCTGGTCACTTTCGTGGCGCTCTGCGCTGAACAGCCGGTCTATGCCGTCGCTGCCGGTGCAATCGTCGGCATGTTCCTGAACTTCGGTCTTTCGCGCGCGATCGTATTCCACTGACCCGGTTGGTCCGACCATGATCCTGCACAAAGCGATTGCAACCATGCAATGTGAAGGTCGGCAGTAACCCTTCGGTCAGACATTCGCGCGCTTAATTGCCACCTAAAGTTGTAACCAAGGCTGCACCACAACTAAAACAGATGCGACAGCCTCGCTCTCCAGGGCGTCGCGATCATGTATCAGTTCGCTGGCAGTTCGATCGGCAAAGCCTCGCTGAGCTCTGCCGATCTCGGCATCCTCCCAATTTCGTATGCTGAACCGGCCCCTTGGCCGATCTGCGGATGGCGTGGTGCGGTAAAGCGCCTCATCGACATCGTCGTCGCGCTAATCGGTCTCATCCTTCTCTCGCCACTCTTGCTGCTGACCGCCCTCGCCATCCGATTGGAAACCCCGGGCAACGCGCTGTTCCGCCAGCGCCGCATCGGCTTCGCCAATCTCGGCTTCGACATGTGGAAGCTCCGCACGATGCATCAACATGAGTCGGAGCCCGGCTGGCTGATCCAGGCCACGCGCAACGACAAGCGTTTCACGCGGCTCGGCATTGTCCTGCGCCAACGCTCAATCGATGAACTGCCGCAATTGCTCAACGTGTTGCGCGGCGACATGTCGCTGGTCGGACCGCGACCGCACGCGCCAGGCACGCGCGCCGGGGCCAAGCCGTTCGAAATGGTTACCCCGTACTACGCCGAGCGCCATCGCGTGCGGCCGGGAATGACCGGACTTGCCCAGGTTCGCGGCTGGCGCGGTGAGACCGAAACGGAGGAGAAGCTGCTCCGCCGCGTCGAGTCGGACCTGGAATATATCGACAATTGGTCGCTCTGGCTGGACTTCGTGATTCTCGCACGCACGATCATGCCGGTATTCGCCGTGCGCAACGCCTATTGAGCGGTGAGGGCACGACCATGCTCCACACACTGCCCGTTCGGGATGCTGACAAGCTGAGTCGCCCGATCAGCCTGAGCGTCGCCGTGCTGATCCCCTGCTACAACGAGGAACTTGCGGTCGCTGAGGTGATCGCGGGGTTCCGCGCCAGCCTGCCGGACGCAACCATGCTGGTGTACGACAACAACTCGTCCGACCGCACCCGCCAGATAGCCAGCGGGGCCGGCGCTGTGGTTCGCAATGAGACCCTGCAGGGGAAGGGTCACGTGGTGCGGCGCATGTTCGCCGACGTAGAGGCAGACATCTACGTGCTGGTCGATGGCGACAACACCTACGATCCCGCCGCCGCTCCCGTCATGGTGCGGCAACTTGTGGAAAACCGGCTCGATATGGTCACCGCGGTGCGCCTGCCAGCCGGGCAGGACGCCTATCGGCCCGGCCACCGCATCGGCAATCGTGTTCTGAGCTTCCTGGTGTGCCGCGTGTTCGGCAACCGCGTCAGCGACGTGCTGTCCGGCTATCGCGTGTTCAGCCGGCGCTTCGTCAAGTCGTTCCCGGCGCTCGCCACCGGCTTCGAGACCGAGACCGAATTCACCATCCACGCCCTCGAACTCAGAATGCCGATCGGCGAACTGGTGACGCAATATCGCGGTCGCGTCACGGGATCACGCTCCAAGCTGCACACGATCTCGGATGGGATCCGCATCCTTCGCACCATCATGAAACTGGTAAAGCAGGAACGCCCGCTACAGTCGTTCGGGCTGACGGGAGCCGCATTGCTCACCGTCGGTCTCGCCCTCGGACTCCCGGTCGTGCTGCAGTTCCTCCACAGCGGCATGGTGCCGCGGCTGCCCACGGCACTGCTGGCAACTGGATTGATACTGGCCTCGTCGCTGTCTTGCGTCTGCGGCCTCGTGCTCGAACAGGTGGCGCGCGGGCGGCAAGAGCTGAAGCGGCTGGCCTACCTGTCGATCCCAGCGATTGGTCGCGACCAATGACAACGCGTCATATCACCGGTGCCGCCTGCCCACCGCATGGCGAGTACGATGCCGATGTGGTGATCCTGTCGTTCGACCGACCCGAGGAGACCGTGGCGGCAATGAACTCGGCGCTCGAACAGACCGGCGTGTCACGCCATGTCTTCATTGTCGATCAAGGTTCGCGACCCGAGAACCTCGCGCGGCTCGCCGCTGTCGTCGCCGGAAGACAGGATGCAACACTGGTGGCGCTTGACCACAACCATGGCGTTGCCGGCGGCCGCAATCGCGGGTCGGCGCTAGGCCATGGCCGTGTCATCTTCGGCATCGACAACGATGCCGAGTTCGCCGACACAACCACGCTTGCACGTGCCGTCGCCGCGCTGGACCGAGATCCAACACTCGCCGCGATCGGTTGCCGCATCCTGCTGGGCTCGTCGGATGCGGACGACATGTCGTCATGGGGGTATCCAAACAGTCTTCTGCCGCGTGCGGGCGAGTCATTCGACACAGTCACATTCGTCGGCGCCGGACATGCGATCCGCCGCGCCGCATGGGATGGCTACGACGAAGCGCTGTTCTTCTGCTGGGAGGAATTCGATTTCTGCCTGAGCGCCATCGAGCGAGGATGGCGCATCCGCTACCGCGGCGACATAGCAGTACACCATAAGGTCAGCCCGGAGCAGCGCGTCGCTTGGTCCGGCACTCGCTGGTTCCACTTCGTCCGCAACCGGCTCTACATCGAGCGCAAATGGGGTGCGGGGTGGTTCGGCCTGCTGCCGCGCCTCGCGTTCTATTTGCTCAAGGGTGCACGAAATGGAGTACTAAGGCAGACATTACGCGCCGTGCCGGGGGCGATCCGTCTGTCATCCCACGTAACCACGCGGCACCATTCACCGGCAGCGCTCAGCTACCTCCGAGTGAATGACACGGCATATCGCACTCATTGGCCAACCATCGCCTGGCTCCCCCCTCCCCTCGCGGGAGGGGGTTAGGGGGAGGGGGCCGCCACCGCCCGCGCCAGCACCTCGCCGGCGTGTCGGCACTGCGCCGCATCTACATTCAGATGCGTCACCGCACGCACCGTTCGCGCCGCGAACGCCGACACCAGCACGCCGCTCTCCTGCGCGCGCCGCACCACCGTCGCGGCATCCGGCAACGGCTCGGGCACGCGGAAGATCACGATGTTGCTTTGCACTGTCGCAAGGTCGATCTCCACCCGCGTATCCGCGAGCCGTTCGGCCATGATCCGCGCGTTCGCATGATCCTCGGCCAGCCGCGTGATGTTGTTGTCGAGCGCATACAGTCCGGCAGCGGCGAGAATACCGGACTGGCGCATCGCACCACCGAACATGCGTCGTGCGCGCACTGCACGCAGCATGTCGGCGGCACGGCCGGCGATGACGCTGCCGACCGGGCAGCCAAGCCCCTTCGACAACGCCACCGACACCACATCGAACGGTGCCGCCAGCTCCGCGAGCGGTAGCCCGGTCGCCATCGCCGCGTTGAACAGCCGCGCGCCATCCAGATAGCTCGCCATGCCCAGTTCGCGTGCCGCGGCACAGATCGCCGCGGCGTTCTCCTGCGGGAACACGACGCCGCCGCCACGGTTATGCGTATTCTCGACTGCCACCAACGTGGTCGGAGGAAAGATGATGTGGCCCGGCGGCTTGAACGCGGCACGCAGGTCGGCCGCGGTGAACAGGCCGCCGTGTCCGACCACGGTGAACTGCACGCCCGAATTCGCCGCCGCCGCACCCGACTTCATGCCAGACGACATGCGCCTCATCGCCCACCACCACATCGTCACCCGGGCGCGTCAGCAGCTTCAGGCCGATCTGGTTGGCCATCGTGCCGCTCGGCACGAAGATCGCCGCCTCCTTGCCGAGCAGCGCGGCGATCTTCTCCTGCAGCGCGTGCACCGTGGGGTCCTCGCCATACTGGTCGTCGCCGACCGGCGCGTTCGCCATCGCCGCGCGCATCGGATAGGACGGCAGCGTCACCGTGTCCGAGCGCAGATCGATCCGTTGCATGAGCAGTCCCTCATCTTGCCTGTTCGGCGGCAGCCGCGCCGCTGTGACGCCAGCCACGCGCCACGCGGCCAAGCCCGTAGGCAAACGCCGCGCTGAACAGTAGCGGTATCGCCGCCACATAGAACAGCTGATACCCCGGCAGGTGCATGCGCAAGAGCACGCCGCCGATCACCGGCCCGGCAATCGAGCCGATCTTTGCCACTGCCAGCGCCCAGCCCTCGGCGTTCGCACGATATGCGGTCGGATAGAACACCGGCGCGATCGCGGTGCACGCGAACTGCGCGCCCACCACGAAGAAGCCTTGCGCGAACACGACCGCCTCCAACACCGCCACCGACATGGGAAACCCGACAAACACGCTGACCACCGCACCTGCCAGCGGCAACACGGCCACTGCGGTGAGGCCGATCCGGTCGATGATCTGCCCAGTCACCAACCCGCCGATCGTGCCGCCCAGCGAGTATACCGACGTGGTCAAAGCGGCCTGCGGCGCGGTCAGTCCAATGCCCTGGATCAGCACCGGCATCCAGCTCTGCATGAAGAACACCGCGACCGAATTGAAGATGTAGAACAGCCACAGCAGCGGCGTGATGAACAGCAGACTGCCAGCGAACAGCAGATCCGGAGTGAAGTTCTGCACCCGCACTTCCTCGTGGATCACGAAGCGCGCATTCGGCAAGACATTGGTTTGCGGCGACATGCTGCGGATCACGCGCGCCAGTTCGCCCCAGCGCTTTTCGTGCAATGTCAAGAACCGCACGGATTCCGGCAGCACAAACCACAGGCAGGCCGACACCGCGAACGGTGCAATACCGCCCACCACGAACATCACCTGCCACCCGAACAACGGGATCAGGCTTGCCCCCGCCAGGCCCGCCACCACGGCACCGATGGTGAAACCGGTGAACATCAGCACAACCCAGGTCGCACGCAATCGGCTTGGTGCGAATTCGCTGACCAGAACGATCGCATTCGGCACCGCTGCGTAGAGTCCGACACCCGCCAGAAAGCGCAGCGCCATCAGCGCGTGTATCGACGGCGCCCACACCGAGGCCAACGTAAAGCCGCCGAACAGCCAGCATCCCAGGATGATGGCCTTCTTGCGACCGATGCGATCGCCGACCCAGCCGAAGATGATGGACCCGACCATCAGCCCGAACACGCCGATGCCGAGAACCGAGCCGAAGCTGCCGACCTCCACATGCCATTCGCGCGCGACAGCAGGAACCACGAACGAGATACCGGCGAAGTCGAACCCGTCGAGCAGCATGCAGACGAACATCCAGCCGAGCAGGCTCCATGCGAAGCGCCCGACCCGCTGCGTGTCGATCAGTGCCGATACGTCGACAATCTGTCGCTGCATGCCCGAATTTCTCCCGTATTCCACAGAAACCTGTCCTGTCGTTGCGAGGAGCGAAGCAACGCGGCAATCTCGACCGGTGCTGGCACAGACTGCACCAGCACCCTGACCGAGATTGCTTCGCTTCGCTCGCAATGACAGGGAAACGATCCACCCGCACCGCCGTGCGATCGACGAGGTGACGCGAAGGCCGTTGAGGATCGCCGGCACTGCGGCCGGCAGCGCCACCGCGCCAAGCGGTGTAACAACTCCCGCGATCGGCAGATTTCGCGGCGCAAATCCACCGCCGCGAACGGCACACGGCCCGTCACATCACGCATATGTCAGGCGACGTCACCCAACCGATAGAACCGCGCCGCCGTGCCATGGAACAACGCCGCCTTCTCCGCGTCCGAACATCCAGCCGCCAGACGCTTGAACGCGTTCCACAACACGGGATAGCTGCACATCCCCTTGTCCACCGGGAAGTTGCTCTCGAACATGCAGCGTTGCGCGCCGAACGCCTCGATGCATGTCTCCATGAACGGACGCCACGCCGCGGCGAGCTCGCCCGAAGATGGCGGCAGTACCTCCTCATGGAACGCGAAGCCGCGGATCGTCATCGCGAGACCGCCGAGCTTCAGATGCACATTGGGACACCGCGCCAGCTCGCGCAGATCGCGCCGCCACGCAGCAAACGTCTCCTCCGGCCGCTCGCGATACGGACCGACGCGGATCGGACCGCCGCAATGGTTGGCGCAAATCGGCTGATCGGGAAACGCGCGCGCCAGATCGATCAGTTCGGGCAATTGCGGATGATACAGCGAGCATTCATACGATAGCCCGAAGCGACGCAGCCGTCCCAGCCCGACGCGAAAGGCGGGATCCATCAGCAGATGCTGCACCGCCGGCGTGGCCGTGGTCAGGATGATCGCCGAGTCCCAGCCTGCGCTCTGACGAATGCCCTTGAAGCGGTCGCCGCCGGCCGCGATGTGCGCCTCCAGCACCCCATCGATCTTCTCACCGAGCCGGAAGTCGCAATATCCAACAATGCCGGCGCACGCTCGCAAGCCGGCGGCTTCCGCGCGTACGGCGGTCGCGGCAACATATTCGGTCTCGCCCACCGGACGCAGCTCGGCTGGCCCATCGCTGCGATAGGCAAAGCCACACTGGATGAACACGGTAGTCCGCACGTTATGCCCCGACGCGAGATCGGTGCGCAGCTCATCGAGCAGATAGCGACCATTGCGCTCCCACAGGTGATGGTGCGCATCGACGATCGGCAGCGTGGGATCGATGATGTCCTCACGCAGCTTGGCGAGCCACACTTCGTTGACGTGCGGATGTGGATAGGCCTGGCGTTCCCCGGTTGCCGTGCTCATGCCGGTCTCCTTGGTTGGACCGGCACAAGGCTACACCCGAACATCAGAACGCGGAACTCAGGCTGCTACGGCGAGCTCCACCTCACGGGAGCGCTGCGTCGGCGTGTCCACCAGCACGCGAGCGAAGCGCTTCATCATCTCCGCCGACAGATCCTTCGCCGCATCCCACTGCGCGCCCTCACCCGCCGTGACGAAGCGATGCAGGGCGGGAACGTCCTGTCGGTACGACACATCGCGTGCCGCCAGCCGGCGCTCGCGCAGATCGCCCTTGAACTGTTCGCGCAGGAAACCATAGGCAAGCAGTTCGCTCAGCAGGATCGTTATCATGTCCTCGGCCCGAGTAGGCTGAAACTCAACCAGATCCATGATCGCCTGGCGTGCACTCTCCAACGCGAGAAACTGCATGTAGATGACGTTGCATATCGCACGGTGCCAATCGTCGTCGCACGTGCTGCCCGACACGGGCGCCTTGATCTCTGCAAGCCTGCGCAGTGAATCGCGCATGACCTTCATATACGTGTAGAACGCCGTGACGCGCTTGACGACGTTGGCCTCCAGCACCTGCAGGTCCTTCACCGATGCCTCGAACACCGGGAAGTAGCTTTCCTGCGAGGTGAAGCGGCTGGTATCGGCGGGCAGTTCGCCGTCGACCACATGCGACATGCCTGCCTGCGGGCCGCGCTGGAACAGATCGACGTAGCGCTGCACCATCTCCACCACCGCGCCGACCCGGCACAGAGTGGCAATCTCGCAGGCGAACAGATCGACCACGCCAAGCCGCGCGCTGCCGGTCTGATAGGTCCAAACCAGAACGCCGCCACCAACTGCGCAGATCGCGCCAATGAAAGGGCCGCTCGAGGCAATGGCAGCCAGTCCGTGCCTCACCCAGGGCCAGATATTATGACTCTCGTGCAGTTCCTTCCAGTTGCTCACGACCTCGTACTCGCAGCAGAACGCGAGCGCGGCGATCACGCCGACGACCATCAGGATCACGGCAACCGAGAAGATCAGTCGCAGGTCGGCGACATGCCGCGAGCAGCCGAGCCGCTCGAATGTCGAGGATTCCTTGCCAACGCGGAGCTGGCGAACGATGGCGAATGGCGACAGTACTGACATGACACCCATGACCCTCCCCCAACGATGCTGGAGCGCAGCACACTGCCGCTCGCACCGCTGTGAGCCGCGTCACGTCTGGCGCCGATTTCTGACGCCCTAGATCTCCCGTTCGTTTGTGGCTTCCCGTACGCCATCAATCGGCATTGACGGTCCCGGGCGGATGGTGTGTCCTAAATGCC
>CAWCXI010000008.1:0-11024 GCA_963799415.1 uncultured Alphaproteobacteria bacterium | reverse complement strand
TCTCAGTGCGATCGAGCACGTCGGCGATCAGGTTCGCGGCGTAGGGCAGATCGACGCCGCTGCAGTCGATGTGGCGCGTCGTGTGCTTATCGACCAGGAACAGATGATCGGTGCCCGGTCGGCCGGCGATGTCTATGTACTTCCGCAGCTCGATATAGCCGTCGGTGCCGAGGATGGTCAGCCGGCCGTCGCCCCAGTTCGCCAGACCGTCCGGCGTGTACCAATCGACGCGGATGTATCCCTGGGCGCGGTCACTGCGCAGCAGCATTTCGCCGAAATCCTCCAGACCCGGATCGGACGGGTTGGCGAAGTTTCCGACCGACGAAGTGACGATATCGGCGTCAGTCGAGCCGGTGAAGGTGAGGAACTGCTCGACCTGGTGGCTCGCGATGTCGCACAGCACGCCGCCGTACTTGTCGCGCTGGAAGAACCAGTCGGGCCGCAGGTGCCGGTTCAGCCGATGCGGTCCGAGACCGACGGTCTGCACCACACGGCCGATCGCGCCTGCATTGACCAGCTCGATCGCACGCGTGACGGCGGGGACCTCGAACCGTTCGGAGTAGTTCACCGACCAGATGCGGCCGGTCTCGGCAACAGTACGCCGCAGTTCCGTGAGCTGTTGCGCGGTGGTGCAGCCAGGCTTGTCCGACATCACGTCCTTGCCGTGTCGCATTGCCTCGATGGCGATGGCGGCCCGGTCGCAATTGATCGCGGCGGTGAGGATCAACTTCACTGTCGGGTCTTCCAACAGGCGGCGCTTGTCGGTGACGCGCGGTATATGCGGATAGCGCTCGATGAAACCCGCGAGCGGCTGCGGCTCGTCGGCGGTCCAATAGCCGGCGCACGTGCAGCCGTGCTCGAGCAGACGACCGGCCATTTCGTAGATATGGCGATGGTCGAGGCCGATGGCGGCGAACTTGAACGAGCGTGGCGCTGGTGCAGTCATGATGTGTTAGTACCCAACTATCGCTGGAGCGCGAGTGAGCATTGTAACTGCGAGTTCCGCACCCACCTGGCGGCGGACCCGCGCTTCGTCATGGCCGGCTTAGAGCACGGCGACGAAGCAATCTCGTTCGATGGAGCCAACTTACGACCGAGATTGCTTCCCGGATCACGTCCGGGACCGCTGTGCTCCTCGCAATGACAGCACACATGCCTACTATGTGCCGGCAGGGGCAAAGCGTTGTGCGTGGCGTTGGACCTGTTCGTTGTAGTTGGCGCGATAGCGGTCGCTGACCTGCTGATGCACTGCGAGCGCTGCGGCGTCGCGTTCGGCTTCCGGCGGGTCGATCAGGTCGAAGTGGCCGTAGGTGTCCTCGCCGCGCACCAGCATCGCACAGCAGCGGACCGGCCCATCGACGCGGGCGTGCGTGGGAACGTAGTTCAGTCCGATGCCGACGCGGCGATGCGACGCGTTGTTCGGTGCCGAGCGATGCACTGCGAACTCGTGATGCAGCGAGAAGGAACCGGTGGGTAGCGCCATCGCCGTAGGGTTCGAGCGGTCGAAGTCACCCACGATGGTCTGGCCGGCGCGGTTGATGCTGTTCGCCAGACCGAGCGCTGCGTGATGGTACTCGCGGGCGGCGCCGCGGCTGGACAGTTGCTCCATGCAGCCGGCCTCACGGGATGCGTCCGTCAGCGCGACCCAGGCGCACACCTGCTCCCTCGGCTCCAGGCCGAAATAGGCGCCGTCCTGGTGCCAGGCGGCGTAGGTCGGCGAGTGTGGTTCCTTGATGAAGAATGTGCTGGTCCAAACCAGGATATTTGGGCCGATGACGTCCTCGATGGCGTCGAGGATGCGGGGATGTCGGATCAGGTCGTTGAACCAGGGCGAGTGAGCATAGGCATGCGAACGCCATTTCACCTCTGCCTCGGCGACAGGGGACCCGAGGTCTAGACTCCAGCCGGTGCAGCCCGGCGAGGCAGGTCGCGACTTCGTCTGGCGTGAGCGCGGGGATGGGAAAGAGGAAGCCGTCGTAGTGGAATAAGTCCACCTGGGCCTTGGTCAGTGCTTTCATAGGGCTCCTCCGTCGTCGGATCAGAGCATCACGTTATCAGGGGACTGGCAACGGGACTGGGGGATGGAGGTGGTCATGACGGGAACTGAGTTTCTTGCCGCGGCCCGGCGATTGGAGCCGGTGGTCGCGGAACTGCGCGGCCAGTTCGACCAGGACCGTCAGCTGCCGAGAAGACTGGTCGAAGAACTGCACGCGGCGAACCTGTTCCGCATGTGGCTGCCGCGCGCGATCGGTGGCGCCGAGTTGCCGCCGCTGCCGTTCCTCGAGGTGATCGAGGAGTTGTCGCGCCAGGACGGCTCGGTGGGATGGTGCACGGTGATCCCCGCGGGCTATGCCCGTCTGGCCGGCGCGCTTGACGAGGCTGTCGCGCGCGAGATTTTCGGGACCGGCATGGGCGTGTTGGTCGGCACATTGAATCCAACAGGCAAGGCGGTGGCCGCGCCGGGCGGTTACCGGGTGACCGGACGCTGGGGTTACGGCAGCTTCATCGGCTACGGCGACTGGGTGCTGGGCAATTGCATCACCGAGGACGGTAACTTCCGGCTGTGCCTGTTCCCGCGCGCCGAAGTGGAGGTGTTCGACGTCTGGCATGTCGGAGGGCTGCGGGCGACCGGCAGCAACGACTACCAGGTGACAGATCTGTTCGTGCCGGAGCAGCACACGATCCCTCTGGTGGATTTCCAACCGCCGCCGCGCCGGCCGGGACCGCTGTATTCGGCGCCGATGACCAGCACGTTCGTCAGTTGCGTCGCCACGGTCACGCTGGGCATCGCGCGGGCCGCGATCGAAATCACTGGTGGAGATCGGCGCGGAGAAGAAGACTGCCGGCCAGCCGACGGTGTTGCGCGACAAGCCGCTTGCGCAGGCCGATCTCGCACGAGCCGAGGCGCTGCTGGGGTCTGGGCGTGCGTATCTGTTCAGCGAATTGGGGAAGATCTGGGAGGACGCTGTGGCTGGCCGTCCGATCCCAACCCGTGCGCGAGCGGCTGTGAAGCTCGCGGCGTGCCATGCGGCGCAATGCGCGATCCGGGCGGTCGATCTGGCCTACCAGTCGGCCGGCGGCGTGTCGGTGTTTCAAGGCAGCCGGCTGGAGCGATGCTTTCGCGACGTGCACGTAGCCGGACAGCATGTCGTGCTGAGCATGCAGGCCAGCCTGGAGCCGGTGGGGCGCGTGCTGTTCGGTCTGCCGCCGGGCGCGGCGCGGTTCTGAGCCTACTGCGTCGTGGTCACGCCACGGTCAGCTCTGCGATCATCTGCTTGCCCCTGGTCTCTGGGCCGCACAGCAGGGCAGCGATGAAGCTGACCAAGCCCACCAAGGTGCCGATGAGCATCGGAATGGCGAAGCCCATGTGCCACGTCGTCGCCGCGTAAGCCATGATCGGTCCCATCAGGCCGCCGAAGATGGCGCCCTGATGATAGCAGAATCCGCTCGCTGTCGCGCGTACCTCGGTCGGGAAGCGCTCGGTCATGTAGCTCGCGTTCTGGCCGTAGATGCCGCCGGCGCCGAAACATCCTTGCAGGGCGAAGAAGATCACGATCATGGTGTAGTCGTTGGTCAGCAGGTAAAGCGGTGTCACCGGGATCGCGAGAATCGCCGGCAGGATCATCGCCCAACGGCGTCCAAGCACGTCGGCCACTCGGCCCCAGCAGCAGCACGAGATGAAGAACAGCAGGTTCTGCAACATGATTGGCAGCGCGACCAGGGCGGGGCTCAGGCCCAGGTCCTTCTGCAGATGTGTCGCGAACAACGTGCCGATCGAATAGCCGACGACGAAGCTGCTCGCCATCCACCAGCACGCGGTCAGCGTGTTGCCAAGCAGGTCACCCTTGAAGATCGTCAACAGCGGGATGCGCACCTCGCGCTTTGCCGCGCGCTGCAGACGGCGGTTTTCGAGCCAGATCGGCGGTTCATTGACAAACTTCCTAACGTAGACGATTGCCAACGCCGGCAAGACCCCGATCCACAGCAGACCACGCCAGCCAATGTAGTCGTAGAGCAACCCATAGGCAGCGGCCGACAGCAATCCGCCCAGCCCCCACGAGCCCTGCATCGCGCCCGCCATGAAGCCGCGCGAGCGGATCGGCCACTGCTCCAGCGCGAGCGATGCGCCCACCGGCCACTCCGCGCCCATGCCGATGCCCAGCATTGCGCGGAAGAAGAACAGGAAGGCGAAACTTGGAGAGAAGCCGGCGATGAAGTTGCAGACCGAGAACCAGGCGATCGAGATCATCAGCGGCTTTTTGCGGCCGATGCGATCGGCGAGCCATCCGGAGCCGGTTGCGCCGATCAGCCGCAACCATAACGTCAAAGTAAAGACAGCAGTCACTGCCGTGAGCGGGACATGGAATTCCTGCGATATCGGCAGCATGATGAAGACGAAGATCGTGAAATCGAAGGAGTCGAGCGTCCACCCGAGCCATGCCGCAATCCAGGCATGCCACTGTTCTCTGGTGGGCTCACGCCACCACGCAATCTGCCCGCCGTCATGAACCGATGTCGCCATGGCTCAATCCTCCCAGGTCGGCGCAGTCCCTTCGAGCGGGGACATCCACCGACCATACATGTGCGACTGCTGCGGACATGATCACGTTTCGCGGCGTATTATGAATCGCTGAGGCGGATGTCTGGGATTCGCCTTGTCTCGATCAGGTCGTATGCATCGCGACGGCCATTGCGGAGCGCGCGATACACGGCGCGCCACGAGGCACTATCTCTGTGCCTGTTCCGGCGAGACGCCTTGGTGACATGATTGTTGCAGGTACCCTATGGGCCTGGAGCGCGTGACGTCGAGCGGATGATCGATCAGCGGCTGCACATGTTTGAGGAATTGTACCTGTGTGCGGAAGTTCAGCGTGGTGATCGAAGGCTGCTTCATCCTTCCAGCATGAGTGGATGTAGAACAGCAATGGATCGCGTGTGGAGCGATAGGCCTCGACCGCTCGACAGCCTGGCTCCGCGCGAGTCGGAGGGATGACATCGCGCAGCGCCGCCGCGACGGCGTCCTGCTGGCCCTCGCGTGCGTGGAAGCGGGCAAAGATGAACAGTTCCATCGGATGCTCTGCTTGCGGTACCAGAATCGCGCCGACGCAAATATCAAACCACGATAACCGTGTCGCTGTATTGCGCAACGCGGGCGTCGTGCGTGAGCAGACGCAGTGGCACGGTGATGGCCTGGGCGACAAGTAAGCGGTCGAAAGGATCCGCGTGCAGCATCGGTAATCGCTCGACCTCCACAGTGTGCGCGGATGCGATGTCCAGCAGCGCAAAGCCGGCGTCGCGAAAGTAACCGAGCGCCTCCTGCGCGGAGACCGGCATGTCGTTCGCTTTGCCGCGGGCGAGCGCATGCTTGATCGCGATCTCCCACAGGCTTGCGGCACTGACGAACACTTCGTTCGCTGGATCGGCGATCAGTTCGGACGCTGTCGGGCCTAGTCTGCCATCGTCAACCACCGCCCAGAGGGCAATGTGAGTGTCGAGCAGCAGCCTCACTCGGGTTTCCCGGCGAACAGCGCGTTGATCGCGGCTTCATCGGTGTCGATCGTGTCGGGGACGACGAACTTGCCTTTGGCGACCCCGATCCGCTTGCCGGTCTGGGCTGGCTTGATTGCCACCAACTTCGCAGCGGGCCGTCCGTTGCGGGCGATGATGATCTCCGTCTCGGCGCCAAACTCCACCGCTTCGACGAGCCGCGAGAGGGTGGATTTGGCCTCGAGCATGTTGACAGTGGGCATGGACGGTCTCACCTGGCCAGACCAGACTAAGCTAAGCATATTCAAGGGCAAATTCAAGCGCAGTCACTGAGGGAGGTCGACGACGGGATGTGCGGCATATGCCAGCAAATCGCCACTCCACCCGGAACGTCATGTCCGGTTGTTCAACAGCGGCCGTAGACAGGCGGTGCGGATTCCGCGCGAGTTCGAGCCCGGCGAGGAGGCCGTCATGCGTAAGGAAGGCGAACGGCTGATCATCGAGCCCCGCCCCGTCCAGGTCGCTGCTCGCTCTGCCGGCCACCCTCACGCTTGAGGCACCAGCCGACGCGGCCTACGGCCTAATCCGCGCGCGGCTGGAACGTAGCGGCAGACCGATCGGGGGCAACGACCTGCTGATCGCGGCGCAGGCGATGGCGCTTGGCTGCACGATCGTTACGAACAACACAGCGGAGTTCCGGCGCGTCAGGGATTTGGCCAGCGAGAACTGGTTGCAGCGCGCGCCGCTCTGATTTGGACGCAGTGCTCCAGCAGCGCTACGCTTCTCATCAGAGAGAATTCGGAAACACACCCACTCATGTCTCTTATCGAACCAGGCGGCATCGACTGCGACATCCATCCCGCGGTGCCCAACCTGCGCGGCCTTCACCCTTATCTTTCGGACCACTGGCGCGACGTCGTCATCCAACGCGGCGTGCACGAACTCGAAGTCGATCGCCTATCCCGCCAACTCGCCGCTGACCTCCCGGCCCGACTGGCGCCTGCCCAACGGCAAGCCCGGCTCCGACCTCGACGCACTGCGCGCCCAAGCGCTCAACCCGTTCGGCACGTCCATCGCCATCTGCAACTGCCTCTACGGCGTGCAGCTGCTGTTCTCCGAGGACATGGGTGCCGGCTTCGCCCGCGCGGTGAACGACTGGATGGCGGCCGAGTGGCTGGACAAGGAGCCGCGCCTGCGCGCCTCCATCGTGGTACCGATGCAGAATGCCGAACTGGCGGTGGAGGAAATCAATCGGGTTGCCCCCGACCGCCGCTTCGTTCAGATCCTGCTGCTGGTGATGCATGACCATCCGTTGGGCAAGCGCCACTACTGGCCGATCTACGCCGCCGCCGAGAAGCACGGCCTGCCGGTCGGCATCCATGCCGGCTCTGCCTATCGCCACCCGGTCACGCCGCTCGGCTGGCCGACCTACTACACCGAGGACTACGCGGCACAGGCGCCCGCCTTCCAGGCCGCGCTATCATCGCTGGTCTGCGAGGGCGTGTTCACCAAGTTCCCCGACCTGAAGGTGGTGCTGCTGGAGTTCGGGCTTCACCTGGCTCCCAGCTCATCTGTGGCGACTGACCAAGTTCTGGCGTGGGCTGCGCATGGAGATACCTTGGGTGGACCGCGCCCCGACCGACATCGTGCGGTCCAACGTCCGCCTCACCACGCAGCCCTGTGACGCGCCACCGACCACCGAGGCGTTCCAAAAGCTGCTCGATCACATGGGATCGGACGAGATGCTGCTGTTCTCCACCGACTATCCGCACTGGCAGTTCGACGGTGACGCCGTGCTGCCCGAGGGCCTGTCACGGGAACTGGTGCGGAAGATCATGATCGACAATCCACGGGCGACGTATTCTCGGTTGACTGAGCGGGCGAACTGAACGGAACGTCGTATCCCGTGCCGAAACCTGTTGTCTCCACTTCACATCGCCCCGATCTGGTTCGTCGTGCCTCACGCGCGAGGCCGCGGTCATGCGGGTCTGTTGATCGCCGCCGTCGAACGGCAGACGGGCGCAGCGTCCCTTTCGCCGCTATGGCTCTATACGAACACGGCAGAATGGACCTACGCCTGCGCGGCGGACCGTCGAGACCGTCCTGCACCGGAGCAAGCCGTTCGTACTGATGCGGCGCAATCTTTCCGACCGAGGGTTAGCCGTTGTTGCCGCAGACCGCAACAATACCCACTATAGTCCCGTCTCATGAGCGTCGCTAACCAGCTTCCCGCCGCGATGACGGTGGCCGAATTTCTCAACTGGAACGCGCAGGACAGCGACCGGTGGGAGTTGATCGACGGCACCCCGCAGGCAATGGCGCCCGCATCGCCCCGTCGTGGCGCAATCCAGAGCGAGGCAGGGCGGCTGACTGGCAATCATCTTGCTGATTCGCGTCCGGCTTGTCGGGTCATCACCGAGCCTGGTATCCAGCCTAAGGTCCGCGCCAACCTCAACGTGCGCGTGCCAGACCTTGCCGTGACCTGCGCCGAATGGGACCCCGACGAGCGCCTGCTGCACAAGCCCATGGTCGTTGTCGAGATACTGTCGCCATCAAACAAGGCGGACACGTGGGCGAACGTCTGGAGCTACGTCACTATTCCAAGCGTGCTGGAGATCCTCGTGTTGCACACAGCGGAAGTCCGCGCGGATCTGCTGCGCCGCGAACAGGACGGCACCTGGCCGGACAACCCAGCGCCATTGGCATCGGGCTATACCGTGACGCTGGAAAGTATCGGATTCACCGCTCCACTCGTAGCATTCTATCGCACGGCGTGATGCACTTGTGGTAGGCCTCGTCCTCAAGAGCATGATCCACAATTTCCGGAACACGTATCCGCGCATCGCTCAGTCAGGCTGCGGTCGTCTGTCGTGAGGCTGAAGGGTCATTGCTATTAATGCGACACCGAGGGGCCGCTGGTCTGCGCCGCCGTCGACGTCCGGGCGACGGGGTCGGGAACAGGTCAACTCCACGAACGCACGAACGCCTGCCGGCAGCGCGAGCCGGATAGAGAGACGATCGCCCGCGAGAGCGGCCAGGTCGATGCTGGCCAACACCAATCCGTTGACCGCAACTTCCAGCAAGCCTGCCGTTGCCGCAGGAGGACGATACGCCATCAATCGCAAGTCGATCTGACTGACCTGCTCCGCTGCCATGAATTCCAACGCCGATTGGATGCCAAGCGACCAGGTGAAATCATCCTCGGGCGTCGCCCAGCCCCAACGCAGCAGTCCCCGACCTTCACCGGCACGTCCGAACGACACAGTCTTGTCGCATCTTACTGTCATCACATCCGGTGCCCGGCAGGCCGGGTAAGGAGACGTGAACCGTGTCTCCGCCATTGCTATGACGGCAGCCGGGGCGGCCATCCGTGTGGGGCGAACCGCCATTGGAGGTAGCAGATCGTTGCAGCAGGTCGGTTGGTACTGGCGTGGTTCTCGATCGCGGCGAACGCATCACGGCGTACACAATGACTGGTTTGACTTTGCCCCGCGCAAGCAGGTCCTCTTCGAGGCTGTGCACTCGTTCCAGGAACTGTACGTCAAGCGCATTGCTGAGATCGAAGTTGGGTCCGAAGCGGCGATCGTAGAACACATCGGTCAGTCCGCCGGTTGCGAAAAAGCGTTCGAACCCAAAACCGAACTCAATGAGCAACGGCAGAATGTCTTGAGCGCGAATGCCTTCAAAGCCTTCGATCGAGCAATCCCAATTCTCGTACCAACGGTCGAGGCGACCGAACATGTGGTCCCATTTCAGCCGGTCCGGAAGCTGCGGCCAGATCTGACGGACGATCGCAAGGGTCTCGGGCCAGCGCATGTGGCCGTTGCGGCCTATCACGTCCATGGTGATAAAGGCCCCCTCGGGGTCCAGCCATTCCACAATCTGACCGAACAGGGTCTCCAGCGCCACGATGTGGTGCAGCGAATGATGCGCCATGAAAGCGCCGACCGGCTGCGCCAGCGGCAGGTCTCGGTTCAGGTCCGCCGGAAGGACGTGGACCATGTCATCGACCCCCGCCGTCCGAATGGCCCGTCGCGCCCTCTCGATCAGGATCGGCGACAGCTCCAGGCAGGAGATACGGAATGGTGATCCGCCCCGCTCCCGCGCCGCTTGCGCGACTTTGATCTCGAGCGAACAGTCACCCGACCCAAGGCTCACCACCTCGGCCACACCGGCCCGCTCGACGGCTTGGGACAAGCAGGCCGCATAGCAGCCGACGACGGTGTCCGAGCCAAACACCTGGCGCAGTCTGGGGACCAGGAAGCGATCGCCCATCCACAACGCTGCCGGCGCATTCTGGTGGATGTCATCGGCGTCGGCATATTGCGCGATTTGGGCCTCGACCTGCCGTTGATATTGGGTCCGCTCCGGCTGCACGTCTCGCGCCGACTCAGAACCTCCAACCATGATACCTCCTCCTCGAAGGAGTTGCGCACTGCCGTGGGCGCATCCACCAGCGTCTTGCTGTGTGTGGCAACGGACGTCACGCGCGAGAATCTATCCTCGCAGCCGGTAGAGCCATAGCCCCGACTTGCCACGCGAGCCACACGGCACGATCATGATAGATATCCGCGGAAAACGCGCCCGCGCCAGCCGGAGACCGCCGCATGAACGTCCAGGTCACCAACCGCCCCGCCATTCAGCCCGCCGCTACCTCGAAGCTGGCGATCGCCGATGGCGACATCCATCCGCAGCGCAACTCCTACAAGGACCTCTTTCCCTACATGGAGGCCCGATGGGTGGAGATGGCGAAGACCTTCGGATCGCGCCCGCGCCAAGCGTACCAGGCCGGCCCTGCCTATCCGAAGGGCCAGCCCAACGCCTCGCGCCGCGACGCCTGGCCGCCGAACGGCCGCCCTGGCAGCAGTTTGCCGTTCATGCAGAAGCAACTGCTGGACGAGAACAACATCACCCTCGGCATCCTGAACCCCACCGGCGACAACGGCTCCAGCTTCCAGAACCGCGAGTTCGGCAACGGCGTGGCCAGCGCGATGAACCGCTGGGTGGAGGCCGAGTGGCTGATCGAGCCGCGCCTGAAGGGCTCCATCGTGGTGCCCTACGAGGATGCCGAGGCCGCGGTGGCCGAGATCGAGCGCTGGGCCGGCGATCCGCGCTTCGTCCAGGTGCTGATGGTCAGCCGCACCGCCAATCCGCCCGGCCAGAAGCAGTACCTGGAAGATCTACGAGGCCGCCGCTGCCGCCAATCTTCCGGTCGGCGTGCACGCATTCGGGTTCGGCGGCTATCCCGTCACCGGCGGGGGCTGGCCGTCGTACTACATCGAGGACATGGTTGGCCACGCCCAGTCGTCACAAGCCTTTCTCACCAGCCTGGTGATCGAGGGGGTGTTCGAGCGCATTCCGAACTTCAAACTGGTGCTGATCGAGTTAGGCTTCGCCTGGCTACCGCCGCTCGCCTGGCGGCTCGACAAGCTGTGGAACCGCCTGAAGCAGGAGACGCCGCACCTGAAGCGCGCCCCGTCGGAGTACATCCGCGAGAGCGTCTGGCTGACCACCCAGCCGATGGAGGAGCCGCTGCC
>CAWCXI010000007.1:0-25351 GCA_963799415.1 uncultured Alphaproteobacteria bacterium | reverse complement strand
GAAGATGTATGCGCGCATCCGGAGCCTCGAGCAGGTCGCGGCGATGCTGCGGGAGTGAGAGGCGTTACCGCGCAAGGCGAAGGCCCATATTCGTGCCGGTGGTTTGGTTTGCTAGCGTCCTCCCTTTTCCTCCGTGTTAAAAAACTAAAGCTGCTTCAAACCCATAGCGCTTGATCATAGAGGCGGTTGATTCCGATGCGGAACGACGCGGCCGTTTGCTGGCGCCCTTGGCAACAGGCGGCGCTGGCAGAAACGGCAGCCTTCTTGCATGCTGCAATGCAGCACGCCGGCCCCCTCAACGCGCACGAACGAGACCCGACACGATGGCAAAGCGTCAGTTCCACCTCTCCTGGTTCCTCTCGCAGGGCTACGGTCCGAAGACCTGGCGGGGCAATTGGCCTGGCAGCGACGTGGCGCGTTGGATGATGCCCGATCTGTTTCTCGACCTCGCCCGTGGGCTGGAGCGTGCCTGCTTCGATTACCTCATCATCGAGGATTCCTCGATGGTGCCGTACACGTTTCAGGGCTCGCACGACACCTATCTGCGCTACGCCGCCAGCACGCCGAAGCTCGATCCGGCCGTCCTCGTCCCCTATCTCGCGCAGGCTACCAGCCACCTTGGCCTGATACCGACGCTTTCGGTCACCGAGTACCCGCCCTTCCTGCTCGCCAGGCTGGTAAACTCGCTCGATCACGTGACCGAGGGGCGTGCCGGCTGGAACTGTGTCACCAGCAGCAATGACGGTGCGGCGCAGAACTACGGCCATCTGCGCCAGCCGCCTCACGACGAGCGCTACGACCTTGCCGATGAATTCGCCGACCTGGTCACCAGGCTGTGGGACGCCTGGGAACCTGACGCCGTCGTGCTCGACCGCGACGCGCCGATGTTCGCCGACGGGGGGAAAGTCCATCCGGTGAACTTCGAGGGAAAATACTTCCGCTGCCGCGGCCCGCTGAACGCGCCTCGCTCGCCGCAGGGGCGTCCACCGATCTGCCAGGCCGGTGGCTCGCAGCGCGGGCAGGAATTCGCCGCGCGCTGGGCCGATACCATCATCACCGATGCCGGCAGCGTCGAGGCCATGAAGGCCTATCGGGCCAATGTCCGCCAGCGCGCCGTCGCCGCCGGACGCGACCCTGACAAGGTGAAGGTGCTGTTCCTGGCTTACCCGCTGGTGGACACGACAATGGAGGCCGCGCGCGCGAGGCGGCGCCTGATGCATGAGGATGCCAACCGGCATCTCGACATGCAGCTATCAAGCATGTCGCGTCTGACCAACATCGACTTCGCGAAGTTTGATCCGGACGAGCCGTTGCCCGAGCTGCACACCAATGGCCATCAGTCGTCGCTGGCCAAGTGGATTGGCAAGACACCGCGTGAGGTCGCGGCGAGCCAGTCCACCAAGATGGGCATCGACTTCACCGGCACGGTCGATCATGTCGCGGGCATGATGCAGGAGATCATGGAGGAGGTCGGCGGCGACGGGTTCCTGTTCTTCAATGCCTACTTCGACCGGCGCTATATCATGGAAGTGTGCGATGGGCTGGTACCGGAATTGCAGCGCCGCGGGCTGACGCGCACGCACTATGCGCATAAGCACTTCAAGGACAACCTGATGGAATTCTAACGCCTGCGAGACAGGGCTGGCGCTGCGGGCTTCCTGAACCGATCGCATCACTTCATTCCGATGCGCTTTGCGGCCCCTCGAAACAGCTTCTGCCCGTCGGAAGCGAATTGCATCGCGGTAAGGAAATCCGCGATGCAATAGCGCGGCGCTATCCTGTAGGCAGCGGCAAGATGCTCGCGGGCCTGATCGGTTCTGCCGGCAAGGGCGAGCGAAAGCGCCGCTATCGCATGGATATGAGCATGCGCGTTCGGTCGGGCGGCGGCTTTGACGCCCCAGTCGGCGGCCTCCTCGAAACGCTCCAGCCGTACGAGCGCCATGGCGCGAGCCCCGAGCGGTCCAAACAGCATCGGATCGAACGGACTGAGGTCGCGAGCGCGATCAGAGGACGCAATGGCAATGGACGGATCGCCAGTCTGCGAATGTACCAACGCGAGCATGTAATGGCCCAGTGAGAAGTTCGGACTGAGATCAATTGTCCGCTCCAGCTCGATGATGGACTGGTTGTGCTGGCCCCGCATCCAGAGTGCGCGCCCCATGGCCCAATGGGCGGTAGGATCGCGCTCGTCGGCCATCAAGCTTTTGCCTGCAATCTCCAATGCCTGCTTGATCTGAGAGTCACGCCTTTCCCATCCCTGGAAGGCACTCTGAAAGTATGTGAAGGACAGGCCGGCATAGGCACGCGCGAATGTCGGGTCGAGCTGCACTGCCATCTCGAAGAAATGCCGAGCCCGATCGTTGTCCGGTTTGTTGAACCGGTACATGTGCCACAGTCCGCGGTGATGCGCTTCCCATGCGTCCAAGGAGTTTGGCGATTTCAACACCGCGCGGTTGCGCTCGCTGGTCTCGATCTCGCTTGCCACGGACGCAACGATCCTGTTGCCAATCTCATCTAGCACCGCGAAGGCGTCGCTGAACTGCTGATCGAAGGTCTCTGCCCAGACGAGGCGCGCGGTCTGCGTCTCGACCAGTTCGACCGTCACGGCAAGCCGGTTGCCGTCCCGCTGCACGGCTCCGCTCACCACGTAGTCGACGTTGAGCATCCGTCCTGCCGCTTCGGCACTGTGACCCTGATCGTGCAAAGCGAACATCGTACCCTGGGCGATAACGAACAGGCTGCGAAGCTTTGCCAGTCTGGTGATAACGTCGCGTGCGAGAGCGTCGGCTGTCCCACGGGGACCACCGGGCACCGCGGATCGATCGACAAACGGCATGATAGCGATCGAGCCACGGCGGGATGTCGGTGCGGCGCTGTCACCACGATCTTGGTCTGTCGCTGCCGCGACCTGGGAGACAGTCGGCCGGGCACGTGGCTGAGCCTCGCCCTGCGCTTTGGCTGTCCGCCACGCCTGGCGGATCGGCGCGCTGTCGAGGCCTTCGGATTCGAACAGCTGCGCTGTCGTCTCCGCATGTTCCTCACCCTCTCGGATGTGGCCACGACGTGCGAGCATACCGAGCAGCAGTCCGTGAACGCGCTGGTCGAACGGAGCAAGTGCCGCCCATTTCTCCAGATAGCCCAACGCCTTCTCGTCTGTGGCGGCCTGCACGAGCTGCTCCAGCAGTGCGACATGATATCCGTGAAACCGTCGGCGCTGCGCAGTGATCCAGCTGTTGAAAGCCGGACTGCGGTCGATCTCCATGCCTTCGAGAAAGTTGCCAGCGATCGATGCGACAAGTGCACTCAGCCGCTTCTGACCTGGCACCGCCGGATCCGCAGCCACGGTGGCAATCGTGGTGGCATCGACGAAGCAATCCGACATATCGAGCCCCACGCGGTCGGCCGGGGTACTGATCCTTGGTCGGCCGGGTTCGTCGACCAGCCCCCTCATCTTGCTAAGGCACCACCGCAATTCGCCCCGAGGATCGTTGGGAACTTCCCACAACAGCTCGCAAAGCCGGCCACGGGAAACCGGGTGTGGCGAAAGCAGCAGGTAGGCGAACAGACCGCGCACTTTGCGTGACGCCGGCAGGGTCAGCGCCATTCCGTTCCGGGAAATGGACAGCGGACCGTACAAATGCACGGCAATCGTGGGCGCACCATGTGCCTCGCCGCGCCCGGCCGATTCCACCGCCATTTCCACGCCCCCTACCACGCTCACCTCTACATGTGTCCGCTACACATGCAATCGACGGCATGCGCACGGCGACCCCACCCGGCTGTCGGCGGGCGTCCGCTCGTGACCGCTCATCACACAACCGATCAGAAAGGGGAACAACAATGGCTAGCCTCGCTACTATGACAAGTCAAAATCCACCACCCGCGCAACCGGACTTTTCCGCAGTCAAGGCGGCACAGCAGAAAACGTGGTCCACAGGCGACTACGCCGTCGTCGGCACAACTTTGCAGATCGTCGGCGAGGAACTCTGTGAAGCGCTTGACATCCGTTCGCATCATTATGTGCTCGACGTCGCAGCCGGCAATGGCAATGCTTCCCTCGCGGCCGCGCGGAGATGGTGCAACGTGGTCGCCACCGACTACGTGCCAGAGTTGCTCGAGCGCGCCCGTGAACGAGCCGACGCCGATGGCCTCAAGATTGGCATTCTGGAAGGTGACGCTGAAGCGCTGCCACTCCCGAATGGTGAGTTTGACATCGTTGTCTCTACGTTCGGAGTGATGTTCACGCCCGACCAGGATCGTGCCGCTGCGGAGATGGCGCGGGTCTGCAAACGCGGCGGCAAGATTGGCCTCGCCAATTGGACGCCGGATGGCTTTATCGGCCAGCTGTTCAGAACCATTGGGCGGCATGTTGCGCCAGCGGCCGGCATCAGATCACCGGCTCTGTGGGGAACGCGCGAGCGGTTGACCGAGCTGTTCGCGCCGCATGCGCGTTCGATCGATGCGGTAGAGCGAAACTTCGTGTTTCGATATCGTTCGCCGGAACATTGGCTCGAAGTCTTCAAGACCTATTACGGGCCGGTGCTGAGGACCTTCGCGACGCTCGCACCGGCGGCCCGCGATGCGCTGGAGCAGGACCTCATGAGCCTGGTCGCGCGTTTCAATCGCTCGGGTGACAGCTCGATGGTCGTGCCCAGCGAGTATCTACAGGTCGTCATCACCAGGGGATGAGGGCGTCTGCCGCCGGTCCGTGGCGGTTGCCATGTATCGGCGGCAGAGAGCGGTGAATTAGCCGCGGGTGGCGTGGCCTTCAATACCCAGGATATGCGTAGCCGTACGGCGCATAATATGGCGGAGGATAGTACGGAGGCGGATAGTACGCGGGCGGTGGGACGAAAACCGGCGGCGCCACGCCGATAAAGACTCCACCTCGCCAGCAGCAGCTCCAGCGGCCACCGTGCCATCCCCAATCGCCGCCATGCCAGCCGCCGCCGTGCCAAACACCTCCGCCGTGCCAGCCGCCTGCACCACCATGCCAGCCGCTTCCACCGCCATGCCAACCGCCTCCGCCGCCATGCCAGTCGGCGCGTGCGAGCGGGCCCGTGAGGATCAGAAGGCCGACGGCGGCAAGAACTGCGGCACCTGAGATGCCGATCGAATTGCGTCGCATGACGGACAACTCCTTGGCAGGCGCGCAGTCTTGCCAAACATGGCGGCATAGTTGTGGCGGAGGTGCCGCTCGCTTGGTCAGACGGCACTCCGGGCCATCGGCGAGATGGCGCATCGGATGACCGGGTACCCGTGGCGACTACTGGGCCATGCGACCGACGCGATGGGTGTGGCGCACCGTCACCGGGTCACGAGCCCATCTTCGCGAGTTCGACGTGCTGCCCGGGCGTCCTGCTCTCTGACCCTACGCCCGACTGCTGGTCAAGAGCTGCGAGGCCCGGCAGCCGTACGGTCACGGTTGTGCCGAGACCGGGTTCGCTCGCCAATATCAGTGAGCCTCCATGCTGTTCCACCAGCCCCTTGCTCAATGGCAGCCCGAGGCCTGTGCCTCTGCGCTTCCCGGTCTGTGCGTTCTCCACCTGGGCGAACGGCTGGATGATGCGCGAAAGGTCTTTGGCGCTGATGCCTATGCCGGTGTCCGTCACGCGGATCACGCAGTCAGTGCCGACCTGTCCCGCGCTGATCGTCACCGTCCCGCCGCTCGGGGTGAACTTGATGGCGTTCGACAGCAGGTTGAGCAGGATTTGCCTCATCCGCACCTCGTCGGCGTTCAATGGCGGAATGCGCTGCTCGATCTGACACTGCACATCCACGCCTGCTTGTCTGGCGATACCTTCCAGGAGGTCCACGGAGCTTTGCACCTCCTCCGCGACGTCCAGCGGCGCCTTGTGCAACTTCAGCTCACCCGCTTCGTGACGAGCATAACTCTGGATCTGTTCGATGATGTCGACGATGTGGTTCACGCTCCCGTCGATGCGCTCGCAATAGTCCTGCACCTTCGCATCCTGGGAGCGGGTGGCGATGCCCTCGGCGCAGCCTGACACCGCCATCAGCGGCGTGCGGAGCTCGTGGCTGAGATAGGCGAAGTAACTGCTCCGGGCGCGTGCCGCCTCCTCCACGTCCTGCTGTGCAATACGCGCTGTGGTGCTTGCGATGGCACGCGCCTCCAGGCGTCGGCCGACGGCGGCTGCCATGGCGAGATTGACGACGATCAGGACCAGCGTGCAGACAATGCTGAGCGCCAGGAAGCGCCATACCCGGTCGGTCAGTTCGGCAGTCGGCACGCCAACCGCGACCGTCCAGCCCGAAACGTCGGAGCGAGCCCAGGCGGTTGTGACGCTGACACCATCGATCGTGCGCGCCGCTGTCGTGCCGGCCGCGACCGGCTCCTTCGCCATGGCCTGTAGGAACGCCTGCGGTGCCTTCTGCCCGACGAACCGGGCTTCGTCTTGTGACCGCGCGATGATGGTGCCGGTGCTGTCGACGACGCCGGTGATCCAGCCGTCTGGCAAATGCTGCTGGCGCAAGATCGCGCTCTTGCGTTCGGGGAACAGGCCAACGGAAAGGTCATAGACGACCTTGCCGTCTCGAATGACAGGCACTTCGACGCTGAGTACCGCGCGGCGCGACAGCCCGCCGATGTAAAGGTCGGACACCACCGGCTTGGCGGTGCCAAAGACCGTTTCGACGAGCTTGGGGTTGCCGTGGCGTGGCAGCGGTTGGCCGAACGGTTGCAGGGTGTTGAGCACCTGCTGACCCGATGCATCGCTAAGGACCACGTTGCTGCCGATGCCGCTGCGCTGAATGGCATTGTTGGCGCGCACGTAGAATCTGGCGAGGTCGCCTTCGAGCAAGCTCTGGGATGTCGCGAGCGTCTCCGCAAGCACTGTGGCGGCGGCCACATCGCGATCGACGGCAACAATCACAGAGCGGGCGGCGGCGCCGGCGTCGCGGTCGACCAGGGCGCGAGCGTCGATCTCGGCATTGTAGAGCAGCACGGCGGAGGCCAGCCAGACCGGCAGGGCGGTGGCGAGCACGACCAGCAGGAATTCAGAGCGAAATATACCGGCGAGACGGCGCATGGGGGCCGTCTTAGCGGGGCTCACCGGGCCGTGAGTGACATGATCGTTAAACTGGCGCAATAATGCGCTGCAGGAATGCCGCCGATCGCCAATAAGCGGTCAAGCTGAAAGCACCTCGATGGCTTTGCGCCACAGCGCGACCTGCGAGGAGTTGATCTGGTGCGCCAGGGCTTCACTACAGCCGACTTCAGCAGTGTTCAGCGCGGATACATGCTCACGCTGCTCGCCACCTCGTCGGCGATGTGCTCCTTTGTGATGACGCCGACCACGTTGTGTCGCCGCGGCACACCCGTTCCATCCACCACCACACCCATGACCGCGTGTCGGCGCCAGAGCCGGGCGATCACGTCGAACATAACGGCGCTCTGCCGTACGATCGTGAAGTTGCGCCGCGCCAGTGTTCCCATCGGCACGTCCGCGCCTGCGGCACTGACAGTGCGGCGCAGGTCGCTGTTGACGCGCAGCACGCCCACGATCAGGTTGCCGCGCGTCACCACGACATGGCGCAACCCGCTCAGCCCATCCGACAATTGCAGGAACCTGGCAAACTTCTCGCTTTCCTCGACGAGCAGAAAGTTCCTGTCCATCGCGTCGGCGGCCGTGCGCACGAGAAACATATTAGCGTGCAGAGCCTTCGGGATCGGATGGCCGCGACGGAACAGTTTCATCGTGTAGATGTTCTCGCGCGTCAGGAGTCGCCGGGTGCCGAGCCCGACCGCGACCGCGAGTATCGTTGGCAGCACGATGTCGTAGTCGCGCGTCATCTCGAACATCATGGCGACCGATGTCATTGCGGCGCCAGTGCTGCTGCCGACCATCGTGCCCATGCCGACCATCGCAAATGCGGGAACGCTGATCGGCAAATCGGGAAAGATGGAATGGAGCAGTCCGGCGAACGCTCCGCCCAGCGTCGCGCCCATGAACAGCGATGGCGAGAAGATGCCGCCGGAGGCGCCGGAGCCCAGGCTCAACGAGGTCGCCAGCAGCTTGCAGACGTACAGCAGCAACAGGAACCATGCGCCGTTAAGCTGATTGGTCAGCGTCGCCTGAATGGTGGCGTAGCCGACGCCCTCGACATAATAGTGCCCGCCCCAACGCATCAGCGCGTACAGCAACAGGCCGACCAGCAGCATGCCCAACACGTGGCGCAGGTAGTTGCCTGGAATTTTGTCGAACAGATCCTCGAACCAATTCAGACCGCGCACGAACACTGCCGCCGCAACGCCGATCAGCGCGCCGAGTACCACGTACGACACCAGGATCGCTGCGCTCTTCGCCTCGGCCGGCAGTGTCGCGAGGTTTGTGGGAACGTCGAATGCCGGCCTGTCGCCGAAGAACAGCCGGCCGATGAACGTCGCGGTGCCGGTAGCGATCGCCACCGGCAGGAACGTGTTGACGCTGATCTCCGGCATCATCAGCTCGGTGGCGAACAGCACGCCGCCGATCGGTGTGTTGAAGGTGGCGGCGATCCCGGCGCCGGCACCCGCGGCGACCAAGATGATGCGCTGTCCCATCGACATGCGGATCACCTGCCCGAGCGTGGAGCCGAACGCCGAGCCGATCTGGATGATAGGGCCTTCGCGGCCGACCGCCGCTCCGCTACCGATCGACAGCGCCGAAGCGAGTGATTTCGCGACCGCGACGATCGGCCGGATGATGCCGCGATTGTAGTAGATGGCGTCCATCACCTCGGGGACGCCGTGACCCTTGGCCTCAGGCGCGAAGTTGGTGACGATGAACGTCACGCCGATCGCGCCCACGACGGGGACCAGAATGACGAATATTCCCCATGGTGCCGTCGGCGTGAACAGGCTGGAGTCATAGACGAACGATAGCGTGCCGAGAAACAGCAGGTTGTGGACGAAGCCGATCAGCCCGCGGAAGACGACGGCGCCGAGACCGCCGACGATGCCGACCACCAGTGCGAGCAGACACAGGTAGACCAGCGGCATCGGACGGGCGTACTCGGCAACCGATGATCTTGCGGCGTCGAGGTTATCGGGCAGCGCAGGGTGGGCAACGTCGTTGGCCATAGTCCGGTCCGTCCGGTGAGGTTCTGACCGTTCTTACCCCACTCGCGTCGATAGACAACTCTCGCGCCGCTTCAGCGTATATGACTCAAATCAAAACAGGCAGGCGGGATCAGGCATGCATGCGCGACAGGTCCAACAGCACGCTGGCCTCCAGCTCCTTCTCGTCCAGCCGGTGTTTCACGAGGTCGCCGATGCTGACGATGCCGTTCAGCGACCCGGCATCGATCACAGGCATGTGTCTGACCTTCGCCAAGGTCATCGCGGCGAGCACCGCATCGATGCGGTCGGATGAACGACAGCTGATGATCGGCGACGACATGAGCTGCCGCACGTCGCTGCCCAGCACGGTGGCGCCGTCACGCGCGATCGCATTGACAAAATCGCGCTCCGAGAAGATGCCAACCGGCTTCATCCACTGATCCTCGACGACAACTGCGCCGATACGATGTTCGGCGAGCCTCGCCACAGCGAATGCCACAGTGTCGGCAGGCCGCACCTTCACGACGTTGCGGCCTTTGATATGCAACACATCGGAGATGAGCATCTGCGCCGTCCTCCACACACCGTCCTTTAGTCGGGGAGATAGGTGGTCGGGCGATACGATCCCAATTAAAATCGGCTTAGATTTTGTTCATCTCCGCCGCGTCTACATCTGCACCACCGAGCTTAGGGTGAAGGTGGTACCCTGCGGGTTCTCGCCGATGCGCAGGATGTGCTCGCTGGGGAAATGATAGGGCGGGACGGGAAGGTTGTACGGCGCCGGCACCCCTGTATAGACACGGCCTGCCAGATCGTATTTTGAGCCATGACAGGGGCAGAAGTACCCGCCCGGCCAGTTGGCGACCGGTTCCGTCGGGCTCGGCGTGGGAAAATAGGATGGCAGGCAACCGAGATGCGTGCAGATGCCGACCAACACCGCAAACTCGGGCTTGATCGATCGATGCCAGTTCCGGGCATAGCTGGGTTGTTGCTCGACACTTGAGTTTGGATCGCTCAGGCGTCCCAGGAGGCTCGGCTGTTGCAGGGTCTTCAGGGCATCCGGCGTTCGATTGACCACCACGATCGGGCTGCCGCGCCACAGGATGACGATCTGCTGGCCAGGCGCCAGCTTGCTGACATCGATATCCATCGGCGCGCCCGCGGCTATCACGTCGGCGGCGGGATTCATCGAGTCGATGAACGCCCATGCGACGGCGGCGCCGCCGATGGCGGCTGTCGCCATTGTCACCAGCTTGAGGAAGTCGCGGCGCGCCGGTTCGGACGGCAGACCTCCGTCGTGCGCGGCCGACCCTTCTGCGGACATGGCATAACCCTCCCGGCGTGACCCGGTCATATGTTACGCCGCCTGTCGCGCTTGCGTCGAAATCATGTAAGCGAGCTCATGGAACCGCGGGATTGAGCAGAGCGGCGTTTTCCGCCGGCAAGGCTCCAGCAGTCCCCGCGGCAAAGCGCCGCAGCGCCAGCGGATAGATCCGGTGCTCCTGTACCAGCACCCGATCCGCCAGAAGTCTCGGCGGTATCGCTGGGCAACACCGGCACCGCCGCCTGCGCCAGGATCGGTCCTTCGTCCATCGTGTTGGTGACCAGATGCACCGTGCAGCCGTGCAGTTTCACCCCGGCGGCCAGCGCCCGCGCATGCGTGTCCAGCCCGGGGAATGCCGGCAACAGGCTTGGATGGATGTTCAGCATCCTTCCCTGCCAGGCGTCGACGAGGAATGGCGTCAGCAGCCGCATGTATCCGGCGAGGCAGACGATCTCGGCGCCGGCGTCGCGCAGCGCCGCGTGGATCGCCACCTCGTGGGCGCCCCGATCTTCCCCGAATGCCCGATGATCGATCGCCACGGCTGCCACCCCGGCATCGCGCGCCAGAGCGAGCCCCGGCGCGTGTGGCCGGTTCGAAACCACGAGCACGATCTTCGCCGGGTAGGCCGGATCGCGCGCCGCCGCGATCAGTGCGGCCATGTTCGAGCCGCGGCCGCTGATCAGAATGGCGGTGCGCCGCCTCACCCTGGCCAACCGGCCGGCAGGTCGATTTGTACCCGCGCCGGGCCACTGCCAGCCTCGATGTGGCCGATGCGCGCGACGCTTTCGCCGCGATCCCGCAGGAACTCGGTCGCCGCGTCCGGATCGGCGACCACGATCGCCATGCCGATACCGCAGTTGAACACCCGCAGCATCTCGTCCGCGGCCACGCCACCGGTGCGTGCCAACCAGCCGAAGACCGGAGGGATCGACCAATAGGGTTCCAGCACCGCCACAGTGTCCTCCGGCAGCACACGGGGCAGATTGCCCGGCAGCCCGCCGCCGGTGATGTGCGCCGCGGCCTTCAGCAGCCCGGCCCGATGCAGCGCGAGCACCGCGGAAACATAGATCCGTGTCGGCGTCATCAACGCCTGCCCGAGCGACACTTCCGGGTCGAACGGCGCGGGCGCGTTCCAGGGCAGGCCGCTCAACTCCACCACGCGCCGCACCAGTGAAAACGCATTGGAATGAACGCCGGAACTGGCCAGCCCGAGGACCGTGTCACCCGGCACGACGCCACGCGGCAGCAGATGCCCACGCTCCGCCGCACCGACGGCAAAACCGGCGAGGTCGTAATCACCCTCGCGGTACATGCCGGGCATCTCCGCCGTCTCGCCTCCCACCAGGGCGCAGCCGGCCTCGTTGCAGCCCGAGGCGATCCCGGCAATCACCTCCCGCCCCTGGTGTGGGTCGAGCTTGCCGGCAGCGAAATAATCCAGGAAGAACAGCGGCTCGGCGCCCTGGACCACGATGTCGTTGACGCACATCGCCACCAGATCGACGCCGATCGTGTCATGGATCCCTGTCTCGATCGCGATTTTCAACTTCGTGCCGACACCATCGGTGCCGGACACGAGCACCGGATCGGCAAACCCTGCCGCCTTCAGGTCGAACAGCGCGCCGAAGCCGCCGAGACCGCCCATTACTCCCGCCCGATTCGTGGCACGCGCGAGCGGCTTGATCGTCTCGACCAGCGAATCGGCAGCCTCGATATCCACACCGGCGGCCCGATAGGTCAGCCCGTTGCCGGCGATTGCCTTTGAATCGTGATCACCACTGGTCATGCTGGCCCTCGATACGCTACTGCCTTGGTCCGCTGCGCCGGACGATGGCGGGAACAACCATACGCAACGGCGCGGCGCAGCGCGGGGAGTGCAATCGTGGAAATGCGGGCCGATGCCTGACGGATCGCAAGTTGGCCGAAGCGCATCGACCGCACTGCTGACGCTGCCCAACGTTATCACATTCGCGCGGCTTTGCGCGGTACCGCTGTCGGTGTGGCTGGTGATGGAGCACCAGTTCGCCCAGGCATTCTTCCTGTTCCTCGCGGCCGGCTTGTCCGACGCGGTGGACGGCTGGCTGGCGCGGCGCAACGGCGGCGGCAACATGGTGGGCGCGCTGTTGGATCCGGTGGCCGACAAGGCCCTGCTGGTGACGATGTACGTGACCCTGGCGGCGGTGGAGGCATTGCCTGACTGGCTGGCCATTCTGGTGGTGTTTCGCGATGTGGTAATCGTCGGTGGTGTGGTCGTGCTGTCATTGCTTGGCCAGTCGGTATTGATCCGCCCGCTGTACATTTCGAAGCTTAATACCGTGTTTCAGATCACGCTGGTGGCTGTGACGCTGCTGCTGTCCGGGTTCAATCTGGCCGCGCCGGCCGTGATGGCCGGTCTGGTATGGCTGGTTGCGGCCACGACGTTCGGCTCTGGCGCCGCCTATGTCTGGGTGACGGTACGCAGCCGATGACCGGCACGGCAGAATTGCCGCCGCCCGAGGCACCTCCGCCTCCGGCGCCGGCGCCGCGGACCTGGTTCGCCGAGGTTGCGAACGCTCCGGGCCAGGCGACGCGTGGCCAGCGAGTGGCACTGGTGGTCGGGCTGCTGGTGGTGGCGTGGCTCGCCCTGCAACTCTTCGCCTCGGTGTTGGCGCCGTTCGTCGCGGCGGCCGGCATCGCCTACGTGCTCGACCCACCCACGACGCGTCTAACCCGGCTCGGGCTAGGCCGCGGGCTGGCGGCGCTGCTGATGATCCTGGGGCTGCTCGCCGGCGTCCTGCTGTTCGCGCTGCTGCTCTACCCCCTAATCCTGCAGCAGATCGGCCTGCTGCTCGGCCGCATTCCGCAATACGTGCAGTTGCTGCAGCGTTGGGCCAGCACGGTGCTCACCGACCTGCAGCAGAACTTCGGTTCCGACGTGGTGAACGACAAGCTGCGCGACCTGGTGAGCAGCCAGGCCGGCAATATGCTGAGCTTCATCGCCTCCTCGCTCACCAGCGTCACGGGCGCGGGCTTCGCGATCTTCAATGTGTTGACGCTCGCGGTGGTGACACCGGTCGTGGGCTTCTATTTGTTGCGCGACTGGCCGCGGGTGATCGGCATGGTCGATTCGTGGCTGCCGCATCGCTACGCCGACGTGATTCGCGCCCAGGCCCGCGAGGTGGACCGCATCCTGTCGGCGTGGGTTCGCGGCCAGGCGCTGTGCTGCATCATCCTGGCACTCTACTACGCCTCCGCGCTGACCGTGGCCGGTCTGGACCTCGGCCTTATCGTCGGCATCGCGGCGGGACTGTTGTCGTTCATCCCCTATGTCGGCTCGATCACCGGGGGCATCACCGCGCTGGGACTGGCCATGGCGCAGTTCCCCCATTGGCGCGGCGTCATCGTCGTTGGCGGCGTGCTGGTGTTCGGCCAGATTTTGGAAGGCTATGTGATCTATCCACGTTTTCTGGGCGACCGGGTGGAACTGCCGGCGGTGTGGGTCATATTCGCCCTGTTCGCCGGTGGCGCGGCTTTCGGCTTTCTCGGTGTGATGCTGGCGGTGCCGGTTGCCGCGACGATCGGCGTGCTGTGTCGCTTCTGGCTGCGGCGCTATCTGGCCAGCCCGCTC
Source organism: uncultured Alphaproteobacteria bacterium (assembly GCA_963799415.1). Lineage (GTDB taxonomy): Bacteria > Pseudomonadota > Alphaproteobacteria > Acetobacterales > Acetobacteraceae > JAMXLO01. The sequence continues at coordinate 11,362 of CAWCXI010000007.1, read as the reverse complement.
TATCTGGACCCGCCGACCAAGCGATAACGAGGCCCTCAGCGCGGCCAGCCGCGGTTGATCAGATCCTGCTCCTGAGAGCGGGACAGACTGGCGCCGGAGCGCCCGAGAGGGTCGGCCACCGGTGGTGCCTCATTCTGGTTTTGGCCAACCCCGCCGTTGCCGCCCCCGGGACCGCCATCGCTCGGGTCTGCTCCGCCCCCAACGTCGACGCCTCCGGCACCCGCGGCTGCGCCGGATCCGCCAGCAGTGCCTTCAGCACCGGCGTCGCTGGCACCCACGCCACTGGCATCGCCGCCGCGAGCATAGGCGGCCTTCCCGTGCAGCGTCGCGGCTGGGCAATCGATCGCGCAGGGAGCCGTGACCGCCGCGGCCATCACAGCGCATCCAAGCAGCGTCCGCCAGGACCGCGCAGAGGTTGGTGCCGGCATGTTCAACAGTGGCATGATCTCCCCCTTCGAAGCTCCGCCGCTTGGACAGCGGACTGTGCCGCCGCACAGCTCGGCTCACGGCACTGTTTTCGCCTGCACATCGGTTTCACGATGGATTGCACACGTGAGGCCGACACAGCGCGGTAAGCAAGGGCATGCACCGCAGACGGCTTTCCTCCAAGGCGGGTCTGCCGGCCAGGCTCGCAGGTTTGATAACCTTGTTTGTGACACTGACGGGCTGCGGCGCGTACCGGCCCGTTGACATTCCATCACTGCCGCCTGCCGCGTTGCCGACCTATGGCCTCGGCAATTCGTACCAGTTCAGCGATGGCAGCGACGACAGGGTGATCGCTGTGGACGGCGATGTGGTCCGCTGGCGCGATAACGGTGGCACGTTCATGACCTCGCGCGATGTCCTGGCGCCACGTCTGACGTGGGCCGACAGCGGCACCCTGGGGGCACGCCGCATAGAAGGGGACCCGTCGCTGCTCTTCCCGCTGGAGCCCGCGAAGAGCGTCCAGTTTACCGCCACACGCAACGTCCATCCGCGCGTGGGCGGGCAGCAGGTGACTGTGCAGGAGGACTGGGGCTGCAACGTCATAGGTGCGGCACGGGTGACGACAGGGGCTGGTGATTTCGATACGTGGCGGGTCGATTGCATGATGCGGGAAACCCCGGCCGTGACCGGCAGCGGGCTGATCCAGCGCAGTTTCTACTATGCCCCCGACATCGGGTTCTACGTGCGCACCGACGAGGCGGTTGGTGACGCCCCATTCCAGATCACCCAATTGACGGGTTACACCAGTTCTGATCCGGTATTGGCCGACAGCGCACTCCGCCAGCGTTCCTACGCGCTGCAGCGGGCGCTGGAGACCCAGTTGAGTGGCAGTCAGGCGAAGTGGGCCGATGCCGACACAGGCGCGGCTGGCATCGTCACGCTGGTGGACACGAAGCACTCCGCGCAATACGGCTGGTGTCGCGACTTTGCCGAACGCATCCAGTCGTCGGGCCGCGCCTACTCGCTGCATGGCACCGGCTGCCGCGATCCGGCGAAGATCTGGGACATCGTCGCAATGGCGCCGGGCAAAGGCGGAGCCAACTGAGTACGGCTTGACTATCCGTCGGGGCCAGTTCGGAGTTCTGCAGTGAGCACCGCCCGTCAACCGCCGCTGCCACTCTTTCGCGGGCCTCGCTTCGCCGCGATCGACTTTCGCGAGGCGCCGTCCAATACCGCTGCCTGCGCGTGGCTGCGCCGTACTGACGATTGGCCAGACCGGCGGCTGGCAATCTGGGGCGAGTCCGGGTGCGGCAAGACGCATCTGCTGCATATCTGGGCGGCCCGCACGGGTGCCGTGCTTTGGTCCGGCACAGCGTTGGCGGCGCTCCCCGAATTGCCCGCTGTCGGCATCGCACTGGATGACGCCGATGCGGTCACCGACGAAACCGCACTCCTCCATCTGCTGAACACGGCAGGTGAGGCTGGGCTGCCGATGCTGCTTGCCTCGCCCGCGCCGCCATCGCGCTGGCCGGTCCGTCTGCCTGACCTGGCCAGCCGTCTGCGCGCAATCACCGCAGTGGAGATCGGCCCCCCGGAGGACATACTGCTGCGGACACTGCTGGCCCGGATGCTCGCCGAAAGGCAGCTACGTTTGCCGGAGGCGGTGCAGGAATGGCTGGTGCGGCGCCTGCCGCGCAGCGCCGCTGCCCTGGCCGGAGCGGTCGACCGGCTGGACGCCGCCTCGCTCGAGCAACGCCGCAACATAACCGTGCGGTTTGCGGCTGTGGCGCTGGCCGACCTGCTGGCGCCTGATGAAATTTCGGGGACGGTTCCACCGCCCTCGCGGGACGGCCCGGCTCTCCTGTAGGATCACGGCATGAAATCGCCCACCCAAGAGTCGCCATCGCAAGGCAACGGCGCAGTTGAGGTACTCGACCGGCCCGTCGGGCCGCCCCGGCCCGAGCAGGTAACGATTGCGCCGGACAGTCCCGACCGGTTCATCAACCGCGAGCTCTCCTGGCTCGATTTCAACCATCGTGTGGTCGAGGAGGCGGAGAACCCGCGCCATCCGCTGCTCGAGCGCGTGCGCTTCGTATCGATAAGCGCGTCCAACCTGGACGAATTCTATTCGGTGCGCGTCGCCGGCCTGATAGGGCAGGCGAAGGCGGGCCTTACCGCTGTCTCGCCGGACGGGCGATCGCCGGCGCAGCAGCTCGCCGAGATCAAGATCCGCGCCGAATCATTGCTCGCTGAGCAGCAGCGGGTGTGGCGCGAACTGCGCGGCCTGCTGCGCGAGGCCGGCGTCGAGGTGTGCGAGCCGGCGGAGCTATCGCCAAACGATGTGAAATGGCTCGACGCGTGGTTCATGGAGCGGGTGTTCCCGGTGCTGACGCCGCTCGCCATCGACCCGGCGCATCCGTTCCCGTTCATTCCCAACATGGGCCTGGTGATCGCTCTGCTGCTGCTCCGCGAGGAGGACGGGCAGAACATGAGGGCGCTGCTGCCGCTGCCCAGCCAGGTGGACCGCTTCGTCCGGCTGCCCAGCGCGATCGGCGAGCCGATCCGCTTCGTCATCCTCGACGATCTGGTCGGGCTTTTCCTGGACCGGCTGTTCCCCGGCTTTCGCGTGACCGGCCAGGGTACGTTCCGCCTGATCCGCGACACCGACGTGGAGTTCGAGGAAGAAGCGGAGGACCTTGTCCGCTCCTACGAGACAGCACTGAAGCGTCGCCGACGCGGCGTCGCGATCCATCTCGGCATGGATGCCAAGATGCCGGAAGAGCTGCGTGCCCTGGTGGCCGCGGAGACCGGCGCCACGCCGGACGAGACGCATATCGCAAGTGGCCTCCTCGGCGTCGCGGATCTGCGACATCTCATTGTCGACGACCGTCCCGACCTGCTGTTCCCGCCCTACACGCCGCGCTTCCCGGAACGCATCCGCGACTTCGGCGGCGATTGCTTTGCCGCAATTCGCGCCAAGGACATCATTGTCCACCACCCATTCGAGAGCTTCGACGTGGTGGTGCAGTTCCTGCGTCAGGCGGCACAGGACCCGAACGTGATCGCGGTGAAGCAGACCCTGTACCGCACCAGTCGCGACTCGCCGATCGTGAAGGCGCTGATCGAGGCAGCCGAAGCAGGCAAGTTCGTCACCGCTGTGGTGGAGTTGCGCGCGCGGTTCGACGAGGAGATGAACATCCAGCTCGCCCGCACGCTCGAGGCGGCGGGTGTGCAGGTCGTGTATGGCTTCGCTGAACTGAAGACCCACGCGAAGCTGTCGCTGGTGGTGCGTCGCGAGGGCGCCGGCGTGCGCTCGTACGCGCATTTCGGCACCGGCAACTACCATCCGATCACCGCACGTATCTACACAGACCTGTCATTCTTCACGACCGATCCCGACCTGACGCGCGACGCGGCACGGTTGTTCAACTTCATGACGGGGTATGCGCGACCGGAACTGATGGATGCGATCGCCTTCAGTCCGCTGACGACGCGGGCAGTGCTGTCTGACCTGATCCGTCGCGAGATCGCCTTCGCGCATGCCGGCAGGCCGGCGGCAATCTGGCTGAAGCTGAATTCGCTGGTCGACGAAACGCTGATTGATCTGCTCTATGAAGCCTCGCGTGCCGGCGTCAAGGTAATGGGGGTGGTGCGCGGCATCTGCTGCCTGCGCCCCGGCGTGCCAGGCCTGTCAGAGAATATCCGCATCAAGTCCATCGTCGGCCGCTTCCTGGAGCACAGCCGCATCTGCGTGTTCGGCAACGGCCATCCGCTGCCCAGTCGGCACGCGCGCGTCTATATCAGTTCGGCCGACTGGATGGTGCGCAACATGGACTGGCGTGTGGAAACGCTGGTGCCGATCCACAATCCGACCGTGCATGCGCAGGTGCTTGACCAGATCATGGTGGTGAACCTGAAGGATTCGATGCAGTCGTGGGAACTGCGCGGCGATGGCGTGTGGCGGCGCGTGCCGCCCGGCAAGAAACCGATCTCGGCCCACCACTATTTCATGACCAACCCATCGCTTTCCGGCCGCGGCTCCGCGTTGCACGGTCCAGCGGTTGCCTCGCCGCTCACCAATCATCGTCGCCCGGATCGCGTGAACCAGGACTGACCCATGCCATTCAAGCCGTCTGTCGACGCGCCGCGCTGCGCCGTGGTCGATCTCGGATCGAACTCCGTGCGTCTCGTCGTCTACGAAGGCGCGTGCCGCAACCCAGTGGCGATCTTCAACGAAAAGGCGGTGCTGCGTCTCGGTCGCGGCCTGCAGGCGACCGGGCGGCTGAACGAAGAGGGGATGGGGCAGGCCCTCACCGTGCTGCACCGCTATCATGCCGTGGCACGCGCGATGGGCGCGGCACCATTCGAGATTCTCGCCACCGCAGCGGTACGCGATGCTCGCAATGGTGCGGACTTTGTCGCCGGCTTGCAGTCGCGCATGCCTGACGTGCCGATCCGCATTCTGTCGGGACAGCAGGAAGCGGAATACTCAGCGGAAGGCGTGCTTTGCGGCATTCCGACGGCAGATGGCATCTTGGCCGATGTCGGCGGTGGTTCGCTGGAACTGGTGCGCCTCAACCGCGGCGCGCGCGGCGTATCGCACACGCTGAGTCTTGGCGCGATACGACTGGCGGAGCGCGCCGGCGGCGATCCGGTACGCGCCCGCGCAATCGCCGAGGCCGACCTCGCGACCGTGCCGTGGCTGGCTGAAGGCGCCAACTGCGATCTGTACCTGGTGGGCGGAGCGTGGCGCGCGCTTGCACGCATCCACATGGCGCAGACCGGCTATCCGCTGCAGATGGTGCATCACTACACGATCGGCCGCGAGGAGGCGCGCGATCTGACAGGCGTGATCGCCGGTGCTGGTCGCCGTGCTCTCGAGCGGCTGCCCGGCCTGTCACGTCGACGCATCGATGATCTTCCGTATGCCGCCGTGGTGTTGCGGCGCGTGCTGCGGGCGACCGGCGCGCGGCGCGTTGTATTCAGCGCGAGCGGGCTTCGCGAGGGCTGGTTCATGCAGCGCATGCCTGACGCGATCCGCGGCGAGGACCCTCTGTTGGCGGCAGGCCATGAATTTGCGGCGCGGCTGGGCCGTGATCCGAAACTGCCTCCTGCGCTGTTCAACTGGACCGATCCACTGTTCCCGGCGGAGGTGGGTGAGGCGCGGCGGCTGCGCGAAGCGGCGTGCTGGATGTCTGACATCGGCAGTCACGATCATCCCGAGTTCCGTGCCGAACAGGCGTTCCTGCGTGTACTGCGGCAGCCGGGGATCGGGCTGGATCATCACGCGCGGGCGTTCCTCGCGCTGGCCATCGCCATGCGTTACGAGGTGGACACCGAGGCGCCGTTTCTGCGTCCCGCACGACTGCTGCTTGATGTGTCGAGCACGCACCGGGCGGAGGTTCTCGGTGTGGCGTTGCGCCTGGCCTACACGTTATCGGCCGGCACGCTGGATCTGCTGGCGGGAACAGGGCTGCGGCTTGGGGGCAGTCGGCTGATCCTGCGGCTTGAGGAAGACAGCGGCGTGTTTGCCGGTGAAAGCGTGATGCGTCGGCTGGATCGGCTTGCGCAGGCCGTGGGGCTGGAGGCCGCGACCGAGGCTGTGCGAGAACGGGCGGCCTGACTGGCGGGTAGCTACGAGGGACGCCATGATTCGCATTGTCCGTCATCATGATGTTGGCGTCGTGCGCGACGTCGTTCAGGCCGCGTATGCGCACTACATCTCTCGCATCGGTAAACCACCTGGGCCAATGCTGGACGATTACGTGCAGCGCATCGATGACGGCCTGACCTGGGTAATGGAGGACGCAGGAGGCATCGTCGGCGTCCTCGTGCTGGAGGAAACGCAGGCGGGTTTCCTGCTCGACAACGTTGCGGTCTTGCCCGGCTGCCAGGGCAAGGGCCATGGCCGCTCACTGGTCGCATTCGCCGAAGCCGAGGCCCTCCGACGCGGCTATGACGCCATCCACCTGTATACGCACGCATTGATGACCGAGAACATCGCGCTATACGCCCGCCTTGGCTTCATCGAGACGCATCGCGTCAGCGAGAAGGGCTATCACCGCGTATACATGACAAAGCAACTGCATGGGGCGCACGGAACCGACGCGATTTGACAGGAGTGTGGCTGTCGGCGGAGCGACCCCTCTGAGGTCACTCCTCCAGTGCTATCATCATTTCGTCACCGCGTTCGATGAGGCGAGTTCCGTAGGTCACGCTGCGTGTCTTGATGTCAGCGAACTCGGCGCGTTCATCGTCCAGGCGGCAGGGGACAGTCTCGTTGCGATCATTGTGACGGATGAATTGCGCACTGATGCTCGCTATCCGCTTATCCGCCGTGGTCGCGCGCACCAGCATGCCGATCCAGTCGCCATGCCGTCGTCCACCGTGACCGGTGTGGAACGAGAAACTTCCCAGGCCGTAGAAGATTGACCTGCCGCGATACACCTCGATCGGAAGCGAATAGTGTGGCCCATGTCCGATGACCAGATCCGCACCGGCATCGATCGCGGCGCGACCGATCTCACGCATGTAGCCGAGAACCTCCTTGTGCAACCCCCAGTGGCATGATGCGACGAGGATATCGACCTGCGAACGTAGCGCCGAGATGTCCTCGGTGAAGGCACGCAGGTAATCGGGATCCGCCCAGGTGATGATCACCGGCGGGATTCCCGGACGGTTCATCGGCGGAATGTCCGCACGCGTCTTGTGCATCGGCACTTGGTAGGCGGTGTGAGCGCGGACCACCGCGATGCCGGTGGCGCTGGAACCGGCCTCATGATTCGTCGGCCAGCACACCGAGCTGCGCTGCAGGAAGCCATAGCGGATGCCGTTGCGTTCCACGATGGCTGGCGCGCGCGCCGCGGCCGCGTTGGCACCGGCGCCCGTGTGTGGAATGCCGAGTGAGTCGAGCCGAGCGACGGAGGCGGTGATCGCGGCCTCGCCATAGTTCACGTTGTTGGCGATGCCGACCACGCCGATGCTCGCGGCGCGCAACGCCTCACCACCGATCAGCGGCGAGGCGAAGAAGCCTTCGTTCTCCGTCGCGTGCCCGCGCGGGGAATCATAGAGGCAGCACTCGAGATTGCTGAATACGATGTCCGCGGCGCGGAACTCTTGGTGCACGCGTGAGAACGGCACTGCGGCATCGTCGACATTCATCAGGTTGACGTCGCCGGTGAGGATCATCCTGGGCATGAGGCGTCCTGTGTTTGCGAGGAGAGAAGTGGCGAAGCAATCTCCATCATAGCCGTACTCGATGGGGATTGCTTCGTCGCTTCGCTCTTCGCAATGACAGGGAAACCGCTCTCTTTCCGCCAGCTTCTGGGCGCGGCCGACATGCGGGCGCTGTTGCTCGCAACGCTGCTGTCGCGTTTGGCGGGGCGTATGTTCGCGCTGGCGATCGTGCTCTATGCGCTGGCACGGACAGGCTCGCCGGTCCTTGCCGGATGGCTGGCCTTTGCCGCTGTTGCGCCCGGCCTGGCAATCAGTCCGCTTGCCGGTGCTCTCATCGATTCTGTTGGTTCGGTCTGGGCGATCACCGTGGACATGGCGGCGAGCGCGGCGTGCGTGATCGCGTTGATCGTGGTCGATCGTCTTGGCTGGGCGACTGCACCGGTGCTGCTCGCACTGGTCGGCGTGTTCTCGCTGACCAGCCCGCTGACCATGTCCGGGATCCGCGCGCTGCTGCCGCGTCTGGTCCCGGCGACGGCACTGGCGCGCGTAAACGCCTTGGACACCTCGATCCATGGCCTGTCTGACATCGCCGGACCGGCGTTGGTCGGCGCGATTGTGGGCTTTGGCGGATCGGCGCTCGCTCTGGGCATCATCGCTCTCACCTACGCGGCAGCAGCGTTGTGCGTGGGCACGATTCGCCGACCGCGCGGCCGGTTGCCGCGTCTCCACCCGCTGCTGACAGAGGCATGGGGTGGCGTGCTGCGTGTCGTGCGGCACCGCTCGTTGCGCGGGCTCGCGGTGTCCTATTCGCTCTACGAGGTTTCATGGGGCATCCTGGTTGTCGTCGTGCCGGTATTCGCGGCGCGACAGTTCCCGAGCGGTACCGGCGCGGCCGTAGCGGGCCTGCTTTGGGCGGGCCTCGGTCTCGTTGGTGGCATCGCGGCCTTGATCGCTGGCCATCGACGCATTGCCGGGCGAGAGCGCGAGGTGATGGCCCTCGGCATGTTGGTGACCGCCGCTGCGGCATGGCCGATGGCCGCTGAATTCGGCCTCGTCGGGCTGGCATTCGGATTGATGCTGGTCGGCGCAGCGGCGGGACCTATCGATGTCGGCGTATTGACATTGCGCCAGCGTCGCACCGATCCCGTGGAACTTGGCCGCGTCCTTTCCGTATCGATGAGCCTGAACATGGCCGGCGGCCCGTTCGGTTCCGCGCTCGCCGGTCTGCTGGTCACATGGTCGCTTTCGGCAGCATTTGCCGTGGCCGCATTGGCCTCGGTACTTGCGGCCAGCGCCGTCGCGTTGATCCCGGAACACGACGACCCCTGATGAGCCGGTTGGTTGCGCTAAGTCAGTGCGTGGCCGGCCAGTTGCTCCAGTACGCGCAGCGGCGAACGCTCCGGATGCGCCATCGCCGTGACTGGCAGGTGGAAGGTCTGCTCCAGTGCGCAATGCCCGGCGAGCGCCGCGTGCAGCACCTGATCGGTGAAGCAGAGCCACGTGGTGCCGGCGGCAAACGACAACTCCGCTCGCGGCGCACCGGACTGGTAGGCAGCGTCCAGCTTTCCCTTGTCGTGCAACCGCAGCATGACCCGATCGTACTCACTGCGCCGCCCCTTGGTGATGCCCAGACGTTGCAGGAGCCAGGCGCTGCCCGGCATCGCCGTTCCCGTGCGCGGTAGGAACTGGCGGGCGAAGTTGGGGAATGGTTCGCCGACGCGCCAGGCACGCGAGACGCCGTCCGCCGAAACGTTGCTGAACAGGCGCAGAATCCGCTGGCCACGCATCGGACGGCTGGGAAACGCATCGACGTGCAGCAGCCTGTCGTCGTGTCGCGGCGAATATTGGCGACCGGCGATCTCCGCCGGACGGAAGCTGGTGCGCGCTCGTTGCAGCGCCTGCGCGTAGCCAGGCAGGAGATCGCGCAGCAACGTCTCAGCCATGTCGGCAAAGCGGCGCAGCATCGTTTGCAGTCGTTCGGCCTCGCCGCCGGACAGTGACGTGTTGCCGACGCGGCCGGTCGCAGCATCGAAGCTGATATTCTTGCGCTCGCTGCCCATGATCGCGGGCGACAGCAGGAATTTCTCATCCGCCAACAGGTGGAACGGCAGCTGCGCCACGAGCACGTGGCCGGCTTCCAGCGCATCCACCGCATGCGTCTTCAGGGCCGGCTCGAAGGGGCCGTGCCAGTGAGCTATCGGCAGTCGCTCGACGACGTCGCTTGCTTCCATCGCTATTCGTGCACCAGTACCCAGTCGTTGATGAAGCTGGCCAGCCCGTTGGCATGAAAGTCGTGCTGCAGGGCTGCCTGATCATAGTCCTCGCGCACCCAGTCGAGGAATGGTTTCCGTCCCTCTGCTTCGCGTGCGTAGTGGTGGAAGAACGCGTCCAGCACGCCGGTGCGCGCCTGCCTGATATGGCCGAAGCGCAGCGAGAGTTGCGCCAATGCCTGCCGCGAGGTGCCGCCCTGATACAGCACGAACAGTCCGGCCGCGAGCCCCGCGCGATCCGCGCCCGATTTGCAGTGTAGCAGCGCCGGGGCACGCATCTGGCGGAAGGTGTCGAACAGCCGCAGGATCCGTTCGCGTTGCGGTGCGCCACGACTGTCCAGCGGCGCATCGACGAACTCCAATCCCAGCGCCAGGGCCGCCTCACGGCTCAGCGCATCCGAGCCATTGCCGGTCTCGCCGCGCAGGTTGATCAGTGTCTTCAGGCCGTAGCGACGCGTGAGCACGGCGAGACGCGCCGGCGTCGGATGGTTGCAGCGATACAGACGCCCGGGCGCGACGGCGGCGAAGTTGCCCCAGACCAGGCGGAACACCGCGTGGTCGACCAGCAGCGCATCGACCCATGCGAGCGCGCGGCCACCGGCGGTGGTCATGTCGCCTTTGAAAATGCTTTTCATCGGGGTGGCGTTATGGCCGCACCGTGGGTCCAGGTGCAACCCGAGGCTATCCGGGGATCAACCCGGCCACGTCCTCGCGCCCGTCGGATTGCAGACCGGCGACCACGCCCGCGCGGTCCTCCGCCGGGCGGTTCTGGCTCATCTTCCATTTGCCCTCGAGCCGCGATATCGGCAGCGTGAAGCCGACGATGCCCTTCAGCATGGCGTCGATGAAATCGGCCGGTGCGTCGGTCACCGCCCAGGGCTCGGCGCGTGGCGTCTCCTGCCGCTCGGTCAGCCGCGTAACCACGTTGCGCAGTCGCTCCGGGTCGTTGAAGAACTCGACCGTGCCATAGGCGTGGATCGTCACGTAGTTCCAGGTCGGCACGACCTTGCCGTTTTCCCGCTTGGTCACATACCATGACGGGGTGATGTAGGCCTCGGGGCCTTGGAAGATCGCCAGCGCCTCGCCGATCGCGCCGCGCGCCTGCGGGTTTGGCCGCGCGAGATGGCCGACCAGCGTGCCATACGGCGCAGGCTCCGCGTCCAGCAGCAGCGGCACGTGACTCGCGATCAGCCCGTCCTGCGCCAGCGTCACCAGCGTGGCCAAGCCGGTGCGGCGGATCGCATCGTGCAGCACGTCGATGCGAGCTTCCTTGAACAGCGGAGGAACGTACATGCGTGGCGGCTCAGGCGGCGGCGCGGATCGCTGCGGCACGGACTTCGTCTCCGACCCCCGCCTCGAAAACCGCAAAATTCTTCTCGAACCGGCCAATCAGTTCGCTCGCCATCCGGTCGTATGCTGCCTTGTCCGACCATGACTCGCGCGGGTCCAGCACCTCGGCCGGCACGCCCGGCACCTGCTCGGGGATGGCG
>CAWCXI010000006.1:0-21777 GCA_963799415.1 uncultured Alphaproteobacteria bacterium | reverse complement strand
ACAGCGGGCTGGTGGCGCGGCTCGTACGCGTCGGTGTCATCGTGCTGGTGGCCTATGCCGGGCTGATCTATCTGGCCTATGACCGGCTGGCGGCGACTCCGACCGGGCTGATCCCGCAGCTCGACCGCGGCTATCTGATTGCTGCGTTCCAGTTGCCGCCGGGTGCGTCATTGGCGCGCACCGACGCGGTTATCCGTCACGCCTCGGAGATCATCCTGGCACGGCCAGGCGTGCAGAATTCGGTGGCGTTCACTGGCTTCGATGGCGGCACTTTCACCAACGCGCCCAACGCCGGCGTGATCTTCGTGCCGTTGAAGCCGTTCGAGGAGCGCGTCCCGCTGGGGTTGACCGCTCCCCGCATTCTCGCCGACCTGCGCCAGCAGCTCGCGCAGCTCGACGATGCATTCGTGTTCGTGCTGGAACCTCCATCGGTGCCGGGGATCGGCACGGGCGGTGGATTGAAGTTGTATGTGCAGGACCGCGCCGGACACGGCCTGCCTGCGCTCGAGCAGGCAACCTGGATTGTCGCCGGATCAGCGGCGAAGACCCCGGGGTTCAATCAGGCGTTCACGCTGTTCAACACGCACACGCCACAGATCTACGCCGACATCGACCGCACCAAGGCAGAGCTGCTCCAGGTACCGATCGACCGCGTGTTCCAGGCGCTGTCGGTTTACATGGGCTCGGCGTACGTCAACGACTTCAACCTGCTCGGCCGCACCTATCAGGTATCGGCACAGGCGGACAATCAGTTCCGAGTGAGCCAACGCGATGTCGAGAACCTGAAGACGCGCAATAACTACGGTGACATGGTGCCGATCGGTTCCGTGGCGACCTTCCGCGACACGACGGGGCCGTTCCGTGTGCCGCGCTACAATCTGTATCCGGCAGCCGAGGTGCAGCTGGGTTTGGCGCGCGGATTCTCGACCGGACAGGCGATCGCGGCAATCGAGAAGATCGCCAAGGAGCGGCTGCCGCAGGGCTTCGGGTTTGAATGGACAGAGATTGCGCTGCAGGAGAAGCTCGCCGGCAACACGGCGATGATTGCCTTCGGGTTGGCGGTGACGTTCGTGTTCCTGCTGCTGGCGGCATTGTATGAGAGCTGGCTGCTGCCGCTCGCAGTGGTGCTGATCGTGCCGATGTGCATTCTCGCGGCGATGCTGGGCGTAAATGCGCGTGGCCTCGATCGCAACATCCTGGTTGAGATTGGGTTGGTGGTGCTGGTTGGGCTGGCAGCGAAGAACGCGATTCTGATCGTCGAATTCGCCCGTCAGGCTGAGGTTAACGGTATGAACCGGTTCGAGGCCGCAGTCGCCGCGGCGCGCACGCGGCTGCGACCGATCCTGATGACGTCGCTGGCGTTCATCCTTGGCGTCGTGCCGTTGGCAGTGGCTGTAGGCGCAGGGGCGGAGATGCGGCAGTCGCTCGGGACAGCGGTGTTCGCGGGAATGCTGGGAGTGACGCTGTTCGGGTTGGTCTTCACGCCGGTGTTCTACGTGCTGACCCGGCGGATCGAATTACTGCGGGCTGCCAAGCACAAGTCGGCCACGGCATCCGCCGGGGCCGACTGACCGAAGTTGGTCGGAACTCAGCCCTGGCCGGTCGGCGGTTGCGGCTGCTCAGGTGGGGTCGGCGGATGGTTGCGGCGCTCGGCCATGAACTGGTCGAACTCGGACTTGTCCTTGGCGAAGCGTAGGCGGTCCAGGAATGTGCCGAACTCCTTCTGCTCCTCCTCCAGCCGACGCAGCGTCTCGGCGCGGTATTCGTCGAACGCGCGGTTTCCGCTGGAGGCCGGCTGCTGCTGGCGGTCGCTGCCACACCAGAGGCTCTTCCACGCGGCCCACGGCGGGGGCGAGCCGCCCTGCCAATTGCCACGTTGCCAGCCGCCCTGCCACGCACCAAAGCGGCCGCATCCCGAGTATCCCATGCGCTTGCTCCATACACCGAAGAAGAGAAGGGCCAAGCCGACCGGCCACCAGAAGATGAAGCCGAGTATCATTGCCGCGATCCACAGCGGCTTAGCGGCGTACCAAGCCCGCCAGGGATCCCAGCCGGCGGTTGCCCCATCCAGAGCCGGGTCCCCAGGGCGAATTCTGCGCCCCCGGATTGCCATATGCGCCGTGATTTGCCGAACCTGACATGGCGGCCCTCATGTGAATGTAAGATACATTTACATGTTGGGAGCGACCAAGCCGAACGTCAAGCCAAATCGGACGAGCGGGCCGCTGAGGCAGAGGCGCTGGCATGCACGAAGTCGCGACCCGCGTGGACCATTCGAAACGCTGACACCCGTCATCGGGCGGGCGAGCTTCCAGCGAGGCCGAGGCTCTGCAGGTAGATCAGCACACCAGCCTCCAGCAGATCCTCCGGCGACATCGGCAGCTTTCGCCGCGACGGGTCGGCGCGCACGAACAGCGACGCGATGCCATGCGACAACGCCCAGACGTGCAGCGCCACCATCAGCGATGGCGGGCGCTGCCCCGGCGGCAGGCTTGCCGTCAGCCGCTCCGCCGCCTCGCGCACGATGGCGAAGGCACGATCGCCGGCGGCGAGCAGCCCCGGATGGCTGTCGAACGCGATGCGCGTCTCGAACATCGCCGCGTAGTAGGCCGGCTCGTCGCGAGCAAACGCGAGATAGGCGCGGCCGAGTGCCTCGAAGGCACGCAATGCGCTGGGCCGGCCGCCATTCCAGGCGGCGGCGAGCGCGACGGCGAAACGCTCAAACCCGCGCAATGCGACTTCCGCCAGCAGCGCCTCTGCGTCGCGGAAGTGGCGGTACGGCGCGCCGGGGCTGACACCAGCCAGGCGCGCGGCTTCCGCGATGGTAAAGCCGGCAGGACCCTTCTCGGCGATCAGCGCCAACGCGGCCTCGACCAGCGCCTCGCGCAGATTGCCGTGATGGTAGCCGCGGCGCTCGTAACCGCTCGAACCGGACCAGCTCATGTGAGGGAGTTTTACATTGAGCGCAGCAGTAATCCACACTCCCTATCGGCTTGGCGTCGTCGCGCTCCCTTCGGCGGCTTGCGGCCGCTTTCCCACCGGGGGCGATCGACGAGGCCGGGCAACAACTTGTGCACTTACGATCCGGTTCGTTCTTGCCGGCACATGGGAGGCCCAAAGGTGCTGTGCGGCGTAAGCCCGCCACGGACGCCAGCGCTCAGCGCGCGCCAGAAGTTCGACCGCCGAGGGGCGCCGCCCGTCCGCGTCGGCAAGCGCCCGAAGCAGGCCGATATCGGCCGCCGGAAAAGCGTCCGGCTCTCGGAGTTCACGCATCGCGATGTACTGCGCTGTCCATTCTCCGATGCCGGCCAGCTTTCTGAGCTGAACGATGGCCTCCTCAAGCGTGCGCCGCGGACCGAAGATCTTTGGATCGATGGCAACGGCCGCAGCGAGAGCCGAGAGTGCGTTGGCCCGCGCCTTGGGCATTCTGGCGGCTGACAGGTCGGCGGCCGCAAGCACTTCCGGTCGCGGGAAGACGTGGGTCAGTCCAGCAAGGGCAGGGATCGCGGGCTCCAGCCGCTCGCCATAACTGCTGACAAACCGGCCGGCCAGGTTGATGGCGCCGGCGACGGTGATCTGCTGCCCGAGCATCGCGCGCACGGCCAGCTCAAATCCATCCCAGGCACCCGGGACGCGCAGCCCTGGCCGCTGAGCAACGAGTGCTGCCAGGAGAGGATCTTCCGATAGGTGCGCCTCGATGATCCCTGGGTCAGCCGCGAGGTCGAATACCCGCCGGAGCCGTGCGATGATCGACGGCAGCGCGGACAGCTTCGGGAAGTGCACATTCGCTTCCAATGCATTTCCGGGCGTCGGGCGAATGCGCACGACGCCTCGGGCTCCGCCAATATCGATGGTGCGCGCGTAGGCCTCGTCGGAAACGATTTCCACGCCGGGAATCGCACGCGCACGCAGAAATGCGATCATCGCCGACCAGTCGTAAGGCGGACGATATCGCAGCAGTACGGTCACTGCCGCACCAAGCGACACGCCGGCACCACTGCCGCGGCGCAAAGTGCCTGGTGGTCGTTGGTACATTTGGCGGAACGTCTCGTTGAACCGCCGGATGCTGCCAAAACCCGACGCCATGGCGACTTCTGACATGCGCAGCGAGGTCTCGTGAATGAGCTGCTTGGCGAGCAGAATCCGCCGCGTCTGCGCGACAGCAAGTGGCGAGGCTCCAAGGTGCTGACGGAAGAGCCGGTGCAGTTGGCGCGCACCGACGCCCAGGCGCTCGGCAAGACCCGCGATATCGCCTTCGTCCAGCGCCCCCATCTCGATCAGCACGAGCGCTCGCGACACCGTGTTCGACGTGCCGTTCCAGGCCGCCAGATCCGGTGCAGTCTCCGGACGGCATCGCAGGCAAGGCCGATAGCCATTTTCCTGAGCTGCAGCCGCGGTGCTGTAGAACTCCACATTCTCCGGCCGTGGCAACCGCGCGGGGCAGACCGGCCGGCAATAGATGCCGGTCGTCTTGACGGCCACGAAAAGCCGCCCATCAAACCGGACATCCCGCGTCTTAAGCGCCCGATAGCAGGCGTCATGGTCGAGATCCATGGATGCGATCCTAACGCTGTGCGGCGCAGCGTCTGGCGGTTTTCGGACATCATCATAGCCGGCACCGGTCATGTCCGAATACGCCTCAATCAGCCAATGTCCGGGCCATTGCCTCCGAACCGTGCTCCATCATCGTGCGGACACTGTGCGCCAGCGTATCGGGCAGGATATCCGTGATCCAGGCAATGCAGCTGCCCTGGTCGTGAGGAAACACCTGAGCTGAGGCATGGTGGTAGGCGAAGCGGCCCTCGACGATGGTGTAGGCGATGCGCCGCGTCGCTTCGTCGCGACCAAGCAACCTCTCGCGTGCCACAAGACCATTGGCGAAGGTGAGGATCCGGTCATCGCCGTCACGCGTAGCCCCGGTGAGGAAGCCTGGTGCGACCCGCTCATGGACGGCATGGAAATCACTGAGTGCGTCCCAGACCTTTTCTGGTTTGGCCGTGACGAGGAATTCCTTGATGATTGTGGCCATGTATGTGCGCTCTCATTTCGTGGAAGGGAGCACCTACATGGCTCGCCGCGACGGCTCTGTCTGGCCGGATTCAGACGCGATCATCGCCGAGCGGTGACGCGCCGTCCGCGGGGAAAGTATCAGCCCTTCAGCACCTCGACCATCGTGCTGCCCAGCGCGGCCGGACTTTCCGCGACGTGGATGCCGGCCTCGCGCATCGCCGCCATCTTCGCTGCCGCAGTGTCGCGCCCGCCGGAGATCACCGCCCCGGCATGGCCCATGCGCCGGCCGGGTGGCGCCGTCGCGCCAGCGATGAAGCCCACGGTCGGCTTCTTGACCGGATGACGCGCGAGAAACTCCGCTGCATCGATCTCACTCTGCCCGCCGATCTCGCCGATCAGCACGATCTGCTTCGTCTCGTCATCGGCGAGGAACATCTCCAACACCTCGATGAAGTCGGTGCCCTTCACCGGATCGCCGCCGATGCCGACGCAGGAGCTTTGCCCGAGCCCAACCGCCGTCGTCTGCGCCACCGCCTCATAGGTCAGCGTGCCCGAGCGCGACACGATTCCGACGCTGCCCCGCCGATGGATATGGCCGGGCATGATGCCGATCTTGCACGCATCAGGAGTGATGACGCCCGGACAGTTCGGGCCGATCAGGCGCGACTTCGATCCGCTCAGCGACCGCTTCACCCGCACCATGTCGAGTACCGGAATGCCCTCGGTGATGCACACGATCAGCGGGATCTCGGCATCGATCGCCTCCAGGATAGCATCGGCGGCGAACGGCGGCGGCACGTAGATCGCGGTCGCGGTGGCGCCGGTCTTCTCGCGTGCCTCCCAAACCGTGTCGAACACCGGCAGATCGAGATGCCTGGTGCCGCCCTTCCCCGGCGTAACACCGCCGACCACCTTGGTGCCGTACGCGATTGCCTGCTCGGAATGGAACGTGCCCTGCGCGCCGGTGAAACCCTGCGTCATGACGCGCGTATTGGCGTCCACCAGGATGGCCATGTCAGGCTGCCTCCTGCACGGCGCGCACAATCTTCTCCGCCGCATCGGCGAGGTTGTCGGCGGCGATGATCGGCAGGTTGGACTTCGCCAGTATCTCCTTGCCAAGCAGCACGTTGGTGCCTTCCAGCCGCACCACCAGCGGCACCGACAGGCTGACTTCGCGCGCCGCTGCCACAACGCCCTCGGCGATCACGTCGCAGCGCATGATGCCACCGAAGATGTTGACCAGGATGCCTTCGACATTCGGATCCGACAGGATGATCTTGAACGCCGCCGTCACGCGTTCCTTGGTGGCGCCGCCACCGACATCGAGAAAATTCGCCGGCGCAGCGCCGTACAGCTTGATAATGTCCATCGTCGCCATGGCAAGGCCGGCACCGTTCACCAGGCAGCCGATGTTCCCGTCGAGCGCCACATAATTCAGATTGTACTTCGCGGCCTCGAGTTCCTTGGGATCTTCTTCGCCTTCGTCATGCAGCTTCTCAAGCTCCGGATGGCGGAACAGAGCGTTGTCGTCGAAGCTGATCTTGGCATCCAACGCGATGATCCCGCCTTCGCCGGTGACGACAAGAGGATTGATCTCGACGATCGAGCAGTCGAGCTCGGAGAAGGTGCGGTAAAGCGCCGGTAGAAAGCGGCCGAATGCGGCGATCTGACCGCCGGTGAGACCAAGTCCGTACGCCAGGCGGCGCGCGAGATAGCCGGACATGCCGGCCGCGGGATCAACCGCGACGCGCATGATCTTCTCGGGTTGTCGCGCGGCAACGTCTTCGATCTCCATGCCGCCTTCGGTTGAAGCGATCAGCGTTACGCGGCCGCTGTCGCGATCAACCAGCAACGAGAGATAGAGTTCGCGCGCGATATCGCAGCCCGCCTCGACATAGACGCGATGCACCGGCCGCCCAGCCGGCCCGGTCTGCTTGGTCACCAGCGTATGACTGAGCATCGCATCAGCCGCCACGCGCACGTCCTCGATCGAGCGCGCGAGGCGCACGCCCCCCTTGCCGTCCGGATCATCGGCGAAGCGGCCGGCACCGCGCCCGCCGGCGTGGATCTGCGCTTTCACCACATACACCGGACCCGGCAGTTTGCCGGCCGCGGCCGCCGCCTCATCCGCGGTCCACGCCACAGACCCATCCGGCACCGGCACGCCATAGCGCCGCAGCAGTTCCTTGGCCTGATACTCGTGGATGTTCATGGAAGGTGCCCCCTCCCCCAACCCCCTCCCGCAAGGGGAGGGGGAGAACACAGTTTACTCCCCCTCCCCTTGCGGGAGGGGGCTGGGGGGAGGGGGTTACCACGCCGTGCATCAACCGATCAGCTTCTTGGCCGCCTCGACCAGCTCCCTGACCGCAGCGCACGACTTGTCGAACGCCGCCTTCTCCTCACCGTTCATCGCGATCTCGACGATCCGCTCGATGCCGCCGGCGCCGATCACCACCGGCACCCCGACATACAGATCCTTCACCCCGTATTCGCCATTCAGCAGCGCCGCGCACGGCAGCACGCGCTTCTTGTCCTTCAGATAGCTCTCCGCCATCGCGACCGCGCTCGCGGCCGGCGCATAGAACGCGCTGCCACGCTCCAGCAGCTTGACGATCTCGCCCCCGCCGTCGCGCGTGCGCGCCACGACCGCGTCGATCTTCGCCTGCGTCGTCCAGCCCATCTTCACGAGATCCGGCACCGGTATGCCCGCGACCGTGGAGTAGCGCGTGAGCGGCACCATCGTGTCGCCGTGACCGCCCAGCACGAACGCGGTGACGTCCTCCACCGAGACGCCGAACTCGTGGGCCAGGAACAGACGGAAGCGCGAGCTGTCGAGCACGCCCGCCATGCCGACCACCCGGTTCGCCGGCAATCCCGACTTGTCCTTCATCACCCAGACCATGGCGTCGAGCGGGTTGGTGATGCAGATCACGAACGCGCCGGGACAATGCGTCTTGATGCCGTCAGCGACCTCGGCGATCACGCCCGCGTTCTTGCCGATGAGATCGTCGCGCGACATGCCTGGGGTGCGCGGGAAGCCGGCGGTGACTATGACCACGTCCGCGCCCTCGATCGCCTTGTAGTTGGAGCCGCCGGTGATCAGCGCGTCGAACCCGTCGACCGGGCCGGACTGCATGATGTCAAGCGCCTTGCCGGCGGCGACGCCGCCGAACACGTCGAACATCACGACGTCGCCGAGTTCCTTCAGGCCGATCAGGTGTGCCAGGGTGCCGCCGATATTGCCGGCACCGATGAGGGCGATCTTATTGCGGGCCATGGACGTGTCCTTACAGCGAGCTGGTGACCAGCCGAGTTAACGCATTGCCGCACGCCGGGTGCCCGGCGGCCCGGGAGGCGAGACGGTGCTAGCCGATTGGGCGGCGGTGGGCAAGGTGATGCGGTGCAGCATGGGGTGCGAATGAGTACGGCGGCCCCGTCGCACCGCAGCGCCCTCGCGCTCGCGCGCGACCCGAATCAGAAGTCGCTCAGAAGCTGCCGTATTTGACCCGGATAGAAGTGTCGCTCAGCTTTCTTGGCATCGAAATGAACTCGGTACGCGCCGGATTGACGAGTACATCGAACATCCGGATACGCCGCGCGCCCTGCAACTCCTGTGGCAGCCCGGCGAACAGGGAAGCGGTGTCCACGCTTTCCCCTTCGACGGCAAGGCAGAGTTCGAATTCGGTCTGCCCGTAGTCGGCGAAATTGTAGGCGGTCGGCGGTTGACCGGGCTGCGGGTTGGGCACCCTCGGACGCTCAACGATCCACTCGGCGGTGGCCCCGGCAATACTTGGCTGCACGTTGGTCCCACCGCGCAGTACCACAGTCGGCGCGATGGCCTGCGCCACAATCGCGGTAGGTGGGCTGGGCGTCAGATTGACCATGATGCAGTTGACGGTCGTGGGGTCAGACGCCGTCAGCACGCTGAGTATCCTATCACCTGGCGTGACTGAAAACGCGAGTGGCACCGGGGCCGGATCTACGCTGTCTCTCGCCCACCATTGCGTCCATGCCTGAGCCGTCGTGGTATTGTCCGACTGCAGTACGGAAACAGTGCCCATTTGGGGCAGTGACGAATCCAGATAAAGGCGCTGCCCATCGAGCCCGATCCAATTGGCGCAGACATACGGAATCCCTGCAGGCCCCTGAAGATGGGGCGGCGGCATTCGCAGGTTGTCTGGAATCGTCCAGATTCCCCAAATCTGCAGGAAATGCCTGTCCTGGTTGGCGGTGATATAGGCGCCGGACCAGTTGGAGCTGATTTCGAAGTTGTTTCCCTCGAAGGAAACTTTGGCCACGTTCTTTTCGAACAGCCGATATTCGGACTGTTCCACCAGATCCCGCTCCACCTCGAACGCCTGTAGTCGCAGCGGCTTGCCGAACCCGATGTCCCAGGCCCGGCGCAGCAGCGGCTGACATTCGGGATCAGGCTTGGGCGGAAGCCCGAACTTCATGAGTTGGTCCGCAGTCGCCGTTGAGGGATCGAAAGTTCCCTCAGGCACTGCAAAACCCGTGAAGCGTCTCTCGAGATCGGCGATGACCGTATCCGAAACTTCTCCCTTGCCATACGACCGGCCGTCACTCATGGCCCATCCTCCAACTGCCACTCGGCGCGCGCCAGATCGACCGCATGCTGGTACAATGTCGTTCCGGCCAGAGGAACACCGCCCAGCGACGTCCCTGTCAGAAAGATCGGCACCGAAGCTTGCAGTTGTGGCAACGTCGCCAGCGCTATGGCCCTGCCGGCGTCACTGTCGCTTGGATAATGCAGGCCGGCTATCTCGCGGTTCCGCGCGATGCGATCTGCCAAAGTCCACAAGTCTTCCAGCACCGTGTTCTGCTGAGGAAGGGTGTTGAAGATGTCGTTGACGCATAGCGCCATCAGATGGGCCTGCGTCGAATGGCCGCTCGGGAACGACGCGTGGCCCGGCACCTCGATAGGCGGCAGCAGAGCCGGACAAAGTTCCGACGCGCGAGGCCGCTTGTACAGGCCCTTGAAGTACATTGCGACAAAGGTGCCAACCTGGCTGGCGAGGGTCAGCACTTTGGTTGTCTGCGGATAGGCTCCGGGCTTTGCGGTCAGCAGGTTCAGGAAATAGCTGATGAACTCATTGGCCTGCGACAGAATCTCATCGAGGGCGTCGGCCCGCTCATTCGACGCCGCGGTGACGAGGCCGGCGATCTCTGCTTGCACGGCCGCCGGATTCAGCGTCGCCCAATTGATGAGAGGAGCGGTCGAAGGCGGCGGAGCAGGCACCCAGTTCGGCCAATACTGCGGAAAGGGCGGAGGAGGCGGATTGGCTGGCTGTATGGTTTGCCAATTCGATGCAGCGAACTCGATAAGCGCCAGCCAGGAAAACCACTCGGCGGACCAGTTGCGTGCGGGGAAGCGCGTGATATCGGGTATGATGGTCAATTGCCCGATCGTCTGCGGTGGAACGCTGCGCGGTCCGCTGTCTGGCGTGGTGACGAAAGGCAGGTCCACCCGGTCAGCGAAATACCATCCCGAACTGGTGCTGGTAGCGTTGCCGCCGCCGCCTGCGTTGGCAGCGTTGCCGTCGTTGCCGTCGTTACCGTCAAAACTCCCAGTCATTGATTTTCTCCTACGGCGTATTGTCCCCTAGTCAGGCACGCCGGCCAGTTGGAGTCGATGCGCGAACAGGTCACGGACGTCACCGCGCAGCGGCGTGCGCGCACGAAATGTCGCAACGCGGTATGTCGGAGCCAATTGCAGCAGGCGCTGCACTATCTTGTGAGCTTCATCGAAATCGCCGGCGGCAACCAGACTAGCAATCAGGCAACGCAGGTTCGAGGTGTTGCCGGCTGCGTGGGCAGCCGATACCCGGGCCCATGCGATCGCCTCTTCGTAACGGTTGCCGAGGTAATAAGCCTGCGACAGATAGTGCTCCAGCCAGAACGCGTCCGCACCGAGCGGTGACAGCCGGACTGCCCGCTCTGCTCTCGTCAATGCCGTTGCGGCGTCCCCAAGATAGCCGCATGTTAGACTGCTGTATGCCCACGCCCAGGCAGAGCTTGGTCCGGCCGTCAGGGCACGCTCGAGGTAGTTCCGCGCGGCGTCGTAATCTTTCAGTAGATACGACTGTAAGTGCCCATAGATCGCAAGCCCAACCGCGTCATTGCGATCCCGCTCGATCGCCATTGCGGCCGCTCTGGCCGCCAACGCCTGATCCGCTGGCTCATCTTCGGACCACCCCTGACCGATCCATCGCATCCGCAGCGAAGCCAGGTGCGAATAGGCCGGGGCGTAGTCGGGATCGTGCTGAATTGCCTGCTCCAGCAGTTCACGCGCCCGCACGATAGATGGTCGATCCATGCGGTAAAACATATCGAGCGCCTGCAGCGTAAGGTCGTATGCCGTGATGCTGCTTGGATGCTTGCGAGATGCGCGCGTCAGTTCGCGCTCGCGAACATACGGCGCGACAGCGCCGACCACGCGCATGGCGATACGGTCCTGCAGGTCGAACAGGTCGGACATTTCCCCGTCGAGGCGGTCGGCCCAGATCAGATGACCGGACTCAGCCTCGCAAAGCTCCACCGCTATGCGCAGCTTGTTGGCAGCCCGACGGAGACTACCGTGCAGTACATAGCGCACATCGAGCTCGTAGCCGATGCGCCGAAGATCCAGCGGTGAGTTCGCAAACCCGAGTGTCGAGCTGCGCGCGATGACCAGCAGCTCCTTCAGGCCGCCAAGCAGGCGGATGATGTCATCCACCATGCCCTCGGCGAAATACGCATCCGCCTTGTCCTCTTGCAATGTGCGGAAAGGCAGCACGGCGAGCGAGGGTCGATAGTCCTCGTCGGTCTGCCGCTCCGGGCGGAACTCCCGTCGCTGCACTGCTGGCATGCCCGCCCAGGTCAGGCATGTCTCCGGCGCGATGCGATGGACCATCACAGGCTGGCGTATGTTCTTCAGTCGGCGCTCGCCAACCTGCTCATAGGTCGTCGTGACGACGCCGCTGACCTGCTCGTACACGGTTCCTGATATGAAGATGCCGCCAGGGTCAGCGATCTGTTCCAGCCGCGCGGCGATGTTGATCGCGTTGCCGCCTGCGCGCCCCTGTTGCAGGACTACCTCGCCGGAATTGATCCCCATGCGATATTCGATGTGCATTTCGGGCGACAGGCGGGCATTGCGCCTGCCGGAATCGGCCTGCACGCGGAGCGCACACTTGAGGGCTTCGACGGCGCTCGGAAACTCAGCCATGAGCCCATCGCCGGCGTGCGAGATGACGCGGCCATGAGACTTCTGGATCTCGCGCATGAGGCGATCCATCGCCGCATTGACACGCCGATGCGCCGCTTCTTCGCCAGCCGCCATCAGCATGCTGTAGCCACGAATGTCGGCGCCGAGGATCGCGGCGAGTCGTCGCCGGATGCTTCGACGACCGGAGACGGGCGCCACCGGGAAGAAGTGTTCCGCGGAGCTGATCGCCCTGGCTTCGGCGGTGCGCTCGCGGACCGACACTGCCGGCGCCGGCAACGTGCGCGTGAGTGATTCGCCAGCGTGCCCGTCGTGTCGCTTTTCAGCTGTGAGCATGGGCCACCGTTCCGGTTTGCGGCAAGACAGCGGCCCAATGCAGCCACAACCCGGGCTGCGGCATCATGTACACACGGGCCGCGCGCAAGCCTTGCTTACGCGGCTGCAGGACTTATCCGGTGCACTTGTGCAATACTGTTAAGTGGCTCACACCATTGCCGACGAATTATACCGTGCGCGGAAGTCGTGACCGCTTGCGCAAGAAAAATCTTTAAGCGCAGATGCAAGAGTATGCACGCGGAACATGCAGATCGCGCAAGCTGAATGCGAACCTGTCGGTCCAGGACGCAAGTAACACCAGGCGATCAAACGCGTGGTCCACAGTCTATGAGCCGCACCGGACCATCTGCGTGTTTTGCGTAAATCCTCTGAATATCTGCGCTAAATGCTTTCCTTGCAGCGGTTAGCCCAGATGCGGCAGCTCCAGCCAGTCGCGGCTCTGCATTTCGTCCAGTCGCGACGCCGTGCGCTCGAACATCCGTGCATTCTCGCCGCGTTGATACAGCTTATCCGGCGTCGCATCCGCCGACGCAATCAGCTTCACGCGGTGATCGTACAGCGTGTCGACCAGAACGATGAACCGTCGCGCCTTGTCATAGTTGTCGGGCGACAGACGCGGGATGCCGTCGAGGATCACCGTATGAAAGCGCGTCGCCAGCGCAAGGTAATCGCCCGCGCCGAGCGCCGTACCGCACAACAGGTCGAAGTCGCACCGCGCGACACCCTCCGCCGCCAGTGGCACGACGAATTTGCGGCCCATCACCCACAGCGTCTCCGGCCTGCCCTCGGCGCCGCCGGTCAGCTCCGCGAATGCGCTATCCAGCTCATGCTCGGCACGAGCATCGGCCGGCACCAGCCAGGTGCGCATGCCGCGCATCCGCTCGCGCCGGAAGTCGCGACCGGCATCCATCGCCACCACATCCAGCCGCTGCTTGATCAGCTCGATGAACGGCAGGAACGCATCGCGCCCCGGCTGACCCTTGAACAGGTCGTCCGGCCCGATGTTGGATGTCGCGACCACCACCACCCCGCGATCGAACAGCGCCTGGAACAGCCGCCCCAGGATCATCGCGTCGGCGATATCGTTCACCTGGAATTCATCGAAGCACAGCAGCACCGCCTCGGCTGCGATCGCATCCGCAAGCGGCGGGATCGGATCGTCGATTTCCGGATTGGCGCCCCTGAACGCGTGGAACCGCGTATGCACATTCTGCATGAAGCGATGGAAGTGGATACGCTGCTTGCGGCGCACGTCGGCCGCGGCGAAGAACAGGTCCATCAGCATGGACTTGCCGCGCCCCACCTCGCCCACGATGTACAGGCCGTTCGGCTGCGCCGGCGATGGGTCGCGGCGCAGCAGGCGGGAGAACAGGCCGATGCCATTGGGCTGGCGTGAAGGCGGGTCGTAGCCACGGAGCGTGCTCCAAAGCCTTTGGAGACGCTCCGCCACGAATTGCTGGGACGGATCGGGCGCCAGTTCACCGGCCGCCACCATGGCCCGAAAGGCTGGCAGCGGCCCGCGCTGCGCAGGGGTGTCGGCGCCCGGGTGGTCCATGTGCGACTGGCAGATAGCGCTTCGGCGGCCGGGGTTCAACGCATCGGGTTCCATGCTAAGCAGCGCCGCATGATCGAACTCGATTACGCCGCCTTTCGCGCCACGCCGGTGGCGACGGAGCCATTCCCCCACCTGGTGGTGCCGCACTTCGTGCCGCCGACCGCCATGCGCGACGTGGTTGCCGACCTGCCGCCGATGGACCGGCGTGGCTCATTCCCGCTTGACGCGCTCTCGCTGGGACCGAACGCCCGGGCGCTGATGGACGAACTGGATGGGCCGCGGCTCCGGCAAACGATCGCCGAGCACTTCGGCCTCGACCTTGCCGACGCGCCGACGATGATGACGCTGCGCGGTTGGACCAGTGACCGCGATGGCTACGTCCATTGCGACTCCGCCGCCAAGCGCGTCACGGTGCTGCTGTATCTGAACCCGGCGACGGATGCCTGGACGCAGCACGATGGCTGCCTGCGCCTGCTGCGCGGTCCGGGCGACCTGGAGGACTACGCGGTGGAGGTACCGCCGGTGAACGGCACGCTGCTGGTGTTCCCCAACGGCCCGACGGCCTGGCATGGCCACAAGCGCTTCAACGGTCCGCGCTATTCCGTGCAGCTCAACTACATGACCACGGACTCGAAAGCGCGCAGCGAGCTGCGCCGGCACCGGTTGTCGGCATTCATGAAGCGGCTCACCCGGGCGGCGTGACCTTGCAAAAGGTTCACGCAGCGGGAAAGCTGGCCATGGTCCTGACGGCCATTCTCATGACGCAGACCATGCCCCTGATCCGCCGCAGGTGCAAAAATCCTGGCGCGGCGTGTTCAGTGATCGCTAAATCTGCCGCTCCACGATCAACTGCTTGATCGCGCCGATCGCCTTCGCCGGGTTAAGCCCTTTCGGACAAGTGTCGGTGCAGTTCATGATCGTGTGGCACCGATACAGCTTGAACGGGTCCTCCAGCGCATCCAGCCGCTCGCCGGTGTACTCGTCGCGAGAATCGGCAATCCAGCGATACGCCTGCAACAGTACCGCCGGCCCCAGGAAGCGGTCGCCGTTCCACCAGTAGCTCGGACACGCCGTGGAGCAGCAGAAGCACAGGATGCATTCCCACAGCCCATCCAGCTTCGCGCGCTCCTCGCGGCTTTGCAGCCGTTCGCCGTCCGGCGGCGCCGGGCTGTCAGCCTGGAGCCACGGTTGAATGCTCTGTAGCTGCGCGTAGACCTGCGACAGGTCGGGCACCAAATCCTTTACCACCGGCATGTGCGGCAGCGGGGAGATGCGCACCGCGCCCTTCATTTCGTCGATTGGCTTCAGACAGGCGAGCGTGTTGCCGCCATCGATGTTCATCGCGCAGGACCCGCAGATGCCTTCGCGGCAGGAACGACGGAAGGTCAGCGTCGGATCGACTTCGTTCTTGATCTTGATGAGCGCGTCCAACACCATCGGACCACACGCATCGAGGTCGACCTCGTAGGTGTCGGTGCGTGGATTCTGTCCGTCGTCGGGGTTCCAGCGATAGACGCGAAACTCGCGCACGTGCTTCGCACCGGAGGGCGCCTTGTAGGTCTGGCCGCGGCCGATGCGACTGTTCGCGGGAAGGGCAAAGTTGGCCATCAATATACCCGCTGCTTCGGCGGTATCACCGCCACCTCGTTGGTCAGCGTCTGCAGCTTCACCGGCCGATATGCCAGCCGCGTAGCGCCGTTCTCGTCGCACCAGGCGAGCGTGTGCTTCATCCACTCCGCATCGTCGCGCTCAGGGTAGTCATCGTGCGCATGCGCGCCACGACTTTCGTGACGAGCCTCCGCTCCGACCATGGTTGTCATCGCATTGCCCATCAGGTTCTGCAGCTCCAGCGCCTCCATCAGGTCGCTGTTCCAGATCAGACTGCGGTCCGACACTGACATGTCCGCCATGCCCTGCCAGATCGCGTGCATCTTCGCCACACCGTCCGCCATCGTCCGGCTGTCGCGGAACACCGCAGCATGGGCCTGCATCGTCTTCTGCATGTCCAGCCGCAGTTCGGCGACGCGCGAACCGCCTTTCGCATGGCGCGTGGCATCGAACCGGTCCAGTGAGCGCTCGCCGGCGCGTGGCGGCAGCGGCGCCTGACTCGCGCCAGGCCGCACCAACTTGGCCGCCCGGTGTGCAGCCGCACGGCCGAACACCAGCAGATCGATCAGCGAGTTGGTGCCCAGCCGGTTCGCGCCGTGCACCGAAACGCACGCGGCCTCACCCACCGCCATCAGTCCCGATGCGACCGCTTCGGGATCGCTCGCGGTCGGCCACAGCACCTCGCCGTGATGGTTCGTCGGAATGCCGCCCATGTTGTAGTGCACCGTCGGCTTCACCGGGATCGGCGCCTTCGTCACCTCCACGCCGGCGAACACCCGCGCGGTCTCGGATATGCCTGGCAGCCGCTCGTGCAGGATATCAGCACCGAGATGCTCCAGGTGCAGCATGATATGGTCCTTATTCGGCCCGCACCCGCGCCCCTCATTGATCTCGACGATCATCGAGCGTGACACCACGTCGCGGCTGGCGAGGTCCTTCGCACTCGGTGCATAGCGCTCCATGAAGCGCTCGCCTTCGCTGTTGGTCAGGTAGCCGCCTTCGCCGCGCGCACCCTCGGTGATCAGGCAGCCGGCGGGAAAGATGCCGGTCGGGTGGAACTGCACGAACTCCATGTCCTGGCATGGCAGTCCCGCACGCAGCACCATGCCGTTGCCGTCGCCGGTGCAGATATGCGCCGAGGTGCACACCTCATAGACGCGGCCGTAGCCGCCGGTTGCGATCACCACCATCTGCGCGCGGAAGCGGTGGATGCTGCCGTCCTCCAGGCACCACGCCGTGACGCCGCAGCAGGCGCCTTCGTCGTTCATGATCAGGTCGAGCGCGAAATATTCGCTGAAGAACTCAACGTCGTTGCGCAGGCTCTGCTGATACAGCGTATGCAGCATGGCATGGCCGGTGCGGTCGGCCGCGGCGCAGGCGCGCAGTGCCGGCGGGCCTTCGCCGTTCTTCGTCATGTGACCGCCGAATGGACGTTGATAGATCCGGCCATCCTCAGTGCGGCTGAAGGGCATGCCGTAGTGCTCGAGTTCGTACACCGCGGGGATCGCCTCACGGCACAGATATTCGATCGCGTCCTGGTCGCCCAGCCAGTCCGACCCCTTCACGGTATCGTACATGTGCCAGCGCCAGTCGTCCTCGCCCATATTGCCTAGCGCCGCGCCAATGCCGCCCTGCGCCGCCACGGTGTGGCTGCGCGTCGGGAAAACCTTGCTGATGCAGGCGGTCTTCAGACCGGCCGCACCCATGCCGAAGGTTGCGCGCAGTCCGGAGCCGCCGGCGCCGACCACCACCACATCATAAGTGTGATCGACGATGTTGTAGGCGCGCGACGAAGGCAGGGTGATCGCGTTCATCGATATCCTTTCGCCTATAGGCCGAGCCGCAGCGTCGAGACGATGCAGGCCAGTGCCAGCAACAGCGCGATGGCCTTCATAACCAGGATCGAGCCAACGCGCAGCCAGTCCTGATGCACATAGTCCTCGATCACCACCTGAAGGCCAGCTTGCAGGTGGTGGAACGTGGCGATCACCAGCGCGAGCATCAATACGATCGGAAGCGGACCAGCCATCCAGGAAACGACATCGTCGCGGGTCGCGCCGAGCATTCGCACCATGGCGCAAAGGAACCACAGCGTGAGCGGCACCAGCGCGAGCGAGGTGAGGCGCTGGACCCACCAGTGCGTGGCCCCCGCCCTGGCGGACCCAAGCCCGCGCGCACGACCGAGCGGCGAGCGCATGATGTCGATATGCGGTACTTTTGCCATGGCGCGCCTCACCACACCGCGAGGCCGATGATCCACAGCAGCAGCGTCGCCACGACCGTGGCGATCATCACAGCCCAGGCCGATCGCTCATACCAGGGTTGCTCGAAGCCGTAGCCGGCGTCCCAAACCAGATGGCGGATGCCGGCGAAGAAATGGAAAAAAAGCGCCAGCGTCCAGCCGAATAGCAGCAGCATGCCGACCGGAGTGGCGAGGAACCACTGCACACCCGCGAACGCGCCGTCAGAGACCGCGGCTGCGACCAGCCACCACGTCAGCAGCAGCGTGCCGATACCGAGCCCCACGCCGGTGACCCGATGCAGGATGGAGAGCGCCATGCTGACCGGCCAACGGTAGACCTGGAGATGGGGGGAAAGTGGACGGCGGATCAGCCTGCCGTCAGAGTTGCGCGCCACCATCAGCGCGTCGCGTACGTCTCGCAATGGATCGCTCCATCCTGTCGGCCCGCCGACTGGCCCCAAGCCGTTACAATTGCTTACGCTTTCGGGGCAGCAGGGTCAACGCGGGCGCCCGGCATCAGAAATCGAGCCGCATCCGTTTGCTTGCGTGGCGGATGGGGAGCGCTCTAATGAGCGGCATGGAGCGTATCGTCACCCTGGCGGAGCGGAAGGCAGCCGAGGCTGAGCGCCGTCAGAGTGCGGTGGACGAGATGCGACCGGAGCTGGCGGCGTATGCGCGCGAGCACGGCGGCCGGTTCCTGCTGTTCGGTTCCGCAGCACGAGGCCAGATGCGATTCGACAGCGATGTCGACATTCTCGTGGATTTTCCGCCCGATGCGCTGAACGACGCCTGGAACTTTGCCGAGCGCGCCTGCTGGGACCGGCGCCTGGAGCCTGACATAACGCCGTTCTCCTGGTGTAAGGGACGCTTTCGCGAACGGGTGGCACCTGACCTTCAGGTGGTCGCGTGAGCGACCAGCGCTGGTCCGACATCGAGACGGACGCCGCCGCGGCGGTGGACCATTTCTCCAGAGCCATCCAGATTTATCGCGAGTCGGTCTGCACGATGACACAATGGAGGGCTACGTTCGGCGAATGGCGTTCATGCACGCAATGCTCGCCGGACCCACCTCACTGGAGACGGCGCTGTTGCGCATTCTTGAGATTCAGGGAGAAGAGGCACCGGGCGGTAGCCAATGGCATGCCGACCTGATCCGGCGCGCGGGCCGCGCCACCGAGAACCGTCCAGTCATATTGCCCGCTCAACTGGTCAATGCCGCAGACCGCACTCGCAAGTTTCGCCACGTCGCAACTCGCGCCTACGACACCTTCGATCCCGATGACGCGGAGCCCGCAGTGCGGGCCGCGGAGAAGGTCGCCGCAGGCCTTGCCGGTGCTATCGCGGCATATCGGCAGGCGATCGACCCGTAGACCCGATCACGCCGCCTTCGCCAGCATCCGCTGCGCGATCAGTGTCTCGGCTATCTGCACCGCGTTCAGCGCAGCGCCCTTGCGCAGGTTGTCCGACACGCACCAGAACGAGAGCCCGTTCGCCACCGTCGGGTCCTTGCGGATACGGCTGACATAGACGGCGTCCTCGCCGGCACATTCGAGCGGGGTGACGTAGCCGCCATCCTCGCGCACATCCACCACCTCGACCCCAGGCGCATCGCGCAACGCCGCACGCGCCTCGCCGGCGGTCACCGTATTCTCGAACTCCACGTTCACCGCCTCGCCGTGCCCGATGAACACCGGCACACGCACACACGTCGCATGCACCGCGATGTTGGGATCGAGGATCTTCTTGGTCTCGACCACCATCTTCCATTCCTCCTTGGTCGATCCGTCGTCGAGGAACTTGTCGATGTGCGGGATGCAGTTGAAGGCGATCTCCTTGGTGAACTGCTCCGGGTTCTCGTGCTCGTGCACGAACACCTTGCGCGTATGGGCGTAGAGTTCGTCCATCCCCTCTTTGCCCGCGCCGGAGACGGACTGGTAGGTCGCCACGACCACGCGCTTGATCCTGAACTGGTCGTGCAGCGGCTTCAATGCCACCACCATCTGAATGGTCGAGCAGTTCGGATTGGCGATGATGTTGCGCTTGCCGTAGTTGCGCAGCGCCTCGGGGTTCACCTCGGGCACCACCAGCGGGACGTCGGGGTCCATGCGGAACTGGCTGGTATTGTCGATCACCACGCAGCCCGCGGCGGCGGCGCGCGGTGCATGCACCGCCGAGACCGAAGCTCCCGGCGAGAATAGCCCGAGGTCCCAGCCGTGGAAGTCGAAGGTCTCCAGGTTGCGCACCTTGAGCACCTGCTTCTCGCCAAACGATATCTCCTGCCCGGTCGACCGGCCTGAGGCCAGCGCGGCCACCTCGTCTACCGGAAAACCCCGCTCGGCCAACGTCTTCAGCATCTCACGCCCGACCGCCCCGGTTGCGC
This sequence comes from uncultured Alphaproteobacteria bacterium, assembly GCA_963799415.1. Taxonomy (GTDB): domain Bacteria; phylum Pseudomonadota; class Alphaproteobacteria; order Acetobacterales; family Acetobacteraceae; genus JAMXLO01. The sequence continues at coordinate 1,424 of CAWCXI010000006.1, read as the reverse complement.
CGACGACAGCGACCCTGTAGCCCATCCGAGTACTCCTCAAGCGCTCGCGAGGAGTTCAGTTAGCGATCACCTGCCGCGGAGGCAAGGTTTCCGTTCCACTGTAATCTATCGGCGGAGGCAGGTCTTTCGTGGACTTCCAGGTCGCTGAACAAGCGATGCTTCATCAGACTGAAGGAGCTGACGCCACATGGCCTCCACCGTTGCCGATCAGATGGTCGAAACCCTCGTGGCGGCTGGCGTCGAACGGATCTACGGAATAGTCGGGGACAGCCTGAACGGCTTCACTGACTCGCTGCGCCGGGAGGGGAGCATCAAATGGCTGCATATCCGACATGAGGAAGTGGCGGCATTCGCGGCCGGCGCTGACGCGCACCTCACTGGCAAGCTGGCGGTGTGCGCCGGCAGTTGCGGACCGGGCAACCTGCACCTGATAAACGGCCTGTTCGACTGTCACCGCTCGCGGGTGCCGGTCGTTGCCCTGGCCGCGCAGATCCCTTCGGCCGAGCTGGGATCGGGCTATTTTCAGGAGACTCATCCCGAGAGCCTGTTCCGGGAGTGCAGCTCGTTTTGCGAACTGGTGACCAGCGCGGAACAGATGCCACGCGCCCTTGAGATGGCCATTCGCCATGCCGTATCGCAGCGCGCTGTGGCCGTGATTGTCATACCGGGCGACGTCGCATTACGGCAGGCCGCTCGGGCACCGGCGCCAAAGCCGCAAGGACTGCGACCTGAGCGCCCCGTGGTCGTGCCATCCGTGCAGGCGATCGCGGAGTTGGCCGCATGGCTGAGCAAGGCAAACAAGGTCACCCTGCTATGCGGCTCCGGCTGTCAGGGAGCGCACCGCCAGTTGCTGGCATTGGCCGAGGCGCTGAAGGCGCCAACCGTGCATGCGCTGCGGGGCAAGGAGCATGTCGAGTGGGACAACCCATACGACGTCGGCATGACCGGGTTGATCGGCTTCTCCTCGGGCTATCATGCGATGCACGCCTGCGACACGCTGCTCATGCTCGGCACGGACTTTCCGTATCGGCAGTTCTATCCCGACAATGCACGCACCGCACAGATCGACATCAGGGGCGAGAACATCGGGCGACGCGTGCCGGTGGACCTTGGTCTGATCGGTGATGTCGGCGCCACGCTGGATGCGCTGCTGCCGCAGCTCGCACCAAAGGCCGATCGTGCGCATCTGGACGCGGCGACCGCGAATTACCGCGATGCACGCAAAGGCCTGGACGAGTTGGCGACCGGCCGGAAGGGCGGCCTGCTGCACCCGCAGCACATCGCGCGCGTGCTGAGCGAGCTTGCGTCCGATGATGCGATCTTCACCTGCGACGTTGGTCTGCCGACGGTGTGGGCCGCGCGCTATCTCGCGATGAATGGCAAACGCAGGCTGCTACAAGATCCTGAACGAAGTACACGCACAC
>CAWCXI010000005.1:0-267889 GCA_963799415.1 uncultured Alphaproteobacteria bacterium | reverse complement strand
CAATGCCGATCCAGCATGCTGCGTCGAATACGATGCTGTACAACAACAAGATTTCCTGGTACCGTTAAATACGTTGAAGACTGAACGGATCGTAACGATGCCTCGTCCTTGCCTCATCTGCAGTGACCGGAAGCTCGCCAGGGCGGCGGAGCTAATCGCCGCCGGCAATTCGGACCAGGCGGTAGCGAACGCGCTCAACGCGATGACGCCCGACATGCCGGCGATGTCGCTTATGGCTGTCTCGCGGCATAGGCGTGCGCACCTACTCGCACCAGCGAAGGCGCTCGCCGAAGCGGCCGGCAAGGGTCGCGAAGTGGCTGAGCAACGGGCGCAAGTGTCTGGCCGCGGCCGAAGCCGGAGACCCATCGGCGTTCGTCGCGCTCGCTGGCATCGTGGCTGACCTGCGCAAGGTCCATGAACGGCTGGAGGCCACGGCTGATGCCGCAGCCCGAGACAACCAGCGTGTGGCCGTCGCCAGTTTGTCGGCGCAGCAGCTCCGCGCCGCGGAGGTACGAGCCAAGATCGGCGGTGTGGGCGGCTACGGGGCGTCGAAGGCTGCCGGCAAGGCAACACCGCCGTTCTCTGTGACCATCAACCTCCCCGACCGGCAAATTTCCATCTCGTTGGCACCGGAAACCGCGGCGGCTGACGCGCCAGGAAGCGTCATAGATGGGTGGGCCGAGAGGCTTGGGGACGACGGAGGCGAGCTCGACGAAGACGTGTAGGCCACTATGGTAGTGGATTGCGGTCGCCGAGCACTTCGCGGGCCACCAATGTCGCAGCTCTCGCGGCGGACAGCTTGGTCACTGGAGCAACGCATCTAGTAGCTCGTCGTGAGACCGGTCGCCGCCAAGCCCAGCCTTCGCCATGGTTGCAAATATCGCTTCGGCAGGAGTATCGAACCACAACTGCCCGTCTTCACGCGTGACGGGGACGCCGCCGACCGCCGCTTTGTAGCGCAGCGGCGCATTCCCAGATTCGGCCGGAGCTTGCAGGACACCCATGAGCCGGCCATCCGCCGCAAGGCGGTACCACACGTGACGCTTCTGCCGAACTTTCGTGCGTCCAGTCGAAAAACTGCGGCGCTCCTGTCTGACCCTCCCACTCGTTCGACAGGGGGCCACGTGATTCGTCGCACTCCACAGCGTGCATCATGTTCACCGGACCGAGATAATTTATAGTGGAACGGCGCAACGGGCGATTGCAGTAACCACCCCACACAGCGTACCATTGACGACCGCGCCGAATCTTAGTGCGGGTATCGATCCACGCATCCATTATTCCATCCGGTCCAACGCGCTCGGCGAGATTGGGGTTGTGGTAGAGCCAGCCGCGGGCGGCGAGATCCGGCGGGATGCCATCGGGCTCCAATAGGCGCATGACTGAAGCGTATAGCGTGTGCTTGGGAGGGTGGGGGCGTTCTCGCAGGGTGAAGATCTAGCGAAACCATCTTCACCCACAAACATGTAGTTAAGATCCGCATCTTTTTGAAAAACGGGCGGGGTGAGGATGATCCCCGACTTTCTATTATTCGCGCCGCTGGCCGTGGGCGCGATGGCAGGCAAATGCCAGCACATAAGCGCTGCAACTTTACCATTTTATCTTCACCATCTTCACCCCCATAGGAACAATATAAGTAATTCAATCGATTGATATCTCTAATGCGGGTGAACATCCGCCTGTCCACCTTCACCCGATCCTCACCCATCCTCACCATCAGAGAATACCGGCCTGGCGACACACCTTGGCACCGAAGGTCGCCGCATCAGGAATGTCGCACGTTGGCGTTCCGTGTACCATCGTGCGAGGGAACTCGCAGCGCTTGAGCCATCGACCAAACTCCACATGCGACACAGGCCGCTGCCTCCTGCCGTCAGCCCAATTCTTGTACGCTCCGTACAGCACAATCGAGCTGTACTTCGCCCCGAACGCGTAGCTGACGGCGCTGTTGCCGGATGCCGTCGACACAAACTCTCCACATTCAACAGCATCCATTGCCCATTGTGTCGTGGTGGTCGCGCTACGCTGTTGCTGTTGTCGCAGCGCAGACGTCTTGGGCACATCCCTCGGATCGAAGGAGCTTAGGTCGATCCGGCCCAAGGCATAGAAGATCGCCTCAATACCGGTTGTGTCTGCCTCGGCCCAAGCGTCTTGAAGTAGGCGCGGTCGCCGGACCGCCCTTCATCAACGTCCAAGACTAGAAATCTACGCGCCTGATTGCCCGCTGGCACAGCCCAGCTGGCATTCGTGGTTAGCATGATGTGTGCGATGTTCGGCATTCGGCGCGCCTTGCGGAACTTACCGTTCAGCAGCTAAGTTGGCTCGGTGATCATACTTTTCAGCTTCCAAGCGGCCCTATGGTCACCGGGAAACGAAGGTTCGTTCAGGCCGATCAAGCTCTTGTTTTCCAAATGATCATTGAATTCGCCGATGAAATCCTCCGGCGTGTTCAACATCAGCGCCTGCTCGCCGTACATGCGAGCCATCCACTCCAGCACTGACGACTTGCCGGTGCCCTCGGCGTCGCTTTTCAGTACAGGAACTGTGCCTGGAGCCGTGCCTGGGCGTTGAACTGCATGTGCAAGCCAACGGATCAGATATCGCCAGATCTCTCGGTCGCGCTTGCAGACCACCGAGTGGATGTGCCGCGCCATGAGTTTCCAATCCCCTCGGCGCGGCGTCCTCGCAAATCCCCCCCAAAGACTGAATGCCCTCTCGCCCGCCGGGCTACGGATTTCCTCAGGATCGTAGATCACCCAGTCGAATTCAGAGCGCCGAGGGTGCGCCAGCCACCATTTACCCAAAACCAACTTCCGTGGCTTTGCATCCGGGTCTGCTGACGGAATCCTGACGTATCTGTTGGCAAGCATCGCATGGAAGTGCTGCTCTGTGATCGGTCGCACACCATCCGACCTGACATGGCCGACGAGGGGTTCGCCACCCCAGTCGTGAGCGAAGAAGAACATCTGGTTGAGCAGATCTAAAGCATGATCAGGCGCCATTACCGTCGGTAGGGCGCTGATCGCGAGAGATTGGGCGGCCGCTGGGCCGGATGCCGGCGCACTCGGGCTGGCCTCTACCGTAGTGGCAGGAGCCGCAATGCTTGCCCCGTCAGCCACCTGGCGCCACGGCTCGAGGTCGTAGCCCACCTTCGCAGCCGCGTCGAGCAACGTGGCAACAGTGATGCCACCCGGCCGCGTGTTGAATGAGTTCCAATCGCGGTTGAAGTCGACCTCGCTCTGAAACCTCGCGCTCGTCTTGCACCACGCGAGCGCAACCTCGCGCGCACCTGTCGCACCGCGGTGTTCAGCGTCAGCAAAGCTGAAAAGCAGGTTCCGCCAAACATCCCGCGGCTCGTCGGCAAGAGCAGCTATGCCCGAATTGGCAGCAATCTCAGACAGCAGCTGCAGCTGAAGGGCGCTGTCGATCTCGTCGAACCAGTTCGTGTTCGGCAAGTTTGACTGGGCGGCTGCGTTCAAGTCAGGAAGGTTGGTGTAGGTGCCCCAGATAGCTGGCCGTTCACCAAAAAGCTCAAATACGTTCGAGAGTGCGCCGGCTGCCGAGGCAACCGTCGCCGGCTGGACTGGTGGAAACTCAGCCTCGAGCTCAGCGAGCGAGTACCGCGGAGTCATTGGTCTGCCCTCACCAGCACGCCCGAAGGGCACGGCGCACGGCCGTCGTCCCGCTTTCTCTTGTTCGGGTAATTGATGGTGAACGGCATCCGCAGGAGCCGGTCGACGTTCTGGATGCTGTCGCCGCCAAGCAGTGTGGCCGTAGCCCTCGCAATACTCTCGGCCCGCTGCACAGCTTCGGTTGTCGCACGTATCCGGCTGATCGAGCAGCCAGATCGGCTGATATCCACCGCCCGACATTATGACGAGGCTTGGCTGCTTAGAGAGCTGCGTTAGGTCTCGAGGCAGTCGTCCATCATGCGGCCGTCGTTTGCGTCGAGGTCGGCGAAGACGCAGCGGATGACCTCAATGTCTGCCTTCGTCGGCTTTTTCCGAAGACCGTGCCGGGGCAAGTTTGCAGTGAAGTAGATGTTGAAGCCGGCGCCGTTTCGCTCAGCGGCCCAACGCGTTGCGCGGTCCACGCACGTCTCATCGAGCCAAAACCCACGTATTGCACCCGAGTCCGGATGTATGGCCACCAATGTCGTCGGGCCGAACTCACGCAAGATCCAATCGACGCCCTTGATGGGGCGCGTCCTCGTACTACCGTAGTGAACTTCGGACGGGCTTCAGCGGTTGGTGCCAAGCCGCCCCCCACGACGGTAGTGATTACTGGCTTGGGCCGGAGACACGCACCAGTTGGTGCTTGTACGAGTGGCATCGGTGGAGTATCTATCATCTTACTGACTCTGGTTTGGCGCTGGCTGGCGCCGGGTTAAACATCCAGCGCCAGCGCCAGCGCCACCGGCATCGCTTCCAATTCCGGTGACGTTGCGCTCTCAGGCTGCTTCCGGCAGTGCGCCTACACGACGTGCGGCGAGGAATGCCCGTATATTCTTCGTACGCAACGGCGGCGTCATTGCGATAGGAGTGTGCCAAGCTTACCCGACGCAGCAATCCGCTGCATCAGCGCCTCTAGTTCTGCTGCAGGGATTACTGGCAGGTCGGCCACCGGCACAGTCCAAGAGAACGGTCGACCTATCTCCAGCGCACCAGAGAACCGCAAAGCGAGCGTGGATGGTAGCCATCCACCACGACGTCCTGACCTTCTGCCAGTAACTCCACAGCGCCCCGTTCGCCGGCCACCTTGATCTTGCCCATTGCTCTGTCGGCGCGCAGCAACAGCACAACGCTGCCGGGCTCGCGCACCCGGATCAGTGCGCCCGATTGCAACCAGAGAGACTCCAGGCGAGGCAGGCACTGCACACCGGTCATGAACGACTGCTAGTCGGCGTCACTGTCATCCTTTGGCGGATCCAGGTTAAGCGCGACCAGAGCGGTGTCGCCGCCCAACAGTAGTCCGGTGTTGGCGGATAGCGGCGTGGCGCGCATGAGTCGGTTTTATGGCGCGGTAGCCAAGACGCACCATCACCTGTCGTTTCAGCCGGACCTCTTTGAGGTCCTGCTTGGTGATCGGACAGCCGGCGCGAAGACGGGGCTGTTCGTGGGTTTGCGCAGCGAGTGACGGGGACGGATCTTGTATCGTGCGTTACCTTCAGGTGTCGGTGGACGGAACGGCGGTGGGATGACAAAGCTATGCCGCCTAGTTGCACCGGGCGGCGTCGCACTTTCATGCAACTGCGGTTAGCTGTGGGCTACGCTGGCAAACTCTGCCGGTATCGCGTTCCGCCTTGCGGTCCGCGATCCACAGCTTGATTTCGCTCAGCAGCCACGCCCGGCGACCTTCCGACGGTGCCAAGGGCCTGGGGAAAGTGCCGGCTGCGACGGCCCGCCATACTTGGGGCCGGGACAGATCGGTTAGGGTGCTCACCGACTGGATGCCGATAAGTGCATCTTCCGCCATCAGTGCAAGAACATCGGCGCCGTTCGCACGAGCGCCGAGCAAAGTCACCAATTCGGTGCGGACGGCGTCGCGCACCGCAGTATCGAGGGGTTTGGTCAGGTCAGACATTTGCTCACTCCAGAAACAAGTGAGCTGTATCAATAGAGACGGTCTGAGCTTTGTCTACAACGTCAAGTATGAACGTCGCGGGCCTGACCTTATATCATGAGGTAAAACAAGCATTTATGGCGATCTCCCCGCACCGCCTTGGTTGCTCAAGTGCTAAGCGCGTGATCTCACCTCTGCCCCTTCTGATCCGGAAGGATGCCAAGGGCACGAAGATCGCGCTTCAATGTAATTAGGCTGCGCTCAGCGCCAGTGCAGGTAGTCACGCGGTCCTGCAGCGTGCGAAGTGTCTCTTTCCCGTAGGGATTTCCTCGAAGGGCGGCTGGAAGTCGGCTGAAAAATAGTGCACTATCTGTCGGCGTTTGTTCACGATGGCTTTGCTCTTCGCAGCCGTCCTTTTACCGCCCTCGCTCTGGGCCGGACGCCTCTGCTCGTCGAGAAACCTGTCAGTGAAACCGGCGATGGTCTTCCAATCATCGGGAGCCACGTCTGGGAACTCGGCGGCCAGCCTCTCGTGAAGTTGCTCCTCCTGGGCCTTGGTCATCAGCTCGGTGAGCTCAGCGCCGAGCGGGTAGCGTCTGTTCATGCCTTCCTGCCGAAATTTACGATTGTTGCTCCGCCAGTGATTATTCCATCATAATAGTTGCCAAGTTGTTGCAGTGCGGCCGCAACCTGCGGCCGATACCGGCTGCGATTGTAGGTGGCGGCCAATGGCGAGCGGATGCTGACGTGGTTCAGCGCAGCTTCAATGATATCCGGTAATACGCCCATATCACCCAACATGGTTGCGCCCGTCCGCCGCAAGTCGTGCCGGTGCCAGCCGCTGGTTTCGCTGGCCTCCTGGAAGACTCGCGTCTCGCGGTCCCAGTTGCTCAGCTTGCCGCCCGGGTTGCCACCACGAGGTTGCGCGCGAAAGACAAGATTATCGGGCCCTGCACTGTCCACTTTGATTGCACCAACAGCTCGACAGCTTGCAACTCAACGGTACCACATGGACCTCCCCGTTCTTCGTGACCGGGATGGTCCAGATGCACTTCTGCAAATCGACATCGCCCCAGCGAGCGGATGCCGCTTCGTCGCGACGCGCCAGCGTGTAGAGTAGGAATAGCATCAGCTGAGCATGCGGCCTTGTGCTTCGGCGGAGTGTAGGTGTCAGCCGTTCCAGTTCATCATGCGACAGCACTCTCTTTCGGCGCTGCACCTTGGCGGGGGGCCTGATCCGGATTAGCTCTGCGCTCACATAACCGTTCTCCTCTCCCCAGCGCAGGACCGGCCGAAGGCAACGGACAGCTGTCGCGGCACCACCCGGTTTCGGATGCGCCGTCGCGATCAGCTGCAACTCGGTGCGCGTGAGTTCGGCAACGGGGCGGGACAGCGCGGCCTTGAATACGTATTCGATTGCAGGACGCATTGCGCCCTTCCACGAACGCCGTTGACGCCCCACTTTCTGGCCGTAAAGGTCGAGAAGAGCTTTGAGCGTCGCCACGCTCTCGGCCTTCGCCCTGGCGTGGAGGGCGCGTCGTTCGGCGATCGGGTCTCTACCCGTGCGCACCCCTTCACGCAGCGCGCGCGCCTCTTGCCGTGCCTGCTGCAACCCCTTACCCGGAATATAACCGAGCGAGAACCGGCGAGGCCGCCCCTTGCTGTCGCGGATGGCCAGGTTCCACGTCGCGATCGTCGCGCTGACGCGGAGGCGAAGACCAGGAACACCGCTTCTACCGCCATCGCGCAATTCCAGCGGAGGCTCACCACGCGGTGGGTAAGTCAGGTTTCGAAGTCGAGCGGGAGACAGCAAACCTACTCCCGGATGCACCGATGTATCCAACGACGTGTTCTCCCGCGGCGACTAGACTAGGTTGGCAACGCGCTGGCAACGGCACTGGCGCGAAATGCCTGAGACCCTATGAGATGGTATGTCGGGGGGAAAGTTTAATATTATAGGGCATTATAGCCACCACGCCCGCCCTCAAAGCTGATTTCGTTGCGATATCAGTGGATTGGTTGCTACGAAGACACAACTTTTAATATTGGGGTCGAGGGTTCGAAGTCCCTCCGGGGTCACCGACCGAAAAGACGGATGTCATTGCCGTACCGTATCTGCATCGGATCTTGCGCGCTGCCGTACCTTCCGGGTGGGGACACCTGGATCGAGTCCGGGGCGCTGTAGCGCGCCTTCGTTCGCCGCGTTAGTCTGCCGGCGAAGCCCGCGAGCAGTGCATTGGGAGTGACCGGTGCGTGACGACATCTCTTTCGTATGGCCATCCGCTGGGGCGATGCAGGTGACATCGCTTCCGGGCGGTGGCTGCAACATCAAGATCACCTTTGCCGATAGGAGTATGGTGAGATCGATCGGAAAGGGATGGATACTCAAGGTCCGGAACATCCCGACGAAGCGCATCGCTCGGCAATACGAGGTCATCATCCGGCATGACGGTGGTTTCGAGAGCAGCTACAACATCGTGGACCTGACGCCGCATTTGCCCACAGGTGAATCGTCTGTTCTCCGAACGCCGGGGAGCTTTGTCGAAGAGGGCGGCGAACTCTACGATATCAGGAATGGCGGGTTCCTGCATTTTCAGCTTTTCCGTGGTGGCAAGCTGGTTGATCCGAGGAACCATATACTGTCGGAGTTCGGCGGCACGATCGACGCATCCAGCCAGCCACCTGAAACCTGACCAAGGGAGTTGCCGTGCAGTTGGCCGCTGCGGCAAGTGCGCGCTGAACACCCGATAGAGCATCCTGATCGAAGCCCTCACCAACGGCGTCATAGACGCTGCTCTCCTGGAGCAAAGCGGATCGTCTGATAATCGCCCGCTGGCGTCGGGGGCGTGCATCCGACCTCGCGCCATATTGCCTCTTGTGCGAGCCTCGTCATTCCCGGTCGTATGTCACGAACCGTCAGTTGCACCCGCCGGCCACCGAAACCGGCGCTGTCACACACCAGGGGAAGCCACCCGATGAACTATCTCGAATCCCATCTCAAGGTCGTTGGCACCCGACCGATCCGCCCCGACGGCGTCGACAAGGTCACTGGGCGGGCGCTGTTCGCCGCCGACACCCGCGCGGCCGGGATGCTGTGGGGCAAGATCAAGCGCAGCCCGCACGCGCATGCTCGGATCGTATCGATCGATACCAGCAAGGCCGCGGCTTTGCCGGGCGTCATGGCGGTCCTGACAGCCGCGGACCTCCCCAACATCCCATCCGAGGAAGCGTTCGTCGGCGAAGGTCCGATGAATTTCCGTGACCTGTCGCGCAACATCATGGCGCGCGACAAGGCGCTGTATGAGGGCCATGCAGTGGCCGCAGTCGCTGCCACGACGTCGATGATCGCCAGTCAGGCGTCGGATCTGATCGACGTTGAGTACGAGGTCCTCCCGTTCGTCATCGACGTTGAGGAGGACATGGCGCCGGACGCGCCGGTCCTGCACGAAGATCTGTTCACCGCGGGTGTCGACCCGAAGCCATCGAACATCGCCAAGGTCGTTGCCTTCAAGAAAGGCGATGTGGATACCGGCTTTGCCGAGGCCGATGTGATCGTGGAGGGGCGCTACACCACGCAGCCGGTGCACCAGGGCTACATCGAGCCGCACGCCTGCCTGGCGACCTATGCCCCCGATGGACAGGTGTCCATACACGCGTCCAGCCAGGGTCACTTCATGATCCGTGCCTACACGTCCAAGCTGCTCGGCATCGACATTGCCAACATCAAGGTCAATCCCGCCGAAATCGGTGGCGGCTTCGGTGGCAAGACCCTGATCTATCTGGAACCCGTGGCTGTTATGCTGTCGAAGAAGTCAGGGCGGCCCGTCGAGATTCAGATGACGCGCGAGGAAGTGTTCCGTGGCTCCGGCCCGACCTCGGGCGCGACCGTCGAGGTGAAGATCGGTGCCAATAGGGATGGCTCGATTGTCGCGGCGCAGCAGGTGCTGAAGTTCCAGGCTGGAGCATTCCCAGGTTCACCGGTTCAACCCGGCTGCATGTGCGGATTCGCGCTGTAAGATCTGCCAAATGTCGATGTGGTCGGATACGACGTGGTCAGCAATCGACCCAAGACAGCGGCGTATCGCGCGCCCGGAGCGCCGATCACGTCGTTCGCCGTGGAAAGCCTGCTCGATGATCTCGCGCGCAAACTACATATAGATCCGCTGACATTGCGGCAGAAGAACGCGGCACGGAATGGGTCAAAGACGCATTACGGGCCGAGCCATCAGAACATCGGCTTTGAAACCGTCCTGCAAACGGTCAAGAACCATCCGCACTGGAAGTCGCCGTTGAAGACGGGTCATGGCCGCGGCTTTGCCTGTGGCTTCTGGTTCAACGTCGGCGGCGAATCCACGGCACAGGTTCACATCAACGAAGATGGTTCGGTGACGGCCGCGACCGGCAGTCCGGATATCGGTGGTTCACGCGCCTCCATTGGCATGATGGTGGCCGAGGTGTTGGGCATCCCGGCATGGCGCGTGCGCACAGTGGTGGCCGACACGACATCGATCGGCTTCACTCACGTGACCGGTGGCTCGCGAGTGACATTTGCTACCGGCATGGCCGCCACGCAGGCCGCAGAAAAGGTAATCGAGACGCTTAAGGAACGCGCCGCGATGATCTGGGAAATCCCGGTCGAGGCGGTCGAATGGCGCGACGGCAAGGCGTTTCCCGCGGGGTCCAACGCAGGTGAATTCGATCCGCTGGAACTGGGTGCGATCGCACTGAAGGCGGCACGTACGGGTGGTCCGATCAACGCAGAGGTATCGTTGAATGCGCAGGGTGCTGGACCTGGCTTTGGCGCGCATCTTTGCGATGTGAGCGTCGACATGGAAACCGGCCACGTCAAGATCGAGCGCTACACGGCGTTCCAGGATGTCGGCAAGGCAATCCACCCGAGCTATGTCGAGGGTCAAATCCAGGGCGGCGCAGCCCAGGGTATCGGTTGGGCACTGAGCGAGGAATACATCTACGACAAGCAGGGCCGGATGGATAATCCGGGTTTCCTCGATTATCGCTGCCCGGTTGCTTCGGACCTGCCGATGATTGAGGCGGTTCTCATCGAGGTGCCGAACCCACGCCATCCGTTCGGTGCCCGTGGCGTCGGGGAGGTGCCAATCGTTCCGCCGATGGCAGCGATTGCCAATGCAATTCGGGGCGCCAGCGGGCTGCGGATGCCGGACCTGCCGATTACGCCGCCGAAGCTGCGGGAGGCAATCAATTCGGCCGGCTTCACCCCGATGCTGGCCGCCGCGGAGTAGACCCGCGCCGTCCTTCGATCTGCGCCTTGCCGGCAAGTGACGGCCGAAAGTGAAGTGGCGTGCCGCCGATCAAGGAGGCACGCTGACTTCGACTACTGTGCGCTATACCCAAAGGGATATGACAAACGAGGGCATCTGATGGTAGCCAACTATCCCGATCTCAAGCTGTACATCGCCGGAGAGTGGCGGCAGGCCGACGGCCAACCGGTGATCAACCCAGCCGATGAGAGCACCCTGGCCATCGTCCCACACGCCAGCCGCGCCGATCTGGATGATGCACAGGCCGCCGCGGAACAGGGCTTCAAAACGTGGTCACGCACTGCGCCTGCCAAGCGGGCAGAGATCATCCTCAAGGCCGTGCAGCTCATGCGCGAGCGCGTCGAAGCGATGGCGATTGCGATGACGCTGGAACAGGGTAAGCCGATCGGCCAGTCACGCCTGGAGATTTTGCGCGGCTGCGAGATCATCGAATGGGATGCGCAGGAGGGCCGTCGTATTTGCGGCCGTATCATCCCCAGCGAACCTGGCATGCGGCACTCGGTATTGCGCCAGCCCGTCGGTGTGGTCGCGGCCTTCTCCCCATGGAACTTCCCGATGAGCTCGCCGGCGCGCAAGGTCGGCGGTGCCCTATCCGCGGGATGCTCGATCATCCTGAAGGCATCAGAGGAAACGCCGGCCGGTGCCGTGCAACTCGTCGAGGCATTCGCCGATGCCGGTTTGCTCTGGCGTGCTGAACCTTGTGTTCGGTAAGCCGTCCGACATCTCGGAATACCTGATCCCGCAGCCATCTGTTCGGCTGGTGACGTTTACCGGTTCGGTTCCGGTCGGCAAGCATCTGTCCGCCATGGCCGGCGCACATATGAAGCCGGCCATCGTGGAGCTCGGTGGCCACGCGCCGGTGATCATGTGCGACGATATCGATCCAATCAGCAACGCGGAGACATCGGCGATCGCGAAGTCACGCAACGCCGGCCAAGTGTGCGTCTCACCGACGCGCTTCTTTGTCGAGGATGCAATCTACGACAGGTTCGCCGACGCCTTCGCCGAGAAGGCCGCAACCATCCAGAGTCGGCAACGGCCTGGATCCGGACAACCAGATGGGGCCGCTTGCCAACGATCGCCGCCTAGCCGCCATGGAGGAGTTGGTCGCTGATGCGAAGGCCAAGGGTGCGCGCGTCACTGCCGGTGGGTCGCGTATTGGCAATCGTGGCTACTTTTTCCCGCTGACCGTGCTTGCCGACGTGCCGGATGATGCGCGTGCGATGCGCGAGGAGCCCTTCGGGCCGCTCGCCCTCCTCAGCCGCGTGCGCAATGTGGATGAGGCGATCGAGAAGGCGAATTCGGTGCCGTATGGCCTGGCCGCCTACGCCTTCACGAACTCTGCGCGAAACGTGGATCGGCTGGCGGAGGGCGTCGAAGTCGGCAACCTGTCGATCAACCACTTCGTGGCATCGAGCGCCGAAACACCGTTCGGCGGCGTCAAGGACAGTGGCTTCGGGCGGGAAGGCGGCACCGAAGGTTTACAGTGCTACACTGTGGTGAAGAACGTCTCACACCTCACTGCTTAGCCGCGACCAGCACGGGGGCGGCGCTATAAAGGTCAGGGAACAACCGTTGCAGTCCCTTGATCTTCGGCAGGTCATTGTAGACGATGTAAGGGTTGGTCGGATGCTGCGTCAGGTAATCCTGATGATAGGCTTCCGCCGGATAGAATGCGCGGCCGGTCTCGATCGTTGTGACCACCGGGGCACGGAAAGCGTGCTCCTGGTTGAGCTGGGCCACATAGGCGGTGGCAATGCCCGTCTGCTCCGGGGTGCCTGGAAAGATCGTTGAACGGTATTGCGTTCCCCGGTCCGGACCTTGGTAGTTGAGTTCTGTCGGGTCGTGCGCAACAGAGAAGTAGATTTGCAGAATGCGGCCGTAGCTGATTTGGCGCGGATCGAACGTGACGCGGACGGATTCGGCATGGCCGGTTGAGCCGGTACCGACCGTCTCATAGTGCGCGGTATCCTTGTCGCCGCCGGCGTAGCCCGAAACAGCGCTAGTCACACCATCAACATGCTGAAACACCCCCTGCACGCCCCAGAAGCATCCACCGGCGAGCACCGCGACCTCGCTCGTCGCAGCGGCGGCGGCTTCGTCGCGTGCCGGCGGAGGGACGACCTTGGCCGGTTCGGCATCGGAGCGCGACACCAGGGTGCCTGCCGCAATCGCCAACAGCGCGGCGCCCGACAGGATCGGGATCAGGCCGCGCATGACGCGACCGCCATTGCTTTACGCATGAGCACCACCTTTTCCGCCGAGCGGCCAAAGAAATGGTAGCCGGACCCACCTTCCGCAAGCACATCGAGGAAGGCGTCGGGTGCGGTGACGCGCACTCCGCCCAGCACATCGACGCCGCGACGCAGCAACGCGTCGGGCAGCAAACCAACGGTCGGGCCGACCATCACCACCCGCGCCTCGGGCCGGCATAGTGCCAGCAGGTTTTCCAGCGTATCGTTCAGCAGCGTTGTCCCGGTGATCAGCACCACATCGGCGCTGGGCACGACCATGCCAGCCTCGTCCGCTGGCCGGAAATGCGGCAACTCGTCCGCCTTCAGCGTGGCGGGGTTCATTTCCAGCACGGTGTAGTCGTGACCGCTGCGCTTCAACGCCTTGAGGAACGGCACGAAGGCACCGACCACCACGACATGCTCGCCAGGGTGTATATCCGCGGCATCATACACATCGACACCGGCGCGAAGTTCCATGTCCGGCGTCGCGCGCCGCTGCCAGCACATGTCGGCCAAGGCGTTCATTGTGGCGACACCGACCGCGCGGCGAATGCCGCTGGGTGCCCCGATCTCCTTCAGCAGCTCCCTGGCCGGCCGGTCGCGCAGCTTGCCCGGAAACGGCATCGCCATGGCGGAACTTGGACAGCAGACCGCCTCGGGGATCGAGCGCAATGGAGTCGCGCACGCGCCGGCGACGCCCGTGTTCAGCTTCACGCCGGTGAAGAACAATCCGATCACCGCGCGTTCGATGACGATGTGATCCAGGTCAGCGCCCAGAATGCGCTGAATACCCGCGACAGTCTCTGCGAGAATTGGTTCGGTTTGCATGCGATCGACGTCCTCTGGGACCAAAGCGAGTGTAGCACCGCAGGCCGCACCGTGTCGCCAGCGCTCAGGGCTCCGCCCCGAAACCCGCCCGGTGGCGTTGCCCCCGGGACCACCACCAAAGGCGGAGCCCCCGGCCTTCGCCGGGGCAGGCTTTTGGGATCCAAATTTGAAAGGGATGGGTTCCAAGCGCCCGGCGCTTGGCGGAGTCCAGAGGCAGAGCCTCTGGTGGGGCGCGGGGGTGAACCCCGATGCGGTGCACCGGGGGCCCACCACGCCGTCAGTCGGTCTTGATCCACACCGACTTGACGTTGAGATACTCGTTCCAGGTGCTGCACGCCGAACTCGCGGCCGTAACCGCTCATCTTGTAGCCGTCGAACGGCACCGCCGGGTCCATCGCCTGATAGCAGTTGATCCACACCGAGCCGGCGCGGATGCCCTTCGCCAGGCGATGCGCCTTGCCGACGTCGCGCGTCCACACGCCGCTGCCAAGACCGAACTGGGTCTTGTTGCCACGCTCGATCACCTCCTCGATGTCGGTGAACGGAATGGCGGAGATCACCGGCCCGAAGATCTCCTCCTGCGCGATCCGCATGTCGTCGCGCACATTGGCGAAAACCGTGGGCGGCACGAAGTAACCCTTGGCCAGCGCGCCGTCGGTGAGACGTTCGCCGCCCGACAGCGGGCGTGCACCCTCCTGCCGGCCGATGGCCAGATAGCCGGTGACGCGCTTGAGCTGCTCCTCCGACACCAGCGGCCCGACCTGCGTTTCCGGATCGCGACCATCGCCGACACGCAGTGTCTTGCTGAACTCGGCAACGCGGCCGACGAACTCGTCGTAGATTTTGCGTTCCACGAACAGCCGTGTTCCGGCGCTGCAGATCTGCCCCGAGTTGGCGAACACTGCCATGCCGGACCCCGGCACCGCCTGGTCCAGATCGGCATCGGCGAACACGATGTCGGGCGACTTGCCACCCAGCTCCAGTGAGACGCGCTTCAGGTTGCCCGCCGAGGCGCGGATGATCGACTGGCCGGTGAGATGCGAACCGGTGAATGCCACCTTGTCCACATCGGGATGCGCGGCGAGTGCAGCACCGGCTGTCTCGCCATAGCCCGGCACGACATTCACCACGCCCGGCGGCACGCCGGCCTCCAGGCAAAGCTCGGCCAGCCGCAACGGCGAGAGAGGCGCCTCCTCGGCCGGCTTCAGCACGACGGTGCAGCCGGTCGCGAGCGCCGGCCCGATCTTCCAGATCGACGCCGACAGCGGACCGTTCCACGGGATGATCGCGCCGACCACGCCGACAGGTTCTTTCAGCGTGAACGACACGTATTCGCCGGGCAACGAGTTCTCGATCGTCTCGCCATGCAGTGCGGTCGCCATGCCGGCATAGAAACGCAGCATGCCTAACGCGCGCTGCCGGCCACCACGCGTGCGGGTGATAGGCGCCCCCATGTCGAGCGTGTCCAACGCCGCGAATTCCTCGAGGTCGCGTTCCACCAGATCCGCCAGGCGCAGCAGAATGCGCTGCCGGTCCGCAGGCTTGAACTTGCTCCACGGACCGTTGAACGCAGCGCGAGCGGCAGCGACCGCCCGATCGATGTCCTCGGCGTCACCTTCGGCGACATTCGCGAGCACTTCATCAGTGGCAGGATTGCGTGTCTCGAAAGTCTTGCCGGACGCGGCCTCCAGCCACTTGCCGCCGATCAGCATGCGCTTCGGCTTGTCATCGAGAAATGGATGCACCTCGGTCATCACGTTCATCAGTTTGGTCTCCTCATGTCGGATCGATATTTTCCAGGCGCTGCCGTCAACGCCGGACCGAGTGAGTTCGCGTCGTCGTCGTTCAATGCGAAGGCGACCTCAAATCCATCCGGCGTGCACAGCTTCAAGATCAAACCAGCGCCTGCCGCTACCTGCTCGATTCGCCAGGTGCCGAGTTGGTGCACGAACCGCAGCGAGCCATCGGGAAAGCGTGCGTCCAGCGCGGTCTGCAATATCCTTGGCGGGGTCATCAGCAGGCTGCTTAGAACGTCAAACGGCAGCACAAGTCTGTGAGCTGCGCCGCAGCATCCATCGATCACCCGTTGCGTTATTCCCGTATGGGTATATCCGAAAGCCGATTGCCTGTCCATCCGAACTGCCAACGGCGGTGCTTGTCGAATTTATACCATCGCTCCACTATTTGACGGAGCCCGGCCGTCAATACCGCACGCTGCTGGCGCTCTAGCCGCTGTAAACGACAGATAAAACAGGAGGAGCTTCCATGCAGCACCGTTTAGGGGTGTCAGGGTATGTCCTGCGCCGTTGGGGTTGGGTTGCCGTGCTGACGTCCGTCATCGTGCGAACCCTGCCTGCCTTCGCGCAGCAAACGCAAATAATGATCGACGACACCCGCGCATTTCCGGAGAGTCTCACCTCGACCGCAGACGGAACGATCTACATAGGCAGTTTCGTGCGCGGTACGGTCTATCGCGCGATGCCGGGAGCGGCGAAGGCAACGCCCTGGATACCCGCCGGACCTACCGACCTCACGCGTGGGGTGGGCGTATTCGCCCATGAGCCATCCGATACGCTGTGGGTCTGTTCCGCCGATCCCGACCCGGTCAAAAACACCACTATCCTGAGAGCGTTCGATCTGAAGACTGCCGCGTTGAAGGGCACATACCCATTCCCCGGAGGGGGTTTTTGTAACGATGTCGAGGTCATGCGTGATGGAATAACGCTGGTAACCGACACGCGCGGTGGCCGGATTCTCGCGCTCAAGCCTGGCGCCACGGCTCTGGCCGTATGGGCTGCAGATCCAAAATGGGCCGGTATCGATGGCATTGCCATGCTTCCTGATGGCGACGTCTTGATCAACAATGTGCGGCAAAATCTATTGGTCCGTGTGGCGGTGAAGCCCGATGGTTCTGCCGGTGCCGGTACTGTCCTGGAGCTCTCGCAGTCAATCGATGGTCCCGACGGCATGCGGGCGTTGCCCGACGGACGTATTGTCCTGGCCGAAAATCGTAGCGGAAAGATCGATATCGTCCGCGTCGACGGGAGCAAAGCCACAATCGAGACGATCAAGGACGGTTTCAAGCTGACCCCCACCGCGGTCACGGTGATTGGGGCAACGGTATGGGTCACCGAGGCGAAATTCGCCTACTTGAATGACCAGAAGTTCAAAGACCAGGACCCTGACCCTTTCAGCGCCGTCGCGATTGCGCTGCCGCCACACTGAAAGGACGCACTGCGTGTCTTCCGCATCGGATGACGCCGGCGCGTGGGACACGCAGTGCGGGCAGGCTTACAAGGCGGCGGTGATGGCCTTGATCTCCGTATAGTTGTGGAACACTTCCTCACCCATCTCGCGGCCCCAGCCGGACTGCTTATAGCCGCCGAACGGCAGCGAGGCGTCGAACACGTTGTGGCAATTGATCCACACGGTGCCCGACCGGATCCGACTGGCCAGCTTGTGCGCCGTCCCGCCGTTCCGCGTCCAAACGCTTGCGGCCAGGCCGTAGATCGTGTCATTGGCCTGTTTCGCGATCGCATCCAGGTCATCGTCGCCGAACGGTGTGGTGCACACCACCGGACCGAAGATCTCCTCACGCACCACCTTCATGTCCGGTGTCGTGTTCTCGAGCACAGTAGGCTGCACGAAGTAGCCAAGGTTCCCGACCCGATTGCCACCGACGGCAACCTTCGCGCCGGACTGACGGCCATCCTCGATATAGCTGGTGACACGGGCAAACTGCTCGTCTGACACCAGTGGGCCCATCTCGGTCGTGGGATCGAGGCCAGGTCCAACCTTGATCTTGCCGGCGATGTCGGCAACGCCTGCGACCACGCGCTCATATACCGACTTGTGCGCATAGAGGCGCGACCCAGCGCAGCAGCATTGGCCATGGTTGAAGAAGATCGCGCTCGCCGCTCCAGCGATGGCAAGTTCGAGATCAGCATCCGGCAGAATGATCGCCGGCGACTTTCCTCCGAGTTCCAGCGACACCTTCTTCAGATTGCCGGCTGCAGCCTGCACGATCAGCTTGCCCACCTCGGTCGATCCGGTGAACGCCAGCTTGTCCACACCAGGATGCGCCGCCAGCGCCGCCCCCGCGGTTTCGCCAAAGCCTGTGATGATGTTCACCACGCCGTTGGGGACGCCTGCCTCGACAATCAACTCCGCCAGCCGCAGTGCGGTCAGCGGCGTCTGCTCAGCCGCCTTCAGCACGATGGTGCAGCCAGCCGCCAGGGCCGGCGCGATCTTCCATGCCGCCATCAACAGAGGGAAATTCCATGGGATGATCTGTCCAACAACACCGACCGGCTCACGCACGGTGTAGGACAGATATTCACCAGGCAGTGACAATGGCAGCGTCGAACCAGTGAGCTTGGTGGCCCAGCCGCCCATATAGCGGAACATGTCAACGGCCAGTGGCAGATCGGCGACGCGCGCCACCGCATAAGGCTTGCCGTTGTCGATCGACTCAAGCTCGGCCAGTTGCTCCAGGTCGCGCTCGATCAGATCGGCGATGCGCCACAGGATGCGGCCACGCTCCGAGGGACTGATCCTCGTCCAGCGCCGTTCGTCGAATGCAAGGCGCGCCGCGGCAACCGCGAGATCAACATCCGCCCTGTCGCCTTCCGGCACATTGGCGATCACGCCGCCGGTCGCCGGATTATAGACCGCGAAGGTCTTGCCGGACACGGCCGGCACCTGTTTGCCGTCGATCAGCATCAGCGGATTTCGGCCGAGAAAGCCGCTCGAATGCCGGAGCCTCGGGTCGAGCGCGATCGTGTCCATAAACGTCCCTCCTGTCTGATTGGCCTGCCCCTTGGCAAACTCCGGCCGTCGAGGCAGTATCGCTATATTCAAACACATACGGCGTAGCGAGGCGAGTCCGCCCGCCATGGAGGAACGACAGACGATGTACCCCAACGTATCCCTGTTCATCGATGGTACCTGGACCGCAGCCGCAGCGGGTCGCACGCTTTCCATCGTCAGTCCAGCAACCGGCGACAGCATCGGCACCGTGGCGCATGCCGAGCGCGCGGACCTCGATCGTGCACTGGAAGCGGCGGACAAGGGCTTCAGGACATGGCGGAAGGTTTCCGCATTCGACCGCTCCAAGGTAATGCGCAAGGCCGCAGACCTGTTGCGTGAGCGTGCCGACAAGATCGCGCCGCTGCTGACCATGGAGCAAGGCAAGCCGCTGCCCGAGGCGAAAGGCGAGGTGCTGGCCGGCGCAGATGTGATTGACTGGTTCGCCGAGGAGGCACGCCGCACCTATGGCCGCGTTATTCCTGCGCGGGCTGAGGGCATCTATCAGCTTGTGGTGAAGGAACCGGTGGGTCCGGTGGCCGCCTTCACACCGTGGAATTTCCCAATCAACCAGGTGGTGCGCAAGCTGTCCTGTGCGCTGGCGGCGGGCTGCTCCATCATCGTCAAGGCACCTGAGGAAACGCCAGCCTCGCCCGCCGAACTGATCCGCTGCTTTGCTGACGCGGGCGTGCCGGCCGGCGTGGTCAACCTGGTCTATGGCGTGCCGTCGGAGATTTCCGAATACCTCATCCCGCATCCGATCATCCGCAAGATGTCGTTCACCGGCTCCACCGCAGTTGGCAAGCAGCTCGCCGCCATCGCAGGCGCGCACATGAAACGTGTGACGATGGAACTCGGCGGCCATGCGCCGGCGATCGTGTTCGACGACGCCGATGTGGATGCGGCTAGCCGACTGCTGGCAACCGCAAAGTACCGCAACGCCGGCCAGGTCTGCGTGTCACCAACGCGCGTACTGGTGCAGGAGCGCATCTACGACCAATTCGTCACCGGCTTCGTGCAGCACAGCAAGGCGATGAAGGTTGGCGACGGGTTGGAGGCTGGCACCACGATGGGGCCGATGGCGAATGCCCGCCGCATCACCGCGATGGAGACGTTTATCGGCGATGCGACACAGCACGGCGCGACGCTACAGGCCGGCGGACACCGTATCGGCAACAAGGGCAACTTCTTCGAGCCGACGGTGCTGACCGACGTACCCAAAGACGCTCGCGTCATGAACGAGGAGCCGTTCGGCCCGCTCGCTGTCATCTCCCGGTTCGGCACGTTCGATGAGGTGGTCACCGAAGCCAACCGCCTGCCGTACGGGCTTGCCTCTTACGCCTATACAAGATCGGCCAAGACAGCGAATGCGATCGCGGCGGCGGTCGAGAGCGGCATGATCTCGATCAACCACCACGGCCTGGCATTGCCGGAAGTACCATTCGGCGGCGTCAAGGATTCCGGCTACGGGTCCGAGGGCGGCCTGGAGGCAATCGAGAACTATCTGAATACGAAGTTCGTCACCCAGGCCGGGCTGTAAGCAACAGGCGGCGGCCGGTGAGCATGACAGAATCGCCAGTCGTGATCCGGACCGCCGCCATTCCGGCGTCGCCGCAGAGAACGATCGACATTTCCTCCCTGGCTCCCGCGTTGGTGACGCGAGACGACGCCCAACCTGCGGTGGGACCGGCGCGTCGCACCAAGATCTGGGAATTCAACACCAACCTGCATTGCTCCATCCTCGGCACCTGCCTGTCCACGTCTGAACTGCGTCAGCTCCTCAAAAAGCTTGGGCTTGCGTCGCCGGAGCACACCGATCACGAACTGCACAGCGCCGCCGTGACCCTCGCCGGACGCCACGACAAGGCGGCCAAGCTGCTGAACAAGGCGCTCGATGAGCGCCATCGCATCGCGATCAACCAGTTTGCCAAAGCGAGTACCGAAGACGCAGTCCGGTCGCTCTGGCGTGACGCCGTCCGCCGCGGCGAGATACCCGGCGCCTACTGGGCCACGCTGACGCATCCGGAGGCGACGCGTGCCGTGATCCGCGATGCATTCGGCGAAGTGCACATGCTCTCGCACCTGGTTGGAGCGGCCAATCGTGCGGACATCCGACGGCTCTGTCAGTTGGAAGAAGAGAACGCCGAACTACGAGCGCGCCTCGACAAACAGCAGGCGGCATTTCGCGATGCGGTCGTCACGCGGGACGTGTCGATCCAGAAATTGCGGCGGGCACTGGCCCGGCAGGTCGCTGCCGAACCGGCCATGCCTGGCAACCATGACCCCGCGCTGCACCAGTTGGTCGCGGATTTGGAGCGTCGCCTTGCCGCGGAGACGCGGCGTAGCGCGGTGTTGGCCGAGCGGCTGACAAGCGCGAAAGCCGCGATTTCCGAAGAGCGCTCGGCACGGACGAACACGGAGCGCGAGAATAACGCCCTGCGTCGGGACCTCGAGGCCATCGAGGCATCGATGCATGCGACCTGCCGCGACAGCGCCCCCGCCGTTCCGTCACCTCCCCGGCTTGATGGCGTGACGCTGCTTTATGTCGGCGGCAGGCCGCATCATGTGGTGCGTTTGCGCGCAATCGCCGAGGCGGCGGGAGCCGTGTTCGTGCACCATGACGGCGGAATCGAACACCATCTGAACCTGCTTGCCGGCCTCGCCAGTCAAGCCGATCTGGTGGTGTTTCCCGTCGATTGCATCAGCCACCATGCAGCCCAGGTCGCCAAACAATTGTGCCATCAGGCAGGCAAGCAATTCATCCCACTCCGGTCGGCCAGCGCCACCTCCTTGCTCGCCGCATTGCAGCGGCCAGATGTGGCGGCCCTCGCGGATGCCGCCGACTGACTTGATCACAGCGGCCAGCCTTCACGCGGCGGTAAGTTGGGCACGGTCGTGCTCCTTCGTCATGGTGGGGCTTGGCCCCGCCATCCACGTCTTCGTCGACGGGTCTTCGGCCCGGCTTGCGCCGCCCATGACGAGGGGGATGCCTCCCTTAGGTGTCACTCGTCACTTCAGGCGCAGTGAAGCGCCAGCAGGGTGCTTACGCGCGGCAAGCACGTATCCATCTCAACACGGCACCGATCGAGGTGCTCGGAAGCTGGATTGGCAGGTTGCAGTCACCCGCTATAACCTGTTGGATATGGCGTCACGATTTGTCGCACCATCGCCACGAAAGCAGCCCTGCATGAATGCGCCGTTCTACCCAACGTTGCTCCTGAACGAGAAATTTGCCGTCGGCCAGCCGGTCTCGCGCAAGGAAGACCCGGTTCTGCTGCGCGGCGAGGGCCGCTATACCGACGACCTGAATTGCCAAGGACAGCTCTACGGCGTCATGGTGCGCAGCCGGATGGCGCACGGCGAGTTGCGCTCGATCGACGCCGACGGCGCACGCGAGATGCCTGGCGTGCACATGGTCATCACGGCGGCAGACCTCGATGCGACAGGCATCAAGAACATGCCGGCCGCCGCTGGGAAGCATCGTGACGGCACGCCCACGCCGCGTCCGCCGCAGCGACCGCTCGCAAGGGACCGGGTGCGCTATGTCGGCGAGCCGATCGCCATGGTGGTGGCCGAGACGATCAAGCTCGCGAAGGACGCGGCGGAATCGATCTTCGTCGACATCGATCCGTTGCTCGCCGTGACAACGGCAAGCGCCGCGGCGGCGCCGGATGCACCGCAACTGCACGAAAGCGCTCCCGGCAATGTCTGCCTGGACTTTCATTACGGCGACAGCAAGCAGGTCGCCGCCGCCTTCGCGCGCGCCGCCCACGTCACCAAACTTTCATTGCGCAACAACCGTATCGTCGTGTGTCCAATGGAGCCGCGCTCCGCCATCGGCGAATACGATCCGGAATCGGATCGGCTGATCCTGCGGCTCGGCTGCCAGGGCGTGTTCGGTCAGCGTAACCTGTTGAGCAACATCCTCGGCGTGCCGGTGGAAAAGCTGCGCGTTCTCACCGGCAATGTCGGCGGTTCGTTCGGCATGAAGTCGTCCGCCTATCCGGAGTACATCTGCCTCCTGTATGCCGCTCGCACGCTGGGCCGCCCAGTGAAATGGACCGACGAACGATCGGAAAGCTTCCTGTCCGACAGCCACGGCCGTGACCATGAGATGACCGCGGAACTGGCATTGGACGCGGACGGCAAATTCCTGGCGCTGCGCGTCACCGGCTATGGCAATCTTGGCGCCTGGCTCAGCAACGCCACCACGATCCCGCCAACGATGAACATGGTGAAGAACATCATCGGCGTCTACGCCACACCGCTGATCGAGATAGCGACGAAGTGCCTGTTCACCAACACGACACCGGTCGGTGCATATCGCGGCGCGGGGCGGCCCGAGGGCAACTACTACATGGAGCGCCTGGTCGAGACCGCGGCGCGCGAAATGGACATCGACCGCATCGCGCTGCGCAGGCGTAACCACATTCAGCCCGAGCAGATGCCATACCGCGCGCCGTCCGGCATGCTGTACGACAGTGGCGAGTTCCCCACCGTGATGGAAAAGGCATTAATTGCGGCGGATTGGGATGGCTATGCCGCGCGCCAGGCCGAAAGCAGAGGACGCGGCAAGGTGCGCGGACGCGGCATCGGCCACTATCTGGAGGTGACCGCCGGCGACGGCCAGGAAATGGGCGGCATCCGCTTCGAGACGGATGGCTCCGTCACGATCATCACCGGCACGCTGGATTACGGCCAAGGGCACGCATCACCCTTTGCCCAGGTGCTTTCGGAACGGCTTGGAATCCCATTTGAACGGATCAAGCTGCTGCAAGGCGATTCCGACGAACTGATCGGGGGTGGCGGCACGGGAGGTTCGCGCTCGATGATGCAGAGCGGCGGTGCCATCATCGCGGCGAGCGATATCGTTATCGAGCAGGGCAAGCAGGCGGCCGCGCATTTCCTGGAAGCCGATGCCGCCGACGTCGAGTTCGTCCGCGGCCGCTTCAACATCGCTGGCACGGACCTCGGCATCCATATCATGGATGTGGCGGAGCGGCTGCGCCTTGGCGGAGAATTGCCCGATGGGATGCCGCTTACGCTGAACGTCAGCCAGGTCTTCAAAGGCGTGCCGTCAGCATTCCCCAACGGCTGCCATATTGCCGAGGTCGAAGTCGATCCAGATACCGGCACGGTGGAGATCGTCAGTTACACGACCGTGAATGATTTCGGCGTGCTGGTGAACCCGATGCTCGTCGCGGGCCAGGCTCACGGCGGCATCGCACAGGGTGTCGGCCAGGCACTGATGGAGAGCGTGGTCTACGATGAGGATGGTCAGATGCTGACCGGCTCATACATGGATTACGGTCTGCCACGCGCGTCCGATCTGCCCGGCCTCGGCTTCGAGAGCCATCCGGTGCCGGCGCGCACCAATCCGCTCGGGGCCAAGGGATGCGGCGAGGCAGGATGTGCCGGCTCATTGCCCGCGGTGATGAATGCGCTGGTCGATGCGCTGTCGGAATTCGGCATCAAACACATCGACATGCCCGCGACCCCGCTGCGTATCTGGCAGGCGATCCAGGAAGCGCGCGGCACGTAGGTGGGGTCGCGGCACGCAGGCGGGGTATGGTGCCAACCTGCCTTCTGCGCTATGTCCCGACAGGAATTGCGTAGCACTGAGGAGGAAGCCGATGAATGTGATGCTGCACCCCGTTCCGGTGCCTGAGCTTGCCGCTCGGTTCATCGCCAAGCCCTTGCAGTTGTTGATTGGCGATGCGTGGGTGAACGCCAAGTCCGGCAAGACCTTCGACGTGTTCGACCCGTCCACCGGCCTGCCGATCGCGAAGGCCGCGGAAGGCGACGCGGCGGATATCGATGCGGCGGTTGCCGCCGCTCGGCGCGCGTTCGAAAGCGGCCCGTGGTCACGCATGTCGCCGTTGGAGCGCAGCAAGCTCATCTATCGTCTGGGCGATGCACTGGAGGCGAAAGCCGAAGAATTCGCCGCTCTCGAAGCGCTGGACAACGGCAAGCCGATCCGTGATGCACGCGCAGCGGACCTTCCAGGCTCCTACGAGATGTTCCGCTACATGTCGGGCTGGGCGACCCGCCTGAACGGCGAGACCGTGCCGATCTCCGCACCTGGCAACTGGCACGCCTACACTCTGCGGGAGCCGGTCGGCGTTGTGGGCCAGATCATCCCATGGAACTTCCCGCTGATGATGGCGGCATGGAAACTTGCCCCGGCGCTCGCCGCAGGCTGCACGATCGTACTGAAGCCGGCAGAACAGACGCCGCTCTCCGCCGTCAGGCTTGGCCGGTTGATCCAGGAGGTTGGCTTCCCGCCTGGCGTTGTGAACATCGTGACCGGCTTTGGTGAAACAGCCGGGGCCGCACTGGCAGCGCATCCCGACGTGGACAAGGTCGCGTTCACCGGATCGACAGAAGTCGGCAAGCTGATCGTGCAGGCAGCCGCCGGCAACCTAAAGAAGGTCTCGCTGGAACTCGGTGGCAAGTCACCGGCGATCGTGTTTGCCGATGCCGACATGGATGTCGCGATCCGCGGGACAGCCAGCGCGATCTTCTTCAACATGGGCCAGTGCTGCACGGCCGGCTCGCGCCTGTTCGCCCACAAGCGCGTATTCGACAGGCTGATGGAGGGCATCGCGGCGGAGGCCGGCAAGATCAATATGGGGCCGGGCCTCAATCCTGATTCACAAATGGGTCCGCTGGTGTCCGAAGAACAATTCGCGCGGGTGACCGGCTTCCTGGAGTTCGGGCCGCAAGGAAGGTGCGCGCGTCGTCGCCGGTGGCGAACGCGTCGGCAATGCCGGATACTTCGTGGCTCCGACCGTTCTGACCGACACGCGCCCAGACATGTCGGTCGTGCGCAACGAAATCTTCGGCCCGGTCGTGTGTGCGATACCGTTCGACGATGACGATCTGGAGCGGATTGCGAAGGAAGCGAACAACACGAACTACGGCCTCGCCGCGAGCGTATGGACCCGCGATCTGGGCATCGCGCACAAGCTGGCGCGCCGTATCCGTGCCGGTACGGTGTGGATCAACACGCACAACTTCGGCGACGTGGCGCTGCCGTTCGGCGGCTACAAGGAGTCCGGCTGGGGACGCGAGATGGGCAAGGAAGTGCTGGAACTCTATACCGAAACGAAAGCCGTCGCCGCCGCGCTATGACCGATCGCAGCAGGATCGACACGGCCGAGTTGGACGGCGTAAGGCTGTCACCGGATGGCTCGCGGTTGATCCTGCTGCTGCGCGACACGGCAGGGCAGAAGGTCTCGCTGTCCCTGCCGACGCACTGCCTGAACACCGTGCTGACTGCGGCGCCGCAGTCGGCGGAAGCGGGCACCGTGCATGCGGTGGATACCTGGAACATGTCCCTGGCCGAGAACGGCCGGGACATGATCCTGACATTGCGCACGCCTGAGGGCATGGCCATTTCGTTCACTGTCAAGCCGTGGCAGGTTCAGGGTATGGCGACGGTCGCCACGTATGGCTCGACGCGCGAGCCCCCAAACCGATCAATTCACTGAAGCGCCGCTTCAATTTGCCAAGCGGCCTGCCGCTTGCATCCGCTGCCCCATCTGGTCGCACGCCTTCCGCAGGTCACCTGACAACATGCGTGCGACTGCAGGGGGCATCGAATACGATGCCTGAAACGGCGTTCCGAGCATGAACATCGTCACGACCCGCTCGGTCATCAGATCAACCGCGACGCTGATCGGATAGTCGACATCGACACGTGGCACGGACAAATACTCGCGTCCATACGAGCGATTGGCGCCCTGTCGTGCATCCATGACCGCAGACACGAAGGCTTGCTGAAACAGCGCGGCGAGCGATTCGACATATTCGAAGTCGATCTGGATCGCCTGCTCTTCTCCGCCACCGTCCCTGAACCGGAATTCGATATACTGACGGTTCTCGTCAATGTTCACGGAGTCAAGCAATCGTACCAACGGTTCTGTCATCGTCACGTCCAATCGAACGGCTGCATGCGTTATGTGATATTGTGTATTACGGCATGGACAACCGAGTGTGGTCAAGATGACTTACGGCAAGCCGATCGGGATCGAAACCATGCTGTCGCAGGATCGCCTGACCCTGCTCGGACAGAACGAACAACGCAAAGCGCGCGGCCAGTGGTTGGTCAGACAGGACGATCAGTCCATAGGCCGGTCCGACAGTCAGCGACGGCGGCAGCGGGAACGTTCACCAGGCCCGGTATCTCCCGCATGACCGGTTCAGAACTGCTGCAGTAGCCAAGCATCACGTCGGCACTTGTCCGCCAGGAAAATACCTTGAACCGCACCGCGCCCAGGCACGAGCGGCGTGCTGTTCGGGCCTCCCACCAGCTTCATGGCCTTGGCCTGCAAGATGGCCTCTGCGCCTGGATGCACCGCCTCGGCACGCGCAAAGACCGCCCATGCGTAGTCACCGCCGGGATCGGCGCCGGGCGTGGACGTCGCCAGCCGCACCGATGGGTCCAGCAACCTGTCGAGCAGATTGTCGGACGTCAGGCCGATCACTTGCTCGTCCCAGCGCGCACAACCGGTTGCGCGTGAACATCACGACCAATGATCCGCGGTCGGGAGCGCGCCAGCGTCCGCGGCTGTTCCATGTCCGCCGATGCGAAGACATCGACGTGATCGCCGTGTTCGATCTTTTCGCGCAACACGCCCGAGGGACCGAACACCGGTGCAGCCACATCGCCCTCGGCGGCCGGAAACGCCTTCACGATGTCGGTGAATGCAGCGGTAAGACTACCTGCCGCATAGATCTGCAACGGTTCCGCCAACGGCGAGCGCGTGACGTAAGCAAGAACGCGGCGAGGAGTGCGCCCGTCGATCGTCTGATCCTGGGCGTCATCTGGACCCTCCCGACCACCGTCGCTATATCCGAACAAGCATAACACGAGCCTTCTTGCCAAGCGATCCCTCGGGTGCTCTGACATGAGGTGCTCGCTGGCATTCCTGCTTGACAGCAAGACACGCCGCGACCGCGTGACGTCAATCTCAACACACCACGGCGCACGGAGTAATGCGATGAACACCACCCGCACTTACCGAAGGTCGCGTGGCCGTCGTCACCGGGGCCGCCAGCGGCATCGGTCTCGCCGCGGCCAGGTGCTTCGCCTCGATGGGTCTCAAGGTGTGCCTGGCCGACCTGTCGCAGCAGGCGCTTGACCCGGCCGTCAGCCGAGGTCGCAGCGGCTTCGCCGAAGGGCAGGGACGCGGTGCTCGCGGTGGCGACCGATGTCAGCAAGCTCGACGACGTACACAAGCTGCGTGATGCGGTCTACGCGGCGTTCGGCGAAGTCGCCGTGCTGATGAACAATGCCGGCACCTCGCCGGGTGGCGGACCGTGGGACCACATCGATCGCTGGCGGCGCGTGCTGGAGGTGAACCTGTGGGGTGTCATCAACGGCGTGCAGAGCTTCACCCCGCGTATGCTGGAGCAGAGAACGCCCTGCGCGATCATCAACACCGGCTCGAAGCAGGGCATCACCTGTCCGCCCGGCGACACTGCGTACAATGTCAGCAAGGCCGGTGTGAAGGTGCTGACCGAGGCGTTGGCGCACAGCCTGCGCAACGAGCCGAGGGCGCGGATCACCGCGCACCTGCTGATCCCTGGTTCCACCTTCACCGGCATGACCAGCCGTGGCCGAACCGAGAAGCCGCCTGGCGCCTGGGTTCCGGATCAGGTGGTGGACATGCTGATCGACGGCATGCACCGCGGCGACTTCTACATCCTCTGCCCGGACAACGACGTGACGCGCGAGATCGACAATCGGCGGATCCTGTGGGCGGCACAGGACATCACCGAGAACCGGCCGGCGCTGTCGCGATGGCATCCCGATTACAGCGCGGCATTCGAGACCTTTCTTCGCGGCCAAACGTGTGACGCCGTCGCGTGATGCGATTGATGTCGGGCTGCCTCAATCCGAACCCAAGACCTATCAGTCGGGACTGAAGTTCATCGCGATGCCGTTGATGCAATAGCGGAGATGGGTTGGCGGCGGGCCGTCCGGGAAGACGTGCCCGAGGTGGCTGCCGCAGTTGGCGCAATGTACCTCGGTCCTGACCATGCCGTGACTGCGATCGACGGATGTCTCGACCGCGCCTTCGATCGGATCGTTGAAGCTCGGCCATCCCGTGCCGCTCTCGAACTTCAGCCGTGACTGGAACAATGGTTGATCGCATCCAGCGCATGAAAACCTGCCGGCCCGCTTTTCCGTCAGAAGCGCACAACTCCCGGGCGCTTCGGTGCCGTGCGCCCGCATCACGTCGTACTGGTCAGGCTGTCAGGATCTGGCGCCATTCGGCGTCGCTATGCGTGACCGGATATACCTTGTCCACCATCGTCAGCTCCGTGCGCTATGCAAAATGCGGCATGACATCGGCCGCCAGCAG
Organism: uncultured Alphaproteobacteria bacterium; assembly: GCA_963799415.1. Taxonomy (GTDB): domain Bacteria; phylum Pseudomonadota; class Alphaproteobacteria; order Acetobacterales; family Acetobacteraceae; genus JAMXLO01. The sequence goes on along the minus strand of CAWCXI010000005.1, from coordinate 238,786 downwards.
TTCGTGGGTTTCCAGGTCGTTCTTGTAGGCGCTGCTGATCAGAAGCTGCACGCCGGCATCCTGGTACTGGCCGACGAGATCGGTGACCTGCGACACGGTGCCGGCAAAGCCGTAGTACGACGCCGGGACCGCGAGCCGTTGCCGCTTCGCCGCCAGCGAAGCCTCGTCGCGCGCCAGCAGAAAGCTGATGATGTTGGTCCGTTCGATCGCGTCGTAGTTGCGCTGCTCCGCTTCGCAATGGCCGCGCAGCACCGCGAATTTGTGTCGCACCGCGTCCGGACTGCCACCGACGTTGCAGGCATCGGCAAGACGGGCGACGGCGCGCAACGTGAGCTGCTCGCCACCGCCGGCGATCATGATCGGCGGCCGCGGCTTCTGCACCGGCTTGGGTTCCAGGATCGCGTCCTCGGCGCGGAAATACCTGCCGTGGAATGTCGTGCGCGGCTCCGTCCACATCGCGAGGATGAGCCGGACGGCTTCCTCCATCTGCCGGATGCGCACTGCGGGCCTGGGCGGAAATTCCCAGCCGTACTGGCGGTATTCCGGCTCATGCCAGCCGGCGCCGAAGCCGAAGGTCAGGCGTCCGCGGCTGATCAGATCGACGCCGGCCGCGATCTTGGCCAGAAGCGCCGGATTGCGGTAGGCGACCGACGTGGCGAGCGTGGCAAGACGGATGCGGCTGGTCACCGCCGCGAGCGCCGACAGCACCGTCCAGCCTTCCATGAACGGTTCATCGGGCGCGCCGACATTGCCGATCTGGATCAGGTGATCCATCACCGAGAACCAGGTGAAGCCGTGGCTCTTCGGCCCATAGCGCCTTCGCCTTCACGGCTTCGAAAATCTCAGCGGGATCCGGACCGAACAGCCATGACGGGTTGTGAATGCCGAACTTCATTAGGATATTCCCGTCAACTAGCGGGTGTGGAACTCGCGCTGACAGGGGGCTCGCGCTTAGCCTTCCCGAGGCGTCAGGCGGCCTGTGCCTGCTCCACCATCAGGCCGGTGCCCTTGATCGAGGTGCGGCGCAGGTCGCGCACTTCCTTCAGGTCGTCGAAGCGGCGCGCACGGTGCATCACGGTGCGATTGTCCCACATCACCAGGTCGTTCACGCGCCATGCGTGCGAATAGACGAACTGCCGTTGCGTCGCGTGCTCCATCAGGTCGCGGATGAAGGCGCGCGCCTCCGGCACCGGCCAGCCGACGATGCCGCCGATATGCGACGACAGATACAGCGATTTGCGGCCGCTCACCGGGTGCGTGATCACCAGCCGATGCCGCACGGGACGCAGCCGATCCTCGTTGCCGGGGGCGTAGTCGGCGAAGCCGATCTGCTCGCGCGAAAAGACGATGGAGTGTTCGGTGACGAGGTCCTCGAACTCGGCCTTCGTCGCGTCGTCCAGCGCATCGTAGGCGGCGCGCATGTCGGCGAACTCGGTGTTGCCGCCCTTGCCGGGAATCACGCGGCCGTGCAGCAGCGTGTAGCCGGCGCCGATCGCGCGGAACGACGCATCCGAATGCCACAGCCGATTGGCCAGCGCGTACATCCGGCGAACGGTCGTCGCGTTCGCGGATCTGGTTGCGCGCGGTGAGGTTGGAGATGTCGCCGAGCTCCAGCCGATCACCGAGACGGCGATCCTCCGGCTTGGCCATCTGGCCGGCCAGCGTAACTTCCAACTCGCCGAAGTTGCGGCTGAATTCGAGCTGCTGCTCGTCGGTCAGCGGCTGGTCGCGGAACGCCAGCACGGCGTAGCGGTCCATGCCGGCCTCGATGGCGGCAACCTGGTCGCTGGGTGAGCGGCTGCGAGATGTCGATGCCGGACACTTCGCCGGCGAAGACCGGGTGCACCGGACGGATGCTGATGCTCATTGTGGAACGCTCCTGCCTTATTTCTGCGGATATTATAGGTGTCGGCGTCAGGCCCGCAAATCCGCCTCGAACCGATCGCGCCAGGCGTCCAGGCTGTTGTGCCGCATCACCGCCAGCATGGCGGCGTGCCGCTCGCGCCGCTCGTCGCGCCGCATCGCCAGGGCGCGATCCAGCGCCGCCGCGACCCCGGCCTCATCGTACGGATTGACGATCAGTGCCGCATCCAGTTCGCGCGCCGCGCCGGCGAACTGCGACAGCACCAGAACGCCCGGATCGTCGGGATCCTGCGCCGCGACATACTCCTTCGCTACCAGGTTCATGCCGTCGCGCAGCGGCGTCACCAGCCCGACCTGTGCCTCGGCATAGAGCGGCATCAGCGCACTGCGCGCGAAACCACGGTTCAGATAGCGCAGTGGCATCCAGTCCACTTCGGCGAAGCGTCCGTTGATGCGGCCGGCCTCGGCTTCGAGCTCGTGGCGTATCTCGCGATACGTCTCGATGTCGCCGCGCGATGGCGGCGCGATCTGCATGAACACCACGTTGCCCTGGTGCTGCGGAAACCGCTCGAGGAACTGCTCGAACGCGATGAACCGTGGCCGCAGCCCCTTGGAATAGTCCAGCCGATCGACGCTCAGGATCAGCGGCCGCCCGAGCAGGCTGGCGCGCAGCCGCGACGCATGATGCTGATTGGCAGGTGCCTCTGCTTCGTGCCGAACTTCGTCGACATGCACACCGATCGGGTACACGCCGGTCCTCAACGTACGGTCGAACGCCTTCAGCCGTCCGCCATCCAGCGCACTGCCGTTTGCCTGCCGGAGAACGTAGTCGGTGAACGCGCCGCGATCATCTTCCGTCTGGAAGCCGAGCAGGTCGAACTGGCACATCGCGCGGATCAGCTCGGCGTGCGCCGGATCGGTCATGAACACCGAAGGTGCCGGAAATGGCGTGTGCAGGAACAAACCCATGCGGTTGCGCAGCCCCGCCTCGCGCAGGGCCTCGGCCAGGCAGAGCAGGTGATAGTCGTGCGCCCAGATCAGATCGTCCAGGTGCACCAGACGCGCGAGCGCCTGCGCGAACAGCGTGTTAACCCGTCGATAGCCCGCGAACTCCGCCCGATCGAAATGCGCGTGGCCGACTCTGATAGTGCAGCGTCGGCCACAGCGTGCCGTTGGCGAAGCCACGGTAGAACTCATCGTAATCGCGCCGACGGAGATCGACCGTGTAGAGCGTGATCGATCCGACCGTTCGCTCGACATGCGCGGCAGCGACGGCATCGTCGGTGATCTCACCGCTCCAGCCGAACCAGATGCCGCCCTGCTGCTTCAGCGCATCCAGCACGCCGGCGGCCAATCCGCCGGCGGTCGGCTCACCTTCCGTGATCGGCGCCACCCGATTGGAGACGACGACAAGCCGGGACATCCTGCATGGCCTCGATGATGCGATCGGAGATCACATCACAGCAGTATGTCCGATACGTGGCGGAAGCGATTTTTCAGCCAGAAACCTTGCCTATTTGATCCGGTTGATCTGGTTCTCGCTCAGCGCGCGGATGAAGTCAGGCAGCGGAATGAAGCCGACGGGGCTGAGGTATTGCTGGGCATTGCCGCCGTTGATCGAGACCGCCCAAAGCAGGAAGTGTCGCAACGCCGCGGCGGCATCGGAATTGGCCTGCCTGACAGAGACCACCGCGTATTCATAGTTGATCAGCGGATATGAGTCATCGCCGGGCGCGAACACCGAGACTCAGGCGCTCGTCGGCCGGCGTGCGAGGGTCGAGCACCGAGGCCGCCGCACTGATGGTATCCGCGCTCGGAAGCACGAACTTGCCGCTCTGGTTCTCGAGCGGCGCCGTCCCCAGCCCGGCCTTGGCGATCGCGTCGCGGTAGCTGACGCCAACATAGCCGACCGAATACGGCGTCGCGGCGAGCGTCTGCACAACGCCCTCATTACCGGTAGCGGTTTTCTCGCCGGCCACCGCAGGCCAGGCGACACTGGTGCCGTAACCGATGCGGTTCTCCCAACTCTGCGCTGAGAAATCCAGGAACTGGGTGAAGATGAAGGTATCGCCGGAGGCGTCCGATCGGCGGATCGGTACGATTGGCTGGTGCGGCAGTTCGACATGAGGGTTCAACACGGCAATCGGTGCCGCATCCCATTCCGTGATGCGTCCGTCATAGATGCCGGCGAGCGTCGGACCATCCAGTTTCAGCCCACCATCATTCAGGCCCGGGATATTGTAGTTGACCGTCTGCGCTGAGATGGCGAGCGGGATGTTGACGATACCGGTATTCTGCTCGGCTTGCTCATCGGACATGTAGGCATCCGACGCACCGATATGCGCGTCGCCGGAGATGGCGGCGGCGATGCCGGCGCCTGACCCGGTGGCGGCAGCGGTGATCGTGACGCCAGGCACGAGGCGCACGTAGTCGGGGATCCAGCTCTGGAACAGCGGATAGAGCAGCGTGGAACCGGTTTCGTTCAGTCTCGGTCCCTGCGCCTGCGCAGAGAGCGAAAGCAGTGCCAGCGAAAGCGTTGCGCCGACCAGGCTGCGCCGGTACCACCGGCGGGGTTCAGTGCATTTCATCATGGCTGCGCTACCGGCCGATCTGATCGAGGTTCACGCCTGTCGTCTCGATGCGATAAATCCAGGTGAGCATCGCGCCCAACACCGAAGTGACGATCAGACCCCAGAGCAGCGCAGCAGTTCCGATACTGGCGAGCAGGATGGGGAACAGGAAGGCCGTGGCAACTGCACCGATCTTCGCGAAGGCCGCGGCGAAGCCCGCGCCCATGCCGCGCACCTCGGTCGGGAACACCTCGCCGGCGAGCAGATAGGTCTGCGCGTTCGGGCCAATATTGGTCATGAAGTTGAACAGCATGAAGCCAGCGAAGATAAGTGCGACCCTGGTCGATCCCGTGGCGTCATCGGAGAGTGTGGCGAGAAACAATCCGACGGCACAGCCGATGAAGCCGATGATCTGCAGGCTGATGCGGCCAGCGCGGTCTGCGAGAACCACAGCGAACAGGATGCCGACGATCAGCAGGACGTTGATCAGCGCAGCACCCTTGGCGGCGAGGATAGTGTCGGCGATCAGGTCGCTGAGACTGCGAACATGGTCGGAACCAGCGCCGATCGCCGCCGCCAGGATGATTGGCGTGAAGATGCCGATGCCGTAGGTGCCGAGATCCTGGATGAACCACGGGACGGAGGCGAAGATGGTGGCGCGCCGGTTGCGATCGTTGAACAGCGCCATGAACGATTGATTGCCGCGACCTGCCTCGCTCCTGGCAACATTGCTACGACGCAGCCGGATGTCTTTCGGATATTGCGGCTCGCGGGCGAGCAGGCGGGTCACCGACTGCTCGGCCTTGTCGTGCGCGCCGCGCACCGCCAGCCAGTTCGCGCTCTCGACCACGAAGAAGCGGCCGATCGTGACGGCGAGTGCTGGAATGAGCGCAGTTGCGTACATCCAGCGCCATGCAGACAGGTCCGGTACGAGAATGAGAACGACGCAGCCGACACCGGTGCCGGCGAGCGCACCTAATGCCTGGAACCCGAACGCGCCAAGCACCAGCTTGCCGCGATTGGCGCTGGGGATGTTCTCCGAGATGATCATGTGAGCGGTCGGATAGTCGCAGCCGAGTGCGAGGCCCAGACCGAACAGGCAGATGGCCAGCGAGAGGAAGTCGTTGCAGAGGATCAGCAACCCTAGGAAGGCCACGAAGATGATCATCTCTGCGATGAACATGCGCTTGCGGCCGAAATAGTCCGACAGGCCACCGAGCAGTACCGCGCCGAACAGGATGCCTGCGAGACTGGCGGCGCTGATGATGCCCTTCTCGGCGGGCAGGATGTGGAACTCGCGTACGATGAGCGGCAGCGCCACGCCGGTCATGAAGACGACGAAGCCCTCGAAGAACTTGCCGGCTGCGGCAAGCGACCAGATGCGCCACTGCATGCCGGTCATCGGCGCTGATTTGAGCCTGGTGCCGTCAGCCCAGCCGGGCAACTCGTCGATGTAATCTTGCACAGATTTCCCGCCCGCGACGGCGGGCATCGCACGCTCGGCGACGTCCATTGGCGACCTATCCCCTATCAGTCACCGTGGCGAGAACCGCCACCACCTGACCTCGATGGTCAGGCTGACGGCGCGACGGCGGCCGAATTGGGGCACAAAATTGGGGTCACCGCACGTGACGCTTTGATGTCGATGAGGCTAAGTCGGCGCGCGATCGTTCCTTCCGTCATGCCGACGCCGCTCAGCATGACGTTTGTGGGCGCGGATCGTGCGCTGGCTGGTGTAGTTATTACCACTCAGGTCCTAACTAAGCCGCTTCCGGCAACGGCTCGACCAGTTGTTGCCTGCGCAGCATGTCGCGATAAGGACCCGGCCGCAGCGCCAGCACACGAGGCGGGCCGTCGTCCACGATGCGCCCGCGATCCATCACGATGATCCGGTCGAAGCTCTTGAGCGTCGCGAGCCGGTGCGCGATAGCGATGACAGTGCGGCCCTGCATCAACACGTCGAGCGCATCCTGAATTGCGCGTTCGCTCTCGCTGTCGAGCGCGCTGGTGGCCTCGTCCAGCAGCAGGATCGGCGCGTCCTTCAAGAGCGCCCGCGCGATCGCCAGGCGTTGCCGCTGGCCGCCGGACAGCTTCACGCCGCGATCGCCCACCATGGTGGCGAAGCTGTCGGGCAGCGCCTCGATGAACTCGCGGCAGTTCGCCATGTCGGCCGCCGCCAGCACATCGTCCTCGGACGCGTCAGGGCGGGCGTAGCGGATGTTCTCCAGCACCGTCCGGTGGAACAGGCTGATATCCTGCGGAACGATCGCCATCGTCGTGCGCAGGCTCTCCTGCTTGACGTCGCGGATGTCCTGGCCGTCGATCAGGATGCGCCCGCCGCCCACATCGTAGAACCGCTGCAGCAGTGCCAGAACTGTGGACTTGCCCGCGCCCGAATAACCGACCAGTCCGACCCGCTGGCCAGGCTCAATCGTCAGGTCAAAGTCCCGCAGCACAGGAGCGCGGCCGGGATAGGCGAAGCGCACCCGATCGAACGTCACCTCCCCTGCCCCCGCCCGCAGCGGCCTCGCATTCGGCCGATCCGGCAGTTCGTGCTCGATCAGCAGTGCGCCGATCGCCTCCTCAAGACGCGCGACGTGCTGGGTCAGATCGACCAGAGCGACCGCGAGGTCACGCGTGCAGTGCAGGATGCCGATGGACAGCGAGGTGATCAGGACCAGATCGCCGACCGTCGCCTGGCCGTGCTGCCACAGCAGCAGACCCCAGGCGACAATGCCGGCGATCAGCGCCGAGGTGATCACTGCGTGGATCAGGCGCAGCCGTTCGAGATAGATCAGACTGCTGCGGCGCGCGGCCAACTCGAAGCCGATTGTGCCGGCAATACGCTTCTGCTCGCGGAACATCGCACCGAACGCGCGCACCACGGACATGTTTCCGATCACGTCGACCAGTTCGCCATCGACCGCCGCGGCCTTCGAGGCGAAACTGCGATGCAGCGGCGTGCCGCGCCGCGCCAGATAGAACACCAGCGCGCCCAGACACGCGGCAGCGCCGACCAGCGCGGCGGCCATAGTGGGGTTCACCGAACCGATGAAGACGATCGAGCAGACCACTGCCACCACCGGTGGCAAAACGTTCCATGACCCGGTGTTCTCGGTAGTGAACACGGCGTTGGAAGTCGCAGTGATGCGGCTGGCCAGTGCGCCGGGCAGGCGCTCGGCGAAATAGCTCGGCGAATGGCCTGATAGATGACCGAACAGGTCACGCCGGATGTCGCCGGTCACCGCCACAAATGTGTAGGCCGCCACCCAGCCTGCGACGCGCCACAAAAAGCTGTCGGCGGCGACCAATGAGCACAGCATTGCGAACGCCAGCCAAAGCCCGGTCGCCTTGGCTGGACCGGCGGCGATGATGTCGATCAGATGTTTGAGGCCGTACTGGACGGAAACGGCGCAGACCACAGCGACCAATACCGACGAGAAAACGGTGGCGTGCCCCCAGGGGTGACGACGTACGTAGTGCCACAGGAACCCGATGGGATGCGCACGCAAGCGCGGAAGGTTCATTGAACGAGCCTCATTTTCGCCGTAATAACTCAATGTCGGGAGTGTGATCGGTGTGGATGGCTGAATTAAGGCGGGATTTACGGCGTGGAACGCGCCGATTTTTCGCCACATTCACATTCTATAACAACACTGTGATCAAGCACGGCCCCCTGATCAAGTCAACCGTCAGTAAAAGCCGAGCTGGTTACTGGTGAACCGAAGAAAAACCCTGGGGCCTGCATTCATGCGTATCGCTCAGATTTCTCCGCTTTTCGAAGCGGTGCCGCCAAAGCTGTACGGTGGTACCGAACGTGTAGTTTACTCTCTTACTGAGGAACTGGTTGCCATGGGTCACGACGTGACCCTGTTCGCCAGCGGTGATTCGATCACGTCGGCAAAGCTCGCGCCGATGCGCGATCAGGCGCTGCGGCTCGATCCATCCGTCGTCGACTGGATCGCCATCTACATGCGAATGATGGAGCGGATCTATCGCCGCGCCGACGAGTTCGATGTACTGCACTTCCACACGGACTATTTTCCGCTGTCGCTGTTCAGCCGCCAGCGCACGCCTTTCTTGACGACGCTGCACGGTCGCCTCGACATTCCTGAGTTCAAGGACGTGTACGAGCTGTTCGATGCGCCGTTCGTGTCGATATCGGACAGCCAGCGGCGGCCGATCCCCCGCCTGAACTGGATCGGCACGGTGCACCACGGCATGCCGGCCAATCTGCTGACCCCGCAGCCGGTAAAGCAGGAGTATCTTGCGTTCCTTGGCCGTATCTCACCGGAGAAGGGTGTGGACAAGGCGATCCGCATCGCCGGGGCCGCCGGCAAGAAGCTCATGGTCGCCGCCAAGGTCGACAATGCCGACAAGAAATACTACGAGAACGAGATCAAGCCGCTGATCGACGCCAGCCCGTGGGTCGAGTTCATTGGCGAAATCAACGACAGCCAGAAGGCGGCCTTCCTGTCGGGCGCGCAGGCACTGCTGTTCCCGATCGACTGGCCGGAACCGTTCGGCCTCGTGATGATCGAGAGCATGGCATGCGGCACACCGGTGATCGCCTTCAACCGCGGCTCGGTACCCGAGGTGATCGACGACAGCCTTACCGGCTTCATTGTGCACGACGAGGCGACTGCGACCGCGGCGGTGCATCGGCTGGGTGAGCTGGACCGCACCCAGGTGCGCCAGCAGTTCGAGCGCCGCTTCACCGCCAGGCGCATGGCCGAGGACTATCTGGACCTCTATGAGGAGCTGTGCATGCCGCAGGCGCCGCGGCTGCGCGCCGTTATCGGCTGACATCGCGGCAGCCGGGGAATAGGGTGAGGCCGGGCAGCGCGTCTGCCCGGCCTTTACTTTTCCGGGCTCGCAGCGAGGTTACGGTTGAGCCATGACGTCGCTACGCGCCCAGGGCGGACTGAACGGCCTCAATTTCTTTGTCGGCGCCCTTCAGACGGCGTTCGGACCGTTCTTCACCGTCTACCTCACCCAGCAGGGCTGGAGCCAGGTTGATATCGGCTTCGCACTCAGCGTCGGCACCGGATCGGCGCTGCTCTTTCAGGTGCCGGCCGGCGCGCTGGTGGATGCCATTCACCTCAAGCGGGTGGCCATCGGGGTCGCCCTGGTGCTGACCGGCATCAGCGCTCTGATGGTGGTGGCGACACCGACACCAGGGCCGGTCCTGATTTCGCGGATATTGCAGGCGTTCGCCGGGTGCCTGCTCACGCCAGCGATTGCGGCGCTGACATTGAAGCTCTGCGGCCATGACGCGTTCAGCGAGCGGCTCGGCAGCAACGGCCGATACGCCTCGCTGGGCAACGGGTTCACCGCCGCGGCTCTAGGCGGTGTCGCCTATTATGTCTCGCAAGGCGCGATATTCACCTTCACCGCCCTGCTGATCATACCGGCGCTGGTCGCGCTCGTGGTGTTCCGCGACAGGGACCTTGTCGCCGACGACCATCCGGCCACGCGTCACCCGCGCGAACGGAAGGGGAGCGAGCATCGTCCCTGGCATATTTTCAACGACCCAATCCTGCACATCTTTGCGGTCTGTGTTGTGCTGTTCCAGTTCGCCAACGCGGCGATGCTGCCGCTGGCGCTCAATGAGCTGTCCAAGCGTGTCGGGCCCTCCGGGTTCATCGTGTCGGCGGCGGTCATCGTGCCGCAGATCGTCGTGGCGGCATGCTCGCCCTGGGTTGGTCGTCTGGCGCAGAGCCTTGGCCGCAAGCCCATCCTGCTGTTCGGCTTCGCGGCGCTGCCGCTGCGGGGGCTGCTGTTCGTCGCCAGTCCCGACGCGGTTCCCCTGGTGGCGATCCAGGTGCTGGACGGCGTGAGCGCCACTGTCGTGGGTCTGACCATGCCGCTGATCGCCGCGGATCTGACGCGACGCACCGGGTATCTCAACCTGGCCATCGGCTCGCTCGGGCTGGCCGGTGGTCTCGGCGCCACCGCCAGTACCACCGCCGCGGGGTGGATCGCCGACACGCTTGGGGCGCCGGCCGCATTCTTCGGGCTGGCATTGGTGGGACTGGTCGCGCTGGCTCTGGTGTGGCGCCTGATGCCTGAGACGCGGCCCGGCACGCCGTTCACAGGCAGGCCGGCGGTCGTGACGGCATAAGACGCGCCCCTTGCGAACAGCACCGGGTGTTGGCCTGATGGTGCCATCGAAGAGGGGAAAGACCGATGCCGGAAGCGCCGCACCTGACCGAACTCACGGGCGACTACCAGTGCCTGCACGAATTCATCCCCGCAGCGCGGGCCAGGCTCGACAGCAATATCTGGGGCTATCTGATCGGCGCCGCGGAAAGCGAGACAACGTTGCGACGCAACCGCGCGGCGTTGGAGGCGATCGCGTTGCGTCCACGTGTGCTGCGCGACGTCTCCAAGGTGGATGCGACGACGACGTTCCTCGGCATGAAGCTGCGGTTGCCCGTCATGCTGGCGCCGGTCGGTTCGCTGGAATCGTTCAATCCGGGCGGCGCGGCGACGGCCGGCCGTGGTGCCACGGAGTTCGGCGTACCGATCATCGTGAGTTCTGTCACGAGCCCTGGGCTTGAGGAGACCGCGAAGGCGGTGACGGGTCCAAAGATCTTCCAGCTCTACGTGCGCGGCGACGATGCCTGGGTGGACGACGTGGCGCGCCGTGCGGTTGACGCAGGCTACAATGCGTTCTGCATCACGATCGACACCGCTGCGTATTCGCGGCGCGAGCGCGATATTGCGGCGCGCTTCGTCAAGCCATGGCGCGCGGCGGCGACCGGGCACAATCACCAGGCGAGTTTTTCCTGGGACAACGTGAAGCGATTCAAGGACAAGCACCGTATCCCGTTGATCCTGAAGGGCATCGCCACGGCGGAGGACGCGGCGATCGCCTGCGAGCACGGGGTCGAAGTGGTGTACGTGTCGAACCATGGCGGGCGACAACTCGATTACGGCCGCGGATCGATGGACGTGCTGCCGGAGGTGATGGACGCGGTTCGCGGCCGGGCGCGGGTGGTTATCGACGGCAGCTTCTCGCGTGGCACCGACGTGGTGAAGGCGATCGCGCTGGGCGCCGATGCGGTCGCGGTGGGGCGGCTGTATTGCTATGCGCTGGCGGCCGAGGGCGATGTCGGAGTGCATCGGCTGCTGGAGATCCTCGAGCAGGAGGTGATGGTGGCGATGGCGCTGTCGGGCGCGCGCAGCCTGGCGGAGCTGAATCGCTCGTTCCTGCATTTCGGCGTGCCACCGGTCACCGCGCCGCACGTGCACAGCGCGTTCCCTCTGCTGTTCCGTACGCCTGAGGCACCGGTATCATGAAACCGCGGGTGAACGCAGATGAATGCAGATGCGGCTCGGGCGCAGGCTGAAGGAGACCAGGTTTGATGGACCGGTTCTGGCGGCCGAGATCAAATGTCTTTTTCCACTGGCATTTAGAAGTTCGCTCAGCGAAGTCGTTCCGCTGTTCGAGAAATACACGGGCAACACGGTCATAATAGACTACGCAACGATCGGTGCGCTGACGGCACGTCTGAAGAAGGGTGAAGGCGCCGATGTCGCAATCGTATCAGATGAGCAGTTCGACGAACTCCAACAGCAGGGGAAGCTCGTCGCGGCCACCCGGACTGATGTCGTGAAGCTTGGGGTTGGTGCATTCGTTCACACGAACGCTCCAAAGCCAGACATAAGCTCGGTCGAAGCATTCACACGCACGCTGCTGGCGGTCAAAGCGATTGCTTATATCGATCCAGCGGCGGGCGCTCCGAGTGGCATCTACATGGCGAAGCTCATGGGACGCCTTGGTATCGCTGGTCAAATGATGCCCAAGACTAGGCTGGCCACCGGCAGCGGCAAGGCACTGTTCGACATTGTCGTCAATGGCGACGCCGAAATCGGGTTCATCCAGGTCACCGAACTTCTGGCGGAACCAAGGGTCGAGCTATTGGGGCCGTTGCCGGCGGGCATCCAGGACTACACGAACTACGTCGCCGGCCTGGCGGCTTCCAGCAAACAACCGAACGCGGCAGAGGCTTTGATCGCCTTCATCACCTCTCCGTCTGCTCTGGCTGTCATGAGAGTACGGGGGTTTGAGCCGCTCTGAAGTAGGATCACCGTGTCCATGTGGTGAGCCGTGTACTGCCAGCCTGTGGTTCCAATGAGGTTTGTTGATGTTCGAAACCAGCATCGCCGGCAGCCTGCCCAAGCCTTCCTGGCTTGCCGAGCCAAACATGCTGTGGCCGCCGTGGAAGCTCACGGGCGAAGAACTGGTGGCAGGCAAGCTCGACGCGACGCTGCTCGCCATCAAGCAGCAGGAGGATGCCGGCATCGACATCGTCGGCGACGGCGAGCAGTCGCGCCAGCACTTCGTGCACGGCTTTCTGGAGAACGTCGAAGGCATCGACTTCGGCCGACGCGTCGAGATGGGCATCCGCAACGACCGCTACAAGGCGATGGTGCCGACGGTGACCGGCCCATTGCGCCTGCGCGGTCGCGTGCACGCGACTGAGGCACGACTGGCGCGGGCGCACACCAGGCGCAGGCTGAAGTTCACGCTGCCGGGGCCAATGACGATCGTAGATACGATCGCCGACGCGCACTACGGCAACCGCGTGGCACTGGCAATGGCATTCGCTGCGCTGCTGAACGAGGAGGCACGTGCGCTCGAAGCGGACGGCGTCGATGTGATCCAGTTCGATGAGCCCGCGTTCAACGTCTACATGGATGCGGTCAACGAGTGGGGCATCGCGGCGCTGGAGCGCGCGGTGGAAGGGCTCAGCTGCAAGACCGCGGTGCACATCTGTTATGGGTACGGCATTCAGGCGAACATCGACTGGAAGGGCACGTTGGGCACCGAATGGCGCCAGTACGAGGAGATATTCCCGGTGCTGGCGAAAAGCCGGATCGACCAGATCTCGCTCGAGTGCCGCAACTCGCACGTACCGATGGCGTTAATGCGGTTGCTCGCTGGAAAGGACGTGCTGGTCGGCGTGATCGATGTCGCGACCGATCGCGTGGAGACACCCGAGGAGGTCGCTGACACTATCGCGGAGGCACTGTCGTACGTGCCAGCGGAGCGGCTGTTTCCCTGCAGCAACTGCGGCATGGCGCCAATGCGGCGCGAGGTGGCGGAGGCAAAGCTGGCGGCACTCGGCGCCGGCGCGGCCTTGGCGCGGCAGCGGTTCGCGGCGTAGGCTGCCCGGGACACTGGACGAGGCAAGACGATGATCCTGACCGCGAACAGCGAAGTCGTGCGGCAAACGCGGCGCAAAACGGGCAACGGCTGGCTCACCACCTTCATGGGTGAGAACCGCAACACGCTGAAGCCGGGCCAGACGCCACCGGAACCCGGCGCACTGTACCCAATGGCGTTCCTGGTGGAGAAGGAACCGCATGCGGTGACGAAGCCGCACTTCCATGAGGCTGACCAGTATCAGGTAATCGTGCAGGGGGGCGGCCGACTTGGCACGCACGCCGTCGGCACCGTGGCGGTGCATTACACTGACGCGTGGTCAGCCTACGGCCCGATCGTGGCAGCCGACGAGGGCATCTCCTGGTTCACCCTGCGCAACACCTGGGATTCGGGTGCGCGCTACATGCCGGCCGCGCGTGGCCAACTACGCGCCGTGCGGGTGCAGAACTTCCAGCATCGCGAGGCGACCGCGCCGCCGATGCCGGTTGTCCCAGCCGAACGCCTGGCGCAGACCGATCGTCTGTCCTGCACCACGGTCCTGGAGCAGACGGCGGACGGAATGGCGACATGGCGTTACCGCCTGCCGCAGGCAGCGAGCGTCAGCGGACCGGAGCCGCGCGAGGGCGGCGGACAGTTCTGGATCGTCTTGTCCGGTTCCGCCGCGGCGGATGGGGCGGCGTTATTGCCGCCCAATTCCTGTGTTTTTGTCGGGCCGGATGATGGGCCGCTGACAGTGATGGCGGGAGACAGCGGCGCCGAGGTGTTGTGCCTGCAATTCCCAGTGCTGGCGCGCCACTGAGCCTGTTTCAGGCGCAGGTATTGGTGTCCCCGTACATGTAGCGCGATTCAGGCTGAGGTTCGCCCTCGGTTTGAGTTCGCGCGTCGGCGGCGGCGCGTTCTTCTGCCACCTCCGCCTGGATCTCCTTTAGCCGTTGTGCGATCGCAGCGAAGTCGTCGGCAACCGGATACATCGGCGGCCTCCCTTTCAGTGGATCGCAAGTCATGCACCGGAATCGGTTGCAGAACCGTGAAGGATCCACCGCACCTGATCGATATTTTGCGCACCGGCAGCGATCATCGCGAGCCGATCAAACCCGACCGCAATTCCGGCGCATGGCGGCATGCCGAAGGCAAGCGCGGCGAGGAAGTCCTCATCGAGCGGCCAATCCGGACCGGTTGCCGCGTGGCGCCTCGCCCGATCAGCCACGAACCGGGCACGCTGTTCCTCGTCGTCGGTAAGTTCGACGAAGGCGTTGGCCAGTTCGATGCCGCAAACGAACAATTCGAACCTTTCGGCGACCCGCGGATCAGTTGGATCGCGGCGCGCCAATGCGGCCTGAGCGGCAGGCCAATGCGTCAGAAAGGTTGGATGTGCGCGGCCTAGTTGCGGCTCGACCCGTTCGAGAAGGAGCCGGAAGAAGAGATCCTCCCAGCTTTCGTTCCGGCGCAGAGCTGTCCCCGCGGAGGCTGCGAGCGCCGGCGCATCCTCGGCGGTGGCCAGCACATCGGCGCCGACATAACGCGCGAACGCCTCAGCGACGGTGAGGCGTTCAACGCGCGAGAGATCCGTGGTGACGCCGCGGCACGCGACGACAGGCGACAGCACGGCGCGTAGATACGCAGTGGTCTCCTCGATCAGCGAATCCATGCCTGCGCCGGGATGGTACCATTCCAGCATGGTGAACTCGGACGCATGAAGATCGCTGCCCTCGGCGTTTCGCCAGACCCGCGCGAGCTGAAATATCGGGCCGGCTCCTGCGACGATGAGCTTCTTCATGGCGAACTCCGGGCTGGTTTGCAGCCAAAGCGGCTCGCTGCCGCCGCCGGGAAATTCGCGCTCGGTGCTGAAGGCGCGCAGATGGACCTCTTCGCCGGGTGTGGGAACGGCGTAGGGCGTCTCCACCTCGGTGTAGCCTCGTCCGGCGAAGAACGCGCGCGTCGCCTGCCCCAGCAATGACCGACGACGCAGGAACGGCATGCGCGCGGCCAGACTTTCGGGGTGCCATAGGGGATGCGACATGTCGCCAATGTTACTCCGGAACGTCACTGGCCGCTCCATTGCCGCAATTGGGCCACACGACGACCCTGCTTGACACCAATCTGAACCGCCTCACGAATGAGAGGCGGATAGCATGGGCCTGATTCTACTGATCCTGATCGTCCTGTTTCTGTTCGGCGGCGGTGGCTACTATGGCTACCGCTCCGGCTACTATGGTGGCGCTCACTACGGCGGTGGCCTCGGCTTGGTGCTGCTGATCGTCGTGCTGGTTCTACTGTTCGGCGGCGGCGGATACTGGCACTACTAACGTCGCGACGGCCGATCCCTGATGCGCGAATGGCCGGCCTCGTGCCGGCCATTCGTGTTTCAGCGGGGCTTCGCGACCGGGAAGGGGAAACAAAATGACCACATACGACGAGCAACCGGACATCATGGCCATCGGTGACTCGATGTACCAGGGCATTCGCTCGATCAGCTTTCTTCCCGCCATGGTGAACCACTCGACCCCCAAACAGGTTGCCGACGCGATCGGGATGTCGATGACGGTTCCCGACCTGCGGCAGCCGCTTTTGTTCGACCTCGAGGCAGAGCTGCGCCGCGGCGGACTGCTGCATCTGGTCGAGCACCTGCGTGGCGTCTGCCTCGACAACCTGAAGGCATGGCCACTCGATCAGCCATGGTCGCAACACGAGGCGTTCGACAATGTCGCCATTGGTGGCGCGCAGATCGCCTCGCTGTTCCAGGACACCTACGAGAACTACATCGACCAGGTGCGTGACCTGAGCGCGAAACTTGCTGGTCCGAATCTGTCGATCACCGAACTTGCCACCACGATCGGCGATCTGTGGTTCGCGCTTAACAACTGCTACACGCTCAATCCGCGTCACAGGGACGCGCAGCGGGAGAAGTCACAGCTCGACCAGGTCGCGGACCGTCAGCCGCAGATATTGCTAATCAATATCGGCAGCAACGAAGGGCTGTTCATGGCGGGATTCGCAGGTGACTTCAGCAATCAGACGATGGCACGCGTGGCGAATATCCCAGAACTGCTCAAGCCGGTTGCCGAGCGGCTGAAGGCGCTGCCGGCGCGGGTCGAGCGCATTGTCTTCAACGGTCTGATCCGTCCGCGGTTCATACCCAACATGATGCCAAGCCCCGAGCATGAGAACGATTATCCAGGTGATGAGTATTATTTTGCCTATGGGCCGCGCATCGGCAGCACGGAGACGCCGATCACCGGCACGGAGCTCCGGGACTTCGACGCTCTCATCGCCGACGTCAACGCGCGGTCTGAGGACGTACTGAAGACCGCACTCGGCAATCGTGTCTCATTCGCCGATATCTACGCGGCCAGTCCACCGTTCGATGGCAAGCACTATATGGGGCGTGGGCTGGTCATCCCCGGGACTGGAAAGTCCCTCAACAACAAACCGATCACCGCAATCCCGTTCGGCTACTATGGCGGGTTCGCCGGCCTCGACAACATGCATCCGACGATACCGGGATACGCCACCATCGCGGACGTGGTGCTTGGCGCGCTTGGGCGCGGCTCGGTGCATACCGACAAGGCGGCAGCCTATGCCGCAGACACGCTGCTGAACAACGTGCATGGCCTGCCGCTGCTGGTAGCGCAGGCCGAGCTGAGCCTGTTGGGCCTGTTCGGCGTGTTCCGCGGCGATGGCGGTGGTGCGGCGGCGGTTTGAACCGAGCTGGCCGCGTCTGACTGGCGGTTCGCGTCCTGTCGGCCTATCTCCGGGCGATGACCCTGCGTAGCGCTGACGATCTTGTGGAGGCCGGGCTGATCCCGCCTGGCTTGCGCGATGCGATCGCGACGGTCGAGCGCCGCTACGCTGTGGCCATCACGCCGGCGATGCAGAGCCTCATCCGGGAGCCCGGCGATCCGATCGCGCTGCAGTTCATCCCCCACCCGGCAGAGCTGAAGACCGCGCCCCACGAGCGCCCTGATCCGATCGCGGATGACGCGCTATCGCCGATCAAGGGCGTGGTGCACCGCTACCCGGATCGCGCGCTGCTGAAGCCACTGCTGATCTGCCCGGTCTATTGCCGGTTCTGCTTCCGCCGCGAGCATGTCGGTCCCGGCGGGGGATTGCTGACCGCGGCCGAACTGCAGGCAGCGTATGACTGGTTCGCCGCACGCCCGGCGATCCGCGAGGTCATCCTGACGGGCGGCGACCCGTTCATGCTGTCGCCGCGCAGGCTCGCCTCGATCGTCCAGGCGCTGTCGGCGATCCCTCATATCGAGATCCTGCGCATCCACACGCGGGTGCCCGTGGCCGACCCGGAACGGGTCACTGAGACGCTGGCTGATACGCTTGATACACCCAAGTCGATGTGGATCGTCCTGCATGCCAACCATGCGCGCGAATTCACTCCCGAGGCGCGCACCGCGATCCGTCTGATCCAGGCGCGCGGGATTCCGGTACTCGGCCAATCGGTGCTGCTGCGCGGCGTGAACGACGATGCGGTGGTGTTGGAGGCGCTGTTCCGGACCATGCTGGCCGCGCGCGTGAAGCCGTATTACCTGCACCAGCTTGACCCCGCCCCGGGAACCTCACGCTTCCACGTGCCGATCGAAGAGGGCCGGCGGTTGCTCGCCCAACTGCGCGGCCGTGTCACCGGGCTGGCGTGGCCGACCTACGTGCTCGACATACCTGGCGGGCATGGGAAGGTACCGATCGGGCCGCTTTACCTGGATCCCGATGATCATGTTCGCGATCCATCCGGCAGCCGTCACAAGCTGCCTGGCGATACCGGACAATCCCCGGCGGACCGCACGACCGATGGGTGGAACTTGCCCGCGCCTGCCACGCCGGTTTAGAAGCGCCAACCTAATCCCAGTCCGAAAAAGAGTATTCCGATGAAGCAGCAGGCGAACCTGATCCGCGCCGGACAGGTCATCGAGCATGACGGTCGTCGCTGGACGGTGCTCAAGCAGCAGATCATCACCCCTGGCAAGGGGGGTGCCTTCATTCAGGTGGAAATGCGGGATCTGAAATCCGGCAACAAGACCAACGAACGCTGGCGCACCGCCGATACGGTGGAACGCCTGATGACCGAGGAGAAGGAGTTCACCTACTCCTACACCGACGGCGCCAATCTCGTGCTGATGGACACCGAGAACTACGAGGAGGCCCATATCCCCTGCGACCTGCTGGGTGACGCCGCACCCTTCCTGCAGGATAACATGCACGTGACGGTCGATCTGGTGGAAGGCGATCCCGTCGGTATCCACCTGCCCCCCACCGTCGTGCTTGATGTCGTCGAGGCTGACCCCGTGGTGAAGGGCCAGACCGCCTCCTCCTCGTACAAGCCGGCAAAGCTGTCCAATGGCGTGAAGACCTCGGTGCCGCCGTTCGTCGAGGCGGGTGAGCGCATCGTGGTGAAGACCGAGGATGGCAGCTACGTGGAGCGCGCCAAGGGCTGAACGGAGGCTCGCGCCGTGGCGCTCCGCCTCTCTCCTCACCTCACCGTGATGGCCAACGCGGCACAGAGGGCGTCGAAGCGCCTCTTGCGTGACTTTAACGAGGTCGAGCACCTGCAGGTGTCAGTGAAAGGACCGTCGGACTTCGTCTCGCAGGCCGATCTGCGTGCCGAAAGCACGCTGCGGGAGGAGCTGAACAAGGCGCGGCCCGGCTACGCGTTCCTGATGGAGGAGTCGGGCGCTTCGGGGGCACAGAACTGGTCATGGCGCTGGGTGGTCGATCCGCTCGACGGGACCACCAACTTCCTGCATGGCATTCCGCACTGGGCGATCAGTATCGCTCTGGAGCGCCGGCTGTCCGACGGCGGATGCGAGCTGGCGGCCGGCCTAATCTATGCACCGGCGGTCGACGAGCTGTTCTGGGCGGAGAAAGGCGGGGGCGCCTTCGTCAACGAGCGGCGCCTTCGCGTCTCGGCACGGCGCGAGCTGAAGGACGCAGTCTTCGCCACCGGCATCCCGTTCGCCGCAGTCGCCCCCCAGCGGCGCCTTGCCTTCGCCCGCACCCTCGGCGTGCTGATGCCGCAGGTCGCCGGCATCCGCCGCTTCGGGGCGGCGGCACTCGATCTCGCCTGGGTCGCCGCCGGCCGCTACGACGGATACTGGGAGCTCGGGCTGCAGCGCTGGGACCTGGCGGCCGGCGTGTTGCTGGTGCGCGAGGCGGGCGGCTTTGTCACCGATCCAAGCGGCCAGGACCCACGCGACACTGGGGAGGTGATCGCCGCCAACCCACATCTTCACCCGGTACTGAGCGAGGCGGTGGTTGAAGGCGTTGCTCGAAGCCACCTCAGCACGTGAACAAGATGAGAGTTCCCGTTACTGTCCTATCGCGGCTGTCCCCCGGTATTCTGACGCGCATGCGGCCATATTGTGTTGTGCTCACGGCTCTGTTCGGCATGGCGGTGCCTGCGCTGGCGCAGGTCACCGTCGATCTGCATGCGCTCGACGCACTGCCCGGTGCCAGACCTGCGGGAAAGCAGCGGGCAGTCCAGCACCCCGCATCGAAACCCGCCCAGCGACGTGTCGCCACAACGCCAACGAAGCCCTCACCCGAGCCGACGACCGAGGCTTCCGCTGCCACGCCATCAGTCGCGACCACCTCGCCCGCGGCAACCGCAGCCCCTGCGACCTCGGCCACTGCGGCTGTGACACCACCACCAGCCACGCTGCCGACTGCGCCGCCGCCCACGGTCGCGCTCGCACCGGTGGCGACACCTCCGCCATCCGCGGAAGCGGCTCCGCCGCCACCGCCGCCGGTCTCCGACAGCGCCGCCAGCGCGGCAACGAACACCGGCGCGGGGCTGCGCGTCACCTTCGGAGGGGGAGAGGCAGAGCTCAGCCCGGCCAGCGCCTCGGCCATCAAGAATCTCGTTCAAGCCGCGCCAGCCGGCGGCAGTACCAGCTTCAATGTGGTGGCCTATGCCGCCGGAACACCGGGCGACCCCTCCACCGCCCGGCGTCTTTCGCTGTCGCGCGCCCTGGCGGTGCGCAGCGCACTGATAGCCGACGGCGTTGAACTCGGCTCGCATTTACGTTCGCGCACTCGGCGCTACCGGCGGCGGCGAAGCGCCCGATCGCGTTGATCTCGCGGTGATGGGCGGCAATGCACCGGCAGCGGATGCCGGCGCCAAGAGCCAATCGCAGTGACCCGACCTAACGTCTATCTGATCCGTATGGCGATATTCCTGGTGGCGGTCCTCGTCGTGGCGGCCATGCTGTCGCCGGTCCTGCTGGGCGCCTATGCCAACAACCCGATCCTCAACAGCTTCATCTTGCTGGTGCTGTTGATCGGCATTGCCTGGAACCTGCGCCAGGTGCTGCGACTGTCGCCGGAGGTCGCCTGGGTCGAGACCTTCCAGAACGCGCGCCCTCGCATCGCGTCGCTGCCGTCGCCGAAGCTGCTGGCACCGATGGCCAGCATGCTGGCCTCGCGCGAGACACATAGCCGTACCGACCAGGCGCGTTTCACGCTCTCCGCCACGGCAATGCGCAGCGTACTGGACGGGATCGCCTCGCGGCTCGACGAAAGTCGCGAGTTGTCGCGCTACATGACGGGCCTGATGATCTTTCTCGGCCTGTTGGGCACATTTTGGGGCCTGCTCAAGACTATCGGCGCGGTATCCGATGTGATCGCCACGATGTCGGTGGGTTCCGGCGATCTCAACGCGCTGTTCGAGCAGCTCAAATCCGGGCTGGCGAAGCCGCTCGCCGGCATGGGCACCGCGTTCTCCGCCTCAATGTTCGGCCTGTCAGGCGCACTTGTCCTGGGCTTCCTCGACCTAACCGCCGGCCAGGCGCAGAACCGCTTCTTCAATGAGCTGGAGGAATGGCTGGCCGGGCTGACCCGGCTGTCGTCGGGCGTGCTGGCGGAGGGTGAAGGCTCGGTGCCGGTCTACGTGCAGGCGCTGCTGGAGCAGACCGCGGAGAACATGGAGAACCTGCAGCGCATTCTGCAACGCGGCGAAGATGGCCGCGCGCATGCGAACCAGGCGGTGATGGCGCTGACCGAGCACGTCGCGACGCTGTCCGACTCGATGCGTACCAGCCAGCAGCTCATGCTGCGCATAGCCGAGGCGCAGGCATCGCTGACACCAGCGTTGCAACAACTCGGCGACCGCCGGGACTTCGTGCTCGACGATGTCGCGCGCGGCCATCTGCGCAACATCGAACTATATTTGCAGCGCCTGCTGGCCGATTCCGAACAGGGGCGGGCACAGAGCACCGCGGAGCTGCGCAATGATCTGCGCATCCTGACCAGGACAGTCGCTGCGCTGGCGGAGGATCAGAAGTAGCGATGCCGCTGACCGTGCGACGGCGCGGCGATAACGGGCTTTCAGCATGGCCTGGCTACGTGGATGCGCTGTCCACGCTGCTGATGGTCATCATCTTCGTGCTGTTGGTGTTCGTTCTGGCGCAGGCATTCCTGTCCGTCGTGCTGACCGGCCGCGACAAGCAGCTTGACCGGGTGAATCGACAGCTTGCGGAGGTCAGCGACATGCTGTCGCTGGAACGTGGGCACAGCACGGACCTCCAGCAATCGATCGCGCAGCTCAATCGCGAGCTTACCGCGGCCACAGGCGCCCGCGACAGCCTGTCGCAGCAGCTTGCTTCGCTAAAGGATCAGGCAGAGCGCGCCAGCACCGATCGCGACACCTTGCGGGCGGAACGCGACCGACTGGCGCAACAGCTGGCAGATGCCAATTTGCAGGCACGCTCGGGTGCGGCGCGCGCCGAGCAGTTGCAGAATGACCTGACTGCTTCGGCGCAACGCACGGACGTGGCGAAGCAGGAGACAGCGACTGTCGCGACGCAGCTTGCGGACGCGCGGCAGCAGCTTGGCGACACCAACAGCAAGCTCGCCAACGCCCAGGCACAGCTTGCCGAGATGCAGCGCCAGATGGCCGAGCTGGACAAGACGGTGCAGGTCAACAAGGACACGCTGGCGACGAAGCTGTCCGATCTGGCGAAGCTGGCGGAGCAGAACCGCGCGCTCGCGGCATTGCGTGATTCGCTGGAGAAGCAGGCGCAGGACGCGGCGGCGCGCGCGATGACGGATGCGCAGCGCCGTGCCGCGGTCGAGACGCAGCTTGCCAGCGAGAAGCAGCTGGGCGATTCGGCGAAGGCGCAGATCGCGCTGCTCAATCAGCAGGTGGATGAGCTGAAGGCGCAGCTTACCACGGTGGCCAATGCACTCGATCTGGCGAAGACACAGGGGCAGGCGAAGGACACCCAGATCGCTAACCTTGGCCAGAAGCTGAATATCGCGCTGGCGACGAAGGTCGAGGAGCTGCAGCGCTATCGCAGCGAGTTCTTCGGCAAGCTTCGCAATGTGCTGGCGAACCGGCCTGGAATACAGATCGTGGGCGACCGGTTCGTGTTCCAGAGCGAGGTGTTGTTCCCGGTCGGCAGCGCTGACCTGACGCCGGCTGGGGTGAGCGGGATCACGGCGCTTGCCATCACCATCAAAGACATCGCCACCGAGATCCCGCCTGACATCGCGTGGATCCTTCGCGTCGACGGCCACACCGACCGGCAGCCGATCAAGGGTGTTGGTGGTCAGTTCGCTTCCAACTGGGAATTGTCTGCGGAGCGCGCGATCACCGTGGTGAAGTTGCTGATCGCAGATGGCGTGCCAGCCGAGCATCTGGCGGCGACGGCGTTCGGTGACAATCAGCCACTCGATTCCGCCAATACGCCAGAGGCGTACGCGAAGAACCGGCGCATCGAGCTGCGGCTGACAGATCGGTAGCGCTACGCCTCCTCGCCCAGCGCGTGGCGGCGCAGGTCCTTGAGGCGCTCTTCGCCACCGGGGGTCTTCGGATCGATCGCCATCACCTTCTGCCAGGCCGCGTAGGCGCCTTTCCAGTCCTTGCGCGCTTCGGCAATCGCGGCAAGCGTCTGAAATGCGGCAAAGCTGCGCGGCTCGTGCTGTAGCGTCGCCTGAATGTCGGCGATCGCCCCTTGTGTATCGCCTGCGGTGAAACGAGCGATCGCGCGCTGGTGGTAGGCCTCGGCCAGATTGGGATCGAGCGTGATCGCGTCGGAAAAATCCTCGATCGCATCCTGCCTGGCATCAGCCTTCATTTCACGCAGGCCGCGGCTCATCAGCAGGGAGACGGCGGGTGTGCTCGAATTCAGCCAGAGCTGCCTGATCTGCTGCTCCAGCGGCCCGGCAATTTCCTCACTCGGCGCTGTCTTCAGCGCACCCAGCAGTTTGTCGATGGCAGCGCGCCGATCGTTTCCTGGTGGGGTGGGATTCTGTGCGGCAGCAGGCAGCGACGCGCATAACAGGGTGACAAGCAGGACAGACTTATTGGGCATCAGGCATCGCTCACTTGAAGGCCCGACGGTGCCGGACCACCGGACATCCAGTCGAGCAGTTCGACCGTATGAACTACCGGAATGCCATGCCCGGCAAGTTGCGTGATGCAACCGATATTGCCAGCGGCGATCAGGTCGGCATCGGTCGCGCGCAGATTGCCGAGCTTGCGGTCGCGCAGCTGCGCCGCGATTTCCGGCTGGAGCATGTTGTAGGTTCCGGCGGAGCCGCAGCAGATGTGCGGCTCCATGGGCTCGACCACCGTGAATCCGGCGCGCTGCAACAGCGACTTCGGTTCGGCTGTGATCTGTTGGCCGTGCTGCAGGCTGCAGGCTGAGTGATAGGCGACCGTCAGAGCGGGCCTGTCACGCGTTGGCGCATAATCGAGCCGCGAGACGAACTCACTGATATCACATGCCAGCGCCGAAACCTTCTCCGCCCTGCTGCGCCATGGCTCCGGCTCGGAGCGGAACATGAAGCCATAGTCCTTCACCGTGGTGCCACAGCCCGAGGCGTTGATGACGATCGCATCGAACCCTGCACCTTCGATCTCGCGGCTCCAGGCCGCAATGTTGGCACGTGCGCTGGCCATGGCGGATTTATGCTGACCCATGTGGTGGGTCAGCGCACCGCAGCAACCGGCACCCTCTGCCACGACGACATCGACGCCGAGCCGCGTCAACAGGCGGATGGTGGCTTCGTTGATCTGAGGCGCGAGCACCTGCTGGGCGCAGCCGGCAAGCAGTGCCACGCGGGCGCGGCGTTCGCCCTGTGCTCGATGGACCCGCCCCATTGCATTGGGGGATGGCAATCTGGTTGGAACCAGATCGAGCATCGCCCGCAGGCGTCGGCCGAAAGTTCCAGAGCCAGGGATCAGCCGAGCGAACGGTCGCACCACTCGTGCACCGCGCAGCGCCATGCGGAACAGCGACGGCCGCGGCAGCACGGTGCCCAACACAGCGCGCAATGCCCGTTCGTGCCAGGGCCGACGATAGGTCTGCTCGATGTAGCTGCGTGCGTGATCCACCAGGTGCATGTAGTTCACGCCGGACGGACACGTGGTCATGCAGGCGAGGCAGGACAGACAGCGATCGACATGGCGTACCACGTCCTCGGTCGCTGGCCGCCCGGTCTCGAGCATGTCCTTGATCAGGTAGATGCGCCCGCGCGGACTGTCGAGCTCGTCGCCAAGCAGCAGAAAGGTCGGACAGGTTGCAGTGCAAAGGCCGCAATGGACACAGCTACGCAGCACCTGGTTCGAGACGGCGGTATCGGGATCGCGCAACTGCTCGGCGGTGAAGTTGGTCTGCATGGCTCAGTGCCCGGGAGGCTGCAGAGGAGAACGCAACAGATAAACCGACAGGCCCAGCCAAACCAGCGCCAGCGTGAAGAAGATCAGCGCGAGGAACCACTTGGTCAGGAAGATAGTCGCGAGCATCAGCACAATCGCTCCCGCCATCAGGCCGAAGTGCAGATTGGCCAGGCGCTTCTCCGGATTGACCCGGAAATACTGGAAGGCGAGCAGGACGAAGCTCACGATGTAGAACGGAACAATGGCGCTGACCGGGATTTGCATGCGCACCTACAGGCCAGCGTACATGCGACCAGGATTCAGAATGCCATTCGGATCGAGCGCCACCTTCACGCGCCGTGTGATGCGCGCGAGTGGCTCCGGTTCTGGTGGAATGACGTCTACCGCCGCACGCAATGACTCCGGCGCGCGTAGCAGCATCCACGTGCCGCAGGCAGCTCTTGCGGCCGCTTCCACCGCCTCGTGCACCGCCGTGGTCGCTGGTCCAGCGATCCACACCAAGCCACCTCCCCAGTCGAGATAACCGCGTCCACCAAACGCGTCCGCCAGTGCTCGCAGCACGGCGGGTCCCGATGATGGGCGAACGGAAATGCGCCAGACCGCATCGGCGGGTTCGGCCATCAACGGCGTCAGGTCGCGCATAGCGCGCCACACGGTACGCGATGACGCATCGTCGAGAATCTCAGTGCCATCGTGCCGGAGGTCGGCGCGCAGTTTGTCCGTGCGATACGCCACTGACGCAGCGAACTCTTCGATGCGGGCCAAGGCAACCGGCTGGCCGAATCCCGCGAGCGCGGGGATGCGGGCAGCCGCATCCGCCGGAAGCCAGGCGGCGGCCGATACGCTGTACGGCGAACCGAGCGCGGCGGACAGCACCGCCACTCCCGCCGTTGCATCCAGGCCGGGCAGCACGATAGTGCCGACAGCCTCCGGCGCGGGTAGCACCTTCAGGGTCACTTCGGTGATGACAGCGAGCGTGCCATGACTACCGGTGAGCAGCTTGCACAGGTCCAGCCCGGTGACATTTTTCAGCACGCGCCCGCCGGAGTGAATTGCTTCGCCGTGCCCGGTAACCGCCCGGATGCCGAGTACATGATCGCGCATCGCACCCCAGGCGACACGGCGCGGACCCGAGAGGTTGGTGGCAATGACACCGCCGAGTGTCTGTTGTTCGCGCGCGCCGGTGATCGCCGCGAGGTCGGGTGGCTCCGCGATGATGTGCTGGCCATGCTCAGCGAGCGTGGCTTCGATGTCGGCGAGTAGGGTTCCGGCGCGCGCGGAGATGATCAGCTCATTCGGCGAATAGAGCGTGATGCCGGTGAGGTTGCGGGTGGAGAGTGAGCGCGCGGCCTGCACCGGCCGCAGCATGCCGGCCTTGGTGGCGTTGCCAACGATGGCAAGAGGCTCCCGCGCCTTCGCCGCCTCGCCGACCGCGGCCGCTATCCCTCCCACATCAACTGGCAGGAGCGGATCGCTCAACGGTCTCTGCCAATGGGAACACCTTGTTGGCGTTGAGCAGCCAGCCGGGATCGAACGCCGACTTGATGCGGCGCTGCTGGTCCAGTTCCTGCGTGGTGAACTGCACCGGCATCAGCTCGCGCTTCTCCACGCCGACACCGTGCTCGCCGGTCAGACAGCCGCCCACTTCAACGCACAGCTTCAGGATGTCGGCACCGAACTGCTCGGCCTTGTGGAAGCTCGCTGGATCGTTGGCGTCAAACATGATCAGCGGATGCAGATTGCCGTCGCCCGCGTGGAAGATGTTGGCGACTTTCAGGGCATAATCTTCGCTCATCTCGCCGATACGACGCAGCACGTCAGGCAGGCGCGATGTTGGGATCACGCCGTCCATGCACAGATAATCGGGGCTGATGCGCCCGACCGCGCCGAACGCTCCCTTGCGGCCCTTCCAGATCGCCAGCGACTCTTCGGCCGACTGCGATACCTTCATGCTGATCGGATCGTGCCGCCGGCAGATCTCACGGATGCGCGACAGCAAATCGTCCTGTTCGGCGGGGCTGCCCTCCACCTCGATGATCAGCATCGCCTCGGCATCCAGCGGATAGCCGGCATGGGCGAACTGCTCGCAGGCATGGATCGCGGGGCGGTCCATGAATTCGAGTGCCACGGGAATAATGCCCGACGAGATGATCGAGTCGACGCAGGCACCGGCAACTTCGTTCGAGCGAAACGCAGCGAGCATCGCGCGCGCACCCTCAGGCGACCGCAGGATTCGCACTGTGACCTCGGTGACGACAGCCAACTGGCCCTCGCTTCCGGTGAGCAGGCCCAACCAGTCGTAGCCTGCGGCGTCGAGATGCTCGCCGCCGATCGAAAGGATCTCGCCGTCCACCGTGACGATCTTCAATCCCAAGAGGTTGTTGGCGGTGACTCCGTATTTCAGGCAGTGCGCGCCGCCCGAGTTCATGTTGACGTTGCCGCCGATCATGCAGGCGAGCTGGCTGGACGGATCGGGCGCGTAGAAGAACCCCCTGCCCTGCACCGCGTCGGTGATACCGATATTGGTGACGCCGGCCTGCACCGTGGCGCAGCGATCGGCATAGTCGATGTCGAGGATGCGGTTCATACGCATCAGCCCGACGACCACGGCATCCACCATCGGCAAGGCTCCGCCGGACAGCGATGTGCCGGCGCCGCGCGGCACGACGCGGACGCCCTGCTGATGACAGAAGTGCATCACGGCGGCGACCTGTTCGGTCGTGTCAGGCAGGACGACCGCGAGCGGCAACTGGCGGTAGGCGGGCAAACCGTCGGTCTCATACGGCTTCAGGCGCAGCGGCTCGGCGATCACCGCCTCCACGGGGAGCAGAGCGCGCAGCCCGGCCACAATGGCGGCGCGGCGCGCCAGGACGTCCGCCTTCGGCTTGGGCTGTCTGATCATGGAGGCGAAAATGGTCCCCCATTCCGGGCAAGGCAAGCGGTCGGACGGTCCGCCCGTCAAACCACCTGATTGCGCAGCGACGCTTCGCCGCGCCACATGCGCTCGAGGTTCTCCATCAGGATGGCGATGACGTTCGCCTCATACTTGCGCGTCTCGCCACCGGTATGCGGCGTAATGAGCACGTTTGGCATCGCCCAGAGCGGCGAATCCTGCTCGGGCGGCTCGGGATCCGTGCAGTCCAGCGCGGCGCCGGCGATGCGCCCTGCATTCAATGCCTCGATCAGCGCGCTCTCCACGACGCAGGGCCCGCGCCCGACATTGACCAGAAACGCCGAGCGCTGCATCAGCCCAAGCGCCTTCGCATCGATCACGCCGCGCGTCTCCGGCACCAGCGGACATGTGAGCACAACAAAGTCCGCCGCGAGCAGGAACCTCGACAGCTGTGCCAACGTATGCACGGAATCGGCCGCGCCTCGACCCGCGGCCGGATCGCTACGGAAGCCGACGACATTCATCTCGAACGCCTTGGCCAGCTGCGCCAGTCGGCCGCCGATGCGGCCGAGGCCGATGATGAGCACCGTCTTGCCGGTCAGTTCGTCCTCGCGCTGCGTCAGGTCGCCGATCATGCCGCGCCAGACGCGCCGCGCCTGGTTGTCGCGCGCCTCCGGCAGCCGGCGTGCCAAAGACAGGATCAGCGACATCGCGTGCTCAGACACCGCGCGCGCGTTGACGCCCGCCGCGCTCGCCAGCCGAACGCCGCGTGCCGCCAGGGCTGCCTTGTCGAACTGATCAGTGCCGGAGCCGATCGACTGGATAAAGCGCAGCCTCGTAGCCAGCGGGATCAGCCCGTTGTGCCACATGCCCGACGCGACGATCACATCGGCCTCGTGCGCCCGTTCCTCCAAGGCGTCTGGTTCGCGCAGTTCGAAGTTGGCGATGCCGGTGTTCAGCGCGTCGAAGCAGGCCTTCATCTGGTAGGCGGCGTGCGCGAAGCAGATGACGATCTCTTGCCTGGGCGGGATCATGCGGTGAAGCCCTTGACGGGTACGCGGCAGAATGCCGCCATGGTCACCCCTGGCGCGCCTTCATCCGCGGGTTCTTCTTGTTGATCACGTAGACGCGCCCACGCCGACGCACCACGCGGCAATTCTTGTCGCGGACCTTCGCGGCCTTCAGGCTGTTGCGAATTTTCATCTCGGCGCCTCGTAAGAGCGGCGCTGGATAAGGGCGGCGAGCGGGCGTGTCAACCTGGATCCGCCCTGAACCTGGGTCAGCGGCATCGCCCGGCAAAATCGCTGGCCGTCACCCAACGCCGATGGCGTGCCAGCGCACCAGCCGCAACCGGCCCATACGCATCAGGCGGAATCGCGCCAGCCAGGGCTCGGCTTCGCGCACCACCAC
The DNA here is from genome assembly GCA_963799415.1 of uncultured Alphaproteobacteria bacterium. Lineage (GTDB taxonomy): Bacteria > Pseudomonadota > Alphaproteobacteria > Acetobacterales > Acetobacteraceae > JAMXLO01. Next base: position 209,246 of record CAWCXI010000005.1, on the reverse strand, counting down.
GGCGATCTGGCCCAAGGACGGGTGGGCGCCAGCCAAGGCCTTTACCGCGATGCGCCAGCCGTGGATCGCGCTCTCCATGTGTCTGCGCGACACGTCCTCGACAATCCGCACATCGAACCGGAGACGCGCCAGGATGTTGGTGATTTCCAGTTCGCTGGGTACCGCCGCGGGACGGTGTTCCAGCCGCGCCCAGCTTGCGACCATCGGATCGATCGGATCGAGCGGCCGGTCCGCCACCATCTCCAGCAGCACGAACTGGCCTTCCGGCTTGAGCGCCAGGGCCGCAGCGTTCAGGAACGGTTCGGGCTTCGCACCGCGCAACGCCTCGATCGCAATCCCGTGATGGAAGTAGCGGCGCGGAAACTTTGGCGCCAGCGGATCCCAGCGCTCCACCTGTGCACGGCGGCCCTGCCCGGCCCGTTGGCTGCGTTCGTTGGCGAGTGCCGTAAGGCGAGGGTTGGCCTCATAGCCGGTCACCCAGACGCCGAATTCCGCCGCGATGCGGCGGGGCGGACCACCGGTGCCGGCACCGACAAGCAGCAGGCTGGAAGCCGCCGTCAGACCAAGCGGCTTGGCGAGGCGCAGCGCCTCGCCGCCGCCACCTGGAAACAGGAAGCCCTCGCCCCATAACGCCTCCGCCACACTGATCCGCGCGCTCGGCCAGACCGGATCGTCGTCTTCCGCCAGCGCGGCGTCGGGGACCAGCGAGGGCGCCGGTTCGGCGGGAATATCGGCCGGAGGCGAACGCCACCCCAGCAGGGTCCACACGCTGTCGAGCAGCATGGTGCCACACCTCCGCACAGAAGCATGTCACCAGACGATTGAGGAACGGTTGAGGCCTTAATCGAATTCGGTCAGCACGTAGCGCACCACCTCATTGCCCATCACGCTGGGCTTGTGCCGATGCGCCCTGCCCGCGGGGATGTGGAGCATATCGCCCGGCCCAGCCTCGACGATGTGGTCATCGAAGGTGTAGCGAATGCGGCCGGCCAGGATGAAGATGGAATGGCCGGTTTCGCACCACGCAGGCTCGGCCGCACCCGGCGGATCCGGCGCCCGCTCCTGATACCGCAGCGCGATGCCAAAGCCGGAAACCGCCTCGCGCACCTTCAGCTGTTCGGTGACCGCCTGCAATGGGTGGGTCGCGGCGGGAAACAGATAGGGACTTTGGCTCATCTGCTCATTTTGCGCCCACTGCCGGCCCGGGTGAAGTCAGGGCATCGCGACAGGTGTCCGTCAGCAGAGGAACCAGCGCCCGATACTCCGATGCCCGCGGCGCATTGGGACGCCAGGCGAGCCCCAGGGTGCGCCAGGCACCGGCACCGGCCAGAGGACGCAACTCAATCGCGGTTCCCTCCGTCACGCCGGCCGCGATGGCAATCCTGGGCAGCAAGGTGACGCCCAGTCCGCCGGCCACCATCTGCACCAGCGTATGCAGACTGGTGGCGGCGAAGCCATCCTGACCGTCGCGGTCACCAGCCAGCAAACCGCACACCGCAAGGGCCTGATCGCGCAGGCAGTGGCCGTCCTCCAGCAGCAGCAGCCGTTCGCCTGCGAGGGCCGCCACCGGCACTTTGTCCTGGGCCGCCAGCCTGTGACCGGGCGGCAGTGCGACCAGAAACTCGTCGCGGGCCACCGGTGCCGCATCGGCGCCGCCGCAGTCGCATGGGAGCGCCAACAGCAGCACGTCCAGCCGGGTCGCCTCGAGCCGCTCGACAAGATGTGCAGTGGTATCTTCGCGAAGATACAGCCGAAGCTGTGGGAAGGCGTGGCGCAGCATCGGCATCAGGCGTGGCAGCAGGAAAGGTCCGATGGTCGGGATCACGCCAAGCCGAAGCGGGCCACCCATCGGCGCACGCGCCGCTTCCGCTGCCTCCACGACCGCCTCCAGCGCGGCCAGCGCGGCGCCGGCGCGTGCGACCAGATCGCACCCCAGCGGGGTGAACACCACATGCTTGCCGGCGCCGCGATCAAGGATCGCCGCGTCGAGCTGGCGCTCCAGCGTCAGAATGCCGGCCGAGAGGGTGGACTGGGTGACCGAACAGGCCAGTGCCGCACGGCCGAAATGGCGACATTCTGCGAGCGCGGTCAGGTAACGGAGCTGTTGCGGGCTGGGCAGGATCGTCATCGTCTTGCTCGATCAAAGTCGTCGATTTCAATTCATTGGCACAGAATTTTGGCGACCGCCATATCGGACGATTTCCGCCCCTGGCGGACGTCAGGCGCGAGCTGGCGGCTGGGCGAGCTTCGTCGTCAATCTTGACGGCAAGGCTCGAACTCAGCGCGTGTCGATCGCCGGTGGCGTTTCCGCAGCCACCCACGGATCGATGCACCCGGCCGCCGCGCGGCGGTACACCACCAGTCCGTCAAATGCGGCGATCTGCCGGTAGCGCGACCAGGTGCGTGCGAACGCCGGGTCGGACGCACTCAATACACCGACATAGTCGACGACGCCTTCGCGCTTATCGACCACCGCGATGTCCGGGCAGCCGACGATGAAGTCGTGGGCGACCCAGTGGCGGATCGGCCATTCCCTGGCTGCGGCGGCATCAAAGTGGACGCGCCACAACTCGCCGTTCAGTGCCCACATCGAATCGAAGCGCGAGGCCCAGCCGACGCCGGTGTTGTTCACCACGGGAAAGCCCAGGGCGATCCATTCGGAGAACGCGATATAGGTGCGGGCCTTCTGCTGGCGGATCAACTGCTCCAGCTTGGCGACCGTATTCTGCTCCGGTTCCACTGCCAGTGCGATCTGCGGTTCCAGGCGCTGAAACGCCGCGACCAGGAACACAAGGAAGGCGACAGCGCCGGCCAGCACCGGCAAAAGGGCGCGCCTGGTGTCCATGCGACGGTGCGTCAACGCCGATGCCGCCCAGCATAGCAATGCCAGGACCGTGGCGATCGTGGCCGGCAGACGGTGGTAGAACCAGTCTTTGCCATCCATGAAGCAGATCGCCGTACTGGTGATGGCGAACACGACGAGGGTCAGCATCAGGTTGCCCTCGGGCCTGCGATGACGGCAGTACCACCACAGTGCCATCGCCACCACCTGGCCGAACATAAGACGCAGGCTGTCCGCCACCAGCTGGCGCAGCGGCACGTCGGTCGCCCCATACAGCGCCAATGCAAGGGGCACCGCACGGCGCAGATAGGCCGGGCAGAACAGCGCGACGAGCCCGACATACCCCAGCATCGTCACTGCGGCGGCGATCGACTTGGCGCTGAATGGCTTCTGGCCGCGCAATATCGCAAGACCCTCGAGCACAACGAATACGCCGGCATAGCGGGGCTTGAGCGCGCAGCCGAGGCCCGCGAGCACCCCGGCGATCAGAGCGTCACGGAGGATGGGCCGCTCACCGTCGAGCGAGCGGGCGAACAGAGCGAGATAGGGAAGAGTGGCGGCGACCAGAAGATGCTCGCGCTGGCCGAGGTCGCCGGCGGGCACCACCAGCAGCACGGTTCCGATGGCGGCGAACACCGGCAGCCGGTCCTCGAACAATTTGCCACTGCCTTGCAGCAGCGAGGCTGTCCACCATGCGCAGGCCAGGACGGCAGCGACGAAAAACGGAATGGCGGTGAATTGCGCGTTGATACTCAGAACGCCGGCAATCCAGATCGGGATGGCGGAGATCCAGATGATCAGCGGCGGATTGATCTCAACCACGTCGACATAAAGCTCGCCCCCCGACATCCAGCGACGTGCGACATACAGCAGCCAGGCGACGTCGTCCTTCAGAGGCGAGCGCAGCATGGTGAACAAGACGATGCTGAGAACGGCCAGCAACAGCAGGACGCTGGTTGCGGTGATCGCGGCGCGGACAATGGATGGTGCCGAGCGGATCGCCCGGGCCTCGGAGTGGCTCATAGATGCTCGGTCAGAAGATCGCTTCGCTGCTCTGTCTACGGTGGCCCAGGAAGCCTGTCCTGCCGCTCCACGTGTGGCATTTATATGACGGCAGGACGATTACCACGACGTTATTTTCCTGCAATGTGAGTTGAGCTTAGCTGTCTGCCTCAATTGAAGAAGCGCGCCGGACGGAAATCCGCCAGCGCCGCACATTGACGGCCATGGATGATCTCATCCGCCACCGCCGCGCCGAGGAACGGCGACATTGTGACCCCGCTGTGCGTGATGGCGAGATAGTAGCCATCCACCCGCGGGACCGGACCGACGGCGGAATACGAGTTCGCCGGGATCGGACGGATTGCCATGCGCGCCGCCTCCGGCTGCACGTCTCCGATCCACGGCAGCAGCCTGCACGCGCGCTGCACAAGGTCGAGCGCCTCTGGCATCGCGGGGCTCGGACGCGGATCAAACGCGAGCGTCGCGTCCGTCTCATTCCAGTGCAGCACGAGGCGTCCGGCACCATCCGGCCTTGCCTGGATCGTCGGCGAGTGCACGACCCGCCCGACGCGGGCGGCAACCGGCGGAGTGAACACGAGGAACCCGACGGTCGGCGCAAGAGGCAAATGCAGACCGGCATCCGACACCGGGTCGTTCGCCCATCTGCCCGCACAGTTCACCACCATGTCGGCTTCGAACAGCCTGCCGTCCGCCGTCTTCACCCCCGTGACCCGGCCACCGTGCACGACCGATTTGGAAACGCGGACGCCGCAGATCACCGACGCGCCACGTGATCGCGCTGCTCCGAGCATCGCCGCCACATACACCACCGGGTCCAGCCAGCCCTCCTCGGGGAAGTAGGCGATCGGCGCATCGCCGATCTCTGCTGGATCGATACCGGGCTCGAGTTCGAGCAGTTGGGCGGACGTGATCCATTCGGCTGCATAGCCCCAGAATTGCAGACGCTCCACCTTCGCTTGCTGCGCCGCGCGTTCCTCGGGCGCTGTCCATTCGACGTTGCCACCGCCATGCCACCAGGGTGTGGCACCGAACTCGTCGGCCAATGCGGCGTGGGCCTTCATGCCCGCGACGTTCAGCTCGTGATAGGCACGCGGTGTCTTCGCGCTGGAATTTGTCCAGGCGAAGCTGCAACTCGAGGTGCCGCCGCCGATGCGCCCCGCTTCCAGCACGGTGACCGACGCGCCGGCCAGCGCCATCCGATAGGCGACGGAGGCGCCCATCACGCCGGCGCCAATCACAACGATGCGTGCCATCAGTTCTTCACCCAGACGTTGTACATGCGCGGATTGTAGAAAGGCACGTAGTGCTGGACGTTGGCGCGCACCGCCTGCACCTTCGGCATCACGCCCATCGGGATGACCATCACGTCATCGAGGGCTATCTTTTGTGCCCGAGCGAAGGCCACCTGCCGTGCTTCCAGTGTCGCGCCGTTGGCGACTTCCTCGAACGCCTTCATGAAGTCTGGATCGGTCTTGCCATCGGGCGGCGTGTAGACTGGATTGGGCTCAGCCATCGGCCGCAGCGTCTGCACACCACCCACGGCAACGTAGGTGATCCAGCCGGTGAAAAAGAAATTCCAGTCGGGCGTACCCTTCATCGATTTCTGCAGCGCGGTCGGCCAGTCGAGCACCAGAAGCTCCGCGTTGATTCCGACCACCTTCAGCTGCTGCGATACGACGAGGCCAGAGTTGTACAGGCTGGGATAGTCCTTGTTGGTCAGCAGCACGACCTTTTCGCCGTTGTAGCCCGCCTCCTTCAGAAGCTGCTTTGCCTTCTCTGGATTATGCTGATTGAGCAGCCCCTTGTCGATCTCGGTGTAGTAATTCGTGCCTGGATACTGGAATGACGCATTAGGCTTGAAGTCGCCATCGCTCGCCGCATCCATCACCTCGTCAAAATCCAGAGCTGCCAGTACTGCCTGGCGGAACTTGAGGTTGTTGGTCGGAGGTGCCGACCAGTTGCCGTATGTGACATTGAGCCAGAAATTCTCCAGCTTCAGCAGGCGGATATCCTTGTTCGCCGCGATCCGTTTCTGTGCGATGGTCGGCACGTCCTGCACGCCTTGGAGCTCGCCGGTCTCCAGCCCCGCGACACGCGCGCCTGGCTCTGGAACCATGCGGAACGTCACAGTATTCAGACAGGCGATCTTATAGCCGCCGAAGCCTGACAGATCGTCGTAGCGCGTGTCCGGCGTGTAGCCTTCGAAGCGTTTGAGCTTCACGTAGCTGTCGGCGACGAACTGGTCGAGCTGCCAGGGTCCCGTCCCCATCGATGGCAACTGCTGTGGCGGCGCGTCCTTGTTTTCCTCCGGGATGATAATGATCGGCACGGTGATCGACGACATCGCCTCGATGAAGCTCGGCCGCGGGTCTTTCATCGCGATGACGAAAGTGCTCGGATCCGGCGTGTCGTAGTGATCCACCGGTGCGAGAATCGAGCGGTCGATGCCGACACGGGAGTAGCGCTCGAACGAGGCACGCGCATCCGCCGAGGTGAACGGCTTGCCGTTGTGGAAATGCACGCCCTGCCGTAGCCGGAAGGTGTACAACTTGCTGTCCGGACTGACCTCCACAGACTGGGCAAGCTGCAGCAGCGGCTTCATGTTCTCGTCGCGGGTGACCAGCGTCTCGTAGGTGTTCATGGCGATATCGCGGACCGATGCGGCGGCGTTCGCCTGCATGTCCAGCCCCGCGACGTTCGCCTCCAGCCCATAGGTGAAGTCGCCGCCCGTGCGGCCGCACTGGAATTTCTCCGCCTGCGCCGCGCTCGAGACGCCCAACGTCGCGACCGCAGCCAGCAACAACCTACGCGCCATCGCCCCTGGCATGCGGCATCTCCCCTGCTTCCGGATTTGATGATGCTGGCCGGCGACCGCAGCCGTCAATTCTCAGGTCGTGTACAGCCAGCGGCTGACCAACCAGCGTGGAGCTTGCGCAACAGCTCGATGATCTGGTTGTGCAGGAACGGGTTCACGCGGGGCGAATGGCTCATCGAGGAACAGTATTTCGGAGCATCGGCGCACGGCCCCCTCCCCCACCGCCCCTCCCGCAAGGGGAGGGGGAGAAATCGGTTGAACTGTTGCCACGCCAGCGAAAGCAGTCCGTTGCGCGCGAAACGCAGACCAAACCAATGCGGCTGCCTGCAATGGCGCACATCAGCACACCGGGGGCCGCCCTCCACGTCGATGGCGGCGCCATCGCGATCTGCTTTTCACCCGCGCCGTGGGCTCGCGGATCCCTGTTCCCATGGCGTTTCCGCAGCCGCATTGCGGCCTGAGACACGGCCGAATGCCAGGCACTCGCCGATGTTGCCGGTGCCCTGGTAGAGATAGCTGTAGATGGAGCCGAGTTCACCTGCGCTGTACAGTCGCGCGATGGGGGTGCCATCGGGTCGCACGATCTGCCCCTTCTCATTGCGTCGCGGGCCGCCTTGGGTGTTGAGCATCGAGGGCAGGAGTTCGACAGCGTAGAACGGTTTGTCGATGATGGGCGTCAGCATCAGGGTGCGGCCGAAATCCGCGTCGTGCGTCGCGTCGCAGAAGTGGTTCCATCGGGTGACGGTCGCCTCCAGCGTGGCGGGATCAAGTCCCACCAAGGCGGCGAGAGAAGCCAGGCTGTCAGCGGTCTTGATCCAGCCTTTTGCAAGTTCCGCGGTGTTGTCCTCGCTCCAATCGTAGCGCTCGATGATCTGCGTCCAGCCGTGGCTCGGATGCTTGTCGTACAGTGGGCCAGCCGAGAACAGGGTGTGATCGAAGATCAGATACATCGGGCAAGGCGTGGACAATGGCAGCCAGCGTCCGTTCACCGGCACTTTGCCGTGGCGCGTCTTGAATTTTTCGTCGGCGAAGCGCCTGGCGTCGGGACCCACGACGATCATGCCGCCGGGCGTTTGCTTGCTGTAGTGCAACGCCTGCATTGAAAACGAGGTTCGGACTTCGGGGACTTTCAGGGCCATCGAGGGGCCAGCGTAGTTGTTCATATGCCAGAGATCGGCACCGACCGACATCGCCATCGTGATGCCGTCACCTTCGTTGTATGGCGTGCCGGAGGTGTAGCAACAGGGGATGCCGGGCAGGTAGTCGCGGATCATCTCCTGATTGTTCTCGAAGCCGCCGCAGGTCAGCACCACCCCCCTGCGTGCCTTGACGGTGATCGATCTGTTGCCCCGCTGCGCCCGGACACCGAGTATTTCCTTGGTGGTGTCGTTCTGGATCAGTTCACGGCCCGGCGTCTCGTACAGAATGTCGATGGGCCGCTGTTTGACCAGACGTTCGAACAGTTTCCAGGTGTATGAATAGCCGTAGGTGGGTCCATCGTGGAACTTGTGCACGCAGTCCGCGCCGGGCAGAGCGGGGAACTCGATGCCGACCGGCGGATGCTGGTGCTCCTGCGGATCGCCGCCGAGACTTTGGAGCCAGGCATTGTTCTGGCACATCTCCTCCGCCCATACCCTCACCATGGCATCGGGCACCGTGTAGGGCCCGCACAGTGCGGTCAGATAGGCGATGGCTTTGTCGACCGATGAGGTGTTCAGGTATCCTTGGCCGGCGACTCGCGTATTGCCGCCTTCCTGACCTTCGGGCGCCTTTTCCAGGATGACGACCTCGGCTCCCAGCTCGTGCGCAGTGACAGATGTAGCTACGCCAGCTGCTCCGAACCCGACCACGACGACATCGGCTTCGTAGTCCCAGGTATGCGGCATCGAGGATCGGTGCTCCGTGCTGTCGTCTCGCCTGCGGAGCCAGTCCGCGATCAGTCGGCTTGTTTCCAACGCTAGCACGCAGGTGTTTCAGCGGGCAATTCGAGGCCGGCGATTGACGCGAAGGTACCCTCCGGTTCTATTGTGTACTGAAAGGTATCGCGCCAGAGCTGCGGAGGGACGCAAACGCCATGCTCAAGCCCATCATGATCATGTATCCCGTCATTCCCGCCCGCGACGAGGAAGAGCGGGCGGCGCTGCGCCCGATCGGACGGCACCGCGAGCGGTATCAGGACGCCATCTGCGGCATGACCGAGATCATCCAGGCGGCGGACGAGATGGGCTTCTGGGGAGCGGCGACGCCGGAGCACCATTTCTGGTCGGAAGGCTATGAGGTCGCGCCTTCGCCTGGCGCCACCAACGCCTGGTGGCTGGCCAAGACAAGGAACATCCGCATCGGCCCGCTGGGCTATGTGATGAGCACGCACAATCCGATCCGCGTGGCCGAGGAGGTCGCGGTCATCGACCATCTGTCGAAAGGCCGTACAGTTCGTGGGCTTCGCCCGCGGTTATCAGTCCCGCTGGACCAACACGTTCGGCCAGCATTTCGGCACACGCGCCACTAAGTCGCCGAACGCCGCGGTCTACAATGCGCAGACCGTGCTGGCCGGCTTCTCGCAGGAGACGCAGCTTCAGAGGGACAAGGACGACGACGCGCACAACCGGCGCATCTTCGAGGACAACATCGAACTCGTGGTGAAGGCGTGGACGCAGGAGAGCTTCACCCATAAGGGCCCCGCGTGGCAGGTGCCGTATCCGTATGAGGCCGGCATCGAGGACTGGCCGCTTGCCCGGGCCGGCGTGACGCAGAAGCTGGGCGCGCCGGGTGAAGTGGACGAAGCAGGCGTGTGGCGCCGTGCCTCGGTGGCACCAGCGCCGTATACACGGCCGCATCCGAAAGTGTTCGTCGCCGGCTCCGGTAGTCCGGAGACGATCGAGTTCTGCGGAAGGCACGGCTTCGTGCCGACGTATTTCGCATCGATCGCCGCCGCGGGTCCGCTGTCGGAGCGCTATCGCACGGTAGCCGCGCAGCACGGACACAGCTTCGCGCCGGGACAGAACCAGTGCCTGGTGCGCTGGATCCAGATCGGCAAGACCGAGGAGGACGCGTTGGAGAAAATCCGCGCTTACGATCTCGATATCTGGAAGAACTTCTATGCGGCGATGGGGCGTCGGAAGGTCGAGGGCAACGACCTCTTCGGGTCGCTGGTGAATTCGGGGCTGTTCGTGTTCGGCACGGTGGACAGCGTGCGCGCGCAGCTTGTCGAGCAGTGGAAGGTGCTGCCGGGCGAGCACATCGCGCTGGTCAATCATTACGCGCAGATGCCGAAGGATGCGGTGATCGAGACGATCGATATCTTCCAACGCCAGATCAAGCCGGCATTGGATGAGGTGATCGACAGCTCGTTCCGCGTTGCGGCGGAGTAGGAATAGCAACTCCCCCTCCCGCAAGGGGAGGGAGAGTTTTTAACGGCAATTCGGCAATGATGAAAGGGATCGGAGGCATGGCCAGCGAATTCGACATCGTCATACGCGGCGGCACGATCATGGACGGCAACGGCGGTGCACCATTTGTCGGCGATGTCGCGGTGAAGGACGGCACCATCGTTGCAATTGGCCAAGTGTCCGGGAGCAGCCGAGAGAAAATCGATGCCGACGGTCTGTCCGTGACCCCGGGCTTCATCGACATCCACACGCACTATGACGGCCAGGCGATGTGGGACTCGCATCTCGCCCCGTCATCCTGGCATGGCGTCACCACCGTGGTGATGGGCAATTGCGGCGTCGGCTTCGCGCCGGTGCGCAAGAACACGCAGGACGCCGTCATCGCCCTGATGGAAGGCGTGGAGGACATTCCTGGCCCCTGCCTGCATGAAGGCCTCGACTGGAGCTGGGAGAGTTTCGCCGACTATCTCACCGCGTTGGAGCGGCGCAGCCACGACATCGACTTCTGCGCGCTGCTGCCGCACGCGCCGATGCGTGTTTATGTGATGGGCGACCGCGCGCTGAACCTGGAGGACGCGAACCAGGCGGACATTCAGCAGATGCGCGAGATCACCGCCGATGCGGTGCGTGCCGGCGCGTTCGGCTTCTCGACGTCGCGCACCATCGCGCACAAGACGCTGGCGGGCGACCACACGCCCACACTACGCGCGCAGGAAGCCGAGCTCATGGGGATTGCCATGGGGCTGAAGGATGCCGGGAAGGGGTTCATCGAAATGACCTCGGACTGGAACACCCCTGATCCCGCGACAGAATTCGCCATGGTGCGGCGCGTGATGCAGGCGTGCGGACGACCGCTAGTGTTCTCGCTGAACCAGCGGCATGACCGGACCACCGCATGGCAGGATCTGCTGGCACTGTCCACTCAGGCGGCTACCGACGGACTTCCCATCCGCTGCGTCGCACCGCCGCGTCCGATCGGCGCCCTGCTCGGACTGACGGGCAGCCAGAACCCGTTCGCCGGCACCCGCACGTATCATTCCATCGCGCAGCTTCCGCTGGCGCAGCGCGTCGCGGCGATGCACGACCCGGAGGTGCGGGCGCGCATCACCACCGAGGACCCGAGCGAATTCAACACCTGGTCACTGCTGACCCGCATCGGCTTCGAGCGGATGTTCCGTTTCACCGACCCACTGAACTACACGCCGGCGCGCGAGGATTCGGTGGCAGCGATCGCCGCGCGCGAAGGTCGCACACCGCAGGAGGTGGCCTACGACATGCTGATCGAGGATGGCGGCCGCGGGTTCATCTTCGCCTGCATCGTCAACTACGCGAACTACGATCTGGAGCCCGTGAAGGAGATGTATGCCCGCCAGCATGTTATCCCGGGCCTGAGCGATGGCGGCGCGCATGTCGCATTCATCTCCGACGCGTCGTTCCCGACCTTCCTGTTCAGTTACTGGGGCCGCGATCGCGGCGCGGACCGGATGGACATTCCCGACCTGGTGCGCCGCCAGACACGTGAGCCGGCGCGGTTTGCCGGACTGCCGGACCGCGGTGTGCTTGCGCCTGGCATGAAGGCGGACATCAACGTCATCGACTTCGCCAACCTCGCACTGGAACGGCCGCAAATGGTGGTCGACCTTCCCGCCGGCGGGCGGCGGCTGTTGCAGAAGGCGCGTGGCTATGCGGCGACGTTGAAGGCAGGGCAGATCACCTATCGCAACGGTGTTGCGACCGGCGCGCTGCCGGGTGGTCTGGTGCGCAGCCAACCGACGATGTGAGCTGTCGAATGTTGGAAACCCGGAGCCGGTCAATGAGTCGACTGCTGCCATTGATCGCATTCGCGCTCGGTTGCAGTACGGCGCTTCCTGCTGCTGCTCAGCAGATTCTTGGCTCCGGGTCCACCTTTGCCTATCCCATCGTGACGAAATGGTCTGAGGAGTATCAGCAGGTCGATCACGTGCAGATCCAGTATCAGCCGATCGGGTCAGGTCGCGGGTTGACCGAGGTCAAAGCCGGCGTGGTGGACTTCGCTGTGTCCGACGCCCCGTTGGATGGTTATCAATTGTTACGCGAAGGGCTGGCGCAGTTTCCGGTGATATTTGGCGGCATTGTGCCGGTGTACAATGTCGATGGGATTGGCACGGGTCAGCTTCGCTTTACCGGCGAACTGCTCGCAGACATCTATCTTGGCAAGGTCACGAAGTGGAACGATCCGGCCATAGCTGCGGTCAATCCGGACGTCAAATTGCCGAACCGTCCGATCCTGGTCGTCCACCGCTCCGATGGGTCAGGGACCACATTCAACTGGACGGACTACCTGTCAAAAGTGAGCGACCCATGGAAGGTACGGGTCGGCGTCGGCACGACCGTCGCCTGGCCGACAGGCGTTGGCGCCAAAGACAACAGTGGTGTCGCGGACGACGTTGCTCGTGCGAAGGGTGCGATCGGCTACGTCGAGTTCGGATACGCGCAGCGTAAGAAGGTCGCCTACGGCCTCGTCAGAAATCGCGCCGGCAACTTCGTCCCACCGAAGATGTCGAGTTTCCAGGCAGCCATGGCGGACGTCGATTGGAAGCAGGTGCAGGACTTTTATGTCAAACCGTCCGATGCTTCGGGCGCCGATGCATACCCAATCATGGCTGCATCCTTCGTGCTGCTCCACAGATACCCGAAGGACGAGAGGCGCAATCGTGAAGTCCTAGCGTTCTTCCGTTGGACGCTGGAGAACGGCCAGGACATGGCCACTTCACTGGACTATCTGCCGTTGTCTCCATCGCTCGTGCAGGAGGTTTCGAGCTACTGGAAGGCCAATTGGGGACCCTCCACCGGCAGCCGGATGTAGTACCGAGGAACTCAAGGGTTTCGCTTTGAAGCACCTGCCTGCCTGGCGATGAAACCGGCCACGCTGGGGCCGATGAGCAGCACAAGTACAAGGCGCGTGGTCTGCATCGCCATCACGAACGCCACATCGACGTTGCTCGCCATTGCGATGATCGCCGCTGAATCGGCACCGCCAGGGCTGGTTGCCAGATAGGCGGTGAGCGGGTCGATGCCGGCCGCGACCACCAACAACGCCGCAAGGCCGCCGCAGACCGCCATCAGGACGAGGATCGACATGATGACGCGCGGGAGCGACTGCGCAGCGTGACGCAGGATCGTGCGGTTGAAGCCGAGACCTGTGCTCCATCCGACGATCGCGTAGCTGACGGCAAGCAGCCATGGCGGCAGCTCGATCGTCAGCAATCCGGCGTCCTGCAGGACGATGCCGAGGCCAAGCGGCAAAAGCAGCGGGGCGGCCGGAATGCGCCGCAGACGCGCGGACAGCGCTCCGAAACCGACCAGCAGCAAGGTCTCAGCGAACGGCAGCCACGAGATTGGCGGGAACCAGACGATGGAGGCTTTGGCCACGTTGCCGCCCGCCGACCAGAAGCGCGCGACGATGGTTGCCGCGAACGCGACAAGCAGCACGCGCACATACTGCATGAACGCGACGAGACGGATGTCTGCGCCATAGGCCGCGGCCATCAGCATCATCGCCGTGGCCGCGCCAGGCGACGAACCCCACACAGCGGTGGTGCCCGGCAGCACGCGCCAGTGCGTGAGCAGCCAGCCGAGCCCGCTGCTCGCCGCAATCACCGCGATGACGACAGCGACGAACAGCGGCCAGTCGCGCATTATCTCGCCGATGATGGTGGGCGGGATACTGCGTGCGATCATGCAGCCGATCACTGCCTGTGCGATCAGGACAGGATGATGCGGGACACGGATGCTGCTGCCGGCCATCGCCACGAGGATCGCCGCGATCATCGGGCCAAGCAGGAGAGCGGCGGGTAGCCGGATGGCCTCCAGGCCGACCGCGAAGAGGCACGAGAGAATGACGAGGATTGCCCAGTGGCTCACGGCGCGGCAGGCGAACGATCGGGGGAACTTCAGGCTAGCCCCCGTGCGGCGCCGCGTTGATGAATACCGATACCCGATACCGTTGGAGCGCGAGCCACTTTCTCACTCACGAACGGGATTGCTGCGTCGCTCCGCTCCTCGCAATGCTGGGTGGACGGCCCCCTGACGGCATCATTGTGCCAAGCTGGCCATGGATGAACAGGGCAGCGAAGGAGACCGTCCGTGATGGAGCGTAGCATCATTGGGATCGACCTTGCGAAGAACGTGTTCCAACTGCATGCGGAAGACGCGGCGGGGCATGTGCTGTGGCGCAAACGGCTGCGCCGCGAGGAGCTGGCGCGGTTCCTTGCCAAACAGCCGCCGTCGCTGATCGGCATGGAGGCATGTGGCTCGGCGCATCACTGGGGCCGCGTGCTCAGCGGGCAAGGCCACGAGGTACGGCTGATGCACGCGAAGTATGTGAAGGCCTATGTCAAACGCGGCAAGAGCGATCTGCGTGACGCGGAGGCCTGCTGCGAGGCCGTGCAGCGGTCCAACATGCGGTTCGTGCCGGTGAAAAGCGTCGAGCAGCAGGTGGGACGAGCGTTGGAACGGTCGCGCGATCTGCTGGTGAAGCAGCGGACCCAGATCATCAATGCGACGCGCGGTATGCTGACCGAGATGGGCATCGTTGCCGGCACTGGCCTGCGGGGCTTCAAGGCCTTGGTCGCTCGCATCGACGCCGGCGATCCCGCCATCCCGGCGTTGCTGCTGAGCGCGCTCAGGCCGCTGGTCGAGCAATGGCGCGCGTTGGACGCCAGCATCGAGGAACTCGAAGCCCGTATCGTCGCATGCGCCAGGAGCGATGAGCGCATGCGTCGCCTGCAACAGATCCCCGGCGTCGGTCCGCTGATCGCCCACGCGCTGGTGATGGCGGTCGGCGATGCGCGCCGCTTCGACACCGCGCGCGACTGTGCCGCCTGGATCGGCCTGACGCCGCTCACCAACAACAGTGCCGAGAAGACCCGCATCGGCCACATCAGCCGACAGGGCGATCACAGTCTGCGACGATTGCTGGTGCTCGGCGCCGCCAATCTGATGCGCCGGGCCAGAGTGAAGCCGGGCCAGGCCAGTGCCTGGGTGCAGGGCATCATGGCGCGCAGGCCGTTCAAGGTCGCAACCGTCGCCCAGGCGGCGAGGATCGCACGCATCGCCTGGGCGATGCTGCGCTCGGGCGACAACTATCGGGCCGTGGCGGCGCATCCCTGATGCCGGTGCCGCGGAGATTGACCTATCCGGACACCGATTGTGCTTGCGCCGTGGCGTGCGGCGTCAAGCCCGAGCCGCCGCTGGCGGTCGCTGCGCGAGGCTTGACCCCGCACGCCACGGCGAAGCCTCGCTCGGGATCGGATTTGGCCAGGGCAACAATCTTCTGTGGCAGCAACACTCGGGCCGCACCTCACGACCCTATCGCGCAAGGAGCAAACCGCACCGACGGCAATTTGGTCAGGACCAGAACCAGGACACTCCGTTCTGTCATCGCGCGCTCAGCACGTCGCAATGCTGGGAACCTGGTTCGCGTTACCCATCGGGGCCAGCGGTCTTTCCAGACCGCACAAACAGGCCGGATACATGAACGCTCCAGACCGCTACGCCGTCACCGCTTTTGCTGCTTGCCTAACGGGGGCCGTCCATACATGACAGTCCAAACGTCTCACCGTCATATGATTTCCGAGTACTAGCCGACCTTTTGTGGCTGACCGGACGCAGCCGAGTGCAGGATGGCTTCGAAGACGGTGACGCCATGCAGGATTTCGCTCAGCGGCGTGGGGAATGGAACACGGTCGCGGATGCTCGCGGCGAATGCCTCCAACTCGGCGATCAGCATGTTGAAGCCCGTGGTTTCCGTCACTTCGGGCACGCCGGGCCTGCGATGCTCGCCGTCGAGTGACAGGGTCAACCGAAATGTCTGCATCGGATGGCCCAGCACTTCAGCGAAGCCATTAGTGCCATAGACGGCCATGCGGTAGTTCGGCGTGGCGGCGACAGAGCAAAAGATATGACCGCTCGCGCCGTTCGCGAAGGTCAGCAGGATGTCGGTGGTGTCGTCGCTGTACTGTGCCGCGCGACGGGTGACGCGGCAGTAAACCGTGTCCACTTTGCCCATCAGGTCGATCATGCCATCCACCAGATGCACCCCGATCGCCGTCATTGCACCACCTGGCGCTTCGTCGGGTTGTGCGCGCCAGGCATCGGCAGTGAGCGCAAGCCCATGCAGCGCGGTCTGCTCGGCGCTGATCGTGACGATTGTGCCGAGACGCTGTTCCTTCACTGCCTGCCGCAGCATTCGCATCGATGGATGAAAGCGCCGGTTGAAGCCAACCGCGAGCACGACCCCCGCCCGTTCGGCAGCATCGATCGCTGACTGCGCGTCGGCGACCGAGAGTGCAAAGGGCTTCTCCACGAACACCGCCTTCCCGGCGTCAGCGGCACGCTTGATCTGCTCCGAGTGCAGGCTGTGCGGGGTGGCGAACACGACCGCATCGATCGCCGGGTCGCACAGGATTGTGTCGAGATCGTCGACCCACATAAGGCCGCGCTCGCGGCAGAAATCAGCGGCGGTCGCAGCGGTGCGGGTATGTGCCGTCGTGAAGCGAATCGACTCGCTCTGCCGCACCGCATCGACGAGATTTCGGCCCCACCAGCCGAGACCCACGATGGCTGCGCGGATTGCTGGGCTTGTCATGACGCAGCCGATTGTCTCTGACCGGTGCGGGCGGCCTGCACAATCATGTCCAGCATCTGATGACGGACAACGGCTGAATCAAAGCCCGGATGCATCGGCGTGTCATTCCGGATGGCGTCACCAAGCTTCGCGTACAGCTGTGCAACATTATACGGCGATCCCTGCGGTGTTCCCTCGGGCACCCATCGATACTTCGCCGGCACCGGCAGATCCGCCAGGTCCTTGGTCGTTCCGCGCGCTCCCCGCACAGTCAGCTCCTGTCGCTGCGTCGAGGCGCGGGTGGTGGCGGCGAGTGCGAGATCGCCCTCGGAGCCGTGAATTTCACAGAGGAATTCGTGTCCTCGGGTCATGCCGCCGCGGACCTGCACCGAGACGACCGCGCCGTCACCGACGATGCCGCTCACGACAAGCTGGTCGGGCACATCCTTGGTGATCAGTTCCCCAGTGCCTTCAAGGGGAATCCGGTCGCGCTGGCTGACGGCAAATGCTGACAGCTCGCGGAATTCGCCGAGGCAGTAGCAGAGTACATCGAGATTGTGGCCGCCGGTGATGGTCATCAGGTTGGCGCCGTTGGCAAAATCCGCCTGATACGCACGGTCGAGCGTGGCTCCCCAACCAGCTGCATTGACGAACAGCGTGGCCGACAGTGGATTGCCGACATAGCCATCCGCGATGAGGTCCCTGACATAGTTGATCGACGGTGAGACACGGCCCTGCAAGCCGACGGCGTGCCGTATTCCCTTGCGCTGTGCAGCATCATGCATCTGCCTGGCCTCCGCGGTGTCGCGACCGAGCGGCCATTCCGAATAGACGTGCTTGCCCGCATCGATAGCCGCCATGACCGGCGTGAAGTGGTCGGGGACCTTGACGCAGACAGTGACGAGGTCGATGTCCGGATGCTGAGCGAGCTGCACCGGGTCGGCGAAGGCCAGAGGAACGCCATAGTGCTTCGCTGCGGCCTCCGCCGTTGCCTGGCGGGTGGTGCAGACTGCGACCACCTCAAAGTCGGGCAGCGCCTGTAGCGCCGGCATGTGCGCGATTGATGAGAATCCCCGGCTTGGCGTGACACCCACCATGCCGACACGGATCGTGGTTGCCATAACTGAATCTCCTCCCCAATGGCACGATCGCCCTTGCAGCGACGCGGACGTTGGGATGTTTCTTGCGATCTGCCAAGGTTGCGCGGCTGGACATTGGTTTCGGTGGGCGTCTTGTTGAAGGTCCAGGCGGGAGATCATATGCTCATAGGCAACCGGTTCGCATATGCAACACGAGGAGAGAAACGCCATGAAAGTTGTCACGCTTCGAGACGTACCGAATGTCCCGGTCGAAGGTGCCGAGCGGATTGCAGGATGGACGGGGCCGGTTTCACGGTCGCGCCAGACCATTATCGAACCCGGGGGCTCCGCCAACTACAACTGCAGTGTGGTAAACTTCAGCCAAGGCTGCACGACCGGTTGGCACACGCACTCCTGCGACCAGGTCCTGGTCGTCACTTCAGGCTCCGGCATGGTGGCAACGGAGCACGAGCAGCGTGAGATCAATGTGGGTGACGTCGTGCATATCAAGGCCGGCGAACGGCATTGGCATGGCTCCAAGGCCGATACGACGATGGGACACATCACCATCACGGCGGTTGGCGGCCAGGCCACCTGGGGATAGTCGGGAGAACAAGGCATGTCCCTGCCGCGAGCGCTGGAGAACATCCGCGTGGTGGACTTCAGCTGGGTGCGGGCTGGCCCGTGGGCCACACGTTGGCTTGGCGCTCTTGGGGCCGAGATCATAAAGATCGAATGGCCGGAGAACGAGCGCGGCAGGCTGCCGAGTTCCACCACACCGCAGAACCTCGAGGTCAATCTGAACACCTCGGGAAACTTCAACGACACGAACGTCAACAAGAAGAGCCTCAGCCTGAACGTGCGCAGCGCCAAGGGCCTGGAGATCGTGAAGCGGCTGATAGCCATCTCCGACATCGTGATCGAAAATTTTTCGTCGCGCGTGCTGCGGAACTGGGGTCTCGGCTATGACGAGTTGTGCCGCATCAAGCCCGACATCGTCTATGTGTCCATGTCGGGCTACGGACATACGGGGCGCAATCACAGCTATACGACGTTTGGTCCTGTCGCTCAGGCGGTCTCAGGGCTTACGTACCTCTCCGGCCTGCCGGACAAGCCGCCGGCTGGCTGGGGCTGGTCGTACATGGATGATACTGGCGGCATGTACGGGGCGATGTGCGCGCTCACCGGGCTTTACCATCGCAACATGACGGGGCGTGGTCAGCACATCGACCTGTCGCAGATGGTAGCCAGCGTTCCGCTCAACGGTCCGGCGCTGCTCGACTTTACGGTGAATGAGCGCGGTTCGCAGCGGGCTGGGTATCCCCCGGGCAATCGTGCGCACTGGCCTGGCACGCCGTTGATGGATAACTATCGTGGGCCAACGGTTGCGCCGCATAACGCCTATCGCACGCACCCTGGAGGGTACAATGACTGGTGCGTGATTGTCTGCCACTCTGATGAGGAATGGCAGCGGCTGGTGCAGGTAATGGACGCTCCGCCGTGGGCCAGTTCGGAAAAATTTGCCACGGTCGCCGGACGTCTGCAGCACCAGCAAGAACTGGATGAGCGGATCGAAGCGTGGAGCTCGACGCAGGAGAAATACGCACTGACGGAGCGATGCCAGGCCGCCGGTGTTCGCGCTCTTCCCGTGCAGAGTGCCGAAGACCGGGTGGAACATGATCCGCAGCTGCGCCATCGGCAGATGTATCTGGCGATAGAGCATCCCTCGCTCGGACTGCACAAGGTGCAAAATGCCCCGTTCAAACTCACTGAAACGCCGGCGTCGAATCACCTGCCCTCTCCGCTGATCGGTCAACATACGCAGGAGATTATCGAAGGCCTGCTGGGCTACAGCCATGACGAGTTGCAGGCAGGGTTCAACGACGGCACGTTCTGGCCGACGAAACGGGCACGCTTTCCCTACATGGAGGACATGCTCCAGTGAGCGATACGGGCCCGCTGGCAGGGCTGAGGATTCTGGAACTCGCCGATGAGAAGGGCCAGTTCTGCGGCAAGCTTCTCGGCGATCTCGGTGCCGACGTGGTCAAGATCGAGCCGCCCGGTGGCGAGCCGAACCGCCATGTCGGGCCATTCCTCGATGACATTCCCCACCCGGAGCGCAGTCTGTCGTTCTGGTACTACAACACGTCGAAACGCAGCATCACCCTCAATCTGACCACGGCGGATGGGCGGCAGATTTTCTCGCGTTTGGCGGGGACGGCGGACGTCATTCTGGAAACCTTCCGGCCAGGTTTTCTAGCGTCACTGGCACTCGGTTATGAGTTGCTGCGCGAGCAGAACCCACGGCTGATCATGTGCTCACTGACCCCGTTCGGTCAGACCGGGCCTTGGCGGGATTACCTCTCAAGCGATCTGCTCCACATGGCGGCGGGTGGTGAGATGGCTTCCTGCGGCTATGACGAGGCAGATGTGGCGAATGCTCCGCCCATCGCTCCCGGTGGCGGCAACGCCTGGCATATGGGATGTCACTTCGCTTACATGGGCATCATGGCCGCTCTGGTCCACCGAACGGTCGGCGGGCAAGGGCAGTATATCGATGTGTCAATACACGAGGCGTGCGCCCTGACGACCGAGGCGGCAGTCGCAAATTACATCTACCGGGGAGAGGTCTTACGACGACAGACAGGTCGCCATCATGCAGCCGGTGTTACACCCCGCACTCAGTTCCGCGCCAAGGACGGCACGTATGTCTGCGCTCTGGTGGGCGGCCGGCTCAACCCTAAGTTTGTAAGAGATCTGGCGGAACTGCTGGACAGTTACAACATGGCCGGCGATCTCAAGGATCAAAAATACCAGGACCAGGCGGTCATCACGGCGAACACATCGCACATCATCGATGATCTCGTTGCTGACTTCATCGCCAGCCTGCCGGCGGAGGAGGTCTATCATGCGGCGCAGGCACGCGGCTTTACGTGGGGGGCAGTGCGTGCCCCGGAGATGCTGCTCGACGACGGCCACCTGCATGACCGAGGTTTCTGGAAGCAGGTGGAGCACCCCGAGGTCGGTCGCAGATTCGCCTACCCGGGCGAGGCTGCGATCTACAACGGCTCTCCCTGGCGGATCTCCAGGCGGGCACCGCTGATCGGCGAACACAACGCGGAGATCTACTGCGACGAACTGGGACTGTCTCGCGGGGAGCTTGCGGTTATGGCTGAGAGTCGCGCGATTTAATCGTCTGACAGTCGGTTCGCCGGCCGCAATTCGGTTCCGGCAATTGCCTCGAGCACGCGGGCGACAACCGGAAACCCCTCCTGGCCCCAGCCTCGCGCCTGTGCGCGCTTGTATATATCGGAGGCGAGCGCGCCCAGCGTCGCCGGCGCGCCAACGTCTCGCGCGAGTTGACAGGCGAGTTCGATATCCTTGGCGACGATGTCCAGTGTGCCACCGGCAGCAAAGGTGCCGGGAAACACACCGCGCGCGATGTTGTCGAAGGTGCGGCTTTGCCCGGCGCTGACCGGAACGATCTGGGCAAGGATGTCGAGATCGATTCCGGCTTTGGCGGCGACGAGCATCCCCTCGATCGAGGCGATGAAATTTGTGTAGCCGAGATACTGTGTCACCAGCTTGGCGGTCGCTCCGGCGCCGCTCGGCCCGATATGGAACACATTGGCGGCCATCGCCTCGAACAATGGCTGGTATTTGCCGAAAGCTGCGTCGCTGGCGCCGACCATCACGGTCATGTTCGGTGGGCGGCCACTGACCGGCGCATCGACCAGTTCGACCCCGCGCGACCGACAAGCTTCGCCGATGCGCGCGACGGTCTTCGGCGCATTGGTGGTGAGGTCGATATGCGTTGCTCCCGGTTGCAGCCCGGCGAGAATGCCGGTCTGCGGTGCCAACATTGCCGCCTCGAATTCGAAGGGGCCGGGAAGCGAGGTGAACACCACGTCGGCGTTGTGCGCCGCGGCGAAGGCGCTGTCGGCTTGTCCTGCACCCTGTGCGCACAGGGCGGCGGTGGCCTCTGGGCGGCGGTCATAGACTGAAAGCGAATGGCCGGCACGGATCAGGCAGCCCGCGATTGGAGCTCCCATGGTTCCGGTACCTACAAAGCCAATTCGCATCTGTTGTTGCCCCGCGCGTTGGGTTGCCATCATCGACCGACCAGCCAAAGACGACAACCGGGGACGGCGGCGTGATTTTTTGTGAGGTTAACGACGTAATGACGAAGGAAAGACGGGCCAGCAGGATTGGCCATGTATCGTTCGGATTAGGAATCGTTATAAGCATGACAAAGAAACGATCCGAAGCGTACTGGAGACATCATTATGGTCAAGTTCACCTGGAGTGCCGGGACTTCAGACGATTGGAAGACGATCTCCGATTGGACGCCCACGAAGGGTGCACCACCTGGTGCACTCGCCGGCAACCAGGACAATGTGGTGTTCAACAACACACACACCGGATGGCCAACGACCTACACGGTATCGGTTGCAACCGGCGAAGCCTTCGACCTCACCAGCATAAGCCTGCGCACGTCACACGGCCACCATGCGGTCCCGACCATCTCCATCTCGGGAAGTCTGCTGACCGGCGAGCTCGCCTACAGCGGTCATTACGCGACCCCCATCACCATCAACGCCGGTGGACTGTTGGACATTGGCAGTGGGATCAGCGACAGAAATGGTACACATCAGACGATCAGAATTGCCGCCGACAACGGCGGTGCGGTCGGTTCCGGCGGTCACCTTGAGTTCGGCAGCCCAACGGTCAATAATCCTCATGTTACCTACAGGTTCCTCAACGAGGGGCCCACATCCATCAACACTGGCGAGATCGAGTTTCAGACGGGCTTCAGGCCTGGCATCACCACCACTCAGCACATCAGCAACATTGCCCAGGGTGATGAGATTGTGTTCGATGGTGCCGACTTCACAGGCGATATCGTTTCGCTCTCGCGGAGCGGCGAACTAATCGTCACGAACGGGGACGGCGCCACCGTCCTTACGATGGATAACATCTCGATGGCTGACGGCGCGATGCCTGCATTCCGTGCGTTTGGTGACACGATCGAGGCCACCGCAGCCTGCTACGTCTCAGGCACGCGCATCCTCACACCATCGGGCGAGATTCCAATTGAAGAGCTGGCCATAGGAGACCTGGTCATCACACGGTCGGGCGAAGCCAAGCCGATCAAGTGGATCGGGCGGCGAAGCTACCAGGGGCGTTTCATCGCGGGCAATCGTGACCTGCTGCCAATTCGCTTTGCCGCGGGCGCCCTCGCCGATGGAAAACCGAGCCGCGATCTCGACGTTTCGCCGAAGCATGCGATGTTCATTGATGACCTATTGGTTCCTGCTGAGATGCTGTTGAATGGCATCAATGTTTGCCAACTGGGGGACGTGGAAAGCGTCGAGTATTTCCACCTTGAGCTGGCAGCGCACGATGTCATTTTTGCCAATGGCGCAGCTTCGGAGACTTTCGTTGATTGCGACAGCCGAGGCATGTTCCACAATGCCATAGACTATACCCGTCGCTATCCTGATGACCCAGGTCCGTCCTGGCAGTTCTGTGCGCCAAGGGTTGAGCCCGCATCGGCGGCTCTCGTCGAGATCCGCAGCCGCCTAATGACGCGCGCTGGGTCTACCGAGGGATTTTGTCCGCGTGAGACTTTGCGGGGCTATATTGAGCGATGCGATCGGATACGGGTAGCGGGTTGGGTGTTTGATCCGACCAACCCGAGTCAGCGGGTGCGGCTGGAGATCCGTTGTGACGGAGAGGTAGTCGGTCATGTCGTGGCTGACCGTTATCGGCGCGATCTCGAGGACGTCGGTTATCTGGGCGACGGATGTTGCTCGTTCAACTTTCAGCAACCGGTCACGTTAAATCCGTTATCCGGTCATGTGATTGAGATCCTGCGGGCGGCAGACGGAGCACCAGTGCCGGGCTCCCCGGTGTCGCTGTCCATTCCATCGAACTTCGATGCCGAGTCACGCGCCGGCGTCGGGCGGATGCTGCGGGACGTGGCACAATCGGCAACGAGACCGTCTGATCTGGACGAGATCATTGGTTATATGATGACGGAGTCAGAGGCGTTGCTTGCCGCGCGAGCGCGGCTCGACATGGGTATTCGCGCGGATGTGACCAATATACACGAGCGCTGGGGTGGCCTGTTGCCGAGCGCCTCGGTGCAACGGGATGCAAGGGAACTACGACCACAGGCCCTGTTCATCGACGAAACTTTTCCCAGCGGCAGGAGTGAATGGTGGCGCCAGCGCTGCGATCGACCACATGCGCTCACTGATGCGTGTCGGCTTCGATGTCAGCTTTGCCGCGTCGCAGGATCTGGATGACCGCTTCCAACGGGGAGCCGAGTTGACGGCGCTAGGGATCAAGCCGTTGTTGGCACCATGGTACGGATCGATCGAGGAGATACTGCGCCGACATTGCGGTCGCATCGATCTGGTCTATTTGCACCGCGCGGCAAATGCCGCCGCGTATGGCAAACTGGTTCGACAATACTGCCCGCGCGCACTGTTGGTTTATGGGGTGGCCGATCTGCATCATGTGCGCCTGGCTCGCCAGGGATCCGTGGAAGACCGCCCTGAAGTCTCACGCCTCGCCGAACGACTGCAAATTGAGGAGATGGTCGCGGCACGATTGGCGGATGTGGTTATCACCCACTCGAATGCTGAGGCGGCACTCCTGCGGGCACGGCTTCCAGGTGTCAGGGTGGCACTGGTACCGTGGTCGGTGCCGCTGCGGACATCGACCACCGGGTTAGCGGGACGCCAGGGCGTTGTATTCGTCGGCCATTTCGGACACGAGCCGAACCTCGACGCCGCTTATTGGCTGGCAAAGGAAATCGTGCCACTGGTCCATGAGCGGGAACCAGCGATCCGTTTCCGCATTGTCGGGAACGACATGCCAGATTCGCTACGCCAACTGGCTCGGCCTGGATTGGA
This sequence comes from uncultured Alphaproteobacteria bacterium, assembly GCA_963799415.1. GTDB lineage: Bacteria > Pseudomonadota > Alphaproteobacteria > Acetobacterales > Acetobacteraceae > JAMXLO01. The sequence goes on along the minus strand of CAWCXI010000005.1, from coordinate 184,568 downwards.
ACTTATCGCGTCGGTCTCGGCACTCGACACGCTACTCGACGAGACACGGTTGACGGTTGCGCCGTTGCGCTATGGTGCTGGCCTGAAGGCGAAAGTCCTTGAGAGCATCGCCGCCGGTGTACCGTGCGTGGGCACTTCGATTGCCTTTGAGGGATTCACCTTGCCATCGGCTTTGGCTGACTGCGTCGCCGATACACCAGAGGCAATTGCCACTGCACTGGTCCGGCTTTACCGCGATGAAGCCGCCCATGCGATTGCCGCTGAGGCGGGCCAACGTTACGCACTGGTCAATCACGGCGAAGCCTGCGTGGATGCGCTAATGCAGCAGGCGCTGGCGCCGTCGCTGCGCCGCTGGGCCGGAATTGCAGATGAACTCCGCGGGAGCGCCCAGGCTATGCAGATGGCGGGCTAACCGAAGAACGCGACAGTGGTCGTGTGATTGCGAATGCAGCGGAGCCGTGTTCCGATGAGGGCCAGGACGCGTACGACAGGGCCCACGGCAACAGACGGTCATCATTGTGCTTCGCATTGGCATCATCGGCGCAGGTATCGGCGGCCTTAATGCCGCCGCGGCACTGCACCGGGCGGGCTTCGAGCCGGACGTCTATGAACAGGCCCCGGAACTGACCGAGGTCGGCGGCGGCATCAACCTGGGTCCGAACGCGGTGCAAGTCCTGTATCGCCTAGGCCTCGGCCCCGGGCTTGACCGCGACGGCGTGCGCCCGCTCGTCACGCATCAGCGCCGCTGGCAGGACGGCCGCACACTTCAGAAGGCGCCGCTCAACCCGCTTTGCGAGCAACTCTACGGTGCGCCCCATTTGACACTTCACAGACGCGACCTGTTGGCGGTGATCGCGTCAGGACTGCCGAGCGAGCGGATACATCTCGGCCACCGACTGGCCGGCTTCACCAACCAGGGAGACGTTGTCGAAGCATGGTTCGACCACGGTACACGCATTGCGTTCGACGTGCTGATCGGCGCCGATGGCATCCGCTCGACAGTTCGGGCAGGGCTGTTCGACGACGAGGCGCCGGTGTTTGCCGGCTGCGTTGCTTATCGCGGGCTCGTCCCGATGGAGCGCATCGCGGATCTCGGCCTCGAGCAAGACAACCAGTCCTGGGTCGGGCCGGGCGGACATCTCGTGCATTATTTCGTCTCCAGCGGACGGCTGCTGAACTTCGTCGGCTGGACCGAGCACGACGCCTGGAATCGCGAGGACTGGACCGATCGCGCGACAGTCGATCGCGCGCTCGCTGCCTTTGCCGGCTGGCATCCGCAGATCGGCCGCATCATTGGCGCGGCCGAGACCTGCTTCATCTGGGCCTTGTTCGATCGCGACCCATTGCCGCGTTGGTCGATTGACCGCACGACGTTGCTCGGTGATGCCTGCCATCCGATGTACCCATTCATGGGCCAAGGTGCGGCGCAGGCGATCGAAGATGGTGCCGCCTTGGCTGCCTGCCTAGCCGCCGATAGCAGCGATCCCGCTGCTTCCCTGCAACGCTACGAGCAACTCCGCATTCCGCGCGTCAGCCGGCTGCAGGCAATGTCACGCGCCAACAAGAGCCGGTTTCATATGCAAGACGGTCCGGCGCAACAGGCGCGCGATGCCGATTGGGCGCGCGTCGGCGATCGAGCGCCTGATAATCTGCGCTGGCTATACGATCACGACCCTTCCGCTCTTGAGCCGGCCTAAGAGTGAGGCGACACAATGATCCAGAGTGTGACGCGTTACACGGGCGGCTGTCTTTGCGGCACTGTGCGATATGAGGCTGAGGGCGAGCCGCTCTATGCAGGGCACTGTTACTGCGCTGATTGCCGCAAAGCATCCGGCTCCGGCTTCGTGCCGTTCATGGGGTTTGCCGCCAGTGCAGTTCGCTTCACCGGGCAGACGCGACAGTTCCGGTCGAAGTCCTTCAGGGGCAGTGATGCCGTGCGCAATTCCTGCCCTGTTTGCGGGAGCCTGGTTTTCGGCGGAGAGGTCGGCAAGGACGAGACCCATACAATCTACGCGGGCTCTTTGGACGATGCATCACGCTTCCAACCGAAAATGGCGATCTTCGTGCGGGACAGTCCCGCCTGGGCCTTGATTCCGGAGGGCCTTAAAGCCTTTGAGACGATGCCGTCGCGATAGATCACGATCAGCACTGCTGCACACCGGCGCTCACGCTGGATAGTACGTTAGCAGGCTTTGCCCGGCCGCCTCTGCCGGCTTGGCGTCGATCAGCACGAAGGCAAACACGCAGGGCTGCGTGCCGTTGTTGACCCACGCATGTATGGTGCCACGCTGCACCACAACGTCGCCTTGCGTGAGATGCACCGTCTTGCCGTCATCCAGTTCCAGGTCGCATTCGCCGGACAGCAGGATGGCGTAATCGAGCGTTTCAGTGCGGTGCATGAACTTGGGTGAACCCGGTGCGAATTCAGTGATCCGCACCACCGTCCCCTGTCCCGATCCCACGTAATTGTGCCGGACCACGAAGCCCTGTCGCTGCGCGGCCGCGGCTGAATCCGAGTTGTCCACCGGCATCCGATCGGTGGACCAGATCTCGCATCGCGCGATCCCGGCGCGCCCCGGCCGGACGGTGCCGATCATTCGCTCATCCGTTGCAACGATGGCCTTTCCAGCCGCGTCATGGCCGGTGACAATCCGGCGCACTTGTAACGTCATGTTTGCCTCCCTCTACCTCTGGGCGGTGACCAGAAAGATCGTGGCCGACAGTCGGATCGGGCCAGCGCTGGCTTCGGCCGCGAACGCCGCTGCAATTTCCTCAGCGATCTCGTTTCGGGTCGTCTCGTCGGGCTGCTTCGCTTCGATCAGCCGTGCCGTTGGTCCCATCATCAGCGCCTGCCGCGCCTCTTCCTCGGGACTGCCGCAGATGATTGTCGGATGCGCGCGCTCAATCGTGATGTCAGCGAACCCGGCCGTCGTGAGAACCCGACGGATGTAGTCCGGGTCCCTGAAGGCAAGCGGACCAGGCTCGTTATCGAGTGACGGCGCCGGTGGCCCCAGATGACGGAGCGCAATGTCGTAGGAAATCAGCCAGTGCCGGTTCTCCGCGAGGGGCGCCCAACAGGCGAAGACAAGGCGCCCACCTGGTTTCAGCGCGCCCCCAATGTTGCGGAAAGCCGCTACCGGGTCGGCAAAGAACATGACACCCATACGCGACGTCGCGATATCGAAGGCTGCTTGCTCGAATGCCAATACCTGCGCGTCGCCAAGCGCCAGCGTGACGTTGTGCATCCCGCTTTCGCTCACTCGTTGCCGAGCGGCGCCGAGCATCGGCTCAGATATGTCGATCGCGACAACGCGGCCATGTTCGCCGACCGCCTTTGCGAGCGGCAGGGTCACCGCGCCAGTGCCGCAGCCGATTTCGAGCACGCTCTCGCCGCCGGCAAGCCGCAGACGATCCAACAACAGCGTGAGGCTTTCCTGATTGCGCCGCTCCCTGAACCCTGGGCTGGCAACCCAGCGCGGTCCGGCGACCGTGTTCCAATAGCGCCGCTGGGCTTCGTTCGTATCCTGGACTTCTCCGCTCATCTTGCAAGTTCTCCTGTTTCCGGCCTCCATGCTCCTTTGGGATCAGAAGGAGTTCCGAGTATGGCCGAGGCGAAGCTGGCCCCCAACCTTCCGGGGTGGATGCAGGACCACGCGAACCGCTACCTTTCCAGCGGTGGCACCGAAGGGCACATGTATACCGTTACCCCGCCGGGCTACTCTGAGATGATCGTGCCTTCGTTGCTGCTGACAACGGCGGGCCGAAAGTCTGGCGATAAGTATGTGTTCCCGCTGTTCTATGGGAAGTCAGGCGATAGCTATTTCGTGATTGCGTCGAAGGGCGGCGCGCCGGAGCACCCTGGCTGGTATCGCAACATCCTCGCCAATCCGGACGTCGATGTTCAGGCGGGAACGGCGAAGACGCGGGCACGGGCACGGACCGCGACTGGTGAGGAGCGCGCGCGGTTGTGGGAGAAGTCGCTGGAATTCTGGCCGCCATACGCTGACTACCAGCGCAAGACCGAGCGCGAGATTCCCGTCGTTGTGCTGGATCCAGTCAAATGAGCGACTGGAGCAAGGTAACGCGGCCGATCCCCGTACCAAACGAGTGGACGAAGCCGTTCTGGGATGCGGCGAAGCAAGGCGTGTTGGAGCTGCAACGCTGTCAGAGCTGTGGCCATTTCCAGCATCCGCCGTATGCGACCTGCGTCCAATGCATCGGCACTGACCTGAAGTTCGAACCAGTGCGTGGAGATGGCGCGATCTACGCCTACACCATCATGTATCACACCGGCGACAAGCGTTTTTCCCCCGCCGTGCCCTACGCAAGCATCATCGTGGAGCTCGACGAGGCGCCTGGCGCGCTGCTCGCCGGCAATTTGCTGGAAGCGGAGTACACCGAGGCGAAGGTCGGGCGGCGCGTGGAGGTCATTTTCGAGAAGCTGAACGATGACATCACGCTGCCGCAGTTTCGTCTCGCGCGCTGAAGGGAACCAGACGCATGTGGGAAAACCGATGCAAGATCGCCGTCAGCGGCGTGGGCTATTCCAAGGTCACGCGGTCGGCGGAGATTCCGCTCGCGGCCCATGCACTGACGGCCGTTAGGGAGGCGGTCGCCGATTCTGGGCTGGAGATGTCCGACATCGACGGCCTGGCGACCTATCCGGAGCTGCCGGCGACCGGACATGCGGAGGTGGATGGCATCTCCGTTGTGTCCGTCAACTGCATGATGGCAATGCTGAAGCTCCCCAACCTGACATGGCACATTCAGGTGGGGACCACCAACATCGGTGGCGCCGTGCAGCAGGCGGTGAATGCCTTGCTCGCCGGCGTGTGCAAATACGCGGTGGTGTGGCGGGCAATGCACAATCCGCGCGGCACCTATCAGAACCTTCCCGGCGCCTACGCGGCTGGCGCCACTCAGTTCACCGCACCGTACGGCTTCGGCGGTCCGGGACAAGGCATGGCGGTTGCATATACACGCTGGCTGGAGCGAAACAACCAGAGCCGCGAGAAGATGGCGACGCTCGCGGTGACGCAGCGCATGCACACGCAGCACAATCCGCACGCGTATTTCTACGGTACGCCGCTGACGCGCGAGGACTACTTTGCGTCGCGGATGGTCGCCTATCCGTTCTGCCTGTTCGATTGCGACATTCCGGTCCAAGGAGCGGTCGCCATCGTGCTGACGACGGCGGACCGTGCACGGGACCTGAAGCCGAAGCCAGCGTATTTGGCCGGCTATGGACAGCGGTTGCACTTCGAGGTCGCGGGGCGGATCGGGAGTCTGTCCAGCTACATGGAGGGCGGCAGCAGCTCGGCGAAGCTGACCTGGGAGCGGTCCGGGTTTGCGCCGAAGGACGTCGACGTGGCGCAGATCTATGACGGGTTCTCGGCGTCGGTGATCTATGGGCTGGAATCCTACGGTTTCTGTAAGGAAGGTGAGGCACTCGATTTCATCCAGGACGGGCGCATCGAGCTCGACGGCGAGCTACCGCTTAACACGTTTGGCGGCAGCCTCGGCACAGGACGTATCCACGGGCTGTGGCACATCATCGAAGGCGCGCTCCAGGCGTCGGGGCGTGCCGGATCGCGCCAGGTGAAGGACGCCAACGTGTCGTTCGTCGGGGCGAGCGCGCCGATCGTGACGGGCACGACATTTATCTTTGTGCGAGAGCCGTACTGAGGTTCATCGATTGTCGCAGCGCCGGTTGAAGGAACTTTCGCGCCTGTTGCCCGACAGCTTCACCCTCGCCATTCTGGGGGTGGTCTTGCTGTCGCTGGTTTTGCCGTGCAGACACGAGAGCGCAGTCTGGGTCGCGAACGGCAGCGCAATCGCCATAGCGCTGTTGTTCTTTCTCCAGGGCGCTCGCCTGTCGCGCGCCGCGGTGCTGGCCGGAATGCTGCACTGGCGGTTGCATCTGATCATTCTGACCCCACCTTCGCGGTGTTTCCGCTGCTCGGCTTGGCGCTTAGTCCATTGTCCGGAACGCTGTTGGTGCCGTCGCTGTACATCGGCCTGATCTTTCTCTGCACCTTGCCGTCAACCGTGCAGGCATCGGTGATCTTCACCTCGATTGCCGGCGGCAATGTTGCCGCCGCGCTGTGCAGCGCCTCTCTGTCAAGCATCCTCGGCATGGTGCTGACGCCGCTGTTGATCGGCCTGCTGCTGCAGACGCACGGCGTGTCGCTGAACGGACTCGGTTCGATCATGCTGCACCTGCTGTTGCCGTTTCTGGCCGGACAGCTGGTGCAGAGCAGGATCGCGGCGTGGATGCGGCGGCATGACCGGGCGGTGCGCCTGGTCGATCGCGGCTCGGTTCTGCTGATGGTCTATGGTGCGTTCAGTGCTGCAACGCTGTCCGGCATGTGGTCGCGCATATCGCTATCAAACCTGCTGGTCTGGGCGGTGGTTGACGCAGCGCTACTGGCGACAATGCTGGCGGGCACGGCGTTCGCGGCAGGCGGCTTCGGCCTGTCGCGCGAAGATGAAATCGCCATCGTGTTCTGCGGGTCAAAGAAGAGCCTGGTCACCGGAATTCCGATGGGCAACGCGCTGTTCGCCGGCGCCTCCCTTGGCCTGGTGGTGCTGCCCTTGATGGTCTTCCATCAGATGCAATTGATGGCCTGCGCGACTCTGGCCCGGCGCTATGCTCGCGTCCGGCCGGGGTGCGAGGGTACCGGACTCAGGCAACGATCAGCGCGCGCAGTTTCGCCCTGACCTGCCGCAATTCGAGGTCTCCTACCGTTGTAATTCGCCGGACTGAGGACCACTGCGGGACGGTCACCAGGCTGTTCATGGCCGGCCTGCGGATCGAACTCCAGCCACACCACATCACCGGCATCAGGCACGAAGATGCGCGGTTCTCATCGGTAATGCCGGCCACGAGATCGTCGAGGTCAAATGTCTCCTCGCGGATCGGTTCGATCACGATCCGGCCGGCTTTCTCCCTTACGTCGGCCTGTCACCCAAACCCTACCGCCTTCGTCTCCACCAGCCCGTCGATCTCCGCCTGACCATATCCCACCTCGCGCAGCACCTCCCGTGTGTGCTCGCCCAACCGAGGCGCCAGTCGATGCACCCCGGCAGGGCTGGCAGAAAACCGCGCCGGCGGACGCGCCTGCCTGATCTTGCCTTCACTCGGATGGTCCAGTTCCTGAAACAACTCCACCGCCTTCAGATGCGGCTGCTCCATCACCTCGCTCAACTTCGCAAACCCCGTGTGCGGCACGTCGATCCGCAGCAGCAGTTGCTCCCATTCCGCCGTTGTCCGGCTCGGCGCGATGTCGCGCATCCGATCGTAGATACGGTCGATGTTGCGCGCCCGCGCCACCGGGTCGCGCACCGAGAATTCCTCGATGCACTCCGGATGCCCCACGGCTTCGAAGAACGCACACCAGTTGTTGCCCGAATAGGGCAGCATGGTCAGCCAGCCATCCTTGGTCCGCACCGGCCGCCGCGCCTTCATCCGCTTGTAGCCCGACGGCCCGATCGACGGCACGAACGCCTGGCCGCCGAACATCTCGATGCTGTTGAACGCCGCCAGCGTTTCCAGCATCGGCACCTCCACCATCTGGCCCTCGCCGGTGCGCTCGCGGTGCAACAGTGCGGCCGTCACGGCGGAGGTCAGCGCCATGCCGCAGATCTTGTCGCCGATCAGGCTGGGGACGAAGGCGGGCTCCTCATCGGTGCCCATGGCAGACGCGAACCCGGACGCCGCCTGGATGATCTCGTCGAACGCCGGCCGCGCACGCCACGGCCCGTCCTGGCCGAAGCCGACGGCGCTCGCATAGACGATCCGCTGGTTGAGTTCGCGGCACGCCTCGTAGCTGAAGCCGAGCCGGGCCAGGCCGGCGGGACGAATGTTGCTGACCAGCGCGTCGGCGGTCGGGATCAGCCGGCGCAGCACCGCCTTGCCGTCGGGGTGCTTCAGGTCCAGGGCGATGCTGCGCTTGTTGCGGTTCGCCGCCATGAACTGCCCGCTCATGCCACGATTGCGGAACTGGCCGGAGGTGCGCCAGGTGTCGCCGGTCAGGCTCTCCACCTTGATGACCTCGGCGCCCCAGTCGCCGAGGGTCTGTGTACCGAACGGGCCGAACAGCACCGTGGTCAGGTCGAGAATGCGGAAGCCCTTGAGCGGGCCGGTCGGTTCGGTCATCGCGGTTCGGTCCCTGGTCGGTCTTGCCCCTCCAGAATAAGAGCGTGCAGCGCTGGGCGGCAAAGTGCCTGGCCGCAGCGCCCGAACGACCATCCACCTCGCTACCGACGATCAGGAACCACCATGGCGCTGAAGCATCTGCGCCGCGTCCTCCGGTGTATGGAGATCGGTGGGGATCAGCACCCATTTCGGATAGTCGTGCTTGCCCGCCAGATAGCCCTGCACCACATCAAAGATATATTTGCCGATGTCGGCCTTGACCTCGACCGATGCGTTCGCCTCCCCCTTCAGCATGGCGCGATAGATACCCGGCACGCCATCCGCGGAAATTGTCAGCACATTCTTCCCAGGATGCAGCCCCGCAGACTTCATCACCTCGATCGCACCCAGCATCATGTCGTCGTTGTGCGCCCAGACCGCGCAGACATCCTTCAGCCCATCGGTGGATTTAATGAACTCCGCCATCACCCGCCGGCCGCCGGCCTCGGTGAAATCGCCACTCTCCGACCGGATGATCCGCATGCCGGGAAACTGCGCGATGACCGCTGCGAAACCCGCCTTGCGGCCGATCGTCGGCGCCGCCCCGATGGTCCCCTGAAGCTCGACAATGGAACAACGTCCGCGACTTGCCTGAGCCAACCACGACCCGGCCAACCGGCCCTCCAGGTTGGTGTCATTGCCGATGCGCGCAACGAACAGCGATGTCTCGGCGTCAACCGACCGATCAGCGATGAATACGGGGATGTTCGCGGCCCGCGCCTCCTTCAGCACCGGCGTCCATCCGGTGACGACCACCGGCGCGATGATGATCGCATCGACCCGCTCCGCAATGAAGCGCCGCACCGCGGCGAACTGCCGCTCGACATTGCCCTGTGCATCGTCGAAATGCAGATTGATCCCGCGGAGTTTGGCCTCCGCCTGCATGTCGGCGGTGAACGTGGTACGCCAGTCGCTTTCAGCGCCAACCTGCGAGAATCCGACCGTTTCGGCTGACGCAGCCGTCACCCAGGTGAGCAGTGCAGCGGCTATCAGGCCGACAAAGCGAGACATTAGCGACAACCCTTATGGCTGTGCCAGGATCAATGAACCACCCGGCTGAACGAAACCGCACGCAACATTACCCGCCAAATTTTAGCAAATTCCAAACGGCCACCCCCTAATCTGGCGCCATTCATGTTTTGTGGCCCTGGGCCACCAGGAAGCCTCACATGTCAGCTGCCGCTGATTATCCAGCCACGAACAATGTGACGGAGGTATTTTCTCAGTGGCGCCACCCGTTCCTCATTGTGCACGCATATTTACACGCCCGCATGCAGCGAACCGCGGTTGCCGCTGCACCGAACACCAGCATGGTGCGCTTGATCACCCTCCTCGCCGCGCTGGCAGCCGCCGCGTCTGCTGCGGTCTTGCCAACCGCGTGGTTCCTCGCCGCCGAGGCACGCCTGCGCGGCGAGGTCGAAATTCGCGCCCAGCTTTATGCCAGCGATGTGGCTGAGGAAGCGCGCCAGAACCCGGTCTTCTGGAATGCCCTTGCGGACAGTCCGATCGAGGACTCGTCTGGATAGTCTCGCAATCGCCAGCCGGCCTGACGCCAACAAGCCTCAGGCTATCGCCGAACGGCGGCGAGTGTTTTCAGGCTCCGGTCAGGTCCTGATCGACACTTCCACATCGGCCACGCCAGCCTGGCCCGAGCTTATCGCTCGCCTGGCTGTGACGGATGGACCGACGCGTCTCGGGGAGGTGGATATCGCGCGCTCGCTGCGTCCGGCATTGACTGTCACCGCTGCCGTGGCATGCGCTTCCTGCGGTCTGGGCCTGGTGATGTTCCTACTGCTGCGTGTCATGCCTTTGCGAATGTTGGTTGCGGCCGTCGAGCACGCCTCATTCGTTTCTGCACACGATTTGCTGACCGGTCTGCCGAATCGTCGACTGTTCCATGACAGGCTGGAGCAGGCCTTGGCACTTGCACGCCGCAACGCCAGCCAGATCGGCGTTCTTTATATGGACCTCGATAATTTTAAGATCATAAATGACGTTCTTGGTCACCCGGCCGGAGACAAGACGTTGCAGACGGTAGCGGAAAGACTGCGTGCGTGCGTGCGTGCGAGCGACACGCTGGCGCGCCTTGGCGGCGACGAGTTCGCAGTGATCCTGCCCACGCTTCGCCGACCTGAGGATGCCGATGCCCTCGGGCAACGTCTGCTCGCCGCGATTGCACAGCCGATCGATCTCGATGGGCAACTCCGGCATGTCGGAATCAGCATTGGCGTCGCCTTGTCGGACATCGGCGCCCAAGATCCGCCCGAGCAGATGATGAAGCAGGCTGACCTCGCGCTGTACCAGGCGAAGGAGAAAGGACGTAATCGACTATGCTTCTATGCGCCAGACATGAAGGTGAAATTGCTTGATCGTCATGATATGGAACGTGATCTCCGTGCCGCGATAACCGAACAGAGGTTCTTGTTGTTCTACCAGCCTCAGGTTGACCTTCGGACTGGTCAGGTGCTCGCGGCGGAAGCATTGTTGCGCTGGAACCGCCCAGGCCATGGCTTGGTACCTCCGGGCCGCTTCATCGGTGTGGCCGAGGACACCGGCCTGATCGTGCCGCTCGGAATGTGGGTACTGCACGATGCCTGTCGACGTGCCACCATGTGGCCGCAGCACATCGGGATTGCAGTCAACGTTTCGACGGTGCAGCTACGCCATGCCGGCTTTTGCCAGGCCGTGATCGATATCATCCACGAGACCGGAATTGCACCATCGCGCCTTGAACTGGAAATCACCGAGAGTGTGTTCATCCAGGACACTGCGGAAACCATGGCCACCTTGCTCCGGCTGCGCGAAATAGGCATCAAACTGGCGATGGACGATTTCGGCACAGGGTATTCCAGCCTGGGATACCTGCAGAAATTCCGTTTCGACAAAATCAAGATCGATCGAACCTTCATTGCCCGTCTAGGCCAGGAGCGCAACGCAGACGCCATCGTGCGTGCCGTCGTCGGCCTGACCGAGGCTCTCGGCATTCGCGCAATAGCCGAGGGCGTGGAGACGATCACCCAGGCCGAGATTCTGCGTGCGCACGGTTGTTCCGAGGCTCAGGGGTATCTCTATAGCCGTCCGGTCACGGCGGAGGCGTTTGAAGCGCTATTGCTCCAAGGCCCCCTCACAGCTCTGGAACCGCAGGCCTGGCACACAGCCGCCACTGTTTAGTTGGCAGAGAATGCCGGCTACGTGCGATGTCGGAGCTCGCTTTCTGGGCTCGGTTGGCTGACAGGTCCGTTGTGGTAGGTTAGGTGATCGCGCGCCAGGCGCTCAGTGAATGTGACGACGGCGCTGGACTGCGAACAAAATGACGGCCGGTGGAAACGATGAGTGAGAATGCGTTCCGGGCGGCGGGCTACCCTTGGCGCCTCTACAGCGGCAGGCAGGTCATCGAGCAAGACCTGCAACAGGCCGTGGATCGAGCGGGCGCGAAGCGGGCCTTTGTGGTCTGTTCCCTATCCGTGAACCGCCGCACCGACACCGTCCGGCGCATCGCTGCGGTCCTCGGTGACCGATATGCCGGCGTCTATGACGGCATCGAGAAAGATTTCGACCTACGCCTCGGTATGCGCCGCCAAGCAGGCTGCGAGCGAGGCCGCGGCTGATGCGCTGATCGCGGTCGGCGGCGGCAGCGTCATTGTGGCGACGCGCGCTGTGGCGATCTTTATGGCGGAACCGGGTGACCCGTTCCACATCATGACCCAGTATCCCGAAGGGAAACCCGCGTACAGCCCTCGGCTCCTCGCGCCGAAGCTGCCGGTCTTCAACATTCCGACCACCCCGACCAGCGCCATGAACCGCGCCGGGACGGGCTTGAAGAACCCGGATCTCGATCACCGGATGGAGTATTTCGATCCCAAGACGCGTCCCCACTCTATCTTCCTCGATGAGGACGCTTTGCTCAGCGCGCCGCCGGACCTGATCGGCTCCACGGCGACAACGGTGTTCGCCGGTCTCGTCGGTGCGATGGCGCAGACGGATTTGAATCCACTGGCCGAGGGCGACCGCAACCATGCGTTCCGGTTGGCACACCGCGCCTATCCGCGGCTGGTGGACGAACTCGACGACCCGTCGCTGCGCATTGATCTCTGCATCGCAGCCTTCCTGCAGAACCGCGCCGAGGACGACGGATCGCGCCGCGACCGGGGCGGCGCGTTCTCCGGCAACTACGCTGTCTCCACGGCGTTACACGTTCGGTATCCGCATGTCGGCCAGGGCTCTGCGACCTCGGTCGTCCACGCCGCGAAAATCCGGCTTTCCGAAGCGGTCGATGCCCGATCCGCACAGCAGGTCGCGGAGGCTCTAAAGGTCTGGCGCGACGGGATGGATGCACGGCAGGCCGCACTTGCAGTGGCCGACATGCTGGAAGCACTCTACACGCGTGTTGGCGTGCCGACCCGGTTACGCCAGCTTCAGATCCCGCGCGATGACCTACGCAACATCGCCAACGAAACTGTGAAGAACTTCAACGCCAACTCAGGTCAGCGCTCGCCCGCGGATCAGATCGAGGATGCTCTGCGGCTGCTCGAGGCTGCCTTCTGAGCTGACACCAGCTTACGCTACACCCCTTGGGCCCGCGTGCCGAACGACGGCATGACCTGTTCGCCGAAGCGGCGCATGGAGAGTAGGTTCTGTTCGTGGCTCATGTCACCGAAGCCAGTCTGGCACAGCAAATGTCGCACGCCCGCGTCGAGCAACGCTGCGACTTGCTCGCGGACCCGCACCGGAGAACCAAACACCGAACCGGTGGCCAGGACGAACGCGAGCGCTTCAGCGTCGCCAACAGCAGGATCGGTCCAGGGGTTCAGCATGACAGGGTCTATGTGAAAATCCGTCGGATTGGTACTCGCCACGCACGTGCATCATGTGCGCACGGGTGCGCAGCAGCAACATCGACAGCTCGTCTTCCGCCTGCGCATCAGACTCAGCGACATAGACATTCCGCCAGAGCGCGGCCTGCGCCAGCAGCCTCTCGCGCGTTGGTTCATCATGGCCACCCTCCGCAATTCCCGCCTCATAAAGTGCCCAGCGCTCCTTGATGCGTTCGATGGGCAGGCGCGCGGTGAGGATTGGGATGCCCAGGCGCCCACATTCCATGAATGAGGCGGGCGAGATGACGCTGCGCCAGATTGGCGGGCCGGGCTGTTGCACGGGTCTCGGCCGCAGCTCCGGTACTCGCAGCCGGAAATACCTGCCCTCGTACACGAGCGGCGTTTCGTGCCACGCGCGTTCCAGCACCTCCATCGCTTCCGCCATCCGCTCGCGGCTGTCATCGCTGCGCAGGCCATGACCCACGAATTCGTATTCGTTGTAAACTGTGCCTTTCCCAATGCCTACGTCGATCCGTCCTTTGCTCAGATTGTCGAGCAGTGCGAGTTGCACCGCGAGACGTACTGGATGATGGAACGGCATCTGCAAAACCGCGAACCCGATACGGATCCGCGTGGTGCGCATTGTCAACGCCGATGCGAACAGCAACGCATCGTTATAGACACTTTCCCCGGTGAAATAGTGCTCCGTCAGCCATACATCGCTGAACCCCAACGACTCCGCCGCACAGACCTGCTCGATCTGCTGGTCGATACGCACGGCGTCCTCGTCGGGCGACGGTGACAGTGCGAGAGTAAGCCAGCCAAACTGCATCGCCGTAGTTCCATTCGCATGTTTACTGAGTGGATTGTGGCGGCCCGCTATCGCCGTAGGCTGCCAGCTCCGCCAACAGGCTCGCCAGACTGTACGACGGTTCATAGCCCAGCCAACGCACCGTCTCAGAAATATCGAGCCTGGTCGGCTTCAATGCCGGATCGAGTCCGTAGGAAAGAGCTAACCCATAATATTCCGGGTAATATTTCTTGAACGTAGAACCCGGCCCACCGGCATCCCAATGAATCAGATCGACATCTGTGTATTCATACGCGCTATCAAGCGTCAGTACAAGGTGCTGCCCGAGTTGGCGCCGCGACATCAGATCCACGCCCAGCATGACGGCTGAAGCGACATCATCGATGTGAACTGCACCTCTCCAGAACCACTTCGCCCAGTCGCTGTATTTTGTGTACACCCCGCGGTTCCAGAAAGGAATGAAGCCGCGCGGGCGGAGAGTGATGACGTTCATGTTCCTGCACTTTGCATAATCCTCAGCAATACGCTCGGCCAAGATCTTGCTGCGCCCGTAGAGTGTATCGGGTCTGCGAACACTGGTCGTGGAGATGTAGATGATCTTGTCTATCCCTAGCAAAGCAGCAGCCTCGAAGACCTCGAAGGTGCCACACACATTGAGGTCAAAGAAATCGTAGGCATTCCTCTCGCCACGATCCTCGTGAATGCCGTGCCACCCGGCTATATGGACGATGCAATCGCAGCCCTGGAAATAATCTTGCAACTTTGATCGATCCAGAACGGACCCTTGGATGAACGTCACACCCCGGTCCGGTGGAGCACGAATATCCAGAATGACCGGTGTATCCCCTTTGCTGAGCAAACGGGGAACCAGAGTTTGACCGAGGTCCCCCGCCCCACCTGTGAGAAGGACTTTCATCGTGCTCCCGCCGAGGGCGCGGTGTGCATTACGTCCCGCGCAGACGCCCGGCTTCCTCGATCTCGGCGGCCGCGATCGCCCGCACAAGCGCTCCGCTTAGCTGTCTTGGCCGATTCGAGCGTGAGCTCGACCGCGACCCGCGCGGCCGGCCCAAGCTCCGAGTTCACGAAATCGATGGTGATGGCCTCCTCAAGCAAGGCGTGGTGCGGGTGGTCGTACGACACGACAGAGTGAGTCAGATCGAACCACCCGTCACTGCTCTTGCCGGCGCCACTCGCGTCGACGATCTCAACGATCGATGTGCACATGCCCGCGATTACGCGGCGAGGTGCTTCTGCAGGAACGCGAACACCTTCTTCCAGCCGTCCAGCGCCTGCTCGATACGGTACATCGGCCGGTCGTAGTAAAAGAAGCCATGGCCCGCACCGTCGTAGCGGTGGAACTCGTAGTTCTTGCCGTGCTTCTTGAGTTCAGCCTCATGCTGATCCACCTGCTCCGGGGTCGGTGAGCGATCCTCATTGCCGAATAAGCCGAGCAGCGGGCACGACAGATCCTTGGTGAACTCAATCGGCGCAACCGGCTGCTTCGGAGTCAATTCCTCCTTGCTCATCACCACCCGGCCGCCCCAAAGCTCGACCGCGGCGTCTATGCTCTTGGTCTTGCATGCGAACAGAAAAGTCTGCCGCCCACCCGAGCAGGTGCCCCACACCGCGACCTTGCCATTCAGCCAGGGCTGCGCGCGCAGCCACTGCACCGCGCCCTCGGTGTCGCCGACCACCTGATCATCGGGAACACCGCCCTCGGCGCGCACCTTGGCGGCGACATCGTCGGCATTGCCGTCGCCAGCGCGGTGGTAGAGGTTATGGCTGATTGTCGCGTAACCGTGATGCGCGAATTTTCTGGTCGTCTCGCGGTACCACTCATCCCAGCCGGGCGCGTGATGGATGAGCACGACGCCGGGAAACGGGCCGGCACCCAATGGTCGTGCAGCATAGGCCGAGATCGGCTCGTTGTTGTTGCCGCGGATCGAGATGGTCTCTGCAATCATGCCTTCGTAAGCCATGGTCACCTCCCCTTGTCGGTACGACGAACATTAGATGCTGTCCCCCGAGCCATCAACTTCCCCTCCGCAACAAGCGTCACAGACGGTCCGATAGCGGAACACTATCCAGCATCGGCGTCGATAGTCTGCCGGTCATGGTCTCGGAACGCGCACCCAAGCGAGGCAACCGGAGTTCCAGGTTCATCCTCACGCTACCGCAATCGAACACGTAGCAGTTGTGGTTATCGGCAGAGAGGTCCTGTGACTTAGGTCACACGGTGGGTGGCGATGCGTGTCTATAGCACGCGGAAGAAATGCCTGACCGCGACAGTAATGCACCATGCGTCGGCAACCGACCGACTACCAATCTGCAACCGAGGAAGGATGACGATGTCACTGAGGATCAACGCCGAGGCGCCGAACTTCACCGCTGAAACAACCCAGGGCACGATCGATTTCCACACCTGGATCGGTGACGGCTGGGCCATCCTGTTCTCGCACCCCAAGGACTTCACCCCGGTCTGCACCACCGAACTAGGCTACATGGCCCGGCTGAAGCCCGAGTTCGACAAGCGCAACACCAAGATCATCGGCCTCAGTGTCGATCCGGTTGAGAATCATTCCAAATGGGCCCAGGACATCGAGGAAACCCAGGGCCACGCCGTCACCTACCCCATGATCGGCGATACCGAGCTCAAGGTCGCGACAGCCTACGACATGCTGCCCCGAGAGTGCCGGCACCACCTCGGACGGTCGCAGCGCCGCCGACAACGCCACCGTGCGCTCGGTCTTCGTCATCGGCCCGGACAAGAAGGTCAAAGCCATGCTGACCTATCCGATGACCACCGGCCGCAACTTCGATGAGCTGCTGCGACTGCTCGACTCCTGCCAGCTTACGGCCAAGCATGCGGTTGCGACGCCGGTGAACTGGAGACCCGGCCAGGATGTCATCATCCCGCCCGCGGTCTCCAATGAGCAGGCCTCGGCGAAGTACCCGAATGGCTGGAAGACCGTGAAGCCCTATCTGCGAATGGTCGCGCAGCCGACCTGATGATCCGGGGCGAGACCACGAAGTGTGCGGTCTCGTTCCTCAATGAAAGTAGCGCCCGGAGTTGATGACGATCGTCTGGCCGGTCATGGTCTCGGTGCGGCACATCGTGACCACCATGTCGGCGCAATCATCCTTGTCGGCCGCCTTCTTCAGCAGCGACCCCGCCGCGTTTTGCGCGATCATCTCGGGCAAAAGATTGGATGTCGCCCGCGTGCCTTCCAGCAGTCCCGGCGCCACGCAATTGACGAGCGTTTCGGGCGCCAGTGCCACCGCCATGCAGCGCGTCAGGTGGATAAGACCCGCCTTCGACACCGCATAGGCGATGGACGAGCCCGTTGGCGCGAGCCCGGCCACGGATGCGATGTTGACGATGCGGCCGCGTCCTTGCGCCTTCATGACTGGCGCCACAGCCTTGGTCAGACGCATCGGCCCCGTCAGGTTGACCGCCATGATCTTGTCCCACACGTCCTGCGTGAGGTTGTCGAGGTCGGTGAAGGGGATCGCCTTGTTGTAGGCGGCGTCGTTGACCAGAATGTCGATGCGTCCGAGGCGCCTGGTCACGTCGCCGATCAGCTTCTCGACGGCCGCGCCGTCTGTGATGTCGCAGGCGAACGCCGCAGCGTTGATCTGGTAGCTGGTTGCCAGCTCACGGGCCACCCCCTCGGCCTGGTCGCGGCTTTGGGCATACATGATGGCGACATGCGCACCCTCCTTCGCCAGGGCGTGACAGATACGCTGCCCGAGCCCGCCATTTCCGCCCGTCACCAGGGCGACCGCGCCTCTGAGGTCCATATATAATCTCTCCCCTCCGTGCGGACAGTTTGTTACCTGGAGCACGGGACAGGCAAGCCATCGTCAGCGACGAGAATTAGCCAGAGCGTGCAGCCAGTGAGCCCTGCTCAGATGTTCTCGATATTGAGTAACGGCGCTGTTTCTGCCCGGATGCGCCGGCAGGCATCGGCATCCTGCGTCAGATCGATCCCATAGGTTGGGATGATCTGCTTCAGCTTGGGCAGCCATGCACTTTCGGTCAGCTCGTCAGGGAAGCACTTCTGAAGCACGCCGATCGCGATGAACGCAGCGGTCGAGGCGCCCGGCGACGCACCAAGCAGCGCCACCAGCGAGCGATCTTCGGCGGCGACCAGCTCTGTGCCGAACTCGAGCACCCCCGTGCGATCCTTGTCCGGCTTGATGATCTGAACGCGCTGGCCGGCGACCGCCTGCTGCCACTCGTGGCGCTTTGCAATCGGGAAGAACTGCTGAAGCGTGGCAAACTGATGCGCCGAGGTCTGAAGCACCTGGCCGATCAGGTATTCGGACAACGCGGCATTGTCGCGCGCCACGGCGAGCATCGGCAAAATGTTGCCTGGTTCGATTGACCGAAACAGGTCCGTGAGCGAGCCCTGCTTGAGAAATCGAGTTGTAAACCCGGCATACGGCCCGAACAGCAGCGACCTGGCGCCGCCGATGATACGAGTGTCGAGGTGCGGAACGGACATCGGTGGCGATCCCTGCGCCGCCTTGCCGTAGACCTTGGCGTGGTGGCGGTCGCACACCGCTGGCACGTCGCAGCGTAGCCAGATCCCGCTCACCGGGAAGCCACCATAGCCGTGCGCCTCGGGAATGTGCGACTTCTCCAGCAGCGGAAGCGCTCCACCGCCAGCGCCGATGAAGACAAATTTTGCTGAGACGGTGTGGACCTCTCGCCGCTCGACATCCTCGATCTCGACACGCCAACGACCATCGCTTTCGCGCTCGAGCCCCACGACACGCTGCTTGTAATGCACCGAGAATTTCGACTGGGCGGAGAGCTGCGCCACGAGCAAATGCGTCAGCGAACCGTAGTCGACATCAGTTCCGGTCACGATGCGCGTCGCCGCGATCGGCTCATTCTCGTCACGGCCCTCGATGATCAGCGGCGCCCATTCGGCGATCTGTTTGCGGTCTT
Organism: uncultured Alphaproteobacteria bacterium; assembly: GCA_963799415.1. Classification (GTDB taxonomy): domain Bacteria; phylum Pseudomonadota; class Alphaproteobacteria; order Acetobacterales; family Acetobacteraceae; genus JAMXLO01. The sequence continues at coordinate 165,789 of CAWCXI010000005.1, read as the reverse complement.
CGCTGTATTCCATGCCGTGATAGCAATGATGAGCCGACATCGCCTTGTAGCGTGCCTGCAGGAATTCGACATTCTCCTTGCCCCACACGAAGCTCATGTGTGGGCACGGATGGATGAACGCGCGCGGATCAGCGATTGCTCCCTTCTTGACCAGGTAGGCCCAGAGCTGGCGCGACAGGTCAAACTCGACATTGACCTCGATCGCCCGAGAGATGTCGACACTGCCGTCGGGGCGTTGCGGGGTGTAGTTCAGTTCGCAGTTCGCTGCATGGCCGGTGCCGGCGTTGTTCCACGCTTTCGAACTTTCCTTCGCGCAGTCATCCAGCGTCTCGAGCATGGTGACGGTGAGCGACGGCTCAAGCTCCTTGAGCATCGTGCCAAGCGTCGCGCTCATGATGCCGGCGCCGATAAGAACCACGTCGGGCTTGCCGGGGATGGTGGTCTGGGGCATGCGTTTTCTCCTGTCCGCCAGCTACGCCCGCGTGGATTTCGCTACAAACGGCACGCTGACGCCAGGCGCCAGGATGACGTAGGCGCGCCGCCACGGCTCCTCATCGACCAGTCTCCAGCTATGGCCGCTGCCGGTCGTGTCCTCGGCCAGCAAGATGTCGCCGGGCCGGATGGTGAAATGCTCGCCCTTGTGCGTCTGGAAATCGAGGGTTCCACTGAGCGTGATGACGAACTGCCGGATTGGGGCATCGTGCCAGGCAAAAGTGCCGCCCGATTTCGTCTCCTGGAAAGAGATGCTCGCGGTGCCGGTCGTCCCGCTCAACAGGTCGCCGCGTGCGCCACCGGCCAGGTCGATCGCGCCTTCCTCGAAACAGGAATTGCCGTCATCGCCGGTCCATATCCGCACGCACCGTATCATGACCCGCTCCCCTCATGCATCCTTGTGATAAGCGCCCGTGTCGTCTGGCCTTGCGACCATGGCAGCCATGTTGACCGCAGCTGTCCACGCTGCTGATAGTCGTGCTGCCGGGCATTCCGATGCTATCTGTTACGATCATGCTGTGCAACTTGGGCCAGCCCAACCGCGCGGGAGGAAAAACGAGATGCGCGTTGTCGCTCTGGAAGAACATTACACCGTACCCCGCATCGTCGCCGGCATTTCCCCCGACGCAATCGCCCGCCGCGGTTTCCCCGGGCCTGACTTCGTCTGGGCGCAGACCACCAAGCGCAACGAACTTGCCGACCTCGGCAACGCACGGCTCGCCGACATGGATGCCAGTGGCATCACCGTGCAGGTGCTATCGGTCGCCGGCCCAGGCGCCGACCTCGTACCGGGACAGATGGGCATTGACCTTGCATGCGCCTACAATGACGCACTGGCTGAGGCCTGCGCCCGCCATCCCGACCGCTACCGTGGCTTCGCGCACCTGCCGCTGCTCGCCCCTGACGCGGCGGCGGATGAACTGGACCGTACGGTCAGGCAGTTGGGCTTCGTCGGTGTGTTGGTGAATGGCGCCACCGACGGACGCTTCCTCGACGACCCGGCGTTCGAACCGATCCTGGCGCGCGCTGAGACGCTCGACGTGCCGATTTACCTGCATCCCGGCATTCCGGTGGAAGCCGTGCGCGCCGCGTACTTCGACGGACTGCCGGGTAATTTCAGCTTCACGATGGCGTTGTCCGCGTGGGGCTGGCACGCCGATACCGCGATCCACACACTGCGCCTCGCGCTGAGCGGCGCGCTGGACCGCCACCCGGGGCTGAAAATTGTCATCGGCCACATGGGCGAAGCGCTGCCGTTCATGCTGGATCGCATCGACGAAACCACCGCCGCCACGGCAAAGACACAACTACGGCGCTCGGTGCGACAGACGATCCTCGATCAGGTGTGGATCACGACCAGCGGGTTCTTCACCATGGTCCCATTCATGGCGGCACTGATGTCGTTCGGCGTGGACCGCATCATGTTTTCGGTCGACTATCCGTTCGCATCGAACGCACGTGCACGCGCGTTCCTGGACGCGCTGCCGGTCTCACCGGCCGATCGCGAGAGGATCGCGCACGGCAACGCCGACCACTTGATGCGGTTGCCGACCTGACGGCTATCGGTCGAGCCAGATAGTCGCCAGATCCTGGTTGACGTAATGGCTGGGACTTATCTTGAAGCCCTTGACGTAGCTCCTGTACGGCACGATGCGGTAGCGCCAGAGCAGGAACGCCTCATGTGCCTCGGTGTCGAGCACCCGCTTTTCAAACTGGCGCATCAGGTCGCGTTGCCGCGCGGGGTCGGTTTCCCGCAGCATCCGGTCGTAGATGTCGACCTCCACCGGGTCGTCGTAGCTGCCGTAATTTGCATCAGACTCCGAGTGCGGCAGGTACTTGGTGCCGTCGAGCAACGGATTGACGATGTTCTGGCACTCGGCATCGATCGCCACCGCGAAATCGCCGTTGCGCAACGCGTCTTCATAAGGCCCGGTCGGTAACACACGCTGTGTCGCGTGCACGCCGATCTTGCTCCATTCGTCGATGACCCAAACACCATTGAACTTGTACGGCTGATCGACATTGCGATTGAGCAATTCGAACGTCAGTCCTTCGGCGCCTGCCTCCTTCAGCAACCGCTTCGCCTCGGCGCGCGACTTCTCGATATCCGGCCAATAGCCGGCAAGCTGTTCCAGCTCTGCCTTGTTGGCGGCAAGTGGCGTGCCGGGAAACACGATACCGCCAACCGTCCGTTGTAACGTGATCCGCGACATCGGTGCCGCGCCATGCCAGCGGTCGATCGCCAGCGTCAAAGCACGGCGTACTCTGACATCGTCGAACGGCTTCCTCGCGTGGTTCGGGGTGACCATGGCCCCGCAATTCCAGTCGCTTTCCTGCACGGTGATCTTGTCTCCGAGCGCAGCCACCAGCTCGTCGCGCGTCGCCGGCGGAAAGCCCCGGAACTCGATCGCCGCCCGGTCGGATTTGATTGCGGCGACGCGGACCGCCTGCTTGTCTGCGAAAATACCGATGAAGCCATCCAGATACGGCAGTCCTGGCCGGTAGTAGTCGGGATTGCGCACGCCGGAGATCGACTGCCCCGCCTGATAGTCCTTAAAGCGGAACGGGCCGGACCCCATGATGTTCTTCTCGAACCAATGAGGATCGCGGTCGAGAATGTCTTTCTTGTAGATGAAGGCGTATGGATCGGCGAGCGCCGGCAGAAAAGCGGCGGTCGCAACCTTGAGATGGAAAACGACGGTCTTCGCGTCGGGCGCTTCGACCTTGTCGATCATCGAATAGTAGCCGCGTCGCACGCTGATCACACCTTCCGGAGGATCGACGATGTGGTTCCAGCTTGCCGCCACGTCGTAGGCGGTCATGGCTGAGCCGTCCTGGAACCTGACGTCGTCGCGGATCTGGAATGCGTAGGTGCGGCCACCATCCGTCGGTTTGGGAATTGCAGTGCAGACATCGCAGACAAATTCGGTCGTGTCGGCGGGATTGTCCGGGTTCGCCCTTATCAGCACGCTGTAGAACGGTCCCACCGCGTGAATGGTGGCGAAGGTGTTCTCGCGATGGCCGTCAAAGCTCGGCGGCGAGTCAGCCGGGATCATGAACGTCAGCGTACCACCGTGCTTCGGTGTGTCGTCGGCGAGCGCGGGCAAGCCGAGCGACAGGACGATCGCCAGGCACACGGCGAACAATCGATGCATCTCAGACTCCCCCTGCCGGTACGTGCCAAGCTTACGCTTGGTTCGGCGCTCCGGGTCAACCGTGTACCACTGACGGGCAAGGCTGGTCACTGACCGGCGGCGCGCCTAGGCTTTGCCAGGCCGCCTGCCACGACACACGTCACGGAGGTATCAATGACAACGGAGATTGCGGGTCTCGTTGACACTGAGCGCGGAATGATCAGCCGCCGGATCTTCATTGAGCCAGAGATTTACCAGACGGAGCTGAAGCAGATCTTCGCCCGCTGCTGGCTGTTTCTATGTCATGACAGCCAGATCGCGCAGCCGGGCGATTTCATGACCACCTACATGGGCGAGGACCCGGTGCTGGTGGTGCGCAACAGCGCCGGAGCCGTGGGCGCATTCCTCAATGTCTGTCGCCATCGCGGCAACCGCCTGTGCCGTGCCGACGACGGCAACGCCGCGAGTTTCATCTGCGCCTATCATGGCTGGACGTTCGGCAATGACGGGCAACTTACCGGCGTGCCGAACATGCGCGAGGCCTATCACGGGGATCTGGACCGTGAGAGCCTGGGCCTGATCCCGGTTGCGCAACTGGAGAGCTACAAGGGTCTTTGGTTCGCCACCTTCGATCCCGAGGCGCCGCGGTTGCGCGAGTATCTCGGCGAGATGGCCTGGTACATCGATACCTTCGTCGACCGGCGCGAAGGCGGCATCGAGATCGTCGCGACGCACAAATGGATCATGCCCTGCAATTGGAAGTTCCCTGCCGAGAACTTTGGAGGCGACGCGTATCATGTGCAGTGGAACCATCTGTCCGCGGTCAAGATCGGGTTCAGCCGCGGCGTCACAGCCAACACGCAGAGCGCGCAGAGGATGGCCTCGCCCGGCAACGGCCACGCTCTGATCTGTGTCGGTCCCGATGATGTCGGCGATCCCCCGATGCCGGAAATCGAGGCCTATGAGCGGGAAGTCGCCGCGGAGGTCCGACAGCGCCTTGGGCCGCGCGCCAACCTGATCAATCCGATCGTCGGCACGGTCTTCCCGAACTTCTCGTTGTTGCGCGGCACGTCGCGCACCTTCCGCGTCTGGCAGCCGCGTGGGCCGGAAAAGACCGAGGTCCGTTCATTCGTCTTCATGGACAAGGCAGCGCCGCCGGAGGTTAAGCGGGCAATCCGCCAGGCGGGGATCCGGGGCTTCAGCCCCTCCGGGTCCTTCGAGCAGGATGACATGGACAACTGGCAGGAGTGCACCCAGACATGTCGGGGCGTCATGTCACGACGCATGCCACTCAACAATCGCATGGGACTCGGGCACGACCACTTTGATCCGGCACTCGGCGCATGGGTCAGCGATTATCGATTCAGTGAAAGCAATCACCGCCAGTTCTATCGGAGATGGGCTGAGTTGATGGCAGCCGCCGACTGGGACGCCCTTGAACGTTTGACAGCGAAGGTAGCGCACTATGCCTGACGCGGACATGATCCGAGGCGTCGAGCAATTCCTCTATCGTGAGGCTCGCATGCTCGATGAGAGGCGGTTCCATGACTGGCTCTGCCTGTTCACGGACGACATCCACTATTGGATGTCCGCGCGGGCCAACCGCTATCCGAAATCGAGCAAGGCGATCGCGATCCTCAACGCGGACTGCTACGCTGAGGAGGATCCGGACAGGGCAGACGAGCTTGGTCTGTTCGACGAGGACATCAGGACGCTCACTGCGCGCGTCGCTCGGCTCGATACCGGCATGGCATGGGCCGAAGACCCGCCGTCGCGGACACGGCACTTGATCACCAACGTCGAGATCGCCCCCGACGCGACTGATACGGAGCTGACTGTCCATTGTAATTTCATCGTCTACCGCAGCCGAGGCGAGACCGAGCAGGATTTCTATGTCGGAGCGCGAGAGGACAGATTGCGCCGCATCGATGGCGCGTGGAAGATCGCGAGTCGTCAGATGGTTCTTGATCAGAACGTTTTGACGGCAAAGAACCTGAGCATCTTTTTCTGACCCCAGAGGTGCTGCAATGAGTACAGCCGATATCCTGCGCGACCTCGTCATCGCCAACCGCATTCTTGCCCATGAAGGCGTGGTCGATGCCTATGGCCATATCAGCGTGCGCCACCCGGAGCGGTCCGACCGGTTTTTCCTGTCGGGATCGCGCAGCCCGGAGCTGGTTACGCTAGACGACATCATAGAATATGATCTCGACTGCAACCCAATCGATCTGCGCGGGCGCGTTCAATACACCGAGCGCCCGATTCATGGCGCGATCTACCGCAAGCGACCCGAGGTAATCTCCGTGGTGCATAACCACGCTTATGAGGTCATCCCATTCACCGTCGCGCAGAGCGTAAAGCTAAGACCTCTCCTCCACCTCGCGGCGGGCATCGGAGCTGAGATCCCGGTCTGGGATATTCGCCACAGGTTTGGCGATACCAATCTGCTGGTGACGACGAACGCACAGGGTGACGATCTTTCGGACAGGCTCGGTGCGAACCGTGTCGTGCTGATGCGAGGCCACGGAGCGGCGGTCGCCGGGATGTCGATTCAGGACACGGTGCACACGTCCGTTCACCTGAAGGTCAACGCGCAGATCCAGACTGAGGCGATGCGGATGGGCGACGACATCGTCTACCTGAGTGAAGGGGAAATTGCCGAGATGCGGAAGACCAGCGCAGGTCACGCTCGTGCCTGGGAATACTGGACGCGCCGCGCAGGGATCACGGGTTAGCTGGCATTTCCACCCATGGACCCGCTCGTCCGCCGCAAATTAGGCCGTACCAACATCGAGGTCACACAACTCGGCTTCGGCGGCGCCGGGCTGGGAGATCTGTTCGACGTGGTCGATGATACCGATGCCGGTGCCACCTTGCAGGCAGCATGGGATGCCGGCATCCGCTATTACGACACGTCGCCGTGGTACGGCCGTGGGCAGAGCGAACATCGCTTCGGTCGCGCACTATATCGCCGTCCACGCGCAGACTACGTACTGTCAACCAAGGTTGGCCGCGTGTTCCGTGCCTTCCACGATGCGGAGAATTTCGAGCATGGCTTCTGGCGCGGTGGACTGAAATTCCAGCATCGTTTCGACTACAGCTACGACGGGGTGATGCGCAGCTTCGAGGACAGCCTGCAACGCCTCGGCCTGCCGCACATCGATCTGCTGCTGATCCACGACCTGGACCTCTCGCATCATGCCACAGACGCGAAGGTGACGGCGTATCTAACCGAGTTGCACAACGGTGGCTTCCGCGCGCTGACGGAGCTCAGACAGGCCGGACTGATCAGTGGCGTTGGCGCGGGGATCAACGAACTCGGGATGATGCCGCGCTTCCTCGATCTGCTGGACATCGACTTCTTCCTCGTCGCGCTGCCGTACACGCTGTTGGATACCGACGTCCTGGACGGCGAATTTCCACTCTGCGTCGCGCGGGAGGTGGGTTTGGTGATCGGTGCGCCATTCGCCTCCGGCATCCTTGCGACCGGCGCGGTCCCCGGTGCGCGCTACCGCTACGCCGAGGCGACGCCCAAAATACTGGCGAAAGTGAAGCGGATCGAGGCGGTCTGCTCGCGCCACAAAACACCACTGGCCGCCGCCGCGCTGCAATTTCCGCTCGGTCATCCCTCGGCTGCTGCAGTGATCCCCGGCGCCCTGCTGCCGGACCAAGTCGTCCGCAACGTGGCCACGTTTCGCCATGCGATCCCATCGGACTTCTGGGCCGAGCTGAAACACGAGGGATTGTTGCGACCGGACGCACCGGTCCCGTAACCCCTCAGCTCAGCCCAGCCACCTCACGTTCGCTTCGTCTTCCAGGTTCTGTAGACGCTCGAACAACTGCATCGCTCCAGTGGCATTGGCCGCGCTCATCAACATCAGAAACTTGTCACGTAGCTCGCCGCGGGTCAGCGGCCGAGCCGGCGTCCCATTGAACTCCTCCACCTCGCGCGTGACGCTTCGGCCATCCTTCAACCGAACCGTGACAATGCTCGCCCCGGCGATCTTGGTAGGCGGATCCGCCACAGTGATCGCAACGCGTTCGCACATGGCACGGATATCCGCGTTGGCGAGTGCCGACTCATCGAATGATGCAGGATTGCGAGGATCGCGGAACAGAGCCAGCGCCACGCAGAACGGGATGGAGTATTGGGCCATCATGATGTCGGTCGGGTCGGGAATGTTGTTGACTGTCGCCATTCGTTCGTTGCCGCCAACAGTCACCTGATCCACCTGGGCGCCGTCAAAGCCATGCTCAGCCTTCAGTTCCAGGATGGCCTGCACCGCAGTCTGCGCCGTCATGTGAACCGGGAAACGCTTCAGGCATAGTCTCAAAGTTGCAAATTCGTCGCCAAGGCCCTGAATCAGATCGGCGATGTCCCATTCGGTGCAGAACACCTTCAGGAAGCCGGCCTCGCCCTCGAGCACACTGCGCGGACCAGTGAACCCATCCGCAGCCAGGTTGGCAGCGAGCACGCCACTCTCGGCCGCGCGTCCCAGATGCAGCCGCTTAACCATGGCGCCGGTGCCGGATCGCGCGAACTCCATCAGCCCGCAGGCCAACGAACCGGCTATGCCAAGCGCATTGGTCATTGCTTCAGTATCAAGCTGCAACAGTCTGCCCGCGGCGACGGCAGCACCAAACGGCCCGGTGGTGCCTGGAGCATGAAAACCGCGCCGCTCATTGCTGTGCTTTGTCGCGCGGCCAATGCGGTACATCACTTCGAAACCGGCGACGATCGCGGTGATCAGATCACGACCGCTGCTGCCATGTTCCTGCGCGATAGCAAGCGCCGGCGGCAGCAACGTCGCGCCAGGATGCGCGCCGGCGCCGGGTCTGGTCAGATTGTCCGACTCGAACGCGTGTGCCAGTGCGCCATTGGCCAATGCGGCGGCAGGAGCCTGGATGCTGCGGCCGTCGGCGCCAAGAATGCGGCTCTGTCCGCCTGCACCGGTCCGTTGCGCATAGCGGACCACGATGCGGCTCCAAGGCAGTGTGCTTCCCTGCACGATCACCGCGACTGTGTCGGTGATGCAATCCTTGGCGCGCTGCACAACCTCTTGCGGTAGATCCTCGTAGTGCAAACCCGCCGCATATTCTGCCAACCGAACGGTCTCGTGGGCCATCGCGTGTCCTCCTGATGCGCTGCTTGAGACCGCGAGGGGAAGCGCAAGCCCCCTGCCCTGCCGCAGCTTGTACCCACTATCGCGCTCGGCGCTGTTGATGCAAAGGCAAGAACCGGAATTCTGCCTCTCCCCTGACCCAGCTAGTTGTCGCTCAGGCCCGACCACGGCGCGTGCAAGCGGGCCGCTTCCGACTGTCACAAACAAGGAGTTGGATCATCATGTCGAAAGAGAGCGACAACAAGGCTATCGTGGGCCGCTGGTTCACAGACTTCTGGGGTGAGACATGCAACCTGGGCATCGTCAATGATTTCGCGGCACCAGACATGCTCTTGCAATATTCGTTGCACAAGCCACGTCGCGGCCGTGAAGACATCAAGGCGTTCATGACCGATTTCCGCGCGGCCTTTCCGGACCTGAATTTCTGGGGTGCGGCAGACCTGATCGCCGAGGGCGACTATGTCGTCGGCCGTTGGGAAGGCGGCGGTACACACACTGGGCCCGCCTTTAGCGATTTCCTGATGGGCTCGCTTCCACCGGCTACTGGCCGCAAAATGCGGTTCACCGGAACGACGGTCCTCAAACTTGAAGGCGGCAAGATCGTTTCGGAAATCGGTCTCGACGATGGCGTAACTGCACTCACGCAGCTCGGACTGATCCGCACAGCGTAGCAAGGTGACCGCCGCCGTTCACGGCGGCGGTCGCATCTTGAGATCGCCGAACCAGGGCTTAAGCTGGTCGACAGGGAACCCCTGCCCTGCCGGAACGCCACCGGCGCGGCCCGCTGAAACACGCCAATGATACCACAGGAGGAAACAGGCATGCCCCAGTTCGGAGACGCCAAAGGCGAATTCCGCGGCACCACCGTCCGCAACGACGCCGCGCTGAAGACATGGCTGGCGAAGCGCACTGAAGCGGCTGTGGAGCCAGACCTGCCGATCATCGACCCGCACCACCACTTCTGGGACACGCCACAGCGCGGGCAATACCTGCTCCCCGATCTCCTGGCCGATATCGGCGGTGGGCACAACATCGTCTCGACCGTGTTCCTCGAATGTCGCGCGATGTACCGCAAGAGCGGCCCGCCCGAGATGGCGGCGCTGGGCGAGGTCGAGTTCGTCAACGGCATCGCGGCGATGAGTGCGTCGGGTACCTACGGACCGTGCCGCGTGGCCGAGGGCATCATCGGCGGCGGCGACCTCAGCGTTGGAGCGCGCGTGCGCGAGCTGCTGCAAGCCGAAATCGCGGCAGCCGGCGGACGCCTGCGCGGCCTCCGCCATGGCGTGGCATGGGACGGCAACGAGTCCGTCGGCAAGTACGCCTCCCGGGTTGTGCCCCCGCATTTTGTGCTCGACCCGAAATTCCGAGAGGGCTTCGCGCAACTGGCGCCGCTCGGCCTGAGCTTCGAATCATGGCAGTATCATCCGCAACTGCCGGATGCGGTCGACTTGGCCCGCGCCTTTCCGGGCACCACCATCATCCTCAATCATGTAGGCGGCTTACTCGGCGTCGGACCTTATGCCGGCCATCGTCAGGAGATCCTGGCAGGCTGGCGCAAGGACATCAACGAACTCGCCAAATGTCCGAACGTCTATTGCAAACTCGGCGGCATCGGCATGGTGTCGTTCGGGTTCGACTTCCATGAACGCGACGTCCCACCATCGTCGGAGGACCTTGCCGCCGCGTGGCGCATGTACGTCGAACCCTGCATCGAAGCATTCGGTGTCAATCGCTGCATGTTCGAGAGCAACTTCCCGCCGGATAAGCAGTCCTGCGGCTACACCGAGCTGTGGAATGCATTCAAGCGCATCACCGCCAATGCGTCGGCGAGCGAAAAGACCGCGCTGTACAGCGGCACTGCGGCGAAGGTGTATCGGTTGACAGTGCCATGACCCAGTTCGACACGTACGCGAAGAAATACTCGTGCATCCATATGCGGCGCGGGAACGGCATCCTGGAGATGCGGTTTCACACAGACAACGGCCCACTGCGGTGGGGGCTCGGTCCGCACGGCGAACTTCCCGATGCATTCGCCGACGTCGCGCGCGACCGGGAGAATCGCGTGGTGATCCTGACCGGAACCGGTGACGAGTGGTCCGGCGTTCGCGCGACACCGGGCCAGAGCGCGATCGGCCCGGGCCTGACGTCCAATGCGTTCGATCGCGTGCACTGGGAAGGCCGCGCCTTGCTGATGAACCTGCTGAACATCGAGGTGCCGGTGATTTCGGCAATCAACGGCCCGGCGTGGCGGCACGGAGAAATCCCGTTGCTGTCCGACATCGTGCTCGCCGCGGACACGGCGGCGTTCCAGGACTCGGCACATTTCCCGAATGGCCTGGTGCCAGGGGACGGCATGCACATCGTCATGCCTCTGTTGCTGGGCATGAACCGCGGTCGCTACTTCCTGCTCACCGGTCAAACACTGTCGGCGCAGGAAGCAAAGGATCTCGGTCTCGTGGCTGAGGTCCTGCCACGGGATAAAGTCTTGGCACGAGCCTGGGAACACGCTGAAGCACTGGCGACGAAGCCCACGCTCCTGCTCCGCTATACGCGGTTGATGTTCACCGAGTATCTGAAGAAACGCATGCAGGATCTACTGGGCTACGGGCTCGCAATGGAGGGCCTGGCGCTGATGGAGCAGATCAGTTCGCCAAAATAGAAAGGTCCCACGCAAATGGACATCTCCGGCAAGACCGCCATCGTCACCGGCGCCGCTTCCGGCATCGGGCTCGGCATCGCGACCGCGCTCGCGGAGGCCGGCGCCAACGTGGTCATGGCCGACATCCAAAAGGCCGCGGTTGAGCAGGCGGCGCATGGGCTCTCCGGCACCAACAAGCGCGTCATGCCGGTCAGGATCGACGTGACGCAGGAGCAGTCCGTCCTCGATGCCCTGGCTGAAGCCGAACGCAACTTCGGCAAGCTCCACATCGCCTGCAACAACGCCGGCGTGCCGATGCATGGCATCCAGATGACCGACGTGCCGCAAGGCGACTGGAAGTTCGTGATTGGCGTGAACATCTGGGGGATCATCCACGGCATCCGCCACTTCGTCCCCGCCATCCTGAGGCACGGGGAGGAAGGCCATGTAGTCAACACCGCCTCTGTTGCCGGTTTCCAAAATCGCCGCGGCACCAATCAGGGGCCGTATTCGATGAGCAAATACGCCGCCGTCTCACTGTCGGAGGCTCTGGAGATTGAACTGAAAGGCACCAACATCAACGTCTCGGTGCTTTGCCCTGGTCCGATCGCCACGAACATCGCTCGCGGCGCCCGCAATCGACCGGACCACATGGGCGGTCCTCAGATCCGCGTCAATGACGAAGCGACACTGGCCGAACGCCTCGCCACCACGGGCCTCGATCCGAAAAAGGTCGGCGAGCGCGTGGTCGATGCGATCCATACTAAGACGTTTTATGCCTTTGTCAGCGCCGTCCCGGCCGATGTCATCAGGGCCCGCCACCGCCGCATCGAGGACGCTCTGAACAGTCCGTGGGTTACGCATTACTGACGATCATTGGCGTAACTCAGCGTGGCACGCGATGGATCAGCCGCCCGCAGATGCGCCGAAAACACCAGCTCCGATTCGGGCCGCAACTCCGGCCGCCGAACTCATGCGCTCGATCAAAGCAGGAACCTCTGCCGCCGACACCGGCTTGCTGAATAGATAGCCCTGCACTTCCTGGCACGACTCTGCCCGCAGCATCCTGAGTTGCTCGGCAGTCTCGACACCTTCGGCGGTGACTAGCATGCCGAGCGCGCTGCCGAGGTCCACGATGGCATGAACGATCGCGGCCGCCTCCGTCTCGGAATCCAGGTCGCGAACGAATGACTGATCGATCTTGATCTTGTCGAACGGGAAAATGCGCAAGGAACTGATCGACGAATAACCAGTGCCAAAATCGTCCAGCGAGATGCGCACGCCGCTGGCCTGTAGTTGACGCAAAGGCTCAAGCGTCGCCGTAGTATTCTGCAGCAGCACCGTCTCGTTGATCTCGAGTTCCAGGCGACCCGGTGGCAAGCCAGAGGCTTGCAGTGCGCCGGAGACCGCTTCCGTCAAATTGGCGCTCTTAAGCTGCATCGACGAGAGGTTGACGGCCACCGAGATATCATCCGGCCAAGTCGCCGCTATGTGGCAGGCTTCCCGGAGCACCCACTCGCCGATCGGTATGATCACACCGATCTCTTCGGCCAATGAAATGAACTCCGACGCTCCGATGAGGCCCCGTTGGGGGTGACGCCAGCGAAGCAGAGCCTCAAATCTGACCAGCACCTCGCTATGGGCATGAAAGATCGGCTGGAAGAACAACTCGAACTCGCAATTTGCCAGTGCCATGCGCAAGCCCGAACTCCAGCGTATGCCGCGCCTGCGCTTCTGAATTCATGGCGGAGTCAAAGAAGCAAAATGAGCCTCGCCCCCCCGCCTTGGCACGGTACAGTGCCATGTCGGCGTGCTTCAGCAGCGTCTCTGCATCGGCCTCATTGGCTGGGCTGAATGCGATGCCGACACTGGTCCCAATGGCCACACGGTGGTCCCGCAATGCAAAGGGTTGGCCAAGGATTTCGATGAGGCGCGTAGCCAGCGCCGTTGCCTGACCCGGCTGGTCGACCCCGATCTGCACGATGGCGAATTCGTCACCCCCGAGACGCACCACGATGTCCTCGCTGCGAACATTCTTGGTGAGCCGCTCTGCAACGGCACACAGGAGCGCATCGCCTGCCGCATGTCCCAAGGTATCGTTGACGTATTTGAAGTGATCGAGGTCAAGGCAAAGCACTGCGAGGCTGTCGGAGCGCGTCCGACGATCTAACTCCTGTTCCATGTACTCGCGGAACACCACGCGATTCGGCAACCCCGTCAGCGCGTCATGCCGCGCCATGTGAGCCAGTCGTCGTTCCGCCCGGCGGCGCTCCGTGATCTCCTCATGCGTGGCGACCCAACCACCATCAGGCATCGGCCGATGATGAATGGATATGATCTGGCCGCTCTTCAATTCAACGACTGTGTCATTCGGCTGGTCAGAGGTTGCGACAGATGCCCGCCAGGCAAGATATTCCTCGGCGTTCATATTCGGAAATGTACCCGCAAGGACCCGGCATTCAACAATCTCTTCCAGCGTCGTGCCTGCGCGGATCGTATCTGTCGACAGGCCATAGATTTCAGCATAGCGCCGATTGGCCAGGATCAACTTGCGCTCGCCGTCGAAGAAGCAGACGCCCTGTGTGAGGTTGTTGAGCGCCATGTCGAGCTGCTGCTCGATGCGTCGCCGCTCGGTGACATCTTGCAGAGTTCCTGCAACTTTCCTGACAGCGCCGGTCGTATCGGTTACGGGGCGGCCCTCGGCCCTCACGACCCGAGTCTGGCCATCCGGGCGCACAATCCGGTACTCGATCGGCTCTTGCGCCGTGCCACGCTTCAATGCATCGAGCCACGCAAAAAGCCTCGAACAGTCATCCGAATGGGTGAACGCCGCGAGGCCGGCGACCGTCGGTGCATCTTCGTCACTGAGAACCCCGCGAATGCGGTACAGCTCCTTGGACCAGACACGATGTCCGGTCTGAACGTCGAACTCCCAACTGCCGATGCCGGCGATTTCCTGCGCCCGATCGAGGCGCTGCTCGCTCTCGTGCAGCGCCGCCTGTGCCGCCTTGAGGGCACTGATATCGACCCGTAGTCCTGCTGTGCCGCCGTTGTTCATTCGTCGGTCGGTGACGAGCATCCACGATCCGTCGCTCAATTGTTGCTCGAACGACCCCGCGGCTTCCCGGCGCTCGCGCATCCGTTCCACGAGCCATTCAGCCTCGCGGCCCAGCGCGTCGGGATACTTCCCCAGTTTCAACTCACGCCACGCGACGTCTTCGTAGAGCGTCCCCGAAACCAGAAGGTCCCCGCTCTCGGTATGCATCCTGCGGTACGCCTGGTTGCACATCACGAGACGGTCGTCCCGGTCGTAGACTACGAAACCCTCGGAAAAATTCTCGACCGCATCGCGCAACAGCATTTCCGCCTGTTCGACGCGGCGTCCGAGGCGCATGGTACGATCGCTCGCCGCACGCACGCGGGCAATCAGATAGAACGCGGTGTATCCTGCGAAGCCGGCTACCAGATACGATACAAGAACGAGCCATGGCTGGTACTGGTATGGCGTGCAGAGAGCAAGAGAAATGCCATCCGTCAAAGACCAGCGGTTCAGCACGGCGCGACGACCTCCAGGCCGCCTATACGACGGCAGCTCTATGACAACGGCCTCTAAGCACGATACCCGAGAGCCCTAGCGCATTTGCCAGTGTGGGGCAGGCGGTCATTCCTCTTGATACAGTAGGGCCGAACGGTTACATGGCAGCTTCAACTCGCCTGCGCCGCAATCGTCCAGAGCTGCCGAGCCTGCGCTGCATCCCTCGTGTTACGGCACATCACTAGTCACGATCAGTTCTGCGCCTCGCTGAAGGCGATCGCGCGCTCCAGGCGGACGTCAAAGTACTCGACCGCCTTGCGGATTGGCTGAGGGCGTCCAAGAAGGTAACCTTGGATGGAGGTGCAACCCAGCTCTCTTACGAGCCTGACCTGTTCGTTCGTCTCAACACCTTCCGCCGTCGTCGTCATCCCAAGCCGATCAGCAAGGCTCACGATCGCAGCGACGATTGCCGCACAATCATCCCGTGTCGTCAGCTCGCTGATGAACAGGCGATCGATCTTGATCACATCGAACGGAAAACTTCGCAAATAACTGAGCGACGAATAACCGGTTCCGAAATCATCAAGAGCAATGCTCAGGCCGAGATCGTGCAGTTGGCGCAGCAAGGCGGTGGTCTGCACACTGTTGTTCAACAATGCTGATTTGGTGATTTCGATCTCCAATCGGGCGGGATCCAATCCAGCACCCGTGATCGCGTCACTCACTATTTCGACTATGTCGCCATCCTCAAGCTGGATCGGTGACAGATTGACCGCGACCTGCGCACCACCCAGGTGATGCACGGCATCCAGGCACGCCTGCCGCAAAATCCAGGCCCCAATGGATTTTATGATCCCGAGCTCCTCGGCCAACGGGATAAATTGGCCGGGCATGACGAGTCCTCGCTCCGGGTGGTTCCAGCGCAACAGGGCCTCGAATTTACGGACGCGGTCACTGCGGAGGTCGAGGACCGGCTGATAGTAAATTTCAAACTGGTGTTGGTCGAGCGCGACGCGCAGATCCGACTCGCTGCTGAGCCGAGCATGCAGCCGGACCTCCATGTCGGGCTCAAAAACGCAAAACGCACCTCTTCCTCTGGCCTTCGCCTGGTACAGCGCCATGTCGGCGTTTCTGAGGAGCGTATCGCCATTGATATTCGGCCCAGCGGCAATCGCAATGCCGATACTGGCTCCTATCTCAACCTTGCGATGACCAAGCTGATAGGGCGCGCTGAGGGATTCAATAATCCGCTGAGCCTGGGCGGTCGCCGCGCCGGGCAAGTCTCGCGACGGGTAAAGGACCGCGAACTCATCCCCACCGAGTTGGGCAACAAAATCGGTACTACGAATGCAGCCCTGCAGCCTTCTGGCGGCGACCTCGAGAAGAGCGTCTCCGGCGGGGTGCCCAAGCGTGTCGTTGATCAGTTTGAACCTGTCCAGGTCCAGGTACAATAGGGCCAGATCATTTCCGTCTTCAGTCAACTGGCTCAGCGCATCGGAGATTTTGCTGCGAAACAGGACCCGGTTCGGCAGATTGGTGAGCGCGTCATGGTGGGCCAGGAAGCGAATGCGGGTCTCGGTCTGTTGCCGCTCCGTGACGTCTTCGTAGGTGGCTATCCATCCACCATCTGGCAGTGGACGCTGCGATACGGCCAAAGCAAGCGCGTCGTCCTCAGGTACCGACGAACGTCCCTCCGCGTTGCGATGCTGCCAACTCCTCCTGTTGCTGGTAGATGCTCTCCACAGCGCGAGGGCTCAGCCCTGCGCGGTTCTCAATTGCATGGAACAGTGACGCTGTCGTTGTGCCGGGAGACGCGTCGGACGCGGAAATCCGGAACATATCGTGGAATCGCTTGTTGCAGACGATCACTCTCCGGTCCGAGTCGACCATCAGGAGCCCTTGCGACATGTTGTTCAACGCCGCAGTGAACAGCATATTCCTGACACGGAGTTCGTGATCACGTTCCGTCAGTGTCAGATTGTGGAGACGCACTTCCTCAACGGCTCGGTTCGCACGCTCATTTGCTTCGGCCAACTCGGCCAATGTCTGCTTGATGATCGTGATGTCGGTGCGAATCCCAACGATACCGCCGGTCGGGTTTTGACGCTCCGTGATGAGAACCCACCTGCCGTCCGGCAGCAGGCGCTCAAGCGAGCCCTGATTGCCGTGATGCCATTCCAGCGTCTCGCGAACAAACTCCTCGATATTGTCACCGGCTTGCGGATATTGTCCGATCTTTGCTCCTTCGCGGATGATGTCCTCAAACCTCGCCCCAGGGTGGATGAAGGGCGCGCTGAGGGTATAGATCTCGCGGAACCTATGGTTGCAAGCAAGCAGTCGGTCCTGCTCGTCCCACATGACGAAGCCGTCCGACATCGCCTCGATGGCGCTGTCCAGCAAATCGCGCGACTTCTTGCGCTCCGTTTCCACCCGCTCGCGCTGACGGAGCGCGGCATACAAGGTTCCGGCAAGCGCCAGTACGAGCAAACACGCCACGGCGAGGACGATCAGCAGGCGATCCCGGTCCCTGACCCAGTCCGCTAAGGCCACTGACAGGTCCAGGGTCAACGCAACCTGAACATCGGGATACAGCGTATTGCGCCATACCGCGACCGTGGGGATAGTTGTGACAGTCGACGGCAAACTGAAGGCAACGCTCTCCGGACCTAGCCCGCTGAACGCCACCACTTTGTATTTGCCGACCTTGAGCTCGTCGTTCGGGAAGCTCGCGAGTCGCGAGCCGTCCGGCCGCTGAATGTAGATCCGCAGGCCAGGCACCGCTGCCACGGGAGCGAGCAGCGCCAAAATGGAGGGAACCGGTACCTCGGCAACCGCCTGCAGCCGCCCGACCCCGCTCAGGCTGATAGGGCGGGAGAGATACCAGGACCAATCGCCCGTCGTCCCATTGTAGATCGGCCCTTCCACGGCAACGGTACCCGGATGCTGGGCTGCACCCGCGTCAGGCGACGTCAACAGAAGCCGCTGGTTCGCCGGTCTCGGTCGCGCGGTAACCCATATCGTGCCGTCCGGATGGACAAGTAACAAATCACGGAACGAGAACGTCTCAAAGTTGAATGCCCGCAACAACCTCCTGGCCGCATCCGGATCGACATCGCCCTTTTGGTTACCAGCAGTCGCAAATATGGAAGGCAGGCTGACCAGCGCTCCGTCCACCTGCAGCAACTCGCGATTGATCGTGGTGGTGACTACAAGTGTCGCGTTCTGCAGGGTCGTATTCGCGGCATGCAGCGCGGTCTGTCGCGCGCGTTCCAAAAAGAGCGCGCTGCCGCAGACGAGGGTCGCCAGCAAAAGGGTAGCGCCCAGGGCCACAATGATGCCGATACGTCTTGCGGGCATCACAGGGTGCGCTGTCACGACGGACCAAGGGCTAGATGTCATAACGGATACCCACCGGTCTCGCTTGGTCCATAGGTTCCGCTCATTGGGTAACGTGACCGCCGCTTCCTTGGCCGGTGACCCCGTAACGATCCGGCGGCTCCATTCTCATGTCTTCCATTCGATACGGGCATAACCCTTTTGTAAGTGCGGGTTGGTTACAGATTATATTCCCTGTAACGGAAGCGAGGTTGCTTAGAATGCCCCAGGCCCACCAAGACCAAGGTAGAGTTGCCTCACCGTAAATTACCAACTGTATAACGATGGTCTAACGTTCGCGGAATTTGGGTTTCATGCGTTGCCAGAACATAATATGTCGGGAAGGTCATGTCGATAACAACCCAATCGCCGATCACTCGTGAGCTTGCTCACGCCAACTGCGACTGCCAGGAGGACATAGTCGTACGCCGCCCACGCGAGGAAGACGTGCCCGGACTCGCTGCCCTGTTTTCGGAAATGCAGACCCACTACGAGCGCCCGGTCTCGTATGAAGCGGCGGTTAGCGCGGCCGCGCTGGCGTGCAGGCCACCCGTCAATACCTTCGATCCGCGCGTCCTTATCGCCTTGGTTGGCGATGCCGTCGTCGGTTCGATAGTGATGAATGTCACGTTCCCGGCGTTCGAACTCAGTTTATCGCTTCATATCCGCGACCTGTACGTCGGCAGGTCGGTACGGCGCAGCGGTGTTGGGCGCCTGCTTGTGAAGTCCGCCGCACGCCTCGCCGTCAACGAAGGCTTTTCAGCGTTGGAGTGGACGACGGACTCCGAAAACTGGGCAGCGCGCAAAATGTATGAGATATGCGGAGCCAAACAACTTGATCGGACCTATTATCGTTTGTTTGATGATACGCTAACAGCTGCGGCAATTTAGCTCCGGCGAACCAGGGCACCAGGCGGCGCACAGGTCATTCCTCTGCCGCCTTTATCCCCAGTGCGGGAGCCAAATAGCGGTTCCATGCGCTGGCACATTCGGGGCCACAGCGACGTATCCAGTTTGGCAACACCGACTGAACCAACAGGCTCTTCCGCTTGGCCTCGTCTTCAGGCGTGACCGGCACGAGCGTCATGTGACTTGGAGTATGGCCGTTGCTGCAATTTGGCGCTCCGATATTGCAGGCTATGCCATCCGCTGTCTCTCGATCCGAGGCATCCCAGATACGACCTTCCAGACCACCTATCCCCTCACGAAGCAGCGCGCGCAGGTCGGGCGGCAGCGCTTCCCATGCCGCAACGTTGGCGCCAAAAAACGACAGCCCCCAACTAATGGCCATCGGATAAATGTAGGAGGTGACATTCGAAAGGCCCACTTCATTGCCACTCAGCGTGCCGGTTATGGCGCAATCGACTGCACCCGTTCGCGTCGCATTTACCACCTCGGCGAAGGGTACCAAAGCCGGTACCGCGCCCAGCGCCGTCATCATCTCGGACTGTCCGACGGATGAGGTGCGCACGCGTCGTCCAGATAGATCACTCAGGCCGGTAAACGGCTTCGTACAAAAGAGAACCTGCGCCGGATACGTGTAGATGGCGAGTAGCTCGATGCCGAATTTCTCGCGCAGCATCTGCTGCAGATGCGGTCTGTACAGCTTTACCGTATTGCGCAATGCGGTCATGTCCGGATTGAGTCCCGGCAGGTCAACCGCATTGAGTTCTGGCTCGTCACCCGATACGAGAGCAAGCAGAGCCGTCCCGAACGGCACGACGCCCAGCCGCATGAGCTGCAACATCTCCTGGCCCGGCAGCCCGCTGCGGTCAAACGGGTGGATTTCGGCCTTGATGCGCCCACCCGACAGGGTCTCGACCTGCTCCTCCCAGAACGGCCTCTCCAGGCGATCGTACTGGCTGACCCCCGCCAGACCGCCCACGATCTTGAGGTGAACCTGCTCGTCGGCACGGACGATAGGCGCAGAGCACAGGGCCGACAGCGCGATCATGACCAGTGCAAGCCGGCGCGCCGCGGGGCGTCCGAAAAGTTCCAGGCCTGGCAGCCGGTATGCGTGATTGCTCGTCATTCAGAACGCCCCTCTCTCATGCTTTAGAGTGCCCTGCCGATACAGCGTCGGCATCTGAATAGACGAATTCGTTTGTTTGCCAAACATTAAATCACCGGCCGCTTCTGCCGACGGGTCGTTTTCTCTCCCATTCGCCCTCGGAATGTATATATATTCGCCCAGGCGCATGGTGCCGTGGGGTCGTGTGATCATGTCGATGACGGCGACGGACTATTTGCCCGTCAGGCTGATCGGATTGGGCTGCCTTGTCGTGACCGCGCTTGGTTGGGGCCTCAATTGGCCAGCAACGAAGTTCCTGCTCGAGCAATGCCCTCCCCTCACCGCACGAGGCCTCGCTGGCGTGGTCGCGGGTCTGGCGCTGGCTGGAATCGCGGCAGCCCGAGGAGAGAACTTGGCGGTGCCGCCCAGGCTTCGGTTGCGGCTTGTGGCATCCGCATTACTCAATGTCAGCGCCTGGATGGGACTGACGACTTTGTCGCTGCTTTGGCTGAACGCCGGTGAAGCGGCAACCCTCGCCTACACCATGCCGGTTTGGGCGGCTCTGCTCGCCTGGCCAATTCTCGGCGAACAACTTGGGCTGTACAGAATTGTGGCCCTCTTGCTGGGAATCTCGGGCGTTGCTGTGCTGCTCGGTGGAAATCTGTTCCACGCTGAAATCGGACAAGCTGCCGGGCGTCGCAATCGCGCTCGCGGCAGCCGTGCTCTTTGCTCTGGGCACTGTGCTCTCCAAACGCTGGCCGCTCGTCATGGATCCTATTGCGATGACAGCCTGGCAAGTCGGGATCGGGTGTACAGGTACCTTTTGGCAGCAAGCCTTGTATTGGAGCATCCGCATCTCCTCGAAATGCACTGGTTCGGCTGGGCAGCCCTGACCTATACCGCCGTCGTCTCGCTCGGGATTTGCTATCTGATGTGGTTTGCGGCATTGCGTCGGCTCGACGCGAGCACGGCGGCGATCGGCACGCTGCTAACGCCCATCGTCGGCGTGTTGGCCTCGGCCATTGCGTTGGGCGAACCCCTCTTGTTTCCGCAATTTGCGTCCCTCGCCTTGGTCGTATCCGGCATTGTTCTTGCGGTGCGGCAGTGATTACCTGCCATCCTGAGCGAGGACTTGCTCTGCCAAGTGACGAGCGCGGCGGGACAATAATGATGCTTGCTCAGTAAGACTATGTGATAGAATCTGTCGCCAGCCCCAGAGGATTGTAGATGCTCTTCTCCGTTATCCGTATCGATAAGCCAAACAGTGTCGCACTTCGGCAATCCACACGGCCAAAGCATTTGATTTATCTGGAACGGGTCACGGCCTGTATCACGACTGGTGGTGCGCTGTTGGATGACCAGGGCCAGCAGATCGGCTCAATCCTGATCATCGACGTGCCGGATCGCGCGGCCGCGGAAGAATTCGCAGCCACGGACCCATTTGTGCCGGCCGGCCTATTCGCCAGCACCCATATCGCGCCTTTCCGGCAAGTGTTCAGGGATGGCGCCAGGATCTGAGCATCTCCAAGGACAAGGTCGCCTGAAAGGACCTGTCCAGCGGCCGGACGCGATGCGTCCCACATGAACATCGGATACCGCGTTTCGCAGCGCACGACTTAAGCGCGTCCCGGTCAACCCCGGAGCGACGCAGGTCACGCGGCGCCTTGCCAAGTGCGCCGCGCTGCGGCGGTATATCGGCTGGCCGCGATCAAGGGGTTGACCGTCCGGCGATGGCCGGCCTCTTCGGTATCAGCAGCAACGCGAGGAAACGATGGCAGAAATTCTGGCACTAGGCATATCGCATTACCCGCCCCTGACCGGGCACGATAATAGAATGGCCGGTATTCTCCGGCGCATGATGCAGAACCCCGATTTGCCGGCAAACCTCCGAACCCCGGAGGGTTGGCCCGACGCCATGCGCACCGAATGGGGTGACGACGAGGGCGCCACGTCGGCGGCCCGCCACCGCGCCGCTCTGGTCGGTTGGATGCAGCAGACCCGGGCTGCGCTCGATGCGTTCAACCCGGACTTCGTCCTGATATGGGGCGACGACCAGTACGAGAATTTCCGCGAGGATATCATCCCGCCGTACTGCATCAGCGCCTACGACAACTTCACCTTCGCGCCGCCGCACGACAATGTCTGGGGTGAGACCGACAAGACCTACGAACTGGCCGGCAACCGCGATGCCGCGAAGATGCTGGCGAGCCGCCTGATCGAGCAGGGCTTCGACACCGCCTATTCCTACAAGCCGCTGCATCATGCGCTTGGCCACGCCTTTACCAATGCGATCTTCTACCTCGATTACGATCGCAAGGGATTCGGCTATCCGATCGTGCCCTTCGCGATCAACTGCTACGGCCGCAAGGTGGTCTCGCAGCGCGGTGGGGTGCCCGCTTTCAACAAGGCCAGCCGCGATGGCGACCTGGACCCGCCGTCGCCCGCGCCCTGGCGGCTGTTCGACCTTGGTGCCGCTACGGCGCGGATCCTCGCGGAATCGCCGTACCGCGTGGCGCTGCTGGCGTCGTCCGGCTGGTCGCACGCCTTCCTCACCGCCAAGAACCACTACCTGTACCCCGACACTCCGTCGGACCGGCAGATGTATGAGCAGCTTCGCGCCGGCAATTATGAGGCGTGGCGTGGCTACACGACACATGCCGTCGAGAACAGCGGACAACAGGAGATCCTCAACTGGATGTGCCTGGCGGGGGCGCTCAGCGCGCTTGAGCGCAAGCCGCAGGTGACCGGCTTCGTCGACACCTGGATATTCAACTCGTCGAAGGTCTTCCTGATAGCACCCCCGGCCTGAAAGCATGTCGCCGAGTTTCGATCCCGCGGCCTATGACGTCGTCGTCGCGGGTGCCGGTCCGGTCGGGCTGACGCTCGCCATCGATCTCGGCCGGCGCGGCGTCAGGTGTCTGCTCATGGAGCGTCACCCGACCACCCTGCCCTGGCCGAAAATGGACCGCTCGAATGCGCGGACCATGGAATTCTATCGCCGGATTGGCATCGTCGATCGGGTGCGCGCTCTGGGTTATCCACCTGACAACCCGATGGATGTGTTCCTGACGACCCGGCTCAGCGACCCGCCGATCGCGGTGCTGAAATACCCCTCCGTGACGGAGCGTCGCAGGCAGATCGCCGAGTCCCCTAACGGTGCCTGGCTGCTCGAGCCGTATCAACTGGTCTCGCAGAACAAGCTCGAGCCACTGCTCAAGGAAGTCGCCGAAAGGACGTCCAATGTCACGGTGCGCTACGGCTGCGAATTGGTCGATTTCAACCAGGACGAGCATGGCGTGACGGCCCACCTTCGCACCGTGGACGGCCACCAAGGAACGCTGCGCTGCGGCTACCTCGCAGGCTGTGACGGCGGCACCAGCACCGTCCGCAAGACACTCGGCATCAGGCTCGAAGGCCGCGGCGGCATACGCGAGCTGGTTCAGGTCATCTTCCGCTCGGATACGCTGTACGAGCGCATCGTGACCGGCAAGGGACGCCATTACCAGTTCGCCGACGCGGCCGGCTCCAGCATGGTCGCGCAAGGCGACCGCAAGGAATTCACCCTGCATTCGTCCTTGCCCCCGGATACCGATTTCGCGCCGGTCATCCGCGACCTGATTGGCTTTCCCTGCGACTTCGAGATCCGTTACATCATTCCATGGCGCCATCACCTGCTGGTCGCTGAGCGGTACCGCGATCGCCGCGTGTTTCTCGCCGGCGATTCGATCCATCTGGTTATTCCGACCGGCGGCCTCGGCATGAACACAGGAGTCGGCGACGCATTCGACCTGTCGTGGAAGCTCGCAGGCGTGATCAACGGTTGGGGCGGTCCCGGCCTGCTCGATGGCTACGAGCAGGAGCGCAGGCCGATCGGCGTACGCAATGTTGCCGCGGCGGGCTGGGCCGCCGCAGGCGTGCCGATCTGGCGGGCGCTGGTCACCCCTGCGGTGTACGAAGATACGCCCGAAGGAGACGAGGTGCGCCGGAATCTGGCAGCATCGTTCGATGTCAACCATCGGCGCATGCATGGCATGGTCGGCGTGGAGTCCGCATATTCCTACGCCGGCTCGCCGCTGATTGCAGATGAGCCTGGCAATGTCGCGGAGTGGGAGACCAGCAGTTACACGCCCCACGCACGCCCCGGTGTCCGTATCCCGCATATGTGGCTGAAGGACGGGCGCGCGATGCAGGACGTGCTGGGGGACGACTACACGCTGCTCGATTTGCGCGGCGACTGCGACACCGGTCCGCTCGCGGCGGCGTTCCATGCTCTCGGTGCACCGCTCGAAGTACTTCGCCTCGACGAGGCGCGCGTGCGAGACGTGTACGGTGCCGCGGTGCTCTTGCTGCGCCCCGACCTGCATATCGCCTGGCGTGGCGATGGACCGCCCTTGGACGCGGCTGGGCTTGCTGCATTGGCCACCGGTCAAAGGTAAACGACGCCCGCAGAAGCCTGAGGACGCGCGCACCGGCCCGCACGTGATGCCGACAGCCATGGCGGCCTCAATCCTGATTGTGGCGAGGCTGAAAGAGAGTATCATGCCGACGTCTCGTCCCGAGCGCTGCAATGGGCGGCCCAGGAACCAGTGAATGGCGCTCGCCAGCGCCGGACCTCGGGAATGTCGGCCAAACGCGATAATCGGCCACACATAATTGTCGGGAGGTACTCATGCGCGCGATAGACGTGATGACGCCCAACGTGATCACCGTCGGTCCAGACACATCGGTTCAGGACCTGGCCAAACTGCTGTCGGAACGCAACATCAGCGGCGCCCCAGTTGTCGATCAGACCGGTGGAATGGTCGGCATCGTCAGCGAGGGAGACCTGCTGCACCGCACCGAACTCGGCACCGAGCGTCACAGCGAAAGACGGCGCTCGTGGTGGCTCGAACACTTTGCCTCAGAACTCGCCCGTGATTACGTCAAATCACATGGCCGCACGGTCAAGGATATCATGACGCGTGATGTCGCCACGGTCGGTGAGGACACTGAACTCGCCGAGATTGCCACGCAGCTCGAGACTAAACGGATCAAGCGTGTGCCGGTCCTGCGTGACGGCAAGGTCGTCGGCATCGTCAGTCGCGCCAATCTGGTGCGCGCGCTGGCCGCGGCGACAACGGATGCCCCGATGCCCGCAGCCGACGCTGACGATCGCGCGATCCGCGCAAGGCTCCTCGCGGAACTGGAGAAGCAACCATGGGCAACCAAGCTCTGGGCGCAGGATGTCATCGTCAACAACGGTGTCGTGCATCTGTGGTTCGGCTCGGACGAACCCGAAGAGAGGCGGCAGGCCGCGCGGGTCGCGGCAGAGAACGTTCCGGGCGTCCGCAGTGTTGAGGTGCACGAGGTGCCGGTTCCGCTGATGCCTGCGTTCTGATCACGGTTGGCGGCGTCAGGCCAACAGCGCGCTTTCAACAGATGCAGCGTACGATCGGCGGAGGCCTCGCTGCTGTGTAGTGCGGGAAGTTGTGCGGCGCGCCAAAGTCGTCCGTCGCGTCACAGGGGACATGACTTGCGACCGACGTTGTGGGTCCGCATCTCTGAAGTTGGTCGCCCGTATATACGCCCGGCAGGTCAGGGTCCGGTGGCGGCGACCGGGGGCGCATAGCCCACCCTGGTGCACGTTGTCGCAGCCGCCTGCGTCATACCTGTCGCCCTCGCCCAGGCCGGTCGATCATCATATCGGGTGTCGTAGCTTCTGAATGTTGTCGCGTTGATGCGGAATTCTGCCCACCGCTTTCCGTCGGTTGCAACCGCATCGGGCACATCGACAAGGACATCTCGCTTTGGGTGTCTCTGCAACCACATAGTACCGATCAGATTGGCCAACTTGCCGACGCGTGCCAATCCATCCTCGACCGAGCCAGCGAGTTGGTAAGCGCTGACGAACGGATTCCACACCTCAACGATGAAGTAGGTTGCTCGATTCTGATCGGCCTGCCGCGTGATCTTGAGTGACGGTCTGCTCAGTCGGTTCCTGTTCATGCAGGTTCCCCAAGGAGCTCAAATTCGAGCACCGTCGAGATCCGAACGGGACCGCCGGCAGCCGTCCCATCCCTCAACTGGACTTCATCTCATAGAGCTTCACCGAGCAGGCACGCGCCAGGGAACTGTCTGGAGTTTTTGCAACCCCGAACGTTGCCCAACCGGACTGGCTCACGAGGTCGCTCCTCGAATAGGCGGATTGCTCGGCTCGCAACTTGGCAAGCGCCACCTGTTCAGTGCCCTCCTGGGCCTTTGCAACACAGAATGGCACAAGTGCCGCGACAACGGCCGTTTCGGCGCGATCCTGGGCGAGTTGGTCGGCGCTCGCCGCCGTCCGCCACCCGAGTTGCGAGAAACCGACTATGCTCAAAGCTATCGCGCCAAGGGCCGCGCCCCAAAGTCCGGGCTTCAGCCAAACTGGAATTTGCATAGGATTTACTTTTCACGCTGTGAGAGGACTGATCTCCTCCCATCGGCAAGTGCAGCAAAATTAAGATGGGGAGCCGCAACGGCATTAACAGGACCCCAAGCGAAAAGAAAATTGCGCGACGCGGGCCGCAGGCCGTTCGCCGTCCGATGCACCCTTGCACTGGCAGGCCCATTGGCGATATAGAGCGCCATCCGTGAATGCGTGATTGGCACTGGGTCGATAAGATTCTGTGCTCTCCCGGAACCTCATTGCAACGCGTTCGCCCCATTGTCGCGCGGGCAGGCGAACATCAAGGCACTCGCCTTTTGCCGCCGTCATGAACGCGCGGTGGTGAGCGCTGGAGCATCTATCTTCGTGTCATTGAACACCTTTGCCGCACTCGGCCTGGCCGAGCCTTTGTTGCGCGCCCTCGACAGGGCGCATTTCCTTCAACCCACCCCCATCCAGGAAAGCGCCATTCCTCACCTGCTCGCCGGACGCGATCTGCTCGGCGTCGCCCAGACCGGCACCGGCAAGACTGCAGCATTTGCTCTGCCGATGCTCCAGCACCTGGCGGGCAATCAGTTGCCGTCACATCGCTACGCCACACGTGCCCTGATCCTGGCGCCGACACGTGAGTTGGCATTGCAGATCGAGCAAAGCCTGCGCTCGCTCGGCGGTCAGAAGTGGCGGGTCGTTGCCATTCTTGGTGGCGTCAGCCGCTTCATGCAGGTGCAGCGAATGCGTGCGGGTGCCGACATCGTGGTGGGCACGCCAGGCCGTGTCTGCGACCTGATGGGCACCGGCGAGCTGAAGCTGAATGAGGTCAGCCATTTCGTGCTCGACGAGGCGGACCGCATGCTCGACCTTGGATTTATTCGCGATGTTCGCCGTATCGTTGCCGCACTGCCAACGGAGCGCCAGTCGTCACTTTTCTCGGCAACCATGCCCGCGGAGGTCGCCAGGCTTGCTGAGACCCTATTGCGCAACCCGGTGCGCGTGGATGTCGCCAGCAGTGCCCCGGAGCAACTGCCGATCGAGCAATATGTGCATTTCATCGAGCCAGCCGGCAGGCGTGCGCTGCTGGACCGCTTGCTGACGGATCCGGCGTTGTCGCGAGTCATCATTTTCACCCGCACGAAGCGCTCGGCCGATCGCGTCGCGGAATTGCTTGATACCGGTGGCATTCGCGTCAGTGCGCTGCATGGCAACAAGAGCCAGCCGGCGCGTCAGAAGGCACTCGAACAGTTTCGCAGCGGCCACGCACGCGTTCTGGTCGCGACCGACATCGCAGCTCGCGGCATCGATGTGACGGGCATTTCGCATGTCATCAACTTCGATCTGCCCGCGCAACCGGAGGACTATGTGCACCGCATCGGCCGGACCGCACGCGCCGGCGCCAGCGGTGTCGCAATATCGTTTTGTGATACTGCCGATCGTGCTACACTGCTTGCGATCGAGCGCATGACCGGCACGGCAATCCATATCGCGGGAGGTTCGCCAGCGGCCGTACAGGCGCCGCGCGGACCGCTGCCGCCGAATGTTAATCATTCGCCCAGCCGGCGTCGACGGATACGCCGCTCAGCTAGACTTCGGACAGCGGCATGACACCGGAGCCCAAAAGAGGATCTGTCCCATGACGTCGGGCGCGAACTCAGACGACATTGCCTACCCCTCCAGCATCGGTTTCGTGCTGATCCATGTCGGGTGCTTCGGCGTCCTCTGGACTGGGCTGACATGGCGCGCAATCGTGCTGGCGGCGGTGCTGTATCTGGTTCGGATCTTCGCCATCGGCGCAGGCTACCATCGCTACTTCGCCCATCGCACCTTTCGCACCTCGCGCGTCTTTCAGTTCTGCCTGGCCTTCCTCGCACAGACTTCGGCCCAACGGGGCGCCCTGTGGTGGGCCGCGAAGCATCGTCAGCATCACAAACACTCGGACACGGCCGCCGATGTGCATTCACCCGTCCAGGATGGCTTTCTTTATGCCCATGTCGGCTGGATTTTCGTGCCGCGGAATGACGTGACCGACTATGCGGCCGTCCGCGACCTCGCCCGGTACAGGGAACTTGTGTGGCTCAATCGGCAGCCTTACCTGCCCGCGGCGGTACTCGCTCTGACGACGTGGCTGATCGCTGGTTGGCCAGGACTGTCTGTCGGTTTCTGCTGGAGCACCGTCGCGCTCTGGCACGCGACCTTCAGCATCAATTCGCTCGCCCATGTCATAGGCAGCCAACGCTACGTGACAGGCGACCAGTCCAGGAACCATTGGCTGCTGGCGCTGCTGACGATGGGTGAAGGCTGGCACAACAATCATCACGCCTATCAGGCGTCGGTCCGTCAGGGGTTCCGCTGGTGGGAGGACGATCCCACGTACTATGCGCTTCGTGTCCTGTCGTGGTTCGGGTTCGTCTGGGATCTCCACGTTCCGCCCAAGGCGGTCATTCGAGGTGATCACAAACTCGGGCGGCAGGTTATCGACAGGGTTGCCGGGCAGATCGCCGCGTCCTTCCCGATCAATCAGATTGCTAATCAGGTACACGAGGCATTGGTGCACTCGCCAGGCTGGGCTGAATTGAAGACACGGATTTCGTCTGCCCGGACCCATGCGGAGACATTCTGGAGTGAAGTCGATCTGCCTGTCGTGCCCACTCTCGAGGAAGTCCGCCGCTATGCCAGGGAGCGCCTGACGCAGACCCCGTCGCTGGAGGATATTGCCCTGCGTGCCCGGGAGAGACTGCTGGAGCTGATATATTCCCGCCTCAGCGAAGCAACGATGTTACCGGCAAGCGCGCCTATCATCTGAATTCCGGCTTCCGAGATGAACCGCCGCGCGCCGGCATCAAACTCTGCGATTGGCCGCCCTGGCCACGATCTGAGCGAAGGCAGCCCGCGCCGCAGCGTCAGCCTCGCGAGAGGCGGCACGACACCACGCCGAAAATTGAACCGGGTCGATAACAACCCGTAGAGTTGGTGTCGCTCGCGCCAGGCCACCTTCAGCACGCGCCAGCCATTCGTCGAATGTCGCAGGCAACCCACCAGGATCCAATGCACGATGCTGCAAATAGTTCCTGCGTGTGAACCAGGCGACCGCACGACGACGCGCCGGCAATCCGTCGGCGCCAGCCGCCGCGCTGCCGTAGTCAGATACCACGCCACCTCCGGCCGGCAGGCGTCCTGAAAGGATCAGCGGCTTGCCACAGCCTCTTGTCCTGCGCGACCCAGTCATTGGCCTCGGCCTCGGTCGCGAAGCCGACCGCCGTCTGAGGCAACACCCCAGACCTGGTTATCTCGACAGAGAAGCTGTCATCTTCCCTATGGATCACTCGATAGATTGCATCTGCCATCGTCTGTTCGTAGCTCATTGAGTGTCTGGTTGCACGCCATGAAGGCGTGGCTGAAGCATGAGGACCTCGTCTTCCCAGGGCCCCCGGACGAAGCTCGCTACGTCAATCGTTCCGTCCTCCGCCCACAGGATCCGGAGTACCTTCGCTCCATGCCAAACGTCCAGCCCATATGGGAGCGCCTGCTTGGTACGCTGTCGCTCAATGGCATGACGATAGCCAGGCGACGATGCCTCCTCTCGGCCGAGTTCGTTGAACGGTGTCCAATGCCGAAACGCCCAGACGCCCATCCGAAGCTCGGTCAACCGCACCGTGTCGCGCTGAATTTGCACGGCACCAGCGTGCCGCAGGAGAGTCAGAATATGATCACGAATTGCGATGGCCTGATCGTCGCTGTTCGATACCAGCCGCACATTCATCGACGATCGGCCCATCCGAGGCTCCGGACCGCGGCCACTTTGATCATTTGCCTCAATGGGCTTTCCGTGTGCCCACCAGGTCTTCTCCATTGAGATCGAAGACGACCTGGCTGGCGCAAACCGTGCCCTCGACATTTGCATATACGTAGGTCACCGCGTCGTGGGTCACTTCAAAGGTGAATAGCTGACCCGCTGGGTGGCCATAATCCTTGCAGAATTCCTCGAGATCGTAGGCTATCTGGCCGTCATATTCGAACGCCGTTCGCATGACCGCTCCCTATTCGCTTCTCGCCGCTTCCGCGTCAGCCGCGGAGGAGACAACCATGACAGCCCGTTGCACAGTGGTGTCCTTGAGCACGTGCACACCTGCGGCCGTCGTTGCCAGTTTCACGACGCCCTGCTCATCGTAGATCGCGACGATATGCCGCAATTGCACCGCAACCAGGCCGCCTCCCGCGACTTCGAAGGAGACCCAGCTCATTTGGCCCCCCGGTCAATCATGTACTGGATGTACTCAGCAGTCGTGCTGCCATCGTACGACATCGAATAGGGTTTCGATTTTGCACCCGCTGGAACGGCCGCGGGCGGAGCGCGCTTGGGAGTCCTGGCCCGGGCGGCCGGCTTGGGTGAGGGTGATTTGACTGCTGGAGCATTCGGCTCGACAGCATCCCGCAGGGAAGTTTCGTTGCGCCCCTTGGACCACGACTCAACATCCTTGCGCAACTGGGCCTTCATTGCATCAGCTCGCGCGTCGGCATCTCGGTCTGGCTGGTCGTCCTGTCCCTCAGGCACCGTGCTCATTGATCTGTTCCTTGTTGCAGGTGGTCACCGCAAGGCGAGGACGCGGCTCAGCCTTTGTCGGGACTCGCTTATCCGGCCAAGGCTAGGCATGATCCGTCAGATCACAGCGCACCGGCATGGGATGCCATTGGCTTCAGCGTCTCGGTCGCCAAAACCCTCTGGGCTCATGGGGCGTCCGTTCAGCCATACAGCTGACACAGAACGTGATCCGAATCATGGTCGTGAAATTCGTCCTTTCATTTGGTGATGAACGGTTTGAATACAAGTCGCGCGCCTCCGACCGCCCAGGCGCGGCTGTAGGTTGGTTGCAGTGACATAACGGTCTGGCTCATCAAATCGCGGGCCGCCCAGGATCATATTGTTGAGGATTACATTGCTGCCCTTCGGACCAGGCGCGATCTTCACCGATGGCCGAGCAGATCGACGCCGCCATCATGCGATGGCACGCATCGTCGCCAAACCGAACGTCCTTCGCTGGCACTGTCTTGATCCCTCCGGAATTCAACTCCGTAGCCCGATCGGGCCACTGTCGCGACCAAGAGATCGTCCCGACCGTAGGCGGTGAGACTTCAGCGCTCCTGCTCTTGAAATACTCCAGCGGAGCGGGCGTTTAGCGGTCGGCGCAACCGTGTCGAGACGGGACATTTCGCCGACATGACGTTTTAGCACTCTTCATCTCGGGTTGCCAGGGCTAAAATGACGCGCACAGTGGCTTGCGCACGCAAGTCTCAGTAGCAGTTTGCTCGGATCGCGCTTCGATGATCTTGTCCATGCCGGCCATGATGTTGCGTGAAGCGAATTATTCGGCAGATCAGATCACCCCCCTCAAACGGATCATGTAGCCTCCCAAGTAGCAGTTTATCCTTTTGGGGGCTGTCACGCACGGCGATACGTGCCATCTTGTGGCATGGTTGATACGTCCTATCGGGTGATCCCGCGGGCGAAGCATCGCTTCGACGTGGAAATGGCAAAACCGAGCGGATCCCGAACGACGATAGAGGGATTCGCCAGCGAGCATGAGGCAAATGCCTGGATTGTGCAGGCTCAGCGCATGATACGCGCTGCCAGCCCGTGGTCTCCGCCATCACCAAGCAGGCCGACCGGTACGCAGGCGCCGCCAGCGACACCGCTGCTATTGCAGGACGGACTGCGCCTGCAAAATGAGCGCAACCATGCAGCGACACGGCGCGCCAACGTCAGAGCAGCGCGCGAACGGACCCACGCGAATTCCTGACCAGGTCCACCGCGTGGGGATAATCCTGCGTGATTATCGGACTGTCCTGATGCATTTATCGCAAAAAGCGCCATATCAGCATATCAACAAACCAGAAGGTAAACGCGGGTGGCTGCGACACCGATGACCGATGCAATGGTAACGGCCGCCCTCAAGGCCACAGCGTCAAAGATCAAACCCACCGATGCAGACCCATTTCGCAAAGGCGACGCTGTCGTCTATCCCGCGCATGGCGTCGGCAGAATCGACCGCGTGGGCTTTGAGGAAATCGCCGGACACCGGCTGAATTTGATCCACATCTCATTCGACGAGAACCAGATGACCCTGCGCGTGCCAGTCGCACAGGCACGTGCTGCCGGTCTACGCAAATTGGCCAGTCGTAAGCAATTGGCTGAGGCACTGACCAGAGTGAGAGGCAGACCTCGGGCGAGCCGGCTGATGTGGGCCAAGCGCGCTCAGGAATATCTCACCAAGATCAACTCCGGTGACCTCGCTTCACTGGCCGAGGTGGTTCGGGACCTCCAGAGCGCCGGAGACGGCTCGGGTAGCAGCTTCAGCCAGCGCAACCTGTTCGAGCTTGCGCTGGACCGACTCGCTGCCGAGTTTGCCGCCGTTAACCAGACAGCGAAGGTGGACGCGGTCGCGCAACTCAATCAGGCTTTGCTTGAGGCGAGATCGAGTGTTGCACACCCAGGGCTGTCGCCACGCGTCAGCACCTGATCCAACCTGATCCAAGGATTTTTGTCTGGCAAAGCCGCGCCCAATTGCCTATATGCGAGCAACGGCGCTTTTCAGCGTGGTGTATCGTACCTTGCCTACGCGACCTCGTCGCACTTCGGTGCTCCCAATATGAAAAGCATTCCGGTCCATACGGTGTGGATCGCCGGATTGCATGGAGGAAGACGCGATGTCGGAAGGCACGGTCAAATGGTTCAATTCACAGAAGGGTTATGGCTTCATCCAGCCGGATGATGGGTCGAAGGATGTCTTCGTCCACATTTCGGCAGTGGAGCGCGCCGGTCTCACCGGACTCAACGAGGGCCAGAAGGTCAGCTTCGACCTCGAGCGTGGCCAGCAGGGCAAGACCTCGGCGACAAATCTGAAGACGGTCTGATTTCGGTCGGTGCTGCCGGTGGTGGCACCGAATCCTCGATTGACACCCTGTTCAGGGCCGCGTCCTGCGGCGACTGATCGCGCCCAAAATGGCAGCCGCAATCGACACAAGGAGCGTCTGCCGTGGCCGTCTCAGTTACCCACATCTACCGGAGTTCCAACGGCGACCGCTGGTCGCTGGTTCACGATTCCGATGCTGGGCACGCCTTCGTTCGACACGAGCCGAATGCCTCGTCAGGGGGCCGTACCACCGATACTGATGTGGACGACTTTCTGAGCATCGATGGCCCTGGTCCGGAATTCGCCGCCCTGCGGCGTCTCCTGGAGAGTTCCACAGACGCTACCGACCCGAGCAAGAACTGAACCCCCGTAGCCGAGCGATTGCGTGCGCGACACAGAGGCGCCGGTGATTGACCTCGACTGGCCAGGCGCCATCATCTGTCGCATGGACAAGGAACCGCCGTCGCGTCCCCGACCTGCGACGCCCAGCCCCAAACTGATCGCACGCAAGAAACGCGAGGCTGATGCTCTGCGCACAAACCTGCGCAAGCGAAAGGATCAGGCACGCGCAAGGGAAAAGCCCAAGCAGGAGTGATCGCTCGGCCCCCCGTAGCAGATGCCCTTCGCCTGCAAGTCTGTTTGCCCTCGCCCGCACGTCTGCGCTAGACGCCAATGCACCCTGTCCTTCTCGGAGTCGCCCCCCGATGCCCGTGATGTCCGATCGTTGGATCCGCCGCATGGCGCAGGAGCAGGGCATGATTGAGCCCTTCGTCGAGGCGCAGAAGCGCGAGGGTGTCATCAGCTACGGCCTGTCTTCCTACGGTTACGATGCGCGCGTCGCCGATGAGTTCAAGATCTTCACCAACATCGACTCGGCAGTCATCGACCCGAAGGCATTCGCCCCGAGCAGCTTCGTCGACCGCACAACCGACACCTGCATCATCCCGCCCAACAGTTTCGCCCTTGGCCACACCGTCGAGTATTTCCGCATCCCGCGCGACGTGCTGGTGATCTGTCTCGGCAAATCGACCTACGCGCGCTGCGGCATCATCGTGAACGTCACGCCGCTCGAACCGGAGTGGGAAGGCCAGGTGACCATCGAGATATCCAACACAACTCCCCTTCCGGCGAAGATCCACGCGCACGAAGGCATCTGCCAGTTCCTGTTCCTGCAAGGCAACGAGCCCTGCGAGATCAGCTACTCCGACAAGGCCGGCAAATACATGCGTCAGCGCGGCGTCGCTCTGCCGAGGATGTGAATGATGGACCGTATCCGTATCCGCGGCGGAAGGCCGCTCTCCGGCGAAATCGTTATCGGCGGTGCCAAGAATGCCGCTCTCCCCCTGATGGCCGCCGCCCTGCTGACCGACCAGCGCGTGGTACTGTCGAACGTGCCTCAGCTCGAAGACGTCACCACGATGTCGCTGTTGCTGGCGCAACACGGCATCGCGGTCGAGCCGATTGGTAACGACGGGCGAGTCCTGTCGCTCGGCGGCGCTATCACCAATACTGAGGCGCCATACGATATTGTGCGCAAGATGCGCGCCTCGTTCCTGGTGCTCGGACCATTGCTCGCCCGGGTTGGCGAGGCGCGGGTCTCACTGCCCGGTGGCTGCTCCATTGGCGCCCGTCCGATCGATCTGCATCTAAAGGGCCTGGAACAGCTGGGCGCCCACATCACGCTGGAGAGCGGCTATATCGACGCGCGGGCGGATGGCGGGCTGCGCGGTGCCACCATCATCTTCCCCTCGATCTCGGTCGGCGCCACCGAGAACCTGCTGATGGCCGCGGCCCTGGCCGACGGCCGCACCGTGCTGGTCAACGCCGCGCACGAGCCGGAGATCGGCGACCTGGCGCGCTGCCTCAATGCGATGGGTGCGCGCGTCGCGGGCATCGATACCGACCGATTGACCATCGACGGCGTTTCGCGGCTGCACGGCGCTGAACACGCTATCATTCCCGATCGGATCGAGACCGGCACGTATGCCTGCGCCGCCGCCATCACCGGCGGTGAGCTCATGCTGACCAAGGCCAGGCTGGAGCACCTCGGCGCCACGGTACGCACGCTGCGGGAGGCCGGCGTCGAGATAATAGAGCAGCCCGGCGGCCTGCGGGTGCGTCGGCTGAATGGCCTGCACGGCGCCGACGCAATGACCGAGCCATATCCCGGCTTCCCCACGGATATGCAGGCGCAGTTCATGGCGCTGATGGCAGTGGCCGAGGGCGCCGCCATGGTCACCGAGACGATCTTCGAGAACCGCTTCATGCACGTGCCGGAGCTGAACCGCATGGGAGCTCGCATCAATGTGCACGGTGCGTCGGCGATCGTCCGTGGTGTGCCGTCGCTGTCTGGTGCCCCGGTGATGGCAACCGACCTGCGGGCCTCGGTCTCTCTGGTCCTGGCGGGACTGGCGGCGCAGGGGGAGACGATGGTCAACCGGGTCTACCACCTGGATCGTGGCTACGAGGCGGTCGAGCAGAAGCTTGCCGCATGTGGCGCAGATATCGAGCGTCTGGAGAATTAACCACTTGTGGTCACGGACCAACCTGCCATTCGTCTAGGTCTCAGCTAATTTCACGGCTGGACGGACGGGTGTCGCAAACCCATATCGGCTCGATTGAGCTGCAACCTGCATACACCCGGCCCCAGGAGATGCAATTGTCCACCCTGCTTTCCGCCCCACTGGCCTGCTGCCGCTGGGAACTTGAGAATCGCCGCATGGTTCCCCCTTCAAATGAGGCCCTGCGACTGATCATCGAAACGGATCCCGGTCTCGTCGCCGACCTGAACCGGTTCTATGGCGATGCCACACCGGACGGCGGCCTCGACAAGGCGGAACGTGAAAAGCTGCTCGACCTGCTGGGCCGGCATTTCACCGGACGGCCGTGGCCGCGAACTGGAGGGATGGAGGCAACGCGCCGGTTCATGGCTGTCCTGCAGCGCTCCATGGCGTCTGCCGGCTGGAAACTGGACGCGTTCGCCGTCGCTGCATGACGCGGTAAACTGTCCGCTTCTTGATCTCCTGGGGTTTTCCCGTTGCTATGCGGGCTGCGCCGCAGAACAACGGAGGCCCAGGATGCAGTTCGCCAATCAGACCGTCATCGTCACGGGCGGCACCGGTGCGCTGGGCCGCGCAGTGGTTGCCTCATTGCTCGCGTCCGGCGCACGCTGCCGTGTTCCGTTCGTCGTCGAGGCGGAAGCCACGACCTTTCCCCACAAGGACGGCGTTACACTCGTCCCCCGCTGCGAGCTGACGAATGAGGACGACGTCGCCCGTCTTTACGATGGCGTGACCGACCTGTGGGCGTCGATCCATATCGCCGGCGGCTTCGCCATGGGTGGCGTAGCCGATACCGACAAGGCCGGCATGCTGCACATGATGAACATGAAT
Organism: uncultured Alphaproteobacteria bacterium; assembly: GCA_963799415.1. GTDB lineage: Bacteria > Pseudomonadota > Alphaproteobacteria > Acetobacterales > Acetobacteraceae > JAMXLO01. The sequence goes on along the minus strand of CAWCXI010000005.1, from coordinate 128,784 downwards.
TTCGTGAGCTGCTACCTGTGCTGTCGCGCCGCTGTGCAGAACTTCGGCCCAGCCGGTGGCCGCATCGTCAATGTCGCCGCTCGCCCGGGCATCGAACCACGGCTTGGCGCAGGCATGGCGCCCTACGCCGCAAGCAAGGCCGCTGTGGCCGCCTTCACCCAGGCGCTGGCGGCCGAGGTTGCCGGGCGCGGCATCCTGGCGAACGCGGTGGCGCCGTCGATCATCGACACGCCAGCCAACCGCGCCGCCATGCCGAAGGCCGACCACGCCGTGTGGCCGAAGCCTGAGGAGATCGCCGCCACCATCGCGTTCCTCGCGTCCGCCGACAACAGGGTAACAACAGGCGCCGTAGTGCCGGTTCCCGGTCGCACCTGACTTCCCTCCCCCTCCCCTCGCGGGAGGGGGTAGGGGGAGGGGCGCTGGCTAAACCGCCGCCAAATAGTCCATCGCCGCATCCACGCCGCCCTTGCCGTGCGGGATGTCATTGATGCGCAGCGCCATCTCGACCGCCGAGAGCGCCCCCAGCACCATCGGCTCATTCAGGTCGCCGAGATGGCCAATGCGAAACACCTTGCCGCCCAGCTTGCCCAAGCCCCCACCGAGCGAGACATTGAACCGCTGCCGCGCCGTGCGCCGAACCGCCTCGGCGTCGTGGCCCTCCGGCATCAGCACCGCGGTCACCGAATTGGAATACCGGCCGGGATTGGTGCAGAACAGTTGCGGGCCGTCATTGCCAGCCCAGACCTGCACCGCACGTCGCACCGCCTCACCCAGACGATGATGGCGAGCGAACACGTTGGCCAGTCCTTCCTCCTCCAGCAGACGCAGCGATTCCTTCAGCCCGTAGAAGATGTTAACCGGGATGGTGCCTACGAAGCTCTGCGGATTTCGCGCAAGCATCGTCGTCCAGTCGAAATAATACCGGCCGAGCTTTGCGCTCGCGTGCGAGTCCATGGCCTTGGGTGAGACCGCGGTGAAGCTCATGCCGGTGGGCAGCATCAGCCCCTTCTGGCTGCCGCCGACCACCGCGTCGATCTTCCACTCGTCCATCCGGAAGTCGAGCGATCCCAGCGACGAGATGGTATCGACCAGCAGGAGCGCCGGGTGCTTCGTTTCATCGATCGCCGCGCGCACCTCGGGAAGTGGGATGAACATGCCGGTCGCGGTCTCGTTGTGCACCACGCACACCGCCTTGATCACATGCCTGGTGTCCGCGGCCAATGCGCCCTTCACGCCGACGATATCAACGCCATGGCGCCAGTCGGCGGCAACCGGGCGGACCTCGACCTTCAGCGCGCGAGCCATCTTCGCCCATTCGTCGGAGAAGTAACCGGACTCCAGCAACAGGATTGTGTCGCCAGGCGACAGCAGGTTGGTCAGCGACGCCTCCCACGCGCCGTGCCCCGAGCTGGAATACATAAACAGTCGGTGCTCGGTCCGCAGCACGCGCTTCACGCCCTCGAAGCACGCGTCATAGACCTCGCGGAAGTCCGGGTCGTGGAAATCGATCGACGGCCGGTCGATGGCGCGCAGCACGCTGTCCGGAATGTTGGTCGGGCCGGGGTTGGCAAAGAAATGCCGGCCGCGGGGCTTCGAGACGGCAGTGCTCATGGGCTGGACCTCGTGATGGCGGCCGCATCCATCAGGGAAACGCTCGGTTTGTAAAGGCACGACTTGCGCTGGCCGTCATGCGGTTTCCTGCTGGACGACGCCTCGCACCCGAGGTGCCGCAAGGCCGATCCTTGCGACGGACGTGGCGCGCCGCAAAATGCGGCTGTCGTGGGCCGAGACACGCACACTTCTGACGACGTTCCGCGGCCTTCTGTCAGTGCAACCGGTCACGGTCGAAATCCACGAGGCCGGCCTCGGCCTGGCCGAGCGCTAGGGGCTCTCAACCTATGACGCGATGGTCGCCGCCTCGGCGTTGGACGCCGGTTGTGCAATCCTCTGGTCGGAGGATATGCAGAACGGCAGCTTGCTTTCCCGCCGGCTGCGGATCGTCAATCCGTTCCTCGAACCTTAGGCCCCTACCCTCGCGCCGGCATCGCCTGTCCGAGGCGTCCCCCCACCCGCACCGGCTCCACAAGCCGCGCCAGACCCGTCGCGTCGTCGGTCTCGATGAACACGCCGCACACCGTCGCCTCGCCTTCCGCGGGAGCCAGACGCTCGCCTGGCAGCTTGCGCCAGAACCGCAGCGTCGCAGCGTCCTTCGCCATGCCGATCACGCTGTCATAGTCGCCAGACATGCCGGCGTCCGACTGGAATGCCGTCCCGCCCGGCAACACCTGCGCGTCCGCTGACGGACAGTGCGTGTGAGTGCCAACCACCGCCGACACCTGGCCGTCGAGGAAATGCGCGAATGCCATCTTCTCGCTCGACGCCTCTGCGTGGAAATCCACGAAGATCGCCGCTACCGTGCCGCCCAGCCGGTGCCGCCCTAGCAGCTCATGTGTGGCGCGGAATGGACAGTCGAGCGGATCCATGTACAGCCGGCCCATCGCCTGTACCACCAGTGCTCGGCGTCCGCCCGCAACCTCGACCACCACCGCCCCGCCGCCGGGCGTGCCAGGCGGATAATTCAGCGGACGCAACAGCCGCGGCGTCTCAGCGATATAGGGAATGATCTCCTTGCGGTCCCACGCGTGATTGCCCAACGTGATCACGTCGGCACCGGCGGCGAACAGCGCAGTCGCCATGTCGGGCGATAGGCCGAAGCCGTGCGAGGCGTTCTCGGCGTTCACCACGGCAAGCTCGATGCGCAGCGCCTCGCGCAGCTTGGGCAGCGACGTCGCCACGGCTTCGCGGCCGGAGCGCCCGACCACGTCGCCGATAAACAGGATGCGCATTCACTTGTCCTTGCAGAAGATCACGCCGCGCTCGGTCGCCACAGCGTCCAACCTCTCGTCGTAGGGACCGGCCGGCACTTCGTCCAGTTCCTGCGCGGCGTAGGCGACGCCGAGCCGGAATCGTCCTGGCAGTCCCGCCAACGTTCGGTCGTAGTAGCCTGCGCCATACCCCACTCGATACCCGCGCCGGTCGAACGCGAGCAGCGGCACCAAAAAGAAGTCCGGCACCGTCACCTCCCCGTCAGGCCGAGACGTGCCGAAACGCTCCGGCACCATCACCGCCTCAGGATGCCAAAGTCGAAAAATCAGCGGGTTGCCCCGCTTCGGTGTCTCTGGAAGTACGATCGGATGACCGCGCTCATGCAACGCCAGTAGCAACGGGCGGATGTCGATCTCCTGCCCCATTGGCCAGAACCCCGACACCACCACCCCCGCAGTCGGCGGCACCTCGCGGAGAACATGCTGCGCCAGCGAAGCACCACACGCCGGATCCCACGCCTCCCGCGCCGCCAGCATCCGCTGGCGCACCAGGCGCTTGGCCTCGATCAGTTCGGCAGGGATGTGCGGAGCCACCATGGCCGTTGGCGTCTCATCCTCCCAAGGCCTGCGTTTGCAGGTGGGCACCAGATACCGAGACCACGATCCCGGCAGAGCCAGCTCCCTGGAGGATGCTTACTGGCCCCGGGGATGAATTGCCTGACGCACCCAGCAGCTCCGCTTTCACAATCTAGGGATGCTCCAGGTCTAGGGCAATCTCCTCCGCTCGTTTCGCCAGCTTCCCCAGCCGGCGCCCCAGCTTCGGATCTGCGATCGGAGCCTCGCCCGGCCGCCCTGACTGTGCGGCCCGCAGCGATCTGCCCATTTCATACAGGTCGTCCGCCATCAGCAGCGACGCCATCACCAGCATGCGCGCCTCGCCGCTCGGCCCCGCCGCCGTCTTGATCGAATCAATCCGTCGCTCGACCTCGGCGGCCATCGCCTCCAGGTGCGCCTCCTCGCCGTCCTGGCAGCCGACGGTGTATGCATAGCCGTTGATGCGAACGGTAACCTGCGCCATCGAATGATCCTTGCTTCCGAACTCAACCGGCCACGTCGCCAAGTGCCGCCCGCAGACGATCGATCAAACCGTCGAGTCGCGCAGCTATTTCTTCCGTGTCGACCGCTAGGATTTGATCGGCCGGTCGCGCCTCCTCGCGCGCAGCGGCCTGCGCAATCCGCTCCAGCGCTGCCTCAAGCCGCTCGGCGGCCGTTTCCGGGTCGTCGGTATCGCTGGCCATTTTCCCCGCCCCACCTCAGGTGCTGCATGAACAGAAAGCGGGCGCGGCATTGAACGTCAAGCAATATCCCGCCGTCGTCGTTCATAGTTTGGCCGATGCCCGCACAGTGCTCGCTCTCGGTCGACCGGTTACCCTACTCTCTGCCACCGGCGCGGCGCTGTTCGCCGGCTGCGGCTGGTGGCGTGCGCTGATCGAACGAGCCAGCACCGACTATGGCGACGCCTCGCTCGACGATATTCTCGATTGCGCGGACGCCTCCGGCCTGGCGCTGGGTGCGCTGCGTATCGGCCAGCGCCGCATCGTCCTCAACGCTGCGGCACCCGGCTGGGCATCTGTCGCCGCGATCGCCACCTCACTTGGCGGCGAGGTGTTAACCTTGCGTCCACACTCGCTCGATATGGCCGACCGAGCCTCCGCTCGCCGGCTGGCCGATTGGTTGCAGGCGCGAACCACCCCGGGTGACAGCGGCCACGCCCTGGGCTAGTACCCACGCCAGTGTCCGCGGAGCTCAGCAAGAAGGACCGTCCATATGCGCGTCACTCAGAAAGTAAAAAAAATCCTGGACTGGTACGAGGGCGATCCGCCCGGTGTGAAAGCCAACCTCGCCCGCATTCTTTCGACCGGCAAGCTTGGCGGCACCGGCAAGGTGGTGATCCTGCCGGTCGATCAGGGCTTCGAGCACGGCCCGGCGCGCAGTTTCGCGCCAAATCCCCCGGCCTATGATCCGCACTACCACTACCAACTCGCCATCGAAGCAGGGTTGAACGCCTTCGCAGCACCGCTTGGCATGATCGCGGCGGGCGCCGACACCTTCGCCGGGCAGATTCCCACCATCCTGAAAGTGAACAGCGCGAACTCGCTCTCAACCAACAAGGATCAGGCCGTCACCGCCGGCGTCAAGGACGCGCTGCGTCTCGGCTGCGCCGCGATCGGCTTCACCATCTATCCCGGCAGCGAATACGCCTATCCGCAGATGGAGGAGCTGCGCGAGCTCACCGCCGAAGCGAAGGCGAATGGCCTTGCCGTCGTGGTGTGGAGCTATCCGCGCGGGGGCAACCTCGATCGCGCGGCAGAGACTGCGCTCGACATCTGCGCATATGCCACACACATGGCCGCGCTGATGGGCGCCAACATCATCAAGGTGAAGCCACCGACCGCGGTGATCAGCCTGGAAGCGGCGAAAAAGAGCTACGAGAAGATCGACGGCTCCACTCTCGCCAAGCGCGTCGAACACGTCATGCAGTGCGCGTTCAATGGCAGGCGCGTCGTGGTGTTCTCCGGCGGCGAGGCGAAGGACCTCGACGGCGTGTTTGAGGAAGTCCGCGGCCTCCGCGACGGCGGCGCCAACGGCAGCATCATCGGCCGCAACACCTTCCAGCGCCCGAAGGAAGCCGCGATGGAGATGCTGAACAAGATCGTCGACATCTACCTCGGCAAGGGCTGAGGCATGGCAGGCATCGGCGGCAGCCAAGACGGCTGCCGCGTCTACCTGATCACACCGCCCAAGTTCGATCCGTTGCCGTTTGCTGACCGCCTCGCCGCCGCGCTGGACGCCGGTGACGTGGCAGCTGTGCAACTCCGCCTCAAGGACATCGATGACGACGCGTGGCGCCGCGCGATCGACTCGCTGCGTCCCGTGACCCAATCACGCAACGTCGCCCTCCTGCTGAACGATCGCGCCGACCTCGTGCGCGAGACCGGCAGCGACGGCGCGCATGTCGGCCAGGAGGACATGCCCGCGAGAGAAGCGCGCCGTGTGATCGGTCCCGATGCAACACTCGGCGTCACGTGCAAGGGCAGTCGTGACCTGGCGATGCAGGCCGGCGACGATGGCGCCGACTACGTCGCGTTCGGCGCGTTCTTTCCCTCCGGCACGAAGGACGTGACCCGCTTCATCGATCCTGAGATCCTGCACTGGTGGTCGGAGCTGATGGAACTTCCGTGCTGTGCCATCGGCGGCATCACCGCGGAAAATTGTGCGCCACTGGTGCAGGCAGGCGCCGACTTCCTCGCCGTGGTTGGTTGCATCTGGAGCCATCCCGACGGCCCGGCGGCCGGCGTGCGCGCGCTGAATGCGGCGATTGCGGCATCACGGTCCCGCTGATTTTCCATTCCTGCGGCGCCAGGTCAGCAGTGACTATGATCGCTCGTTTTTGTCCTGGTCCGCCGATCTGTCTTTGAGCAGAAGAGCTGCACCGACGGTCATAATGTCCGGCTTTCTACGAGACGACTGCGAGGTATTGCTGCGATAGGAGTAACCCGCTGGCCATGCAAACCAGACAAGAACAGCCCCACCGAGCAATATGATCCCGGGGGCGTTCAATCCGGCTGGCGCTGGTCCGGCACCCAGGAAGCCTGCGATTGATAGTGCGAGAACCGCGCCTGTGCAGAGCATCGTAGCCACCATCGGGACCCCTCGCCGCCTCCATCCGTTTTGTGCAACACTTGAGCGATGGCCCGCCTCAGCGTCAACCTCAACAAGATCGCGCTGCTGCGCAATTCACGGCGCACCGGTGTGCCGGACCTGCGAGCGTTTGCCCGCATCGCACTCGAGGCTGGCGCGCGCGGCATCACCGTGCATCCGCGCCCGGACGAACGGCACATCCGCCGCTCCGACGTGCCGATGCTCGCCGAGACGATCGCCGCGTCACGCCCAGCCGTTGAGCTGAACATCGAGGGCTATCCCGACGCGCGCCTGCTGGAGATCGTGGCCGAAGTGCGCCCGGAACAGTGCACGCTGGTGCCCGATGCGCCGGATGCCTTTACCTCCGAGGAAGGCTTCAAACTCGGCGCCGCACAGATGGCGCTGGTGCGCCCCGCCATCGCGGCGCTGAAGTCCAACGGCGCGCGAGTCATTTTGTTCATCGATCCCGATGCCGCCGTGCTGGATCGCATCCCCGAAAGCGGTGCCGATGGCGTCGAGATCTACACCGGCGCGTACGCCGCCGCATTCCGCACCGGCACCTACGACACATGGCTCGACGCCTGTGCGCGCACGGCACGCGCCGCCGCGGATCGCGGTCTGGTCGTCAACGCCGGCCACGACCTCAATCTGCACAACCTGCCGCCATTGATCGCGCGCATGCCCCAGCTCGCCGAGGCGTCGATCGGCCACGAGCTGACTGCCGACGCCCTCGTCATGGGCTTCGCGGCGGCAGTCAGTGCTTACGCGCAGGCGCTCGCCGTCACACCATGATCGACACCATACTCGCCGCACACGCCGATTCCGATCAGCCGGGCGCCACGTTCCGCGCGATCGACGCCGCACTCGCTCGTGATCCCGGTCAAATCCTGTTCACCGTCCTGGCGCATCACCCAGGACTGAAGCAGTCGGAGCGCTGCTACACGAACAGGCCCGAGGCCTATCCGATCGGCGGACGCAAGCCGGTCACTGACTCGATCTGGATGCAGCGCGTGATCCGTGACGGGATCCCCTATATCGGTCGCACGCGTCACGACATCGAGCAGAATTTCTTCGATCATGCGCTGATTGTCTCGCTCGGTTGCGAGAGCATCCTGAACATGCCAGTACGCTGGCGCGGTCAGACGATGGGAACATTGAACCTTTGCCATCGCGCCGGCTTTTTTGATGATGGCCATTTGCCCCGCCTGCGCCTGATCTCGCAGCTTGCATTGCCGGCTTTGCTGACCCTCGCACGGACCTGACTCACACCGACGTGCGTCGGCACGTCACATTGAGGTCAAATTCGTCGCCTTGTTCGCAGCAACCCTAGCGGAGCGGAGACGCAATCCTGTCATACGTGGCAAACTCCGGAATGCTGGCGCGCAACGATGCGTCCGCGATCACGGCACGCACCGAGAGCAAGCTCGTGCAGCTTGAGGCATTGCGCGGGCTGGCAGCCTTCATCGTTGTCGCCTGGCATTTTCTCTGGGCATTCGACCCTGCACGCATCGGCATCGTTGACGGTTTCGATCCGTCATCGGCGTTGTTGGGCAGTGTCAGTTTCGCATCCATCGATGGCCCTGCGGCGGTGACGCTGTTCTTCGTCCTCTCGGGATTCGTCCTGCCGCTGGGCTTCCTTCGCTCCGGCCGTACCGAACTCGTGGTGCGCGCCACCGCCAAGCGCTGGCTGCGCCTAGTGTGTCTTGTCATGCTCGCCGTGCTGTTGTCGTGGCTGCTGTTCCGCTGTGGTCTCTATCGGCATCGCGAGGCGGCGCAGCTCAGCCAATCCACTTGGCTTGGCACATTCGGCGGCTCGCACCCGCAGCACAGCTTCACGCCTTCATTGCCCGGCGCCGTGCTGGAAGGCTCCCTGTTCGCCTTTTTGCGGGAACCAGACATGTACGACCCCGTGCTCTGGACGATGCATCACGAATTTATCGGCAGCTTCGTCACCTTCTTCCTGGCAATGATCCTCTGGCGCGCACGTCCCGCCGCCGCGGCATGGCTGCTGGCAACCGCCGCGATCGCCGTGCATTTCACCGACCCGTATCTGTTTGCCTTCGTCGCCGGCACCGGCCTCGCCTGGCTCATATCGCGCTGCGATCTGCATCTGTCCCCGAGCATGGCCGTGGCCTGCATCGCCACCGGCATATTCCTGTTCGGCTATCTCGAGCCTCGCGGCAGCTACGCGATGTTCGCTTCCCTCCAGGATGCGAGCCCGGCACGGTTCGACCGCATCGCCATCCACACGGCAAGCGGCGTCATGATCATCATCGGACTAATCGGCAATGACCGACTTGGCCGATCGCTCGCAACGCCACCGTTTCGTCTGCTCGGCCGCCTGTCCTTCCCGGTGTATCTGTTCCATTTTCCCTTGCTGTGCTCGCTGGCCTGCGCACTGTTCGTGTTGTTGCGCCCCATCGCGTCGCTGCAAGTGACGCTGTTGCTGGTCGCAGCCGTCTATGCGCCGTTGGTGATCGGCGTCGGCTACCTGTTCGCGCGCGTGGACGATGTTTGGTTGCGCTGGGTCAACCAGTTCGCGGCACGGCTGACCAAACCCGAACCAACATGACCATCACCCGCACGCGTGGCCGCGCAGGGTGAACGATCTGACTGTGCCGTCACTCACCTAGAATGTCGTCTCGCATTGCAGATCGATAACCTGAGGAAGGAGTTCCGCCGCCAACCTGATGCTCGTCGTAGTATTTCACGCCACTTGCACTGAACCATTTGCGTGTTCTGCGCCCATCATCTGCCTTCATTTGCGTTAGATTCTTCCTTGTCCTTGGGCACCACAAGGCTCGCAACCGTGGTGCAGCGACGCCGCCTCGGAACGGCGTATCGAGCGAGAATCGCGGCCCGGGAGACCAAGGATCGACACCACTTGCAAGGCACGCCAAGCTTGAAATACCAGTCGGTGGGCGCTTGACCAGGCGGGACATCATCGCCTTGTCCCAGTAAATCCCGGTCCCATCCCAACGATTCTCACGTTGCTCCAGGAACTCAGTCCCTTGCTTCATGCGGTCGAGAAGAACTCGAACTTCCACGGGGTTACCCCCACAAGCACCTCAAGCTTGCGCGTCTACCATTCCGCCACGACCGCTCAGGCAGGTGCCGGGATATACGCGATGAACGACGCCCCTTCAATCGTTCCCGCCATCCCCGAATGGTGCATCCAAGACGGCGTCACCCCTTATGACCACGCCGTCGCCCGCATGCAGCAACGTGTCGCCGCCGTCCGCGCTGGCACCGCCAATGAGCTGGTCTGGCTGGTCGAGCACCCGCCACTCTACACTGCCGGCACCTCCGCAAGGCCGGAGGAACTGACTGACCCCAACCGCTTTCCCACCTTCGCCACTGGTCGAGGCGGCCAGTGGACCTATCACGGCCCCGGCCAGCGCGTGGCCTATGTCATGCTGGACCTCACGCGCCCACACGGCACGGTGCCCCCGCGCGACGTGCGCTGCTTCGTCCATGGGCTGGAGGAATGGTTGATCCGCGCACTCGCCCGCCTCGGCGTGCGCGGCGAACGGCGCGAAGGCCGCATCGGCATCTGGGTTGCAGAACCAGCCACCGGTGCCGAGGCCAAGATCGCCGCCATCGGCGTTCGCGTATCCCGCTGGGTGAGCTGGCATGGCGCGGCGCTGAACGTCGCGCCCAATCTCGACCATTACGCCGGCATTGTCCCGTGCGGCATCAGCGAGCACGGCGTCACCAGCCTCCACGCAATCGGCCTTCCGGTAACCATGACAGAGGCGGACGCCGCCCTGCACGCCGTCTGGCCCGAAGTGTTCGGCGATGGCGGCCCGCAAGGCAGCTGCGCCAACCTCCTGCGGTAGGCCCGCGGTCCTACAGGGACGGAACCTGTCGGAACCCGAATTGCTCAGGCGGGTCAGCCAGGTCCTCCTCGATGCTGACCACTTCGGCCATGCGCGGACCGCGGCGACACAGCCGCAGCAGTTCCTCGACGGCCGCGGTGTCGCCGGCCACCAGTGCCTCCACCGAACCGTCGATCCGGTTGCGCACCCAGCCCGAAACGCCGAGGGCGCGTGCCTTCTCCACCATCCACGGGCGGAACCCAACGCCCTGCACACGCCCGCTGATGACCAGGCGCTTGCAATTCATGCCGATGCCTCCGGTCGTGTCAGTTGCAGAAAGCGCGTCGCATGCGCGATGTCGGCCGCGATCGCCCTGCGACGTGCCGCGGCCTCGGCATCCTCGCCCCACGCCTGGGCTTGGTACAGCTCATCCAGCGCCCCCAACGAGTGCGCGGCGGCAGCATCCAGTCGCCCCTCGGCCAGCGCCAGCCCCAACACCAGACTGCCCAACGCCGGCACCGCCACGCCAAGCGCCGCCAACGCCGCCACGTCCAGTCCGGCAACCGCGCGGCGCAAGGCAGAGACACTGTCTCGGTGCTGCTTGACGTAACCGACCCCGCGAGCGATGCGCAGCGGTGCGTCGTAGGTCAATGCCACCCAATCCAGCCAGGGCTGCCACTCACGAGCCTGGCGGGCTACCAGTTCCTCCGGCGTATCGGCGCGGTAGCACAGAAGGTCGCTCTCGGCGTACCGCGCAATGGCATCGACGGTCGGCATGGGATCGGGTGCGATGCGCTGCTGCGCCGTACCGGCCAGGCAGGTGAGCGGCGTATCGGCGAACGACATATCGCCCCCCTTGCCGCCACCCACCTCCTGCCACTCCTCCGCAATAGCGCGGGCGAGCGATTCCCCCTCCACGCGCAACAGCGCGCCACCCGGCAGGTGCATCGGCTTGCCGTCCAGCAGGATCGCGTAGCCGGCATTGCTCGGATCGATCGCCACGGTTTCCCAAAAACGCTTCACACTCGTCCTCTTAACGGAACAGCTGCTTCTTAACGGAACAGCTGCTTCAGCGCACTGCCCACATCGGGCAGCTTCTGCTTCTGTTTCGGCGGAGGCGCTGCCTGCGGGGCCGGGCTGGCCTGTGCCGCTGGGACGGCCGTGCCGCGGGCCGCCGCCGAGGCTGCCCCGCAGTCCGCATGCGATCCCCCCTCTAACTGCTTTGCCCCAAGCGCCCCGGCGATCAATCCCATCGGCGTCGTGTTGCCCAGCACAGCTCCCGCCACGGTGCCCGCATTCTCGGCAACCGTCGCTGTAGGGTCCGGCGCGGAATTCGGCGACCGGAACGGGCCAGTGATCCGCAGCGGCACCATCAGACTCGTCCCGGCAATCCTGGTCTCCGGCCGCACGCGCAGATCGAGCGTCTCGTTGCCAAGGTTCAGGCTGCCATCCCCATCCATGCTGAGCAGCGACGATGCGAACACCAGCGACCGCACGGTCGCGATCCCATGGCTTGCGTCCACTCGGGCGGCGAAGCACTGCACCTGGCTGGTCCCGCCTCGCCCGACCAGATCGAGCATGTTCACCGAGCGCAGCACCGATCCCAGCGTGCTGCCCAGCAGACGGTTGTCCACTGTGCCGTTGGCCAGGCTCAACCCCACCGACCCGTCCAGGCTGGCAGCGATCGCATGTGGTGTGGCGCCCGCGCCGTGCAGATCAGCCTGCACGTCCATGTTGCCATTGATGTAATCGGGTTTACTCATCGCAGCGAGCAGCGGCCTAAGCGCCAGCACCGGTATCCGCAGCCTGAGCGCCACTGGCGGACTGGCCTGCGTCGCATCCGCGCTGAGCGTCGCATCAAGGTGCCCTTCGGGCAGATCAGCCGCCACCGGATCGAGCCGTAGCCTGCCATCCTGCAGGCTCAGATGCGTCGCGATGGCGCGATACAGTACGCCGCGCGACTTCAGTTGCGCGATGCTCAACTTCACATCGGCATTGGCTAGGCGCAGCAATTCAAACGGGATCGGCGTGTCCGGAATCACGTGGCCGCCCGCTGCAGGCTTGGCCGCAGTCGGCGCAGCCGGCGCAGCCGGCGCAGCGGCGGCATGAGCAGTCGGCTTGGCAAGAGCGGCAGACACGGCGTCGAGGTCGATCATCTCGGAAGTCACTGCGGCCTGCACCGACGGCCGCCCGTCCGGGGTTCGCGCCGCGGTGCCGTTCACCGTCAGATTCGAGCCCAGCGCGTGCAAGTCCAGGTCGATCGGGATCGGTGCCGCCGCGTTGGCACCCGGCAGCATGCCAGCGGGCGCTCCGACAGTACCAGCCAAAGTCGCGGGCGAATTATCGAAGCTGCCCTGGCCAGCGACGTGGACGGGCTGATCGAGCTGCGGAGCAGTCACATCGAGCTTGTCGAGTTTCAGCCCCGCCACGGTCCCGCTCAGGTCAGACGCCCCGACATGCAGCGTAACCCCAGAGATCTGCGGCACCGCCGTGGCATTGTCGGCCACCTGCGCCGCCAGGCTGACATCATGCAGCGGCGGCAGCCTTTGCCCCGGCAGGAACGGCGCAAGCGCCGCCAGGTCCGGAACATTCGCCGCCACCTTGATCGCGTAGCCCTTCACCTCCTGCGGCTGCGCGATCGTGCCGTCGAGCGCGAGCTTCGCCCCCGCCGCTTCCATCTGTAACTGCGCCGGCCAAGCCCCTGACGCCCCGGTTTCCTGGAGCCGCGTCAGCGGACCAAAGACGCCCGCCAGCGAGAACGGCGCCCCGTTGTAGGTCGCCGATGCGGTGAGATGCAGATCGGAGTCCGGCGACGCAGCGGTCGCCCGCGCGCTGGTGAGCCCGAGCACCGCGTTGCGGCCGGTGACGTCATCCCGCCACGTAAGAGTGCCGTTCTCGATCCGCACATCGCCCACGCTGATCGCCGACGCATTCTTCTGCGGAGCGGCGGTACCAGTCCGCGGCGCGTTCGGACTGCTCTGCGGCGTGAACTGCCAGTTCGGCCGGCCCTGCGCATTCGTCTCCAGCATGATATCGGGCTTAACCAGCACCAACTGGTCGATCTCGATCCGACGGCTAAGCAGCGGGATCAGGGCAAGCTTCACGTCCAGCCGCTCCAGCGTCGCCATCGCCGGCCGGGAAAATCCCAGCGGATTGGCCAGACTGACGCCACTCACCGTCAAAGTCGGCCGCAGTGACAACCCCAACCTGATGCGCCCTGCCAGGGTCAGCTCGCGCCCGGTAGCCTGCTTCACCGCCGCCTCGACCCGCGGCTTGAGGCTGTCAGGATCGAAGCTGAGCGCGACAACGACGCCGGCGATCACGACCAGGCCGACCACACCGGCCAGCGACCACAGTCCGATCCGCACTCCACGCGGAAGCGTTCGCCCAGCCATCGCCGCCTCTGCTCCTCGTGCTAGCGCCGTTGAGCTGCTCGCGCCACCGGCGCGTGAAAGCCCAGGGTGCGGAACGTCTCGATCATGTGGGGCGGCAGGTCCGCCTCCACCAGCAATGTTCCGCCCGCAGGATGGGGCAGTTGAAGCGCGCGCGCATGCAAGTGAAGTTCGCTTGAGAGCCCCACCACCGTGGCGCTGAACGCATTGTTCTGGTCGGGTCGCGCGTACTTAACGTCGCCCAGGATCGGCGCGCCGATCGCCACACAATGCACACGAAGCTGGTGGGTGCGCCCGGTCAGCGGGCTCAGCTCCAGCCACGCCAGCTTCTGCCCCGCATGATCCAGCGTGCGATAGTCGGTGATGGCGCGTGCGGCGTCCTTGTCGTCGCGATCGGCAATCTCGGTGCGCTCCCCGCGTGCGCCGCCGATCCGCCGCAGCGGCAGATCGATGCGCCCCTCCGGCGGGATCGGCCGACGGGCGACCACCGCCCAATAGGTCTTCTCCACCGCCCGCGAGCGGAACGCGGCTGCCAGCTTCGCCGCCGTCCCAGGCGTACGCGCCAACAGCAGCACACCGGACGTGTCGCGATCGAGCCGATGCACCAGACGCGGCCGCTCCGGCGAGCCAAAACGCAGCGCGTCGAGCAGCCCGTCCAGGTGGTGGCTGATGCCCGGCCCACCCTGCACCGGCATGCCGTGCGGCTTGTTCACCACCAGCATATGATCGTCGCGATAGATCACCAGCCGCCGCAGGTCGCGCTCGATGCCCGGCTCGATCGCAGGCCGCGGCTTCTCCTCGGGCGGCGCTGGCAGCGGCGGAATCCGGTACCGCCTGCCCGACCGCGAGCCGCGTCGCAGCATCGACCCGGCGGCCATCTACCCTCACCTGCCCGGTGCGGCAAATCTTCTGGATCGCGCTTTGCGTCAGCCCAGGGAAATGCCGCCGGAACCACCGATCCAGCCGGATGTCCGCCTCGTCCTCAGACACGATGCGCGCAGCAAGTGGCATAGGACGCATCTTACTCTCCCCCTCCCCTCGCGGGAGGGGGTCGGGGGAGGGGGCCGCGCACGCCCTACAGCGGTATCGCCAACAACGTGTCGATCTTGTCGCTGTCCAGCACCACAATCCGCTCATTGAACCGGAACGGCGTCGCCGATACATCGATCCGATCCAGATAACGCCCACTCGCAAACAGCGTCGTCGCCCCGTCGTGCATGATCCGCACCGCCAGGAAATTCGAGTGCGCCACCGCGACGCCGCCCTCCACAGCCTTGATCCTGATCGGCCCGACGACGTGCCTATACCGATGCGGCTCATAGATGTTCGCGCGCCGCAGCGAAAAAACGCGATCCAGCAGCATTCCCCGCGACGCCGCGTACATCACCCCCTGCCGCATCCCCGCCTCATGGTTCGCACGGCTGATCACCAGATACCGGCAAGGCTCGCCGAACAGCTCCGGCCACTCCTCAAGCCGGTCCTCGTCGATGCGTTCGGCGTAGTCCCCGATCAGCTCATGCACGCCAAGCCGGATGGCGAGATCGTCCATGCGTCATTCGCCCATCAGCATGCGGTAGTGCTTCCAGAACCCGCGGATCGCCGCCTCGCTGGCACGGAACGTCTGCGACTCCGCCTCATGCCCGCCCATCATCACCAGCCCCGCGCCCTCGTCGTTGTATTGCAGCGCCCGCTGCACGAACCCACCGACGCAGCCGTCCTCCATCGAGATATATCCCGCCGCGCCGATCAGATTGCCCTGCCGCAGCCGCCGTTCCGTCATCGCCTCATCGTCCGTGTCGAACCCCAGGTGGATCCATTCCAACTCGCACTTGTCCACCCCGCGCGGACGCACCACGCGCACCGCGATCGTGTTGCGCACCTGTTGCAGCACCATGCCGGGGAAGATCGTGAGGATCTGCACCGACACGCCGTCGCCGTACTCGTCCACCGACTCTACCACCGAGCGGTCCTGCAACTGGAACTCGCTGTCCGCGCGCAACGCCGCCGCCTTGTAGTCCGCATCCTCGGCCGCGTAGTCCAGCTTGGCGTAGCTGTAGTGATTCCCGCCGTCGCGGTTGATGTAGATGCCGCCCGGCATGCTGAGCCGGTTGATCCGGAACGTCGTCAGGAACAAATGCAGGATCGAGGCGTGATAGGTGTCCTTCACGTTCTCGAAATAGAGCTTCCAGTTGTTCGGCATCACCTGCGTGCTGCGCCCGAGCAGCACCGGCGAGCGGTTCATCACCCGCAGCAGCCCGCGCGTGACATCCGGCCCGAGATACGTCTCCAGCTCCGGCGTGTCGTCGCTGAACGTGCCGAACACCAGGCCGCCGAGTTCCGCGACCCGCAGCCGCTGCAGCCGATGCTCCTCCTTGCGGAATTCCGGCGGCATGCCGCCCTGGCGCTTCACGCCATGCTCGAACGCCACGCCGGTGAGCTGGCCGGCGTGGTCGTAGGTCCAGCCGTGATAGATGCAGGAAAACTCCTTCGTCGTGCCGGCGCGCTCGATGCACAGCAGGTTGCCGCGATGGGCGCAGCGGTTGACGAACGCGTTGATCGCGCCGGCCGCGTCGCGGACGACGATAACCGCGGTCTCGCCGATGGTGGTGGCGACAAAGTCGCCCGGCTTGGCGAGCTCCACCGCGAGGCAGAGGTAGTTCCAGGTGGGTCCCTTGAACAGCCGCTCCTGCTCGCGCTCATACTGCGCAGCGTCGGTATAGACCCGGAACGGCACCTCGCTGATGCCATTCGACGGCCAGGAAACACGGGGTTCTGTGGTCAGACCGGACTGGGACATGGGGCGGGCTCCTCCCGGTTGGTGCGTTGGGGCGGGAGTTTAAGCGGGGAGCGCGGGCCCGGGAAGGTCGATGGTTGGAGATTCGGTTTGAGGATGGCTTAACTGCGATTTGGTCTCGAGCGTTCTGGCGCACTCGGGAAATTTGCAGTTACGTGCGCATTCCTAATCTCGGCCTGCACTTGCCTATTGAGGAGAATTGAGGAGCGAGCGCCGGTGCCGGCGCGTTCTTTCGCACAACTCGGTCCACTTACTCTTGTTTCCGTATAATATTGGCACGTTCAGGCAAGCTCCTGCGTCCTGGCGTCCTGCTCCTCCACGAGGCGTTGGAATAATGCCGAAGCGCTGTCGAATCACCACGTTCTCCCTGACCTCGATGCGGGCTCTGCGATTGACGCAAGCATTCATCACCTACCGCCTCGATGGCGGACGCCGGGTCAATCCTCGTGCTTCACACCGAAAGGAGGCCGGTGAATGGCCTGCCACGGTGACGCATACCCGGCGCCACTGGTAACTTCGCAAATTTCAACACGGAGAAAGAAACGAAGGCATGCCCTTGGGCTTGACCCGAGGGGCCACGGTGAGCCACAGGAGTCGGAGCGCTGCCGCGGTCGGCGGCTACACGACGTAGCGGCGAATCCCCTCGGTCATACGCCGAGCATTGAAATTCATGATAAGGCCGACCCGAAGTCCGCTCATGCGCAGGTAGGTGAGCAGCTGCGATTCATGAACCGGCAGGATGGCCGCAACCGACTTGATCTCAAGGATGACCTCACGCGAGACAACGATGTCAGCCCTGAACCCTTCCCCTATACGCGTGTCCTTGTAGACGACCGGAATAGCAACCTGGCGCTCGAATGGAATACCGGCCTCGCGCAGCTCATGACAAAGGCACTGCTCGTACACGGATTCAAGTAGGCCCGGCCCCGTATGCCGGTGCACCTCTATGGCCAACCCGATCACCTGTTCGGTCAAGTCACCGGCCATCAGCACAAGCACCGACTCCCGTGGCCCACAGTGGCCCTCCCTTCATCCTCCGTGGTAAGAAGCAATAAAGCGCAAACCTCCGGCGAGATAGTTGTGATGACCATTGACAACTAGCCTTCCTAACACCAGGTAGCCACAATGGACCCCGCCTCCTGCCAGCGGATGTACGCGTTCCGTGCAACCACCTCGCCTTCCCGCCTCACCCCACGCGTCAACGTCTCACCCACCGGCGCGTGAGACACCGATGAGACGGCGCCCCAGAGACATTCGTTGACTGACGGCCTCCCACGCCTTACCCATCCCGCCCCGCGTGGCCACGCCTGACGCGGCATCAGCCAGAGTCGGCAACATCGCCGGCCACTCGAGCCAAGGTCCGTAACCTCATGCTCCGCCGCGCCGAAACCCTGCTCGACCCCACCGCCCGACAGCCCGAGGCGCCGCCCGTGCACGGCCTGTCGCCGTTCTACCGCCACTACCTCCGCCAGGAGCATTGGCTCATCATCGGCCTGTTCCTGTTCGGCGGCCTGGCTGGCATCCTCGACGTGACCGTCCCCGCCTTCATCGGGCGCATCGTCGGCCTCGTCTCCAACCACACGCCACAGGCACTGCTGCACGAGGCCTGGCCGCAACTCATCGGGATGGCCGTGGTGCTGCTCCTGCTGCGCCCAGGGGTGCTGCTCTGCCACATCGTGCTGATCAACCAGGTCGTGAATCCGGGCCTCTCGAACATGATCCGCTGGCAGAACCACTGGCACGTGGTCCGCCAGAGCTGGACGTTCTTCCAGAACGACTTCGCCGGCCGCATCGCCAACCGCGTCCTGCAGACCGGCCCGGCGTTGCGCGAGAGCGTGGTGCTGTCGTTCGACGCCGCCTGGTACATCCTCGTCTACGGCAGCAGCGCACTGCTGCTGCTCGCCTCCATCGACTGGCGTCTGACGCCGCCGATCCTGCTGTGGTTCGCCTGCTACGGCGGCATCCTCTGGTTCTTCGTGCCGCGCCTGCGCGGGCGCTCCCAGGTGGTCTCCGAGATGCGCTCGCTGCTCACCGGGCGCGTCGTGGACAGCTACACCAACATCCTCACGGTCAAGCTGTTCTCCCGCGCGCGCGACGAGGACGCGTTCGTGCGCGAGGCGATAGACCTGCACACCGGCGCCTTCCGCGATCAGACGCGGATGATCACCGCGTATGTCGCAGTATTGGCCCTGATGAACGCGTCACTGATCGTCGGCACCGCGAGCCTCGCACTCTGGCAGTGGAGCGCCGGCCGCATCTCGGTGGGCTCGGTCGCGATGGTGCTGCCGCTCACCTGGCAGATCACCAACATGGCCGGCTGGGTGGCGCGCAGCGTCACCTCGATCTTCGAGAACATCGGCACTGTGCAGGACGGCATGAAGTCGATCGCGGTGGAGCGGCAGATGCCCGACCCGCCGGATGCGCGCGAACTGCGCGTGACGCGCGGCGAGATCCGCTTCGAAGACCTTCACTTCGACTATGGCCGGCAGCGGCGGCTGGAGGATCGCGGTGGAGTGCTGCACGGCATCGACCTGCGCATCGCACCGGGCGAGCGCGTCGGGCTGGTCGGACATTCCGGCGCCGGCAAGTCAACGCTGGTGAATCTCTTGCTGCATTTCTATGACACGGAGCACGGCCGTATTCTGATCGACGGTCAGGACATCGCCACGGTGACGCAGGAGAGCCTGCGCACGCAGATCGCCATGGTAACGCAGGACACCTCGCTGCTGCATCGCTCGATCCGCGACAACATCCGCTACGGCCGCCCGCAGGCGACACAGGCGATGATCGAGGACGCCGCGCGACGCGCAGAGGCGCACCAGTTCATCGTCGGGCTGGAGGACTGGCACGGACGGACCGGCTACGACGCGCATGTCGGTGAGCGCGGCGTGAAGCTGTCCGGCGGGCAGCGGCAGCGCGTGGCACTCGCGCGGGTGATCCTGAAGAACGCGCCGATCCTGGTGCTGGACGAAGCGACTTCGGCGCTGGATTCCGAGGTCGAGGCGGCGATCCAGGGCCAGCTCGACGGCCTGATGGAAGGCCGCACCGTGATCGCCATCGCCCACCGTCTGTCCACGATCGCGCGCATGGATCGCCTGGTCGTGCTGGACCACGGACGCATTGCCGAATCCGGAACGCACGCCCAGTTACTCGCCGGCAATGGCACGTATGCGCGGCTATGGCGGCGGCAGTCGGGCGGCTTCACGCCCGAACTGCTGGACGTCGCGGCGAAGTAACCTCAGGAACGCGCGCGCAGCGCGGCCAGCCGGTCGGTCAGACTGGTCGCCGCAACCGGCTGTCCCGAGGCGATCTGCATCGCACGCGCGATGTTCGCGTCATCCTGTTCGGGCTGCGTCGGCCGCAGCAGCTTTGCCTTCATGTTGGCGGCCTCGGCGTTGGTAAGGTCGCGCGCCGCGGCGTCCTGCATCGACTTCAACGCCACATTCAGGCTGGTGGTCGTCGTGCTCAGCCCGGCAGCCCGACGTGCCGCTTCGGCCTGCTGCTCGGCCATCTGGCGCTGCTGACCGGCGCGCGCCATGTCGCGCTGCGCGCGCTCGAGCTGCGAACGGCCCTCACGCAGCTTGCCGCCCGCCTCGGCGTAGGTCTTCTCCAGCATCTCAAGGAATTCCTTGGCGTCGGCGACGTCCTTCTTTTCCCGATCCACTTCGGGCGCCATCTGCTCCAGCATCGTCACCAGCGTCGCCAGGCTACGCTCGAGTTCCGCCTTCTTCGCCGGGTCGGCTTCCGCCGCAGCCTGGCGTTGCAGTTGGTCTGCCGCGGCCATCCGCTGCGTCGACAGCGCCTGGATGGCGTTCGCCTCGCGCATCTCCTTGTCGTAACTCAGCCGCGCCTGCGCCACCTGCTGTCCGAGCTGGTCGAGGTTCTGCTCCATCGAGCGCATCTCGGCCTCGCTGGCCGATTGCGGATCCCAGCGCACCAATGCCTCGACACCGGCCTGTACCGCCTTGTCAGCCTTCACACCGACCAGGTTACGCATGAACTGAAGCATGGGTTCGTCCTCCTTGTTGCCACGGCGTGTCGTCAGACCGGAACCATCCCGGCAGCGTTGAGCAAGGCGATCGCGAGCTGCGCCGCAGCAATGGGCAGCGCCGCCGCCATGCTTCCGTCGTCGATCCTGAGGCGCAACCCCCGCATGACATGGCAGACAATCACCACGGTCACCAATTGCAGCAGGATCGCCACGATACCCCATACCAGGATGTCGAGCACCGCCCGCGTGGTCGCCAGCAGTGCGGCCAATGGGATGGCCAATGCGATCACTGCACCACTCAGCACGGTCGCCGCCGCGACATTGCCCTGGCGCAGCAGCTCGCGTTCGTGAAACGGCGTGACCGTCGTATAGATCATCACGCCGACGACCAGCAGAACGATGCAGATCAAGAACTGCAACAACAGCACCGGCAGCCCGCTGCCGAGTGCATCGGCGATATTCGAAGGCAGGCTCGCGTTCATGAAGTGCTCCGCGGTCGCTCAGAGTGAAACTGACGGAAGTATCAGAGAGGCAGGGTTGATATCGATGCCGGCGTGGATCTCCACCCAGGCCTGACCGCCATCCTCGACCGCCGCCACCATGACGTACTCGCTGGATGGTGCCGGCGGCGCGGCGCCCGTCGGACCCGCGTATAGCATTACCTGCAACTGGCGTCGCGTCACCGCACCGAGCGCCTGGATGGTCTCCACCTGTTGCCGCGGCGCGATCCTCGTCTGCCCGGGTGCCCATGCCCGATCGTAGGTCTTGCCATCCTTGGTCTGGAACGCTGGCCAGCCGATCATGCCTTGAGACGGATCCAGCCACTCGCCCCACTCCGCCTGGCTGGCTGGATGGATCTCATCGAGCCGGGAGAAGTAGCGGCATTCATCCGGTGCGCCATCGGCGCCCAGGTGCAGTTGGAAGAAGGCGGTGCGCCCCGGCAGATAGAGCCGGTTCAACTGCACGCCTGCATCTTCCAGCAGCCCCACAGCCTCGACGCTGATCATTCCGCTGCCCGCCGGGGGCTGAACCTTGGTGGCTCCCGCGGCTAGCAGGAACGCGGCGGGATCCAGCGGAATGGTCTGGCCGACCCGAAAGCGGGTGGCAGCACTGCCGGCGAGTCCCGGTGGCGTGGCAGCACCCGGGCGCGAAGTGGCGGCTCGGCGGCGTGCGAGCCAGAGCAGCAGGAACCCCGCGACCCCGATGAACAGAACCACCCAGATGATGCCCGAGCCGCCCGACGCATCGGCAGCTGTCGTGCCGGCATTGCCAGGTGCCGCCGTCGGCTGATCGCCGAGGGCCGCCAACCGCGCCGCCGTGGTCGGATCACGTGCCGCCTGCTGGTGCCATTGCTGATAGGCCGGATTGACCTGCGATTGCTGGAAGTAAGCCGTACGGTCGGAAGCCGACAGCGCACCCAGCATCGCCCAAAAGGCCGCCGAGCCAAGTCCTCCGGCGTAGTCAGACTGCGGGTAATAGCTCGACGGCCGGCGAGGGTAGTAACCGCCGCCACCCCACACCATATCCGGGCGCCCAGCGCTTTCGACCGGCGGACGACGCGGCTGTTGGGAAGCGCGATACTGCTGCAGCGCCTGCGCTGAATTCGACCGCGATATGGACACGTCTCCGGCCGATAGAGAGCTGTATCCACCTCCAGTTGTCGATGGACGCCGGTAACCACCGCTCGACGGCGCGCTCCAGCCCGACGAGCTCGATCCCGAGTAGGCCGGCGCCGATATGGTGGGCCGGCGGTACCCGCCGCTGTCAGCGAACAAACTCGTCGGCGCGCACAGTGCGACGACAAGCGCGATCGCCAGTACTGCACGGTCAAGCGCTGTCCGAGACAGCCTCAACACATCAATTGGACTTCTTGAGGCAGGTGCTCAGGTAGGTCTTGCGGGCGTCGCTTGCGAGTTTGTCCTGCGTAGCCTGGCCGTTGCAGACCTTCATAAGCGTATTTTGATTCATTTTACCGCCGAGACAGGCACTCATGTAACTCTGCCGAGCGTCGCCCTTGAGACTGCGGTCTGACGCCTCGGCGTTACAGCTCGCCATTCGTTGCTGCTGTGCCGCCTGAGCCGGTGTCGGCGGCTTGGCGGTCTGTGCCAGTGCCGGCGAGCAGGCGATAGCGGCAGCGACGCAGAAGATGGATGCATAACGCAACATCATTGTTTCCCCAACGTTGTAGAGCCGCACAGTATCGGTCCGACCAAGGTGGTCAGTCACGTTCACGTCCGCGCGATGCAATGCCGGATCAGCGCGCTGATTGACCACTCAACCGGCACCTTACCATATTCATCCCGGCAATGTCGGAGGGAACAGCATGCAAGTCTTCGTCTTCGACCTGCTCGCCTACGGCGAACATCTCGACCATCTGAAGGTCGACAACGAACTACCCTATCCGCTGTCCGCACGGCATTTCGAACCAGACGTCGCGGTGCGCACCTATGCCGAGCACCTCGACGCGTGGGAGGAGATCGACCGTCTCGGCTATGACGGTCTTGGCTTCAACGAGCATCATTGCTCGCCCTACGGTCTGATGAACTCGCCCAACCTGATGGCCGCCTGCGCCGCGCAGCGCACCAAACGTGTGAAGCTGCTGATCTACGGCAACCTGCTGCCGCTGCACGAACCGCTGCGCCTGGCGGAAGAGCTCGCCATGCTTGACTGCCTGTCCAACGGCCGGCTGATCTCCGGCTTCGCGCGCGGCATTCCGCGCGAGTACCAGGTGCACAACGTCGCCTTGGCGGACTCGCGCGCCCGCTTCGAGGAAGCCTACGACATCGTCACCCGCGCCTGGACCGAGGACATCTTCTCCTACCAAGGCAGGTTCTGGTCGTACCGCGACGTCGCGCTATGGCCGCGGCCGGTGCAGCGGCCACATCCGCAGATCTGGATGCCGATCGTCGGCAGCAAGGAATCCATCGAGTTTGCCGCGAAGCACAACATCCGCATCACGCCAGGCCTCGCACCGGGCGGGCTGCAGGACGACATCATCCGCTACTACGCGAAATGCCTCGCGGTGAGCGGCCACGCGATCACACCTGACCACCTGTCGCTCGGCCTCTCGGTCTATGTCGCCGACAGCAAGGCGCAAGCGGTGAGGGAGTGCGGTCCCTATCTGCTGTATTTCAACCGCACATTGTTCAGCCACGGCAACTTCACCGAGACCAGCCTGCAGCGACAGTTCGGCTACTCCTCGGATGCATCGACTCGACTACGTGCGCCCGGAAAACCTGCATGCCGCGCAACACGCGCGCGAGGATTTCCGCAACACCACGATGGAAGGCGTGGCGAGACTGGCCGAGCGTCTGCCGTGGGGCACGCCGCAGGAAGTCGCGGAGCGGATCACCGCACTCGCGGACCACGCCGGCGCCAACACGGTGCAGATCGGCTTCAACAGAGGCGCCATGCCGCAGGAGATGTTCTTGGAACAGATCCGCCGCTTCGCCCGCGACGTGCTCCCGATCGTGCAGGCACACCAGGTGACCCACGTGCCGGCAGCCGAGGAGATTACGGCCGCCTGACCTGATCGAGGGAGGACAACAACAATGGCAGGCGCATACGCCTCCAACACCGAAGCGGCGCTGGCAGGCCAGCGCATCGGCAAGTTGCAGCTTCGCGTCGCGATCCTCTGCGCGTTCGCCCAGGCATTCGACGGCTACGACATCAGCGCGATCGGCATGGCCGTGCCGTCACTGTCGCACGCCTGGAACGTGCCGCCCGCCACCTTCGCCACCGCGTTCGTGATGTCCAATGTCGGGGTCATGGTCGGCGCCCTGGCATCCGGGCCCGCCGGTGATCGCCTCGGCCGCAAGCCGGTGATCCTGACCAGTCTGCTTTTTCTCGGCGTGTTCTCGTTCGCCACCGCGTACGCTGCATCCATCCCGATGTTGGCATTCCTTCGCTTGATGACCGGCATCGGCATCGGTGCGCTGATGCCGTCCACCGTTGCATTGGCCTCCGACTATGCGCCGGATCGGTTGCGAGCCTCCGTCACCATGTGGGTGTTCGCCGGCAATCCGCTGGGAGGCTTTCTCGGCGGCCAGCTCATCGCAGCACTGCTGCCGATCTTCGGCTGGCAGGTGATCTTTCACATCGGCGGCGCCCTGCCGCTGCTGCTGTTCCCGGTGTTGTTGCTGGCGATGCCGGAATCGCCGCGCTTCCTGCTGTCTCGCGGCCGGCGCACCGCGACGGCGTTGCGTATCTACGCCGCCACCGGTATCGATCCTGACGCCATTGCGACCCAACACGTGGACGTGGCGCGCGGCAATACGGTCGTGGCGCTTTTCTCCGACGGTTATGCACTGCGGACGATCCTGTTCTGGATCATGTTCTTCGCCAGTTTACTCAGCCTGTACTTGATCGGCTTCTGGCTGCCGACGGTGTTGCACCTCGAGGGGTTGTCACCTGCCGACGCGGTGTTCGCCTCCAGCCTCTACGGTGCCGGCGGCGGGCTGAGCGTGCTGGCACTCGGCCCGCTCGTCACCGGCTTTGGCCTCGAGCGCGTGCTCACCATCTGCCTGGCGTGCGGCATCGTCGTGGTCGCCGCGGTAGCACTGGCGCATCTGCCGTATCTTATGCTGCTCGCGGCAATCTTCGTGATGGGCATCTGTGTTGTCGGCGGGCAACTGGGCGCGAACGGGTTGGCCGCCGCGAGGTATCCGGCGCGCATCCGCACCACCGGTGTAGGCTGGGCGCTGGGCGTCGGTCGACTGGGCGGCATCTTCGGCCCAGCGCTCGGCGGGTTCCTGCTGGCGCGGGGCTGGCAGGCGCCGCACATTCTGCTGTGCGCCTGCCTCACCGCCGCAATCGCCGCGCTTTGTGTCGTGGCGATACAACTGCCCGCGACGCGCGTGGAAGGCGATCCCACACTGCGGCGGACGTGACGGTCGTGAGGAGCGCGCGGTCAGATGCTGACAGCGCAGCCAACGCCGCAGCGCGGGTCAGCCGATTTTTTGGCCGCCCATCGCCTGCTTGATGAGCCCCACGATGGCCATCAGGATGCCTCCGCCGACACCGCCAGAGGCAATTTGGCCGATGATTGAGCCGATATCGAGACCTCCCGCGCCGGCTGCTTCGGCGCCGCCGCCAAGAAACTGACCGATGACCTGTGCCCCGACACCACCGCCGATCACACCGGCAATAGTATTTCCGACAACTCCCAGATCAAACTGCTTTAGTAGCGAACCGGCAATATTGCCGCCTACGCCGCCGGAGATCAGCTGAATTATCAGCCCGACAATTCCACCCCACATGACGGTTCCCCCGATTTCGCGTCCTCGTGATCGTTAGGGCCCAGACCCCACTCGCAGTCTTCAGCCTACTTCTAGCACAACTTTGCCTGAAACGCACATACGACTGTCTACGGTTGAATTATGACGCGACTTGCGAAGGCGCTGCATCTACCAAACAGCGCCGCGCCAACTCTTGTCGAACGCTTTCAGCACCTCCACGCAGTTACGCTGCGCAGCGATGATCACGGCCCGCGTTCACGGGCCGTGACATCGGAGGCTGTGTCAGGCAGCCGCCTTCACCTCGATCTTCTTCTGCTGTTCCACCGCCTTCACCGTCTTCGGCATGGTGATGGTCAGCACGCCCTTGGAGAAGTCGGCCGCGATCTTGTTGCGATCGACGCCCTCCGGCACGTAGAAGCTGCGCTGGAACGAGCCATAGGAGCGCTCGGACAGATAGAAGTTCTTCTCCTTCTGCTCCTTCTCCTCCCTCTTCTCACCCTTCAGCGTCAGCATGTCGCCGGAGACCACGACCTCGATCTCCTTCTCGCTCATGCCGGGCAGTTCCGCGGTCACCTTGTAGTTGCCGTCGTCCTCGCTGATGTCCACCGCCGGCGACGGCACGGTGAACGTGCTCTCGTAGCGCGGCACCGGTTCGGCATCGAACATGCGCCGCAGCGACGGCATGCCCCAGCCGCCGGCGAACCGGTCGAACATCCGGTCCATCTCAGTGCGGAGGGAACGCCACGCATCGGGTGCATTGGTCGCAGCCGGAGCGGTCTTCTTCACTTCGACAGGTGTATTTGCCATGGTTGATCTCCATTCAGGCAATCTCGATATCCGCCGTTCTCGGCAACCCAATGCTGCACGCACAGGCATGCAACCGCATTGATCCAGATCAACTGCCCGCACGACGCGCCGGGCTGACCCATTCACGCACGTGCGGCGACAGCTCATGGTCCGGGGTCTTCACCAGATCCTTTTCGAGCGTGCCGACCAGCTTCGCGCGCGTTGCCGCATCCAGTGCCGCGCGCAGCTCACTCAGGGCGCGCGGCGGCGCCACGAGCAGCAGCTCGTCGAACTCACTGCGTCCCGAAGCGGCGTTGATCTGCTCGCCGATCAGATGGACGAACTTCTTCTTCTCCATTTCGTGCAGGTCATGCCGCTGGCCGACCGCGTGGCGCGCCCCCGCGCCGCTTTCGAACGACCGGCCGGGTCGGTCGGAGCCAATATCACGCGACCGCAGATGCGCGGACGCGGAATCGAGCGAGCCGATCGGTACGCAGCACATTGTCCACGTCCGGCTGGAGGAAACGCACATGCTCGCCGTCGGCGATGACGATTCGAAGGATCAGTGGTTTTGCCATGGGTTGCCCCCTACAGAAGGCAATGCTGCACCCCGCGCGGCCGTCGCGCCTTGATCTGGATCAGCGCGCTCTCAGGTAGCGCCGCCGTACTGCCGCTGCACCACCTCGGCCAGGCGCCGCAGTTCCGCTGGCGGCAGTTTGCCCACGACGGTGTAGCCGACGCCCTTCTCAATCCAGGCGCAGCCATCGACATGGTCGTAGTCGATGTGCTGGATCGGCTGGCTAGGCGAGGTGTGCAGGGGTAGCACGAACACCGTGAGGCGCACGCCCTGCGGGCCGTCATACATGAACAGCCCGGCCGGTCCGTCCGGCGTCGCCGCCAGCCGTCCACCCATGTAGCTGAAGCCTTCGGCAGACAGGTCAGGAGGCGCCACGGCGTGGTTCAACCGGTTAGATACCCAGCGCGACAGGTCGTCGCGCTGCTGCGCGCCAAGCTCCGTCGGGCGCCTGAGGTCCGCGGTGTAGACCACGTGATTGGCCACCGCCTCCTGCGCCAGCAGGGTGAAGGCGGCATCGGACGGTTGCATGCCGCCGCGCAGGAACCAGCCGCCGGCGCCGCCCAGACCGAACGCCAGCACTACCGCGGCCGCCGCGCGCCAAGCCTGCCCCTGTCTCCTCAGCCGCTGCTGGACGAGACTCTCCAAGCCGAGCCGTGGGGGAATCGGTTCCGCTGCTATGGGAGAGAACGCAGCCCGCAGCGCCTCCCGCTGGCTGCCCCACGCGGCGACCTGCCGCGCGACGTCTGGATGGTCCTGCAGGTAGCGTTGCACCGCTGACCGGCGATCGGCGTCCGACTGACCGTCGACGTAAGCGTGCAGCTCCTCCTCGGCGATCGGCCGCGCGGGGTCGCTCATTTGACCCTCCGCAGCGCCGGCCGGACCTCCTCGCCTCCCTCGGTCATCTGACGCAGCCGCTCACGCCCGCGCGCCAGCCGCGACATCACGGTGCCAATCGGGATTCCCAGCACGCTGGCGGCCTCGGCGTATGAGAGATCCTCCACCGAGACCAGCAGCACGACCGAGCGCTGCTCGACCGGCAGCGCGTTCAGCGCGCGGATCAGGTCACGCCATTGCAAGCTGTTCTCTTGGTCCGGGCGCAGGCTCATGGCCGCTTCATGCGTTTCATCCAGCGACTCGCCCGCCGGCCGCGCCTTCGCCCGCCGCAACTGGCTGATGAACAAGTTGTGCATGATCGCGAAGAGCCACGCGCGAATATCGGCGTTGTCGCGACGCGTGTGCAGCTTCGCGAGAGCGCGTACCAGGCAATCGTGGACAAGGTCGTCCGCATCCTCACGGTTGCGCAACAACGCCGCGGCATAGCGCCGCAACGCCGGAATGCAGGCCTCGATGCGGGTCAGCGTGCCAGACACCGCCATGACCCGGCAGGATTGGCTCTGCACATCGGCAGCATCTGCTCCATGCCTCGCGGATAGGACGCGGACGGCGCCGGTTTATTCCACCGGCTAGACGCCAGATGTCGGCTGCCCGAAGCTGCGCCAAGCAAAGGAGGAACCGCCATGAAGATCACCAAGGTTGAACCACTGCTGCTCGACCGGTTCCTGTACGTGCGTATCAGCACCGACGCGGGCATCACCGGGATAGGCGAATCCGGCACCTGGGGCCAGCTCGAGGCGTCCGCCGCGTCGATCGCGAAGTACGGCGAGTATCTGGTGGGCCGCGACCCCTTCCCTATCGAACACCACTGGAATGTCATGCTGCGCGCCAATCATTTCACCGGCGGCGCGATCACCGGCGCCGTGTCGGCGATCGACATCGCACTGTGGGACATCAAGGGCAAGGCATTCGGCGTGCCGGTCTACGAGCTGCTCGGCGGAAGGATGCGCCACAAGGCGCGGCTCTACGGCCACGTAAAGGGACGCACTATCGAGAAGCTGCTGGAGGAGGCGGTGCGTCTGAAGGAGGCCGGCTTCACCGCGCTGGGACACCTGAACCCGCTGCTCGACGAAGGCGAGGACGAGCCGTTCTATAAGTCGCATGCGGCGCGCATCGAGGAAGCGATCGACAACGTGCGCCGACTGCGCGAGGCGGTCGGGCCGAAGGTGGACCTGTGCATCGAGATCCACCGCCGCCTGACGCCGCCCGAAGCCATCGCGCTGGGGCGGGGGATCGAGAAATACACGCCGATGTTCTTCGAGGATCCACTGCGGCCGAACAGCTTCGATGCGATGGCGGACGTGGCGCGGCACATCGACATTCCGATCGCGACCGGCGAGCGGTTCACCAGCCTATATCAGTTCCAGACGCTGCTGACGCGCAACGCGGTGCAGTACCTGCGGCCGGATGCGTGCCTGGTGGGCGGCATCACCGGGATGAAGAAGGTGGCGGCAATCGCTGAAGCGCACGACGCGTGGGTGGTGCCGCACAACCCGCTGTCGCCCATTTCCACCGCGGCATGTTTGCAGGTCGCCGCGTGCATCCCGAACTTCGCGATCCAGGAGTATCCGTCGCGCACCCCGGACCTGGATGGCGGGAAGGAGCTGCTGGGCAATGACCTGGCGCGAGGGCTGGAGGAACAGGTGGATGGCTTCATCGCCATTCCCGGCGGGCCGGGGATTGGCGTGAAGTTGGTGGAGGATGTGGAGCGGAAGTTCCCGTATCGGCCGCGACCGATCAAGATGCGGCCGCACGTCGACGGGTCGGTGGTGGATATGTAGCGATCGACGGCCCGGCAGGATTGGTCAGACCACCAGACCGCTTGCTTGAATGGCGAGAGCATCAAGACTTGGCGTGGCCGATGTGCTCTGCGTCTGTTGCTGCTTCGCGAGCAGGTATTGGTCCGTCATGGAATTGACGAAGGTCGGGTCCTGCAGCTTGGTGATATCGAGACGGCTGGAGACCGCGTTCTCTTGTGCGGTCAGGTCCTGGTACGCGATCTGTTGCGGGATGCCGAGCGCGGTCAGCACCACTTCCCAATTGATCGGGTTACCGAGGACCTGGTCCACGCTGGTGATCTTGCTTGCCTGCTGTTTGAATTGAATTGCCTGGGCAAGGCCGGGGGTCGCCTGATCGAGCGAATTCAACCAGGTCACTGATTCGTACGCGTTGGCGATCTGCGACTGGACGGTGGGGTCCTGCAAGCCCGCGAGACCTTTGGTCGTGAGGTTGTATGTCGTCGCCAGGGTTTTCCAGCGCGTATCGGACAGTTTGTTGACCAGCGAATTCGGATCGGTCGGGTCCGACTGCAGTGCCTTGCTTGCCAATGCCGTGTACTGCAGTTGATCGGCCATGCCGTTGGCCGTCAGCAGCACCTTCAGGACATTCGGGTTCTGCAGCGCGGTATTCAGGTCCTTGGCGTTGGCTATACCTTTGGTGAAGGCCGCCAGATCGCGAATCACGGTGGGGTCCTTGGCTTCCTTCGCGACATCGGCGGTCTGGTTCTGTTCGGCCAGCTTGAGGTCCAGAATCGGGTTCCCCGAGGACACCGCTGTGCCCGAACTCGCCGTCGCGCCGCTATAGAGCGTGGTCAGCATACTGGCCGCGGTGTCACTGGCCGACGAGGTGCCACCGAACAAAAGGCTGTAATTGATGCCGCTGACAATGCCGCTCATGATGGTCGTCCGATGCCGCGATCTGAGACTCCGTGCAGTATGGACGCTCGACGATTAACATCCCTTCAACGCAGGGCTGTGATCGAGGCCCGGTGATTGGAGGTCACCAATGTCTCCGCGGCAGTTCATTTTGAAGCACGGCATTCGGTTGTACCGGTATCTGCGTCCGCGTCAGCCTGCTCGCCCGAACCGCAGCGCCGCTGGACGCGGGACGAAATCGTGACACGGCCCCTTGAAGCCGTGCAGGGGGCGGTCCTCCCTCCACAAACCTGTCGGCCTTCGCCGGCGCTACGGCACTGGCCAGCGCGGCGCCCGAAGCGGTGACAGGGGGATCCGCGACGTCCTGCTCGGAAAGGGGCCTGCGTCCGCAGCGGCGAGTGCACGCTGGGCTGCCCGGAGAAGCTTGACGCCGCCTTCCTCATGCGGCTGCATCCCTTTGGGACAATTTGACCCGGATTTGGCCGTCGGTGACGGCACTGCCGACCGATCGGGCTGGCAGGCGGCCGGCGTCCGGACTAGCCTCGTTTCGCGCTAAAGCGCGGACGATCAGTGACGACGTCTGAAGGAGCACCGAGATGATCAACCTCCACGACATCCGCTACGCGCGCCTCGGCACGCAGGACCTCGACTCCGCGATCCGCTTCGCCACCGACATCGTCGGACTGCAACTGGTCGCACGCGAAGGCAACGCGGCCTTCTTCCGCAGCGACAAGGTCGACATGCGCGGCGATACGCGTGACCATACACTTGTGTATTTCGAGGGTGATCCTGCCGATCAGACTATCGGCCTGGAACTGATCAACCCGGACGATCTGGACGCCGTCGGCGCAGCACTGGAACAGGCCGGCCGTCCCGTCCACTTCGGCACCCGAGCCGAATGCGACAGCCGCCGCACCCGCGCGTTTATCGCCTCGTCCGATCCCAGCGGCAACAAGCTCGAAATTCTGGCGCGTCCGTACAACAGCGGCGGGAAGTACTTCCCCGGCCGCCAGGTCGGCATCACCAACTTCAGCCACGTCGCCCTGTTCAGCACTGACACCAAGCGCGACACCGAATTCTGGACCCGCCTGGTCAACGCCCGCGTCTCCGACTGGCTCGGCGAGGCGACCTTTCTGCGCATCGGCACCGTGCATCATTCCGTGGTGCTGATGCCGTCGTCGCGGCCAGGCATTCAGCACATCAATCATCAGGTCGAAGACATCGACGACGTGATGCAGTCCTATTACTGGCTGAAGCAGCGGGGCGTGAAGATCGTCTACGGCCCAGGGCGGCATCCGATATCCACGGCGATGATGGTATACTTCGAGGGACCGGACGGCATGGTTTATGAGTATTCTGTCGGCGTGAAGCACATCATGCCCGAGCAGGAGGCCACGCACCGTCCGCGCCAGTTCTCGCTGGAAGGCTATAACGGCGACATGTGGGGATCGTTCACCGAGACCGAGGGCCTGCCGCGCGAACCAGCGGCCGGCGCGAAAATCCGCCTGGTCGTTTAGCCGTGCGCGATACCGAACAAGCCCTGATCGCCCACATCCGCGACAACTCGGCGCGCCTCGCGGCGGCCTGCACCGCCTGTGGTGAATGCTACCGCGCCTGCCCCATGGTGGCACGCACACCGGCGCTGTCGAATGCGACTCCCGAAGCGGTGATGGCCGGCATCCGCGACATTCTGCTCGATGGCACTGGTACGCCCGATGCGATCGCCTTCGCCGGCGCCTGCGTCCGCAGCGGCGAGTGCACGCCGGCCTGTCCTGAGAAACTCGACGCTGCGTTCCTGATGCGCCTTGCATCGCTGCGTGTCCGTGGCACGCTGGGCGACGCACCCCGCGTCAAGACGCCGCACGACCCAAGATGGTCCGCGCGGGTCAAGGCCTTCGCACGGCTGACCATGAACGACGAGGAGCGCGCCGAATGGCTGTGACCCCGGATGCCAGCGTCACCTTCTGGTACGGCTGCAACATGACGCGCCATGGCGAGATCGTGCGTCTCGTCACACACATGCTCGAAGCCGTCGGCGTGGCGGCGGCTCCGGCCGGGGGACCCGGCTACTGCTGCGGCTCGACGCAGGAGTTGAACGCCCGAATTGCCGCCGGCATGGCTGCGCGCACGGTGGAGAAGTTCAATCAGGCCGGCCGCGACACCGTGATCACCTGGTGCCCGTCCTGCCACATGAACATGGACGACCTGATGGCGCCGGTGACGGAGACCGCGTTCGAGACCCAGCACATCACCCAACTGCTCGCCGCGCGTGCCGAACGGCTGCGTCCGCTGCTGACCCATGCGGTCCCGGCGCGGGTCCTGCTGCATGCGCATCACGGCTTCCACGGCCGCGTGCCAGTCAACACCGACGTGCCGATGCTGCTCCGCATGATCCCGGGACTGACGGTGCTCGACCATCCGCTGCACATCCCCGGCCATATGTGTTCCGCGATCGCACCCAAGCCTGGCGTGATGGCACAGGCGCACAGCGACACGCTGGAGGCCATGGCGGATATCGGCGCGGACACTCTGGCGACGATCTTCCACTCCTGTCACCGCGATGCCGTGGCGCTGGAGCGCAGCCGCGCGATCCGCGTGGTGAACTGGATCCATCTGCTGGCGGAGGGCATGGGTCTGGCGCACACCGATGAATACAAGCTCTGGCGGAATGCCGAGGATCCGCGCGCGTCGGTCGGCTCCGATCGGGTCGTTGCCGCCGGTGACGCCGCCTTCGAGCAGTTGGTGGAACCGGAACTGCGGCGCGCACCGACGATCTGATCGGCCGTTGTGTCCAAAGGCGATCACGGAGACCGGAGTGCTTCGCCGCAGCTTCTTGACCTCGCTCGCCGCACTTGCTGCGAGCCCGTTCGCGCTGAGGCCGTCCGCCGCCGAGCCGGTGACGGTTCTGGATCTGCAAACCCGCACCATTGAGGTCAACGGCAAAGCGGCCACGGTGCTCGGAATCACGCAGCCTGACGGAACGCCGGGCGTGGTGACGGATGTCGCACAGCCATTCCGGGTGCAGGTGCGCAATCATCTGGACCGCACTTCGCTGATTCATTGGCACGGGCTGACGCCACCATTCCAGCAGGACGGCGTGCCTTACATCTCCGCGCCGCCGATACCAGCGAGCGGTACACAGAACTACGATTTTCGCCTGGATTTCCCCGGCACGTTCTGGATGCATTCGCATGTCGGTTTCCAGGAACAGCAACTGCTGTCGGCTCCGCTGATCATCCATGATGCGGGCACCCGAAGCGCGGCGGTGCAGGAAATCGTCGTCATGCTGCACGATTTCACCTTCCGCGATCCGCGAGAGGTATTCGCCAGCCTGAAGCAAGGCGGTCGCAAGCAGACCGTGTCAGCGCCGCCGGCCATGTCGGGCATGCGGAACATGAAGCCCGACCTGAACGACGTCGACTACGACGCCTTCCTCGCCAACGACCGGACACTCGCGGACCCGAGCGTTATCCGTGTCGAACCGGGCGGCCATGTCCGGCTGCGCCTGATCAACGGCAGTGCCGCGACCAACTACTGGATCGATCTCGGCGGCCTGCGTGGCACGCTCATCGCGGTCGACGGGACACCGGTCAGGCCGGTCGTGCTGCAAAGCTTGCCGCTTGCCATCGCGCAACGCGCCGACATCCTGATCGAGTTGCCTCGGGAACGGGGCGCGTATGCCATCCTCGCCCAGGTGGAGGGCAAGACCGACCGGACCGGCATCGTGCTGGCAACTGCACGGGCGAACGTTACGCGGATCGAGGGGCATGCGACGCGGCCATCTCCGGCCCTCGACTTCACCTTCGAGCATGCGTTGCGCGCAGCAAAGCCGCTTGCGTCGCATCCGGCCGGGATCGTGCGGGACATTCTGCTCTCGGGCGATATGCAGGCCTATGTCTGGATGATGGACACCCAGGTCTATCCCAAAATCACGCCGGTCATGGTTTCAGCTGGCAAGCGCGTGGAACTTGTCATGCGGAACAAGACCATGATGTCGCATCCGATGCATCTGCATGGTCACCGTTTTCAGGTGATCGGGTTTGATCAGCAACGTTTCTGGGGCGCTGTGCGCGACACGGTCCTGGTGCCGCCGCTCAGAACGGTGACCGTCGCCTTCGATGCGGACAATCCCGGCCGCTGGGCCTTCCATTGTCACAATCTCTGGCATATTGCTGCGGGGATGATGACAGGTACTCGACTATACGGGCGTTGCTATGCCGTCGCTCCCTCCCGACATCGATTAGCCTGGCTATGTCAAGCCCCAGCGCTGTGCGAAAGCTTGATAGCTCTGTCCTGCTGCCTTTGGGTCAAGGCATGATCCACGGCGGCGACGAGACTGGGATTGTTCCGGTTGAAACCGATTCCCAGCGGCTGTGGCGCATTGGACACTGGCGTCAAGATGCGCAAGCCCGGCATCTTTCGCACAAACCGCGCCGCGATTGGATAGACCTTCATCACAGCGTCGACGCGACCCGAGCTCAGATCCTTGATTGCGTCGCCAAACCTGGCGAGCGGATAGACCCTGACACTGCCGATCTGGCCGGCTCGCTGCATGGCCACCAAGACATCGTAGTCGGGCGTCGTGGCCTGTACGCCGACGGTGCCATCCTTCAGGGCGGCGCCTAAAGGGAGAACCCAATGCACCGAAGAAACCTGCTCACCTGTGCAGGGATGATCGCGTTCGGGGCCACCGTGACAAAGCCGGCCGCGGCCGCCGCGTCGGGACCGGCTCAGTTCCGCCGCGTCCGCCCTTCCGATCCGGCTTGGCCAAGTGCGGCCACCTGGGAAACGCTGAACCGGAACGTTGGGGGGCATCTGATCAAGGTTCCGCCCCTGCTTGGGTCCTGTACGGATCCAAACAGCGCCGAGTGCCAGGACGTGCTCAGGGCGGTGAAAAACCCGTACTACGTTGGCGATCAACCTGCCGGAACGCAGACCGCCGGCTGGGTGGATGCCTGGATGTCGGCACCGAGCGTCTACGCTGTCGCAGCAAGAACCACCGAAGATGTGGTCGCCGCGGTGAACTTCGCACGCGAGAACCGCCTGCGGCTGGTCGTCAAGGGTGGCGGCCACAGCTATCAGGGCACATCTGATTCAGCCGACTCGCTGCTGATCTGGACGCGAGCAATGAATGGCATCGCGCTGCACGACGCATTCGTGACCCAGGGTTGCGAAGCCAAACAGGCACCGCAGCCCGCCGTCACGGTCGACGCCGGATGCGTATGGATGCACGTCTATGACGCTGTCACCACGAAGGCAGGTCGCTATGTGCAGGGCGGTGGCTGTGCAACGGTTGGCGTCGCCGGGCTGGTCCAGAGCGGCGGCTTCGGCAGCTTCTCGAAGAATTATGGCACGGCCGCGAGCGGACTGCTGGAAGCCGAAGTTGTCACCGCCGACGGCCAGGTGCGCATCGCGAATGCCTGCACCAACCCCGATCTCTTTTGGGGCATCAAGGGTGGCGGCGGCGGCAGCCTGGGCGTCGTCACAAGGCTGACACTCAGGACGCGAGAGCTGCCGGCAATATTCGGTGGCGCGAGCGTGACCATCAAGGCCGCGTCCGATGCTGCGTTCCACCGATTGATCGCCCGCTTCGTTGGCTTCTACGCTGAAAGCCTGCTCAATCCGCATTGGGGCGAGAGCGTCACATTCGGATCGGTCAATACTTTCGCGGCCTCAATGGTCTTCCAAGGGTTGGAACCGCAAGAGGCCGTCGCGGTCTGGCGGCCGTTCCTCGACTGGGTCGCCTCCTCGCCACGAGACTTCGCCGTCACCACGCCCGCCGACATTGGTGGCGGGCCGGCACGCAATCATTGGAATGCCGAATTCCTGAAAAACAGCCGCCCCGGACGGGCGTTTTTCGACCAGCGTCCAGGCGCACCGGCAGACAATGTGTGGTTCGCTGAGCAGAATACAGAGCTCGAAATATTCATCCACGGCTTCCAGTCGCTCTGGCTGCCCGCCTCGCTGCTGCAAAAGAACCGACAGAAGCGATTTGCCGACGCCCTGTTCGCCGCCACCCGCCATTACGCGGTGATGCTGCACTTCAACAAGGGACTTGCCGGCACCAATGCCGCCGACGTTGCCGCGGCAAAGGATACCGCGATGAACCCGGCGGTGATGGACGCGTTTGCCCTGGCGATCATTGCCGGCGGCGATCCGGCGGCCTATGCGGACCTCCTCGGTCGTCCACACGATCTGGCGAAAGCGCGCGAGGACGCCGCGGCGATCGGCCGCGCCGGGGACGAATTGCGGAAGGTGGTGCCGAACGCGGGCTCCTACGTATCCGAGAGCAACTACTTTGAGCGCAACTGGCAACGCTCCTTCTGGGGCTCGAACTATCCTCGGCTGCTCGCGGTGAAGCAGAAGTACGACCCGGACGGCCTGTTCTTCGTCCACCATGGCGTCGGCAGCGAGAGCTGGAGCGCCGATGGCTTCACTCGGATCGTCACGTAGCGGTAAACTGAGATTCGGGCCAATACCGAAGCCACACACAACAATGAGGGACTCCAATGAAGCGAGCCATATGGCAACTCACGGCGCTGCTACTCGGGCTGGTGCTGCTGCCTATCGTGCAGGCGGTTCCCGCGTCCGCTGATACCGTGACGATCGCCCACTCGACCTGGGTCGGCTACGGTCCGCTCTACATCGCGCGCGACAAGGGCATCTTCAAGAAGAACGGCGTCGATGTCGACCTCGTCGTGATGGAGGACCCGAAGGAGCGCTTCCCCACCCTGATGGCCGACCGCATCCAGATGATCGCCAGCACGGTGGACACGGCTCTGCTGTATCTGAAGAAGCCGACCGACTTCCAGTATGTCGTCGCGATCGATGATTCCAACGGCGGTGACGGCATCGTCGCGCTCAAGGACATAAAGTCCATCGCCGATCTGAAGGGCAAGAAGGTCGCGGTCAACGACGGTTCGGTGTCCGAGTTCTACCTGAACGTCCTGCTCGGCAAGGCCGGGCTGAAGGAATCCGATCTGAACACCGTGAACATGACGGCGGCCGATGCCGGCAGTGCCTTCGTCGCCAAGCGCGTCGATGCCGCGGTGACCTGGGAGCCGTGGCTGACCAAAGGCAAGAGCGACCGATTTCGGCCACCTGCTGGTCGACAGCTCCACCACGCCCGGCCTGATCACCGACGTGCTCATCGTCAAGACGGCGTGGGCGAAGGCGCACCAGAAGGACGTCGAGGCGATCGTCAAGTCGTGGAACGAGGCCGTCGCCTACTATCGCGCCAATCCTGACGAGTCGATCGCCATCATGGCGAAGGGTGTCGGCGGCTGGCTGAAGGACCCGAAGGACTTCAAGGAGACGCTGTCAGGCATCAAGTTCTATGGCGGCGATGACAACAAGACGTTCTTCGGCACCAAGGACAAGCCAGGCCCGCTCTCGCACACCGTGCAGGACGCGATCGACATCTGGTCGAGCCACGGCAAGCTGCAGGTCAAGGCGACCCCGGCGGACCTGATCAACTACAGCTACGTCGGCGGTTGATGGCGTCGTTCCTCGACGCGTACGTCGCGCCGAAGAAGGACATCCCACGGCGTGCCTACCTGACGGTAAGCACGCTCGTGGCGGCAGCCATCCTCGCGCTGTGGTGCGTGCTGTCGTACGGCGAACTGGTGCGCGCCGACTTCCTGCCGACACCGGACGCAGTGGTGACGGCGGCGATCAACGGCATCGAGCGATGGATCGCTGCTGGTGAACACCAGCGTCAGCGTCACCGAGATCATGTCCGGCTTCATCATCGCCTCGATCGTCGCCGTGCCACTCGGCATCCTGATGGGCAGCTTCAAGATCGTCGAGGCGGCGCTCGAGCCGGTCACCAATTTCGTGCGCTACCTGCCGGTCTCCGCGCTGATCCCGCTGCTGATCCTGTGGGTCGGCATCGACATGACGGAGAAGATCTCCGTCATCTTCATCGGCACGTTCTTCCAGCAGCTCATCCTGATCGCCGACGTCTCGCGCGGCGTATCACAGGACCTGCTGGACGTGTCCTACACGCTTGGCGCCAACCGTCGCACCGTGGTCGCGCGCGTGCTGATCCCGGCGACGCTGCCCGGCGTGATGGACACGCTGCGCGTCACCCTCGGCTGGGCCTGGACCTATCTCGTCGTGGCCGAGCTGGTCGCGGCCAACAAGGGGCTGGGCTATTTCATCCTGAATTCGATGCGCGGGCTGTTCACCGACCAGATCTTCCTCGGCATCATGGTGATCGGCCTGCTGGGCCTCATCACCGATCAGTTGTTCAAGCTGCTGCGCAACTGGCTGCTGCCCTGGGCCGTGTGACGATGGCGCCGCCTAAACTCCGCATCGACAACGTCGCGCTGCGCTTCACCTCACGGCGGGCTGTCGGTGACGGCGCTGGAGCGACATCTCGCTCGATGTCGAGGACAAGGAGTTCTCGGTCATCGTCGGCCCGTCGGGCTGCGGCAAGACCAGCCTGCTGCGTCTCGTCGCCGGCCTGATCGAACCGAGCGAAGGCGCGATCACGCTCGACAACGCGCTCATCAACGGGCCCGGCAAGGACCGCGGCATGGTGTTCCAGTCCTACACGCTGTTTCCCTGGCTCACCGTGCAGGACAACGTGGAGTTCGGGCTTGCGCATCGCGGGCATTCCGGCGGCGCAACGGCGCGAGACGGCGCGGCGATTCATCGCGCAGGTCGGCCTGCATGGCTTCGAGCGGCTGTACCCGAAGCAGCTTTCCGGCGGGATGATGCAGCGCGTGGCGCTGGCGCGCGCACTCGCCAACGATCCGGCGATCCTGCTGATGGACGAGCCATTCGGTGCGCTCGACAGCCAGACGCGGTCGCTGATGCAGGAACTGCTGCTGGACATCTGGCAGCAGTCGCACAAGACCGTGCTGTTCATCACCCACGACATCGATGAGTCGATCCTGCTCGGCGACCGGGTCTATGTGATGACGGCGCGGCCAGGCCGCATCAAGGAAATGGTGGAGATCGCACTGCCGCGGCCACGCACCGTGGAGATGCTGACCAGCGACGCATTCATCACAATCAAACGGCGCATCATGCATTCCATCCACGAGGAGGCGATGCGCAGTGTCGCGACCGAGCTTCCGCCCGCCGGGCAGTAGCCCGGACAGTAGCATGACGTCGCCCATTCGCGATCATCGTCTGGTTTCCAGGCTGCGCATCTCCTCGCGCGCAGCCTCGGCAAAATCCTTCAGCGGATCGATCCCCGTTCCGCTCTCCAGCAGATCATGCAGTTCCCTGACCGTCTGGTTTGGCGCGTCATAGGTCGCGATCGTCGTTATCATGATCTTTTCGGCACAGGCGACAGTTCGCGGCGAGCTCAGGACGCGCATCCTGCTGATCATGGCGTAAAGCGCGATGATCTCCTGAACTTGCGGCTCGCTGCTGACGATGGCTTCGCCGTATGCTTTCGATGCCGCGATAATGAAATCCCGGTAGAGGTCCTCGCGGCGTGCCAAGTCATGGGCGAGCTGACCGGCCCTTGCCTGCGAACGTTGGTTAAGCCAGTTGGTAACGCCCGATGTCAGGCCGCCGACCACCGATCCCGCGAGCGCCGATATGGCAGAGATATATGCGATATCCATATCTAAGTGTCACCGCCTCAAAGGGTCCCATGCCTGCTCAGCGCCACAGTCCCAGGCATGCGCCGGCGTGTCCATCCGCACCGTTGCGATCATCGCTCGGCTGCTTGCTATCCGCTGGACCGAATGCTGAGATTGGGCCATCCCAGCATCGAGGCGGAACATGGGCTGGCTGGACGGTCAGGTGGCGCTGGTAACGGGCGGCGGTTCGGGCATTGGCCGCGCGGTGGTCGCCCGCTTCGTCGAAGAAGGCGCGCGTGTCGGGATCATGGAGCGTGTGGCATCGCGCGCGGAGCAGTTGCGCGCGGATCTTGGCGAGGCAGTGATCGGCATCGCGGGGGACGTCAGCCGCCTCGACGACAACAGGCGCGCCGTGGCCGAGACAGTGCGTGCCTTCGGCCGGCTTGACGTCTTCGTCGGCAACGCCGGCATTTTCGACGTCTACGCATCATTTGCCGACCTCTCGGACGACAAGCTGAGCCAGGCCTACGACGAGCTGTTCGGTGTCAACGTCAAAGGATGCATCTTCGGCGCCAGAGCGGCGCTGCCGGAGCTGCGCAAGACCAGCGGCTCGATGGCGTTCACCGCATCGGTGGCCGGCCTCAACTCGGGTGGTGGCGGCGTGTTGTATACCGCATCGAAGCACGCCGTGGTCGGCCTCATTCGAGAGCTGGCCGTGGAGCTGGCGCCGGACGTCCGGGTCAATGGGGTCGCGCCAG
The DNA here is from genome assembly GCA_963799415.1 of uncultured Alphaproteobacteria bacterium. Classification (GTDB taxonomy): domain Bacteria; phylum Pseudomonadota; class Alphaproteobacteria; order Acetobacterales; family Acetobacteraceae; genus JAMXLO01. Next base: position 87,814 of record CAWCXI010000005.1, on the reverse strand, counting down.
GCGGCACGATGACGGACCTGCGCGGGCTCGCTTCACTCGGCGAGGACGACCGCTCGCAGTTCGCTAATCCCGGCATCGAGGACCGGCTGCGCGCCGGCAATCCCCTGCGCACCGCGCTGATGCCCGATGATCTCGCCGGTGCCTATGTCTTCCTGGCGTCACGGCGCAATGCGCGTGGAATAACCGGCAGTATCGTGACGGTAGATGCCGGCGCGATGCTGCGCATGCAACGGCGAACTGAGCGCGCAAACTGAGGCAACCGGAGAGGCTGCGGGAGGCTTATCACGATTCGGTGACTTGTTAGCCCCAAAGGGGTGTGGGAAATATCACACAGGACGCCTCGGTTTTGGGCGTACTGCGTAAGCCGTAGCGGTTTCTTATCGTAGCCTGGGGCGAGCGCCGAAAGGAAATCTCTAGCTGAATATCTCGCGTGCGGAGGTTGCCTCTCGGCACTGAGGGGCGGCGTCGGTCAACTGCCAGGGGGTCGAGGACTACCGATGTCAGCGTCGTCTGCGCAGTTGCATCGAGACGCATTGGCCGCCGGCACGGTGCTGAATGGATATCAGATCCTCGGGGTGCTCGGTCGCGGCGGGTTCGGTATCACCTACCGGGCGAGCGATCTGCTGGACCAGTCCTTCGCCATCAAGGAATTCTTTCCGCGCCAGTTCGCGATGCGATCCGGCCATGACGTCGTAGTCACGTCCGAGTCCGACCAGGCGATCTTCGTGGATTGCCGGAAGCGTTTCCTTACGGAGGCGCGACTGCTGTCAACGCTCGGTCGCAACGGTGGCACGGCGGGAGTGGTGCAGGTTGCGACCTTCTTCGAGGCCAACAATACCGCTTACTCCGTCATGGAATTATTGGCGGGCGAAACGCTGGACGATGTTCTCGGGGCCGGCGTCTGCCTGTCCCCGCAGGTTCTGTTTTCAATGTTGCGGGGGATTCTGACGCCGTTGGCCCGCGTTCATGCCGCAGGCTTTCTGCATCGCGACATCAAGCCGTCGAACATCTTGATCCGGCCCGACGGTCAGCCAGTCCTGATCGATTTCGGCTCCGCGCGGGATATGCGTCCGACCGCGAACACCACCTACACGCAGGTCTATTCGGGCCATTATGCTCCGATCGAGCAGATGATCCATGGAGCGCCCCAAGGTCCCTATTCCGACATCTATTCCGTGGGTGGCGTTGCCTATAGAGCCATCGGGGGCAAGCTTGTGGACGCGCGCGCGCGCCAGCAGGCAACGCTGAGCCGCGAGCGTGACCCGCTTGTGCCGGCGGCTGACCTCGGACGCGACCGATACCCCGCGTCGCTGCTGCTTGCCATCGATCGCTCTCTTGCGGTGGCAGCGAATGAGCGCCCACAGCGCGTCGAGGAGATGCTGGCGCTCCTGGACAACACTTTCGATGGCGAGGAAACGATCCTGCGCAGCAGGCCAGTCGAGAGCCGCGTGCGCATAGGCTCTCCCGCGACGCGCCCGACCCGTCATAGTGCGATGTCGTTGAGCCGGGTGTGGTCTTCGGCGGCCGGGGCATTCTCCGGCATCGGCCGACTGTCACAGGCGTGGAAGCGCGATGCCTCCCAGCAGTCGGCGACCAAACCGCTTCAGCAGCGACGGGGAAAGTCGCGCGCGGTTATCCCAGCCGTTATTGTTGCCGCAGCCGTCCTGATCGGCATCGCCTCCTACGTTTGGTTCTCCGGGCAGAGCCAGCCGGCGGATGCACTTGCCAACCTGCAGGTCGCGGTTGACAGGAATGGGAGCGCAATATCAGCGAAGTTCCCGCAGACAACGGACACCGCGAAGCTGATAGCGGCGTTGCCTTATCTCATCAAACTGAAGGTAACCGCACTCGATCTCAGCAACTCTCAGATCGTCACACTGCCTTCACTGCAAGGCCTCAGCTCGCTGGAGAAACTCCGTCTTCATGGGTCACAGGTGACGACGCTGCTCTCGCTGCGAGGGCTCAGCGCCCTCCGAGAACTGGACCTGTCACAGACCAAGTTGACCACGTTGCTGCCACTGCAAGACCAGGCCGCTCTCCAAAAGCTCAATCTGAGCTATTCGGGGATAACAACATTGCCATCGCTGGATGGTCTTACCTCGCTCCGAGAGCTCGACCTCTCGCACACGAATGTGGCTGCGATGCCACCACTGGAAGGGCTCACCGAGCTTCGCGAGCTTGATCTGACGGATACCAACGTCACCAGCCTGCCCGGAATTCAGGGGTTGACGAATCTCCATGTCACGCCGGACTGGCTCCGCGCTGCACCGCAGCCCGCCCCAGAGCAGCGCCCCGTCGCGGCGGCCCCATTCCCTCCGGAATCGCCCGCTCTGGCCACGCCGTCACCTGGGCCGTCGCCTGGGTCGAAACCGTGGCTGGAACCACTGCCGCCGCTCGTGACACCGCCAGTTGTGCCGCCCCCCGCAGTCCCGCCGACTGTGCTCAGGCCGCCGCTGTCCAGGCCGCTGCCGACGCCCCCTGCCCCACCGCCGCGCATCGCACTGGTTAAGCCACCGCTACCGCCAGCAAAGGAACCCCCCGCGCCACCCAGCAAGCCTGCTGCGCAGCCCCCGGTCGCAACGGAGCCTCCAGCCGTTCGGCGGTCGCCGGAAAACGAAGAATCGCTTCCCGGCTACGAATTCTTTCAGCGGGGCTACGCGGCCTTCCAAAGCCACAACTATGCCGAGGCAAAAAGCCTGTATATGCGCGGTGCAGATAAAGGCGACAAAAATAGCATGTATTGGCTAGGACAATTGTATGCACAAGGATTGGGCGTTGCGCCTGACTATAACTCAGCGCGCACATGGTACCAAAAAGCTGCGGACCATGGAAATGCGACTGCGCTGTACAGTATAGGATTGCTCTACTTCGAGGGCGGACCCGGCATGGCGAAAGATTGTACGCTGGCGCGCCAATGGCTGACAAAGGCCGTCGCGCGCGGCGTCACCGTGGCGCAGTCCCTGTTGAATCGATCCTGTTATTGAAGCACGCGGCGCGTCACGACTTCGGCTGCGCCGCGTAGGTCGCCGACAGGTATTTGATGATGGTGTCCGCGGTGTCGTCGTCGATCGGCGCGCCCAAAGCCGTCCGCATCTTCGTCACCTCGGCCTTCCAGTCATTCGGCGTCAGGAACACCGAATTCATCCTGATGTAATTCAGCGTATGGCAGACACTGCATGACGTCTGCACCGCATCGAGCCCGGGACCAGGCTTCAGCGGCACATTCTCGTCCGCGAGAGCGGCCGGCGTGGCGAGCAGCAGCGCGACAGTGAGATAACGCAACATGCTGAGCCTCCCTATGCCACCGTGACCGGAATCTGCTGCGGCACATTGTTGTGGTACCCAGCGGGATTGAACTTCAGTTTGTCGACCTGCGTCTCGCCCGCGTTATTGGTGGCGCGCGACGACACCACGTAGTTGCCGGCCTCAATCTTGCCCGTGTTGAAGCTGAATGACTGAAAGCCGAAGCGCCCAGGATCCTTGCCGAGTGTCGCCTGCTTCCAGCTCTTGCCGCCGTCCAGCGACACCTCCACCTGCTTGATGCCATGCCCGCGATCCCATGCCACACCCTCGATCGTAAAGCCGCTGGCGGCGAGACGAGCTCCTTCGATCGGATCCGCGATCACCGAGTTGACCACCATCTCGGTGATCGGCCACGTCGTCGGGTTGTCCTGCGAAGGGAACGGATGATCCACCACGAACATGGTCGCCGGAACGCGATAGGCTTTCTGCATCCAGAAATTGTCTAGCGGCTTGCTGCTGAGCTGAATGCTGGAGATGTGCTTCATCCAGTAGGTCGCCGTCCAACCGGGCACGATGACGCGTGCGGGGTAGCCATTGAGGTGCGGCAGCGGCTGACCATTCATCAACGTCGCGATGATCACCTCGTCCGCCATTGCCTTTTCCATCGGCAATGCCTTCATGAAATCCGGCGTCGTCGGCAGCACGGGTCCGTCGGCGCCGTTCAACCACACCTCCACCGCGGCAGGTGTGACGCCGACCTTCGCGAGCACGTCCTTCAGCCGCGGCCCCCGCCAGGTCGCACAGCCCATTGCACCATAGCCCCACTCCACGCCTGCGACATGCGGCGACGAAAGGCCGCGGCGATTGCCGGAGCACTGGCAAACGGCAACCACATCTACCTGCGGAAATTCGTTCTGCAACTCGTGGAGGCCGAGGGAGATCTGTCCGCTCGCCGCGTCGCCGCCGATGGCGAGCGACCATTTGCCGAGCTCCGCCATCGACGGAATGCCGGCCAGATGATAGCGCACGAAGAACTCATCGTTGGGCGTTATCGCGGTACGGAAGGTCCCGATCAGCGCCTCATAGTTTGGCGGCCGATCGGCCAGGCAGATCAGCTTCTGCTTACCAGGGAGCGCCACGAACGTGGCCGCCGCACGCGTGCCATCCGGCAGTTGCGGACTCATCCAGAAGGTCTTCTCGGCAGCGCGCGCGTTACCCGCGGCAAGCGCAGCCCCACCAAGTCCGGTCAGAACCTCCCGGCGATTCATCAGCAGCCTCCCTGATTGCATCCCCTTATCGGCGGACACTGGAGGAGTTGCCTATCTCCGCTCAGAGATGTCGGCAAGGGCCTCCTCCGCCAATGCGGTATCAACGCAACGATCGAACGGAATGGCCCGATCGAGCGCGGCGCCGGATCGCATGGCCGCCTGCAATCGGTCGAAACCCTCACGCCGCAGCACCGGATCAAATGCGAACAGTTTCAGCGCGCGATAGCGGTCGATCGCCGCGGCGAAAATGTCGGGCGCAACCGCGGGGAAGTAGTCGTTCAGCGCATGGGCGACCTCGCCCCCTGGCGCCGCGGCGATCCAGCGCAGCGTGCTCGCCATTGCGCGGGTCATGCGCAGGAATTCGCCGCGGCGCGACTGAAGCAGCGGGCGGCGAGTGACCAGCGTTGTATACGCCGTGAGGCCACGATCCGCCGCTGCATACCAGACATGGCCTGCGCCCGACGCGATCAGCTCCTCGGCGTACGGCTGGAAGAGCTGCACGGCATCCAGCGAACCGGCACGCAACGCGGCGGCGTTGTCTGCCATGCTCGGGCCGCTGACGCGGTTCAATGCCGCGGGATCGACCCCAGCGCGGCGCAAATCGTCCCGCAGGCAGAGCCATGGCGTCGGCACCTCGGCCACCGAAGCGAAGCGGACACGCATGAGATCCACGACGCGAAAGTCCGGCCTCGGTTCGCGACCGACGATGAAGAACGGATCTCGTGCGATCACATCGCAGAAACACACGCTGTCAGCCGCGGGATCGGCCGCATGCGTCAGCATCACGCGCAGCGGCCCGCCCCACATCGCATCGATCTCGCCATTGCGGAGTGCCGCGGCGGTACGGGCGGGATCAGGCGAGGACAGCAGCTCCACCTCGACGCCTTCCGCCTGGTAGGCGCCGATGGCATGCGCGGCATAGAACGGCGCATAGAACAGCGCGCGAAAGTTCTCCGAGAGCCGGATCGCCACAGGTCTCCTCCTCGAATGCCGCGCCGCGTATGATAGGGCGAAGGGTACCGGAGAGCCATCCATGCGCATCGTGCTGATCGGCGTGTCGCACTGGCATACGCCGTTCTATCTCGACCCTCTGTTGACGATGCCCGACATGTCGGTAATCGGTGTCAGCGATCCCGACACCGCACGCGCGAACGAGATCGCGGCAAAAGCGCGCTGCCCCGGGTTCGACGACTACCGCGAGATGTGCGCGCGGCTGAAGCCTGACTTCGCCTTCGCCCTCGGCCGTCATTGCGACATGGCAGAGGAGGCGCGCTTCCTGATCGCCGAGCGCATCCCGTTCGCAATGGAGAAGCCGTGCGCCATCACCGCAGCCGATGCGCACGACATAGCGGCCCGTGCCGCGCAGGCCAACCTCTTCGCCGCGGTGCCGTTCGTGATCCGCTACAGCCCACTCATCGACACGATCCGCGAAGTCGCCGCAGACGAGGCGGTGAATTACATCGTGTTCAAGTTCGTCGGCGGCATGGTGGACCGCTACCACGAGCAGCATGTGCCTGGATGCTGCATCGCGCCACCGCCGGAGGCGGACCGCTGCTCAATCTGGGCGTGCACTTCCTCGATCTCTGCCGCGTGCTGCTGCCGGACACGAAGCTGCACGTCGTCGGTTCGGCGATGTCGAACAGCTTCGCCCAACTCGACATCGAGGATCACGCGGTCGTGCTGATGCGGGGCGGTCAGGCGACCTGCGTTGTGGAAACGGGCTATCTGTATCCCGCGCCGGATTCGGTGTTCGACCTGCACTACTCGATCCGCACGGAAGGCCACTACTTCGCCGCGCGCGACAACCAGACGCTGGAAATCCTCGACAACGCCCGCCGGCGCGAGGTGCGATCGATGCCGCTGACCAACTCGTTCTTCTATCCGACCTTCGTCGAGGACACGCTGCGCCGCGTCGCCCACGGCGAGAAGCCGATTGCCGACCTCACCGACATGGCCGCTGCGATGGACCTGGTAGAGGCCGCCTACGCTGCCTCGCCGCTCACTCAGCCAGCGCCGGCGCCAGCGTCCCCTCCAGATCGGCCGAGGTGATCTGCGAGCGCACGAACAACTGCAGGAGCGCGGCGCCCAGCACCGTGATCGCCGCGCCGATTGACAGCGCGATGACGAACGAGCCGGTCACATCGACCACGAAGCCCGTGACAATGGGCGAAACCGTGCCGCCGAGATAGCCGCCGAAATTCTGGATGCTGGCGACCGACGTGCAATAGGATTGCGGCGCCACTGCGGTGATCAGCGTCCACTTGCCCACGATGCCCAGCGACAGGAAGAACATCGCGAGCGATATGGACACGATCGCCTGTAGTGGAGAGCCGGCCATCGTGGCCGCGACGGTGAACAGTCCCGACAGCAGCAGGCCGATGATCGAAGGCAGCCTGCGGCTCGCGACCAGAGCCATGCCGCGTGCGTGCAGCCGGTCGGTGAGCCAGCCGCCGCCCCATGCGCCAAGGATAGAGCAGAACAACGGGATCGACGCCAGGAAGCCCGTCTTGGCAATGCTGATGTGCTGCTGCATTTCCAGGTACGCCGGCAACCAGGTCTGGTACATCCAAACGGCGTAGCCAGTGCAGAAAGCGCCGAGCATCAGTCCCCACATCGACTGGAATCGGAACAGCCTGCCCCAGTGGCGTGCCTCCACCCTGCCTTCAGCGGCACGGTTCGCGGCAAGGTATGCCTGGTCCTGCGGCTCGAGTTCGGTCCTGGCTGGATCGCGGTACAGCTTGAACCACACCAGAGCGCCGACACGCCGGCAATGCCCATGGTGATGAACATCACCCGCCAGCCAAACGCCAGCGTCAGGCCGGTCAACAAGGGCGGGGCGATGAACGGACCGATGCTGCCGCCCGAATTGTATACACCGGTCGGGCGCCCTCGATCCTTCACATGGAACCAGTCGCTGGTCACGCGCACCGCGGCGGGAAACGCTGGGCACTCGGCCGCGCCGAGCGCCACGCGCGCCCAGAGCAACTGCACGTACGACACCGCGAAGCCACCCGCCGCCTGGGCCAGCGACCACAGCACGAGAGCCACGCCGACCAGCCACCGTGGCCCGAGCCGATCTAGGAAATAGCCGATCGGCATCTGGCACAGCGCATAGGTGATCGACCATGCGGATTGCAGCGCACCAATCGCGGTGGCGCTGATACCGAACTCCTCGCGGATCTTGATGTTGCCGACGGCAAGCGTCGAGCGATCGACGTAGTTTAGTGCGATCGCCGCAGTGGCGAGCCCGATCGCGATCCACTGCATTCGCCGCATGCGTGGCGATATCGGCGAGATGGCCATGGCTCCTCCTGCCGGCGGAATGGCCCCCACCGTTTCTTGCTCTCGGCCCGATTGGCGCACCTCCATCCACCATTGGCAAGCGCGGCGTCACCGCCCATGTTAACGGCAACGCAAAGGAGCCAGGACTATGGACGAATCGCCGGTAGGGCTGCGCATCGATATCGTCTCCGATGCAATCTGCCCGTGGTGCTATATCGGCAAGCGGCAACTCGAACGCGCGCTGACCACGTTGGCGCAGGAAGGGCTGCACTTCTCGGTCCACTGGAACCCGTTCCAGCTCAACCCGGATATGCCAAAGGAAGGCCGCGATCGCGCTGCGTATCGTGCGATGAAATTTGGCAGTGCCGAGAAGTCGCGCGAACTGGATGAGCGCGTCGCCGGTGCCGCCGCCAATGTCGGGCTCGGTTTCCGCCTGGACCAGATGCTGCGCACGCCAAACACGCTGGATGCGCATCGCCTGATCTGGCTGGCCGGTCGCGAAGGCGTCCAGGACGCGGTGATGGAGGCAGTGTTCGCCGCCTATTTCACCCAAGGCCGCGACATTGGCCATCGCGACGTGCTGGCCGACTGCGCTGCACAAGGGCGCATGGACCGCGCGGCGGTCGCCGACTTCCTGGCCGGCGATGTGGCGGCAAAGGAAATGCTCGCCGCCGACAGCGCCGCGCGCGAGGCCGGAGTGAATGGCGTGCCGTCATTCTTCCTCGACGGCTATGGTCTCTATTCCGGAGCCATGCCGGCCGACACGATGGCCGAGGCGCTGCGCAAGGGCCACGAGGTTCTTCGCCAGCGCGCGGCGTAGCGCGGCTCCTACCGCAACGCGGTCAGGAATGGGCCCACTGCCGCAATGAAGCCCAGCGTGTTCTGTCCGTGCACGTTGTGACCGCAGTTCGCAACCGTCACCAGCGTGCCTTGCGGCAGGGCGTCGCGGAAGCGGTCCGCCGCCTCAGCCGTCAGAATTCGAGAGTCTGCGCCCCTCACCAGCAGCACCGGCAGGTCGAACGCTCGGGCGTCGTCCAGCGTGATGTTTTCCAGCGGGCCGGTGCCGCGCACGACACCCAGCCGGCGCGGATTCGCATCGCACTTGCTGACGAACTTGCCGTCCGCCCGCTGCAGCATGTTGTACTTGACGGTGCGCTCGATGTGTTCTCGCGTGCGGTACGGGTCGTACTGCTGCACGTTGCGCACGAAGTGTTCCAGGTCGTCGAACTCCTCGTTGTCGCGAACGAACCCGGCGATCACCGCCCGGCCGCGATCTGACAGCTCCGGCCCGACATCGACGATCACCAGCCCGCGCAGCAGCGACGGGTCGCGCCGGGTCAGTAGCATCGCATTGCGACCGCCCATCGAATGCCCCATTAAAATCGGCTGCCGCAGCCCTAACGCCGCGATGAATGCCTCGGCGTCCAGCGACATCTCGTGATTGCTGTAGGTGACATCGCGCGCCCACTCGCTGTCACCGTGCCCGCGCTGATCCAGCGCCAGCACACGGAAATGCTGTGCTAGGTGCAGACTGACCAGATCCCAGGAATGGGCAGACTGGTGGCCGCCATGCAGCAGCACGATTGGCGGCGCATCCGGCGCGCCCCATTCCAGGAAGTGGAACCGCAACTGCCGCAGCACGATATTGCGCGAACGGTATGGTGTGGCCGGCGCATGTGGAATGCCAAGATCGGCAGCACTGGCAAGCAGCAGGCGGAACTCCTCCGTCTGCGTCATGTCGAGCGGTTCGGTCGTGTCGGCGTATTGGTTCAGATACATGGCGGCTCTCGTATTGCTCCCGCCACGTTCGACCACCGCCGGTCACATGGCAACCGGTGCCACGCCGAACAGCCACGGATGCAGGCGCAGCACCACAGCCCACGCGATCACGCTGACCAGTACCGTGAGCCAGCCGATCTCGCCTGGCACGAAACGGTTGCGCCCTTGCGCAATGGCGGCGAACGGTACGATCGAGCTCGCGGCGGACAGCGCCTGCCACGCCGCGGGATCACGTCGCGCCAGCTTCCCATCGATCGACGGCATGCCAGCGAGCGCGGTCACCAGGAAGGCGCCGAAAAACACGATGGCCGTCGTATCGCCATTGCCGATGATGTGTACCGCCGCCCATAACGCGAATGACCACAGCATCGGATGACGCGTGACGCGTTGAATGCCGCGTGGCGGCTGAGTCATTGCCGTCTCGCCGCCGACCATCGTGGGATTGCGTCGGCTCACCGAGGCAACGAACAGCACGAACGCCACCAGCATCACGGCGACCAGCACCCATCGCAGCCAGACTGGCGCGTACCACAGCGGTGTCGTCGCTGCCGTGCCCCAGGCTCGCACCAGAAATACGATGGTGACGATCGAAAGCAGCGAGAACAGTCCGCGGAACGGCACATCGCCAATGCGAGCCACGATCGCATCGCGCCCCCGGGTCCCGGCAATGCCGATGTGCATGCCGATCCACACCAGAGCCGCAATCACAAGAACAGTCATTGGTTCCTCCCTTGCCATTCACCGGATGGCGTCGGACCATTCGACAAGAGCACGAGGACTCCACGTCATGCAGTACACACCACCGCCACACGTCACGCAGCACTGGCAACTCAGCAAGCCTTCGGCGAAGGGGCGCCGCGGCATGGTTGTTTCCCAGGCAAAGGGGGCTGCCGAGGCCGGGGTCGCCGTGCTGGATGCGGGGGGGAACGCGATCGATGCGGCGGTGGCGACCGCGCTCGCACTCGCGACACATGAGCCGTGGAACTCGGGCCTCGGCGGCATCGGCTTCGCGCTGGTGCACCGCGCCGGGCATCCTCGCGCCGAGGTAGTGGATTTCGGGCCACGCGCCCCCGCCGCGACCGATCCCAGCCGCTACCGGCTGACCGGGCGCATGACGAGCGACCTGTTCGCGTGGCCGGAGGTCGAGGGCGACATCAATATCCATGGGCCGCTGTCTGTCGCGATCCCGTCCTCCGCTGCCGGATACGAATACATGCATCGGCAATGGGGCCGCCTGCCGCTCTCCGAGGTGATCGCTCCGGCTATCGCGCTGGCGAAGCGCGGCCTGCCGCAAGATTGGTATACCACGCTCAAGGTCGCCACTTCGGCAACGGCAATTCGGCTGTATCCACACACGGCATCGGTCTACCTGCCGAACGGGCTGCCCCCGGCCCCGCCGTATCAGGGCAAACCGGGCTTCTTCCGGCAGGGCAACCTGCCCGAGACATTGGAGCGTCTTGGCAAGGCTGGTCTGCGCGACTTCTACGAAGGGGAAATCGCCGCCTCGGTGGTCGCCGATGCGAAGTCACTCGGCGGCGTGTTGTCGCTGGAGGACCTGCGCAACTGCCACGCGCGGACCTGGCCGGCGGAGGAGGTCGGCTGGCGTGGCCGCACGCTGCAACTCACCGGCGGCCTCACCGCCGCGCCGACGCTGAAGCGCGTGCTGGAGGGAATGGCTGATGCGCCTTACGGGGGTAAGGCGCCGACCGCTGCCTGGTACCGGACGCTCGCCCGCGTGATGAAGGCTGCCTATGTCGAACGGTTCGCCGGTCTTGGTAAATCCGAGCCGCTGGCGGCGGAAAGCTGCACCACGCATCTGACCGCATGCGACGCGGAGGGCAACACCGTGGCGATGACCACCACGCTGATGTCGTCGTTCGGCAGTCGTGTGCTGTTGCCGCAATCGGGCGTGCTTCTGAACAACGGCATGATGTGGTTCGATCCGCAGCCCGGCGTGCCGAACGGCATTGCGCCGGGCAAGCGGCCGTTGTGCAACATGCTGCCGATCATGCTGACGGAGAACGGGCGTCCGTTCATCGCCGGCGGCGCCTCGGGCGGGCGGCGGATCATGGCGGCTGTGTTCCAGCTCATGACCTTCATCGCCGATTTCGGCATGGACGTGGACACCGCAGCGCATCATCCGCGGATCGATGTCTCCAGCGCGAACGGTGCCAGCGCCGATGTGCGCCTGCCCTCCGCGGTGCTGGAAGCGCTGGCGGCTGACGGCGACCTTCAGTTGGTCGAGCACAACGCGGTGCCGATCAACTTCGCCTGTCCGAACGTGATCGTTCAATCAGCGGACGGCGCACGCATCGGCATCAGCGACGCCGCCTCGCCGTGGTCAGGAGCAGTCGCGCAGATGTAGCGCGGAACGATCAGACGGCCGGTCAATAGCATAGGCATTTGCAGCCGTCGGCCGCGCGCGAGCCGCTAGAGCAGCAGCATGAAGTCCCGCCGTTGTCCAGCGAGTTCCGGCGAACACGCCAGGCGGCACCACGGCGATGCCAACCTTCATGGCGAGCCAGGTGGTGCCCCAGACGAAGCACAGCACCGCAAGCAGAACGCGCCGGCGTGCGGCCGGGGAGACGGCAGGACGGAAGGTGACGGCGACGCTCGCCATTTATGCGGCCTGGCGCTGCCCCTCAGTGAAGCGGCTGAAACGGAACGGGGCAGGATCGACGACCGGCGTATCTCCAGCGACAAGATCGGCGGTCAACCGTCCCGCCCCGGGGCCGATGCCGAAGCCATGACCAGAGAAGCCGGTGGCCAGGAAGAAGCCGGGGATGGCGGGCACCTCGCCGATCACCGGCACCGCATCGGGCGTCACGTCGATCAGGCCACCCCAGCTTTCAGCGACCCGCATTTGCGCGAATGCCGGGAAGCAACGCGACAACACGGTGCGCGCCTCTTGAAGCGTCGCCTGCCTCGGCGCCGGATCCAGCACGCGCACCGCCTCAAAAGGCGTGGCCTCGTCCAGCGACCAGCGTCGTTTCGTGCGCCATTCGTCAAAGAAACGCCGGCCGAAACGCAGGTGGATCTCGCCGTAGTTCTGCTTCAGCGTCGGTGCGTAGCGCAGCAGAAGACGGAACGAATCGGGCGTGATGTCGGCCACATTCGCGTTGCGCCGCGCGATCGTGTAGCCGCCATCCAGCCGCTTGCGGAACGCGAACACCGAACCGCTGGCGGTGATCTCCGGACCGCCGCCGAGCGGGGCGGTGCGGAACACCGAGCCCAGCACTTTCAGTTGCGGCAGATCGATGCCGGCATTGCCGCAGAATAGCCGCGACCAGGCACCGCCGGCGAGCACGACGCTATCGCAGCCGATGCGACCGCGCTCGGTCACCACGCCCGAGACGCGGCCGGTCCGTGTCTCGATGCCGCGCACCGCGCAATCGGTCAGCACCGTGGCACCTGCCGCGCGCGCCGCCTCTGCGATTGCCGGCGCGGCCTGCGACGGTTCGGCACGCCCGTCGGTCGGCGTGTGCAGGGCGGCGATGAAGCTACTCGACGCGCCCGGCACGAGCTCGTCGATTGCGGCACCGCGCAGCAGCCGCGCATCCACCTGATACTGCCGGGCATCGGCAAGCCACGCTTCCTGTGCGGCGATCTCCTTCTCGGTCTCGCACAGATAGGCGATGCCGGCCTGGCGAAACCCGGTGTCGCGGTTGATGCGCGTGTTCATACTGCGCCACAACCGCAGGCTCTCGATTGCCAGGGGAATCTCGCGCGCATCGCGTCCCATGGTGCGGCACCAGCCCCAGTTGCGGCTGGACTGCTCGCCGCCGATACGGCCCTTCTCGCACAGCACCACCGAATGGCCCTTCTCTGCCAGAAACAGCGCGGTACAGGTGCCGATGATGCCGCCGCCGACAATGACCACCCCGGCGCGCTCGGGAAGGCCGGTGTTGGACTGAACAAGATCGACTGGGGGCGACATGCGGTTGGTTCGCAGCATATGCTCGCGCAGCAGTACTGACCATTGACCTCTAATCACTGGAGAGTTGCGCGCGATGACCTGGCGTGTCGGCGTCGATTCCGGCGGCACCTTCACCGACGTCTGCCTGTTCGACGAGGAGACCGGCCGGGTCGAGGTCTGGAAGGTGCCGTCCACACCGGACGATCCGTCGCGCGGTGTCGCAGGGGGTGTGGCGGAAGGTGTCCGGCAGGTCGGCGTCGGGCCGGGCGCGGTTAGCTACTTCGGCCACGGCACGACCGTCGCGACCAATGCGCTGATCCAGCATCGCGGCGTGAAGACAGGGTTGATAACCACCGATGGCTTTCGCGACCTGCTGGAGATCGGTCGGCAGAAGCGCCCCGACCTGTACGACCTGCAGGCCGATAAGCCGCCGGCGTTGGTGTCGCGCGACCTCCGCCTGGAAGTGCCCGAGCGCATGCGCCACGACGGCACGGTGGAAACGCCGCTGGATGAGGCAGCGTTCCGCGCGGCAGTGCGTCGGCTGCGCGATGCCGGCGCACAGGCTGTGGCGGTGTGCTTCCTCTACGGCTTTGTCCGAACGACGCACGAGGAGAGAGCCCGGCGCATCCTGTCGGAGGAATTCCCCGAGGCGTTCGCGTGCGTATCGCACGAGGTCGCACCCGAGTTCCGCGAATTCGAGCGAATGTCCACCGTGGTGGTGAACGCCTATCTCGGCCCGGTCATGCAGGTCTACATAGGCGGGCTGGGCAAACGGCTCGCCGATCTCGGGGTGCACGCGGCACCGTATCTGACGCAGTCGAATGGCGGCGTGATCGGCTTCGCTCAAGCCGCACGACTGCCGGTCCGCGCCGTGCTGTCCGGACCATCCACCGGCGTGGTGGGTGCACAGGAAGTCGGACGACTGGCCGGTTTTGCCGATCTGATCACATTCGACATGGGCGGCACCTCGACCGACGTCGCCTTGCTGCAGGGCGGCCAGTGCCGGCTCGCCAGCGAGGCCGTGGTGCACGGCTATCCGATCAAGGCGCCGATGTTGGATATCCACACAGTCGGCGCGGGTGGTGGTTCGATCGCGTATGTCGACAGCGGCGGACTGCTGAAGGTGGGTCCGCGCAGCGCGGGCGCCGATCCCGGACCTGTCTGCTACGCGCGCGGCAATGACGAACCGACGGTCACCGATGCGAATGTCGTGCTGCAGACGCTCAATCCGGCGCATCTACTGGGCGGCCGCATGCAGGTGCGCCAGGACCTCGCACGCACGGCGATCGAACGCCTGGCTGCTTCGCTCCGCCTGGACGCCATGGCCACGGCGCACGGAATCATCTCGGTCGTCACCGCAAACATGGCGCGCGCCATCCGCGTGGTCAGCGTGCAGCGAGGCCATGACACGCGTGACTATACGCTGGTGGCGTTCGGTGGCGCGGGCCCGCTACATGCGGCGCGTCTGGCTAGGGAGCTGGAGATCGGCCGCATCCTGGTTCCGCGCAATCCGGGCATTCTGTGCGCGATGGGCCTGTTGCTGACCGACCTGCGCGCCGACTTCGCCATGACGCGACTGCACACGCTGTCGATCGCCGCGTTGCCTGATGTCGTCGATGCGTTCCACGCGTTGCACGCACAGGCGGATGCATGGTTCGAGGAGGCAGGGATCGCACCGGACGCGCGCCGGATCACGCGGACGGTCGACATGCGCTATGCCGGACAGAACTATGAGTTGCCGGTGGCGCTGCCGCACGGCGAGATCGGACCCGGGACGCTCGACGCGCTGGCGGAAGGCTTCGCCGCCGCGCATCAGCGGATGTACGGCTTCATCGCCGCGGACGAACCCGTGCAGCTTGTCACCTTTCGCATCGAGGCAGTCGGGGTTGTGCCGAAGGCGTCGTTCCAGCGATATCCCGACGTGGGATCCGATGCCTCCGCCGCCATCGTCGCGCGACGTGACGTCTGGCTGCCCGAGGCCGGAGGCTTCGTGCTCTGTCAGGTGTACGACCGCGACAGGCTGCGATGCGGCAACCGCGTCGCCGGCCCCGCCGTCATCGAGCAGATGGACGCAACGACGTTCGTGCTGCCCGGCATGATCGCTCGCGTGGAGCCGTATCTGAACCTGATCCTGGAGGCAGCATGAACGACGCAGGAGCCGGTGCGATCGGGATCGATCCGATTACCGTCGAGGTGATCGGCAGTGCTCTCGCCTCGATTACCGACGAGATGGGCGAGGCGCTGATCCGTGCCTCCTACTCCACAAACATCAAGGAACGCCGGGACTGCTCCACAGCGCTGTTCGATATTCATGGCGACACGCTTTGCCAGGCCGAGCACATCCCGATGCATCTGGGCAGCTTCATCGGCCTGATCCCGCATATCCTGAAGCGCCATCCGATCGAGCATATGCAGCCGGGCGACGCGTTCTGCGGCAACGACGCCTACGAGGGTGGCGGCACGCACCTTCCCGACATAGTCCTGGCGGAACCAGTCTTCGTCGATGGGCGCATCATCGCCTTCGCGGTGAACCTGGCACATCACGCCGACTTTGCCGATCGCGGGCACGCACACATCTACCAGGAGGGCCTGCGGATCCCACCGATCCGCCTGTATCGCGGCGGCGAGCTACAACGCGACGTGCAGGAACTGATCCTGCTGAACTGCCAGGTGCCACGTGAACGTCTGTCAGATTTCCGCGCGCAGATGGCGGCCAACCGGTTAGGCATGCAACGGATGCAGGCGCTGTGCGCGAAGTACGGCCGCGACACCGTGCTCGCCGCTGGCGATGCTCTGCAGGACTACGCCGAACGCAAGATGCGCGCCGGCATCGCCGCAATTCCCGACGGAACATATCGCTTTGCCGACCGCTACGACTGTCCGGAGATCGACGGCGAACTCGCACTGTCGTGCGAGATCATCGTGCGAGGCGACGAGATGGATCTGCATTTCACCGGGCCGCCACAGGTCCGTGCCGGACTTAACATGACCTATACGGCGCTGCTCTCCACGGTCTACTACGCGGTGAAGACGCTGGTTGACCCGACGATCCTGCCGAATGCCGGTCTCGCGCGTCCATTGCACGTCACCGCCCCGGAGGGCAGTGTCGTCAATTGCGTGCATCCTGCCGCGGTGAATGGCAGACTTGGGATGTGCCAGCGCGTCGTCGATCTGATTTTCGGTGCGCTGTCTGAGGCGGTGCCGGAGCGCGTCATCGCCGCGACCAACGGCGCCTGCACCTCGATCACCTTCGCCGGCCATCAGCCGAAGGACAATTCGCTCTGGGTCTATCTGGAGACGATCGGCGGCGGTTCCGGCGCGCGGGCGACGAAGGATGGGTTGGACGGTGTGCACGTGCATATGACGAACACGTCAAACCTGCCGGTCGAGGCGCTGGAGATCGAGTATCCGTTGACGCTGCTTCGCTATGAGCTGGTGGACGGCTCAGAAGGGTTGGGTCGGCATCGCGGCGGTATGGGTCTGCGTCGCGTGTATCGCGCCGAGGCGCCGTGTCGCGTCCGTGTGGACATCGCCCGCAGGCTGTCCGCGCCGTGGGGTCTGTTCGGCGGCCTGCCCGGCGGCAAGGCGAACGTTGTGCTCCGCGGTGGCGCGATACCGTTCGACCACGGTTCGGGCGCATTGCGGCAGGGCGAGATCATCGAAGTGATCACTGCCGGCTCCGGTGGTTATGGGCCACCCGCGGAACGCGGCGGGTGAGTCTCAATTAGGATTTCCTGACCCCTGCGAGGATGCGAACAGAGGTAAGCACCACTGATCGCGAGCAGCTCGCAGCGATCGCGGCATGGGACATAGAAGAGGAACACGTCGAATCCCCGGCCCAATCGGAGAAGACTTTGAGTGCTTGACAAACCACTTTCCGCAGGAGCCAAACTACCCGGTCCTTGAGTGGGTCATCGAAAGAGGAAAAACGGACTCGCAATAAAATTCATAACCATGGAGGGAGGTCGCACAATGGATGCGCTTGAGCAGCGTACAATGGGCAAAGTGGCGTGGCGTCTCGTGCCCTTCCTGATGTTGTGCTACTTCTTCTGCTTTCTGGACCGCGTCAATGTCGGCTTTGCCGCGTTGCAAATGAATCAGGACCTGCATTTCACCGCATCGGTGTTCGGCTTTGGTGCCGGCATCATGTTCGTCACGTATATGCTCGGTGAGGCTCCATCGAACCTCGTGCTGGTCAAGGTTGGTACTCGCCCCTGGATTGCTCGCATCATGATCACATGGGGCGCGTTGGCCAGCTGCATGGTGTTCGTCTCGGGAAAGAACAGTTTCTATATCTTGCGTGCATTGCTGGGGGGCGCCGAGGCCGGTTCTTCCCCGGTATCATCTATTATCTGACCAACTGGTTTCCGGGTACCTACCGGGCCCGCGTGACCGGGCTCTTCATGGCCTGCATTCCTCTATCTTCTGCGATCGGGTCACCGATATCGACCGCATTGCTTTACCTGGACGGCATTCTTGGATTGCGCGGCTGGCAATGGCTGTTCCTGATCGAGGGTCTTCCTCCGATTTTGCTCGGTTTCATCACCTGGTTCTACCTTACAGAGCGGCCGACCGAAGCAGGATGGTTGGAGACGGATGAGCGCCAATGGCTGGCTAACAGAATCAATACCGAGCACGCGATCAAACAGCAGCAGCTGCAACTGAGCGTGATACAGACATTCTTCAATCCTCGGGTTGTTGCCTTGGGGTTGGTGTGCTTCACTCTGGCTTCGTTGCTATTTGGCGTTGGTTTCTTTCTACCAACTATTGTGAAGGGGTTTGGCCTGACCAATATGCAGACTGGCTGGGTGTCGATCATCCCGCCGCGGCCGGCGCTGCAGCAATGATCTGGTGGGGGCGGCGTTCCGATCGCAAGATGGAGCGCAAGGGACACCTGCTGGTTGCCATGACGCTCGTAGGCGTGGCGGCCGCGGCGGTGCTGGATGACCCGGTATTGAAGATGATTGCGTTCACCATCTCTGCCGTCGGTCTGAACGCGTGCAACCCTGTGTTCTGGAGTCTCGCACCTTCATTTTTGACTGGTGCGTCAGCCGCAGTCGGCATTGCGTATATCAACTCTTTCGCCGCCCTGGGCGCGTTCCTGGCACCGTGGATGATGGGCTTGATGAAGGACGCGACCGGGACCGGCAGCTACACCTATGGACTGCTCGTGTTGGGCGCGCTGGTGGTGGGCGCCGCTGGCATCATTCTCGGTTTCGCCCATGACGTCAGTCTGGAGCATGCTCCCGAGCGGCAAATGGCCTAGCGGAAAAATCCCACAGATGAAGTCCTAACTAGGGTTTTTTGACGCGGTGCGTGAGTAAGCGCCACGCCTACTCCGCTGCGAGACGCGAGCGCTCGGCGATCAGCTTCCGTGCCAGCGGCAACAGGCTGCGTCCGTATTCGATCGCGTCATCGAGCGGATCGAAGCCGCGGATCAGGAACGTGGTGATACCCAGATCGTGGTAGTCGCACAGCGCCTCGGCCACCTGAAGCGGCGTGCCCACCAAGCTTGTGGTGTTGCCTCTCGCACCGGTCAGCATCGCGGCGCCGGTCCACAGCCGCTTGTCCAGACGTTCACCCTGTGCTGCGGCAGCAAGCAGCCGGCGCGAGCCCTCGTTGGCCGGCTCGCGCGGACCAAGCCCGGCCTTCGCGCGCAATTCGGCGATCCGCTGCTTGATCTGTTCCGCGCGCGCCCAGGCCTCGTCTTCGGTCGGTGCGAGGATCGGCCGGAACGACAAGCTGAACCGCACCTCGCGCCCATGCTGTGCAGCCGCCGCACGCACCCGCTCGGTGAGTTCGCGTACCTGGGCGTGGGTCTCGCCCCAAAGCGCGTAGACGTCGGCGTGCTTGCCGGCAACGGCGATCGCTGAATCAGAGGCGCCGCCAAAGTATATTGGAATGCGCGGTTGCTGCACGCAGCGCATCGCGGTCGAGGCACCGACAAAGCGATAGTATTTCCCCGCATGATCCACCGGGCCATTCTCGGTCCAGATGCGTTTAAGGATATGCACGTACTCATCGGTGCGCGCGTAGCGTTCGTCCTTCGGCAGCGTGTCGCCATCGCGCAACTGATCGACATCGTCGCCGCCGGAGATCACATGGATAGCGGCGCGGCCGCCGGTGACCTGATCTAACGTTGCGAACTTGCGCGCGGCCAACGTCGGTGCGACGAACCCTGGCCGATGCGCGACAAGGAAGCTGAGCCGCTCTGTATGTGCTGCGGCGTACGCGGCCAACAGGAACCCGTCGGGTCCGTCGGAGAAATAACCCACCAGCACGCGATCGAAGCTCGCCGCCTCCGCTGCCTTGGCGAAATCGCGGACGTAGCCGCGATCGAACAGCAGCGGCCCCGGCGGATGGATCTCCGAAGCGTGGCGGTGATGAATCATGCCGATGAATTCGATGGGCCGTGTCATGTCGCGCCATTCAGACTTATAAGGCTGGATCAAAGACATAGCCGCGGCTGGATGTCCAGGATCGGCGATTTTCTGTCGACTGACAGCGGTCCCTCAACATCAAACGTGGGCGGCTGCGCTCATCGCGTGCTTCAGCATATCGCTGGGATTGAAGTCCGGGGGTGCCTGGCGTGGCGGAAAGTTCGTGAAGGTCTCCGCATGCAGCTTCAGAATGTAGGCAGCCGGCATGATCGTCCAAAGCTTCTCCCCGGCGTAGAGCGGGTAGCCTGGGGCTTCCATATGCTGCTCGAACGGATCGACCCGGAGATTGACCGGGCGCGGGACAGTTGGTCGCATCAGCGCCCCGGCGAACCAGTCATCCTTGACCTGAAAATGGATCTTCCAGTTCTGGTAGCGGATAGCAAACAAGTCATGTTCTCCGTAGTAGAAGAATTCATGTCGCGGTGACTCGCCGCTGCCGCCGGTGAGGTAGGGGAGCTGATTGTAGCCGTCGAGATGCACGCGGAAATGCTTGGTGCCGGCCTGGTATCCGTTCAGCAGCTTCTCCTTGATATCGGGGACGCCGGCAGCAGCCATCACTGTCGGCACCACGTCCTCCAGCGAAAAGATGCCGTTCAGCACCTGTCCCGGCTGGATTTTTCCTGGCCAGCGCATCAGGAACGGCGCCCGAAATCCGCCCTCCCATCCCAGCCCTTTTTCGCCACGGAACGGCGACGTGCCACCATCGGGCCAACTGAACTTTTCCGCGCCGTTGTCCGTGGTAAAGATGACGATCGTGTTGTCGGCGATCCCGAGCTCGTCGAGCTTGGCGAGGAGTTCTCCCACTACCCAATCGAGTTCCTGCATTCCGTCGGCGTAGAGGCCAAACCTGGTCTTGTCGCGCCAACGTTCGGACAGGCGGGTCCACACATGCATCCGGGTCGTGTTGTGCCACAGCAAGAATGGCTTGTCCGCTGCGTGGGCGCGCGCGATGAAATCCAATGAGCGTGCGAGCAGATCGTCCTCGATCGTTTCCATCCGCTTACGCGTCAGCGGCCCGGTATCCTGGATAGTCTGCTTGCCCACTCTTCCAAAGCGAGGATCCTCAGTGGGATCATCGATGTCCGTCGCCTTGGCAATCCAGCACGCCGCGCGGCTTGAAGAAATTCTGGAAGACCGGAAGTTCCTTGGGATAATCCGGCTGCTCCGGCTCTTCCTCGGCATTGAGGTGATAGAGGTTGCCGTGGAATTCATCGAAGCCGTGAACAGTCGGTAGATATTCGTTGCGGTCGCCGAGGTGATTCTTGCCGATCTGCGCTGTCATGTAACCTTCGGGCTTGAGCAGTTCGGCCAACGTCGGGTCTTCGGCCTGGAGCCCCTGAGGCGCTCCAGGCAGTCCGACCGTGGTCAGGCCCGTTCGCATCGGAAGCTGCCCGGTGATGAAGGCGGCGCGGCCGGCCGTGCAACTCGCCTGCGCGTAGCAATCTGTCAGCAGGACGCCTTCACGCGCGATGCGATCGATATTGGGCGTCGGCGCACCCATCATGCCGCGATGGTAGGCACCCACGTCGAACCAGCCGACATCATCGGCGAGGATAAGGAGAACATTCGGCTTTTTCTTGTCCGCCATGAACCTGTCATCCTGTCGAAATCGTAGCGCCTGGTTTCGCCGATACTCTTAGCAGCAACGTGGGTGGCTATGCGCCCTTCCTCTGGGCTTCGCCAGTGCGCGTCGTGCGACTATGCTGCGCTGCTTTCGTTGGTGCAGCCCATACTGTCGGCCAATTCGCCAGCGAACGCCTGAGACTCCCTGACGTAGCTCGGCTGCAGGTTTGCCGGGGGGATTTTCACCCCGAAATAGCGGCCCTTGATCACCCCCGTCTCGAAATAACTCATCAGCGCCAGCATCGAGCCAATTGGGCCGCCTGCGGAGATGAAATGAGTGCCCTTGACGAATTTACCTCCCTTTCCGACTCCCAGCTTCTTTACCGTCGCCAGGTTGTTCTTCCAATAGCGGTGGCAAACCACTATGGCGGCGAACCGCTTACCGGCGAGAACCGCCCCAGCGATGTCTGACTCCATGAATGAGCGGATCGGCATGCAGGGGTTGAGCCACCACGTTGGTGACCCAATGCAGACGAGGTCGTAGTCACCTTCTCGCACCGTGTCCGGCACGCGTATCTGTCCAATCGCGTGGCTAAGTTGCGGTAAAAGCATCCCGGCCATCAGAAGGTAAGGATGCTTGAATGGGAAATGCGAAAACCGATCGGCGTAGCGAGGATCGGTAAACTCGATCCGCGCCTGTTGAACATCGCAGCCTCGCTTGCGCAACGTATCCGTCATGGCCTCGACCACCCTGAGAGTTTGTCGGCTCACGCTGAAATAGACGAACAGAACCCGGGGGCTTGCTGCGCTCATGCTCGCTGCTCATCGATCTTCTGCAGGCAGCGCGTAGCAGCGTGTAACGCACGCTCGGCCAGGAAACGCCAATCTGCCGCGCGGGCTCAATAGCATGGCGGAAGCGGATAATAGCCACAGCGCGGCGGCGGCGGATAGTAGGCGGGCGGGTAGCCGTAATATGGGCGGGTCGCAGCATTGTACATTGCCGCACGATAGGCGGTGCGACGCGCAACGCCCGCAAACGACAGCGGCGTGAACGGCAGGCCGATGATGTCGATGAACACTGAAGCGGGCCCGTCGGCTCCTTTCAGATCGCCTTCCAGAACCTGCACCTCGAACGTCAACTTATCGCCCTGAAGACTCGGATTCTTCAGCACGACCACGGCATCTCTGGTAAGCGAGCCGTCTTTGCTGAACGCCGACACAGTCGCATTTGGTGGATCCTTCGCGAAACTGGCGTCGGCCGCACTGCCCCATTCCTCCAGCAGATGAACGGTCAATGCATGCCCTGCCGCCCGCGTCGGGCGGTCCGCGAAAATGATCGCACTGGGTGCGATGCCGGTCAGGGTCAGCTTGCTATTATCTAGTGTCGCGCCCGCCGCATTCATTACGATCAGAGACGGCTCTACCTTAGCCGAGTCCGGCTTGCTCGGCATACCGATTGTCTTCTCTGTCGGCGTGTTCTGCGGCGCAGCCGTCGAACCCTGCGCAAACACCGACCCAGAGGCGCCAACCAAGACCGCCGCGATCATCAGCGACACTGCCGTTCGAAAATTCGACATCGCCCTCTCTTCCTCATTATACACCATTGGCACTCCGACAATGAAATGGTGGAAGCCGCTCCCCCGGGTTTTATCCGGCCTGCGCCACTTTAGCGCAAGGCACTCAAACCGCTCGGCGCCACGAGTGAATAGCTTGCGTCTCGCGTAGGTGGGAAGCTCGGTCCAACCTCTACGATGGTAATGTCAGAGCATCTCGATCAGGATTTCTTCACGGCCCAAGCTTAGTGTCATGCCCTCCTGCGTTCCCTTCAGATGAAGCACCACCCCGGCCGCGTTGCGCAGCCAAAGATCGCTGGCACCCGACATCGACAACCCAGGGCCGCCGCTGCTTTGAGTATATAGCCCTTTGAAGTCGGAAACGCTGTGCAAGCTGTAGACCTCGCCACGCACTTGAGAGTCGGCGGCTCCGCCACCGCCGGTCACCCCGCCGACAAGCTGGAATGGATAAGGATGCCCTTGGAAAGTTAGCGTGCCTTTTCCTCCCTCAGCGCCAACGGCCATGACTTCACTCATGCTGACGGTGCCATCCGGAGACATCCCCGCCACACTTTGCGGTCCCGGCTTTGCAACATTGGAGCATCCGCTCGTGGCAAGCAGCAACGCGAGGCCGACCCAGCGGACAGTAACGATAGAACACGGTGCCCTCACAATCTAGCTCCTTCTCGATATGACTCGTCTCTCGGCAAATGAAGGCAGCACCGCCGGCCGATCCCGACTGTGAATTGCGAAAATGGCACCCCGTCGCACCAGTAATTACGGACGACCACGACCGAAGTGTAGCCGACTGTGATTCCCCCCGAACATCACCTTGTGTGCCACCGCAAATCTACCGAGTTCCCAGAGCCCGTTTGTGGTGTGACCGCATTTGGTGGCGGTGACAAGGCCGCGAAGCGAGCGGCTATGGCAGTCGCCCGGTACAGACGAAGTGAGGGTTCTCCCAAACCGGCTTGCCGTAGCGCAGTCCAGCGCCATCAAATGTGCGAACAGTGCCGCCGGCCGCCTCGAGCACCGCCTGCGGCGCGCAGGTATCCCACTCCATCGTGCGGCCAAAGCGCGGATACAGGTCAGCGATACCCTCTGCCAGCCGACAGAATTTCACACTCGAACCAAAATTGATCACCTTCGCCACGCGCTTGTCGCGCAGGAAATCGTCGAGCCGCGTGCTGCTGCCGTGATAGCGGCTAGCCAGAACTGTAAGCCCTTCCTCCGGCGGAAGCCGCGCACTGACTGCGGCCTGCGTTGCGCCGACGCGCTTCCAGGCGCCGCGTCCGACAATACCGGCGAACAGTTCGCCGGTGGCCGGGATCGCCACCACACCCAGCGCAGGCGCGCCATCGCGCACCAGGCCGATGTTGACGGCGAACTCATCATTGCCGGCGGCAAACTCACGGGTGCCGTCGAGGGGGTCGACCAACCAGTATTGCTCAGTCGGCTCGGTGATGCGGCCCGCCGCCGCTTCCTCCTCGGCGATCACCGGAATGCCAGGTGCCGCACTGCGAAGGCCCGCGACGATGATCGCCTCCGCCGCGTGATCAGCCTCGGTCACGGGTGAGCGGTCCTCTTTGCGGACCACGTCGAAGCCGCGCCGGCGAACGGCCAGAATTGCGGCACTGGCATCAAGCGCCAGCGCGGCAGCAAGTTCGATCAGCGCATCATCGTCCATGCGTCGCTCATACCGGTCGCACGCCAGGGTGGCAACGCGCGGTCGCCGGTCGGCCGCCACGGATGAGCGGCGCCCATCCACAGGACTGCCCCGGCCGCAGTCGTTGCGCATATCCTCGGCAAGCGTGATATGAGTAACGCATGGACGCGGTGGCTGGGCAGATCGGCGATACGGAACTGGCACAGGTCGTTCGACGCTTTGGTGACGCACGCGTGCTGGTACTCGGCGACGTCATGCTCGATCGTTACGTCAGCGGCAGTGCCAGCCGCCTTTCCCCGGAAGCACCCATCCCGGTGCTGCGACCCACTGCCAGGCGGGCGACCGTTGGAGGTGCGGCGAACGTCGCCCTGAATGTCGCGACCCTCGGCGGCCAGGTCGCGCTGGTCGGCGTCATCGGCGACGATGCGGAAGGCGCGGAGCTGGCCCGACAGCTGGAAAGCAGCGGAATCGTCCCGCACCTCGTGACTGCCGCCGGGCGGCCGACCACCGCCAAGACTCGTTTCATGGTGGGTACGCACCAGTTGCTGCGGCTCGATGAGGAGACCGCCGCGGCAATCGACGATACGACTGCGGACCGTGTGATCCAGCGCTTCTCCTATGCGCTGCGGACCGCGAACGTGGTGGTGCTGTCCGATTATGCCAAAGGCGTATTGAGCGATTCGGTGTTGTGCAGCGTGCTGGCACAGTGCCAGTCATCCGGTTGCATGGTGATCGCCGACCCGAAGCGGGTGGATTTCGCCAGTTATCGTGGCGCCACCGTCCTGACTCCTAACGAGTATGAAGTGCGTCAGGCGACCCGGATCGAGGCTGACGACGACAGCGAGGCCGACCGCGCCGGACGCCGTGCGCTGGATGACACCGGTTGCGCGGCAGTGCTGGTGACGCGCTCTGCAAAGGGTCTCACCCTCGTGCGACACGACGAGCCTCCATTGCACCTGCCGACGCGGGCGCGCGAGGTCGCCGATGTATCGGGCGCCGGCGATACGCTGGTAGCGGCGCTGGCGGTGGCCCTTGGTGCTGGCGCCGCGCTGCCCGAGGCGGCCATGCTCGCCAACATCACGGCGGGAATCGCCGTGGGCAAGCCAGGCACGGCAACTGTCAGCCGCAATGAATTGCTGGGTGTGCTGCATCTGGAGGACCTCGTCGCGACTAACCGCAAGATCGCCACGCGCGACGAGGCCGTCCAACGTGCAGCGGCCTGGCGGGCACAGGGGTTGAGGGTTGGCTTCGCCAATGGCTGCTTCGACCTGATCCATCCGGGGCATGTGCGGCTGCTCACCGAATCTCGGTCGCGCTGCGACAGGCTGATCGTGGCTTTGAACACCGATGAGTTGGTAAAGCGGCTGAAGGGACCGACTCGACCGCTGCAGAACGAGATGGCGCGGGCGACGGTAATGGCGTCCCTGGCACCGGTCGATATGGTGGTTCTCTTCGCCGAGGACACTCCGCTGGAACTGATCCGGGCGCTGCGGCCCGCTGTGCTGGTCAAGGGTGCGGACTACAGCATCGACCAGGTGGTTGGCGCCGACCTCGTGCAAAGCTGGGGCGGAAACGTGTTGCTGGTGGAACTGCAGCCAGGGCACAGCACGACTGGCACGATCAGGCGAATGACTGATCCCGCACCCGCATAGCTGCGGGCAGGCAGGCCGTGATATAGGACGGCAGGGGTCGCGGAGAACCACCATGAAGATCGGATATCTCGTGTTGTTTGCCGGCAGCGCTTTGGCAGCGTGCACTGCCGCTCCTGGGCCCAGCGCTGGCCCGATCTACGGTTACCGCTATCACGACGCCAACCATACCGGCGACGCCAGCAGCGTCGGCCAGGCGTCACCACAGGCGGTCTACAACGCAACTCATGGCGTGTGGCTGTGGCCGCCCGCGGGCAGCATTCGGCCCGGCTAGCCTCGCCACGCTTCGCGGCGCCTCACGGCCCGCGCCGCCGCATCCCCCCTCGCCCGCGCCGCTTCGACGGATCGTAGCCGCCACCGCCCGGTCCCATCGGCTCGGGTGTCCGGTCGCGTCGTGGTCGCAGTGACGCAGAGGGAGCCGGCGGCGGTTCCAGCCCGAGGTCCAGCGCCTCCAGTCGGCGAATCTCATCGCGCAGCCGCGCAGCCTCCTCGAACTCCAGATCGGCCGCGGCACCGCGCATACGCTTCTCCAGATCCGCAATCGCCGCCTTCAGGTCCTTGCCGACAAATTCGGAAATGCCAGCGTCCTTCACCGGCGCCACCGTCACGTAGTCCTGCTCGAACACACTCTCCAGCACTTTGCCGATCTGTCGTTTGATCGACACCGGCGTGATCCCGTGCTCCTCGTTCCACGTGCGCTGCTTGTTGCGCCGCCGCTCGGTCTCCTCGATCGCGTGACGCAGCGAATTGGTCATCATGTCGGCATACAGGATCACGCGGCCATCGATGTTGCGCGCCGCGCGCCCGATGGTCTGGATCAGCGACGTCTGCGAGCGCAGGAACCCCTCCTTGTCGGCATCCAGGATTGCCACCAGCGCGCATTCCGGAATGTCGAGCCCCTCGCGCAGCAGGTTGATCCCCACCAGCACGTCGAACACGCCAAGCCGGAGGTCGCGGATGATCTCGATCCGCTCCAGCGTATCGATGTCCGAGTGCAGGTAGCGCACCTTCACGCCATGCTCGGTCAGGTAGTCGGTCAGGTCCTCCGCCATGCGCTTGGTCAGCGTGGTGACCAGCACCCGCGCGCCGTGCGCCGCCATCGTGCGACATTCCGCCAGCAGATCGTCGACCTGATGCTCCACCGGCCGCACCTCGGTCACCGGGTCGATCAGCCCGGTCGGTCGGATCACCTGCTCGGCAAACACGCCCGCGGTCCGCTCCATCTCCCAGGGTCCCGGCGTGGCCGAGACGAAGATCGTCATCGGCCGATACGTCTCCCACTCCTCGAACTTCAGCGGCCGGTTATCGACACAGGACGGCAGCCGGAAGCCGAACTCCGACAGGATCGACTTCCTGGCGAAATCGCCGCGATACATGCCGCCCAACTGCGGCACCGTCACATGGCTCTCATCGACGATCAGCAGAGCGTTCTCCGGCAGGTACTCGAACAACGTCGGTGGAGGCTCGCCCGGATTGCGACCGGTCAGATAGCGCGAATAGTTCTCGATGCCCTTGCACGACCCCGTCGTCTCCATCATTTCGATGTCGAACGCCGTGCGCTGGCTCAGCCGCTCCACCTCCAGCAGTTTGCCCTCGGCCGTCAGCTCCGCCAGCCGCGCCTTCAGCTCCACCTTGATGTCGGCGATCGCCTGCGTCAGCGTCGGCCGCGGAGTCACGTAGTGGCTGTTGGCGTAGACGGTTATTCCGTTCAGCGCCGCAGTCTTCTCGCCGGTCAGCGGATCGAATTCGTGAATTGCCTCCACCTCGTCGCCGAACAGCGTGACCCGCCAGGCGCGGTCCTCGTAGTGGCTCGGGTAGATGTCCACCGTCTCGCCACGCAGCCGGAACGTGCCGCGCTGAAACGCCTGATCGTTGCGGCGATACTGCAGGTCCACCAGCGCCTTGGCCATCACATCGCGATCGATGCGACCGCCGGTCTCCAGCTTCACCACCATCCGCGAATAGGTCTCGACCGAGCCGATACCGTAGATGCACGAAACCGACGCGACCACGATCACATCGTTGCGTTCCAGAAGCGACTGCGTGGCTGCGTGGCGCATGCGGTCGATCTGCTCGTTGATCTGCGCGTCCTTCTCGATGTACGTGTCGGTGCGCGGGACGTACGCCTCCGGCTGGTAGTAATCGTAGTACGATACGAAATACTCCACCGCATTGTTCGGGAAGAACTGCTTCATCTCGCCGTAGAGCTGGGCGGCCAGTGTCTTGTTCGGCGCCAGGATCAGCGTCGGCTTCTGCACCGCCTCGATCACTTTCGCCATGGTGAAGGTCTTGCCTGAGCCGGTGACTCCCAGCAGGACCTGGTCGCGCTCCTCGGCGCGCACGCCGGACACCAGTTCGGCGATGGCGGTCGGCTGGTCGCCGTTCGGCTCGTATTCCGACACCACCTTGAGCTGGCGTGTGTTCGGCTTCGCCGGCTGCTTCTCGGGGATGAACAGCACGCGCGGCGATGGGCGGAGCAGGGTCTGGGACATGACCAACAGATGGGGGATTTCCGTCGTCTCGTCGAGGGGGCAGGATCGTCCCAACCGCAAGCCAGGAGGAAGCCATGCCCAAGGGTCTGCTGTTCGCCTCGTTCGACTTCTCAACAGCGCACGCCGACGAATTCCACGACTGGTACGACCTGGAGCACATCCCGGAGCGCCTCCGTGTCCCCGGCTTCATCAACGCCGAACGCTGGATCGGCGAGGAGGATCCGAGCCTCGCCGTCGCCACCTACGACCTCGATTCGCTCGGCGTGCTGCAAAGCGCGCCCTACAAGGCGATCGGCTACGAGAATGCCTCGGTCTGGACCAAGCGCGTCACGGCGATGGCCAAGCGCATCCTGCGCTTCACCGGTGAACAGCTGGTCCCGGGCGACCTCGCCGCTCCCTCCGGCGCCGGCGCGCTGCTGGTAGCGTCGATGAACGTCGATCCAGCGGCGGAGCCTGAGTTCAACGAGTGGTACAACGCCGAACACCTGCCGCATCTCGGCGCGGTTCCGGGCGTCCTGTGCGCCCGCCGCTACAGCTCGCCGGACGCCGACCGCGAGCGCAAGTACCTGGCGCTATATCACATGACCGGCCTCGAGGTGCCGCGCAGCGATGCCTGGAAGAAGGCCGCGGACACGCCCTGGACCGCCCGCATGCGGCCGCATTTCCGCGACCTGCTGGCGCTCCGCTGCAAGCGGTATACCCGCCGCTAGCGGACGTGCTGCGTGAGCGAGTTCGCCGTCGACCGAAAGTTCGGTCGCGTGGCCTTCGGCGACGATCCGGGCAGCTATCATGCGACCCGGCCCGGGTACCCAGATTGGGTGTTCGAGACTCTACGTGAGCGGTGCCATCTCGCGCCCGGCACGGCGACGTTCGAGATTGGCGCCGGGACAGGAACGGCAACGCGCCGATTGCTCGATTTCGGCGCGAATCCGTTGCTCGCCATTGAGCCGGACTCGCGCCTCGCGGCCTTCCTTCGCGAGAGCATCCAGGACTCGGCGCTCTCGGTGAACGTATCAGCGTTCGAGGATGCCGCCATCGAGAAGGCCAGCTTTGATCTTGGCGTCAGTGCCACTGCGTTTCACTGGCTGAATGAGGACATGGCCCTGACCCAGGTTGCAGAATTGCTGCGGCCGGGCGGCTGGTGGGCAATGGTCTGGAATGTATTCGGTGACAACAGCCGCCCCGACCCGTTTCACGAAGCGACCAAGGCGTTCCTGCCGGCGCCTTTGAGCTCACATGACATTCCGTTCGCCCTCGATGCCGATTCCCGCGTGGCGGCACTTGAGCGGACCGGCGCGTTCGATGCCATCGAGCATCAGGCAAGCGCCTGGCCGCCATCCTCGATCCCGACCAAACCGTAGCGCTCTATGCGACATTTTCCAATATCAACATTCGCCCTGACCGCGCGGCAATCCTCGCGGAGTTGGGTCGCATCGCCCGCGACGAGTTCCACGGCAGCGTAACCCGCAACATGACCACCAGCCTCTACACCGCGCGTCGTCGCTGACCGATCAAATACGTCAGATTTTACCCGCTGGCGCTAAACCGGCCGCGCGCTCCTCTGCGCGGCGCAACCGTTCGCGGTACACGTTGTAGGTGCCGGACGCCGCCACCACGACAGCACCGACCAGCGTGTTCCACGACGGCAGGTCACCGAACATCAGAAAGCCCGCCAGCACCCCCCATGGCAGGACGGTGTATTCGTAGGGCGCCAGCGCGGAGACCGGCGCCAAGGCGTAGCTGCGCGCGAATACGCAATGCGCCAGACCGCTCGACAGCCCGAGGAATGCGAGTGCCAGCCAGCCGGACGTGCCGATCGCACCCGAGCCCGGGAACCTCGACAGCAGCAGGAAGCCGGTCACCGTGTGGCAGATCAGCAGCCAGAAGGCCTGGCACTCCGGCGTCTCCGTGGTGGTCAACTGCCGCGTCATGATCCGCGTCAGCGCCATCACCAGCGTGCCCGCCAGAAGCAGCAGCACGACCGGGGTCCACAGGTCGCCACCCGGGCGAAGCATGATCAGCACGCCGCCAAAACCCACGAGCGTGGAGAGCGCCCGCCGCCAGCGGATCCGCTCGCCCAGCATCGGTATCGCGAGTACCGTCATGATCAGCGGCGCCGTGAAGCCCACCGCGTAAGTATCGGCCAGGCTCATCGACAGCCAGGAGATGTACCAACACACTGAAACGAATGACGACAGGTACGCTGCGCACGAGCACCAACCCCCAGCGCCGCGGCATCAACCGCCGCCACCCGGTGGCTGTCGGCCGGCCCATTGTGACAGCCGCCACGGTGACGGTGCCGAACACGCCACGCCACAGCATCGCGCCGGCGACGCCGACGCTCGGAAGCACCCATTTCGCCGTCGCATCGCCGAGCGTCCAGATCAGATAGGCGAGGACCGCCAACGCGATGCCGCGGATCGCGTCGGAGGCGTTGTCGGTGAGGACGCGCGGCGCGGGGCGCGCCAACGGCACGACGTCAGCCAACGGAACGTTCCCCCTGGTTCACGGTACCTCCATGCCTTGCGACCGGAGCCACGGCAAGGCAAGCAGCAACGGTCATTCCGAGGATCTGGATGGAGCTCACGGAATACGCCCGGATGGATGCGGTCGAGGACCACATGTGGTGGTACCGCGCGCTGCATCGTCGCCTCGTCGCGGCGCTGACCGGCCTAGATGGCTACGTGCTGGATGCAGGTTGCGGCACTGGCGGTTTGCTGGCGCGGCTGCTTGTGGAGCGTCCTGACCTGCATGCGGTCGGTCTGGAGTGGGCCGAGCGGGCCTCTCGCCGCGCCGCCGACAAGTCTGGAGCGCCGGTTGTGCGCGGCAGCGTCAACACGCTGCCATTTGCCGCGGCATGCTTCGATGCCGTAATCGCCGCCGACCTGCTGTGCCACGGCGCGGTCGATCCGGCGCAGGCTCTGGCCGAACTGCTGCGCGTGCTCCGGCCGGGCGGTCGGCTGATCGTCAATATGCCGGCCTATTCATGGCTGCTGTCCGATCATGATCGCCTGGTGCACAACGTGCGACGCTGCACCGTGGGCCAACTCCGCGCATTGATCCAAGGCGCCGGATTCATCCGCGTGGAGGCGACCTACTGGAACGGTCTGCTGCTGCCGCTCATGGTGGTGCAGCGCAAGCTGCGGCGCCGCAACGCAGCCGTCTCCGACGTTGCCCCGTTTCCGCCATGGCTCGATGCCATGTTTCATGCCATCACAGAGATGGAACGTCGCCTACCTCTCTGCCCGCCGGCCGGCGGGTCGGTGCTGGCGACTGCGGAGCGGCCATGAACGACGACGCCGACCTACGCTACCACCTGTCCGCTGCCCCGCCCGTATCGGTCGGCGTCGGCCTGTCGATCGTCATTCCGGTATATCGCGGTGCCTCGACGATCGAGCGGCTAGTCGAAACGTTGTCCGCGCTGCACCCAGCCGGCGGGTTGGAGATCGTCCTGGTCAACGACGGCAGCCCTGACAATTCCGGCGAGGTCTGCCAGCACTTGGTGCAACACACCCAGATCCCGCTGACCTATGTCGAACACGCCCGCAATTTCGGCGAGCACAACGCCGTCATGACGGGATTGCGTCACGCGAGCGGCACGTACGTCATCACAATGGATGACGATCTGCAGAACCCGCCCGAGGAGGTGATGCGGCTCTACGATCACGCCCGACTCGGCAACTGGGACGTTGTCTATACGCGTTATGCCAGCAAGCAGCACGCGGGCTGGCGCAACCTCGGCAGCCGCTTCGCCAATGCGGTTGCGGATCGCTTGCTGGACAAGCCCAAGGGCCTCTATCTGTCGTCGTTCCGCTGCATGTCGGCGTTCGTCGTGCAGGCGGTGACGCGCTACCAAGGGCCGTACCCGTATGTCGATGGGCTGATTATGCAGATGACTCAGCGGATCGACAGTATCGAGGTGCGCCACCTGCCGCGCATCGAGGGAAGGTCCAACTACAATCTGGCGCGCCTGGTGCGACTGTGGCTAAATCTCGCAACCAGCTTCTCGCTCGCGCCATTGCGGCTCGCTGTCTATGCCGGCGTGTTCATGGCACTGCTGGGTGCGGCCGGCGCAGTCGCGACAATCTTCGAAGCACTGTTCCTGCATGACACCCCATCCGGCTGGGCATCGACGATGACAGTGATCCTGCTGGTCGCGGGCGTTCAGTCGATGATCCTGGGCGTGCTCGGCGAATATGTCGGCCGCACCTTCCTGTCGGCGAACGGCAAGCCGCAGGGCGCGGTGCGCTCGATCGAGCGCAGTGCGGCGGCCGCACGTAGCGAAGTTTGACGATCTACTGGACGACGCTGTTTGCCGCCATCGCCACAAGCATGGCGGGGCAGACACTCCTGAAGGCCGGTGCCGGCGCGGTCGACTTCATGGCGCAACTGCTCGACTGGCGAACGCTGTTCGGATTGTTACTGTACGGCGGCGCGGCAGTGCTCTACATCGTGGCATTGCGTCGCATTCCAATGTCGCGCGCACTGCCCTGCACCGCGATCTCGTATGTCGCCGCAGCGCTGATTGGATATTACGCATTTGGCGAACCCCTGGGTTTTGCGCACATCGCGGCAATCGCGTTGATCTGCGGCGGCGTCGTAATACTGGCGTTCGCTTAATGCGCCGGACCGAACATTCCCAGGCGATCGGTCCGCACCCGCCGTTCGTCGCCGACCCGCACGGTGACGCCGGCGCGGTCGAAGAACTCCAGCACCTGGATTGCGACCTTTCTGCCGTTCGCCAATCGGTCGCGAAACTCCGCGGCGGTCAGGGTACCGGCGGGTCCCGCCTCTGCTATGGCCGCGGCAATGCTGGCCATCTCCGCCACCGTCTCGCTGAGAAAGAACTGATCCGGCGCAACCTCGATCAATCGACCCATCCGCTGCACGCGCTTCAACGCAGCGCGCATCGCGGCCTCCGGCACTGAAAGCGCGCGCGCCAGATCGCGTGTCCGCGGTGGACGGAAGCGCTCAGCCGCAATCAGCTCGCGCGCCTGCTGCCACAGTCGTTCGTCGTTCGCCGACAGAATGGCGCGATGCGCGGCCAGCCGAAGCCATGGACCGTCCTGTTCCACTGCGCCGCTGCGGAACAGTGACTCAATGACAGCGCGAAACGCCACCACCGATGGCCGGCCCGGCGTTGCCAGTCGCAGCCGTTCGAACTGCAACCCGGGCTGATCGGGCGCCGCGGCATGATGTGCGGCGAGGCGTTGCGTCACGCCGCCGCGCAGCGCATCGAGTGTCGCCGGCGCCATCAGCAGGTCGGCCACGGCGACCGCCGGCGCGGCCGACTGCACCGACTGCTGCACCGAGGGAGACAGGTTGCGCGAACAGACGTATCCGACGCGATCGGTCCAACCGGGTGGCAGCGCCAACAGCGCGCGCAATGCGTCGGTCGGATCAGGTTGGTCCAGCGCCGTGAGTTGCGCGAGCCGCTCCGGTGCGCGTCGCCCGCGGCGCGGCGGAAATGGATCGATCACGACGCCACCACCGATCGTTCGCGTCGCCGTCGCGTCGCGCAACACCAGCCTGTCGCACGCCAGCGCACCGATGGGGCGATCGAGCGTCAACCGCGCCAGCACCGTGCTGCCTGGTTCGATCCGGTCGGCGTCCAGCGCCGCGACGCGCGCCGTAACATGCGCGGCACCGAGATGCAGATGCACCGGCGCATCGGCACGCAGCGCGCGTGACTCCTCTGCCAGCAACGTGAGCCGGACGTCGAAGCGCGCGGTCGGCGCGTGCACGGCTGGATGCAGCACCCAGTCCCCGCGGTTCACCGCGTCCTTCGACAAACGCGGCCCGGTGACGTTCAACGCCGCACGCTGACCCGCAACCGCTTCCTCGGCCGGCCGATTCTGCGCGTGCAGGCCGCGCACACGCAATTCAATCTCTGGCGGCGACAGCATCAGCCGGTCGTCGACGCGAATGCGTCCCGAAACAAGCGTGCCGGTGACCACGAGACCTGCGCCGGCCAATGTGAACGCGCGATCGATCGCCAGGCGCGGATACAACTCGGCGTCGCGCTGACGCGGCCCAAGCGACAGCAGCGCGGCACGCAAGGCCTCGATACCGGCGCCTGTCACCACGGACACCGGTAGCAGTGGCGCCGAGGCGAGCGCGGTCTTCTGCAACAGAGCGTTCACCTGTGCTGCGACCTCCGCGTCGCGCGCGGGCGCGAGATCGGACTTTGTCAG
Source organism: uncultured Alphaproteobacteria bacterium (assembly GCA_963799415.1). Lineage (GTDB taxonomy): Bacteria > Pseudomonadota > Alphaproteobacteria > Acetobacterales > Acetobacteraceae > JAMXLO01. The sequence goes on along the minus strand of CAWCXI010000005.1, from coordinate 52,769 downwards.
CGCCACAACCCCGCGATCGATGCCGAGAAGCTGCAGGATCTGCACGTGCTCGCGGGTCTGCGGCATGACGCCGTCGTTGAGGGCCACGACCAGAAGCGCCGCATCGACGCCGCTCGCGCCAGCCAGCATGGTATGCACGAACCGCTCATGCCCGGGCACGTCGACGAAGCCAAACGCATCTGTGTAGGCGTAGCCAAGATCGATGGTTATGCCGCGGCGCTTCTCCTCGGCAAGACGGTCGGCATCGATGCCGGTCAGTGCCTTCACCAACGCTGTCTTGCCATGATCGATATGGCCGGCAGTGCCGATGATCATCGATCAGACCTAGGTGCTGCCATGAGCGCAGTACAGCCCGGGCGGCGACGGCGGGCAAGCCCACAGAACGACCCTGGGGCTATGTCCGGCTGGATCAGGAATGTAGCTTTACGAATGCACCACTGTGATCGGCAGGTCGCCCGCCGCGAAATGCGTCGATACCGATACGCCACCTGTTGTTGCGTTCGGCGCCCCGTAGAGTTCTCGCGTGCCTTTGGCAAACTGGATGTGTGCCAAATCCTGCCCCGAGGAACCCAATAGATCGAGAACGTCACTCTTGGTGTGCCAGATTCCCGAAACTGCCCCCAGAGGCGTCGTTTCAAATACGGGGGCGTTGATATTCACGGTGGCTTCACGGCCGATATCTACCCGGCCGAGAAAGTTCATGCCATTGTCGATGTTCAGCATGCCACCTTTGGTCAGATCGAAATGAACTCCGCTGCCTACACCGCCTATACCGGATGCACTAACAGTGGCACTTTCCGCTGTCAGTTTCACTGTGCCATTGCCGACAAGGTGCACATCGCTGAAGTCGGCCGACGAGTTCTCGCCCACCGACACGCTGCCGTTCAACGTGTATAGCGAAGAGTGATATCGTCCGCCGAGTGCGTCGAGCGTGCCGCCGTTGGTGATGACACTCTTGCCCTCAAAAGTGAAGCCGCTGTTGGAATCGGTAAACAGTGTTCCATGCGAGACATGCACACCATTTGTGAAGGTGGCAGAAGTCTCAGGATCGGATTGCACCCACCCATAGTTCGGTGTCACTGAAGTTCCAAGAACCTCGACCTTGTCCAGCGTATACATGGCAAGAAGGCCGGTAAGATTGATCAGTGGTGCGGCGGGCAGAGAAGGCCCGGTTCCTGCCAGCCGGATTTTCGTGTCGTCCAGTTGCGTCGGGCTTGTGAAACCATGATCGCCGTTCGTATAGATAACAGTCCTCGACATGGAATTCTCCATTTTCTGGTATCTTCAGTTCGTTGCCGTGAGACACCTTGGTTGGGTCATCGCACAGGGCAATTCGACCTCAGCGCCAACGCGGGGGCAGCAACGCCAGTGTAATTAGCAGACTATTTTGCGTTGCCTTCCCTCCGATCAATGCAGGCTTAGCACGCCACGGTCCTGGTGTGTGACCTAGTTGCCAAGGTAGCAAACCATGAAATAACCCTGACATTTTCCACCACTGGTCTTGTCGTGTTCGCCAAGATGGCCTCAAGGGCGCACCTCGGATCACGGTATCTGGTCTGAGGGCATCCGCCGGTTTCGAGCCCGCGGCGGCGGAATCACACGCCTCAAGCCGCCGCCGGGCAACCGATTCAAGTGACTCGCGATGACTCCGGCCGGACACTAAGCCTTGACCATGTGAAGACACAGCACGTGGGCCAAGGTGAGCTCAAGGACATGACGTTCATTCTGACTAAATTTGGCGGGGACCTGCTGCGGCCGAGCGTTCTGCTTCTGTTGCTCTGCTGGGCCGGGTTCTGGTTCGGCCGTTATCGTGATTCCGCGTGGGGTCGGCGGCTGCTCGCGGCTGGGCTGATTGGTTACCTGCTGATCCTGCTGTTGCCGGTGGACTCGTGGGTCTCGCTGCCGCTGGAAGATCGCTTCCCGCGCCCGGCGGAGCCGTCGAACATCGATGGCATTATCGTGTTGGGCGGAGCGATCGCAACCGAGATCACCAGGGATCGTGGCATTCCCTCGCTGAACGCGGATGCCGAGCGCATGACTGAGGCCGTGGCTCTGGCGCTGCGCCATCCCGAGGCGCGGCTGGTGTTCACTGGTGCCAGCGGCTCGGTCATCCCGGGCGGTGCCATCGAAACCGATGGTGCGCGCCAGTTGTTCGCGGCGCTCGGTCTCGACCCGGCACGCATCGTCTTCGAGGACAGATCACGCAATACGCGTGAGAACGCGTCGGATTCGTGGCGCCTGGTCCACCCTGCCAGGGAGAGCTGCTGGCTGCTCATCACGTCGGCCAGTCACGTGCCGCGCGCCATCGGCGTATTCCGGCACATTGGCTGGAACGTGACCGCATGGCCGGTAGCCTACAAGTCAGGTCGTACGTTGCGCGCATGGGTTGAACCATCGTTCAGCAGCCGCCTGGGCAATCTTGACGCAGCGACACATGAATGGCTTGGCCTGTTCGGCTATCGGCTGATTGGATGGACTGATACGCTGTTCCCCGCACCGCAAGACGCGGCGAAATGCTCCCTGTCCCGGTGAGGCCGATGTTTCGTGCGAGCTCTACTGTTCGTGCCGAAAACTACCGTGCCAGACCAAACGACTCCCGCCGTAGTGATGCTGCACGGCTCGGCTGGCATGATCGACGACCGAGCCAAATACGGGCCTCAGCTCGCATCGATAGGCATCGCAGCGTTGCTGGTCGAGACGTACGACAGCCCTCGTGACCTTGGAACAGGCTTTGTCGAGCAAGTGCTGAACATCACCGAGACGATGTTCGTGGCCGACGGATATGCCGCGCGCGAAATCGAACCGCGACTTCGGCAGATCCTCGTCACTCGCGTTCGAACAGCGAAACAGCTCGCGCTGACCATCCGGTGTCGTGCTTGACTTGGTTGCTGCTGTGCCGGCACGCTCCGACGCAATACACAGCCCGCAAGGGCCACGATCCAAACGGGAGGGTAGTCGATGCAGCACAATATGCTGTCACGCCGGCGAGTGATGGCAGGAACCGCCGGCATCAGCGCGGCCACCATCCTGCACTGGCCGGCCAATGCCGCGGAGTTCAGCTACAAGCTGGGCTCGTCGGCACCGATGGAGCATCCGGCAATGGCGCACGACCAGATCGCCGCCGACAAGGTTAAAAAGGAAACCAACGGCCGGCTGGAGATCACCATCTACCCGAACAGCGTGCTCGGCGGTGACACCGCGATGATCTCGCAGGTGATATCCGGCGCGCTGGAGATGTACAATCTGCCGATCGATCTGCTGGCGCCGCGCAACCCGGCCTGTGGTATTCCCGGCGTCGGCTTTGCCTTCCCGGATATCGATCATGTCTGGGCCGCGATGGACGGTGAACTCGGCGACTTTCTGCGCGCTGCGGCGGAGCAGATCGGCCTCTATTGCCTGGACAAGGGCTACGACCACGGCTTTCGCCAGATCACCACGCGGACCAAGCCGATCACCAGCCCCGACGATCTGCATGGCTTCAAGATCAGGCTGCCGGTGGCGCCGTATCTCATTTCGTTGTTCCGCCACCTCGGCGCGTCACCGACCGCGATCAACTTCAATGAGGTGTACAGCGCATTGCAGACCGGCATCGTGGACGGCCAGGAAAATCCGTTGGTGCTGATCGATACCGCCAAGCTGTACGAGGTGCAGAAATACTGCAGCCTCACCAACCATGTCTGGGCCGGCTTCCACACCTCGTTCAACGTCGCGGCCTGGAAGCGACTGCCCCCCGACCTTCAGGAGACCGTTCGCCGCATCTTCGACGCAGAGGCGCTGGCCGAACGACAGGACTTCATCACCATGACAAAGTCGGAGCAACAGAACCTGACCGCCAAGGGGATGACGTTCAACGCCGCTGACCCCAAGCCATTCCGCGAGGTTTTGGCAAAGGCTGGCTTCTACCCCGAAATGAAGAAGACCGCCGGCGACAAGGCCTGGGCGCTACTGGAGAAATACGTCGGCCCGCTTACGGCATGAGCCTCGACTCATCCGACCTTACAACGGGGCTTGGCCAGCCGATCGCGCCCGGCTGGGCCACGCTGCGGCGAAGCGCCTTCCTGCTCGACCAGACGATCGGCAAAACCTGCGAGTTCGTTGGCGCGCTGCTTGTGCTGGCCGAGGTGTGCATCCTGTTCGCCGGCGTGGTGTCGCGCTACGTGCTCGACAATCCACTGTTCTGGACTGACGAACTCGCCAACTTCCTGTTCCTCTGGCTGTCGATGCTGGGCATGGTCGTCGCGCTGCGGCGCGATGGCCACATGCGGCTGACCACGCTGGCCAACTGGGTGCCGCCACAATGGGCAAGCTGGTTCGCCGCCGTCGCCTCGCTGGTGGTGATCGCCTTCGTGCTGGAGGTCCTGCTGCCCGCCGCGCAGTACCTCGATCAACAGCGCTACGTCGAGCTGATCTCGCTGCAGATCTCCGACGGCTATCGCGTCGTCGCCATCGTGGTCGGCATCTCGCTCGCCGCGATCATCTCTCTGCTGCGCCTGCTGGAAACCACCACCGTGCGCAGCTTCTCGCTGGCGCTGGCGACGGTTGCCGGCATCGCGGCGCTGCTGTGGCTATGCCAACCGCTGCTGCTCGCCATGGGGTTCGGCAGCTTGATCGTGTTCTTCGTCGTCATCGTCGCCGTCTGCGTCGGCATCGGCGTGCCGATCGCGTTCGCCTTCGGCATCGCCACCATGTCGTATCTCGGCCTGACCAGTGCCCTGCCCCTGTCCGTCGTGGTCAATCGCATGGACGAGGGCATGTCGAACCTGCTGCTGCTGTCGGTGCCGATGTTCGTGTTCCTCGGCCTGCTGATGGAGATGACCGGCATCGCGCGCGTCATGGTGGCGTTCCTCGCGGCTCTGGTCGGCCACGTGCGTGGCGGCCTGTCCTACGTTCTGCTCGGCGCGATGTATCTGGTGTCCGGAATTTCCGGATCGAAGGCCGCCGACATGGCCGCGGTCGCGCCGGTGCTGTTCCCGGAGATGCGGCGCCGCGGCTCGCACCCCGGCGAACTGGCCGCGCTGCTGGCGAGTTCCAGCGCGATGTCGGAGACCATTCCGCCGAGCCTTGTGCTGATCACCATCGGTTCGGTGACCAACGTCTCGATCACCGCGCTGTTCACCGGCGGACTGCTGCCCGCGGCGGTGGCAGCGCTCGCGCTCGTCGTGGTGTGCTGGATCCGCTCGCGCCACATGGACACCGGTGGCGGCGAGCGTGCGCCGGTGTCAATGATGTTGCGCACCTTCGTCATTGCGATTCCCGGACTGACCTTGCCATTCGTGATCCGGATCGCCGTGATCGACGGCATCGCCACTGCCACCGAAGTCTCCACCGTGGGCGTGGTGTACACTGCGGTGCTCGGGCTGCTGGTCTATCGGCAGTTCGACTGGCGGCGCATCTACCCGCTGCTCGTCGACACGCTTTCGCTGACCGGCGCGGTGATGCTGATCATCGGCACGGCCACCGCGATGGCCTGGGCACTAACGCAATCGGGCTTCTCGCAATGGCTGGTCTCGGTGATGGCATCCGTGCCGGGCGGGAAACTAGGCTTCCTCGCTATCACCGCGGTTGCCTTCGTCATCCTGGGCAGCGTGCTGGAGGGTATCCCAGCCATCGTGCTGTTCGGCCCGCTGCTTTTCCCGGTCGCCAAGGCGATGGGCGTTCACGAGGTGCATTATGCCTTGGTGATCATCCTTGCGATGGGCATCGGGCTGTTCGCCCCACCGTTCGGTGTGGGGTTCTACGGCGCCTGTGCGATCGGACGGGTCTCGCCGGACGATGCATTGGGTCGCATGTGGCCGTATCTGGCCGCCCTGGCGGTGGCGCTTGCGATCGTCGTCGCAGTTCCCTGGCTGTCGATCGGGTTCCTGTGACCGCCGCTGTGCGGGCGTCATGTTGACTCGCTCGATCAAGATTGACGCAGTGCAGACGTAGCCAGCTAAGCTGCGGCTCCCGCATGGAGGCCGTCATCATGATCACGCCCGGTTATATCCGCCTGATGGCAGAGTACAACCAGCAGATGAACCGCCGCCTGTATGCCGCCGCCGCGCGAATGAGCGACGACGAACGCAAGGCGGATCGCGGCGCGTTCTGGCACTCGATCCACGGCACGCTGTGTCACCTCGTTTGGGGCGACACGCAGTGGATGTCGCGCTTCGATGCGTGGCCGAAGCCCGAGGTCGGCATCAAGCAGAGCTCCGGCATGATCGATGACTTCGCCACGTTACAGGCACGCCGCGAGACGGCGGATGCCGATATCACTGCCTGGGCCGATCGTGTCAACGACGCTTGGCTGGCCGAGGACCTTGTGTGGTTCAGCGGCGCGGCCGGCAAGGAGATGCGGCGTCGGAAGGGACCGCTGGTGGTGCACTTCTTCAATCACCAGACGCATCACCGCGGCCAGGCACACGCACTGCTCACCGCCTGCGGTCAGGACACCGGCGATACCGATCTGTTCCTGGTGGTACCGGGCGACTGATTCGCCGGCCTTGCTTGGCATTCGTATCGCCCCTGCGCTAATCTCCCCAAAATCGTCTGGGGGGAATGAAGATGAGTTCAAGAAATACAGCCACATGCTTCGTGGCGACGGCGGCGTTGCTGGTGCTCGGAACTGGCGCGGTCGCCGAAACCCAGCGCGGCGTCACCGATACCGAGATCCTTGTCGGCACTATAACCGATCTGTCCGGCGTCACCGCGGTGCAGGGCGTGAACAATGCGAATGCCGTACGGCTCGCATTCGACGAGGTGAACGAGAAGGGCGGGATCAACGGCCGCAAGATCCGCTACATTGTGGAGGATAGCCAATACCAGGTGCCCCGCGCGGTGCAGGCCATCAACAAACTGATCAACAATGACGGCGTGTTCATGACCATCGAGGACGGCGGCACGCCGATGAACAACGCCACCTTCCCCATGGCGATCGAGAAGAACGTGCCGAAGCTGCTGCCGCTGTCAGCGGCGCGGTCCATGTTCGAACCCTTCAACCGACTGAAGTTCAGTCAGTATTCCTCCTACGTCGATCAGATGCGGGCCGGTGTGAAGTATTTCGTCGAGCAGCGCGGCAAAAAGGCCATCTGCGCGATGTATCAGGACACTGACTTCGGCAAGGACGTGCTCGCCGGGGCGCAGATGCAGGCCGAGGCGATGGGCATGAAGATCGTCGCGACCACGGCTCACAAGCCGACCGACACCGACTTCACCGCGGCGGTCGCCAAGTTGCGTGAGGCGAATTGCGACCTGATAACCATGGGCACGATCGTGCGTGACTCCACGCTGATCATCGCGACCGTCAAGAAGGTGGGCTGGAAAGTCGATCTGCTCGGCCAGGTTGCGTCGTACGACACGGCAATTGCCGAGGCACCAGGCAATGTCGCGGACGGGTTCTATGCGATGTCGCCGTCGCTGTACGCCTATCCGGACGATCCACGGCCGACTATCAAGGCATTCACGCAGAAGTACAAGGCGCGCTACGGCGTCGATGTAAACTATCTCGGCGAGATGGGCTACACGTCGGCGCAGATTGCCATCGAGGCGTTGCAACGGGCCGGTCGCGAGCTGACCGTCGACAGCCTCGTGAAGGCGATGGAGAGCATCCAGGACTTCCATGATCTGTTCGGCGGGACGTATTCCTTCAGCGCCACCAACCACCACGGTGCCACCGCCGCCTTCCTCTCGGTCGTGCACGACGGCCGCTGGGAGCCGGTCGTGGATCACGCGCTGGTCTACTAGTCGCGGATGACGAAGTCGCCGGTCCGCATCGCTGTCCTGTACTTCCAGCATGAGACGGTGACGTTTCTGCGGAATGACACGACGATCGACGACTTCGTCTATCCCGGCTCGCCCGCGCGCGGCGAGGCGCTGTTGGCGTCGGAGCCGAAATCCTACGTGGGCGGCTTCGTGCAGGTCGCGCGTGAGTACGACGAGGTGGAACTGGTCGGCATCGATTCGCCGCTGTGGCCGAAGACCGGCTCCGGTTCGGGTTGGGTCACACAGGAGGCTTACGAAACCTTCGTCGGCCGGATGATTGAGCAGCTTAGGGCAGAGGGTCCGTTCGACGGCGTGTATCTCTGCGTGCATGGCGCAATGGCGGTGCGCGGCATTCCACGCCCGGAGGCAGAGCTTGCCCGCCGCGTGCGCGAGGTGATCGGGCCACGCGCGTATATCGCAGCGACCTTCGATCCGCATGGCAACGAGGACGCGGAGTTCCTGCGGCACGCCGATCTGGCGTTCTGCGGCAAGTACTTCCCGCACTATGACAGCCATCTGCAAGGCCAACGCGCCGCGCGCACGCTGGTACGGGCCGTCCGCGGCACCTATCGGCCTGCGCACGCCACGGTGAAGGTGCCGATCATTTCGCCGACCGTGGTGCAATGGACCGGTGCTTCGCCCTGGATCGACCTGGTGCAGCGCGCGCTGACCTGGGAGGCGCGCGAACCCGATGTCTATGTCAACGTATATTTCGGCTTCCCGTGGTCCGACGTGCCGGATGCAGGGATGACGATCCAGGTGCTTGCCAATGGCGATGCAGACCTGGCGCGCCGCATCGCCGATGACATGGCACACTTCGCCTGGCGACAGCGCGATGCGCTGCTGCACTCAACCGAGGTGCATACGATCCCCGAGGGCGTCGCACTGGCGAAACAGGCGGTCGCCGCCGGCGATGTGCCGGTCGTGCTGGCGGATCACAGCGATCGCTCCGGCTACGCGACCTGGCTGCTGCGCGAGATCATCGCGCAGGGGTTGTCCAAAACACTGATCGCCACAGTCGCGGATGCCCACGCGATCGCTGCGCTCAAGAGCGTCAGCGCTGGCGATGCATTCGACATGGCTGTGGGCGGATTGGCGGACAATTCCGCCGGGGAGTCAGTACGGATTACCGGCACCGTAGCGCGCGTGAGCGAACAGTACGGGCAGCGCTGGGTAAGCGTTGAATTTGGCCCGGGCAATATGCTGGTGATCAGCCCATATCTGGTGCAGATCATGGAACCATCAACGCTGGTGGAGATGGGCGTCGACCTGGCTGCGTTTCGGGTGATCGCAATCAAGTCGCGCGTGCATTTCCGGCGCGGCTTCGACGACAGCGGCTTTGCCAGGAAGATACTGCTGGTCGAACCAACCCAGCCGTTCCTGGGCACGATCCGCCTCGATGCGCTCAGCTATGAAAATGTCGATCTCACGAATTTCTATCCGTATGGCAATGTGACGAAGTAGGCCGGTTGTCCAGGCGTGATTGCAGGCGCTAACAAAAGGCCGCTGTGTTGCGCTTTATCGTCATGGCCGGTTTCGTGCCGCCCCGGATTCTGAGCAGCCAGCAAGCGAACCTTCCATGCTCGCGGCCAACGCTTCATACGCCCGTGCGGAGATACCTGGGCGCGACTGGTGAACAAGGCGTGGATGGCCGGCACACTGGCCGGCCATGACGATAAGAGGTGACCTACGCGCCATGTTTGCGTCGACCCAGGCGATCCCGGTCATCACGGCAGGTGCATTCCTCACCGCAGACGCGGTCGAACGCGAGCACGTTGAACGCAGCACCCGCCGCGCGCCAGCACGGATCGGCGAAAGCCTGGCGCATGTTGGGCAATGTGGCGCGGCTCGCCGCGTCCTGACCAAGAAGGGCGAGAACCACGCGCGGATAGCGCGCGGCTCGTGCGCGGATCTCCGCAGGCGCCTCCTCCTGGCCGATCACCAGCAGGCGCAAGGTCGGTGGTGATTCGACGGCGAAAGCGCCGACGATGCCGACGCCGTCGTTGCCATGCGGCAGTAGCACCACGCCGTCATGCGCGAGCGACGCAGTTGCGTCCGCGGTGGCGCGCGCCGGCTGCATCGTCTCTGGACGCGTCATGAGACCGATCAGCGCAATGGCCTGGATCGCCAGGATGACGTAGCGGGCGTATAGCGGCAGCGAGGCAGCAATCAGCAGGCCAACGAATGGCGTGGCGAAGGCGAGATAGCGCAATTCGATCGGCGAGTTGTCGAATACCACGCCGAGTAGCAGCAGGCCGATTGGCGGCGCCGCGGCGGTGACGACAAGGAGCACGCGCGTCTCGGGCGTCGCAATGCGCTGCCAGCGCAGTATGATCAGTGCGACGAGGCCAACGGACAGAACAGCCAGCGCCACGGTAACGGCGGTGCGTCCGACGCCTGGGGCATAGAGCGGCAACCCACCGAACAGGTTGGCCACGGAATACTGTGCGAGCCCTGCCAGCATGGGGACCACTTCGAACGGCGCAAATTGGCCAACGCGCGTCTGCCGCTGCGCCAGAAAGAACCACAGGTCGGCTGGCAACCAGACCACAAATCCCACTGTCATTGCGAGGAGCGAAGCGACGCGGCAATCTCCATCCAGGTGTGGAGATCGCCGCGCCGCTGCGCTCGTCGCCACGACAGCGTGGAGCAATGCAGCGCAGGCCACGAACACTGCCAGATAGTTCGTGAAAGTCGCGGCACCCAGCAATGCGCCGGCCGCAAACGAGGACGATGGGCTGCGTCGGGCGATTATCAGCACAGCGACACCGGCCACGCTCAACATCTGCGCCATAGCAAATGCGCGTGCAGTGGTCCCGGTATAGGCGAAGCCGTAGCAGCCGACCGTCAGCAACATCGCCGCCACGGGTGAAATGCCAACGGATCGCGCTATTGCGGCAATCAGCCCTAGCGTCACGACACTCAGCAGCACCGAAGCCACTCTCGTCGCGAACAGCGAATTGCCCACCAGCCCGCGCCATTCCGCAATTGTCCAGAAATACAGCGGCGGGTGCACGTCTGTGGTTCGCAGGTCGCGCGCCATGGCAGCGAAGCCGCGACTGCCAGACTGCAGCGCGCTTATTTCGCCGGCAGTTATCACGTCAGCGCTCCAGATCGGACGCGCCGCGCCCCCTGTCAGGAACAGTGTGTACTGTTCGTCGTATTCCGCGCTGCGCAGCCATGCCACGGCACCGAGCAGCAGCGCCGCGGCCAGCAATACGGACAGTATCGGTAGTCTGCGCACGGCTTCGTTCACCGGTCATTAGCGGTCCCTCGTCTATCGCAGCGCGATGCGAATGATTGGTTACCGTCTGCTGGCCGCAATGCTCGCTCTGACGTTGCTGACCGCCGCGGGCGACCTGCCGACCACGCTCCGGCGCGGCGTCAACATCACGCATTGGTTCCGTTTCCCGCCGCGTCACGATCCGACCGCGCTGCGTGACTATCTCGACGACGCGGCGCTGGCGGAGCTGAAGCATGCCGGCTTCACCTTCGTGCGCGTGGCGGTGCAACCCGACCTGCTGGCACAACCGGATGCGCTGGTCAGCGCAGTGGCGAGGCTGCAGCGGCACGGTCTCGCCGTGATCGTGGCGTTGTTTGCCATCGACTGGCATCTCGAGATCAGCCCGGCCGACCAGGCGAAGCTGTTCGAGACCTGGCACTCGCTCGCGCCGCTGCTGCGCCGGTTCGATCCGGCCGCAACGTTTCCTGAGGTGCTGAACGAACCGGTGTTCGCGAAGGACCCCGACGCCTGGGCGAGGCTGCAGCATCAGGCCGTGCTGACGATCCGCGCCATCCTGCCGAAAAATACCATCGTAATCACCGGGGCCGATTGGGGCAGCATCGACGGTCTCCTGTCGCTACCGCCAGAGCCCGACCGCAACGTGATCTACAGTTTCCACCTGTACGAGCCTGCGGAATTGACCGCCCTCGGCGCCTACCGAACCGGGCTCGACACGGCGGCCATGGCGCGCCTGCCCTTCCCGGTCACAGACGAAGGTTCGTGCAAAGCCACTGCCGCTTCGACCGGCGATCCGCCGACCGCCGACCTGATGCGCTTCTTCTGTGCGCAGCACTGGGATGTGACGAAGCTGACTGCGCGGATCGCCGAGGCAGGCAAATGGGCGCGGGGTCATCAGGTCGCGGTGCTGGCGGGAGAATTCGGCGCCTCGCAAAGCCTAAACGCGCCGGCGCGCGTGGCTTGGCTCAGCACCGTGCGCATGGCGTGTGAGCAGCAGGGGATTGGCTGGGCGCTATGGGGGTACGACGATTCGATGGGATTTGCCCTGCACCCTCCAGGGGATCACCACCGGTTTGATCCGGCTCTGCTGCCCGCTCTCGGATTGGTGCGATAAAGTAATCGTGAAGCATAGGCCGACCCGGCGCCAATCGTCATCCCGTCGTTATGCCACCGTGAAAAGCACCTGAAAGAAAAAGCCCCCGGCCAATGACCGGGGGCAAGTAAACAGGGAGGCTTCACGTCTGGGAGACGCAGGGGTCATCGACCCCCTTCCGACCCCGAAGAGCCGGAAAACTGGCGGCAACGCCGCCGTATTCAGTGGCTATACTGTAATGGTGCGATGCATTGGATACCATCCGCAAAAAGCCGGATGCCGCCATGCCGTCGGCGCATGCCCCACCGCCGATCCGCTCGTTTGTTGCATTGCTAGGGCGCAACGACCACGCCCCCCGTGCTGCGCCTCAGTGCAGCGCTGCCAGCCTCGCCAGCAGAAAGTCGCGGAACACCGCCACGCGTTTGGAATTCCGCAATTCTTCCGGATAAACGAAATAGACGTCGACCTTCGGGCCCTTCAGGTCGGGCAGAATCCGCACCAGATCAGGGTTCTCGGCCACCACGAAATCCGGCAGCGCGCCGATCCCCAGCCCTGAACGGATCGCCAGAAGCACCGCGTGAGTGCTGTTGACCTCCATCAGCGCGCGTCGCGGATTGCCCGGCCGCCGGCCGACCTCGGCCAGCCAATTAACGTCGCTCACAGGTGGGTGATGATTGCCGAACAGGAGCAGCTTGTGCGCATCGAGATCTTCCGCCCGTTGCGGCACGCCCTGCCGCTTCAGATATTCGGGCGAGGCGCAGACATGCCATTGGATCGTCATCAGGTGTCGCTGCACCAGATCGGGCTGCTTCGGCGGATGCATCCGGATTGCCACGTCCGCCTCGCGCATCGCAAGATCGAGCTCGGAATCGTCCAACAGCAGCGAAATCGACACGTCGGAATACGTGTCGAGGAACTCGTGCAACCGTGGCGCGAGCCAGATAGAACCGAACGCGACTGTCGTGGTCACCTTCAGGCGGCCCGCCGGCTTCTCCTTGCTCTCGGTGAGCAGAGCCTCGGTAATCGCCAGCTTGGCGAACACCTCACGCACCGTGCGGTTCAGCGCCTCGCCCTGCTCTGTCAGGATCAGCCCACGGGCGTGGCGGTGGAACAGCGGCACCTGCAAGGCTTCCTCGAGCGCCGAGATCTGCCGTGACACCGCCGACTGGCTGAGATTGAGCGTGTCCCCTGCGTGGGTGAAGCTCCCGGCCTCCGCCACGGCGTGGAAGACGCGCAGCTTGTCCCAGTCTATCACTCGGCCTCTCCCGCCCGCCGGTCGCTAGACCCGGCGGAATGCATGAAACCTGCCCTGGTTGTGCGTCACTACCCCGCTCTTTTGAGCGGCGGAGCACAGTATCCTAGCTCAGTTCAGCCCGACTGTGCGTACCGATGTTGGACCTATTCGCCAATTCCTGGCTAGTCCTACTGAGTCGCAAAACATCCAGGCTCTGCGGCAATTTTGGCTTGGGGCGACGCGAGTGTGATTAGTTATCGGTGGCGATTCTCTTCCGCGACAGCTCTGATGTCCGGTCAGCGACACGAACGGATGGGCCGGTTGGACTGACCTACGGTCGGGCTAGCCCCGCCTTCGGCCAGTCCAACCGGCGACGTGTGCATCGGCCTGCATCTGCGGGCCGCGGCGCGTGCGGGCCATATCGGTTTCTCAACAACCGCGGCGAGAGCCGAAGTGCCGGCTTGGAGCACGCCGAACCGGTGCTCGTTTCTCCGCGCTTGCCGTTGGCCTGCTGAACGCACTTTGGTCGCTCGGCGGGTTGCCCGTCGAACATCGTTCCGACAGCCTCTCTGCCGCGTTCCGCAACCTCGATGACGATGCTCGCGTCGACCAGACGCGTCGCTACGAGGCTCTGTGCGCCCATTACGACATGACACCAAGCCGCAACAACACCGGGGTTGCGCACGAGAACGGCGCCAGCGAGAGCCAGCACGACCATCTCAGACGCGGGGTGGCCCAGGCTCTGCTGCTTCGGGGCAGTGTCGCCTTCGAGAGCCTCGATGCCTATCGCGGCTGGATCGCCAGCCTCATCGGCCGCCGCAACGCTCGTCGCGCCAAAATGGTGAAACTGGAATGTGCTGCGCTGCGTCCGGTGCCATCTGGACGAACCACGGATTATGACGAGGCCAAGGTGTTCGTGACCTCCAGCAGCGGCTTCGTGCTGCGCAAGGTGCTCTACACCGTGCCCTCGCGGCTGATCGGCTTTCGGATGCGGTGTGAAATCGCTCGCAATAGTGACCCCCTGAGGGCGGTTTTCGCTTCCAATCGCGACCCCTCGGCTCTGTGTGTCAGCGTCTCTCCCTATGGCCCAGGTCGGCCTGGGAGGGGTTTGGGGGATGATGTCCGTGGACGTGATCGGCGATATCCGGCGCGCTTATTTCGAGCAGCGCCTGCCGATTAAGGAGATCGTGCGGACGCTCCGCGTCTCACGGGCCACGGTGCGCAAGGTCGTTCGGAGCCACAAGACCGCGTTCAAGTATGAGCGCGGCGTGCAGCCGGCGCCGAAGCTCGGTGCGTGGGTGGAAGTTCTGGCCCAGATCCTTGAGAAGGAGGCCAAGCTTCCGCGGCGAGAACGCCGGTCGACGCAGCGCCTGTTCGAAGAGCTGCGAGGCCGCGGTTACGATGGCGCGCATGACAGCGTGCATCGTTTCACCAAATCGTGGCGCGACGAGCAGGCTCGGACGCCGGCGCACGCCTTTGTGCCGCTGAGCTTTGCGCCCGGCGAAGCCTACCAGTTCGACTGGAGCCACGAGACCATCACGCTGCAGGGATTGCCGCTGGTCATCAAGGCGGCGCACATGAAGCTGTCGCATAGCCGCATGCCATTCGTGCGCGCCTACTTCCGCGAGACACAAGAACTGGTGTTCGATGCGCACGACAAGGCTTTTGAGTTTTACGGCGGCATCTGTCGGCGCGGCATCTACGACAACATGAAGACTGCGGTGGAAGCGATCTTCGTGGGCAAGGCGCGCCAATATAATCGCCGTTTTCTCCAGATGTGTTCACATCATCTGGTTGAGCCAGTTGCCTGCACGCCCGCATCGGGTTGGGAGAAGGGACAGGTCGAAAACCAGGTCGGCAATCTGCGCGATCAGCTGTTCCGGCCCAAGCCGCGGGTATCGAGCCTGGCCGAGCTGAATGGCTGGTTGGCAGATCAGTGCATCGCTTATGCGAAGCGCCACAAGCATCCGGAGTTCAAGGACCGGACGATCTGGGAGGTTTTCCAGGAAGAGCAAGCGAGCCTAATGGAATTACGCGGACCATTCGATGGTTTTGTCGAAAAGGCCGTCAGGGCTACCACCACGTGCCTGATCATGGCCGACCATAATCGCTACAGCGTTGATGCACGAGCCGCCGGCCGGATGGTGCTGGTTCGATCTCATGCTGAGCGCATCGTGGTTCTTCTCGGCGACGAGGGGGTGGCCGACCATCCGCGCGACTTCCGGCGCTATCAGATCATCTACGATCCTTGGCACTATCTGCCTGTGCTGGTGCGCAAGCCGGGTGCATTGCGCAACGGCGCGCCGTTCAAGGATTGGGCATTGCCGCCGGCGCTGGCCCAGGTTCGCGCGAAGCTGAAGCAGCATGCCGACGGCGATCAGCAATTCGTCAAAGTCCTCGGTGCAGTATTGGCTCATGGCTTGTCGGCCGTGGAGGCTGCCTGCGCCGAGGCGCTCGCGGCGGGGATCGCCAGCGGCGACGTGATCCTGACCGTGCTGGCGCGCCGGCACCAACCCCCGACGCCGGCTTCGATCACCACGCCGGATGGCCTGCGCCTGAAGGTCGAGCCCGTGGCCGATTGCGGCCGCTATGACAGCATACGAAAGGTCGCCTGATGGAACGCCACGAGATCCTGGACGCCATGACCGAATTGAAGCTCTACGGCATGCGCGCGAGTTTCGACGAGATCGCCGGCAAGGGCCTGGCGCGGCGTGACGAGATCTATCCGCTCATCGCCAGCCTGATCAGGGCCGAACGCACGCATCGGCAGGCTCGCTCAATCAGCTATCGCATCAGTGGCGCCAAGTTCCCGGTGCTGAAGGACCTGGACAAGTTCGTCTTTGGCGACACGATGATTGACGAGGGCCAGGTGCGCGAACTCGCAACCGGCGCGTTCCTCGATGCCAAACGCAACGCAATTTTTATCGGCGGCACGGGCACCGGCAAAACGCATCTCTGCATTGGCGTGGCATCCGCGATCATTCGCAGCCGTGCGCGCGGCAGGTTCTTCAACCTGGTCGATCTGGTCAACCAGCTCGAGCAGGAGAAGGCGGCTGGTCGCAGCGGTCGGCTCGCCGAGACGCTGCTGCGCTATGATGTCATTGTCATCGACGAACTTGGCTATTTGCCGTTCAGCCAGTCCGGCGGCCAACTGCTGTTCCATCTGATCAGCAAGCTTTACGAGAACACGTCGCTGCTCATCACCACCAATCTGGCGTTTGCAGATTGGCCGCAGGTTTTTGGCGACGCCAAGATGACGACTGCCATGCTCGACCGCCTGACGCACCACTGCGACATCGTCGAAACCGGCAACACCAGCTGGCGCTTCAAGAACCGAAACTGACCTCGCCACCCCACGCCCTCGCTGTCCGCTATGGCTAAGTGGCCTGCCTACGCCAGAACTCTCGACGGTCGCTCCGGCAGGCCACTTATCCATAGCCTCCCAACACCCGCAAACGCCATCCCGCGGAGCTCTATCAAGCCCAAGAGGGGTCGCGATTGCGCGCGAAATGGGGGGCGCAGTTGCGAGCGATTTGACACGGATGCGGATCTATGACGATCGGCTAAGCCGCGGCCGCAGCCAGGCTGAAGGACGCCCGAGCGCGCCGACCGCGAAGGTTGGCCGGCAGCGCGACTGCTGGCGTCCCTCACCGAGCTGGAACTCGCCGAACGGGATCAGCGACGCATCCAGCGCCACTTGATCGAGGCCCGCCTGCTGCCCGGCAAGACGCTCGACAGCTTCGATTTCGCCGCTGTGTCGATGCTCAGTCGTGCGCACGTTGTCGCGCTCGCCACCGGCGACCGATGGATCGACCGAGGCGGCACGATCTTGCTGTTCGGCCCCAGCGGGTCGGGAAGGTTGCACCTCAGCGCCGCCTTCGGTCATGCGCTCATCGAGAACGGCTACCGGGTGCTGTTCACCCGAACCACCTATCTTGTGCAGCGTCTGCAACAAGCTCGGCAGGCGCTGTCGTTGGAAAGTGCCATCGAGTAGCTCGACAAATACCACCTGCTCATCCTCGAAGCCCTCTGCTATGTGCGAAAGGATCAAGCCGAGACCTCGGTCTTTTGAGTTGATCGCTGCCCGTTACGAACGGCGCAGCCTGATAGTTACGGCTAATCATCCATTTGGCGAATGGAGGAGCGTCTTCCCGGATGCCGCAATGACGCGGGCCGCTGTGGACCGGCTTGTCCACCACTCGACGATCTTCGAAATGAACGTCGAAAGCTACCGGCGAAGAGTGGCCGCCGCTCGTGCACCACGCAAACCGAGGGACGCCAGCGACAGCAAGAGCGACAGCGGGGTACAATAACCATCCAACAACGGAGCTGCCCCCGCTGACGCGCGGAGGCAGATTTGCCGCAAAGATGTTTGCCTTATAAAATGATAAAATGTCCGTCTTGGCTGTTGTTGATGGGCCTGTTGGAGTGTGTGTAATGCGCTTGCGTTATGCACAAATCCACGGGCTCCTTTACGGTCAAATGTTCACCGCACAGCGGCGACCGACGACATCTTTGCTTGTCCCTGCGAGTCAGCCAGGCCATCATAGTCGCGCCTGGGACGACGACTTCCTCGCAAGCCTACTGTCCAGTTGATCCCTTCACGCGATTCCCTGCTATTTCACCGGTCCCATCACACGCCTGGTGAACGGCTGGCCGGAGAACGGCATCGACGAATTGATGCCGTGGTTTTGGCTACCGCCCGCACAACCACCCTCATTTCACGAAGCAGCGAAGGGTCGCCGAACATCGCTTACCAGCCCGTTGAGAAATGCGTATTCAGGCGAATGGGATTGGTGTGATCATCACGGCGAATGCGGCGCACTGGTTGTCGGCGACGACGAGTATCATGACGATCAGGACGCCATCTGGTTGCAAGGTCGCAAAAAGCCGACCGGAAGCTATCGCGATGAACTCCCGGGGCGTCCCCGCTCCGGTCAGCAATCGCATTAGCAATCCCAGGTTGTACCCGGCAACGTGGGTCAGATAGCGCTTCTGCACGTTGTCCCGGCCGCGCAACCAGACCCGGCGCATGCCGCCGCGATCGAGGATCAGGGCGAAACCACGTTCCACCAGTTCGGCACGAAGCTTGAACGCTTGTCGAGCTACCCCCGAAAGTAGCCGCGTTCGGTTGTTGTAGACCGCCCGACGCGCCGCATCATCGCCGTGCCAAAGTGAGACCCCGTCGCGGTGTGGCTCGGAGATGCGCGACTTCCACGGACCACCATCAAGCGCCTTCAGCGCATCGCGCGAATGATATCCCTTGTCGGCGATCAACTCAGCAGGCGCCTCCGGCGTCGGTGCCGCGTCAACCGCCGTGAGATGCTCGATGGCATTCGCCAAGGTATCCGGCAAGGTCGCGGTTTCGCCCTGGTCGGCGGCACGCACCTCGACCGCGACCACTGCACCGGTGTCGACGTCCATCGCATGCTCCGGCTTGTAGGCCAGATGCGTTCGGCCGTCTTTCAACTCGGCGATCCAGGTCATCGGCCGTCGGCGTCTCGATGCCGCTCTCGCGGGCCATACGGGTCAGCATCTCGCGATAGCCTTCGCCGCTGTCGCGCCGATCTGGTGCGGCTCAACCACGAGTGATCCGGCACGCCCTCGCGCTCAGATAGACGCAGGAACTCGCGTAGTGAAAGGCTGTCAGCGCAGCGCCATTCCAGGCCGCGCTCGCTGTCTATACCTTCGAAATACCCGATCAGCAGCATGCGGAAGTAGCGACCTGCGGCAACGACGGCCGGCCGCGACGCGGCGCATATTCCTTCGCGCACTGCGTCGCAACGAACGCGTCGAAGCCCGCCGCGATCAGCAAGGCTTGCAGCTTGTCGTAGAACACGTGTCCCGGTGAGCGCGGCATCTCCGCCCACGAAGCCAGCATGTCCGCCTGCCGTTCCCGCTGCCGTCCAAGAGACATCCGCTACCAGCCTTCCTCGTCGGATGGCCAGCGATCTTCAGCCCACGCTCGGCCAGTTCACCCACCAGACCCCGCAGGGTGAATTCGCCGGCACGGCAACGCTCCAACAGCCAGCCCCGCCATAAGCCGGACAGCTCTTGGGGCGGCGGCGTCCCATCTTGCCAGGGCTGACGCTGCCAGTCCGTCTGAGACGCTGCACCCATTTGACCGCCGTGCTGGCCCCTACGCCGTAATGCGATGCTGCCTGCCGTCGCGACAGCTCGTCTCGCTCTACTGAGCCGACAACGCGTAGGTCGTTCGAATAGGGTCTCATGCTGGTCTCCATCCCCAGCCAGCAGGTTGAGGCAGACGCAGCCCGATTCGGGAATCGGTAGCCAATTCCGACAAACTTCATCACGCTTTAAGCGCAAAAACAAACCTCAAATTAGGCGCATCAAGAAACCCGCGCGGGACTGACGAACGGACCAACAGTTGACCACGCATCTAATTCACGCATCGACACCATATGCGGTTTTTGCGGCCTCCCGCGACACGTACCCCAGTCGCACGTCGCGCAGCACGGCCTCAGGATCGCGCTCCCTGGCAGGCCCCATGCCGCCACCGCCGGGCATCTCTACCACCAGCCGATCGCCTGGCGGAACCACCGCAAGACCCTTGGGCTTCAGCTCCGTCCCCGACTTCAGCGACAGCCGCCCGACCTGCCCGGCACCGCCGCCATGTCGCCCACGTGCCGGATACTTCGCCCGCTCGAACCGCGCAAAAATGCCGAACGCGGCATCCTCCCGCGATCCGATCTCCATCACCTGACCCAACCCGCCGCGCTGACGCCCAACGCCGCCGGAATCCTGCCGCAGCTCCTTGCGCCATATCACCAACGGCGTAATGGCCTCGGTCGCCTCCACCGGAACGTTGCGCACACCGGATGGGAACGGCGTCGCTGACAGCCCGTCCTGTTTCGGCCGCGCACCCGCGCCACCCGAGTGAAAACTGTTCACCATGAATGGAGTGCCCGTAGCGCGGCCGATCCCGGTCAGCCCATGCCCCGCGATCAAATTGAGCGTCCACAGATTCGACGTCCCTTCTGCCGGCACGCGTCCCGGCAGCGCCTGGTCGAGACAGCCATACACCACGTCGGGCAGCATGTGTCCCATCACAGAGCGCGCATATACCGCAGCAGGATGGACTGCGCTGAGGATCGTTCCCTCCGGCGCGGTGACACGCACCGCATCCAGCGTCCCCGTGTTGTTCGGTATATGTGGCGCCACGACGCAGTTAACACCGAAGGTTGTATAGGCCTCTGTATAGCAGAGCGGGCAGTTAATCGCGTACGACGACATGCCCGACGTGCCGGTGTAATCTACGTGAATCGTGTCGCGACCGATGGTCAGCGTGCCCACCAGATCGATCGGCGCCTCATAGCCGTCGATGCGCATCGACGCGTCCCAGGTGCCCTGTGGCAATCTGCCGATCGCCTCCGCCATGCCCTGACGGCTGCGGCTGATGATCGCTTCACCCAGCATATCCAGATCGCGCAGGGTGAACTCGCGCATCATCGCTACCAGCCGACGGCTGCCGATCTCGTTGCACGCAATCAACGCATAGACATCGCCAATCACCTGCACCGGCTCGCGTACATTGGAACGGATCATCGCCAGCAGGTCATCATTCATCTCGCCCGCGCGCGCGAGGCGCAGCAGCGGGATGAACAGACCCTCGTGGTAGATCTGCCGGCCCTCCGGCGTCTGCCCGACGCCACCCATGTCGACCAGGTGCGTGGTGCAGGCGAACAATGCCACGATTCGTCCGTCCATGAAGGTCGGTGACACGACCACCAGATCGTAAAGGTGGCCGGTGCCCTTCCACGGATCGTTGGTGATGTAGACATCGCCGTCCTTCATCTGCCCAACAGGGAACGCCTCCAGAAAATGCCCGACCGACCGCGCCATGGTATTGATGTGGCCCGGCGTGCCGGTGACCGCCTGCGCCAGCATCCGCCCTGCCAGATCGAACACGCCGGCGGAAATGTCGCCGGCCTCGCGCGCCGATGTGCTGAATGCCGTGCGAACCAAGGTCTGCGCCTGCTCCTCCACCACGGACAGCAGGCGGTTCCACATGATCTGCAGCTCGATCTCCGAGATGTTCCTGCGACTCACGCCTCAATCTCCTCGATCACCATGTCTCCGGCACCACCAATGTGCGCGGCATAACCGCTCGGCAGGATCGTCGAAGTGCCGTCCTCGACGACGACAGCAGGTCCAGTTATGCGCGCACCCATGGGCAACGCCCCACGCGCGAACACCAACGCATCGACTGCTTCCCCGCTGATCGGCTCGACCATGTGGCACTGTCCGATCGGTGCTGCGGCGCCCGCATCAGCAGGCACGTTCAATCGCTCCGGCAGGTCATGCGGCTCCGCGAGCGACAGAGTCCAGGTCACGGCTTCGACTTCTAGTCGCGGAATAACTCGGCCATAAACGCGGGCATACGTCGCGTCGAACGCTGCGCGCAGGGCGGCAGGATCCAGAGCGCCGTCGGGCAGCAGCACCGCAACCTCGTGGCCCTGCCCGCGATAGCGCATGAACCCGGTGCGCGTTTCGATCAACGCACCCCGTGGCACACCGAGCCGTACCACCGCTTCAGCTTCGGCGCGCATATCGGCAAACAGCGCATCAATGGTCTTCTGCTCCAGCGCATCGAGCCGCACCAGCAGAGTGCGTACAACTTCATAGGCGATCGGCGCACCGAGAAAGCCGAGTGCCGATCCCACACCGGCATCCGGCGGTACCACGACGCGACGAATGCCCAGCTTCTGTGCCAGCCGTACGGCATGCAGCGGAGCCGCGCCGCCGAAAGCGATCAGCGTGCGACCCGAGGTCTCCTTGCCATTCTCCACCGCATGCACACGTGCCGCGCTCGCCATCGTTTCGTCGACGATCTCGGCGATGCCACGCGCCGCTTCCTGCACAGCCATCGACAGCGGCGCGGCGATTGTCGCTGTCACCGCCTCGAGTGCCCGCGTGGGATCCAACGCGATCTTGCCACCGGCAAAGCGCGTCAGATCAATGCGCCCCAGCACCACATCGGCATCGGTCACTGTCGGCTGATTGCCGCCGCGCGCGTAGCATGCCGGACCCGGATCTGCTCCCGCACTGTCGGGTCCGACGACAATGCGGCCCAGCAAGTCCACACGCGCGATCGAACCACCACCGGCACCGATCTCCACCATGTCGATCACCGGAATACGCACCGGAAAGCCGCTGCCCTTGGCGAACCGATAGGCACGCGCGACTTCGAAGTGCCGCGACTGCTGCGGAGTATAGTCGTCGATCAGCGTGATCTTCGCGGTCGTGCCGCCCATGTCGAACGAAATCGCACGGTCGTAACCGCCGCGAGCCGCAACATGTCGCGCCAGAATGGCGCCACCCGCCGGTCCGCTCTCCACCAGCCGCGCCGGGAAACGCCGCGCGGTCTCCACTGTGCAGATGCCGCCCGAGGACATCATCAGCAACAATGGGCAGGTTGCACCGATGCGGCGCAATCCATCCTGCATCTGCGCGAGATAGCGATCCATCATCGGCAGCACGTAGGCGTTGGCTACCACAGTCGAGGTCCGCTCGTATTCGCGGATCTCACGGCACACTTCCGACGAGATGCTGATCGCCAGATGCGGCAGCATGTGCGACATCACCTCGCGCGCGCGCTCCTCATGTGCCGGGTTTATGTACGAATGGAGGAAGCTGATCGCCAACGCCTCGATATCGCGTTGCAGGATCGCCGCCGCCAGACGCTTTAGCGCGTTCTCATCCAGCGCGAGCAGCACAGATCCATCAGCGGCCAGGCGTTCGGGCACTTCCAGGCGCAGATCGCGTGAAACCAGCGGCTCTGGCCTTTCCATATACAGGTCGTACTGCTCGAACCGGTGCTCGTAGGCGATCTCCAGCGAATCCCGAAATCCATCAGTGGTAATCAGCGCGGTGCGCGCACCTTTGCGCTCGATCAACGCGTTGGTGGCGAGCGTCGTGCCGTGGATCACCAGATCAAGCGAGGACGCGGCGATGCCCGCCTCGCGCAGGATCGCCTCCGTGCCCTCGATCACCGCTTCGTCCGGCGCCGTGTGCGTGGTCAGCAATTTCGCGGATAGCGTGCGATCAGGCAGCTCCAGCACGAGATCGGTGAACGTGCCGCCGATATCGACGGCTAGTCGAGTGCGGGCACCGCGTTGTTGTGTCATCGCGACGCGCCGTATTTGGTTTCTCTCTGCGCCGCGGCGAGGAAGCGCTGCTGCTTATCCCTGACTATGCTGAATGCCATCAGCTCGTTCGGTTCCTCGAAGGGCGCCACGAGATCCGGCTGCTCGATCACGCGTCCTTCCGCCGCCGATTGCAGCAGGACGGACAACGCATTCTCCATCCGTCGGATCGCGGCCTCCGTCACCAGACGCGGATAGCCGACCAAGGCGACGCCAAGGTCCGGCATCTCACGTGCGCATGTCAGCGGCGTAATCGGGCGCGGCTTGTTCACCTCCCTCGCGACCAGGGCAATGTCGGGCGCACTGATTCGGTCGTAAATGCCTGGCTGCACCAGGATCTCATCCGCTTCGATCAACTCGCGGAAGCGCCGCGTCCGCGTCTTCGTGGCCATCTGCCCACCCTCTGCACGATCAACACGATCGTAATGCGCACATCCGCTCACGCCTACCATCAACCTATCTGTTGACTATCAACTAGTCTGTTGATAATGGGCACCCATGTCTGCCGCGCTGCGCACGATCGAGCAGGAGGCGAATATCGAAGAGGCGCTGCTGGACAGCGTCTTCTTCGCCCTGTCCGATCCTGTGCGTCGCGCCATCCTGCTGCGACTCGGCGAGCAGGTGCTGTTGGTATCGGAATTGGCGACACCGTTCGACATCTCGTTGCAGGCGGTCTCGCGCCACATCCAGGTGCTGGTGCGCGCCGGCCTGGTTCGTCAGGAGCGCTCGGGACGGATCAGCCGCTGCACCCTTGATGCCGCGCACATACTCACCGCCGCGATCTGGCTCAACCGCTACAGCAAATACTGGCAGCAGCAGTTCGATCTGCTCGCTGCTTCGATTCTGGAGATCGATGAACCCCCGAGGCCCAAGCGCCAAAGAAAGGAGAACAAACCATGATCGACAATCACCCGGTTGTTTCGCACGACGCCTGGGTAGATGCCCGCAGGCAGTTCTCGCCAAGGAGAAAGAGTTCAACCGCCTGCGCGACGGACTGAGTGCTCAGCGGCGCACGCTGCCGTGGGAACGCGCCGAGAAACCATCTGTGTTAGACGGCCCCGATGGCCGCGAATCCCTGGCCGACCTCTTCGCGGGACGCTCGCAACTCGTCGTCTACCATTTCATGCTTGCCCCCGATTGGACCGAGGGGTGCTAAGGGCTGCTCCTTCTGGGCAGACAACTTCAACGGCATCGACATCCACCTGGCGCATCGCGACGTGACACTTCTGGCGATCTCATCGGCACCGCTGGAGAAGATCAACGCCTACAAGCAACGCATGGGTTGGAGCTTCAAGTGGGTCTCATCCGCCGGCTGTGACTTCAACCACAACTATCACGTGACCTTTGCACGCGATGAAATCGAGCGAGGCGATATCTTCTACAATTACACCTGGACCAAAGCCTCAGACACCGAACGCCCCGGGATCAGCGTATTCTACAAGGCGGAAGATGGCACTCTTTACCACACCTATTCCATCTACGCGCGGGGCCTCGACATGATGAACACCGCGTACCATTACCTGGATCTGGTGCTGAAGGACCGCGACGAAGCCGGGCTGAGGTATCCGATGGAATGGCTTCGCTGGCACGACAAGTACGAGGACTGATCGCATCATGAACTACCGCGACACCACTGCGAAGCTCGCCGCCTGGCGCGAGCAGATCACCGAGCTAAGGCAGAAGATGCGGCAGGCACAGGCCTCCGTAGCCGAAGCCTGTGCAGAACTATGAATTTGTTACACCCAAGGGGGCCATAAGCCTGTCGCGATTCCACATGGTCAGCCATCAGGAAAACAGCTTCGCCGCCGACATGGGCTGTAGGTCCACGACAGGCGGCTGGCTGCCGGGTGTCTCGGTGTTCAGACGCGAACGCGATGTCATCGTTCGCGTAGCTGAAACCGGTTTCGAACCCGGCGACGATTTCTGCACCCTCTGGCATCTGTCCGGCCTCCTGCCCGAAGGCGCGGCCGGTTGGCACGCGGCGTTTGATTATCGATAACTACGCGACACCAGTAAGACCCTGAGCGATCCCGGACGCCAAGAGGGAGTGAGCCTGTGCGGTTGGATGCAGACCGTCGAAGAAGAGATACTGACTTTGCGCGGCGCCAGCCGCGGCCAGTGTTCCGCTGCTGGAACTGGTAAGGTTGCCGTTCCACAGCGGATCGGTCACATTCGTGAAGCCGTAGGCGCCAGGACTGGCAATCACCTGGTCGAGTACCGAGAAAGTGTTCACCAGATCGATCTTCAGCGCACCAGACGCCTCCAAGGGCTGCAGCGCAGTCGCAAGGTCGCTGTCGTACAGCGAAGCGAGTGACGTCGCCGACTGCGCCACCGCCGGCCCTCGCGCCGTCTCGTACGGGGTCCTGCCGAGATCGGGTACATTCAGCACGAGCAGGTTCTGCGCGCCATGCGCCGCCAGCCCGCCGATCACTGACACCTCGTTCTGCACCGCCGCACCCACGTCGGCCTGCTGCTGTGCCGGAGTCAACGAGCTGTTGTTGGTGATATCGAGTACGTCATTGGCACCGATCCAGATTGCATAGAGTGCGCCAGCCTGTGGCGACGGAACCTGCGTCAGGTACTGCCCATACTGCGATGCAAAGTCGGTGGGATTGAGCGTATGCGCCGGCGTCTGTCCGGTCTCCGCACCGCCATAGGCAAAATCGGTGCCCCCAGCGAGACTCGGCTGCAGTGCAGGCAGATGGAGCGACTGTGCAAGGTCTTGTGCCCACACCGGACCGTTGCTGAAACTGCGGTCCGCGTAAGGCGATACCGGGACCTGACCGAGCGTGGCAAGCGATACGTTACCCGTGTCCGACAAGCTGTCGCCGAAGACATACATCGCAGGATAGGGCGCACCAGGTGCGGCCACGGTCGGGGCGACCGGCGCCGCGGACGTCAGCGCTGCCGCAACATCCGCGCTGATGAAACTAAGCGTGGAGGGCTGGCTCAGCGTGTTCGTATTGATCGTCGCGGATGCAAGCGCGCCAGGCACGTTGCCTAGGTCGTCCCGTAAACTCGGTAAGGTGGCCATACCGTTCCCTTTGGATGCCGTCACGCTATCCGAAAGTGTCCCGCGCCCGCCCGGTTTCCTTCACCTTCCCGTGACTACCTCACAGCGGCTCAGCGCTTTTTCTTGCCGCCCTTGGGTTTGCCGCCATCCCCAGCCTCGGCCGCCACTTTTCGATAGAACCCGGCCCGCTCGATCGATCCCTTCACAATGAAGCTGTGATCGTTGCCTGAAGTAATGAAGCGCGAGCCCATGGTGATATACCGCCGCGCATCCTCATCGTCGTTGATCCCGCCCACGCCCAGTGCCTTGCCGTGCTTACGGCACGCATCGCCGACCCTCTCACAGGCGTCGATCAATTTTTGATGGCCCATCTGCCCCGGAATGCCCATTTCCGATGTCAGGTCGAAACTGCCGATCAACAACACGTCGACGCCATCTACCGAGGCTATGTCGTCGGCGTTCTTTACTCCCTCAGGACTCTCGATCATCACCACCGTCAGCACTTCGTCGTTGATTGCCTTCTGTGCCTCCGACACGTGCGGTGCCATGTAGCTGTAGATCGGTGGTGGCCCGCCCCAGCTCCGGTGCCCCATTGGCGGATAGTGGAAAGCATCCGCAATACGCTGCGCCTGCTTCCTGGTGTCGACATGCGGCACGACGATGCCCAGCGCGCCGTTGTCCAGCAGACGCGTCGCTTCGTCGATCGCGCCGGCACAAACGCGCACAATCGGAGCGATGCCAGCGGCCAGCGAAGCGATGCAGATCTGCGTGGCCTCCTGCACGGTAAACGCACCGTGTTCCATGTCCATGAACAGATAGTCATGCTGCGCGACACCAGCCAGAATCGGTGCCGCGCTGCTCCGCAGATGATGCAGGCCAAAGCCCAGGGCAATATCGCCCTCTTTCAGCTTCCGCTTTGCAATGTTGTGCACGATTGCCATGGCGTCCTCCCCATCTGTTGGCCGGTTTGATCTGCTTGCCCCGGGCCCTACACCGCGCGAGGCAACCCCGCGAAGAATCCGCTGCGAGCGCTTGCGCCCATCACGATATAGCTGTGATCTGATCCGGTCAGCACGAACCGTGCACCCATGCCGACATAGCGCGACGCATTCTCCTCATCGTAGACACCGCCCATGCCAAGTATCTTGCCGTGCTTCGTGCACGCGGCGCCCACGGCCTTGTAGGCGTCGATCACCTTCTGATGGCCCATTTGGCCCGCAATCCCCAGTTCGGACGACAAATCGGACGTGCCGATGAACAGCACATCAATACCGTCCACCGCCGCGATGTCCGCTGCGTTCTTCACCGCCTCTGGGCTTTCGATCATCACAACCGTCAGGATCTCGTCATTGATAGCCTTCTGCGCCTCCGCCATCGATGGTGGCTGGAACCCATAGACCGCGGGTGGACCTCCCCAGCTTCGCCGACCCAATGGCGGATAGCGAAACGCCTCAGCGATGCGCCGCGCTTCCGTCGCCGTATCAACATGCGGCATGACGATACCGAGCGCGCCGTTGTCCAGCGCGCGCGTCGCCTCGTCGATTGCATTGGCGCACACGCGGACCAGCGGTGTGACCCCGACTGGCAAAGAAGCCATGCAGAGCTGTGCAATCTCGCTTACCGAGAATGAACCGTGCTCATTGTCGAGAAACAGCCAATCATGACCGGTGGCCGCGGCAAGCGCAGGTGCCGCTATGCTGCGAAGGTGGTGCACGCCAAAACCCAGCGCCACCTCGCCCGCCCGCATCTTGCGCTTCGCATTGTTCGGCATCAGCGGCATTAGTTTGCCCTCCCATAAGATATGGCGGGAGCGCAGCACGCGACCGATTGCCGGTCAATCGACCGCAGCAACTGCCGGCTTGTTCTCCACCAGCGCCATCAGGTTCTCCAGCCGGTCCGCCTCCGCCGCGGGCTTGTCGGTTCGGATGCGCGCGATACGCGGAAATCGCAGTGCCACACCGGACTTGTGGCGATTGGACAACTGCGCCGCGTCGAATGCGATCTCCAGCACCAGCGACTTTTCTACCTCACGTACCGGACCGAACCGCGCCACGGTGTGGTTGCGGATCCAACGATCAAGGAACGCCAACTCCTGATCGGTGAAACCGAAATAGGCCTTCCCAACCGGCACCAGCTCAGTATCGCGCCACACGCCGAATGTATAATCAGAATAGTAGCTGCTGCGCTTGCCGTGGCCCCGCTGCGCGTACATCAGCACCGCGTCGATGCTCAGCGGATCACGCTTCCACTTCCACCACAGCCCCTTCACCCGACCCGGAACGTAGACGGCATCACTCCGCTTCAGCATCAGCCCCTCGATCGAGGCAGCGCGCGCGCCATCCCGCAACACCATCAGTTCATCGAGCGACAAGAACCCGATCAGTTCCGAAAGATCCATCCGTGCCGGACGCGTTCGTGCGTACCATGCCTCCAACCGCGACCGCCGCGCATCGAACGGCAGCGAACGCACGTCCTCTGCCGCCTCGAACAGCATATCGTACAGCCGGATACCCACGGGATACTCCGCCATCATGCGCGCACTGACGACCTTGCGGTTCAGCCGCTGTTGCAGATGCGCGAACGGCGCAGCCTGTCCGCCGCGCACCACCAGCAATTCGCCATCCAGCACGGCGTGAAAATCCATCGCCGCGATAATCTCCGGGAATGCGCCGGAGATGTCCTCCGCGCCACGCGAATAAAGTCTTCTGCCACCTTCGGTCGCCACGAGCTGCACGCGAATGCCGTCCCATTTCCACTCGGCGCGCCAGTCAGCCGGCTGCATTCCAGCGAGGTCCCCCGCCTCCAGCGGATGTGCCAACATAGGCGGACGAAACACCGGCGCCTCCGCCGGATCGGGTCGCGGAGCTCGCTTCTCCAGCCACGCGAACAGCGGCAGATAGGGCGGCGCCAGGCCGTGCCACACCTCCTCCACATCGTCGGCCTCCACGCCGCCGATCTCGGCCAGTGCGACCTTCGCCAGCCGCGCAGAGACGCCGACGCGCAAACCACCGGTGATCAGCTTGAGCAATGCCAGCCGCACCGATGCGTCCGACGCATCGAGCCAACCTGCGACAATTTCCGGCAGCGCAATCTTGGGCGCACTCTCCAGCGTCTCCACCACCTCCGCGAGACGCGGCGGGGCAGCGTTCGTTGGGGAAGCAGGCCACATCAATGCGACGGTCTCCGCCAGATCGCCGACGTAGTCGTATGACCAGGCGAACAACACCGGATCGGTGCGCGCCGCGGCAAGCTCGCGAATCAAGCTCGGCTTGGCAGTGGTAAATGACAGCTCGCCGGCGATCGCCGCCAGACCGACGCCGCGATCCGGGTCTGGCTGCGTCGCAAAATAACGCCGCAGCAGCGCGATCTTGGCGTTGCGCGACGGCGTGAAGACCAGGCGCTCAAGCAGCTCAGCGAAGGCGATCATGGCGATGTATGTTGGCGCGGGGCGCGCATTATGCCAGCATGACAACCAAATTGCAGGCTGTCATGGGAGGAAATGATGCGTAGCTGCTGCCTGCCCCGCGCCTCGCTCGCGACAGGGCTGCTGCTTGCCGTACTGGGCGGCTGCGACTCAACACAGTACAAGAACGCGAGCCACCCCAACTACGGCGACGCGGATTACAAAAGCGACCTAGCGCAGTGCCGCAAGCAGAACTCGAAGGTCGTCGCGGTCTCGGGCTATGACGACAGGTCCGAGATCCATGTCGATGAAGCCAAGTCGCGATCCTGCATGACAGAACGAGGATGGCAGGCCATTAGTCGCTAACCGGAAGGACACAACGATGTCGTCATCACTTGCTATGAGCGCCGGTTTCGCCATCGCCGCGACGCTCGCGGTCCCAGCTCAGGCACAGCTTCTGACGCACCGTGATCTCTCGTATCCGATGGCGCGCACCATCGCCGAGACGGCGATCGAAAGCTGCGGCGCCAAGAGCTATGCCGTGTCG
The DNA here is from genome assembly GCA_963799415.1 of uncultured Alphaproteobacteria bacterium. Taxonomy (GTDB): domain Bacteria; phylum Pseudomonadota; class Alphaproteobacteria; order Acetobacterales; family Acetobacteraceae; genus JAMXLO01. Next base: position 22,332 of record CAWCXI010000005.1, on the reverse strand, counting down.
GCCGTGGTCGTGGATCGTGCCGGCGATATCATTGTTGCCATGCGCGCCGACAACGCCGGCCCTCACACGATGGAGAACGCGCGCCGCAAGGCCTACACTGCACTGAGCTTCCGCACAGCGACCTCGGAGTATGCAAAACGCTACGCTGACAACAACCCGGTTGTCCGCCAGCAGGTGACACTGCCCAACGTCATCGCGATCCCCGGCGGCCTGCCGGTGAAGGTGGGCAGCGATGTGATCGGTGGCGTCGGCGTGTCGGGCTCGCCTGGCGTGGACGAACCCTGTGTGCAGGCCGGCCTCGACAAGGTCGCGGACCAGCTCAAGTAAGCGGCACCCGGTTTCCACCGGAAGCCACATCGCCTAAGGTTGCGCCGTCCAGTGCAAGGGGAGGACAACGATGATCATTGAAATGCGCACCTACACGCTACAGCCTGGCACGCTGGCCGAGGTGGAGAAACGCTTCGGCGAGTCGCTGCCGAGCCGGCAGAAGCACTCGAAACTGGCAGCATTCTGGCACACCGAGGTCGGGCCGCTGAACCAGATCATCCATGTCTGGGCCTATGACAGCTTCGAGCATCGCGCCGCGGTGCGCGCGGCCGGCTTGAAGGAAGCGAACTGGCCGCCGCCGATCCGCGAATTCATCGCCAACCAGCAGAGCGAGGTGTTCGTACCGGCGCCGTTCTCGCCGCCGCTCGAGCCGCGCCAGGTCGGGCCGCTGTTTGAAATCCGCCAGTACACGCTGACGCCCGGTTCGATTCCCGGCCTGATCGAGCGCTGGTCGGAGAAGATCGAGGGACGGCAAAAATTCTCGCCGCTGGTTGCCGGCATGTATTCGGAGTTCGGCGCGCTGAACAAGTGGGTGCACATCTGGGCGTACAAGGACGCCAACGAGCGCACGTCAGTACGCGCCGCCGCCGCGGCGACTGGTCAGTGGCCCGCCCGCAACCCGCCCGGCGTCGTCGTGAAGCAGGAGAATGCCTTCGTGATGCCGTCGTCGTTCTCGCCGATCAAATAATCATTACACCTGCGAGAGCCTCGGAGCAGGCTGAACGATTGATCGTCGGGCGCCCGCTCCTACCGTTGGGTCTCGATCGGCGCGCAGTTGGTTCGTCCCGAGGCAAGGCAGTCCTGTAGCTGTGCTGCCTGGTCGAGCCGATGCACAATGAACAAGACCGCAACGACCGCTGCCACGATGGCCACCAGCCCGACCAATGCGCGACGCGGGTTCGACTCCTGCGGTCCTCCTTCGCTCACAATCCGTTCCTCAGTGATCGACCGATAACACTTCCTCTGTCTCGGCCCATTCGTTGACCAACGTGTAGCCAATTCCGAGCAACACCGGGCCGAGGAAAATCCCGAGCAGGCCAAACGCGATCGCGCCGCCCAACACCCCGAGTACCTGTCAGCAGGAAGGGAAGCTGCGCCCCGCGGGCGATGAACCACGGGCGGATCACGGAATCAGCGCCAGAGACAGCCACCACACCATAGGTCGCGAGGAAGATCCCCCAGCCAAGATGGCCACTGCCCATCAGCCACAGTGCGGCGGGGATCCACACGACCGGCGCACCAATCGGCAGCACCGCCAGGAACCCGGCTACCGCACCCAACAGCACTGGCCGCGGCACGCCGGATAACCAAAGCCCGAACGCCGTCAGCATGCCCTGCACGATCGCGGTCAGCAGGATGCCGAACACCACACCTCGCACCGTGGCGCCGGTGACATCGATCAGCCGCTGAGCCCGGGGGCCGGCGATCCGCATCAGGATGACGCGAAGCCGCGCAGCGATCGGCTCGCCATATAGGTAGAAGAAGAAAGCGATGAACAGCGCGAGCACGAACAGCAGCACGCCGTTGGCGAGGCCCAGCAGGAGGCTCAACCCACCTTCCAACACGATGCCGAAGTAGGGGCGCAGCGCCTCGACCATCACGGTGATGTCGGCTGCCCAACGGTTCCATAGATCGCCCAGCGTCTGACCGACCAAGGGGATCTCGAATACCCATTCCGGCGAACCAGGCAGGCCGGCGCGCAACGCGTCCTCGATGACGCCGCGCAGGTGATTGACGTCAGTGGCGCCCCCCGGGGCGGCCAGTGCCAGCGGCAGCACCAGCACCACGGCGGTCAATGCCACCATCACGCCGGCAGCCGCACCTCGGCGCAACCGCATCTGCTGATGCAGCCAATCGCATACCGGCCATGTGGTGAACACCAGGATTGCGGCCCACAGCAGCGCCGAGAAGAACGGATAGAGTACCAGCACACAGCCGACGCCGATCCCGCCGAGCAGCAATGCCATCAGCGTGCGTTCCGCGGTCATGCGCTGGTCAATCCCCCCGCCCGCTTGTAGCCTCCCGCCGCATTTCCGGGGAGGGTCCGCGATGCCACGCCTGGCTGCCAACCTATCCATGATGTTCAACGAGGTGCCGTTCCTCGACCGTTTCGCCGCCGCCCGCAAAGCCGGCTTCGACGGTGTGGAGTTCCTGTTTCCCTACGAGCACCCAATGGCGGAATTACGCAAGCGGCTGGATGGCGAAGGCCTGACCCAGGCGCTGTTCAACATGCCGCCGGGTGACTGGGCCAAGGGCGAGCGCGGCTTGGCCAGCCACCCGGGCCGCCAGGCGGAGTTCCACGACGGCGTGAAGCAGGCATTGGATTATGCGGGCGCGCTGGGCTGCAGGCTGGTGCACTGCATGGCGGGGATCGTGCCGGCTGGCGTGTCGCAGGTCACCGCGGCCAGCGTGTACGCAGCGAACCTGGCCTGGGCCGCTGAGCACGCGACGAAGGCAGGCGTGATGCTGGCGATAGAGCCGATCAATCACCGCGACATGCCAGGATACTTCCTGAATACCGAGGCGCAGGGCGCCGCCGTCGTCGAGGCCATTGGACGCGATCGGCTCGGCCTGCAATTCGACGTCTATCATTGCCAGACGACCGAAGGCGACATCACCAAACGCATGGAACAGTTCATGCCGGTGATCGCGCATATGCAGATCGCCGACGTCCCCGCGCGCAATGAGCCGGGAACCGGGGAGATCGGCTGGCGCTTCGTGTTCCGGCGGATGGATGAACTCGGCTATCGCGGCTGGGTGGGATGCGAATACCGCCCCGCCGGCGATACCGTCGCCGGCCTGAAATGGCGCCAGGAATTCGGAGTTTAAGGAGACACATCATGAAGATCGGATTCATCGGCCTCGGCATCATGGGCCGGCCCATGGCGCTCAACCTGCACAACGCCAAACACTCGCTGATCGTGCCCGATCGTGCCTCACTGGCGGACGACATCCGCGCCGTCGCCGAGGTGGTGCCGGACGCCAAGGCGGTCGCGGAGAAGTCCGAAGTGGTGATCCTGATGGTGCCGGACACACCCGACGTGGAGAACGTGCTGTTCGCCGCGAACGGTGTCGCCGCCGGCCTCTCTCGCGGCAAGCTGGTGATCGACATGTCCTCGATCAGCCCGATCGAGACAAAGGTCTTTGCCAAGAAGATCAACGCTCTCGGCTGCGACTATCTGGACGCGCCGGTGTCGGGCGGCGAGGTGGGCGCGAAGCAGGCCACTCTGACCATCATGGTGGGCGGCCCCGATTCGGCATTCGCCCGCGCCAAGCCGCTTTTCGACCTGATGGGCAAGAACATCACGCATGTCGGTCCGGAGAGTGGCGCTGGCCAGACCTGCAAGGTGGCCAACCAGATCATCGTCGCACTGAACATCCAGGCTTGCGCGGAAGCCCTTGTTTTCGCTGCAAAGGCGGGCGCAGATCCGGCCAAGGTGCGGCAGGCGCTGATGGGCGGCTTCGCCTCTTCGCGTATCCTCGAGGTGCACGCCGAGCGCATGCTGAACGGCACCTTCAATCCCGGCTTCCGCATCCGGCTGCACCAGAAGGACCTGAATCTGGCGCTGGCGACGGCCAAGGAGCTCAGCCTCTCCCTGCCCAATACGGCGACCGCGCAGCAGATGTTTTCGTCCTGTGCGGCGCACGGCGGGGCGGACCTGGACCATTCGGCGCTGATCCTGGCAATCGAGGGGCTGGCCGACTTTTCTGTTCGCGGAGGGAAATGATCCGCTGATACCGGGCGGCGACGAGTCGCAGTATTTAGTCAGGGGTTGAAATCGCGAACGGGCATGTCTTAAGCTTTCTCGCCCGCGTCAATTCTTGGATTCGACCGATACACGCTCGGATTGCGGGCATTAGGCCAAGGGGAAGGCCGGATGTCCATGCGTTTTACCGAGATCGGGCAGCAGTTGCGGGCGTATCGCCTGGAGTCGGGGCTACGCGCCGAAGAGATCGCGGCCCGTTTGGGCGTGTCGCGTGCCGCGCTCTACCGCTACGAAAAGGGCGAGGTGATCAAGCTCGACACGATCAAGCGGCTGGCGGAACTGCTGAAGATCTCGCCGCTGTCGCTGCTCGGCATCGGCGTCGAGTATTACAACCGCCCGATCGGGTACTTCGAGCGCATCCGCCAGTTTGAGGAGACGGCGGACCAGATCCTGCAGCTCTTCGGGCCGATCTGCTACCTGACCACCTCGGACGCCTACGACAACGCGCTTGCCGAGGCGTTCGACGAGGCGGCAGACCAGGTGACGGCAGAGCGCACGGCGATGCGCTCAATGGCCGAGCAGGTACTGGGCATCCTGACGGCGCGCAAGCGGATGTATGCGATGCGGCGTCCCGGAATCATCGCGATGATGTCGCTGTCGTCGGTCCAGCGGCTGCTGGAAACCGGTGTGACAGGCAGCATGCAGGTCTCCGACCGGGTGCGCCGCATCGGCCGGGACGTGGCGGTGACGGAGGTCGAGAACATGGCCGCACTCATGGAGGCAGAGCCGATGGGGCTGCAGTTCGGCCTGCTGACCGCAGCGGAGCCGACTTCGGCGTTCAAGATCTTGCGCGCCCGCGATCGGGTCAGCTTGGCGATCAACCCCTTTCGGCCGGACTCGCATCCCTCCTCCCACACGGGTGTTGCGATGATCACCGGCGCCGATGAGGCGATCGCCGCCCATCAGCGTGTGGCGGAATCGAGCTGGCGCGAGGCGCTGAAGGGTGCGGCCGGAGCAAGCCGCCTGCGTCAGCTTGTGGCAACGGCGGTGCCTGCCTGACACCAGGGGTGGGCGCTGCAACGCCGCGTCTCTATGTTGGCCACATGGCGTCTCGCAGTTTCCCCTGCCTTCCCGTACACCCCGATGTGCAGGTCAACTCCGAGCAGCGCGTCTGGAGTGGGCGCTTCTCACTCGACGTGGTGCGTTTCCGGCACCGCCGCTTCGACGGCGCCATGTCCGGCGAGCGAACGTGGGAGGTGTGGCGGCGTGGCCGTGCCGCGGCGGTGCTGCCATATGATCCGGAGGCAGACGTCGTGGTGCTGATCGAGCAGTTCCGCCTGCCCGCGCTGGTCGCGGGCCTCGATCCGGTGCTGGTGGAGCTTCCCGCCGGCCTCTGCGACGATGGCGAGACACCAGAGGCGACGGCGCGCCGCGAGACGATGGAGGAGATGGGGCTGGCAGTAGGCTCGATGCGGCGGATCGGCGGGTTCCTGTTGACGCCAGGCGGCGCCGACGAGCTGTGCGAACTCTATGTCGGCCGCGTACAGGCGCCGCCGGTTGGCGCCGACGGCATTGCCGGTCACGCCGGCATGGCGAACGAGCACGAGGACATCCGCGTGCGCGTTTGGCCCGCGGAGCGTGCAATCGAGGCGGCGCTAAACGGGCGCCTGACCAATTCGGTGACGATGATCGGTCTGCTGTGGCTCGCCGCGCAGCGGCCGGCGCTGCGGACGGAGTGGCTGGCGGCATGACAACAAAACTGTTCCTCGACGACCCGCGATTGCGGTCCGCCAGCAGCACCGGTACTGGCCAGCGGGCCGGAGGGCATCGTGCTCGATCGCACGGTCTTTTACGCGCGCGGCGGCGGCCAGCCGGGCGATGTCGGCGTGCTGCGCTGGCCGGGCGCCGAGATGGCGGTCGCCGACACGGTTAAGGGGGAAGGCGAGACGATCCTGCACCTACCCGCACCTGGCGCGGCGCTGCCGCCGGTGGGCGCGACGGTGGAAGGCGAGATCGACTGGGACCGCCGCTACCGGCTGATGCGCATGCACACCGCGATGCATCTGCTGTGCAGCCTGATCAAGGGAGCCGCGGTGACTGGCGGCTCGGTCGGCGCGGATCGCTCGCGACTGGACTTCGACCTGCCCAACCCGCCGCCCAAGGAAGCGATCGAGGCCGGACTGAACGCGCTGATCGAGGCGGACCATCCGGTGCGCATCGAGTGGGTGGACGAGGCGGTGCTTGATGCTGACCCCGGCCTGGTGCGCACGATGTCGGTGGCGCCGCCCCGCGGCACCGGCCGGCTGCGGCTCATGCGGATCGGCGAGGCCGACGCATCGGTGGACCTTCAGCCCTGCGGCGGCACGCACGTTGCGCGCACGGGGGAGATCGGCCGCATCGCGGTAGTGAAGATCGAGAACAAGGGGCGGCAGAACCGCCGCATCATCATAACTCCAGCCGCGGCTACCGCCGCTTAGGCGGCCTTGCCGACGGCGCAGAAGCAGGACACCGACACCGGCAGGTCGGCCCGCGCGGCAGCGAAGTCCACGCGCTGGCGGATCAGCGCGGCCTCTGCGATCTCACCGCGCCGCTCGAGGCAGTCGAGCAGCCCGCGCAGCGCCCAAAGGTTGTCCGGGTGGATCTGCGCGCGGGGCAGCGCCCCGCCGAGGCCGAGATCCTCGCGATACACCGCCTCGGCTTCCTCCGCTCGGCCCTGCTCCAGCAGCAGCGCACCGAGTGCGTGACGGACAGGCTGCATCCAGCCCCAAGGCTCGTCGTAGGGCAGCGCGTCCTCCAGCACGATAGCGGCGCGGAGACGAGCGAAGGCCGCGTCGTGCTCGCCGCGACGGTAGGCAATCTCGCCCGCCAGCATCTCATCGGCGATGGCCAGCAACTGCACACAGAGCACATTGTGGATTTGCCGGGATTTCGGCACCCGCTTCGCGGCTTCGCGGAACAGCGCCTGTTCGGCCTCAGCCGCGGGCACGTCGCCCAGTGCGGCGTGGGCGACGCCCTTGGCGTAATGCATCATCGCCACGGTATTGCAGTAGAGCTCGCCGTCCGCCGGTACATCCTGCGCGATGATCTCGCGCCATTTGCCGAAGCGGATGAGCACGTGCTGCCTGATGGAAACATAGCTCTCAAAGAAATCGGCCATGGGCGGCGAGGGAATGCGCAGCATCGCCTCGGGCATGGTCTCGATCAGCTCATCGGCGGCGGCGATGGCGGGCGCATATTGGCCGAGGAACATCGCGCCGTAGGCGGCGAAGTGGTAATTGTGCACACGGTAGCCGGAGTAAAAATTCATCGGCCCGGCGCGGTCGTAGAACTTGCGGTCAGCGATGATCGCCTTCTGGTTCCAGTGCATCGCGTCGCGGTAGTGACCGCATTGGATGTCGATGTGAGTAGGCATGTGCACCAGGTGGCCCATATCGGGGCTCACCTCGCGCAGCCGATCGCCGGTTACCAGCGCTGCCTCCGGATGCGGCGACATTTCCATCAGGTGGACGTGCAGGTGCAGCAGGCCGGGATGGTCCATCGCGCCGGGCAGATCGCGGAAGGCGGCCTCGAGTGCCTCGCGCGCCTCGAGCGTGCCGGCGCCGGGCGTGGGCTCGCCAGTATGCGGATCCCACATCTGCCATGGCGTACGGTTGAGGATCGCTTCGGCGAAGATGTGGCGTACTTCGAGATCGCTGGGATGCGCCTGGTGCGCGAGGCGCATAGCGTTGGCATAGGCGTCATTCCAGGCGCGCTGGTCGTCGATGGTGTCGCGCTGTGGATAGCGGGCGGGCAGCGCCTCGATCAGCGCACGCTCCGGCGCGGTGACGCCGTCCGTCAATGCGATAGCTGCACGGGTCGCGTCATAGGCGCGGGCGAGTGCTGCGGCCTTGCCGGCAGGATCCATCAGTTCCCAGGGAAAGTTGTAGTTCGGCCCAGCCGCATATGCGACGCCCCAATGAGCCATGGCACAGTTCGGATCGGCCTCGAGCGCCTTCTCGAAGCAGGCGACAGCCTCCTCGTGGTGGTAGCCGAAACACCAGTTGAGGCCGCGGTCGAACCAGCGCTGGGCATCCGTCGAGGTGGTTGTCACCTTCCGGGAGTAGGGGCCGAGTTCATAGGGATAGTCCATGTCGCCTTCTCCGCTTGTGTGCCAGGGTGTGCGTCCGCAGGGTGAGGATCCCAGTGATGATGTCGCTCCGTTCCCCCGATTTCCAGCAATTCCTTACTTTGGCCGAAGCAGCGATAAGCGACAGTCCCAATGCCAAAGGACCAGTGCGCGTGGCTGCCGAACGGATGTTTACGGCTCTGCAGGCGCCGTCCGCACAAGCCGGGCGGTCGGGATCATCGCCATTGCCAGTGTGCCGCCATCTTGAGGTGGCGCTGGAGGACGTGCGCCGCCAACCAGGCCCTATCGGCGCCTTGGCCGGCGCATTCGCGGCAATCGAACCACAGCTGAACTGGCAGGTCAGAGCTGGTGCTGAGACCCACGGAGAGCAATTCCTGAACAACCACGCCAACGCGCCAATCGCCGGATCGGAGGGGCTTGAGATACGCAGCGATGTTCGGGTCGGCGTGAGCCTTCTGGCTCCGCATACGCGATATCCGGACCACCGTCATCCGCCCGAGGAAATATACGTGGTGCTTTCGGAAGGACAATGGCGCCAAGGGAGTGATCCATGGCACGAGCCCGGCATCGGTGGCCTTGTGTACAATCCTCCGAACATCATGCATGCGATGCGCTCGGAGAAACGGCCGCTGCTGGCACTTTGGTTCCTTTGGACTGGGCCGAACAATTCCTGAACCTTAGCAAGTGGGGCGCCGGTTGCGGAAGCTGCCGAAACGCGTACAAATCCTGATCTCGGTTCGCCCAAAATCTCGGTCACCTCGCTTCAGGGAAAGCAAGCATGGTTGCCCTTAGTTCAATTATGCCTGAAATCAGGACAGATGCGACCGTGGATTTTGACGCGATCATTGTTGGCGCTGGCGTTTCCGGCCTCTACCAGCTCTATAGGCTGCGCGAACTCGGTCTGAAGGTGCGGGTGTTCGAGACCGGCACCAATGTCGGCGGCACCTGGTACTGGAACCGCTACCCCGGCGCGCGCTTCGATTCCGAAAGCTGGACCTACGGCTACTCGTTTTCCGAGGAGCTGCTGCAGGAATGGAATTGGGCCGAGCACTTCGCGTCGCAGCCTGAGACCGAGCGCTATCTCAACTACGTCGCGGACAAGTTCGACCTGCGCCGCGACATCCAATGCAAGAGCCGCGTGACCTCCGCGCACTACCAGGAGGCGACTTGCACATGGGACGTCACGCTGGAGGATGGCAGGCGCTATTGCACACGCCTGCTGATTACTGCCATCGGCGTGCTCTCGGCACCGACCATGCCGCGCATCGCGGGCGTCGAGACATTCGAAGGCCAGTCATGCCACACCGCGCACTGGCCCAAGGAGCCGGTGAACTTTGCGGGCAAGCGCGTCGCGGTGATCGGTACCGGCGCGACCGCCGTGCAGACCATCCAGACCATCGCCAAGGAAGTCGGCCACCTGACCGTGTTCCAGCGCACCCCAAACTGGTGCGCGCCACTCCACAATGCCAGGATCACCGACCAGGGGATGGGCGAGATACGCGCCCGCTACTCCGAGATCTTCGCGCGCTGCCACGAGACACCCGGCTGTCTCATCCATAGCCCCGATCCGCGTTCTGCCCTCGAGGTAACACCAGAGGAACGCGAGGCCTTATTCGAGAAGCTCTACAGCGAACCCGGCTTCGGCATCTGGCAAGCCAACTTCCGCGACATCCTGGTGGATCGCGAGGCCAACGCACTGATTTCGGATTTCGTCGCGCGCAAAATCCGCCAGCGGGTCAAGGATCCGGCCGTCGCCGACAAACTGATCCCCAAGAACCATGGTTTTGGCACAAGGCGCCTGCCGCTCGAGACGCATTACTACGAGGTCTACAACCAGCCCAACGTCAAGCTGGTCGATATTGCTGAAACACCGATAGAGCGCATCACGCCAGCCGGCATCAAGTCCAGTGATGCCGAGTACCAGTTCGACCTCATCATCTACGCGACCGGTTTCGACGCGATCACGGGTAGTTTCGACCGTATCGATATCAGGGGCGTCGACGGACGCCGGCTCAAGGACGAGTGGAATGCCGGGCCGCAAACCTATCTCGGCGTCCTGGTCGAAGGCTTCCCCAACATGTTGATGGTGATGGGCCCACATGCCGGGCTCGGCAACTTCCCGCGCGCCGCCGAATACAGCGTCAAGTGGGTGACCGGTCTCGTTCGCCATGCGCGCGACCATGGCCTGACGCGGATCGCGGCCACCCAGGCGGGGACCGCGCTATGGACCGACCATGTCAAGGCCATGGGCCAGGGGTTGCTCGCCAACGAGGTCGACTCCTGGATGACCGGTATTAATCGCAATGTCGAGGGCAGGCAGACCCGTAAGATCATGCGCTACAGCGGTGGCTACCCCGCCTATCGTGAGCACTGCGATGCGGTGGCAGCTGCTGGCTATCGCGAGCTCGCCCTGGGGTAGGCGCGCAAGTCGCGGCCCTTTTTGGTGAAGACAGCCCAGCCCCAGACTGAGCCGCGCTGATCGTGTTGGTCGGACAGACGGTGCTGTGACAGGGTAGCCTTGGCGCGCCTTCGGAGGCTTCCCTGGCGAACCCGCAACGATACAGGAGAGGATTCATGGTACGGATACATATCGGGGCCGTGTGCGGTCTCGCCCTTGCAGCGGTGCTGGCAAGCGTCGGCATCGCTCGCGCGCAGAACGAGCTGAAAAGCCCCACCATTGACGCGATCAAGAAACGCGACCAGCTCGTCTGCGGCATCGACACTGGCATTCCCGGCTACGCCTTCCAGGATTTAAAAGGCGAATGGCAGGGGCTGGATGTCGCCTATTGCCGCGCGATTGCCGATGCCCTGCTCGGTTCGCCGAGCAAGGTCAAGTACATCGGCCTCACATCCAAAGTGAGATTCTCCGTCTTGCAGTCGGGCGAGATCGACGTGCTGATCCGCGACTTTGAGCTGACCTTCGTCCGCAACACGCAGCTTGGCCTCGATGAGCCAACATTCAACTTCTACACCGCTCAGACCTTCATGGTACGCAAGAGCCTCAACGTCGCGCACGCGAAGGACCTGAACGGCGCAACGATCTGCCTGCTCACCGGCACCACACTCGAGACCAACATCGCTGACTACAACAGGGCGAACAACATCAAGATCAACACGCTGCTATTCGACAAGCCGGAGGAGGCTTTCGCCGCCGCTGACGCTGGACGCTGCGACGGCTACACCGACGATGGTGGATCGGTTGCAGCCGCACGCTCCACCATGAAGAAGCCGGATGACTGGATGTTCATCCCGGAGACGATCGGCGGACTGCAACCGCTCGGCCCGTTCACCCGGCTGGGCGACCAGGGTTGGTCGCGGCTGGTGAAGTGGGTGCAGAATGCCATGATCGAAGGCGAACTGCTCGGCGTCACCCAGGCCAATGTCGATCAGATCAAGCAATCGACCAAGGATCCGGAAGCGCGGCGCTACCTGGGCCTGGAAGGCGACTTCGGCAAGCTGCTCGGCATCGACAATGACTGGGCCTATCGCATTGCCAAGGATATCGGCAACTACGGTGAGGTGTACGAAGCCTACTTCGGAGAGAAAGGACTGGGATTGCCGCGTGGCATGAACAATCTTTACTCCAAAGGTGGCCTGTTCGTGACCGCCAGCTGGAAGTGATCGACTGACGTGGTCAGGCGACCGTCACCGCACGCACGCGCCGCGCAATGGCTGTTGCTCGCCGGAGTGGTGGCGGTCGCATGGTTCCTTGGTTCAATGGCCGTTGGAACCTCGGCGCGGCGGCATGGCGCCCTGGGTTTCGGATTCCTCGCCGACCCGACGAATTTCGATATCCCATTTCGTCTGATACCATGGACCGTCGGCGACACCTATGCACGTGCCCTGTTGGTGTGCGTGTTGAACACGCTGCTCGCTGCGGCAATCAGTATTGTCGCAGCCACGCTGCTCGGCTTGCTGGTCGGTATCATGCGGCTATCGACCAACTGGTTGGTGCGCAACATCGCGCTCGGGTTCATCGAGTTGGTACGCAATACGCCGCAGCTTGTGCAGATCATCTTCTGGTACGTGGCGGTACTTCAGACCCTGCCAGGGCCACGCCAAAGCATCCTGCTGCCCGGAGGAGCGTTGCTGAATGTCCGCGGCCTGTATTTGCCGAGCTTCGTTGCCGATGATCGCGCGGCGACCTTATGGCCGATTGCGTTTGCTCTGTTGCTTGCCATACCGTTTGTGTGGCGCGTGTTGTGGCGTGGTTTTCCAGTGGGTCTGAGATCGCTTTTGCTGATGCCCGTAGGGATCCTGCTGTTCGTCGCGGGCATCGATCACATTGAACTGCCCGCGTTGCGCGGCTTCAATATCGCGGGTGGCATCCAGGTGGTGCCGGAGCTGGTGGCACTGTGTGCGGGCCTCTCTATCTATGGCGCTGCCTTCATCGCCGAGATCGTGCGCGCCGCCATCCTGTCGGTGCACAAGGGCCAACGCGAAGCAGCACTGAGCCTGGGGCTACGGCCGCGTCAGGTGCTTTCGAAGATCATCCTGCCACAGGCGTTGCGGGTGATGGTGCCCCCGATCACCAGCCAGTACCTCAATATAATCAAATCCACATCGCTCGGCGCGGCGGTGGCATATCCTGAATTGTACCAAATCTTTGCTGGCACCGCGATGATGCAGTCGAACCGCGAAATCGAGTCGATCGCCCTCCTGATGGGAGTGTTCCTTTCCATCAATCTCATCGTATCGGCGTTTATGAACTGGTATAATCGCCGCGTCTCGCTGGTGGGTAGATGAGCGATGTTGTCGCCGGACGACGCCAACCGACGCAGGGTGGTCTGTTGCCGCGGCGCGCCGGCGGGCGTCCGCCGAGCGCTATCGACTGGGTACGGCAGAACCTGTTCAGCTCGGTCTTCAACAGTATTTTGACAGCCTTTGTACTGTTGCTGGCGTGCCTCATTCTGCCGCCGCTGTTCCGTTGGGCCGTGACGCATGCGACGATCTCGGGGACAACGCGGGCGGCGTGCACCGGTGACGGCGCCTGCTGGACCTTCATCCGCGTGCGCTTCCCGCGATTCTTCTATGGAAGTTATCCGCCCGATCAGCACTGGCGCGTCGATGTTGCGTTCGCCCTCCTGGTGGCGTTCTGCACGCCGGTACTGCGGGACGGGGTAAGGCATCGCTGGCTCTGGGTGTTACTGCTGCTCATCGTGTTCCCAGGACTCGCGGCGGTGTTGTTGTGGGGCGGAGTGCTCGGACTGACGTACGTCGACACCTCGTTGTGGGGCGGCCTGATGCTCGACGTCATCGCATCATTCGTTACCGTGGCTGCATCCTTGCCGCTCGGGATTCTGTTGGCGTTCGGTCGGCGCTCGCATTTGCCGGTCGTGCGGATCCTATCGGTCGGCTATATCGAGGTGTGGCGCGGCGTCCCGCTGTTGACTGTGCTGTTCATGTCAACCGTGGTGGCCCCCCTGTTCCTGCCCGATGGCTTCTTGCCCGATCGGCTGCTGCGCGCCATAGCGGCGCTGGTGCTGTTCAATGCTGCCTACATGGCAGAGGTGGTGCGCGGCGGTCTGCAAGGCGTGCCGTCCGGCCAAGAGGAAGCCGCCGCTTCGCTTGGGCTGCGCTGGTGGCATGCGCAGGCCTTTATCGTGCTGCCGCAGGCGTTGCGTATCATCGTGCCCGGCATCATCAACACCGTCGTCGACCTGTTCAAGGACACCACGCTCTTGACGATCATCGGCCTGTTTGACCTGCTTGGCACGGTCGAGCAGGCGCTGAAGGATCCGGCCTGGCTCGGTTTCGCGACTGAGGGCTATGTTTTCTCCGCCATTGTGTTCTTCGTCTGCTGCTACGCGATGTCTGCTTACGGCCGAAACATGGAACGCCGGCTTGCCAAGGGCCAGTGACTTAGTAAGCGACCACGCCTCCATTGCTCGCTTCTGTCAGCGCACACTCGGGTTCAGGCCCAATGTGCCCAGCAACCTCCGGATCAGAACACTTGTGCCGGTGATGCAGTCCGAGTGGGCGCGGGCTGATCGCCGACCCGTGAGCGTCCGGCTGCCGCGCACCCTATGCCACATAGCGACCAAAAGGTGTATCCTCACTGCATCGGCGACCTTGGCTGCCGCGAGCTCGAGGAGGCAACATGCCACATCATGCCGAGCAGGCTACGCTTCCTTACGTGGCGGACGAACTGTTCGCGGTTGTGGCGGATGTACGCGACTACCCGTCGTTCGTGCCGTGGTGCACCGGTGCGCGGGTCCGCCACGAAAACCCAAGAGAAATCCTTGCTGACCTCGTCATCGGCTTCGGCCCCTTCCAGGAAAGCTTCACCAGCCAGATCACGCTGGATCGGCCGCGACAGCTTTTGGTGCACGCCACCGAAGGCCCGCTGGAGCATCTCACCAATGCGTGGACATTCACGCCATTCGGGAGCAACACCCGCGTCGACTTCATGATTGATTTTCAGTTCAAGCAGCACCTGCTGGACCACGTGGCCAACGGAATGTTTCACGAGGCCGCCACCCGCATGGTGAGTGCATTCCAGTCTCGTGTGCATCTGCTTCACATGATGAAATTGCGGTCGGCGCAGCACGCGAAGTCCTGAGCCATTTGGAGCGAGCGATGACCAGAGGCCAGGTGGGCTTGGGGCCACGCGCATGCGCAACACATCATTGCTCAACCTTAACGGGGATCGACAGCGCGACTGCAAGCAACACGAAACCGGCAGGCAGCGCCCGCGCTCGCAGACCGAATGCCTCCTCGCAAACCGCGCCGACAGCGCGGCCAGCGGCAAAACCAACGATCGCCGGCCAGGCATGTATTGCCCGACCGAACTCAAATACCCCGTCGTTGCGGTCGCATCCAAACAACACTGTACCCATATCCCTCGTGAAACGTGTGACGTTGCTTGTCATTACCACCGTGGATGGTGTCCCCTTCAGCGATATCTGCACGAGTGCGTTCTGCACAGCCATCGCGGCAACACCGAGCATGCCGGCGGCCACCGCGTATGGTGCAACAGCAGAAATGGCCGTGACGCGGCGATTTCGCCAGCCTCAAGAATGCTCGTCAGCAGCCTGACCAATATCAGCACCAGCATGAATACCGAAGCCGACAGCATCGGCGCCAACCGCGCGGCCTCGCCGTTGGCAAGATGCGCAGCCAGGACGACCAAATTGCCTGTGATATGGGATGTGAAGAGGCCACCCAGCCCAAGGAAGCCGATCACATCCACGCTCTCAGCCGTGGCTCTGAGCACACCTGGCAACAGTTTCATGCCGAGTGAGTCGACGGACGGTGGCGATACCCGAGCCAACTCGGGTTCGGTCCTTCGACCCCAACCAAGGTGTCGCGACCGTCGGCGTTCCGCGTCCGCAGTCAGTGACCAACTTTACTCCCTCGAAGGGGTAGCGCAGGCTCAGCTCTGCGAATGTGTCAGAGCCTGACTACAAGGGCTCAATCCGGCTCAATCGGAGGAAACAATATGAACATCAGTCGTCGTGATCTGACCGGACCGGCCGTGCTAGGCCTCATCGCCGTGGGTATTCTGGGAACCAGGGCAGCCGAAGCTCTGACGGCTGACGAGGAGGCCGTGGCGAAGCGTCTCGAAGCATTTCGTTCCGCTCAGATTGCCGCCGGCGCGAAGACACTCGATGAGCTCTGCGCGGCGGAGCTGAGTTATAGCCACTCCGACGCCCACGTCGAGGACAAGGCGACGTTCATCAAGAACGCCACCGCCGGAAAATCGAAGTTCGTGCTACTCGAATACAAAGATCCCACGATCCGTGTGGTCGGTGATGTCGCGATAGTGCGGTTCCATTGGGTGGCCGAGAGCGAAGCGATCCCCGATGGGAAGAAAAGCTCTACCAACCTTCACATCCTGATGAACTGGCAAAACAAGGTGCAGACTGGAAACTTCTGTCACGGGCGTCCACCAAACTTTGACGGTGCCGGCCCTCGACATTGTCGGCGTTGCCTGATCGCAGATCGAGTAGCTGCGAGGCCACGCCCTCGACGCCGCTAACTGAGACGAAACACGGGCCTCTCTCGCGTGCCCTACCGTAATCGAACAGAACAGCAGCCTGCGCTCAACTTTGACAAAGAGCACCGCAACAGATCTCCCCCTGCTCCAGTTGAGCTCAACGCTTGCTCATTGGGTTATTAGCTCGGCGACACGAGCGACGAACTCCATCATCCAGGCAGTGGCAGCGTCTACGATCCCCATGGCAGGAAAACGACAGGGAGGACGCCCTCAGGACGGGTCGCATCCAATGAGCCGATCTCGGATGGCGGCTTGGCTTCGGCATCGGTTCGGCGTTGGGCGACTCTATCCTCGCCCTTCGACGCTGCTGTCGACGTTCTATCAAGCGCAGGATTTCTCAGGATCGGCATATACATCCTCCCGCTATCCGCGGGCGTCGCATTTCTACAAGTGGGCACGCTAAATATTACCCTGCTGAGCATGACAAAATCCTGGGCTGCGGTGGCTGATCGCCACCTGTTGAGCCGCCGCGCGGCCGCGATGTGCATGGTTTCGGCTGTTCGGCTATTTTTGCTGCCTGGAGACAAGTTCCGCATTGCGAGCACCAGCCAGCCTCGCGCATCGCATGCGAGACCATTCGGGTCACCGGGATCAGAGCCCTTGCATAGACTGTCCGGCACTAGACGATCTCCACAAAGCTCGCGATCGACGCAGCGGAGACGTGAGGCTGGCGACTGGATTGGCATTTCGGGCGGCCACCCAGCCGCTTGCAACCTGACGACAGTCCCTGCAGCATACGTCATGTTGGCCTAGACACGACTGCATAGCGAGACAGAACATGAAGGCGTTTCTGGCTCTCCTCGCGTATTTGCAAGCCGCCACTGTCCACGTTGAGCCGGTGACCGTTGCGGGCTCGAACGGCGTTAGCCTCGATGCCGTGCTGGTGATGCCGGAGACGCCGAAGCCGCCTTCTATCGTGGCGCTCCATGGCTGCGGAGGCCCCTTCCCTTCCCGCGACGGTCAGTGGGCCGTGGCATTGGTCCAGGCCGGTCACATTGTTCTCCTGCCGGATAGCTTCGGCTCGCGCGGACTGGGCTCGCAATGCGGCACGAAGGACCGCGAGGTGACATCGTGGGGGTTGCGCCGCCTGGACGCGATCGACGCAGCCCAATGGCTGAGAGGCCAGCCGCAAACGCCGTCAGGCGCCATCGATCTGATTGGATGGTCGAATGGAGGGAGCACCGTGCTTGAGACTGCGCGCGCTGCGGACGGTCTGCCTCACGGTTTGTTCGAGCGGTTCGTGGCGTTCTATCCTGGGTGTCCGACGAAGAACGAAGACCCCAACTGGAAGCCGGCTGCGCCCCTGATGATCCTGATGGGCGAGGATGACGACTGGACACCCGCGTCGCCTTGTCACGCACTCGCATCCCGATTTCCAAAAGAGATCACTTTCGTCGCCTATCCCGGCGCGTACCATGATTTCGACGTGCCAAGCCGGCCGGTCCATTTACGAGACGGCGCGGCAACTGCGGTGGGCGGCCGTGCGCATGTCGGCACCAACGAGCCCGCACGAGAGGATGCGCTGGCTCGTGTGCCCCAGTGGTTGGAGGCGGCGCATTAGGCTCGACAGAGCCTTATTCCTCGGGCTCGGTCGTGAACAACAGCGGATAGCCCTTGCTGCGACCGGCATCCGTCGCATTGCTTGCCTTGCCCTCCGCCACATCCTTCGTATAGACCGCGACGACACACGCGCCGCGCCGATGAGCGGTCATCATCACTCGTAGCGCTTGATCCTCGGTCATGTGAAATTCCGCCTTCAGAACCGTGACGACAAACTCTCGCGGCGTGAAATCATCGTTGACCAGGATGACTTTATGCAAACGAGGACGTTCGATTTTGATCTCGTCCTTGATCCTGGGCTTGGTATTGGTGTCAGTCATGGCGGAAGGCTTTCGTCTGGCGCGGACCGTATCCGAACGCCTGGAAGTCGACGTGTCAATGATGGATCATGATTTGCCCCATTCTTCACGGGTCGGCCGCTGTCGCTTGTCATGCCCATCAATGCAATGATGTTCAGATCCATGCCGATCAGCCGAGTTCGTGATACCCGGCAGTTTGCGCACCCGGACTTACAGGTCTGGGTTGCCTGAGGCGTTAACGGAATATTCACCGCGGCGGCACTTTTATGAACACGGACTTCGGCCAGACAAAATACAATCCCGCTCAATGCTTCGACTGCCCGGTTCGATCGGTCGATTAGGGTTAGGGAGCGAAATGCGACACCATACCATTCATTGGTTGACTGTGTCTGTTACCTGCCTGATTGCCGGCTGCAACCAACCCGCAGTTACGCTGAAGGCGCCAGCATTCCAAAGCAGCGAAAATACCGTGCGTGACTGGAATGATGTGGCTTACAGTATTTCTTCCGAGATGGCTGCGCGATCTCTGGTGCCGCCTTACCCGACCGAACAACCGCAAGCCGTGAATATGCCGCCGCCAAAGGCTGTCTTTATCCATCCGCAAGCAATCAACTCGGCATTCATCCGACATGTGGCTGACGAGTTGGAGGCAGACATCCTGCGGAGGGGCGGTCCGGTGGCCCGTTCCTCGGACGGCGCAACGGTGGTCAATCTGGATGTCAACTTCATCCGATGGGGGCCGCGCGACAAACCGCCAGGACTACTTGGTGCCACGCTAGGACTGCTGGCTATTCCTCCCATCGTCATTGGGGCATCTATGCCAATGTCCACTTGGACAGCCGTCGGTGCGGGAGCGTTCACTGCGCTGAGCGTTGGCGTGCTCGCCGATGGCCTTGTTGCAATGACGCCGACCATGAATGCCGAGGCGGTGTGGCAAGCTCCGATTGTCACCAACGACCGCGTTGTGATGAAGCTTCAGGAGCCGGTTTATATTCCGATCGCCTGACATCCCGCTCTATACGAAGGAAGTCAGCGTGAGCCCAATTTCGTCGTGGAGCAGTGGCAGACCACTCCGCCTGCGTACCGTTCGGTATGACCCATAATGCAGCGAGTTGTGGCATGAAGAACACTATTCGCCGTTGCGCTTTTGTCGGGTCACTCAGTCTAGCTCTGGCTGGTTGTGTCGACCCTCCAGGGCCGGCGACCAGTTCGATCACTGAAGGCCCATCGCCATACATGCGAGGTGGTCTTGGCTCCCTGACATATCGTGCCGTCGATCTGATGCTCGCGTCAGCACCGAGCGTGACAACCGACACCCCGCTCATTGTTGCTTCGATCTCGGACGCTCAGCATTTGGAGACGAGTTCGGCACTAGGGAACATTGTGTCCGATATGATCCGCACGCGTGTCGTGCAGGATGGCCACTCTGCCTCTGAACTCCGACTGCGCAGTGCGATCAATTTCAATCGAGGCGAGGACGAGTTTCTTCTCTCACGAAACCGGCACGCGCTTATGCCCGCTCCCAGTGCTGCCGCTATCGTGACCGGCACGTACGCCGCAGGCTCCGACACCCTTTATGTGCGCCTCAAGCTCGTATCAGCAAGCGACGCCCATATCATCTCAGCCGCCGATTTCGTGATGCCTCTGCGCGACGTCTGGGCGCTGTTGCACAGCGCGTGACCTGGCGCCGGTGGGACTGCGGTCGCAATCCCGCCGGCGGCACTGATCAGTGATGCGGTTCTGTTGCGTCGCTGCGGTCGCCACTGCTTTGCGCCTGTTGAGCCCGGTCGCGCTTGGCTGCTTCATGGTGTCCCACGGCACAGCCGGCCGCTGACCCCAACACGGCGTGGTGGCCGGCCACGTGTCCCGCTACCCCGCCAACCGCGGCGCCCTTGAGGCACCCTTCGGCTTGTGCCGGCCCAGCCGCACTGGCGGTCACAATCAGGCCTAGCAACGCTGCTCCTGCGATCAAACGCATAGTGTCACCTCTCGCGTTTGGCACCGGCGACGCGCCGATACCGCACCCCTGAAACGCATGAAGTCGGATGCGGTTCGGCCTGCGGAACTTTCCGCCTCGGCAGAACAGGGCAGTGGTACGCGTGGTTGTGCCGCGAATGGACGGCGGCAGGTGAGACCGCCGTCACGTAGCTTACCGCGCGCAACGACAAGATGAACCCGGAAGGAACAACCGTGACGACGAACGCGGGCACGGAGTCCGCCTATGCATGGCTCCGCCTCGGCATCTGCACGGCGCTCAGCACCATCGGGGGCATCAGCCTGTGGTCCGTCGTGGTCGTGCTACCCGCGGTGCAGGCCGAATTCGGGGTGGATCGCGCGACCGCGTCGCTGCCCTATACGCTGACCATGATCGGCTTCGCTGTGGGCGGCGTGGCAATCGGGCGGGTGGCAGACCGGTCGGGCATCATGCTGCCGGCACTGATCGGCGCGGTGGCGCTAAGTCTGGGATATGTCGCCGCCGCCTATGCGACCAGCCTCTGGCAGTTCGCCTTGGCGCACGGACTGCTGATCGCGCTGCTCGGAGGCGCGGCATCGTTCGGCCCAATCGTCACCGACGTGTCGCATTGGTTCACGCGACGACGCGGCATCGCTGTGGCGATCGCCGCGTCAGGCAATTATCTCGCCGGCACAATCTGGCCGCCGCTGGTGCAGCACTTTGTTCAGACGGTCGGCTGGCGGCAAACCCATCTCGGCATCGGCATCGTGTGCGCCGTTACGATGATACCGCTCGCGCTTATGCTGCGTCGCCGGTCGCCCGCGCCACAGGCAACAACACATCGCACTACATCGTCGCAGGCCTCACTTGGCGTCTCGCCCGCCACGCTGCAGATCGCGCTGTCCGTTGCCGGTTTCTGCTGCTGTGTCGCGATGTCGATGCCGCAGGTACACATTGTTGCCTATTGCGGCGATCTCGGTTATGGCGTCACGCACGGGACCGAGATGCTGTCGCTGATGCTGGGTCTCGGCATCATCAGCCGCGTCGGTTCCGGGTTCGTCGCCGATCGGATCGGTGGACTGCCGACACTGCTGCTCGGTTCGATCGGACAGATGCTGGCTCTGCTGTTGTATTTGGGCTTCAGCGGCCTCGGTTCGCTCTACGCCATCTCCGCGCTGTTCGGCCTGGTGCAGGGCGGTATCGTGCCGAGCTACGCGATCGTGATCCGCGAATACCTCCCGGCGCGTGAGGCCGGCATGCAATTCGGCGTGGTGATCATGGCGACGCTGCTCGGCATGGCGTTCGGCGGCTGGTTCTCAGGCGTGATCTTCGATGCCACCGGTTCGTATCGCGCGGCATTCGCCAACGGCGCGTTGTGGAACCTGCTCAACGCCTGCATTGTTCTGGCTCTGTTGACACGTGGGGCACGGCACGTGGTCGCTGCGTGACCACGAGTGTCTATCCCGACCAGCGCCACCAGCCTCTGCGTATTCTCGGACAGCGTTTGGCTCTGTTTGTAGATGACTGGCGACGGACTGTAAGGCCCTGTCATGAACCCTTGCGGTAATTCGGTCCGCCGCCGGCCAGCAGTCCTGCGCTAATGGTGTTCCTTGTGGATGGTTCCCTTGCCGAGCACGATCAGTAACGTGCCGAGTGGGCCGCCCGGGCTTCGCGTCAGGGTGATGTCTGTTTTGTCGGGGAGACAGCCGAGGGAACTCGTCCCGCTGAATTCGCGGACCTCCATCGTCCCACCTTCCTTCGCAGTGACGGCGATGACCTCTTCATTCTTGATGGTGCTGTAGATCGCTAGCCGCTCAGTGCCGGTGAGCGTCATCGCAGTTCTTAGGACAACCTTGGCATGGGCGCCTCCCCGCTCGCACGTCTCAGTGAAGGTCGCAACGAATGCATTGGTCTCCGGATCGTCTAGATCAGCCTTACCTTTGAACATTGGGAGATCTCCTTGCTGGTGTTCGCAGGAGTGTCAGCATTTGGGGGCCAAATCGATGAACTGCATCACATGGCCCAGGGTTGCAATTGAGACCGTTCTATTGGTGGCTACTCGCTCATCCGACACCGAAGCCTTCAGCTCCGGGGCATATGACTCCGTGGCCGAACCGGCGCTTTAGCGGCTCGCGGTTGCTGGGTTCTTTCCGGAATACGACGACGCGTGCTCTGGCGGAAATTACGATTGGTCGTCGAGACCGCGCGCGAAGTCTGGAAGCGAACGCTACAGCGTCGCCTGTGTCCCTAGGATCACCGTCGCCTGGGCCGACAGAACGCCACCGTTGCCATGCACCAACGCGGTTTCAGCCTGCGCGACCTGGCGTGCGCCACATTCACCGCGCAATTGGCGCACTGCC
>CAWCXI010000004.1:0-16949 GCA_963799415.1 uncultured Alphaproteobacteria bacterium | reverse complement strand
GCCGTGCAGTTGTGGAATTCCTTGAGCGTTACGGAGAGCGAAGGGCTTAGTGGCCTGGAAGGCTTCGCTTTCGTCGTCGCATGGTCGCGAGTGGCGACGGCAGGGTTCCCTTAGGCAGCAGCATCTCAGCAAGGCAAAATAAGAGGTTAAGAGCCACACGCCGCCTTGGAACGACTATTTCACTGGCATCATGACGTGCTCGTAGGAGCTTCCACCCCACATGATGAAGGGCTTCGTAGGCGCATCTGCAGTCCGTGGCAGATTACCCAGCATCCCAGCCATTCCCACCATCATGACATGCGGGCCGGTTGTGACCCATCTCTGGCCTTGAGGAGGCTTCGTAGCAAATGGATCGTCGTTACTGGCGTCCGATCCGCCTTGCAGCATGTAGACAAGGCCCAATTTGCCTTTTGGCGCATCCTTATGATCCAACCACGCCTGGAGCCATTCCATCGCGTTGCGATCAAGGCACATGGGATCGTTGCCGGGCGAACCTGGATCATCGGGAACGCACGTGAAGTCCCCTTTGCCTTGCCGGATTGTCCGCATTTTGTCGTTATCCATGGCTATGACGGTCGCATCTCGGGAAATCGCCAATGGTGCGGCCGACATAGCGTTGGCAATCAATTCGGCATCAGTTTTGGCGTGATGCCCGCCACCGGAGGTCTGCGCTCGCGCACCAACCGACAAAGCGAGAACCAAGCCAATGGCTCCGGTAGCCACATGCAAATGATGCATCTATAGAAATAAAGGTTAGCCTTGCCGCATTTGGTCATGCAAGGCATATTCTTTTTCTTACAACAGAACAGCGGCGCCAACGGTGACCTGTAATGTTGCGTGCACTTCCCTTCAAGGGGCGGCAGCCCGTTCATGATGAAGCCAGCCACGCTGCCACCCTTTCTGCAATAACGAGAGTGGTCAGATGCGTGGCACGGTAGGGAAGACTGAGGCATCCACCACGGAAAGACTGTCGAGCCCCCGCACACGGCAATGCTGATCCAGCACCGCACAAGGGTCGTCGTCGACGCCCATGGGGACGGTACCGAGCGCGTGACAATAGGTCCCAACATCCGTGCGTACATATTCTGTCAGCCGCGAGTCAGAGGAGATGATTGCCTCGTCCAGGCACGCAATGCGTTGCAATGCACCTGCCATTCCCGGTGCGTTGACCACCTGCCAGGCAAGCCGCAGCCCAGCCAGAAAGCGGCGCAACGGGAACGGTATCGTCCGGCATATCGGACCCCGCTCTTTCTATAACTGCTTGAAAGAAAGGGGGAATGGAGGGGGTTGGATTCGAACCAACGTAGGCGTGCGCCAACGGATTTACAGTCCGTCCCCTTTAGCCTCTCGGGCACCCCTCCGCGCGAACCGCGCCTCTAGGTCCAAACCGGGGGCATTGTCAACGAAGCCGCCACCCGCCACACCGCCTTCATGACCGACCTTCCCGCCCCCGCCATCGCCACCTACCGCACTGTCGAAATGCACACTGGCGGCGAGCCGGTGCGTCTCGTCCTCGAAGGCTTTCCGGAACCAAGCGGCGCCACCGTCCTGGAAAAGCGCCATGACGCCGCCGCGCACCTCGATCTCCATCGCCGCCGCCTGATGCTGGAGCCGCGCGGCCACGCCGAGATGTATGGCGCGCTCGTGGTCGCCGCCGCCCCTCCCGCCGCGTTCGGCGTGCTGTTCATGCACCACTCCGGCTTCAGCACGATGTGCGGCCACGCCACGATCGCGCTTGGCCGCTGGGCGGTCGACTCCGGCCGCGTCCCGCTGCGCGACGGCGCCGCCGACTTCATCCTCGAATGTCCCTGCGGCCCGGTCGCTGTGCATGTCTCCGACGGCGGCGCCCGCGTCGCGTTCGACAGCGTGCCCGCTTTCGCCGCCGCGCTCGACACGCCCGTGGATCTTCCCGGTGTCGGCCGCATTCTCTGCGACATCGGCTATGGCGGCGCCTTCTACGCCATCCTGCCGGCCTCGCGCCTCGGTCTCGACCTGCGCACGTCACCGGTCGGGCAGCTTCGGTCGGCGGCGCTGGCAGTCATGCGCGTGATCCGCGCCCGCGGCGAGGTCCGCCATCCGACGGAACCAGACCTTTCCTTCCTCTACAGCGTCATCCTGACGGACGACACGCCGCCCGCCTCGCCGCGCCCCAGCCGCCATTTCTGCGTGTTCGGCGAGGGCCAGATCGACCGCAGCGCCACCGGCAGCGGCGTCACCGCGCGCATGGTGGTCGATGCGGCGCGCGGCCTGATCGCGCCCGGCGCAACCCACGCCTTCGCCGGCGCCTCCGGAGTACCCTTCCACGCCACGTTGCTGGACGAGGAGCCGCCAGGCCCGCATCGCGCCTGGCGCGTCCGCGTCTCAGGCACCGCCGCGTTCAGCGGCACCGCGACCTGGATCGTCGACGAAACCGACGCCTTGCGCGATGGCTTCTCCATCGCCGACCCATCACCCTTGTCATCGCCGTAACGGAGACCCACGCATGCTGCCGTCGCAACGCGCGCTGTTCGATATCCCCGAGGACGTCTGCTACCTGAACGCCGCCGCCGTCGGCCCGCTACCTCGCGCGGTGAAGGCGGCCGGCGAACGCGGCGTCGCACGCAAGGCGCAGCCCTGGGCGATCGAGCCCGGCAACGCCCAGCGCCAGTTCGAGCGCTCCCGCGCCGCCGCCGCCAGGCTGATCAACGCCGACCCTGACGATGTCGCGCTGATCTCTTCGGTGAGCTACGGGATCGCCACCGCCGGCAAGGTGCTGACCGTGCCACCCGGCAGTCGCGTCCTGTTGCTGCAGGACGATCACTCATCGCCCGTGCTCGAATGGCTCGGCCGCGCCGACGCGCAGGGCTTCATCGTGGAGATCGTGCCGCGCCCGGACGATGGTGACTGGACCGCAGCGCTGCTCACGGCGATCGAACGACGTGGCGCGCCGCCGGTGGCGATGGCGTCGATCTCGTCGGTGCACTGGGCGGATGGTGGCGCAATTGATCTCGACCGGATCGCCGTCTCACTGAAGACTCACGACGCGCGCTTCGTCATCGACGCGACCCATGGCGTCGGCGTCATGCACATCGATGTGCGCACGCTGGATCCCGACTTTCTGGTGTTTCCGACCTACAAGTGGGTGCTCGGCCCGTACGGCCGCGCCTTCCTCTACGTCGCCAAGCGCTGGCAGAACGGCACGTCGATCGAGCAGGCCGCCTCGCAGCGCCGCGCGCTCAGTTCGGAACGCGCGCCCTACCTGCGCGACACTGGCTATGTGGCAAATGCGCGACGCTACGACATGGGCGAGCGCGATCATTACATCTCGTTGGAGATGGCCTCGATCGGCATGGAGATGGTCGCCGACTGGGGCAGCGATGCCATCGTCGAGCGGCTGCGAATGCTGACCGATCGCCTGGTGGATGGGCTGCGCAACACGGGCGTTCTGGTGTCGGACCCCCGCGTGCGCGCCCCGCATATTCTCTCACTGCGCTTTCCCGGGGGTATGCCAGACGACATGATCGGGCGTCTGGAGGCCGCAAAGGTGTTCGTCAGCCCCCGCCTCGGCCTGATGCGCATAAGCCCCCACATTTACAATGACGAAGCGGACATCGATCGCTTCGTCTGCGTGCTCCGGCAAGCGACGACGTAGCGGAGATACACCCCGCTGTCCCTCGTCATGGCCGGGCTTGGCCTGGCGTGGCTCGGCCATCCACGTCTATATATCGATATATACATACACGTCACACATACTGCGCCAGCAGCTCATCCAACGCGCCCGGATCATCCCAGACAAGCGACACGCCAACAACACCGATGCGATCGCGATACCTCACAGGCAGCCGCACCGCGTCCTTCGGCGTGGTGACCGGTGCCGCGCCGTTCCTCTCCGCTTGGTCAAACACGCGGCGCAGGTCCGCATCAGCGAACGGGTGGTGATCGGGGAACGGCACTGAGGCGGCGACGATCACGCCGGCATCCGCCAGCATGGTGGAGAACTTCTCCGGCCGGGCGATGCCGGCGAAGGCGAGGACGCGGCGACCAACCCAGCCTGCGATCTCCGGCCCAGGCCGCAGGCTGGCCCGCAGCAATGGCAGCGGCAGCGGACCAACGCAGTCCGGCCCGATCAGCACCGCCGCCTGGCAGCGCGCCGCCCCGGCCCGCACCGGCTCGCGCAACGGCCCAGCCGGCAGGACGCGCCCGTTACCGAAGCCGGAAGCTCCGTCCACCACCAGCAGCGACAGGTCCTTGTGCAGGCCGGAGTTCTGCAGTCCGTCGTCCATCACCAGCACCCGCGCGCCGGCACCCACCGCGGCGCGTGCGCTGGAGGCTCGGTCGGCGCCGATCCACGTCGGGGCGACCTCCGCAAGCAGCAGCGCCTCATCGCCGACCCGTGCCGCCGTGTCGCCGGCAACAACGCGGTGCGGCCCGTGCGCCGAACCACCATAGCCGCGCAGAATGAAATGCACGGCCCTGCCTCGCGCCGCCAGCCGCGCGCCGACATCGAGCGCCACCGTGGTCTTGCCCGCACCGCCGACGGTGACGTTGCCGCAGCAGATCACCGGCACCGGGGCGTGCCAGCCCGGCCGCGCCACGCGCCACGCCGTGACTGCGGCGGTGGCCACCGCCAGCGGCGACAGCAACCTAGGCAGCACGCCATCGCGACCCCAAAAGCCCGGCGGATGCGGCATCTACGCCAGCAGCTCCAGCAGAGCCGCGGCGGTGCGACGCGGTAGGTCGCCGTGCCGTTGGAGAGCAGCCGCGGCCGCCTCTCCCATCTCCCGTCGCCGCACAGGATCGCGGAACAGCCCGTTCGCCCACCGGCCCAATTCCCCAGCATCTCGCACAACGGTCAATCCGCCCGCGGCACGCAGCATCGCGACATGATCAGTGAAGTTACCGGTGTACGGCCCTACCGCGATGGCGCAGCCGAGACGCGCCGGCTCCAGCGGGTTCTGCCCGCCGCCCGGTGCCATGAGGCTGCGTCCGATGAAGGCAATGCCGGCCAGCCGGTACAGCAGCCCCAGTTCGCCCAGCGTATCAGCGACCCATACACCCTCGACCGGCGGGTCTTCGCCGCGCGACCGGTAACCGGCGGCGGGGATGCTTGGGCCGCGCTCCGGATGGCGCGGAGCAATGATTGTGAGCAACCCTGGATGGTCCGCCACCAGTCCGCGATGGGCGGCAAGGATCACATCCTCCTCCCCCGGATGGGTGCTCGCGGCGAGCCAGACCGGCCGTCCCGCCACCATCTCGCGCAGCCGTCGCACTTCCGCCTCGTCCGCCGGCAGCGGTGGCGCGGCAAGCTTCAGATCGCCCGGCTTGCCCACGCGACAGCAGCCGAGACCGCGCAGCCGCTCCGCATCGGTCGCGCTGCGCGGTTGCACCTGCGTGAACCCGCCGAGCATCAGCCGTGCCAGTCCCGGCATGCGCCGCCATCGCGCCAGGCTGCGGTCGGACAGGCGTGCGTTGATCAGCATCGTGGGAATCCCCCGCGCGCGGCAGGCCGCCAGCAGGTTCGGCCACAGCTCGCTTTCGACGAAGCCCGCCACATCGGGCCGCCAATGATCGAGGAATCGGGCCGCCCATCTCGGTACATCGAGCGGCGCGAACCTGTGCAGCACTCGGCCGGCCAGCGAGGGGTCCAGCCGCTGTCCAAGCAGCGTGGCCGACGTGACGGTGCCGGTGGTCACCAATATTGTCGGCGCGCGCTCGGCCAACTCCGGCAGCACGGGCAGGATCGACATGGTCTCCCCGACCGAGGCGGCGTGCAGCCATACAAGCCGTCCCGCCGGCCGCGGCGTGGCGTCAACGCCCCGGCGCTCGGCGAGCCGCCCGCGCACCTCCTTGCCGCGCGCCAAGCGCACCCGCAACAGCAGACGCACCCCTGGCGCCGCGGCTGTCGCCGCCACCGCCCACGCCACGCCCAAGGGGTTCAGGCCGCGCACAGTTGGTCGGCTCGCTCGGCAGCGGCGGTCAGCGCGGCGCCGATCGTCGGCACGGCGTCCTGCCAGCCGTCTCGGCCGACCGCTATCGTTGGCAGGCAAACCACCACACCGCGGCCGAACGGCTTCGGCACCACCATGCGGTCCCACGTCCGCAGCACCCAACGGCGCGTCGTTTGGGCCGCGCAGGGCAGCACCGGCGCGCCAGACAGCGCGGCAAGCTGCGCCACCCCGGGCGCGGCAACCCGACGCGGGCCGCGGGGGCCGTCAGGCGTTATAGCGATATGGTCGCCGCCCTCGAGCAGGCTGAGCAGCAATCGCGTGCCCTTGGCACCGCCGCGCGACGAAGACCCGAGCACCACGTTGAGCGCGAAACGGCTGACCACGGCGCCGATGAAGCGGCCGTCGCGGTGCTGGCTGACCAGAACATGCACGCGGTTGCGGGCCTTGCGTCCCTCCGGGGATTGCCGCGCCTTCAGCCACAGCATCGGCATCAGCGGCAGCCGCTCGTGCCAGAACGCGACGACCACCGGCGCGCCAGCCGCGTGCGGCGCCATATGCTCGTGGCCCTCGAGCGACCACCGCGTCGTCCTCAACGCGAAGTCGAGATAGAGGCCGAGCAGTTTGGCCGACGCCGCCTGCACGATGGGATGCTGCAACAGCCGTTTCATTGCAGCGCCGGTAGCACGCTGCCTGGGGAGGGAGGAAGAGCCGCAGGCCGCTATCCTGCGGCGGCTGTGCGTCCGCAGGGTACGATATCGAAATCGACACGCCGGTCGACCAGATCCGTCGCGTCATCGCGTCCGGTGCCGACAATCGGATCTTGCGATCCGGCACCGCGTGCCGTGACCTGGCCTTGCAGCCGAGGCTCGATTGCCAGCAGGTCGTGCCGGATGCGCTCGGCGCGCGCCAGAGACAACCGATCATTCAGCTCGGTGGATCCGCTCGGGCTGGTATGGCCGGTCAGGCGAAGACAGGCGTTGTCGGCGACGGTCCGCTCAGCGATCGCACGCAGCCAGTCCGGGTATGCCGCGCTGATCGCGGGGTCCGGCCAGAATGCCGTCGAGTTCGGCTGGAACAGAAACTTCACGGACAAGCGCCCATGCGCGAGCTGGTAATCAACCAGCTTGGCGAATACCTCCGTCGCTGAGCGCCGGTCGCCAAGCGCCCAGTCAGTCAGATACAGGCCATTGTAAGCCCGCAGCTGATGCCCGCCGGCCGGCAGGTTCTCAGCCTGGCTGTACAGATCGCGCGCCGGCTGGAGCTTACCCTCGCCGTATTCCGTGTTGCCGGTCGTGATCAGCGCCTCGGCCTGAAGGTTGACCAGGTAGGCGGGGTCGATCGGCTCGCCGGGATCGGCTTGCAACGTGCGCAAATAGGCGACGACGCTTTCGTCCGCCTGCCAAATCGGGCTGTCGCGATAGAATGCCGTCGGTGTCGGATCGATATCCTCCGGCCGAACCCATCCGGCCGCGGCCGAGACGATCTTCCCCGACCCCAGATCCGCGAGCACACCATAGACACGATAGGCACCTGGACGTCCGGTTACCGGATCGACGGCACCGGCTCCGGAAACCGGCGCGATGGCGCCAAGCAGCACCACAGGCTTGCGCGCCAGACTCTCCGGTGTGAAGGGCAGCAACTCAAGCTGCGGGAAATGCTGCGGCGCAAGCGTCTCCAACTCCTGCTGCATCAGCTTGGTGGTGGCGACCTGATCGCCGGTGGTCACATCGATCCAGGGATCGATCACAACCGGATACTTGCCCGATGGCGGCGGTGGCGGCAGCTGGGCCTTGGTCACCAGCACCGTGGCAAGCACCGGCACACCTTCCTTCAGCGACATCAGCGGGGCGGTCGAACCGGCGGCGCCTTGCTGTGGGGTGGCCGGCGCGTTGCATCCGGCAAGCGCGATGGCAAGCAGTGCCGTAAAACAGCCGCGGAGATTGCAATTACGATCAGCCATGCTGGCAGCCGTCGCGCAGGTAGTTGCGCTCTGCGTCGGAAGGTTGTTCGCCTATCTCGATCTTCAGCGTGATCGCCCGGCAGCGCGAGTTCGCGGCGCTGACCGTTGCCGGTGTGCGCGGCTTGCGGACAGGGTGCCCGCCTGCTGCCGCGGCAGGATACACCACGATCTCACTCACCGATGGCTGGACAGCGTCGTCGCCCGTCCGCGATGGAGCATCCCTCGAAGCGAGCCGCCCACCCGGCAACGGCAATGGCTTCGCCGCATCGCCAGGCACCGATCAATTCAACTGCAATGGGTTATCTCCTGCACTCAAAGGCGGCGCGGTCGCTGCCGGTTGCGATTCAACTGCCGTCTTGGTTTGGGGCGTGCCGCTTAACGAATCGCTCAGCACCGCGAACCGCCTGGCTTCGTCGTGGTGCCCAATTGCCTCAGCCTCACGTGCACGCCGTTCCAGATGCCTGGGC
This sequence comes from uncultured Alphaproteobacteria bacterium, assembly GCA_963799415.1. GTDB lineage: Bacteria > Pseudomonadota > Alphaproteobacteria > Acetobacterales > Acetobacteraceae > JAMXLO01. Next base: position 8,595 of record CAWCXI010000004.1, on the reverse strand, counting down.
ATGTCCAGTACCATCCTGATATCTGACGCCGGCGCGCTCGGCAGCATCTGCACAATCGCCTGGATCGTGTCATCCGCGTTGTCGTCCTGCGGCGAGATCAGGTGATCCTCGGCGATCTGCCTCTCGAGCCTGTCGAGAAGCACAACGATCCCTCCCTGCTGTTCGGTCGCTGCGTGCGCCGGCAGCTCACTGATCTGCATGTCCCCCTCGGCCGCGCTTGTTGGTACAGTCAGTGACAGGCAGGCGCAGACACCGACCGAATAAGTCAATTGCCAATACCAACCACGGGTTTTATTGGCCATGTCAGTCACTATGAATTGCGGCTTGTGCGAGTCAATCCGAAATGGACACCGAATGCCGCCCCCGAAGAGCACCGCAATCGTCGCGACTTGACCTCGGCAAATCCGTTAGAACGCCATGATATGCGCCAATAATCTGTCTCGCCTGACGCAGTATCGTCATCGAATGCGAGTGATTGAGCTCAATTCAAAACAGCTTGATGTGACATTTCAGTGTAATGGCAGAATTGCAGTGCCCGTTCGGTCGCTCGCGGATCGGTTGTCCTGGGAGATTCCTGGCTACTGATCACAGATCAGGCCGCCATCCGGTTCCAGGCGTCCAGCGCCGCAATCTTGTATGCCTCTGCCAACGTCGGATAGTTGAAGGTGTTCTCGATGAAATAATCCAGCGTACCTTTCAGGTTCAGCACCGCCTGGCCGATGTGTATCAGCTCGGTCGCTCCCTCACCCACGATGTGAACACCGAGTAGCCGGCGCGTCCTGATCGAGAACAGCATCTTCATCATGCCGGCATTCAGCCCCATAATGTGGCCGCGTGAGGTCTCGCGAAAACGCGCGACGCCGCATTCGTATGGGATGCCGCGCTCACGCACCTCCTGCTCGCTCATCCCCACCGTGGAGATCTCCGGCACCGAGTAGATGCCGTAAGGGAAGAACTCCGGCGCGTTCGGCGCGGGCACGCCGAAGGCGTGGCAGGCAGCGATGCGGCCTTGCTCCATCGAGGTGGAGGCGAGGCTTGGAAAGCCGATCGCGTCGCCCGCGCAGTAGATGTGCGGCACCTCCGTCTGGAACGTCCGCGGATCAACCTTCAGCCGCCCGCGCTCATCGGCGGTCAGCCCGCAGCAGTCCAGATTGAGCGCATCAGTCGCACCGACGCGGCCCGCCGTGTACAGCACCATTTCGGAGCGCACGCGGCGACCGCCCTCCAGGATCGTGACGGGCCAGTCGTTATCGAACTCGATGCGTTCGACCTTGGCGCCGAAGCGCAGTGCCACACCGCGGTCGCGAAGCTGGTGGGTGAAGTCATCCATCAGCTCGTGGTCGATGAATTCGAGCATCGAGGGACGCTGCTCGACCAGCGCCACCGCGACGTCGAGCGCGCTGAAGATGGTGGCGTATTCCACGCCTATCACGCCGGCGCCGATCACCGTGAGGCTGCGCGGCAGGCGCGGAATATCGACGATCTCATCGCTGTCGAATACCGACGTGCCATTGAACGGCACGCCATCCGGGCGATGCGGACGAGTGCCAACGGCGATCAAGATGCGCTCACCCTGAACGACGCGAATATCGCCGGTGTCGGTGGTGACCTCGATGCGGTGCGGATCGAGGAAGCGCGCGGTGCCGAGTGTGGTCTGCACCGAGTTGCGGGCGAACTGATGCTCCAGCACATCGACCTCGTGGTCGAGCGTCATGTGCAGGCGCGCCATCAAATCCTTGGCGGCGATGTCCTTCTTCACCCGATAGGCACGTCCGTAGAAGCCGCGCTCGCGCCAGCCGGTGAGGTTGAGCACGGTCTCCCGCAACGTTTTGGACGGGATGGTGCCGGTGTGCACCGAAACACCGCCGACGCGCCGGCCCTTCTCCACCACGAGGACGGACCGGCCGAGCTTGGCAGCCTGGATCGCGGCACGGCGACCTGCGGGCCCGCTGCCGATGACAATGAAGTCGATTGTGCTCACGGGCGACAAGACTGGCGGAAACCGGGCCGCCGTGTCTATCGTAATCGTGGTGTCATGGAACCAGCCCGAAACAACAATCGAAGTCACATTCACGACGCCGAAAAGTACTGTTGCCTTGATTGACAATCGGTTGACGATGAATAAGAGCCTTTCAGACCGCCTGATCCCGCCCAGGGCATGACAAATGACGAACGGGACTTCTGGGGATGCGCCGCCTCGCTCCGAACCCGGACTGGTTGGCCGGGGTGAGGGCGGCCGAAAACTCATCGCTGTCCTGCACGCCGATATCGCAGGCTACAGCCGCCTGATCGGACAGGACGACGCTGCGACGGTCCGGCGCCTTGAGCGGATCAGGCGGGACGCCATCGACCCGTCGATCGAGAAGCACGGCGGACAGATCGTGCAGACTGCTGGTGACTCATTTCTGGCCGTGTTCGACAGTGTCCACGGCGCCGTGCAATGCGCGATCGGATTGCAGCAGGAAATTCTCTCGCAGGACGACGCCAAATCGCCGGACCAACGAATACAATACCGCATCGGGATAAACGTGGGCGACGTGATCGCCAACCGCACCGATCTTCACGGCGAAAGCGTCAACGTGGCGGCTCGTCTTCAGACCGCCTGCGCTCCTGGGGGCGTTTGCGTGTCGCGGATCGTCAAAGATCACATGCGTTCGTTTCCCGGTGTCGACTTTGAAGTTCTCGGCCATCAGACGCTGAAGAACATTGCAACACCGGTCGAGGCGTTTCAATGGCTGCCGCCTGCCTTGCGCAGTGCCTCGCCGACAACCATCCGAGATGCGCCCGCGCCGGCTCCGACCGCGAGTCCACGGCGAGATCGCCGTGCGTCCCGATGGTTGATCGGCGGGGCTTTCGTGGTCGCGATGGCCGCCGTGCTGTCGCTCGCGGGAGCATGGAACGCTGGCTGGTTTGTCCAATTGCCCGCAGCGCCACGCCTGTCGATAATTGTCCTGCCATTCCAGAACCTGAACAGCGACAGCGGGGAGGACTATCTCGCGGACGCGATCACCACCGATCTGACCGGCGAACTCTCGAACGTCCCGGGCAGCTTCGTGATCGCGCGGGACACCGCCTATTCGTACAAGGGCAAGCCCGTCGACGCGCGTAGGCTCGGAGGCGAACTCGGCGTGCGTTACGTGCTCGAAGGAACCGTTCGCAAACTGGGTGACACGCTGCGGGTGAACGCGCTGCTCGTCGCAGCGGCCACTGGCGCGAATGTGTGGTCCGACCGGTTCGACGTGCCGGTGCGCAACATCGGCACAGGCCAGGAGGAGATCGTCGAACATTTGTCCGGCGCTCTCGGCGTCGAGTTGGTCCAGGCCGAAGCCGCAAGGAGCATTCGCGAGCGGCCGAACAATCCAGATGCGTTCGATCTGGTGCTGCGTGCCCGATCGCTGTTCTTCCAGCCGGCGAACGACCAGCAAATGAGTGCGATGCTGGACCTTTACGAGCGCGCGATCAGGCTCGACCCATCTTCGGTTCCGGCGCTGACCGGTCTCGTTCGCACGTTGCTCAATGCGCAAAATCTTCGCCCCCGCGGAATGAAGGACATGCTGGAGCGCACCGGCGATCTGTTGGTGCGCGCCCGCACGATCGAACCCGAAAATGAGGACGTATTGACCCTTACCGCTTTCTGGTGGGGCATGCATCAGTCGCACTGCGCCGAGACGATCGAAGCGGCGCGGCGTGCCATCCGCACTTTTCCGAACGGTTATTTCGCGCACCGTTTGCTGGGCGGGTGTCTCAACCAGATCGGCAAGCCGGATCTCGCTATGCCGGAGATGGAGGCGGCGCTTCGGCTCAGCCCCCACAGCCCGTACCGGTTCGTGGATTATTCACAGATGGGCACTGCCCTGATGCTCCTTGGCCGCTATGACGAAGCGATCGAGTGGGAGCAGCGCGCTCTGGCGGATACACCCCCGCAGATTGGCCGCGCCAACCGACTTCAATTCATCGCCATCGCCCAGACGTTGCTGGGCCATGTGGACGAGGCGCACCGCATGCGAGCCGAAATAGATCATGCCTGGCCGTGGGGCACGGTCCGGTCATATATCTGGTGGCCGCTGCCACAGGCCATCGCGACCCGGATCGCGAGCTTTCGCGACGCGCTCAGGGTCGTTGGAACGCGCGATCACGCCGAGGAGGATGCTGACTTTGGCGTGGCATCCGACAACCTTGTCCACCAAACGATCTGGGGACATACGCCGACGACCGTGCCGGGTGCGGTAACCATTCGTACCCCGGATGTCGCGCGCCTGCTCACGGCCTCGGCGCCGCTGGTGCTCGACACGATGTGGAACTTCGACGGACGTTCGCTCCGAGGGGCCATCGGCTTGGCTTATGTCGGCCAGGGTGGCGACCTTGTCGATGTGGCCCAGGATCGCCTGCGGCAAAAGATGCGGGGACTGACAGAAGGTGATCTCGCCACCCCAATCGTCGCCGTCGGCTGGAGTTCGGAACGCTTCGACAGTCGCAACCTCGCGCTTCGCCTGGTCGCGCTTGGCTACACTAAGGTCTATTGGTATCGCGGTGGCCGCGAGGCGTGGGAAGTCGCCAACCTTCCCGAGACTGACATCGTCGAAACCGACTGGTGAAGACTGTTGACGGCCGAAGCCGGGCCGTCGTGTCTGTCCTGAGTTTGTGGGCGCAGCAGCCAGCTACTGCCGCAGCACCACAGGCTGTCGCACCGCCGCGGCCGTGCCGCCCTGATGTGGCACCGTTGTCTCACCGCGGGGCGCCGCACCATTCGGCACTCTGATTGGACTCAAAAGAAACCAGGAGTGCAATCGCGATTGCAACTGGCGAGGACCGGCCACCTCAACCTGACCGGAGCGAACACCCGCTTTCCATGCCAGTCTGCCGAACCATATCGCAATCATCGTGCGGATATCGGTCGTCACATAAACGTCGACCGGAAACCCGGGATCTGTCGGACAGAGGTCCACCGCAATTCCCCGATCATTCACCAGCCACCATCGACTCCTGTCCGCGGGCACGTCAGTAAATTCGAAGCACACGGTGACGCGCCGCTCAGGAAACACGCTGGGGTCGACGCGCCGCCGGATGTTCCATACCAGTACGGTCACGTCCAGATCGTTTTCCGCCAAAGGGTCCTGGGCAAATCGCAGCCCCCACTCGCCAAGCTGCTGGATCACCGGACCAAGCGCGGCGCCTGCCTCGGTAAGATGCCACTCACGTGCACGGTTCCCCTCGCCGCGGCGCTCCACGATGCCGACTCGTTCCAGTTCCTTCAGCCGTTGTGACAGCAATGTCTGCGACATCAGCGGCACGCCGCGGCGTATATCGCTGAAGCGCGTACTGCCCTCCAGCAGTTCCGCAATGACCAACGGCGTCCATCGCTCAACGATGATTTCCGATGCCTTGGCGATCGGACAGAACAGACCGTAGTGCATGCTGACGCTACCTCCGTTGCGCTTCACCATACGCCGTTTCCAGGCTCCGTGCGCTCCAGATTCTGGACTGGCTCGAGGCACGGAATGCGGACAACACTGCGTCAGCGAAGGCGTGCAGCGGTATCCTTCTGTTCGCGCATGAAGTGATGGATGTCGCAGCGGCGCATACGGTCGGCCGCTCCGGCGACAGCAACCGTTGCCTGTCTGAGCTAAAGGTGATCTAACGATCATACAGGGAGAGACGATCATGAATAAAAGCTTGTTGCTCGATTTGACCTCGTCCCCCGGGGGACAATCAACATGATGGAACTACAGCGTCGTGCGGTACTCGGCGGTGCGATCGCCGGCGCCGCGCTGCTTCAAGGCCGCGCATTCGCCCAGTCCGGCCCAAACCTGAAGACCATTCCCTGGAGCGATCAGCCTCCGCCGGTGCCGGCGCCGCTGGAGAATGTGGTGAAGGGTCAGACGCACTGGGAGGACCTGGACTCGTGGATCACTCCGAACAACAGGTTCTTCAGCATCGCCCACTACGATCGGCCGGTGATCGACGCGAAGACCTGGCGGCTGGACGTGGCTGGCCTGGTCGACAAACCGGTGACGTTCACGCTTGACGAACTGAAGTCCCGCCCGCGCCACGAAGTCATCAGCACCCTTGAGTGCTCCGGCAACAATGGCTTGCCATTCGCCACCAGCACGATCGGCAATGCGCGATGGGCTGGAGCTTCGCTGGCCGAGACGCTTCGGGCAGCACAGGTCAAGAAAGCTGCCGTCGAAGTGGTCTTCTACGGCACGGATCAAGGCGAGGAGGTGGTGCGCAAGGATTCGCCGCTTGAATACAAGTTCACCAGCAACTTCGCGCGGAGCATGTCGATCGACGATGCCGATGAATCCGGCAAACCTTTTGTGCTATGAGATGAATGGCTCGCCATTGCCCGCGGCCAACGGTTTCCCGGTGCGTCTGCTGGTACCCGGTTGGTATGGCGTGGCCAACGTCAAATGGCTCCGCCGTATCGAGGTGCGCGATACGCGCTTCCTGGGACGCTTCATGGGTCGTGATTACGTCACGATCCGCGAGGAGCACCACGACGGCATGACCGTCATGGCGGAGACAACCGTGGGCCGCATGTTGCTGAAATCGGCGCCCGCCAAAGTAACGCTGCGCGATGGGCGTTATCAGATCGACGGGATGGCATGGGGACCTACGCCCATCGCTGCGGTCGAGGTGAAGATCGACAACGGACCATGGGTGAAGGCAGTCCTCGATGACAGCAGGTCGGAGTTTGCCTGGCGAGCCTGGCATCTCGATTGGTCACCTGCGCCCGGCGAACACACCGTCACTTCGCGGGCGATAGACAAGGCTGGCAAGATCCAGCCCGCCATGGATGATGCCCTCATCGCCAACAAGAAAACCTACTGGGAGAGCAATGGGCAAATCACGCGGCATATTCGCGTCGCGTGACGTCTGGCGGATTGGCTGGCGCGATGAACTTCCACAGACTATCGTCCGGTTGATCACTCGGAGGCTGTGCCGCCGCGTGATGCCCGCCCCTTTCCGGATCAACCAGCAATAAAGTCCGCGGCAGTCTCAACGGGAGTTCACGCCATGCCCAGTCCTCGTCGTCATGTGACACGCCGCAGCGCGTTGGCACTCGGTACCGCGGCCGCCGCCCTGCCGCTCGTGCACATCCGCACGGCAGGCGCGGCCGGTAAGCTCAGTCTCGCGCTGTGGGACCATTGGGTACCGACCGGCGACGACGCAATGAGAAAACTGGTCGGTGCCTGGGCCGAGAAAAACAAGGTCGATGTGCAGCTTGATTTTCTGGCCGCGAATCTCATCGTCACCAGGGCAGCCGAGGCACAGTCCAGGTCCGGGCATGATGTCTATGCGTTCGACCAGTGGGCTGTCCAGCAATACGCCGAGAGTCTCGATCCGGTTGACGACCTCATGCAGCGGCTGATTGCCAAGTACGGCAAGCTGGGACGTGCCTACGAATATCTTGCTGTGGTCGACAAACACTGGATGGCGGTGCCGGTTGGCTGGGGCTCCGCGCCGCTGCCGCCGTGCGGGCGCATCAGCATGCTCAAGCAGTTCTGCGGCGTCGACGTGCAGGCCTGGTTCCCCGCGCATGAGGCGACGCCTGAGGCCAGCAAGGAGTGGACCTACGACAAGCAGCTCCAGATGGCGGAAGCAATGTTCAAGGCCGGCTATCCGATCGGCTTCGGCTGCGGACAGAACAGCACCGATGCGAACCAGACCTGGGGCGCCACGTTCGGTGCCTTCGGCGCTGACCTCGTCAATGCCAAGGGCGAGATCACCATCGACTCGGACCACGTGATGGCAGCTATGGAATATTGCCAGAAAATGGTGAAGTTCATGCCGTCTGATGCCGTGCAATGGGACGATGCCTCCAACAATCGCGCGCTGATTTCCGGCAAGGCCGCGCTGATTTGGAACCCGCCCTCAGCCTGGGCCGTGGCCAAGCGCGATTCGCCGCAGGTGGCTGCGGATTGCTGGACATTCCCGAATCCGACGGGGCCAATGGGCAGGCTGGTGCCGCACCGACCGTTCTTCTGGGGCATCTGGAAGTTCGCCCAGAACAAGAGCGCCGCGAAGGAGCTGATCGAGCATCTGTCACAGCGCGAGCAGGTCGAGCAACTCGCCGCACCGGTCTCTGGCTACGATATCCCGCCATTCCAATCGATGACTGACCTCAGCATCTGGAGCGATGTCGAGCCGCCGAAGGGTACCATCTACAACTATCCGCTACGACCATGGCACGCCGCGGACTATTATGTACCGGGCTCTTCCGCGCCGCCGGAGATCGCGGTGCAGATCTGGAACCGCTATCTGGTGCCCGGCATGGTTGGACGGCTGCTGACTGGCCAGTCGATCAAGCAGGCGCTCGCCTGGGGCAAGGAGGAACTGGAAGGCTTCGCCCGCTGAACAGCGATCCGCGATAGTCCGAGGCGGCGCAGTTCGTCGGTCAGCCGATCAGCCGCCGCCTCACCCGTGCCGACACCTGATCGATCACCGCCACCGTTACCAAAATCAGGATGATGATGAACGACACCTCGTCCCAGTAACGAACCTTGATACGCTCGGCGATCTGCAATCCGATGCCGCCGGCCCCAACCACGCCCAGAATCGCCGCGCTGCGCGTGTTGCTCTCGAACCCGTAGA
>CAWCXI010000003.1:0-11271 GCA_963799415.1 uncultured Alphaproteobacteria bacterium | reverse complement strand
GTGGGACGGCAAGCAATTCGGCGACCTGATGGTGCGTGGACCGTGGGTGTGCAGCGGCTACTACGGAGACGCGCCCGGCAGCGCATGCGACGCCGATGGCTGGTTCGCAACCGGCGACGTCGCGACCATCGATCTTGACGGTTACATGGAAATCACCGACCGCTCGAAGGACGTGATCAAGTCTGGCGGCGAGTGGATCAGCTCAATTGCACTGGAGAACATCGCAGTCTCACACCCCGACGTGGCCGAGGCGGCCGTGGTCGCCGCGCTACATCCGAAATGGGATGAACGGCCGCTGCTCCTTGTCGTGGCACGTCCAGGCCACACCGTGGATCCAGCCTCCGTGCTGGAACTCTATCGGGGCCAGGTGGCAAAGTGGTGGCTGCCCGACGCGGTGGTCGTCGTGAACGAACTGCCGCACACCGCGACGGGCAAGCTGCTCAAGATGGAGTTGCGCAGCCGGTATCGTGACTACTACCAGCCAACGTGAACAGGCGCCCAGCGCCTCCGGAGCACGCCGGATTCTTGCTGCGACCGCGAAGGTTGCGTCCGGCGCCGGTCCGCCATAATTTTGCACTGAGCGCCACCGAAGCGGCGGGCGCTTAACCGCGGGCAAGGCCTCGCCTCGGCAACAGGGACATGCGAATGAGTGGCTCGGCCAAACGGTCCATCACCGTCTCGCTTGACGGAACAAACAAGTCGAGCAGCCTGCCGCTGGTCGACGGCACGATCGGACCGTCGGTCGTCGACATCCGCAAGCTCTACGGCGACCTGGGCATATTCACCTATGATCCGGGCTACGGCGCCACCGCATCGTGCGAAAGCAAGATCACCTATATCGATGGCGACGAAGGCGTGCTGCTGTATCGCGGCTATCCGATCGAGCAGCTCGCCGAGAAATCGACCTTCCTCGAGATCTGCTATCTGCTGCTGAACGGCGAACTGCCGAACGCGAAGGAGCGGGAGGAGTTCGATCTTGGCGTCATGCGCCACACGATGCTGCACGAGCAGCTCCGGACCTTCTACAATGGCTTCCGCCGTGACGCGCATCCGATGGCGGTGATGTGCGGTGTGGTCGGCGCGCTGTCGGCGTTTTATCACGACAGTCTGGACATACACGATCCCGAGAGCCGCCGCATCAGTGCGTTCCGACTGATCGCGAAGGTGCCGACAATCGCCGCCTGGGCACATAAATACTCGATCGGCCAGCCGTTCATGTATCCGCGCAACGATCTCTCGTACGCGGAGAACTTCCTCTACATGTTCCACGCCGTCCCGGCCGAACAGTGGAAGGCCAATCCGGTGCTGTCACGCGCGATGGACCTGATCATGATCCTGCACGCCGATCATGAGCAGAACGCCTCCACCAGCACGGTACGCCTGGCAGGTTCCACGGGAGCCAACCCGTTCGCCTGCATCGCTGCCGGCATCGCCAGTCTCTGGGGACCGGCCCATGGCGGCGCTAATGAAGCGGTGCTCAAGATGCTGAGCCACATCGGCCACGTGAAGAACATCCCGAGCTTCCTCGAGGAGGTGAAGGACCGCAACAATCACGAGATGCTCTGGGGCTTCGGCCACCGCGTCTACAAGAACTACGATCCCCGCGCGCGCATCATCCAGAAGGCCTGCCATGACGTGCTGGCCGAACTCGGGATCAAGGGCGACCCGCTGCTGGACCTCGCCATGGAACTGGAGAAGATCGCGCTGAACGATCGGTACTTCATCGATCGCAAGCTGTATCCCGAACGTGGACTTCTATTCCGGCATCATCCTGAAGGCGATGGGCTTCCCCACCAGCATGTTCACCGCGCTGTTCGCAGTGTCGCGCACCGTGGGTTGGGTCAGCCAGTGGAAGGAGATGATGGAGGACCCGCAGAACCGGATCGGGCGCCCGCGGCAGATTCTACACTGGAGCGACCCAGCGCGATTACCTCCCGATGGATCGTCGTCGCTGATTGCGATAGCGGGTTATTTCACTCACCGAAATTTTCCGGCGGCGAAAGCTTGGCGATCCGCCACTCACGGGTTGTTGATAGGTTAGGTCAGCAATATCAGCCAAAGCCCACTCTGCGTTGAGATTTAATTCAACCAACCTGTCAATCACGGACCCGCGATCATTGACGTAGGCCCCTCTCGGCAAGCGCTTGCGCGCCAATGTTCACTATTTGCTCAAAATTATGCCCTCACCTGCATCTGTATGCTGTTGTCTACATCTTAAGGTTGTATATTCCCTGGATGATAAAACCATGCGGGGAACCCATGCAACCGTGCCAATCGTTGGATTCGCTTGTGAAGGAGCGCCTGAAACAGTGGCCTCAGCGACCGCCCGGCGTGAGCGCGCCCGTCCTCGGTCGTGATTCCTGGCTGCGTGGCCGCCCATCAGACGACCTGAAATACCACCCGTTCCTGAAACTCCCCGGGAGCACCCGCTGGCGCACCCTGCCGGATGGGTTGTGGTTGAACTTCGGCGGGACGGCCTGTGACCCCTATGTCGATATCCTGGCAATCGAGGCCTGTGGGTCGTTGCAGAACCTCCTGGACAAGCGTTCTCGCTTCGCACCGAGCACGCATTCGCTGCTGGCCGTATGTCCCGTGCAATGGTTGCTTTCACCCGTGATGCCGAGCGATCCCACGCCGCGCTGGCGGGTCACCGGGGTATTTCAACACGAGCCAACCGTGGCCTTCGTCGTGCCGGTGCGCGGCATGCATGTGCTGTACGGCCTGAAGAAGAAACACTATCAGGGGTTCACCCGTCACCAACTGCCGCATGCGCATGAGTTCTTCGCGCCAATGGAGGCACTGACAGCGTATGACGGCGACAAGAACCCGGATCTGCAGGCCCTGCTGGCGCGCACATCATCCACCGCCAATTTCCTCAACCCGCCATGACGGTGGCAGTGGCAATCCTTCATCACCCATCACCACGCGCGCCAGATCCGGTCGGTCGGTGATCAACCCGTCGATGCCCCAACGGATCAGGCGACGCATATCCTCCGGCAGGTTGACCGTCCACGGCACGACACGCAGGCCGAGTGAATGTGCTTCGGCGATCATCTCCTCGGTCAGATCGGTATAGTCAGGGCCCCAGCTGGGCCCGCCCTCCGCCGCGACGGCACGCGGCACGGAGCCTCCGAAGTCCGATGGATGCGGGCCGTCCCACCATATCCGCGCGCCTGCGAGGATGGCTGAACTGGTCAGCCAGGACAGTCGGATGTCGGGTCGCGCACGGCGCAGGCGACGTGGTCCACGCCAGTCGAAGGATTGGACACAGATCCTCGCGGTGCCGCCCTCCGAAGTCTGCGGCCGCGACGACTGCATCCGCCATCGCTGCGCCATCCAAAGCAAGGCCGGAATGCAAGGGGAACGTCTTCAGCTCGATGTTGAAGTTCGCTCGCGGATCGATGCGCAGTGCATCCGCCAGGGTCGGGATCGTGGCACCATCGTGAGGCTTCTGGTCGGGATAAAGCGCTGCATAGCGACTGTCCGGACGGATCCGCCCGACATCGTAGCTGCGCAGGTCCTCAACCCGAAGCGAGCTGATCATCGGGCCAGCCTGAGCGAGCCACGTTCCATCTCTGGTCCGGGTGATGTCGGGGTTAAGGCGCGGATCGTGCGTGACCACCACGACCTGATCAGCCGTCACCGCCACATCCAGTTCCAGCGCGTCGACACCCACTGCCAGCGCGCCGGTGAATCCGACCAGCGTATTCTCGGGAAACAGGCCGCGCGCACCGCGATGGCCATGCAAGTCGATCCGTCGCCTCATCGGCACCGCGCAGGTTCCTGCTTGTGTATGCCTCAGGATGACGCCAATGCTTGGTAATGGACAGCACAGACAAGATACTCGGTGTCTTGGGCGGCATGGGTCCGCTGGCGAGCGCGCAGTTCATGGTCCGGTTGACACTGCTCACTCCCGCGACGCGCGATCAGGATCACATCCCTACCGTCCTGTGGTCTGATCCACGGGTGCCTGACCGGACGGTCGGCAGTCTGAGCGGCGGCGCCGATCCGCTGCCCTGGTTGCTGCGCGGCATCGAGGGGCTGCAGCACGCCGGCTGCACCGCGGTCGCCATCCCGTGCAACACGGCACATGGCTGGTACGACGCGATGCGCGACGCAGCCCGTCTGCCGATCCTGCATATCGTCGATGCCGCCGCGGCGGAACTTGGACGGCTGGGTATCCCCCGCGGCCGAATCGGCATCATGGGCACACAGGCGACCCTGGCGATGCGGCTCTATCAGGACCGCCTGGGTGCACTGGGCTGGGATTGCATCGAGCCGAGCGACGAAGAGATGAACCACCTCGTCAGCCCGGCCATAGCTCTGGTGAAGGCCAACCGTGTCGCCGATGCCTACGCACCACTGGCCGAGGTGGTACGCAGCCTGACACGCCGCGGTGCGGCGTCGGTCGTTCTGGGATGCACCGAGATACCACTCGGCATCCACGCAGGTCCTGAGCTGGACATTCCGATGGTAGACACCATCGACGGGCTGGCGCGCGCGGCAATCGCCTGGGCGATAAGCTGACATTTCTCCCCCTCCCCTTGCGGGTGGGGGTCGGGGGGAGGGGCCCTACTCAACCCGACCCTGCCTTTCGAACCGAGCTCGATCAGCCGGAAGCAGGCGCACCGTCACATGTACCGCGGCATCTGCATCCTGCCGATCCACCACCTCGCCATGCTGGTACAACCAAGCCAGCCGTGCCCCGTCCTGTGGCGGGATGTCATAGTCCGCGAGTTCCATCGCCGCCCCAATTCGCGCGTCAATCGCCGTTTTCAGTTCAGCCAGGCCCTCGCCGTTGATAGCCGACGCTGCCACGGCTCCGGCTCGCTCAGGCACGAACGCCACGCCGCCCATCAGGTCCGCCTTGTTGAGCACCTCGATGGTCCGCGACTGCCAGTCGGCGGCGAGCGCCCCGTCCGCCACCATGTCCTCCAACACCGCCACCACGTCCGCACGCTGCGCGCCGCTGTCCGGATGCGCGGCATCGCGCACATGCAGAATCACGTCGGCCTCCGCCACCTCCTCGAGCGTGGCGCGGAACGCCTCGACCAATTCGTGCGGCAGTTCGCTGATGAAGCCGACAGTGTCCGACAGGATCGCCCGCCGTCCCGACGGCAGCCGCAACCCGCGCATTGTGGGGTCGAGCGTGGCGAACAATTGGTCGCGTGCCACCACCTCAGCACCGGTCAGCGCGTTGAACAGGGTGGACTTGCCGGCGTTGGTGTAGCCGACGAGGGCGACCACCGGGAACGGCACCCGCCGCCGGGCGAAACGGTGTAGCCCGCGGGTGCGGCGAACCTGCTCCAATTCCTTTTTCAGCCGCACGATGCGCTCGCCGATCAGGCGACGGTCGGCCTCGATCTGCGTCTCGCCGGGGCCGCCAAGGAAGCCGAACCCGCCGCGCTGCCGCTCCAAATGGGTCCACGAACGCACCAGGCGTGAGCGCTGGTAGTCGAGGTGCGCCAATTCGACCTGAAGCGCGCCCTCCTTCGTCGCCGCACGCTCGCCGAAGATGTCGAGAATCAGCCCGGTGCGGTCGATCACCTTGCAGTTCCACGCACGCTCCAGATTGCGCTGCTGTACAGGCGAAAGCGCGGCGTCCACGATGGCCACCGTCACGCCGGCCTCGGCGATCGCGCGGCCCTGCGCTGCCGCCTGCCCTTCGCCCAGCAAGGTTGCTGGACGGCGACCGCGCTGTGGCAGGATCGCAGTATGCACAATAACCAGCCCGATCGAGGCTGCCAGCCCGACCGCCTCGGCGAGCCGATGCTCGGCCGACCGGCGCGCATCCGGCAGATGTCCGGCCTCGCCACGATCGTTTCCGAGACGGTCCCACGGTAACACGACCGCCGCCCTCGTTGGGGCAACGAAGGCTCCGCTCAGGCGTGCAGGCAGGCGTCCGTCGTCAGTCACCTGCGGCAGGAGACATCTCCCGCGCCGGAGCAGCGCCTTCCGCCTTGGCGGCGTCGAACAACTGAATCGGCGCACCAGGCATCACGGTGCTGATCGCGTGTTTGTACACCAGCTGCGTGTGTCCGTCCCGACGCAGCAGGACGGAAAAGTTGTCAAACCAAGTGATTATGCCCTGGAGCTTAACCCCGTTCACCAGGAACACGGTCACAGGCGTCTTGTTCTTCCGCACGTGGTTCAGGAAAACATCCTGAACATTTTGCGCCTTCTCATTGGCCACGGTGACTGTCCTTCTTCTTACCGGCTGTTGTTATTGTTCGGTCCGGGCGGGCGTGGCACGGCCACCCGGTGTCGTCTTCCGTCAGCAACTCTCTCCTGCCAACGCACGAAGCCGTGCGGCAAGATCGAGCGCGGTAGGGAAATGGAGATCAGGGTGCGCCCGGTCAATCCCACCATCGTGCGAAGCATCGCCGACCAGCACAGCAGTCACACCGGCGGCACGCGCGGCCGCCATGTCCAACGCTGTGTCACCCACATACCAGACCGAGCGGTCGGCACCCCGGCCCAGGCGATCGAGCGCCAGCAGGATCGGCGCGGGATCCGGCTTGTCGGCGGATGCGTCGCCGGCCCCAACCACCGCACCGAAATGCGCCGCCCAACCCAGATGCGTCACCTCGGCGCGCAGGAATTTTCCCGCCTTGTTGGACACCACGCCCTGCGGCCAGGCCGCCCCCGCCACCAGCGCATCAGCCGCACTCGGCATCGGCGCAACGTGGTGAAGGTGCTGCTGTTCCAGCGTCGCGTAGAAGATATCGCGGGCACGCTCCCATTCGGCCCCGAACATGACCGGGAAACTGTCGCGCAGCGAGACGCGGACGCGCGCACGAGTGTCGACGGCAGTCCAAAGCGGCATGTCGAATGCGCCAAACACCGCGTTGAGCGCTGCGGTAATGCCGGCCCAACCATCGACCAGCGTGTTGTCCCAGTCGTACAGCAGCGTCGTCAGGTCTGTCATTTCAGACCTCACACCAACCGGCCCTCACCCGCCGCCGATCTTCGGGATCAGGTAGATCTCGCTGTCCGGCTTCAGCTTGACCGAATATGCGTCCTGATAGATCTCGCCATCGATCGCCACCGCCATGCTTTCCTCGACCTGCTTGCCGAGGCCGGGATAGCGCTGCTCCAGCTCAAGCACGAGTCGGCGGAAGGTGTCGGCCGCCACCTCAAGCTCCGTCTTGCCACCGGTGAACCGCTGGCAGGACGTGCCCGAGATGACGACCTTCGGCATCAATCGTCGCCGTTCGCCACGTCCAGCGCCTTGCGGACCTTGGGCGGCGACATCGGCAGGCTTGGCAGGCGCAGCCCGATCGCGTCGCGGATCGCGTTGCCCACCGCCGCCATCGGCGGGATGATCGGCACCTCACCGACGCCACGTGCGCCGAACGGATGGCGTGGGTTCGGCACCTCGACCAGGATGGCCTCGATCATCGGCAGGTCGGACGCCACCGGGCAGCGGTAGTCCAGGAAGCCCGGGTTATCCATCTTGCCGTTCTTATCGTAGATGTACTCCTCGTTCAGCGCCCAGCCAATGCCTTGCACGGCACCGCCCTGGATCTGGCCCTCCACGTAGCTCGGGTGAATGGCGCGACCGACATCCTGCACCGCGGTGTAGCGGGTGATGGTGACCTGCCCGGTCTCGCGGTCCACCTCCACGTCCGCAATATGCGCGCCGAAGCCGGGGCCGGCGCCCTGCGCGTTCACCGACACCTCGGACGTCACCGGCCCCCCGGTGCGCGCCGCCTTCACCGCGATCTCGGCCAGCGACAGCGGCTCGAACGCGCCGGCATTGGTGCCCGCCGGGTGCGCCGCGCCGTCACGCCAGTCCACCGCATCCGGCGTGATGTCCCAGATCATCGCCGCGCGCTGCTTGAGCTGATCGACCACCTTCTCGGCCGCCATCGTCGCCGCCATGCCGGTCGCGAACGTCACTCGGGACCCGCCGGTCACGTGGGTGAAGCCGATCGAAGCCGTGTCGGCGACGATCGTGCGCACCTTCTCGGCAGGGATCTGCAGCGTCTCGGCCACCATCATGCCGATCGATGCGCGCGAGCCGCCGATATCCGGGCTGCCCGACACCGCCACCACCGTGCCATCCTCGGCCACATGCACCGCGGCCGACGACTCGCCGCCGATGTTGAACCAGAAGCCGCAGGCAATGCCGCGCCCCTGGCCCGGCTTCACTGGCGACTTCCAGTGCGCGCTGTTCTTTGCGGCCTCCAGCGTGGCGAGGAAGCCGATGTTCTGGTGCGTCGGCCCGTAGTGGGTCTTGGTGCCGTTGTGCGCGCCGTTCTTCTCACGAATCGCAATCGGATCCATCTTCAGCTTGCGCGCCAGGTCGTCCAACGCACTTTCCACCGCGAACGACGAGATCGGTGCGCCAGGTGCACGATACGCCGCCACCTTCGGGCGGTTGCTCACCACGTCGTAGCCCAGGACCTCGATGTTCGGGATATCGTACATCGCAAAGCCGCACATGCAGCCAGGCTGAATCGGCGAGCCAGGGAAGGCCCCGGCCTGGTATTTCAGCAGCTCCTTCGCCGCGACGATCGTGCCGTCCTTCTTGGCGCCGAACTTCACCTCGATCGTGGCGCCCGAGGTCGGGCCGGAGGCGCGGAACACCTCCTCCCGCGTCATCTGCATCTTCACCGGGCGGCCGCACATTTTGGACAGCGCGAGCGCCAGCGGCTCGAGATACACCAGCGTCTTGCCGCCAAATCCACCGCCGATCTCGGCCGGCGTGCACCGGATGTTTGAGATGTCGATCCCAAGCAGCTTCGCCACATAGGAGCGCACCATGAAGTGGCCCTGGCTGGAGCTGAAGATCGTGCATTGCCCGTCAGCGCCGTACGAGCACAGGCAGGCATGCGGCTCTATGTAGGCCTGATGCACCGGCTCGGTGGTATAGCGACCCTCGACGATGACATCGGCTTCCTTGAAGCCTGCCTCGACGTTGCCTTTGTTGAAATATACCCGCTTGGCGATGTTCGATGGCTTGGTCGGCTTAGGCTCGAGGTTCGCCGTGAACAGGTCCTCGTGCAGGATCGGTGCATCGTCCGCCATCGCTGCCTCGACGTCGATGACGTAGGGCAGCACCTCGTACTTGACGTCGATCAGGTCCAGCGCCGCATCGCAGACCGCCTGCGAGATGGCCGCAACCGCGGCAACCGCGTGTCCCTCATACAGCGCCTTGTCGCGCGCCATGCAGTTGCGCGAGAGGTCGCGGAAATTCATCGGCCCTTCGCCGACGAACGCCTCTTCCGATGGAATATCGGGAAGGTCGGCGGCGGTGACCACAGCGCGCACGCCCGGCAGATTCAGCGCCTTGCTCGCATCGATCGACACGATGCGCGCATGCGCGTGCGGCGAGCGCTTCACCTTGCCCCACAGCATGCCGGGCAGCACCATGTCCGCGCCGAACATGGCGCGGCCGGTCACTTTGTCCACGCCATCGGGACGAACGGGGCGCGTGCCGACAACTCTCAGATCTGTGCCAATGTAATTCATCGCACTGCTTCTCCTCGCATTTCCGCGGCGGCATCCATCACGGCGCGGACGATCTTGTCATAGCCCGTGCAGCGGCAGAGATTGCCGGCCAGCCAATAGCGCGCCTCGGTTTCCGTAGGGTTGGGATTCTCATCGAGCAGTGCCTTCGCGGCGACGATGAACCCGGGCGTGCAGAAGCCGCATTGCAGCGCCGCATGCTCCAGGAATTTCTGCTGCACAGGATGCAGATGATCGCCCTGCGCGATGCCCTCGATCGTGGTGATGGTCGGCCCTCTGCCTCGACGCCCAGCATCAGGCAGGAGCAGACGATCCTGCCGTCGCAGATGATGGTGCATGCGCCGCAGTCGCCGGAGGCGCAGCCTTCCTTGCTGCCGGTCAGGCCCAGCACGTCGCGCAGCGTGTCAAGCATGGTCTGCTGCGTCTCGCACAGGAATTCGACCGGCTCGCCATTGATCGTGGTTGATACGTGATGCTTGCTCATCAGTGAGTCTTCCTTGCGATTTGCCCATGGCACGGTCGAACGCGATGGCGGCCACCCGGCGCGCCAGCACGCCGGCGACCTTGGTGCGGTATTCGATCGTTCCACGCTTGTCGTTGATCGGCTTGCACGCCGCGCGCGCCGCCGCATCCAGCTTCTTCAGCGTTTCCTCGTCCAATGTGTGGCCGATCAGCGCGTCGGCCGCATCCTTCACCAGCAACACCGTCGGTGCCACAGCGCCAAGGCTGACGCGGGCGGCGGTGCAGACGCCCTTCCCATCCAGCGTCACGTTGATGCCGCAACCTACCACGGCGATGTCCATTTCCGTTCGCGGAATGAAACGCAAATAGGCGTCCCCCGAGTGCGGCGGCCGCGGCGGCAATTTGAATTCAAGAATAAACTCGTCCTTCGCCAGGCTGGTTCGCCCGGGTCCCGCCGGAACCTGCTCCACCGGAACTTCACGACGCCCCTTGCTGCCCACCACCACGGCGATCGCGCCAGCGGCAAACAGCGCCGGCACGCTGTCAGCGGCCGGTGAGGCGTTGCACAGATTACCCGCCAGCGAGCAGCGACCCTGAATCTGCGTCGAGCCGATCAGATCGAGCGCCTCGACAACACCGGGCCACGCCTTGTTCATGCCGGCATGCGCTTCGACGACGGCACCGGGCGTCGCGGCGCCGACAACGAAACCGCCGCCTTCCTCACGGATGCCGATAATGCCGGGTATCTTTTTGGTGTCGACGATCAGTTCCGGCTTCAGCCGGCCGGCTCGCATCTGTACGAGTAGATCAGTGCCGCCGGAAAGCACCTTCGCGAGGCCGGATGCGCCGGCCAATAATTTGACGGCCTCATCGACCGTCGATGGTGCGGCGTAATTGAGTGTAGGCATTCCTGCTCCCGATGTCTGCGCGTGTTGAGCCGTCCGATGCCGAAGCCGGTCCAGGCTGGAGGCCGCAAGGTTAGGCGATCAGGGGTGGCGGGTCGAGGGGGACTGGCCGTTCAGTCCCGTCGGGCTCGCCTGTCACGCGATAAACACCCGCACTCGGCCACCGATAGGTGCCAATGGAATTCAGTCACAGGATGGCGTCGCGCGTCCCTCAACTTTCAGCCCGAACTCAGTCCGTCCCACCACGGGCACACGCCCGCCATACGATGGTAATTGCCATCGATCACATTCACGGGCTCCCGCATGCCATCCTGCGCCGCCTTAGACGCATGGCCCGCGCCCGTGCGCGCTGCTCTTCGGGCAGCCAAGCGCGATCGTGACCCCATAGGCTCGGACCAACAGTAACTTCCGTGGCCTGCCAACTCCCAGG
>CAWCXI010000002.1:0-56812 GCA_963799415.1 uncultured Alphaproteobacteria bacterium | reverse complement strand
AGCGTGCAGTGCCGCCGGGCAATCGCCGGCAAATGCGGGTCCGTGCATCAGCGCGAGCATCCGAGGCGCGAGCGTGGCAAGTCGGCGGATCGTGCGTCCCGTACTTGGATGCAGGCTGGAGAATCGGAACAGATCCTCAGCCGCGAGCGCGGGTCCGACAATGTCGTCGCTGGTCAGGGCCGGCGGATTGCCAAGCTGCGTGAACAGATCGCCGCACAGCAGGGTGCCGGTGCTCTCTTCGTACAGCACGCCGGCTTCCCAACCGTGCGGGATATGAGGCGTATCGAGATAGCGCACGCGCCTGCCGCCGCCGACATCAATCGCCTCGCCATCCACAAGCGCTCGCGGTGCCCGGTCTGCCATGTCGTTGAGTGTCACGCGGCACGCAATCTTGCCATGCGCGACCTCGGCATGCGGTGCCGCCGCCAGGAAATCGTTCATCGCACCGCATTCGTCGAACTCATAGTGTCCGAACGTGATCCAGCGCAGACGGTCAGCCGGCAACACCCGGGAAATCGCCGCGGAGACGGCGGGGAACATGCCCCGCTTGCCGGTATGAAACAGCAGCGGCTCGTCACCCAGGATGAGAAACACGTTGTATGTCAGACCGGCCGGAGGGGCGACCTGTGACGCATGCGTCGAGAGCCGATAGATGCCGTTGGCAATCTCGTCGATCTTGGCGTCCATGTCGCTACCTCCTGCTGACGGTCAGTATCGCTTATACGGCAAAAACTTGCCCGACATGCTGAGCTTCACCCGATCGCCCTTCTGATCCGGCTGTCGCTCCAGGCTCATGTCGAAATCGATCGCGCTCATGATGCCGTCGCCGAACTCCTCCTGGATCAGTTCCTTCCAGGTCGTGCCATAGACCATCACCAGCTCGTAGAACCGGTAGATCAGCGGATCGGTTGGGACCACGCCAGGCAGCGACCCGCGGTACGGGATTGCCTGCAGCAGCGCCACCTCTTCATCGCTCAGGCCGAACAGCGCACCGGCCTTCGCCGCGGTCTCGGCCGTCATCGACATCTGCCCCAGGCATGCGGCGCAGGTCCAGGTGGGCGAATACCCCAGGCGGTCGGCGATGACCGCCCAGCTCAGCTTGCGCTGCTGCTTGATCGCAAGGATCTTTTGGCCGAGTGCGGTCTTGGCGTCGTTCATCGGGACCCTCCGTCCGGCGTTGATCCGGCGACCGCAAGCAAGTCGCGCGCCAAGCTGGACCCGACCGCCTGCCAAACCTACTCTGTGATCAGCGGAGGAAATAACGATGGAACCCAACCTGGTCCCCTACTCCCCCATCCTCCACCGCCCACCGCTGCGCTGGCCGAGCGGCGCGCGCGTGGCGCTCTGGGTGGTGCCCAACATCGAGCACTACGAATACCTGCCGAAGTTTGTTCGCACGCGCGATCCTTGGCCGCGCTCACCGCATCCCGACATCCTCGGCTACACGCAGCGCGATTACGGCAATCGTGTCGGGTTGTGGCGGCTGTTCGATCTCACCGACGCGCTGGGCATCCGCTGCACCGTCAGCCTCAACATGGCAGTGCTCGAACATTTCCCAGAGATCCTCGGAGCGATGGAGGCGCGCAACTGGGAGTATATGTCACACGGCATCTACAACACGCGGTACCACTGGAATTTTTCCCGTGATGAAGAGCGTGCGGCGATGGAGGAAAGCAAGGACATCCATCTCCGTCTCACAGGCCGCCGACTGCGCGGCTGGTTCAGTCCGGCGATCACCAACACGCTCGATACATTCGAGGTCGCTGCCGAATGCGGCTACGACTACACGGCCGATCTGTATCATGACGACCAGCCGTTCCCGTTGAACGTGAAGACCGGGAAGCTGCTCTCGATGCCTTATTCGGTGGATATCAACGACGTGATCCTGCACCGCCGCGGTCAGGAGGCGGACGACTTCGCCCGCCAGATCCGCGATTACTTCGACACGGTGTACGAGGAAGGCGCCGAACAAGGCCGCGTGATGTGCATCGCGCTGCATCCCTACTGGGTCGGCCAGCCGCACCGCATCCGCGCTTTCCGCCGCGCGATGGAATACATCCTGTCGCACCCCGGCGTTTGGCTCGCCACAGCGGGCGAGATCACCGATTGGTTCAACGAACATCATCTGCCGTTGATCGAATCGCATCTCGCGGCGCGGGAGGCGGCCAATGGCTGAGCCCGCGAACACGCCACCGGCCGGCGAGCACCGTCGCCCCGGGATGGACCATACGCACCACGCTTACCGCAAACTGACCGAGGCGCCGCAATTCGTCTGGCCCGACGGCGCGCGCATCGCCTTCACCGTCACACTGGTGCTGGACTACTGGGAGGTGAACCCGCCGAAGGACGCCAACCCCGATCCGCGCATCGTCTCCCCACTGGGCAAATTCTTCCCTGATTGGCTGACCTGGAGCCAGCGCGAATACGGCGCGCGTGTCGGCATCTTTCGCGTGCTCGATGTGCTGGATCGGTTCGGTATGACGCCTAGTGTGGCGTTGGGTTCAGCGGCCGCGAAGCGCTATCCGGAGCTGGTGGACGAACTGGTGCGTCGCAACGCCTGCTTCCTCGCGCACGGAACCTATGCGACGCGACGCA
Source organism: uncultured Alphaproteobacteria bacterium (assembly GCA_963799415.1). Lineage (GTDB taxonomy): Bacteria > Pseudomonadota > Alphaproteobacteria > Acetobacterales > Acetobacteraceae > JAMXLO01. Next base: position 54,217 of record CAWCXI010000002.1, on the reverse strand, counting down.
TCACGAGTCGCATGAGCGAAGCGGAGGAACGTGCCTACATTGCGGAATGCCGCGACGCTGTGCACGCCTCGGCAGGCGAGGCGCCGCTTGGCTGGTGCGGACAGGACTTCAACGAGTCGGATCGCACGCCCGCGCTGCTGGCAGAGGCGGGCTTCGCCTACACCACCGACTGGGCGAGCGATGATCGGCCGTTCCTGCTGGACCATGGACTCGTCGCGCTGCCTCCGCAGCCGGAGTGGAACGACCTCGAATCCATGTGGCTGCGCCGCGTGTCGCCACCGGTGTGGGCGGACAACATCGCCGAGGCGTTCGCCTTCCTCCACGACGAAGGTGGGGCGTCATTCAATCTGACACTGCATCCGTGGATCGCCGGACAGGCGCATCGCATTCGCTGGCTGCGCGAGGCACTTGCCCGCACGCTGGGCCGCGGACACGCATGGCGCACCACCACCGATGAGGTGGCACGCGTCGCACGCGAGCAACTCTGATCGCGGCGCCGATGCCGACCCGCCGTCTTCACATCATGGGTGCGTCCGGCGCGGGCGTCACCACACTTGGACGCGCGCTGGCCGACACACTCGGCCTGCCGCACCACGATACGGACGACTACTACTGGCGACCGACAGATCCGCCCTACCGGGAAACGCGCAGCATTCCCGATCGTCTGCGCCTGATGCACGAGCTGTTCCTGCCGCGACCGTCCTGGGTACTGAGCGGCTCGCTCGAACTCGTGGGGCGATCCGATCATCTGTTTGCTCGACCATGTGGTGTTTTTGCACACGCCAACTGAAATCCGCCTTGCCCGGTTGCGTGATCGGGAACAACGGCGTGGGTGGGACGATGAAACCAATGACTTCCTCGCGTGGGCCTCGCACTATGATGACGGTACCCGCGAGGGCCGCAGCCTGCCGCGTCACGAAGCCTGGCTGAAGACCCTTTGCTGTCCTGTGCTGCGCCTTGACGGTACGCTTCCGGTCGCAGCTCTGGTCGATGAGATTGTTGCAGCGACAACAACGCAGGATACAGCACGAAAATGAGCGCCGAGACCCAGGATGAAGACGGCGATGGCTGGTGGCCGTCGACTGCTTCATTCGACGCGTGAGGACCAATCATGCTCCAGCTGCGACCCAACTGCGAGTACTGCGACAAGGACCTTCCACCGCACGCGGTGGATGCCCGTATATGCAGCTACGAATGCACGTTCTGTGTGCGCTGCGTCGAGGCGGTGTTGTTCAACGTCTGCCCGAATTGCGGTGGCGGGTTCGTCCCACGGCCAATCCGCCCCATGACAGAGCGGCGTCCTGGCGTGTGTCTCGGCAGGCAGCCCGCTTCGACACAGCGTGTCCACTTGAAATGCGATCGCACCGAACTCGCGGAGTTCATCACGACCGTGCGCGAGGTCGCACCGGGGGATCGGTAACGGGTCAGTCAAGCGACCCACGATGCCGACCCATCGCGTCATGCCGACGAAGGTCGGCATCCGCGCCTTCCCCTGCGTCCGTCAGTCCGCCGCCGCTGTGGGGGATCCTGCAGCACTCAATGACAACAGTGCCAAGAAGGACAGGCCGGTGAGTGAGCCGGATAGCAGCAGGGCGTACAGAGGACCGCCTCGATCGAGCACGATGCCGAACAACACCGGCGCTCCACCCTGCAGGATACGGGCCGGCGCGGACAGGAAGCCGGTCCGCAGGCCGTAACCCGTCGGCCCGAACAGTGCGAGGGGCAGCGTTCCGCGTGCGATGGTCAGCATGCCATTGCCGGCGCCGTGCAGCAGAACGAACGGTATCGCCGCCACCGGTCCGAAGATCGCCAGTAATGTCGCGCCGATCGGATGCAGGCCAGTTGCCAGGCGCGCCGAAATCATCGGTGAAAGCCGGCGCAACAGGCCGAATTCGACCAGCCGGGCGGCAACCTGCGCCGGGCCGACCAGCGACGCGGCGGCCACCGCGACCGCCGGGGTCGACCCCATTGCCTGGAGCAGCCGCGGCAGGTGCGCCGCCATGGCGGTCGAGACGAACCAGGTGGCGCCGAACACGCTGGCAAGGACGATCATCGTCCATGGCGGGCCGGACGCCGTCGCAGGCGCGCGCGCCGCGTCCGGCACGTGCGGCGGCGTTCGCGGTACCAGCAGCCGGTTCATCGGCAACCCGATCAGCAGATGCAGCGCCGCCCACGCCAGGCAGGCACCGTGCCAACCGAGCGTGTCGATGAAGATCGCGCTGATGGGCCAGCCGACCGTGCTGGCGAACCCGCCAAACAGCGTGATGCCGGTGATCGCATTGCGCGCATCGCGGCCATAAAGTCCGGCAACGGTCGCGAAGGCTGCCTCATAGAGACCGAAGCCCATGCCTATGCCGAGGATGGTCCAGGCCACCACAAGTCCGACCCAGCTGGAGGCTAATGCCAGCGCCACCAGGCCGCCGGCAAACACCAAATTGGTCGCGGCCAACACATCGCGCCCGCCATAGCGATCGATCATGCGGCCAGCGAGTGGGCCGAGCAGACCGGACAGCAACAGGGCGGCCGAGAAGATGCCGAAGAACCACACCCGTGGCAGGTGCAGCCCGGCCGATATCGGATCGGCGAACACAGCCGGGAGATAGTAGGTCGACCCCCAAGCCAGGGTCTGCGTGATGCCCAGGGCCGAGACGACAACGCTACGCCGACCGGTCAGGGCGGCCCACGTCATGCCCGTTCATACCAGCCGCGCGAACGGAGAACGATGCGAACGACAGACAGCATGACCGGCACTTCCACCAGAACCCCCACAACGGTTGCGAGCGCCGCCCCCGATTGAAATCCGAACAGGGCGATGGCAGTCGCGACCGCGAGTTCGAAGAAGTTACTCGCCCCGATCAGCGCGGATGGCCCTGCCACGCACCACTCGACGCCGAGAAGTCCGATTCAGCCAATAGGCAAGTCCAGCATTGAAATAGACCTGTATGACGATTGGCACGGCCAACAGCGCGATGACGACCGGCTGTCGCATGATCTGTTGGCCCTGCAGTCCGAACAGAAGCACGAGCGTCAGCAGCAGTGCGCAGAGTGAAAGCGGAGCAAGCGTGCGCAGCGTGCGGCCAAGCACCGAGCGCCCACCTCGGGCCAGCAACGTATGCCGCCAGAGCTGGGCAACGATCACCGGCACCACGATGTAGAGCACGACCGACAGGATCAGCGTGTCCCATGGCACGGTGATCGACGACAGACCCAGCAGCAGCCCCACGATTGGCGCGAATGCCACCACCATGATCGTGTCATTGAGGGCAACCTGGCTCAGCGTGAAATGCGGTTCGCCGTCGACCAGGTTCGACCAGACGAACACCATGGCGGTGCACGGCGCGGCGGCCAGCAGGATCAGCCCCGCCGTGTAACTGCTGATCTGCTCGGATGGCAGGTATGGCCGGAACAGATGCGCGATGAATATCCATGCCAGCAATGCCATCGAGAACGGCTTGATCAGCCAGTTGACGCCGACGGTTGAGGCGATGCCGCGCCAGTGCTGACCGACTTCCCGCAACGCGGCAGGGTCGATCTTGAGCAGCATCGGCACGATCATCAGCCAGACCAGAACTGCGACGGGGATATTGACCTGTGCGACCGTCGCGTTGCCGATGACCTGGAACACGTTCGGCATGAGCTGACCGAGGGCGATGCCAGAAATGATGCACAGCGCGACCCAGATCGTCAGGAATCGCTCGAACACGCTCATCGTCAACCTGCTTGGCGCATGGCCGGTCGCAGCGGCTATTTTGCTCATACGTTCGGCTTGCGCGCCTCGATCATGGCCGAGGCAACGCACTTCTCGATACCCCGTCCCGGCGCCCAGGCCGCGACCATTTCGCGACTGTCAGATTTGACCACTACCGTCACGTCGATGAACCCCGCCTCGCGCAGCAATGCTTCGGCGCGTTCAGCCGGGATGGCGCCGGCGACGCAACCGCACAGCAGCGCAGGGTCGGCGCTCAGGTCCGCGGGCAGCGGCGCGATGTTGACCACGTCCGAGATCGCCACGCGCCCGCCCGGCTTCAGCACGCGGAATGCTTCGCGGAATACCTGCGCCTTGTCGGGATCCAGGTTGACCACGCAGTTCGAGATGATCACGTCCGCCGTGTTATCGGCGATCGGCAGGTGTTCGAGTTCCCCCAAGCGAAACTCCACATTGGCCGCGCCAACCCGCCCGGCATTTTCTCGCGCGTTTCGCAGCATCTCATGCGTCATGTCGACACCGATGACGCGTCCGGTCGGGCCGACCTGCCGCGCGGCCAGCAGGCAGTCGAAGCCGGCGCCGCTGCCAAGGTCCACCACGACCTCGCCAGATTTGATTGCCGCAATGGCCTGAGGGTTGCCGCAGCCGAGGCCCAAATTAGCTCCGTTCGGCACGGCTGCCAGTTCCTCGGCCGAGTAGCCCATCTCCAGCGACTTGTCGTGCAAGGCGGGCGCACCAACGGTGTCGCAGCAGGACGGGGTCGCAGGCGCGCAGCACGAGGCATCTACGGCAATGGCGCCGTAGCGGGCGCGAACCATCTCCTTGATTTCGGCTGGTTCGATAAGCTTTTCCGTCATCATTCAGGTATTCCCTTGCGTGGATTGCTCCGAGGGTAGGCAGACCGGCAGACAGGTGCCGGTTGCGGAGCGGCCGCAACAGTTCTCGGTGAGATAGGCGAGCAACGCATTCATAGTGGGGTAGACGGCCGCGTAGATCAGCGATCGGCCATTGCGCGTGAACGTGGCGAGGCCAGCGTTCTTTAGTTCCTTTAGGTGGAATGCGAGTGTCGCCGAGGGCAGGCCCAGCTGCTCGCCGATCTGGCCGGCCGGCAAACCTTCGACGCCGGCCTGCACAAGCAGGCGGTAGATATCAAGACGGGACTCCTGGGCGAGAGCGGCCAAGGCGGCCAGGGCGTCCGTCTTCTCCATGATTCCGGAACTATGGAGATTTTCGGTCGATGTCAAGCAGTGACATCCCAGGTCCCCCAGCGCAAGGATGATCTCGGGGACCGCAATATTGGAGAGCCGAATGGAGGATGATGTGCGCGGTCCGCTCTGGCTACTTTGGACGCGCGAGATGCGGGCGCTGGCGCAGACCGGACTGGCCTTCTCGCGCGATCCGTACGACCGCGAGCGTTACCAGCGGCTAACCGGTCTCGCGGCCCGGATCATGACCGGGCACACGGGACAGGACGCGCGACGCATCGAAGCGCTGTTTGCAGCAGACGTTGGATGCGCCACCCCAAAACTCGATGTACGTGGTGCGATATTCAAAAACCGCCGGCTGCTCCTGGTGCGGGAGATAGCGGATGGCGATCGCTGGACGCTTCCCGGCGGCTGGGCGGACGTGAATGAGAGCCCGACTGAGTTTATCGTGAAGGAAGTTCGCGAAGAGTCCGGCTTCGATGTGCACGTAGCCAAACTTGCGGCAGTCTGGGATCGGGCGCGACATCCACACTTGCCTCCTTACGCCTTTCAAATCTGGAAGCTGTTTTTCGTGTGCGAGATCATCGGGGGCGAGGCTCGTGGCGGCTTGGAGACGAGCGCGGTGGCCTTCTTTGCCGAGGACGAGCTGCCGCGTGATCTGTCGATCAGCCGTGTGCTGCATCCGCAGCTCCGGCGCATGTTCGAACACATGCGCAGACCCGAGCTGCCGACCGACTTCGACTGAAAACCCTACCCAGACACCACCTTCGCCACGTCCGCCGGTGATTGTCGCACCAGTTCGTCGTAGCCGCGCAACAGCGTCTCGGTGATGCGCGTCGGCGTATAGTGACGCCCGGCGATCTCGCGCACCGGCGTCACCTCGGCCGCGGTGCCGGCCAGGAACACCTCCGTCGCACGATCAAGTTCGGAAAATTCGATCGGTCGCTCCACCACCTTCATCTGCCGCCACCGCGCCAGGCTCATCACCGAGCGCCGCGTGATGCCGTCCAGGAAGCCATCGGGCGTCGGCGTATGCAGCTCGCCATCCATGACGAGGAAGATGTTGGCACTCGTCGTCTCCGCCACGCGCCCGCGCCAGTCCAGCATCAGAGCGTCGGCATACCCCTCCTGCTCCGCGCGATGCTTCGACAGCGTGCCGATCATGTAGAGCCCGGTCGCCTTTGACGCGGTCGGTGCGGTCTCCGGCGAGGGCCGCTTCCACTCCGCCATTCCCATCCGAATGCCTGCCATCCGATCGTCGCCGAAATAGCTCGGCCACGGCCACGCCGCGATCGCCAGGTGGATTTTCGTGGCCTGCGCCGCCACGGCCAGCATCTCGGACCCGCGCCAGGCAATCGGCCGCACATAGGCGTCCGTCAGCCCATTCGCCGCCAGCACCTCGTTGCACGCCGCATCGATCTGATCCGGCGAGAACGGAATGTCGAACCCCAGAATGCGCGCCGAATTGATCAGCCGATCGGTGTGATCGCGGAGCCGGAAGATGTTCCCGCGATACACCCGTTCGCCTTCGAACACTGCGCTGGCATAGTGCAGCCCATGGGTCAGGACATGCAGCTTCGCGTCGCGCCAGGGAACCAGGGCCCCATCCGACCAGATCCAGCCATCCCTATTGTCGAAAGGAACCAGCTCCATGGCCGCAATCTCCGCAACATTGTTTCTTGGGATGGCCAGACCATATAATGATCGCACCGATAAGTCAATATAGCTGACATAATTTCGACCGTCCCTAAGGAATACCTGCCATGCCCGAATCGAAGGTCGATCCAGCCGAGACCGACCTGCGTATGGCGCAGGATCTGCTATTCTTCGCCTACCGCGACTTCACCAACGCTGCCGACGTGGCACTGGAGGAGCTGGGGCTCGGCCGCGCGCATCATCGTGCGCTGCATTTCATCGGCCGCAATCCGGGGATCACCGTTTCCGATCTGCTGGGCATTCTGCGCATCACCAAGCAGTCGCTCGCCCGCGTCCTCGGCGCGCTGATGGATCAAGGCTACGTCGCGCAGTCGCCCGGCAGTACGGACCGTCGCCAGCGGCTGTTAAGCCTCACCGCGGCCGGCGTGGCGCTGGAGCGGCGGCTGTTCGAGCGCCAGCAGGAGCGCCTGCGGCCCGCATACCGCGAGGCGGGCCCCGCCGCAGTGGACGGGTTCCGTCGTGTGCTGCACGGGATCATGGACGAAGCCGCGCGGTCCTATATCGATACGCATCACACGAGGGGAGACTGATGGCGGAGGATGCCCACATCCTGGTGGTCGACGACGATGCCAGACTGCGAGCGCTGCTGTCGCGTTATCTGGCGGGCGAAGGCTTCCGCGTCACCACTGCCGAGACCGCGAACGAGGCGCGGGACAAGTTGCGTTTCATGCATCCTGACATGTTGGTGCTCGACGTCATGATGCCCGGCGAAAGCGGCCTGACATTGACCGAATCGCTGCGCCGCGAGCAGGGCAGCGAAATGCCCGTGCTGTTGCTCACAGCGCGTGGCGCGCCAGAGGATCGCATCGCCGGCTTCGAGGCGGGCGCAGATGACTATCTCGGCAAGCCGTTCGAGCCGCGCGAACTGGTGCTGCGCATCCGCGCGCTGCTGCGTCGCGCGCCCGCACAGCCGGAGACCCCGCAAGGTCCGGTGCGGCTCGGCGCCTTGCGCTTCGACGTCGAGCGCGGCGAACTAAGCGGACCGGATGGCATCATGCGGCTGACCGGCGGCGAGGTCGCGTTATTGACTGCGCTGGCGCGCAACCCGAACGGGGTGCTGTCCCGCGAGGAGATTGCCGCGACCCTCGGCATGGATGATGCCGGCGAGCGAGCCATCGACGTGCAGGTGACCCGTCTACGCCGCAAGATCGAGACCGATCCGCGCGAGCCGCGCTTTCTGCACACCGTGCGAGGGCGCGGTTACGTGCTGAAGCCGGGCTTGTAGGAGGATGCCGGGCCTGTAGGAGGATGATCGACACCGAGTGATTTGCGATGCTGCCACCTGACCTCCAGCCCGCGCGGATGGTGAACCGCGGCATAAGGAAGGTGCTGCCGCGTTCGCTGCTCGGGCGCAGCCTGCTGATGATCCTGCTTCCGCTGGTGCTATTGCAAGCTGTCGCGCTGCAGATCTTCTACGGCAGCCATCTCGACGTTGTTTCGCGACGGCTGTCGAGTGCCGTCGTGGCCGAGATTGCCTATTCGTTGGAGTTGCTGAACCGATATCCCGACGAAGCCGACCGCGCGTGGGTCCTGAGCCGGGCCGCCCGAGACTTCGATCTGGACATGACGATCGATAGTGGCGCCGTGCTACCCGACGAGCGGTCGACCAACATCCTGGGCCCGATGGACGATGATCTCGCGAGCGCACTGCGCGAGCAGGTCGGCAAGCCGTTCATCGCCGATTGGACCTCGAACAGCCAGTCCGTGCTGGTCAGCGTGGGTTTGCCAGACGGCGTGCTGCACGTCAGCGTGCCACGCAAACGGCTGTACGCCGGCACGATCTACATTTTCGTGCTCTGGGTCGTCGGCATGGCGATGGTGCTGTTCGGCATCGCCGCGCTGTTCATGCGCAACCAGGTACGTGCGATCCGGCGCCTGGCCAGGGCTGCCGAGGCATTCGGCATGGGGCGTGATATCGGGCCCATCAAGCCGGAGGGCGCCACCGAGGTGCGGCAGGCGGCGACGGCCTTCAATCGGATGCAAGAGCGCGTGCGGCGCTTCCTGATGCAGCGGACTGAGATGTTGGCCGGCGTCTCGCACGATCTGCGCACGCCGCTGACACGTCTTCGTCTGGCGCTGGCGATGATGCCGGCGCGCGAGGAACTGCGGCAGGACGTCGCAGAGATGACTGCCGACGTGGCGGAGATGGAGGGGATGATCAGCGGTTACCTCGCCTTCGCACGCGGCGAGGGCACCGAGCAGGCTGAACCGGTCAACCTCTCGGCGGTGCTGGAGGAGGTTGCCGCCGGCGCACGCCGCTCCGGCGCGGAGGTGGCGGTCGACGCACCGCCAGTCCTGACACTGCCACTGCGTGCCAACGCAGTGCGACGCGCCATCACCAACCTGGTGGACAACGCGCGCCGCCATGCGCACCGCGTCGCACTGGTGGCAATGCCGCAGGGCCGCATGGTGTTCGTGACCGTGGACGACGACGGTCCCGGCATCCCACCCGAGCGGCGCGAAAGCGTGTTTCGCCCGTTCGAGAGTGACAGCAGCGGCGGCACCGGACTTGGTCTCACCATCGCGCGCGACATCGTGCGCGCGCACGGCGGCGAGATCGTCCTGGAGGACAGTCCCCTCGGCGGCCTGCGAGCGCGGATCAGGCTGCCGGTCTAGCTTCCGACGTCGAATCAGATTCCAGTTGATAGTGTCTCCAATGCTTCTCGTGGCCGTGATCAGGGGCTGTCCCAGTTTGGCGATCGCCCAGAAGAATCCCGCCAGCTCGCGCCCCGCAAGCCCGCGTCAGCCGACGCGACAGCTATCGTATCCTTGTGCCTGTGCAGCCCGACATAGATGATAGACTTAGAGGCGGCTCACCCTATCTCAGACGAACATCTCGTCAGCTCCAGACCGCGACGCCGCCAAAGGCCAATCCCGAGCAGTAGAACCAATGCGATTACGAACTAATATCCTGAAGGAGATTGCTCGTGGAGGACCGGGACGGATTCGTGTGATGCCAGAACTGGACTGGGCTTCTGCAAACGTGCCGGCAGATGATGAGTTTCCCGCCGATGATCCCGGCAATGCTATTTACAGTTTCAATATTCAGGGCATACGGCTCGAGGTTCCGCGCTCGCTTCTGCAGCCCGACGTATGGCGAAGCTTGGTATATGGATCTTACGAAGGGAGCGAGATAGACGCGCTTCGTTATGCAATCCGGCCTGGCGATGCGGTTCTCGAGATCGGTGCGGGCATTGGATTCATCTCGAGCTTCGCCAAGCGCGAGCTTCAGGCCTCGCGCATCGTTGCAATAGAGGCCGATCCGGTCCTCATTCCCGTTATCAAGCACACACACGCGGTCAATGGCATCTCTGCCGAGGTGCGGAATGTCGTGGCCGCTGTGACGGACGGAGTGGTTGAGTTTAATCGCCAGCCATCATTCTGGGCATCCTCCATTGTCGACCTGCCCGGTAGCACGAAGGTGAGGCTTCCCGCACGCAGCCTGCAGGGGCTTATTGAAGATGTGGATCCGGACGTCTTGGTGGTGGATACAGAGGGCGCCGAGGGCAGACTCTTTGAAGGGCTGAGGCTCCCAAGAAGGCTCCGCCACGCGGTGGTCGAGGTTCACAAGCAGCAGATCGGGCTCGCTGCAATTTCCGCATGCTTCGATGCGATGTCGAAGGCTTCCCTGGGTTACGATCCAGATGGGTCATCCCACACGAATGTCACATTCAGCCGAATCGACCGATAAAGCCGGCGCGCCAACGGCCCGACCAAACTTGGCACCGTTTTGGCACACATAATACCGTTTCTTGCGGCCAAGCAGTGCCAGCGTGGCCGCCAAACCCCCCTGCTTCCGCGACGCCGGCCCGTGGATAGCCATCACCACCACCAACCGCATTCGGCGTGCCTGTCTAACCCAACTTCCGCACTTTCGGCGATAACAGGGCTATATCAATGCATTTCAGGCACCACAGCGGTTGGCCAACGTTCACACCGCCTCGTACTCGGCAGAGATCTCCTTGTTGGTGTAGTCCGTCAGCATTGACGTCGCGATGATGCCGACGATCGCGCAAAACAGGATGTAGAACGCGATCGGCCAGGCCGAACCGTAGGTGGCGAACAGCCACGTCGCGATGAATGGCGAAGGTCCGCCCGCGATGACCGAAGCAAGCTGGTAGCCGATCGAGGTGCCGCTGTAGCGCAGCCGCGGCGTGAAGCTTTCCGCGATCAGTGCCGCCTCCGGCCCGTACTGCGTCATCACCGGCAAGCAGCGAGATGGCGATGGCGCTGAACACGATCCACGGCACCCCGCTGTTGAGCATCGCAATGTACACGAAGCCGAAGATGCCCATGAACACACAGCCGATCATGAACATGTTCTTGCGGCCGACGTGATCCGACAGGTATCCGGCGCAGACCACCCACATGAAGCCCAGCACCGTCTGGCTGATCACGCCCATCAGCACGAAGTCGCGCGAGTACCCCAGCACACCGGTGGCGTAGGTGAAGATCCACGCCCCGACGATGTAGCCGGGTGCCTGCTCCGGCATGCGCAGCAGCGCGGTCAGGATGATCTGCTTCGGTTGCCGCTTCAGCACCTCGAGCACCGGCACGCGCTCGGTGCGCTCCTCGTCAATAATCTTCTGGAATACCGGCGTCTCCATGATGCCAAGCCGGATCCATAGCCCGACGACGACCATGATGGCACTGAGGAAGAACGGGATGCGCCAGCCCCAAACGATGAACTGGTCGCCGGAGAGCCAACTGAAGAACAGCACCGCACAATTCGCCAGGAACAGTCCCGCAGGTGCGCCGAACTGTGGCCATGCAGATAGGAAGCCACGGTTCTTGTTGGTGCGTGCCCACTCCATCGCCAACAGCACCGAGCCGCCCCACTCGCCGCCGACACCGATACCCTGGATCAGGCGGATGACCGTGAGCAGGATTGCACCCCAGATCCCGATGCTGTTGTAGCCCGGCACGCAGCCAACGGCGACCGTGGCGACGCCGGTCACCAGCAGCGTGACGATGAGCGTCGCCTTGCGCCCGATGCGGTCTCCCCAGTGGCCAAAGATTAAGGCACCGATCGGCCGGCCGACGAAGCCGATGAAGAATACGCTGAACGCCTCGAGCACGCCGACGATGGGACTGGACTTCGGGAAGAACAGCTTGCCGAACACGAGTGCGGTCACCGTGCCGTACAGCAGGAAGTCGTACCACTCGATCGTGGTGCCGACCGTGCTGGCAATCACCGCGCGACGCAGATGTGCTTTGTGTTCGGCTTCGGACAGCCCACTTGGCGTGACGGCTGCTGGCGCTGCGGTCATCCCTGAACCTCCCAAAATGTGCGGGCAATTTCGCTTGCCCGTTTGTTGGCCCTCGTCGGCGCTGCCGCAGGGCATCTCCCTCGCTTCAGTCGAGACCGAAACAAGACTCAAGGACTATACTGAAGCCGTTTGTGTTTCGCAGAGTTGCAATGTGCTGTTCACTAACTATTGAAATTGGTTATCAATCGTCACTTTTGCTTCTGCGCCAGCGTCTTCACTTCATCCATCGCCTCGATGAAGCGCTGGTTGATCAAGGACAAGGCTTCCGAATTGGACTGCTGGATCAGGTCGCTCAGTTCTTTCATGTGAGCCACCGCATGCTGGTAGGCCTGCTTCAGCAGCTCCGCCTGCTTCGCAGCCTTGACCTGCGGCGCGTCGGGGCTGGCGAGCGCCTGCATCGCCTCGGTGAGTTCCGTCATGCTGCTCTGCACAATCTCCATGTGCCGCCGGGCGACCGCCTGCGCGCCTTCCAGTGCGACCCGATTGGCCGCCGACAAAGTCTCGAGGTTTTTGCGGTTGGCAGCGAGGAACATCTCCATGTCCGGCAGCGCCGGCAGCTTCATGTCGGCGAAGAACCTGGTGAAGTCCATGTTCGGTTGCGGAATGCTTGCCATGGTTGGGTAACTCCTGGCCGGGCCGCGCAGGTTGCACGCACGCGGCTTCCTGCGCAATCTGTGGCGATGATCAGCTTGCTCTCTTCGCATACCGGCGCCGAGGTCAGCGATGTCGACCTGACGCAACCGATCTATGGCGCGCAGCGCGAGCGGCTGAAGCGCGCCTTCGTTGAGCATTCAGTGCTGGTGTTCCGCGATCAACATTTGTCGCCGCATCAGTTGCTGAACGCGGTGCATTTGTTCGGCGAAGTATTTCCACAGCACAACACGCGCTTCGCGCTGCCGGAGTGCCCAGATATCCACTACATCTCGAACCAGGATTCTTATCCCGACGGCCGACGCTACATCCCTGGCGAGGGCTACCACACCGACCACTCGAATGCGGGCGAACCACCGAAGGCAACGGTCTTGCATGCGGTGGAGCTACCGGACCGCGGCGGCGACACGCAGTTCGTCAACATGTATCGCGCGTATGAAGATCTGTCCGAGGCAATGCAGCAGCGGATCGATGGGCTGCGCGCCATTCATGTGTACCAAAGCAAGCACAGCGAGCGGAAGCTGATGGCGCTGAGCGAGGCGGCGCGGCAGAAGGTGCCCGATGCAGTGGCGCATCCTCTGGTGCGTACGCATCCGGAGAGCCGGCGCCGGGCGATCTATCTCAATCCGATCCGCACCGAGGGGATCGTCGGGATGGAGGAAGCCGAGGCGTTGTCATTGCTGGACGAGCTGCTGATGCATGCGACGCAGCCGCAGTACGAGTATCGCCATCAATGGCATCGGGGCGACATGGTGATGTGGGACAACCGCTGCCTGCTGCACAAGGCGAATGGCGATTACGACATGGGTCAGGTGCGATACCTGTATCGGGTCATGCTGAAGGGGGATGTTCCAGCGTAGCCGCCGCCCAAGGTCATCGCGAGGAGCAATGACATTGGCACTCGACTGGCACTATTGAGGTGCATGCCGTCGCATGACCACCATCTACATCGATGCCGATGCGTGCCCGGTACGCGAGGAAACCTACCGGGTCGCGACTCGCCTCAACCTGTCGGTCGTCGTCGTGTCCAACGGATCGCGCCCCATCCGCCCGCCGGATCTGCCCAACGTCAGCATGGTGATCGTCGATGCCACACCGGATGCGGCGGATGACTGGATTGCCGAACGCATCACCGCCGCCGATGTCTGCGTCACCGCCGACATACCGCTGGCTGCGCGATGCCTCGGGAAGGGCGCGCGGGCCGTCGCGCCGACCGGCAGGCACTGGACTCAGGACAACATCGGCAATGCATTGGCCGGCCGCGAGGTTGCGCAGCACATGCGTGAGATCGGCTTGAGGACCGGCGGTCCCGCAGCCCTGACGCGCGCCGACCGCTCGAGGTTCCTCAGCGCGCTGGATACAGCGGTGCAGGCAGCACTGCAGGTCAGGCCGCCATGAACATCTCATCCAGCTTGGTATCCCACAGCCGGATCCCGCCGGTGATGCCGGCCTCGTTGGACGCGATCCGCACGTTCTTGGGCAGATCCTTCTGCAGCAATCGTGAATTGCCGCCGCCTACATACAGGACATCGCAGTCCGTCAGGGTCTCGATGAAGCCGATCGCTGTGTGGACGCGCCTGATCCAGCGCTTGCGCCCCACCGCGCGCAGCGCAGCGTTGCCGATATACTTGTCGTAGGTCTTGCGGCCGCGCACCGGATGCTGCGACAGCTCGAGATGCGGGGCGGGTCTGCCGTCCTCGAACAGCGCAAAGCCCATGCCGGTGCCGAGGGTGATGACGCACTCCACCCCCCGTCCTGTGATGTCGCCCAGGCCCTGCACGGTGGCATCGTTTGCCAACCGCACCGGGGCGCCCAGCCGTTCGGCCAGTGTCGCCGCAAGGGGAAAATCGTGCCATGCCGTGTTGCCCAGATTGGGTGCGGTCAGCACACGGCCGTTGCGCACGACGCCTGGGAAACCGATCGAGATCCGACCGAACCGTCCAAGCGGCCCTGCGAGGCCGACCAGGGCCTCGACGACCAGGTCTGGGGGCGCCGGATGCGGCGTATCTACCCGGCTCGGCCCTGCCGTCATGTGGCCGTCAGGGCTGAGGATGCCGGCCTTGAGATGAGTGCCTCCGACATCGAAGGCTAGCGTCTGCGGCCCGGTCGGCCGACCCGATCTGGTGACTTCATCCATTGGCCTTGCTCCTCGCGGCTCCATTTATAGGCCGCATTGCCGCGATCAGACAGGTGACGCCGGCCGATGTCGAGACGGAAAGCTCGCCGGTGGCCGCGCTGAGTGGCACCTATAGCTCTCGTGCAAGGCGGCGGCCGAGCAGCCAGCCGGGGACCGCGGACACCGGCGCGCCTGGCAGCAGCAGAAGCCAGCCGAATGGCTGGCCGTTGACGATGAGGTCCATGCCGATGCCCAGCATCATGCCGCCGACCAGGCAGCCGATGACGCCGGAGGCGATGCCGAGCCAGACAATGTCGCCGCGATTGATCATGTGCGGCGGTGCTACGGTGCGATGGGAGGTTTGACAAGGCACAGACCGGCCCCTAGAAGCGGCGGCCTTACTGCCGGGAACGCGGACAGGCCTTCGGGGCCTGAGCCCGCCACGCGCCATCGCGTGGCCTACCGGCGCAACAAGAGCCAGACGAAAGGGCAACGCGCAGCATGACCAAGCGCGCCGAGAGCAAGTACAAGATCAACCGCCGCCTGGGGGTGAACCTCTGGGGACGGCCCAAATCGCCGATCAACAAGCGCGAATACGGGCCGGGCCAGCATGGCCAGCGCCGCAAGAAGGCCACCGACTTCGGCACCCAGTTGATGGCGAAGCAGAAGCTTCGGGGCTATTACGGCAACATCAGCGAGAAGCAGTTCCGCCGCTATTACCAGGAGGCGGTTCGCGTGCGCGGCGACTCATCGCAGTTGCTGATCGAGCTGCTGGAACGCCGTCTCGACGCTGTGGTGTATCGCATGAAGTTCGCGATCACGCCGTTCGCCGCGCGGCAGTTCATTTCGCATGGGCATGTGCAGGTGAACGGACGGCGCGTGAACATCGCGTCGTATCGGGTGAAGGACGGCGACACGATCGAGGTGAAGGAGCGCTCAAAGCAGCTCGCGATGGTGCTCGACGCGTCGCAGAGCACCGAGCGGGATGTGCCCGAGTACCTCGAGGTCGATCACCGGGCGATGAAGGGCCGGTTCGCGCGGGCACCGAAGCTGACCGATGTGCCGTATCCGGTGCAAATGGAGCCTAATTTGGTGGTCGAGTACTACTCGCGGTAGTGCTAAAGGGTCTTCGCCACAGAGGACAGGGACAATGGGAATTATCTCTGTATCTCTGTGTGGTGAATATTACTCGAGACATGTGTCATTGCGAGTTCCGCACCCGCCTGGCAGCGGACCCGCGCTGGATGAAACTGGTATTCGTCATGGCTGGCGAAGGCCGGCCATCCACGTCTTCCTTTGATGCGCGCGGCACAGTCTTCTCAGGAGTAAAGCGGTCCCGGGCGTGATCCGGGAAGCAATCTCGCTCGATGTACGTGACCGCGATTGCTTTGTCGCTGCGCTCCTCGCAATGACAATGTCGGCGTAAGTCGCGCTCCAACGATGGTGGGTACTGAAATCCCTCGCGGATCACATCGCGCGCGAAATACGACAGAATCAGATCCGCTCCTGCCCGCTTGAATGCGCCGAGCGTCTCACGGACCACCACGTGCTCGTTCAACGCGCCGGCAGCGGCAGCGAACTTGATCATCGCATATTCGCCGCTCACCTGGTACACCGCGATCGGCAGCAGCGTCTGCTCGCGCAGCCGCGCCAGCACGTCGAGATACGCCAGGCCCGGCTTCACCATCAGCATGTCAGCGCCCTCCGCCTCGTCCTGCAACAACTCGCGGAGCGCCTCGCGACCGTTCATCGGATCCATCTGATAAGTCTTGCGATCGCCCTTCAGCTCGCAACCCGCCGCAACGCGGAACGGGCCATAGAATGCGGAGGCGAATTTGGTCGAATACGCCATGATCGGTGTATCGGCATGACCCTCCGTATCCAGCGCGTGGCGGATCGCCGCGACCTGGCCGTCCATCATCGCCGACGGCGCAATCATGTCGGCGCCCGCGTCGGCCGCCACCACCGCCTGGCGCGCCAGGTTCTCGATGGTGATGTCGTTGACCACGTGGTCGTGCTCGATCACGCCGCAATGGCCGTGGTCGGTGTATTCGCAAAAGCAGACGTCGGGGATCACCACCAAGTTCGGTGCTGCTCGCTTCGCACGCCGCACCATGCGGGCCACCAGGCCTTCGCGGTTCCAGGCATCACTGCCCGACGCATCCTTGTGGTGCGAGATGCCGAACAGCATCAATGCCTTCACCCCGTCGCGCGCCAGGCCCTCGACCATATGCTCCAGCTTGCGCTCCGGGATGCGCGACACCCCCGGCATCTCAGCGATCGGCAGGGGATCGTCGATGCCTTCCTCGATGAAGATCGGCTGGATCAGGTCGTTGGCGGTGACGGCGGTCTCGCGCACCAAGCCGCGCAGCGCCTCGGACTGGCGCAGCCGGCGCAGGCGGGTGGTGGGGAACGAAGGGGCCATGGGAGCCTCACGGGTCGCTGGGCACTGCAGATGTATGCCGCCATGCGCCGCGTTGCCAGAGGAAGCTCGCGCTCGCCGCCAGGGGCGGCTGCGTTGGTCATGCCTGGAACCTCCGGTTATGCTGGGCCGGGTGAACCAAGAGAGAGGAGACGGAACACGATGGCCTTCTACGAACTCCGCCAGTACTTCGTTGCGCCCCGGCAAGATGAACGAGTGGGTGAAGATCATGGAGGAGGAGATCATTCCCTTCCAGGTCTCCAAGGGCATGGTGATCTGCGGCAGCTTCCGCGGCGAAACCGACGAGTCCTGCTATATCTGGCTGCGCCGCTTCAACAGCGAAGCCGAGCGTGAGGCGCAGTACAAGGCGGTCTATGAGACTGACCACTGGAAGACCAAGATCGCCCCGCGGGTTCCGGAAATCCTGGACCGCGAGAAGATGCACATCCAGCGCATCGTCCCGACACCGAGATCGACGATGCAGTAACCACGGTCAGGCCGCGCGGCGTATCTCGCACAGATAGGCACGGTGCGACGCCGTGCCGCTGACAGGATCGAGCGCCGCGGTGCCGATGATCAGGTTGAGGTTGGCGCCGTCTGGTCCGAACGGGTCATAGCCAGGGGCGCCAATCTCCTCACAGGCCTGCCACCAGCCGTGTTCGCCGATCACCACGCGAGGATGGAGGCTGGCGTTGAACCTGGCACGGGCACGCACGCTGCCATCCGGCGTCTCGATCGCTACCCAGTCACCATTGGCAATGCCGCGCGTCTCGGCGGCGGCGGGATGCAGATCCACCTCCGGATGCAACGCGCGTTTGCGCAGGCTGGGCAGCGCGCGATGCTGGGTCTGGCAGAACAGCGTCGGCTTCGCACAGGTCAGAACCAGCGGGAAGCGCATGGCCAGATCAGGTCGCGCCCTCGGACCGATCTGCGGTTCCGCGAAATCCGGCAGCGGCGCGTAGCCGTGATCGAGGAAGGTCTGCGAGTAGAGCTCGACCCTGCGTGACGGCGTCGCAAAGCCGCGCGGCTTGCCGTTCGTGTCCTGCTCCGCGTGCTTGGCGTAGCGTGTTTGCAGCGGCACGCGCAGGCCACTCGTAGCGGCGCGCAACTGCTCCAGCGTGATGCCGAGAGGCGCGAGTTGATGGCGGTAGGAGGCTTCGATGTCGCCATCCCAGAACTGCGCGGCAAGACCCAGACGGACGGCGAGGTCGAACACGATGTCGGTGTCAGGGCGCGCCTTGCCGGGCGGCGGAATAACGGCCTGGCGGAACTGGACGTGCGACTGCGCCTCGGGGCTGACGTCGAAGCCGATCCTCAGCGCCTCACGCTCGAAACAGGACGCGACGGGCAGCACCACGTCGGCGAGTTCGGCCGTGGGAGTCATGAACATGTCGCAGTGGGCATAGAATTCCAACGCCGCGAGCGCCTTGCGTCCGTGACCGCCATTGACGTGCGCCAGCAGCATGTTTGAACCGAAGCCGATCAGGCTGCGGATTGGATACGGCATCTCCTCGAGAATGGCGCGGTACAGCTCGTGTGCGGTGACATTGCCGGATTGTGCCGGTCCGAGCGGGCGCTCCTCGAGCCCCAGCGTAGGCGCCCTGCGCTTTGCCGCCGGAAGGTCCTCGCCGGTGACCGCCGCGGCGGGAGGCACCGGAAACACCACGTTGCCACCCGCGGTGTCGAAGCAGCCGGTCAGCGCGTAGAGCAGCGACATGGCCCGCGCCGTCTGCGTCGCGTTGGCGTGCTGCTCGTGGCCGCTCCAGGCGTAGTAGGAAACCGGGCGGGCGTCCCAGATCAGGCGCGCGGCCCGCTCGACCTGAGCACTTGCGATCCAGCAGATCGCCTCGACCTCCTCGGGCGGATAGTTCCGACACAGCCGCGCATAGAGTTCAAAGGCGGGGTGGCAGATCACGTCGCCATCCAGCGTGGCGACGCGGTATTCGCCCTCGAGTGCGAGATTTGCGCAGTTGCCGTCGTATGGCACCGGAAGGCCACGCACGATGTCCCAGGCGATGTGGCGTGTCGCCTCGCCGTCCGGCATGAGATCGCGCTCGGTGAGCATGCGGCCGTTGTCGGCGCGCACCAGCATCGGACCGTTGCTCCAGGTGCGAATGAACTCGCGGTCGTACCAGCCGCGCTGGATCATCAGATTGGCGATGCCAAGGGCGAGCGCGCCATCGGTGCCCGGCCGCACACGCAGCCAGAGATCGGCCTTGTTGCCGAGACCGATGTGCCGCGGATCGACCACGATCAGCCGCATGCCGCGCTTGAGCGCCTCGACCATGGCGGTGGCGTGCGAGAGGCGAGAGAAACTCGGATTGTAACCCCACAGGATGAGACAGCCGGTGTTGGCGATGTCCGGCATGGCGCCGCCGCCACTGGTGGCGACACTCGCGACGCCATAGGTATAGCGGGTCGCCCCGGCACGCCCCCAGCCGCATACGTCCAGATTGCTGACCACGTTGGGCGTGCCGAAGGCGTTCATCAGGCGCCGGACATACGACGTCGAATCGCTGATCGCGGTGGTGGACGGCGATGACAGGCTGAAGCAGACGGATTCCGGCCCATCCGCCGCCGCGATCCGTCGCATCGCGGCGGCGGTCAGGTCCAGTGCCTCATGCCAGCTGATGCGCTCCCAGCCGGGATCAGGGTCGCCTTTCGGACGAGTGCGGCGGAGCGGGTGCGTCAGTCGCTCCTTGTGGTAGACAAGCTCGGGCGCTGCGCGACCCTTGGCGCACAGTGCCTGGCCGGTCGGATGTGTGGGATCAGGCTCCAACCGGGTGAACCGGCCATCTTCAACCACCGCGATCGAGCCGCATCTGGCGGTGCACAGCGCACAGTAGCCGTGGATACGCTGCTGGCTGGCAACATCGGGCATGGCCGGCGGGCTCCTGATAGTCGCGGATGACTCCGCACGAGCCTACACGAAACCAAGGCGTGGACCGCTACTTCGGCGGCAGTGCCTCAAGTGTGATCCCGGCGCCTGCGACGCGCCCGTGGTGCTGCCGCAGATTGTCGATCGCCGTCCAAAGGTCGCCCAGATATGCATCCGCGCGCTCGGAATTGCGGGCCCGTGGGTGGTCGAACAACGGGTCCGACGCCGCGACGGCGATGATCATATCAGTGCCGTACGGCGGCCCGATCAGCCACGACGGATTCGCCAGATTGACGGTCTCGCCGGGTGCGTAGCTCTTCGGCCGATCAGCCGCGATGCCGATCTTCGTATCGGCAAGCTGTGGATAGAGGTGCTGCACCGTGCCGTCGTGCACCACGTAGTCCACGCGCAGCCAGCCAGGGTAATCCGGCATCGCGACCCGCACACGAACCGGCTCGCCATCTCTGAGGCTCGTCTTGTCGTCGGCCATCTGCAGCCCGAGCCGAGGCGCATCGGTCGCACCGAAGGCGGGCGTGGCCAAGTGCAGCGCGTCGAGCGCCGGGCAGAAGGCCGGGGCCACGCCTGTGACGCGCCAATCGATCTGGCCGGGTGGCACCAGTGCCGCCAGACCCTGCCGCAATCCCTCTATCGAGTGATCGCTGGCCAGACCGTTCAGCTTCACGGCGCCGCCGTCCGCGACGTCGCCCTCCAGCACCGCACAGCTCCGGCTGTTCGCCCACTGGGCGACCCGGCGGCGCAGCGCATCGAGGCCTGCCAAGGCGAGCTGCTGAGCATCCGGCTGCACTGACGGCGTGACCGTCTGGCCGGGGTTCGGCGGGTTGGTTTCGCTGTGGGGTGGCACGAGGGGCGGAGCGGGCGAAGCCTCCGCGGCCGGAGGCGGCGCCGTCGTGGCGATGACCGGAGTGGCCGGGCGTGACAGGAACCACCAAGTCCCGCCGCCGCCCAGCAACCCGAGCAGCGCCACCGCGGCGACGGCGATAGGCACGGTGGAGCGACGGGGCGGTGGCACTGGCGCTACGCGCGGTGGCTGGACCTGCTCGACTGGGCGAGGTCGTGCTGCCGGCGGCGGCGTGAACATGGTCTGTTCATCGGCATCCCCGGCGGGTGCCTGTTGCGCAACGGCGGCACGAATTGCTTCGGCAAAAGCCCGCGCCGATGCGAAGCGATCCTGCGGCCGCTTCGCCATCGCGCAGCGCACCACCGCATCGAACGACGGCGGGGCGGTCACCGAAAGCTGCGACGGCGCCGGTGGCTCGGTGTTCAGCGCCTTGTGCATGATCGCCGACATACCGCCCTCGAACGGCCGCTCGCCGGTCAGCAACTGGTACAGCAACACACCGGACGAATAGATGTCGCTGCGCGCATCCACGACCTGGCCCATGAACTGCTCGGGCGACATGTAGGCCGGGGTGCCCAGCAGAGTGCCGGCCTGCGTCATCGAACTGCTTTCGATGCGCGCGATGCCGAAGTCGGCGATCTTCGCCTGCCCCGAACTTGTCAGCATCACATTGGCCGGCTTGATGTCGCGATGCACCACGCCGCGCTCGTGGCTGAACTGAAGTCCCGCGAGCACGTCCTCCATGACGCGGACCGCATCGGCCAGCGCGAACCGCTCCTGTTTGTCGAGCAGGGTCTTGAGCGGCGGCCCGTCGACGAACTCCATCACGATATAAGCAAGGTCGTTGGTCTCGCCGTAATCGAACACACCCACTATGTTGGGATGCGTCAGCCGGCCGGCGGCCTGAGCCTCGCGACGGAAGCGCGCCAACGCCTCCTCGGTCTCGGGGTCGTCATTGTCCGGCAGCCTGACTGTCTTGATGGCCACGCGGCGGGCGATGATCGGATCCCAGCCCTCGTAGACCGTACCCATGGCGCCGCGGCCCAACGGCCGCTTGATCTCGTATTTGCCAAGGGTCTCGATCGTTTCCACCGCGGGATTATAGTCCCGCGACCCGTTTCGATGGAACGCGGACATCGGCGCTTCGGGAGGCGCGTTCGCCGCCCTCGCCGATCACCGCGAAGGGCGCCCAGAAGAACGGATGTGCGATGACCGCGGGCAATCCCTTGCCGGCATCCGCCAGCATTGCGAGTTGCGCGTCGCGCAGCGCACCGGCGACGCCGAGGTTCGGGTTATCGTGCATCTGCCGCAATGTGTCCGCCACCAGGAATGCGGCCACCTGGTCGTTCACCGACCAGTGCGTCACCTCGAGCGATCGCGCGCCGGCATAGAAGAACGCGCGTGCCAGACCCGAGAGGCTTTCGCCGGCCGTCGTCCCGCCCGGCCCTCCCGAGTTGCACGCTGAGAGCACCACAAGGTCTGCGTCCAGATCCATTCCAACCACCTCGGACGCGGTCAGCAGCGCGCCTGAGGCGCTGGTGGCCCTGGCCGGTGCCGACGTGACGATGGCAGGCTCACTCTGGCAGCGCAGCTCCGCCGGAAGCAGCGCGTGAGTGGAGAATTGCAGGATGCGGTAGTCCTTCAGTTTCGCCCTCAGCACCGCCTCTGCGGTAAAGGCCGGCCCGAGCAGCTCGTCAGAGCCACTGGCGCCAAGCAGAGCGCGCGCCGCATCAAGCTCCTTGCGGGCATAAGGCAGGGGCGGCAGCCCGGCGAGCAGCTTGGCGCTGTCGCCACACCCTGCGGCGGAGAACGTCTTCTCCGCCTGAGCCAGCGTGACCGGGTGGAAGTCGCCGAAACCGAACCAGGGATGCGTCGCACGCGATCCCGCCGCGATCTTGCGCAGCGAGACAAAGTTCGACGGCGCCGGAACGTGGGCGAGGGTGAACCGGCGCACCAGCCACGGTGCGTCGGCGAGATCGTTGGGCTGCGCCGGCCCGGTCAGCAGCACCTCGAACGGCACGGACAGCAATGGGCCGGCGGGCGCCACGACCAGCGACTTAACCCCATCGAGCGAACCGGCCACGCCACCGATCGTCAGTTGGTAAAGCTTCTGCGCGTCGGCGACGTCGAAGGTCGGCAGACCGCTCGAAGTCAACTCGATGCCGGCGCGCACACGGCGCACCAGCTCGGCAACCCGATCGAGGCCGACATCGATCCTGGACACCGCAATCGCGCCATTGCGCAGCAGAAAGACCCAGCCATCCTCACTGCTGAGTGCTATCGTGACAAACGCCTCGTCAGGACGCAAAGCTGCGAACACGTTGCTCGCCGGCACCACCTGTTGGACGAGCTGCCCATAGTTGGGCGAGGCCGCCTGCAAGGCCGCATCGGCATCGGCCAATGCCGCCTGCGCGTCGCCGATCTGCTTGTCGAGTTCGGCGCCGATAGAGTTCGGCGCCGCGGTCGCACCCTGCCGCTGCGCCTCGGCGAGTTCGTCGCGCCGGCGATAGAGCTCGGACAGATTGGCGGATGCGTCCTGACGACGGCGAATTGCCTCGGCCACCTTGGGATCGCGCGAATTCTCCGACAGCCGCGCCGTGGCCTGGGAGATCTGCTCGCTGGTGATGCCACCCTGCGCGAGCTGCGCCGCCGTGAACATCTCGGCCAGCAGCGTCTGACGCTGGCTCGCTTGGTGGTCCGCGGCTGCGGCATAGACGTCCAGGCAGGCCGCCATCAGCGCCGGTGTGGTGCCTGCTTTCAACGTTGTTAGCGACTGCACCGCGTTCTGGCAGATCGGCAACGCGGCGGTGCCCCTGCCGGCCTTCACCAACTGGCGGGCCCGCAGCAGATACGTGTCGGCCAACGGTTTCGAGCCAGGCAGCGACCGGTCAAACGCCGCCGTCGATTGCAGCAGGTCGTTCAGAGCCTGATCGTCCAGCCCCTGTGCCTCCGCCATCACGGCACTCGTGCGGAACAGCCGCGCGTTGACGATGGGCCGAGACAGGCCGTTACCGCGCGCGAGGTCATTTGCCGACGTCAGTGCCGCCTGCGCTTCGGCGTCCTGACCCATAATGCGCAGCACCACGGAGCGATTGCGCCGCACCTCGATCAGCCCGAGCAGCGCTGCCTGGGCGCGAGGATCGGTGAGCAGTTCCTGACTGGGCATCAAGTCTGCCAGACTGATCTGCCCGGCGCGGGCAAAGTTGTTGGCAGCGCTGGGCTTTGGCTTTGCCGTCAGCGCATCAGCCGGCACCAGGGCGGCGTAAGCGGCATCAGCCTGAAGTCAGCAGCGTCAACGCCTGCGCGAGCTGGCCTTGGTTCATCGCATTCAGGCCGCGATAGTGCGACAGGCGCGCTTGTGCAGCGGCGTCGGCCGAGCCTGGCGCCAGCTTGACCGCATCGGCGAACAAGGCATCGGCATCGGCATAGCGGCCCTCGTTCGAGAGCTGCAGCGCGAGTGACATCAGCGCCGTCGATGTATTCGGATTGCCGCTGCCCAGCGCCTTCTGCTGCAGCGCGAGCGCGGCACGAAAGGCGCTTTCCGCCGCACCTGGATTGTCCGCCAGGTTGGCGCGCGTGCCAGCCGCCATCAGCGCGTCGAACTGGCCAATATCGCCCGAGCTGAATGCCTTGGCGGCGAGCCGGCTCGCCAGCAGCGCATCGGCGCCCGAGGTCGGCGCGACGGTAGCGGCGCGCTCGACGCCAGCCAGCACGCCGATCGAGCGCTGCATCACCTGTGCCGCAGGCAGCACGCCGTCGGCGTACCAGACGGCGTTGTTCACCAGCGCCACCATCGCGACATGCGCCCAGCCGCCGATCCGCTGCGTGCATTGCATCAGCTCGGCTGGATCGCCGCCAAGAATCGTTGTGGCAACTGGCGCATCGCAGCGAAACCGAACGTCGATGCCGCTGCGCCACTGGCTGGCGGTGGCGAGCTGGGCAAGCTGGGCGGCGCTGCCCGGTCCGCCGGAGCGAACACGCGCACTCGGCTGCTGCCATGTGCCGCAGAACACATCGGCGCCCATCTCGGCGCCTTGCTTTGTCTCGGCCTGCTGCGTGCAAGCCTCGCCCACCGAGTTCTTGCCGATCGACACCTGCGCCGCCGGTTTGACAGCGCCTCTCTGCGCACCTCGCACATACGATTCAGGCGGCGGCGTCGCGCATGAGAGCAGCGGCAACGTCGCAAGCAGCGCGAGTGCGCCGAGGAGGGTGGCACGCATGGTCAGTAGTCCTGATCGGACACGATGGGCAGCAACAGGTCGCCCTCCTCGTTTGAGCTGGAAGGCAGGCCGAAGTAGATGTTGTTCAGCGGGTTTGCCACCGGCACGCCCTCCCCGCCCAACAGCAGACAGCTCACTGAGCTGATCGCGCACTGATTGAAGCGGAATTTGGCATTCGGGCCTGGCTGAATGCCGGCCACGCCCGCTGCCGCGGGACCGGGCACCGCGAGAACCGTTCCCGTCAGGTCGGTGCCGCCGTTCTGTCCGCGGATCACGTCAAGGTTCTTGACGTTGATCTGTCCGACGGTCGTTCCGCTACCCAATGCAAGGATCAGCCAGGTGTTCGGCCCTTGCAATCCGGCGAGGGGATTGAAGGCGACGTTGGCATCGCCGGTGGCGTCGATGCGCAGGATGCTCGGACCGCCGCCGAGGCCCAGCACGCTGCTGGTGCCCGGCTGGATGAAGGCTTTCGCTGTCGTCAGAAAGGTGCCGTTGGTGGTCGTCGCGGGCGTGTCGCCAGGAAAGCTCGTGATACGCCCCGGCGGGCGCACCGTGCCGCCTGTGGTGATCACTGTCTTGTCTGCGAGTGTGAATGTATTGGCGCCGGTATCGATTTTGATGGTCGGCGCGGTGAGCGGACCCTTGATGGTCAGGTCAGTGCCGTCGCCGAGTGTAAACGTGCCGCCACTGCTGAAGCTGTTGAGCTGCGACACCTTGTTGCTCGCTCCGGTGCCGGTCAGCGAAGCGTCGCCGGCCGTGCTGCCGGTCAGCATGTCCACAACCAGCGTACCAAATTCAGCGATGCCCGCAGCGGTGACGCTCACCGTGTTGCCCGTGACCACGCCGCTCTGCGCCACGGTTAATGTCCTGGCATCGACCAGTGTCACGCTCGACCCGCCGTTGACGTTGCCGGCGATGGCCAGGTCGGCGGCATTGTCCAGCGTTAGGCCTGATGCAGTGAAGCTGCTCACGGTGCTGATCTGATTGCTGCCGCTCGAGAAGTTGGCGGCGCCGGTCGCACTGCCGGAAAGCGTGCCGGATATCACGCTGCCATTCTCGGCGATGCTGCCGGCATTGGCGACGAGACTCGTGGTGCCTACGCCGCCGTCGCTCACTGATCCCGGTAAGTCGATCGCCGCCGCGGTCAGCCCGACGGCGATGGCGGACGTGCCGAGAGGCGGCGCTATCGTCCCGCTCACCAGCAAAGCACCAGTATCGACGATTGTCGCGCTTTTGCCCGCGATCAATGGACCAGTCACTGTCAGGCCCGGGCCGTCATTGAGTGCGAATTCCGAGGCCGCGAAGCTGCCCAGCGTGCGGATCTGATTGCTTGAACCGAGCAGACCTGCCGCCTGCAACGCATCACCGTTCGTCGCACTGCCGGTCAACGTGCCAGCGATCAGCGTACCGGTTTCGCCGATCGTGCCGGCGTTCGCGACGAGGCTTGTCGTGCCTGCACCGCCGTCGCTGACCAATCCGGATATGTCGATCGTCGCCGCGGTCAGTCCGACTGCCATCGCGGCGGCGCCCGACGGCGGCGCTATCGTGCCACTGACCAGCAGCGCACCTGTATCCACAATCGTAGCACGCGTTCCGGCGATGAGCGGGCCAGCCACTGCCAGACTGGTTCCGTCGTCGAGAGTGAAGTCCGACGCCGTGAAGCCGGCCAACGTGCCGATCGAATTAGTGCCGATCAGGCTCACCGGCTGCGGTGCGGTGCCGCTCGTGGCGCTGCCGCTCAGTGTTCCGGCAATCAGCGTGCCGGTCTCGCTGATTGTCCCGGCGTTGGCGATCAAACTCGTGATGCCCGCGCCGCCGTCGCTCACCAGACCGGGAATCGCTATATTTCCCGCGGTCAGACTGACTGCGCTGGTGGCGATCAGGCTGTTCGACACGGTCAAAGTCCCGCCGGTGCTGATCGCGATGCTGCTCGCCGTCAACGTGCCGCCGACAGTCAGTGGTCCTGCGCTCGACAGCGCGAAGTTGCCGGTCACGTTGAACATGCCGATGGTGCCGATCGCGTTCGTCGCGGACGTCAGCGTTGCGTCACCAGCCACGCCATTGCTGCTGATCAGTGTGCCCGCGTTCAGCGTGCCTCCCGCGCTTTGGCTGATGCCACCCGATGTGATTGTGCTGAGATCGATCGTTGCTGCCGTCAGCTTGGCAACTCCCAGACTAATTCCGCCATCAGCCTGCAAGGTGATCGAGCCCTTTGCCGCGTCCGTTATCAGGTCGCCGTCCAGTTGCAACTTGCCGCCGGATCCCAGTGTTCCGGCCTGCATGATGATGTTGCCGGTCCCCGATGCGGTTATCGATGATCCAATGTGGATGTCGCCGGCCTGGGTCTGCAACGTGAAGCTCTTGTTGGCGCCAAGGGTCAGCGGCGCGCCGGCATTCAGATAAATGGTATAGACCGCCTGTAACAGGATGTTTGCATCTAGTGAGTTGATCTCGAAGTCTGTGACCGTGTCGGTGAAGCCCGGATGGTCGCCATAGACGATCTGCGTGTTGGCACCGAGCGTTCCGTCCAGGCTGCCGCTGGCTGTGTCGCTGTGCACGATTGTGAGATTGTCCGGATCGAGCAGCAACGTCCCGGTCACGCCGTTCGTTGCCGACAGATCGACGTCGCCCGTCAGTGACAGATGCTCCCCCGACACCTCGGCGAACCCGCCATCGCCGCCATTCTTGCCACCTTTGGCACTGATCGTGCCGGCCATGCGCGTGGTGTCCTGCGACAGAATGACGACACGTCCGCCGGGTCCGTTTGTCGCGGCATTGGCCGCGATCTGCGCGCCCTGCTGCACGGTCACGTTCGTCGCCGTCATCGCCGCCGTGACGCCCGGTCCTCCCTTGGCACGATCCAACGTGGTGCCGATCGCGATGACACCGCCACCCGTCTTGCCCGACGCCGCGATCCTTGCCTTCGAGGTGATTCCCACATTGCCGTTCGACACCACCTCGATCGCGCCGCCTTTGGTGCCAGGTGCATTGCCGGGCGCTGACAACTGTCCCTCGACCACGATCGAGCCGCCAACCCCGTTCAGCGCCACGGTGCCGGTGTGATCGCCCAACGTCGCGGCACGAATCTTCCCGCCGGCCTGCACGAGGTTCTGCACGATCCCATCCGCAGCCCGCGCGGTCAGTTGCACCGTGCCGCCATCAGCGATGATGGTGCCCGTGTTGGTTACCAGCGCGGTCACCGGCTTGCCGTCAGGACCCCTTGGCGCCTGCGTCACCTGATTGCTCACATCGAGCGACAGCAGCCCGTCGCCATACAGATCGAGCGTCGCGGTCTTCGCACCGGCCAGCACCACATGACCCAACCGCGCGGTGATGGTGCCCGAGTTTGCCACCTGGGGAGCGACCAGCGCCGCGAGGCCCGCCTGCTTCACGGTGATCGTGCCGGCGTTGCTGACCTGGGCGTCGGGCTTGGCGGGCTGGTCGAACTTCATGACGCCGGCCATGAAGTTCTGGTTGGTGATGCCCGCAGCGCTGACCATTACCCCGGCGGCGTTGACCTGGGCGCCCTTGTAGAAATTCACGCCCGACTGGTTCACCACGATGATCTGGCCGTTGGCGTCGATGCGTCCGGCGATCTGCGACGGGTCGGGTCCGGTGACGCGATTCAGCGCGACCGCACTGGCCGAGGGTTGGCTGAACGTGACGCTCTGCCGGCTGCCGACGTTGAAGGTCTGCCAGTTGATGGCGGCGCGCTGGGAGGACTGATCGATCTGCGTATTGCCGCCGATCTGGCTGATCGCGGCAACGCCCCCCACGACACTGCCGCCGGTCGGACGCGCATTCGGTGCGGGCTGCGCCGCGGCCGGAAGCCACAGCACCAGCAAGACAGTCGTCTGCAACGCTGTGCTGATCAGCAAATCGGGCCGATTGCAGTGGGCAATGCTCATGCGGTGTGCGTCAGAACCTCGTCAGCACCCGCCAGTAGAAGGCGCCACCGTACAGAGGGGAGACGCCGGTGCCGGGGACATTGCCGCCGTTTGGGAAACGGTTGAATCGTGCCAGCCCTTCGAAATCGACCTCAACGTAGCGAGTGACTTGCGCGCGCACGCCACCGCCGGCGGAGTTGATCATGGCAGCATGATCGGTGCTCAGGTTCTGCCATGTCTCGCCCCAGTCGTAGAACAGATAGTATTGGGTGGAAATGTCGAACGCCTTGTCAAACACCATCGTTTCGAAACTCGTGTTGAGCTGCACTTCGGTCGTCGCCGCCAGTGCTTTGTCGCCTGGCACCTGGCCCGCATAGTAGCCGCGCGTGAAACGCGAGCCGCCGAGATAGAACTGCTCCGCTGGCGGCAGGATGTTGTCGGACCACTGCCCGGTGAGCAGCTCCATCAGTCCGACGCTGGCGCCCTCCCACGGCGCGAACAGCGTCTGAGTGCGGCTCGCCTCGAAGTTGAATTTGCTGAAGCCGGTCTGCTCGCCCACCCGGGGGGATGTCACGGAATCTCCGTTGGTCGAGGCGCCCAAAAGCTTCATGCCCTGCGAAAAGCGCACCGACAACCCGTTGATCGCGGAGCGATCGGCGCCAAACCATAAATCCGACAGCGCGTAGTCCGCGCCCAGCCGCAGGACGCGCAGCGCGTCGTAGCTCGCCTGCTCGCGCGGGGTGCCGTTCGGGGCGATGGATATGTTGGAGTTCGAGCGCGTCGAACACGAGGTTGACGTTCAGCGTCTGCTGTCGCGAGCGGATCACCGGGTAGCTCAGCGAACTGCCGAACACGGTCGTGGTGCCGTTGTAACCTTGCAGGCCGAGCGTACCGGTCGGGGCGGTGCCGCCGTAACCGCCATAAACTCTCCCCTTGAGGCCCGACGCGCCGATAAATGCCTCGGTGGAGACCTGGCCGAAATTCTGGCTGTTCGGAAAGGTGTGATAGTACGAGAGTTCCGTCCTCTCGCCGAACTCGGTGAAGCTGTTGGCGTCGACAACGCCAAGAAATTCGATCGGCCCGGTTTGATCGAAGGCGCGATTGTCCATAGAGGCGAGGCCGCTGACCTTCTGGCGACTGACCTGAGCGATCAGGTTCAGCGCGCCGGGCGTATCGGCTGAAGGCTCAAGCACGGCGCGCAGGCTGACGCCGGGCACGTCCTGCGCCAGAAGCAGGTAGCGCTCTAGCGTGACCGAATCGATCGGCTGCTTCTCGGTGAGCTTGTTGAGAAAGCGCAGAACCTGGGTGCCGGCTGGCCCGATGTCGCCGTCCAGTTTGACGCTGGCGATGCGCCCCTCGGTAATGACGAAGCGCAGTCTGCCGTTGGCGTCGAGATTGGCCGCGACGGTGGTGAGCACGTAACCGTCGGAGCGGTAGCGCTGCAGGATCGCCTGTCGCGCTGCGTCGATTTGCGGCAGTGGAACCGCCGGCCCGATCAGGCCAGCGGCAAGCTGGGCTATCTCCGGCTGCGGATACGCGGTGACGCCCTCGACCTCGACGCTGCTGACGCGCACCGGACGGTTGGGCACTTCGGCGCCTGGCGCCGACGGCGGTGGGATGACCGTTCCTGGCGCGACGGAGGGCGGTGAGGGCGGTCGCACCCGCGGAATCGGCGACCCCTGCGGCACGGGATTCGCCGGAACGGGCTGAGCGTCGGCCGTCGAGGCGGCAGCCGCCGTGGCCACGAGCATCAGCGTGGCGGCGACCTGTCGTTTGGCGCGCACGGTGAACTCCGTTTTTCGACCCGTGGCGTGCAGGCCAATTCCCCCTGGTTCACGTTTCTGCCTTCCGTCCCGCGCAATACCGAGGACCGCGTCGACACGGAGTTTCCAGGAAACGTTGCAATTACGCCAACGACTAACCGGGTCTTCTTTACCCGATTTCTGACGTTAGGTGGAATTTTTCCGCGAGCAGATCTTGCCGCCGCACGTGACGGCGCGTGCCTAGTCGAGCGCGTCGCGCAGCTGGCGCTCGTAGTGGCGATAGTACTTGTCGGTTACCAGGTCGGTCTTCACCACCACGGCCACGTCGGTGGTGTTGAACTGGCTGTCGATGACTGCGCCGTCGCCGACGAACCCGCCCAGACGGAGGTAGCCCTTCACCAGAGGTGGCAACTGCGCCTGCACGCGCTTGGGATCGATCTCGCCGGGCGGCATCCGGCGCATGTCGACATAGCGGTGTGGCAATGCTCGCGGGCGCACCGCCGGGGGAGCGAGGTGGTTGTGGTAGAGATAGGTCAGATCCGCGGCGAGTGCGTCAGGATCGGTGCCGTGCAGACTGGCGCAGCCGAACATCAGGTCGATCTGGTAGTGGAAAACGTAGGCGGCGATGCCACGCCACAGCAACTGCATGGCGACCCGGCCGCGATAGGCTGCATCGACGCAGGAGCGGCCGAGTTCAAGAATTCGACCGGGAAAGTTCACGATCGGCGTGATGTCGTACTCGTCCGCCGAGTAGAAGTGGCCCAGGCGTGCCGCCGCCTCGCGCTGGATCAGCCGGTAGGTACCGACAACCCCCTCCGGGCCGGCACCGATCGCGTGATCCACCACCAACAGATGGTCGGCGACCGCATCGAAGGCATCACGGTCCCGAAGGTTCGCAGCGGTCGCCGGATCGGGACTGGCACCCATCTCCTGATAGAACACGCGATAACGCAGCGCCTGCACCGCATCGATTTCGGCGGCCGAGCCGGCGACCCGCACGCCGAGATTGCCGGCCCGCAATTCCGGAAACGGGAGCTTCTCAGTGCGGGCCTTGACGATCATCTGCTCGAACGTCATCGCGCCGCCCTCCCCTGCTCCATGGCCGGGTCCGGGTCACGGTTTGTCCCCGTGATCCGTCGCGAACTCCTTTTCCCGCGTAGTCTGCGCCGGTTCGCGGCGACGCCCAAACAATTCCAGGCGCAGCGACACAAGGTCGAAGCCGAGACGTTCGGCGATGGCCTGCATCAGCCGCTCGTAGTCAGGGTGCTGGAATTCAATCACCTTGCCGGTGTCGATGTCTATGAGGTGAAAGTGGTGGCCGTGCTCGGACGGCTCGTAACGGGCGCGGCCACCGCCGAAGTCGCGGCGCTCCAGGATGCCCTTTTCCTCGAGCAGTCGCACCGTTCGGTAGACCGTGGCGATCGAAATGCGCGAGTCGAGGGCAGCGGCGCGGCGGTAGAGCTCCTCCACGTCGGGATGATCGGCAGCCTCGGACAAGACCCGTGCGATGACACGACGCTGCCCTGTCATCTTGAGGCCTCGTTCGACGCACAGGCGCTCGATGCGCGATTCCATCGGATTCCCTGTGATCAACCTAGCCCGGCCCGGTCACCCGGTGCCACCCCCCGGTGACAGGCAAGGTGGGCGCCGGATGGCACCGGCGTAGCCGATCAGGGTCGGGCCTGTCCAATCCGGCGGCGACCCCGCGCGGCCTGGCACCGCCCGGGGCTCTTTTGATCCGAACGATTGTCGCCATATAGGTTGTCGCCATAGGAATAACTCCCAGAAGCCAGACAGTAACATGACCAAAGCGCCTACGGCCGACCGGGAATTGGACATCACGGCAGAGGTCTGCCCGATGACCTTCGTGCGCACGCGGCTGGCGCTGGATCGAATGGCGTCCGGACAAACTCTCCTGGTCCGCCTGCGCGGCGAGGAACCGCTGCGCAACGTGCCGCGTGCTGCGCGCGACCTGGGGCACGAGGTGCTTTCGCTGGAGACCAACGCGGACGGCGTCGCCTCGCTGCTGCTGCGGCGCGGTGGTTGATCACGAAAAATTCATCCGCAGCACCAGGGCGTCAGACGAATCGCTATAATAGTGGCGGCGACGGCCGACCTCGATGAAGCCCTCGCGCCGGTACAGCGCCAACGCGGCGGCGTTACCGATGGCGACCTCTAGGAAAATGGCGTTGCCGCCATACGTGCGGACCCGCACCCTCGTCGCTTGCAGCAACCCGGTCGCGATGCCCTGGCGGCGGGCCGATGGCGCGACGGCCAACGTCAACACCTCTGCCTCATCAATGGTGATGCGCCCGAGCAGCATGCCGCCTCGTTCATCGATCAGGCCAAAACTGCCGGGCAGAGCAAGCTGCAGCGAGATGGCGTCGTCGCCCCACGCCTCGCGCGGGGGGAACGCTGCGGCGTGGATCTCCGCAAGCGCCGAAGCGTGGGCGGAGGTCGCCTCCCTGATCATCATCCGGTGGGCGGAGGGCGCAGGCCGCCGGCGGGGAGCCTGGCCTCGGGCAGATCGACGTAGAGCGGCTGTGCCGGCAGCGGCCGCAACTCCCCGCGCAACCGCCGCTCGGCCGCGACCGCGATATGGCGCGCGATAGGCAGGCGGGCGTCGGTCAGCATCACGTCCACATCGCGTGCAGCCAGCCTGGCCGCGACCGCGACCGCCGCGTCACCAGCTAAGGCGACCCTGCCCTCGGGCCTCGGCAGCGCATCCAGCGGTGTCGCGATCACCCTGGCGCCACGCTCGAGGAACACGCCGGCCGCGCCGGCTGTCGATCGCAACCCAGAGCTGCCGCTCAGCTAGAAAAGGCAGCGAAGTTCGGCAAGCGCCTCGCCCACCGTCACGCCGACGACCGGCACGCCGGCGGCGAGCGCGATGCCATGCGCCAGCGCGAGGCCTGCACGGATCCCGGTGAAGCTGCCTGGTCCCACGGTCACCGCCACCAGGTCGAGCGAGGCCGCAGGCGTCGCGGCTTCCTGCAGGACGTCTCTGGCCATCACGGGCAGCAGGGCGGCATGGCCTTGGGCCGCGTCAATCTGACGTGCGGACAGGACCTCGTGACCCGCCACGACGGCGGCCGCGCATCGACCCAGCGCGGCGTCGAGGGCCAAGATGCGCAAACCCTCCCTGCGACCCTTCCCAATGATTACAGCAGCACACACGCTTCATCGAAATCGAGGCGCGGCGACCGCGGAAACAGCCCAGCGGGATCGCCATGACCGATGTTGCACAGGAAGTTGGACCGCCAGCCGCGATCGGCCAGAAACAGCTCGTCCACCATGGCATTGTCGAAGCCGGACATCGCCCCGGTATCCAGCCCCATCGCACGCGCCGCCAGGATCAGATACGCGCCTTGCAGCGTGCCGTTGCGGAAAGCCGTCGTGGCGGCAAGCGAGTCATTGCTGGCAAACCAGGACGTCGCATCCGGGTTGTGCGGGAACAGTTTTGGCAAGTTCTCATAGAATTTCGGATCGTAGGCCACGATCACCGTCACCGGCGCCGCCATGGTCTTGTCATGGTTGCCGCTCGACAGTGCCGGCGCCAGCTTCTGCTTCGCGTCCTTGGTGCGCAGGAACAGGAAGCGGGCGGGAGAGCAGTTGGCCGAGGTCGGGCCCTGCTTCAGCAGGTTGTGCAGCTCCCGCAGTTCGTCGTCGGTGACCGGCTCATCGGTGAACTTGTTGTGGCTGCGTGCCTCGCGGAGCAGCAGGTCAAGCGCGGCGGCGTCGAGTGCCATCGCTCACAGATCGACCTGCTCAACCGCGACGACCTCCGGCACAAAATGCCGCAACATGTTCTCGATGCCGTGCTTCAGCGTGGCGCGTGAAGAAGGGCATCCGGAGCAGGCGCCCTGCATGTGAAGCTTCACGATCCCCTCGCGATAGCCGCGAAACACGATGTCGCCGCCGTCGCCGGCCACCGCCGGGCGGACGCGCGTGTCGAGCAGTTCCCTGATCTGGGCAACGATCTCCTCGTCCTCCGGAGCAATGTCCTCGACCAGGTCCTCATCCGCGCTGCCCTCGATTACCGGACGACCGGCGACGAAGTGCTCCATGATGCTGGCGAGTAACTGCGGCTTCAACGCCTGCCACTCGGCGTCGTCGGTCTTGGTCACGGTGATGAAGTCGCCGCCAAGGAACACGCGCGCGACGCCCGGGACAGCGAACAATTCACTGGCCAGCGGGCTTCGCTCGGCTGAGGTGGCGGAAGCGAAGTCAGCCGTGCCGTCACCCATCACGTACCGGCCCGGCAGGAATTTCAGGGTGGCGGGATTGGGTGTGCCTTCGGTCTCGATGAACATGAAGCTGGCCTGCCCCTGCTGATGATCGGGAAACCGGACCGCTGCGGTCCAGTCGCTCAGCGCTACATCGGCGGAAACCGGTGGAATGACAAGAGCCGGTGCCGAGGAATCCTTCTCGCCAGAGGCGCGGCTGTCAGTCGGCCGCCGCCGACACACCACCCATGCGGCCATATTCGGCATAGGCGTGCACAGCGGCGGCGAAATCGTCGAAAATCCGCTGGGAGACGATATCGGTCCGCCAGTCGTTCTCCGGATGCCACTGGACCCCAACAGCAAAGCCCGGCACCGGCCCGGCCGCGGTCGCGAGCACATGGACCGCTTCGATCGTGCCGTCCGGTGCGGTGCCCTCCACGCGGACACCCGGCGCCAACTTGTTGACGCCCTGGTTGTGCAGCGAATTCACCGCGATCTCACTGGCCCGCGACAGGCGATGCAACCAACCGCCGGGCATCACGCGAATGGCGTGCGCCTTGCCGATCCGCACCTCACGCGAGGCGATCATTGGCGAGGAGTGGTCGATCCGGTCCGGCAGGTCCTGGAGCCTCTGATGCAGCGAGCCACCCAGTGCGACATTCAGCTCCTGGAAGCCGCGGCAGATCGCCAGCACCGGCACCCCACGCGCCACTGCGGCACGGATCAGCGGCAGCGTGGTGCTGTCCCGGGCCATGTCCTCCCAGGTGCCCTCGGCATGCGGCGGCCCGTCGTAGTAACTGGGATGCACGTTGGAGCGGCTGCCCGTCAGCATTATGCCGTCCAGGTGCTCGAGCAGGGTCTCAATATCGGCGGTTGGTCCGTTTGCCGGGATCAGCACCGGCACGGCATGCACCAGCTGATCGCTGACCTCGACATAGCTATTAGAGGCGGCGTGGTTCGGCATTCCGAAAATACCGAACTGTTTGGTGCAGCAACTGATGCCGACGAGCGGCTTGGCGACCCGGGGCGACCTCATTGGAAGAATAATCTGCGATTTTCGCGGCGAAATGAAGACACTTTCTGCGATGGCTGGCATGAAACTCCGGTAAAGATGATCGAAAGATCACCCCGAACCTGGCTGCAATGCGCGCGGATCGATGAATTGGAACAGCTTCTGGTCGAACTGCCCACCGGTCTCGGCATTGTAAAGCGTCACGCGGGTCTCCTGACGCTGGGCGTCCAGCACCGTCCATTGCCGCAGGGTCAGCGGGTTGTCCGCAAAGATCAGGGACAGCGTCCCGTCACCAGGCGAGGCGGTGCGGACCAGGCTGACCTGGATCTGCCCCGGCAGATGCTGCATGCCAGTGACAGTCACGTCGCCCTGTAGTCGGACATGATCCGCCAACAGGATGCCGAGTGGGGTCTTTCCGATCGGAATATTGCTGGTCTGGTTCAATGACCTGTCGTTGAACACAACCAAGCCGTGGCCCGCCACCAGCAAGAGCGGGCTGGGCGGATCGTACTGGAACCGCATGCGGCCCGGCCGATCCAGCCAGACGGTTCCCTGGCTGAGCGCTCCATTGGGCGCAACCTGAAGGAAGTGCGCCTTCAATGTGCGAAGACTGTCGAGGTAGGTCTCGATCCGTCCCAGGTCGGCCTTGTCCTGCGAGGTTGGCTCGAAGCCGGGCTGGGCCAGCGCCTGCACCGAGCCGAACAGTAGCGGGGCGAGCGACAGCCGAAGCAGGTTGCGTCGTTTCATGGGCCGCATGTGGCGCCGCTCAGACTGGTTTGCAATTCGGCCCGGCCGCTATCCCGCCGGAACGCCCTGCGTGGTCGAGTATTCGAAGTGCAGCGCTTCCCCCGGACGCACCACGCCGTAGATCGCATGAGCCGCGACCGCGGCTTCGCTGAAGCCCTGCAGAATGAGCTTGAGCTTGCCTGGGTAAGTCGCCACGTCGCCGATCGCGAACACGCCTGGCAACGACGTCATGCATGTCGCCGGATCGACCTTGACGTGGTGCTGTTCGCGGTCAAGGCCCCACGCCGCGATCGGCCCGAGATCCATCGACAGTCCGAAGAACGGCAGCAGCACATCGGCTTGCAGCAGCCGTGTCTCGCCCTGCAGGGTCGCCACTTCGACAGCGCTCAGCACACCATCAGCACCTTGCAGGGCATGCAACTGATACGGGATCACCATCTCGATTTCCCCGTTGCGTGCCGCCGCATCGAGCTGTGCCGCAGTCTCCGGAGCGGCGCGGAATTTCGGCCGCCGGTGCACCACGGCTACGCGCGCGATATCGCGAAGGGCCAACGCCCAGTCCACCGCGGAGTTGCCACCGCCGGCAATCACCACGCGCTTGCCGCGCAGGTCGTCACGACGGCGCACATAGTACTGGATGGCGCCTGACGCCTCGTACCTGTGCAAGCCCTTCGAGCGGCGGACGATTGGGGCCGAAGGCGCCGGCGCCGGCAGCGATCAACACAGCCTTGGACCGCACGGCATCGCCCTGGTCGGTGGTCAGTACGAACGCACCCGGCCCACCCGCCAGTCCCGTCACGCGGCGCCCGAGCAGGCGCGGTGCATGGAACGGTGCGATCTGGCGTTCGAGCTTGACCACCAGTTCACCAGCATCGATCGCGGCATGCGCTGGGATGTCGTAGATCGGCTTCTCCGGATAGAGCGCAGCGCATTGGCCACCCACCTCAGACAACGCATCGATGAGGACGCTGGAGAGCTCCAGCATGCCCAGCTCGAAGACTGCGAACAGGCCCACCGGGCCGGCGCCGATGATCGCCACGTCCGTGTTGATGTCGCTTGCCATGCGGAGCTCGTCTTAGCCGAGCACGCTGTTGTCCGCGACTCCGTAGCTCGGGCAGATTGCCGTCATGCCTGCTGCCGCGATTCGCGTGATGGAGCTGCCCGACCTCGCTGCCACAAAGGCTCTGGCGGCCGCGATTGCCGCGCTGGCACGGGCAGGGGATGCGATCCTGTTGGAGGGCGAACTGGGCGCCGGCAAGACCGCTTTTGCGCGTGCCTTCCTGCGCACGGCGAGCGCCGACCCAGCGCTGGAGGTACCGAGTCCGACCTTCACGCTGGTGCAGAGCTACGAAACGCGGATCGGCACGGTGCACCACTTCGACCTGTGGCGGCTGGATGGACCAGATGGGCTTACGGAGCTTGGCTGGGAGGAGGCGAACAACGGCGTCGTGCTGGTGGAATGGCCGGACCGC
This sequence comes from uncultured Alphaproteobacteria bacterium, assembly GCA_963799415.1. GTDB lineage: Bacteria > Pseudomonadota > Alphaproteobacteria > Acetobacterales > Acetobacteraceae > JAMXLO01. The sequence goes on along the minus strand of CAWCXI010000002.1, from coordinate 16,067 downwards.
CTGCGCGCGCTGCGACCGCACGATGCGTTGACCCTGCAACTCCGTCTGACGGGCGCGCGCAGCCGGAGGGCGGTGCTGTCGGGATGGCCGGATCGATTGGGCCGGATCGTATGAGCCGCGATATGCTCATCGCTGAGTTTCTCCGGCGCAATGGGTACGGCGCGGCGCGCGCTGAACCGTTGGCACAGGACGCAAGTTTCCGCCGCTATCTCCGGCTGATCGGCGGCCCGCGTGCGGCGGTGCTGATGGATGCGCCGCCACCGGAGGACATCCGGCCGTTCATGCAGATCGCCCGGCACCTGACGGGGATCGGGGTGTCGGTGCCGGAGGTATTCGCGGCCGACGAGGCCGAGGGTCTCCTGCTGGAGGAGGATCTGGGAGACGATCTGCTGTCGGCTTACCTGCCTCCCCCTCCCCTTGCGGGAGGGGGTTGGGGGGAGCTGGTTCTCGTAGCGGCCGTCGACACCTTGCTCGCCATCCAGCGCGCGCCGCCACCGCCTGATCTCCCAGCCTGGAATGCCGCAGCGATGGCGACCACTGCGATGGCGACATTGTTCGACTGGTGGTGGCCGGCGATGTTCGGCGCCGCCGCGCCCGACGCTCCCCGCCAGGACTTTGCCGCGGCCCTCGAGGCGATGCTGGCACCGATCGCGGCTGGCCCGCTCTGCTTCGTCCATCGTGATTTCTTCGCCGGCAATCTACTGGGGCTACCGCATCGCTCGGGCATTCGCCGCATCGGCGTGCTCGATTTTCAGAGTGCAGCGATCGGCCACCCCGCTTACGATCTGGTCTCACTCTTGCAGGATTGCCGCCGCGACATTCCACCCGCGTTGGCGGAGCGTGCCATGGCGCATTACCTGGCCGCCCGGCCTGAACTGGACCGGGAGGCCTTCCACGCCGCCTACACCTCGTGTGCCGCCCAGCGTCACTTGCGGATCGTCGGCCAATGGGTCCGCCTCGCCCGGCGCGATGGCCGCCCGGGCTATCTGATCCACGGGCCGCACACCTGGCGTCTGCTGCGACAGGCCCTGCGCGAGCCTGCCGCCGCCCCCCTCCGAGAGGCGATGGATCGCTGGGTTCCGCCGGATCGCCGCCGCAATCCGCCGGACCTCGCGGCATGACCCCTCGCGCTGCCATGCTGCTCGCCGCCGGCTTCGGCAAGCGCATGCGGCCGCTCACCGAACGTACCGCAAAGCCATTGCTGCCACTCGGCGGCCGCGCGCTGATCGACCACGCACTCGATCGGCTCGCAGAGGCGGGGGTGGAGACCGTCGTGGTCAATGCCCATTGGCATGCGGATCAGGTTGCGGCGCGTCTCGCTGCACGCACTCACCCGCGGACCATCCTGCGCCGCGAAGCCTCCCTGTTGGAAACCGGCGGTGGCGTGAAGGCGGCCCTCGATATTCTCGGCGCAGCCCCGTTCTTCGTGGTAAACGGTGATGCGTTCTGGGTGGACGGGCCGCAGCCGGCACTGGCACGGCTGGCCGCTGCATTCGATCCCACCCAGGTGGACGGCGTGCTCCTGGTGCATCGCACATTCCAGGTGCATGCCGACGTTGGCTTCGGGGACTTTGCGCTCGATCCCTGGGGTGTGCCGCGCCGGCGCCGCGAGCGCGAGGTGGTGCCGTATCTTTATGCCGGTCTGCAGATCATCTCGCCCGGACTGCTCGCTGGGACGCCGGACGGGGCGTTCAGCATGAACCAGGCCTGGGATGTCGCGATGGCCGCCGGTCGGCTGCGCGCGCTGGTGCATGACGGCCTCTGGTTCCATCTCTCGACGCCGGCGGACCTGGCCGAGGCCGAGACCATTCTGCATGCGCGGCTGACGGGGGACACGCGCTGAACCTGTTCACGATCCCCCCCGGTGTGCCGTTCCTCGACGCCCTGGCAGCCGAATGGCTGCAACGCGCCGGCAGCGACCCGCTTGCCGTGTCGCGTGGATTGATCCTGGTGCCTACGCGCCGTGCCGCCCGGGCGCTGGCCGAAGCATTTCTGCGCGCCTCGGGGGGGCGGCCTCTGCTGCTGCCGCGGATCACGGCGCTTGGCGCACTCGACGAGGCGCCGCTGACGCTAACTGGTGCCCTCAATCTGCCCCCGGCAGTCGAGCCTGCCCAGCGGCTGGCGGCGCTGACACTGCTGATCCTGAAAATGCAGGGGGCGAACGGCGCGCCGCGGACGGCCGATCGCGCTTGGCCGCTTGCCGCCGAACTCGCGGCACTGATGGATGAGGCGGAGCGTGCGGAGATCGATCTGGCCAGCAGGCTGCCGCACGCCGCCGACCCCGCCTATGCCGCCCATTGGGCACAGACACTGGAATTCCTGCACATCGTTACGCGGAGCTGGCCGGATTGGCTCGCCGAGCAGGGACTGATGAACCCGGCGGCGCGACTCGTCTCGCTGCTAGATGCGCAGGCCGCAGCCTGGGAAGCAAAGCCGCCGGTGGAGCGGGTGCTGGCCGCCGGCACCACGGGCGGCATTCCGGCCGTTGCGCGCCTGTTGCGGGTGATCATCGGTTTGCCCGGCGGAGCGGTCGTGCTGCCAGGCCTGGACACGGGCATGTCAGAACTCGCGTGGGAGGAGCTGAGTGACTCGCATCCGCAGGCGGGGCTCGCCCATCTGCTGCGTGGGCTGAGCGCCACTCGGGGCGATGTCCGTCCGTGGCCTGCGGCCGTTCCCGATGCCGCAACCACGGCACGCGATGCGATGCTGTCCCGCGCACTGTTGCCCGCCAAAGCCCTTGTGGAGTGGCAGAACGCGGGCCACGCGGCCATCCATGGGCTGACGCTGCTGTCGCCCGCGGATCAGCAGGAGGAGGCCGCGGCCATTGCCATGGTGCTGCGGGAGGCGCTCGACACCCCAGGCACAACAGCGGCGCTCGTCACGCCGGATCGCGACCTGGCCGGTCGCGTCGCGACCGACCTGCTGCGCTACGGCGTGATCGCGGACGACAGCGCCGGCGAGACTTCTCACCAACTCGCCACCGGCCGTCTTCCTCCGCCTGCTGACCCGCGCGGTGGCCGACGGGCTGGCGCCGGTCGCGCTGCTCGCGTTGCTGAAACACCCGCTGGCCGCCGCTGGACTGGCGCCGGCCGCCTGCCGAGCTGCGGCGCGCACGATGGAGCTCGCCTGTCTGCGGGGGCCGCGGCCACGGCGTGGCCTGGTCGGGCTGCGCCGCGCGCTCGACCGGGCCCGCGTGGAGCCCGACGCAATAGCATTGCTGGCCCGGCTGGAAGCCTGTCTGGAGCCGGCGCTGCGGATCGATACCGCAGTCGAGGTGGCGCCGGCCCTTGCCCTGGCGGCACTGATCGAGGCGGCCGAGCGCCTTGCCGCCACCGACGAAGTGCCCGGGCCTGCGCGCCTTTGGGCCGGCGAGGAAGGCGAGGCACTGGCGATCAGGCTCTCCGACGTACAGGCCGCGCTGCCGCAGCTGCCGGACCAGCGGCGCGATGTACTGCCAGGACTGCTGGATGCGGTGCTGGAGGGCGAGGTCGTGCGCAGCCGTCGGGCACTGCGTGGGCGCGGCGGGACCGAGCATCCGCGCGTGTTCATCTGGGGACTGCTGGAGGCGCGGCTACAGACTGCGGACGTGATGGTGCTGGGTGGACTAGCCGAGAGTGTTTGGCCGCCGGCGACCGATCCGGGGGCGTGGCTCTCGCGGCCGATGCGCGCGACGGTCGGTCTCCCGTCGCCCGAGGAAATTGTTGGCCAGTCAGCGCATGACTTTGTGTCCTGCGCCGCGTCAGCGCGGACCGTTGTGTTGTCGTGTCCCCGGCGACGAGACGGAGCACCAGTGGTGCCGGCACGCTGGCTCACGCGGCTGGAGGCATATTTGGCCGGACGTGGGGTGACGCTGCCGCAGCACCCGGCTTCCATGTGGGTGCGGGCGCTGGATCAGCCAGTTGGTGGGTCGCGGCCTGTGCGGCCGCCGCGGCCATGCCCGCCGGTCGCACTGCGGCCGCGCAAGCTGTCGGTGACCGAGATCGAGACCTGGCTGCGCGATCCCTACGCGATCCACGCACGCCACGTGTTGAAGCTGACGAAGCTGCGACCGCTTGACGAGGCGACGGATGCCGCGGATTACGGCACGCTGGTGCACAGCGGTTTGCACCACTTCCTGGCGGAGTTCGGCGTGCGATGGCCGGTCGACGCGCCGGACCGGTTGCGGCGCGCGATGTTGCGCGCTCTGCAGGAGGCGGATCTTCGCGAGGCACTGACCGCCTGGTGGGCGCCGCGACTGGAGCGGATCGCCGAATGGGTCGCGCGGATCGAGGCGGAGCGCCGCGCGGTGCGCCCTCCCGTGGCGCTCATCGCGGAAGCGAATGGAACGCTGGAGCTGGCGCGGCCAGGCGGATTGTTCCGGCTCAGCGGCCGTGCCGATCGGATTGAGCGGCGGGGTGAGGGCGGGCTTGCCATCCTGGACTACAAGACGGGCACTCCGCCCAGTCAGAAAGAGGTGGATGCCGGCCTGGCGCCGCAATTGCTGCTGGAGGCAGCGATGGCGGAGGCCGGTGCGTTCGGCGACCAGATTACCGGGGCGGCGGAGGAGCTCACCTACTGGCATCTCACCGGCGGCTTTCACGCCGGTGAGGAGCGCACATTGTTCAAGCTCGATGCGGTGGCGATCGCGGCGGCGGTGGCGGGCGCGCGTGCGGCGCTGAGTTCACTGATCGATGCATATGACGCCCCGGACCGCTGCTATCTGTCGCAGCCGCAGCCAGGGTTCGCGCCGCGGTTCTCCGACTACGCACAGCTCGCCCGGGTGGCCGAGTGGGCGGCGGCGGGGGATGAGGACGGGTGAGCAACATCGGCGCCCCCCTCCCCCGCCCCCCTCCCGCAAGGGGAGTGGGAAGGAACACGCCACTCCCCCTCCCCTTGCGGGAGGGGGGCGGGGGGAGGGGGCCCGCGACCGCGCCAACGCGGAACAACTGCTGGCCTCGGACCCATCGGTGTCCGCCTTCGTCGGAGCATCGGCCGGGTCCGGCAAAACCAAGCTGCTGACTGATCGTCTGTTGCGCCTGATGCTGGACGGCGCGGCACCCGAGCGCATCCAGTGCCTCACCTTCACCAAGGCTGCCGCGGCCGAGATGGCGGTGCGGCTACAGAAGATCCTGGGCAAGTGGGTCACGCTGGACAACGCGGCGCTGGCGCGTGAACTGCGCGCTCTACAGGTCGCACCGTCAGAACGTACGCTGGCAAATGCTCGCGCGCTGTTTGCCCGCGTGCTCGACCTGCCCGGCGGCACGCGCATCGGCACGATCCACGCCTTCTGCCAATCGCTGCTGCGACGCTTCCCTCTCGAAGCGGCGCTGTCGCCGCATTTTCGCATTGTCGATGATATCGACGCCGAGGACGCACTGACCGAAGCGCGTGAAAACATGCTGTCGCACGCGAGCGCGCCGCGGATGCGTGCCGCACTGGACACACTCGCCGGTCTTGCCTCGGCGGATCAGTTCGGCCGGCACGTCGCAATGCTGCAGGGCGATCTTCCCAGACTGAAAGATGCACTCGCTCTCGGGGACAAGCTGGAGGACGCACAAAAGCGCGCACTTGGCGTCACCGCGGCAACAGCGGACGAGATCATAGCGCTTGCGGTAAACTGGCAGGCGGAGCCCGCTCTGCGCGAAGCGGCACGCATCGTCCAGCCACTCGGCGCCAAGACATGTGCCGAGCGTGCGGAGCGTATCCTCGGCTGGCTGGAGCTGGAGGCGACAGAGCGCTGCGAGCACTGGTCGCACTGGTGCGAGGAGTTCCTCACCAAGGACGGCAAGCCCCGCGCGGTGAGCGGTTTCGCATCCAAGGCGGTGCTCGTCGCACACCCGGATCTGGCGCGTCACTTCCTCGACGAGTGCGATCGCATCATCGCCGCAATCGATGCGTGCCAGGCGCTGCGCGTCGCCGCGGTCTCAGCCGCGCTCCTGACGCTTGCCGCGCCAGTGCTGGATGCCTACGCCAGGCACAAGGAAGCATCGGGGCTGCTGGATTATGATGACCTCATCGGGCGCACGTCCAACCTGCTGGTGGATCCGGGCGCGGCCTGGGTGCTCTACAAGCTGGACGGCGGTCTCGATCACCTGCTGCTGGACGAAGTGCAGGACACCGCGCCCGAGCAGTGGCGCATCAAGCAATACGTTCATGTTTATGTCCTCTACTCGTTCAGCGTATTGCTATCAGCTGTTCGGGGACGCCCTGCTTCTTCAACGCACTCGCGAACGCTTGCGATTGATAGGGCGGAACCATGGTGTCTCGAGTTCCCTGCACCAAGAGGAACGGCGGGTCATCCTTGCTCACGTAGGTGAGCGGCGAGTACGCCTTCAACGCCGCGAGATCCGACGTGTGGAAGATGCCCGGTATCAACGGCAGAATTTTCAGCTCTGCGGAATCGAAGATGACCGGCCCCCACTCGTCGGCCACGGCTTGCACCCGGCTCGACTCGTTCAGGTACTGACCGACGTCGAATCCATCCGAGGGACCGGCGGTGCCGAGCAGCGAAACCAACTGGGCGCCGGCGCTCTGACCCACCGCGCCGATACGTGCCCCGTTGATCGCCAGCGCGTCCGCGGCCGCGCGCGGATACCGAACTGCGCACGCCACATCCTCGATCGCCTCGCGTCCATCGCCCAAGCGGTAGTCAATCGTCCGCGAAGGCGATCCCACGGGTCGAAGACGCGGCAACCGAAGCCCGCGCTGACGCCGGCCTCGCGATCGCCCAGAATCCATGCGCCGCCGTGCACCCGCAGTACAACGGGCACCACGCCCCAGCCCGTTGGGCGGTAGAAGTCCATCTTCAGGTCGGTGCCGCCGGAGCTGCAGTACGTGTAGGTGGCCTCGGTTGCACGTGCCGGAAGCCAGCTCAACGGCAGCAGCGTTGACGTTGGCGGCGTCGCGAGGACGCCCGGCGTCGACCCGGCCGACGCCGCATCCCCCACGGCAACGGAGGCCGCACCGAGCAACGCCACACCGGCGACCAACGCACCCACCTGCCGCGCCGCGGAAGGACCTACGCCCGCTCCTCGACATCTTCGCCCCTACTGGCTCACCCGGCACCGACCCGGCGGATGATGACGAGCCGCGCCTCTCAACTCGCTTTCAGTCGGCCTCTCCCGGCCCGCCTCCGCGCCTGTCCGATTTGCGCAAGTGCGGACCCGGGCCTGGTCAGATCGGTCACAACCGTGGCTCCGGCACACACGGCGCCCCTACAGTTGCGAGATGGGTGGGGACGCTACGGGCGATGTGCTCGTAGCTCCGACTGCCCGGCCCACGAGCGCCCCAGCGGCGGCGGAACCGGTCGTTGCGCCGACCTACCGCCCTCATCTCGACGGTCTGCGGGCGGTCGCGGTCTACCTCGTCGTCGCGTTCCACGCCGGGCTGGCGGTTCGCGGGCGGGTTCATCGGCGTCGACGTCTTCTTCGTCCTGTCCGGCTACCTCGTCACCCAGCTCCTGCTGCGCGACCTCGCGCACGGGCGCGATCCGCCTTCGCCGCTTCTACCCGCGGCGCTTCCGCCGTCTCCTGCCCGCGGCTTTCGTCGTGCTGCTCGTCACGCGGCCGTCTACGCCGTGATCGCGTCGCCCGCCGAGCTGTTCGGCGTGGGCGGCGCCTTCCGGGCCGCGTTCCTCTACGTCGCGGAACTGGTACTTCATCCGCCAGTCGACGGACTACTTCGGCGCGCATCATCACGCAATCCGGTCCTGCACTTCTGGTCGCTGGCGGTCGAGGAGCAGTTCTACCTCGTGTGGCCGCTGTTGCTCGGCGGCCTGTTCGCCTCACCCGCCGGTTCGGCGAGCATCGGCGGCCACGCGGTGCGCATCATCGTGGGCGTACTCGTCGTCGCCTCGTCGGCCCGCGCGCTCTCACTCCGGACATCGAATCCCGACTGGGCGTACTACGGCTCCGACACGCGCGCCTACCAGCTGCTCGCGGGCGCGTCGCTCACGCTGCGTCCCGACGCTCGCCGTCGGCCGGAAGTACCAAAAGGCGCTCCGGGCCGCGGCCGTCGGCCTGCTCGCGGCACTGTTGCTGGTCGCGACCTCCTGGGTGCACCTCGACGCGATCGAGCGCGGGGTCGCGGTCGCGGTCATCGCGTCGGCGTTCATCGCCGCGATCGAGGTCGTCGACGGCGGTGTGGTCAAGCGGCGCTGTCGACCAAGCCGATGGTCTACCTGGGCAAGGTCTCCTACGGGACGTATCTGTGGCACTGGATCGTCATCCTCGTGCTGGCGAAGCAGTTCAGCATCGGGACGAACGCCACGATCGCGACCGCGGCCGTGGTCGCGACCGCCATGGCTTCGCTGAGTTACCAGATGCTCGAACAGCCGGTGCGGCTGTCGAAGGTGTTGGACCGCTATCGCGTCCCGGTGATCGCGACGGGTCTGGCCGTCAGCCTCGTGTCGGCGCTCGTGTTCATCCCCACGATAATCGATCGCCCGGCGCCCGCGCCGGCGCTCGCGGGCACGACCGTGGGCTTCACTCCTGTCCCGAAGGGCATCAACACCGCGGGGCGCGTTCCAGCAGGCGCAGAAAGAAGGCGGGCCGTTCCCGACGTGTCTCGGTCGGCCCGTCGACGTGTGCACCCTCGTGCACGGCACCGGCAAGCGCATGTTGTTGATGGGCGACAGCCACGCCTGGATGCTGATCCCGACCTTCGTCGCGATCGCACAGTCGGAGCATCTGACGCTGTCGGTGAGCGCGATGGGTCGATGCGTATGGCAGCGCGGCGTGTTCCCCACGGCGATCGCGGCGAACGGCCAGCGGACGGATGTGGCGGCGTGCGTGCGCACCAAGGAGGACGCGTACAACCGCGTGATCCCGACGCTGAACCCCGACATCATCATCTTGAGCAACGCCGAGTACAACCCGGGCATCCAACGGGCGACCGATACGGACGGAAGCCCGAAAGGCGTGAACGAGGACGACCTGGAGCGGGCGACACGCGAGTCGATTGCCGACATGAAAGCGCCCGGTCGCCGCATCGTCCTGATCGATCCGACGCCCCAGGCCGGCCGCGACCCGATGAAGTGCCTCGCCCAGGCGAAGTTCGTCGAGGAGTGCCGGGTTGTCGCGAGTCGGCAGCACACTCCGCTCGAGCTGTACTACCGACGGCTGGCCGCACGTGACAAGGCCGTCGTCGACATGGACCTCGATCCGGTCGTGTGCCCCTTCCTGCCCATCTGCGATCCGATCGTCGACGGTGTGATCGTGAAATGGGATCAGGGACACCTCACCGTCGCGTTCGCGAAGTCGATCGCGCCCGGTATTGACGCGTACTTCAAGGCGCTGAAGCTTCTGCCTCGCTGAGGACGGGATCGGCCCGATCGCCGGGTTGGCGAAATACCCCGGTCGACGCCGAGCACGCGCTCGACCGCGACGCCGGCGAGGATCGCCCAGAGCGGGAACCACGTGAGTGGTAGCGGATGATCCAGAACTCGAGGTCGGGCGTGCCGCCGAACACCCACGCGAGGTACGTGATCGACGACGCGACCCCGACGACCGTCGCGAGCAGCGCCGTCCAGCGCAACGGTGCCGGTCGACGAACAGCAACACGAGGCCGATCGGCGCGGCGACCGCCCACGGGAAGCTCTTCAGGATCGGGCTCGACGCGGAACAGCATCGACCGGTTCGCCGGTGATGAACACCCCGACGCCGGCGTTGACGACCTGACCGAACTGATACGCCCGCCACGACGCGTCGAGGCCGTCGTGCACGTACTTGTACGGCGTGGTGAACGGGCTCCCGAAGGCCCGGTCCTGCGCCCAACCGACGATCGCCGCCGCGACAGCGAGCTCGGCCAGCGATCGCGACGATGCAACTCGCCACGCCGCCCGCGGCGCACGATCCACAGCGGGATCGCGACGAGGGCCACGATCCACACGACGTCGGTGTAGCGCGCCGCGAACGCGAGCGCGGTCGCGGTGCCGAGCGCGATCGCGACCGGCCAGTCGAACCGGTCGCCGGTGATCACGACGAGCGCGAGCAGCACCGCGACGACCGTGAGGGTGTCGCTGTACGGGATGACGAAGTAGAGGACGAACGGTCCGGTCAGCACCAGCACGTTCACGACGATCAACGCGATCGCCACGTTCAGGAATCGCTCGGCGAGGACGAGCGCGAGCATGGCCGAGCAGCGCGAACAGCAACCCGTCGGGCACGACGAACGGATCGCCCTTGAAGCCGAGCACGTAGAACGACCGCGCCGACGGCCGGGTAGCCGAGCCCGTAGCTGAAGCTCGCGACCTCGTGCGGCGCGGTCGGGTTCTTGGCGACCATGTGCACCGGATCCCAACCGACGCCGGGGAGCTGGCCGCGCCCGATCGCGCGGGCCATGCGCGCGTAGTGGAACTGGTCGTACCACGCGCCGTACCAACCCCAGCGGCGCGCCTGGTACTGCGCCGAACGGTGTCGCCGCGTCGGCGGGCCGGAAGCCGTTCTCGGTGACGGTCGCGAGCTTCGGCGGATCGTCGAAGACCGCGCCGAGCTGCGGGCGGTTCGGTTGCACAGCCCAGGCGTACGCGTAGAACCCGAGCGCGATCAGGCCCGGTCGCGATCATCCGCCGCCGCCGGGTCCCCAGCAACCGAGCTTCCGGGCGGCGAGGCATGCCCGGTGAGTCTTATCTCATCAAGCCCCGACCGGTGACCAACGGCAGATCGAGCACCGACAACAGTCCCGGCGCGGCCGCACACACGGCGGGGATCGCGTTCACGAGGCGGCCCGCGGTGCCGATCACGCCGGGATCGCCCTGGCCGGGCCGTGGCCGTCATCTGCACGTCGCACTGGTAGCTCGGCGTGCCGGTGACGACGACGCGGTAGCCGCCCGCGCCGACCGGCTGCGGCCAGTCGGGGCACAGCGTCGTCGTCGAGCCGGGTGACGTGTTCGACGACGATGCGCGGCTCGCCGTTGATGACGCCCTGCACCTCGAAGCGCAGCGCCGCGGTCGTGCCCTCCTCGATCACGCCGAAGCCGAGGTCGATCCGCTCGGGCGCGGGCTTGCGTTCGTGGATCTCGACGATCTCGTCGATCTCGACGCCGAGGCCCGCGGCGAGCACCTTCATCACGCCACCCCACGCGAACGACAAGCACGCCCGGGATCAACAGCAACGGCTTGGCGTCGAGCGGCTTGCCGAAGCCCATCGTCTCGAACAGCACCGTCGGCTGCTCGTAGTCCTTGTAGTTGACGATCTCCATCACGCGCAGCTGCTCGACGTCTTCGCACGTGCCGGTGAGCAGCAACGGCAGCGCGTCGTTCGCCCAGCCCGGGTCGATGCCCGACGTGAAGCACGAGACGCCGCCCGTCGCGCACGCGTCTTCCAGCGGCGTGCGCATCGGCGGGTCGAGGTGCAGCGGGCCAGATCGCCGGCGACGACCGAGCTCGACACGACGTTCTTGCCCGACGCGCAGGATCCGCGCCATGTCGGTGATCGCGTCCATCGGGCGCAGGTCGGCGGTCGCGGTGTACGAGACGCAGTCGGCGTCGAGCGCGAGCAGCGCGTCGACGTCGTTGGTCGCGAGCACGCCCGTCGGCGGGAGACCGCACAGCTCCCCCGCGTCGCTGCCCGGCCTTGTCGGCGCGAGTGCACCCACACGCCCGACGAGCTCGAGCTCGGGATGGCGGATGATGCAGCGCAGCGCGGCGACGCCGACGTTGCCGGTGCTCCACTGGATGACGCGGTACGTCATGACAACCTGTCCCGCGGCCTCGGCGGCCGCGATCGTCTCGTCGAGCCGGCGCTCGATGATGTCGAGGCCGCGGTCCCAGAACCCGGGATCGGCGAGGTCGACGTCGACGATCTTGCCGAGCTCCTCGCGGCGGCATCGATCCGCCGGCGCGCAACAGGTCGAGGTACTGCGGGCACGAAGTCGGCGCCGCGCGCCTCGTACTGCGCGTACACCGACAGCGCGAGCAGCTGACCGTACGCGTACGCGTACACGTAGCCGGGCGTGCGCGATGAAGTGCGGGATGTACGACCACCACGTGCGGTAGCCCTCGGTGATCTCGACCGAGTCGCCGAGCATCGTGCTCCTGCGACGCGGCCCACAGCTCGCCGAAGCGCTCGACCGACAGCTCCCCCGCCTCGCGCCGCTCGGTGTGCATCGCGTCCTCGAAGCGGTTCATCGCGATCTGGCGGAACACGGTCGCGATCTGGTCCTCGAGGTTCGACGCGAGCAGCGCGAGCCGCTCCTGCGGGTCGGTGACCTCTTCGAGCAGCCGGCCGAACGTGACCGTCTCGCCGAACACCGACGCGGTCTCGGCCAGCGTCAGCGGCGTCGTCTGGTGGAAGACGCCCTGCCCGCGCGCGAGGTACGCGTGCAGCCCGTGGCCGAGCTCGTGCGCGAGCGTCAGCACGTCGCGCCGGCGCGACGTCCAGTTCAACAACACGTACGGGTGGTGCGACGGCACGGTGTACGCGCAGAACGCGCCGGGCCGCTTGCCCGGGCCGCGCGGGCGCGTCGATCCACGCGCCGTCGAAGAAGCGCTGCGCGGTGTCGGCGAGCTCGCCCGAGAACGATCCGTACGCGTCGAGCACGAGCTCCTTCGCGCGTGCGCCAGCCGATCTGCGCCTCGACGTCGGCGACCGACGCCATGCGGTCGTAGTCGGCGAGCCGGTCGATGCCGAGCAGCCGCGCCTTCAGCGCGTACCAGCGCTGCGGGATCGAGTAGCGGCCCTGCACCGCGTCGACGAGCGCCTGCACCGACTCGTCGCTCGCCTCGTTGGCGAGGTTGCGGCTCGCGATCCAGCTGTCGAAGTGCCGCAGCCGGTCGTCGACCGACTTGTCGGCGAGCAACGTGTTCAACACGAACGCCCGCGTGCGCAGGCCGGGCTCGAGCCCCTTGGTGACCGCCTCGGCCGCGGCGCGGCGGACCTCGCGGTCGGGCGCGTGCAGCTGGCGCGAGCGCGGCCTCGAGCGTCGTCGTCTCGCCGTCGAGCTCGACGCGTGATGCTCGACACCTGCTCCTCGAACAGCCGCTCGAACGCGCTGCGCCCGGTCATCGCCTTCTCGGTGAGCATCGACCTCTTCGGGCTCGGTCAGCAGGTGCGGCCGGTAGCGGCGCTCCGAGCGCAGGTGATGGCGGGCGAACGCGAGCCGGTCGTCGGCGAGCAGGCGTCTCGACCTGCTCGTCGGGGAGCTCGGCCCACTCGAGCTCGAAGAACAACAGCTTGGTGTTGATCGCGGTCGACGCGTTCCTCGACGCGCTGCATGCGCGCGCCGCGTGCGGGATCGGTCGTGTCGGTCGCGAAGTCGAGGCCCGACGTAGCTCCCGGCGCGCCCGACGAGATCGAGCAGCTCGGCCAAGCCGTTCATGAACGCGGCGAGACCCGCCGCGTCGAGCTCGGCGACCTTGCCGCGCGCTTGCGCGAGCTCGTCGGCGCGCGCGTCGGCCGCGTCGAGCAGCTCGTCGAGCCCCGCGTCGCCCGGGATCGGGCAGCAGCGGTCCGAGATCCCAGACGACGTCGGCGGCGGTCAGGTCGGCGTCGGTCGCGGTCATGGGCCGACACTACCCAGCCGATCGGCCGGCGCGACCGGCTCAGAGCTTGTGGTGCATGACGAGCGCGCGCGCGGTGAAGCCCGACCGCTCGAAGAAGTTCTTCGCGTCGCGGGCGCCGGGCAGCGCGTACGCGTCGATGCCGATGCAGCCCGCGCCCGAGCAGAACTCGATGATCAGGTCGGCGATCGACTCGCCCACCCCGACCGCCCGCGCCTCGCGCTCGACGAAGAGGTCGCCGATCACGCCGAGGCGGGTGCCGTCGCGCAGCGATCTCGATCTCGACGGTGCCGAAGCCGACGATCGTGCCGTCGATCGTGCCGACCACGACCGTCGCGTCGTCGCGCCCGAGCAGCGACGCGAGCGTGTCCTCGTGCGGCTCGGGCCGCGCCTCGCGGGTCGCCCACAGCGCGCCGCCGCGCTGATCGCGCATCTCGGCGCGCAGCGTCGCGCGCCAGCTCGACGAGCACGGGGAGGTCGGACGGGTCGGCCGCTCGAGCGGGCTCCACGGGGTCGGCTATCCGGCGAGCTGTTCGATCTTGCCGAGGATCGTGCGGCGCTGGCGGTGCGACGGTCTCGTACGCGTGCACCGCGTCGAGCTCGTCGGGCGCGAGGCCCGATGAGCCGCTCGACCACCTGCGACGCCGACAGCGCGTCGTAGCCGGGGATCGGCAGCGCGGCGCTCGCTCGCGCGGATCGCCGTTGCTCGACGAGTCGGCGTGGTCGACCGCGATCGTCGCGGCGCGCGCCGCGTCGCGGTCGCGGTCGCGGCGCGCGGATCGCAGCGCGCGGCTCCGGCGCACGTCGGCGCGGCGCGGGTCGGCGGCGTCGGCGGCGCCGGCGTCGGGCGGCGCGGCCGCGGCGCGGTGCGCCGGGCGTCGGCGCGCGGTGCGTCGGACGCCGGCGAACCGAACGAGTCCTTCGGCGCGGCGGCGACGCGTCGGCGACCGTCTGCTCGACGCGCTGGCGCACGATCGGCGGGCCGAACGCGAGCGCGACCTGGCCGAGGCTGCGCGCGGTCGTGACGCGTTGCTGCACGTCGTCCTGGCGGCGGTCGATCTCGGCGCGTCCGCGCGACACGAACATGTCGACGAACGTCGGCGCGGTGTCCTTCAGGAACAGGCCGATGCCGATCGGCGCGTAGAGCAGCAGCTCGAGCGTGCGTTCGATCCGATCGGGATTGCTCGGTCATGCGGTCGGTCGTCTCGCGTCGGCCATCGTGGCGGTCGGTCTCGGCGTCGTCGGCGTCGGGCGCGAGGCTCGGCTCGGTCGATTCTAGGGACGCTTGCGCCGCGACGAACGGCGACAGCGCCACGACGACCGCGATCGCCACGGCCAGAGGCTCGCCAGCGTGACCCACTCGCCGTAGCGCACGTACGGCGTCTCGCCGCTCGTCGCCTCGACCGTCGTCTGCACGACCGTGCGGTCGAAGAGCTGCGTGCGGTCGTGCACGACGCCGTCGGCGTCGATCACCGCGGTGATGCCGGAGATCGCGGCCTGCACCACCGGGCCGGCCGGTCTCCGCGGCGCGCATCTGGCCGATCGCGACGTGCTGGGCCGAGTTCGCCGACCGCCGGTACGAGCGGTTGTTCGTCGACACGACGATCACCTGCGCGCCGTCGTGCACGAGCGGCCGCACCTGGTAGCCGAACGCCGACTCGAAGCAGATCAGCGTGCCGATGCGGACGCCCGGCGACCGTGAACAGCCCCGGGCGAGTTCCCGGGCTCGAAGTCGCGCGGGACCTGCTCGAGCTCGCTCACCACGTGCTGCAGCGATTCGCGGAACGGCACCGACTCGCCGAACGGCACCAGGTGGCGCTTGGTGTAGGTGCCCTGCGACCGCGCCCGACGGGTCGAAGAGCACGTCGAGGTTCGAGCAGCTTGTGCCCGTCGGGCGGCGCGTCGACGGTGGCGTTGGCGAGCACCCACGCGTTGTGCTCGCGGCGCGATCGCGGTGAGGTTCGACTTGATGTACGGGTCGGTCGCGGGTCGGTGTCGTAGGTGTCCATGCTCGACTCGGGGAACACGATCAGGTCGACGGGGTCGGTGATCTGCGCGGGCCAGCGCGAAGTGGCTGTTCGGGCAGGTAGTCGCGCCTGCGATCTCGGCGTCGGTGAGCTCCCGGTCCTGGTCGTTGCCCTGCACGAGCGCGACGTGCAGCGGGCCGACGACGTGCGGCTCGGCGCGCGTGACGGTCGCGAGCGACCACGACCACCGCGACGACGGCGATCGCCGACCTGCGTCCGGACGTAGCGCGCCGCGCGAGCGCCGCTCGCGCGACGAGGTCGGCGAGGAGCGCGTTGAGCGCGACCGCCAGGAAGGTGACGAACGTGACCCCGCCGACGCTCGCGACGGCGCGGGCCGGCGCGATGTCGTGGAACGCGTAGCCGACCTCACCCCACGAGAAACCGCCGAAGGGCCAGCGGGCGACGACGGCGTCGCCGCAGACCCAGACCGCGGCCGTGAGCCACGGGCTCGCGATCCGGTGGCGTGCGCAGCCACGCGATCGAGCGCGCCCGCCGCGGCCCAGTACGCGGCGACGGCCGCGCTGAACGGGACGATCGCGACCGCGCCGAAGTACCAGATCCA
>CAWCXI010000001.1:0-110366 GCA_963799415.1 uncultured Alphaproteobacteria bacterium | reverse complement strand
CCGACCGAGAACAGTTCTGACAGGAGTGCATGGCATGGCGTACCACAACCCGTTCATCGACAAGAACGGCCAGATCAAGTTCCCGGACAACACCGACCTGGTTCGTCACGTCGAGAAGTGGGCGAAGGTGCGCGGGGACCAGCTGGCCTACCGGTTCTTGGACTTCTCCACCGAACGCGATGGTGTCGCGAAGGATATTTCATGGTCCGAGTTCGGTGCCCGAAACCGCGCGGTGGGCGCCCGGCTTCAGCAGGTGACCCAGCCGGGTGACCGAGTCGCCATCCTGTGTCCGCAGAGCCTGGAATACCTGACCGCGTTCTTCGGCACCTTGTACGCCGCCCGGATCGCGGTGCCCCTGTTCGATCCCGCCGAGCCGGGACACGTTGGTCGACTGCACGCGGTGCTCGACGACTGCGCCCCGGCGGCGATCCTGACCACCAGCGACTCCGCCGAGGGAGTCCGCAAGTTCTTCCGCAGCCGGCCGGCCAAGGAGCGGCCACGCGTCATCGCCGTCGACGCGGTCCCCAACGACGTAGCCAGCACCTGGGAGCCCATCCTGGCCAGCCACGGGACGGTCGCCTATCTGCAGTACACCTCCGGATCCACCCGCACCCCGACCGGCGTCGAGATCACGCACCTGAACCTGCCGACGAACGTGGTCCAGGTCATCCACGCCCTGGAGGGCCAGGACGGTGATCGCGGCGTGAGCTGGCTGCCGTTCTTCCACGACATGGGCCTGATCACCACCTTGCTGTCGACGGTGGTCGGCTACCGCTTCACGTTCATGACGCCGGCGGCCTTCGTGCGCCGGCCCAGCAGGTGGATCCGCGAGCTCGCGCGCAAGGAGGGCGAGACCGGCGGGGTCTTCTCGGCCGCACCGAATTTCGCCTTCGAACATGCGGCGCTGCGCGGGCTGCCCAAAGAGGGCGAGCCGCCGCTCGACCTGAGCAACGTCAAGGCGATCCTCAACGGCAGCGAGCCGGTGTCGGCGGCATCGATTCGTAAGTTCAACGACGCATTCGGGCCCTACGGCTTCCAGGAGAAGGCGATCAAGCCGTCCTACGGCCTGGCCGAGGCCACGCTGTTCGTCTCGACCACTCCGATGGACGAGGCGCCCACCATCATCAACGTCGACCGGGAGGCGCTGAACACCGGACGGTTCGCCGAAGTTGCTGCCGATGCGCCCAACGGCGTCGCGCAGGCCTCCGCCGGCGTGGTCGGTGTCAGCGAGTGGGCGATCATCGTCGACGCCGACAACGCCACCGAATTGCCCGACGGGCAGATCGGTGAGATCTGGCTGCACGGCAACAACATGGGCGCCGGATATTGGAACCGGAAAGAGGAGACCCAGGAGACGTTCAAGAACATCCTCAAGTCGCGCACCAACCCGTCACGCGCCGAAGGCGCCGCCGATGACGCGACGTGGGTACGCACCGGTGACTACGGCACCTACCACAACGAGCACCTCTATATCACCGGCCGGGTCAAGGATCTGGTCATTGTCGACGGACGCAACCACTACCCGCAGGACCTCGAGTACTCGGCGCAAGAAGCCAGCCGGGCCCTGCGCCCGGGCTACGTGGCTGCGTTCTCGGTGCCCACCAACCAACTGCCCGCCACCGTTTTCGCCGACCCGCACGCCGGCCTCAAGCACGACCCGGAGGACAGCTCCGAGCAGCTGGTGATCGTCGGTGAGCGTGCCGCCGGTGCGCACAAACTCGACTACCAGCCCATCGCCGACGACATCCGGGCGGCCATCGCCGTCCGGCACGGAGTGACCGTGCGCGATGTCCTGTTGGTACAGGCCGGATCTGTGCCCCGGACCTCCAGTGGCAAGATCGGCCGCCGCGCCACCCGCGCCGCCTACATCGACGGCACCCTGCGCAGCGGCACCGCGGCCCCGAACTCCTTCCCTGACGAAACTGATTGATCGCGACTATGACTGGCACCGACCTCGAATCCGCACAGCCGTCGTCCGCCGGCGACGATGCAGAGCGTAGCGATGAGGAGGAGCGGCGCATGACCGCCGCCGGCGACGATGCAGAGCGCTAGCGATGAGGAGGAGCGGCGCATGACCGCCGCCGGCGACGATGCAGAGCGTAGCGATGAGGAGGAGCGGCGCATGACCGCCGCCGGCGACGATGCAGAGCGTAGCGATGAGGAGGAGCGGCGCGTGAACACCGATGGCGGTGCGGCGCCCGCGCGCACCGACATGACAGTCGCCGAGGTACGGCGTTATCTGCGCACCTGGATCGGTCAGGCCACCGGGCAATCGCCCGATGCGATCGGCGAGGCCACGCCGATGGTGGAGCTTGGCCTGTCCTCACGCGACGCGGTGGCGATGGCCGCCGACATCGAGGACCACACCGGGGTGACGGTGTCGATCGCGGTCGCCTTCGAGCACCCGACGATCGAATCGCTGGCCAGCTGGATCGTCGAGGGCGACCCCGAGACCGAGTCCGCCGACGACGACACCGACTGGACCCGCACCGGGCCGGTCGAGCGCGTCGACATCGCCGTGGTGGGCCTGGCCACCCGGTTGCCCGGCGACCTGAACACTCCCGAGCAGACCTGGCAGGCGCTGCTGGAAGGTCGGGACGCGATCACCGACCTGCCCGAGGGCCGCTGGTCGGAGTTCATGGAGGAGCCGCGGCTGGCCGAGCGGATCAAGAAGGCCCGCACCCGCGGCGGCTACCTCACCGACATCAAGGGGTTCGACTCCGAGTTCTTCGCGCTGTCCAAGACCGAAGCCGACAACATCGACCCTCAGCAGCGGATGACGCTGGAGCTGACCTGGGAGGCGCTCGAGCACGCCCGCATCCCGGCTTCCAGCCTGCGCGGCGAGGCCGTCGGCGTGTTCGTCGGCACCTCGGTGATGGACTACAGCTACCTGGCGATGTCGGACCCGACCATCGCCCACCCGTATGCCATCACCGGTACCGCGAGTTCGATTGTGGCCAACCGGGTTTCGTACTTCTTCGACTTCCACGGACCGTCGGTCGCGGTGGACACCGCGTGCTCGAGCTCGCTGGTCGCCACCCACCAGGCGGTGCAGGCCCTGCGCAGCGGTGAATGCGACGTGGCGATGGCCGGTGGGGTCAACGCGCTGATCACCCCCGCGGTGACGCTCGGTTTCGACGAGATCGGCCAGGTGCTCTCGCCGGACGGCCGGATCAAGTCGTTCTCATCCGACGCCGACGGTTACACCCGCTCCGAGGGTGGCGCGATGCTGGTGCTCAAGCGGGTCGACGACGCGCGCCGCGACGGCGACCAGATCCTCGCGGTGATCGCCGGCAGCGCGGTCAACCACGACGGACGGTCCAACGGCCTGATCGCGCCCAACCCCGATGCGCAGGCCGACGTGCTGCGCCGGGCCTACAAAGACGCCGGCATCAACCCGCGCACCATCGACTACGTCGAGGCGCACGGCACCGGCACCGTGCTGGGCGACCCGATCGAGGCTCAGGCGCTGGGCCGGGTGGTCGGCCGCGGCCGTCCCGCCGACAAACCGCTTCTGCTCGGCGCCATCAAAACCAATGTCGGACACATGGAGTCGGCGGCCGGTGCGGCCAGCCTGAGCAAGATGGTGCTGTCGCTGCAGCATGACAAGCTGCCGCCGTCGATCAACTACGCCGGGCCCAACCCCTACATCGACTTCGACGCCGCGCATCTGCGCGTGCTGGACACCGTCTCCGACTGGCCGCGCTACGGCGGATATGCCGTGGCGGGTGTGTCCAGCTTCGGCTTCGGTGGCGCCAACGCGCACGTGGTGCTGCGTGAGGTGCTGCCCCGCGACGTCGTCGAGCGTGAGCCCGAACCCCAGCCCGAGACTGAGCCCGCGGCAGCTGCCGCCGGTGAGCACGTCGAGCTTGTCGGCGGGGTGCGTTTCGACGAGTACGGCGAGTTCATCGATTCTGCCGAAGTCGGCACCACGCCGGCACACGAAGAATACGAACTGCCCGGCATCACCGACGAAGCCATCCGGCTCAAAGAGATCGCGCTGGAAGAGCTTGCGACCGAAGAGGTTCCGGTGCCCGTGGTGCCGTTGCCGATCTCGGCGTTCCTGACGTCACGCAAGCGGGCCGCCGCGGCCGAGCTGGCCGACTGGATGGAAAGCCCCGAGGGCCAGGCGTCGTCGCTGGAATCGATCGGGCGGGCGCTGTCACGGCGCAACCACGGCCGTTCCCGCGCGGTGGTGCTGGCCCACGACCACGAAGAAGCCGTCAAGGGTCTGCGCGCGATCGCCGATGGCAAGCAGAAGCCCTACGTGTTCAGCACCGACGGGCCGGCGACCAATGGCCCGGTCTGGGCGATGGCCGGTTTCGGTGCGCAGCACCGCAAGATGGGCAAGAACCTGTATCTGCGCCACGAGGTCTTCGCCGAGTGGATCGACAAGGTCGACGCGCTGATCCAGGACGAGCGGGGCTACTCGGTCCTCGAGCTGATCCTCGACGACTCGGTCGACTACGGCATCGAAACCAGCAACGTCGTCATCTTCGCGATCCAGATCGCGCTCGGTGAGGTGCTCAAGAGTCATGGCGCGAAACCCGCTGCGGTGATTGGCCAGTCGCTGGGCGAACCCGCATCCGCCTACTTCGCGGGTGGATTTATTGCTTCGCCGCGCTAGAACGATGTTCGAAAAGGTTCTGACCCGTTTATTGATTCAGCCAATCCGCCCGGTGATATAAGCCTCGGTCCGCTTGTCCTTGGGATTGGTGAACAGAAGATCGGTCGGGCTGAACTCGGCGAGGATTCCGGTGCGATGTCCCTCGGGCGACATCTCATCGAGCATCAGGCAGGCGGTCAGGTCGCTGACGCGGCGGGCCTGCTGCATGTTGTGGGTGACGATCACGATGGTGTAATCGTTCTTGAGGTCGTCCATCAGGTCTTCGACCCGGGCGGTCGAGATCGGGTCGAGGGCCGAGCAGGGTTCGTCCATCAGGATGACCTCGGGCTCGACGGCGAGCGTCCGGGCGATGCAGAGCCGTTGTTGCTGCCCGCCGGAGAGCTCGAGTCCCGAGCGATTCAGCTTGGTCTTGACCTCGTCCCACAGGGCCGCGCGGCGGAGCGAGCGCTCGACCAGCTCGTCCATGTCGCCCCGATAGCCGTTGATCCGCGCACCCCAGGCGACGTTGTTGTAGATGCTCTTGGGGAACGGGTTCGGCTTCTGAAAGACCATGCCGATCCGTCGCCGCAGGACGACGGGGTCGATGTCGGAGCCGGAGATCAACTCGCCGTCGAAGCGGACCTCGCCCTGCATGCGAGCGCCGGTGATCAGGTCGTTCATCCGGTTGAAGCAGCGGAGCAGCGTGCTCTTGCCGCAGCCCGACGGGCCGATCAAGGCCGTGATCTTGTTGCGAGGAATGTCGATCGTGATCTCCTTGAGCGCCAGTGCGGCGCCGTACCAGACGGAGAGGCCGCGGGTCGAGAGGACGATCGGGTCGCTGAATTCGAGGCGATGCTCCGGCGGAGGGGCCCGGGGCAGGCGCCGCTCCGGGCGGATCATGGGAGACGCTCATCAATGGTCTCGTGAAGGTGGAGGGGAGGTCGGAGTCGGGTCCGCGCTGATCTTGGTCATTGCGAGGTCCGTTTATTGATAACGCCGGTAGCGGTTACGAATCACGATGGCGATGGCGTTCATCGCGAGCAAGAGGGCCACCAGGATCAGGATGCCGCCGGCGGCGACGATCTGGAACTTCCGGTCCGGCTCCTTGGCGTAATTGTAGATCTCGACGGGGAGGGCCGAATAGCGGTCGAGCGGGCCCTTGGGCGGCCGGAGGATCGAGCCGGCCGCGCCGACCATCAGCAAGGGGGCCGTCTCGCCGATCGCTCGCGACAGGCCGAGAATCGTGCCGGTCAAGATGCCCGGCAACGCCGAGGGCAGCACATGGTCGCGGACCACCTGCCACCGGGTCGCGCCCAGGGCCAGTGCGGCCTGGCGGAGCGACTGCGGCACCGCCCGCAGCGCCTCCTGGGTCGTGATCACGATGATCGGCAGGATCAGCAGGCTGAGCGTCAGGACGCCGGCCAGCAAGGTCGGGCCCAGCGCCAGGCCCTTGATCCCGAAGGCCCGCACGAAGAGCGCCAGCCCGAGGATGCCGTAAACGATCGACGGCACGCCGGCCAGGTTGGCGATGTTCGTCTGGATGATCCGCCGCAGCCGGCCCGGCGGGGAGTATTCCTCGAGATAGACCCCCGCGCCGATCCCGATCGGGAATGCCGATGAGCGCGACCAGTCCCAGCAGCCAGAGGCTGCCCGACGATCCCGACCTGATATCCCGGCTGAGGCGTGTGGCCCCTGGCGACTGCGCGGCTCTGAGACCAGCTTCCCGATCAAGCGCGAACAGCTCGGCGAGATTGGGGCCGATCGCATACCAGGGGTGATCCGGCGGCCCCTGAAGCGCCGCCGCCAGGATCGAGCCCAGGAGCAGGGCGAGGACGACGACCCCCGTGCAGGTCGCCACCAGGCAGGCCGCCCCGAAGATCGGCCCGAGCATCCGCCGCATCCACCGATTGGGGTGAAACGCGGGCTCTTCCGAGAGACTCATTGGTAGACCTCGCGAAAGTGCCGCAACACCAAGCCGGAGATGATGTTCAACGTCAGCGTGACGGCGAAGAGCGTCAGGCCGACGGCGAACAACGAGAGGTACTTGGGCTCGCCGTACGAGGCGTCGCCGCCGATGATCTGGACGATGTAGGTGGTCATCGTCTCGATCGAGGTCAAGGGATTCAGCGTGATCTGGGGGCGCATGCCGGCGGCCAGCACGACGGCCATCGTCTCGCCGACGGCCCGGCTGATGGCCAGGATGAACGAGGCGAAGACGCCCGAGAGGCCGGCGGGCAGCACGATCCGGGTCGACACCTCGAACTTGGTCGCTCCCAGCCCGTACGCCGCCTCCCGGAGCCCGCGAGGGACCGCCGAGAGCACGTCCTCGCTCAGCGACGAGACCAGCGGGATGATCATCACCCCCACCACGATGCAGGCGGCAGAGCGCGTTGAACGTCTCGACGCGCAGGCCGAGCGGCTCGAGCAGCCGCTTCAAGCACCGGGGTGCACCAGCAGCAGCGCCAGGTAGCCGTAGACGATCGTGGGGATCCCGGCCAGCAGCTCCAGCGTCGGCTTGAGCACGGCCCGCACGAGCCGGGGCGCGTACTCGCTCAGATAGATCGCGCTCAAGAGCCCGATCGGCAGCGCGATCATCGACGAGCCCGCCGCGACCAGGAACGTCCCCCAGATCAAGGGAACGATCCCGAACTTGGGCGGGTCGGCGTCGGGCTTCAGCTCGGTCCCGAACAGGAACTCGGGGAGGCTGACGTCGGCCGTGCGAGAAGAACTCGAAGCTCTGGACGCCGAGCACGAGGATGATCCCGGCCGTCGTGAGCACCGTGATGACCGCGCAGATGACCAAGCCGACGGTCGACCGCCGCCTCCCAGAACGCCAGGAAGCGGGAATGGCCCGACCAGAGATCGGCCTCGGGATCAGCGTGCCTGGCTGTGACGGTGCAGTCGTCCGTTGACGAGGCGAGACGACAAGGGCCGGTGTCCTCACTCTGCCGCCGGGGGCGCACTGGTACTGGCTTCTTGTCTCGCCGCCGGGAGCAGCTTGGCGAGCGTCTCCTGGTTGGTCGCCTTGTCCTCGGCGGTCGGAGGGTCGTAGCCCCCCTTGACGGCGAGCTCGTCGATGTTCTCGAGGTAGAACTTGAGGAACTGGGCGACCTCGGGCCGTCGGGCGGCCGAGTTCTTCACGTAGATGAAGAGCGGCCGCGAGAGCGGGGCGTACGTCTTGTCGGTGATCGTCTCGGGGCTCGGGCAGCACCGGCTTGGCGCTCGGCGCCATTCTGGACGGCCACGGCGCGGAGCTTGTCCTGGTTGGACGCGATAGTAGGCATAGCCGAAATAGCCGAGCCCGTCAGGATCGCCGGCCACGCCGTTCACCAGCGTGTTGTCGTCGGAGCTCTGCTGCACGTCGTCGCGCTGGCTCTTGGCCTTGCCGACGATCGCCTCGGTGAAGAACTCGAACGTCCCCGAGTCGTTGTCCGGCGAATAGAGAATGATGTTCCGCGCGGGCCAGGCCGGGTCGACGTCCTTCCAGGTCTTGACCTTGCTCCCCGGCGCCCAGATCGCCTTCAACTGGTCGACCGAGAGCGACTTGACGAAATCGTTCTTGGGGTTGACGACCAGCGTGATGCCGTCGTAGCCGACCACGAATCGCGTCCAGTCGATCCCCTGGGCCTTGGCCTTCGATTCTTCGTCGGGCTTGGCCGCGCGCGAGGCGTCGACGATGTCGACCTCGCCTTCGCAGATAGCGGGAGAAGCCGCCGCCGGTCCCGTGGTTGTCGACGACCACGGTGATCTCGGGGTCGACGCCGTTGAACTCCTCCTGCGCGGCCTTGCTGATCCGGAAGACCGTGCTCGAGCCGTCGACGATGACCGCGGCCGCGGGCTCGGTCTGTGCGCCTGACCGGTCGCCGAGTTCGTCTCGGACGCGCCGCAGCCCGCCAGCGATCGCGATCATCAGATCGAGACGGCGATCAACCAGCCTAGACTGACACGTTCGAGTCATCCTTGAGTTTCCTTTTGATCGACCTCGCCGGGAGACGCGATGCGCACTCGACGTCTGCTCGCACAGGACCAGTCCGTACGATGTCGCATTCGATCGGATGAGAGCGGATCATCAGTGTAACGATCGAACATGAAGATTTCGTGAACAACAAATTGTGATCGGCCAAGATGCGCAGCCGGACCTCCGCGAGCTATCCAGGGCGCTGGGCCGATTGGGCTGCGCATGTCGGGAACGAGGCACCGGGGCAGATGAACGGTGAACCGCGAGCCCGAGCCGACCCGGCTGGTCACGTCGATCTGGCCGCCGATCGACTGCATCAGGTGCTTGACGATCGACAGCCCCAGCCCGGTGCCGCCCAGCTCGCGGCTCCGCGCCTTGTCGACGCGGTAGAATCGCTCGAAGATGCGCGGCAAGTCGTCCCGGGGGATGCCGATGCCGGTGTCGGCGACCTCGATGCGTCGCCGAATTCCGGTCGCTATGGCAAATCACCGATGACCGAGCCTCCCTCGGGCGTGTACTTGATGGCGTTGTCGATCAGGTTGTCGACGATCTGGCGGATGGCCTCCTCGTCGGCGAGAACCATCGTCTCCTCGTCCAGCCCGCCCGGCTCGAACGCGAGGTTCAGGTTCTTGGTCTGGGCGCGGTCGCGATGCGCCTCGACGCACGATTCCAGCACCGGCACGAGATAGAGTGGGCGCGTGATCGAAGATCTCCTGGCCCGACTCGATGCCGGGCGAGGCTCAAGAGGTCGAGGATCAACTGGTTGAGTCGCTCGGCCTGCTCGTCGATGCGCTTGAGGAATCGGGCGTTGACCGTCTCGTCGTGGAGGGCCCAGTCCAGGAGGGTCTCGGTATAGGCCTTGATCGACGGCCAGCGGCGTCTTGAGCTCGTGGGAGGCGTTGGCGACGAAGTCCTGCCGCATCCGCTCGAGCCGGCGCAGCTCGGTCACGTCGTGGAAGACGAAGACGGCCCCGGCGGAGGGCTGGCCGGGCAGCGGGTTGCCGCGCACCGACAGGATCCGGTTGTGGCCACGCTGGGCGGGATCGCGACCGGGCAGGGTGAGCTCGCCTTCGTAAGCGGCGGGAGCCGGCCAGGCGCAGGGTCGCCTCGACGGCCTCCTGGACCTGGGGGCTGCGGATCAGCTCGGGGACCAGACGGCCGACCGAGTTCGCGTCGAGCCCAAAGAGTCGTTGGCGCTGGCGTTGGCGAAGAGGAGGCGGCGGCGAAGGTCGACGGCGATCACCGCCTCGGCCATCGCCCCCAGGACCACGAGAAGCTGCTGGCGATCCTGGTCGAGCCCGGCGATCCGGGCCTCGATTTCGTTGGCGGCCGCGTTGAACGCGCGCACCAGCCGGCCGACCGGCCCCCGCGCCATGGTCAGAACCGGTCGCACTTGCTCCCGTGCGCCGAGCGCCTCCAGGCCGCTCGCGACCTCGGCGACGGCGAACCGCCAGCGCCAGACGATGTACACGCCAACCGCCAATCCGGTCGCCACGAAATCACGAAGAAATCGCCATCATGCACCCCAAGCCGGCGATCCCGTGCCGCGCTCCCGCGGCTCCGATCCAGGCGTGGTTCATTATAAGGTCAGAATCCTGGGCCGCACGAGGTTGGTGCTCGTTCGCACGCTCCCGCGTGGGAACGTCCGCTTGCGACGGTTCGCGTCGTCTGCGGCCAAGCCACAGACGGAAAAATGCAGGAACGCGAAGTGCCTGGGAGCGGAGCGCCCAGGAGCGGTGCCACGCGGGAGCGGGAGCGCGGGAACAAGTCGTCGCAAGCCTTTCTCGTTTTGACCCCTCGCGCGGGAACGTCCGCTTTCCGCGCTCGGCGTCATCTGCGGCCACGCCGAAGTCAGGAAAATGCATGGACGCGGTGCGTCTGAGATCGGTGTTCCCACGCAGGCGCGTGGTAACAAGTCGTCGCAGGCCTCATCCGCGCGAAGCAAAATCTGAACCACGCCCCCACTCACCCCTGTTCGGCTCCAGTAGTATCGGCGGGCCAACGGACATCGTCAACCGGGCCGCCTCAGCCCGGGCATCCGGTCGTCCCACGAACCACGAAGGAGTTACGGCAGTCATACGGTCCTCGGCCAGCTTGGCGTCCCAGGTCTGGTTGAGCCAGGCGCCCATGCGCAGGTGCTCGGCCACCGACAGCCTCGCATAGGTGGAGGTGTCCTGGGCGACGAAGCCGACCCGGCCCAGTTGTGTCGAACCGTCGGCGGCAGGACAGCCCAGGACGGTGATGTTGCCAGAGGTTGGTGCGAGCAAACCGACAGCGAGATGCAACAGGGTGGTCTTGCCGGCCCCGTTCGGCCCGACCAACCCGACCACCTTGCCTTCGGGGATGGTGAGAGTGCAGTCATGAAGCCCCCAGCGCCGCCCATACTTCCTACCGAGCCCTTCGGTCTCGATAACCGCGCTCACGCTGCACCCTCGGCAAAGAAGTTGCGGAACGCGGTGCGATAGATCGCCTCGATGTCATCGGGACCGAGGCCAGCGGCGCGGGCCTTGTGTAGCCAGGCAGTCATCGAAGCCAGAAAGCGGGCTTGGGCGGCGGGATCGGTGCGGGGGAGCGTCCCGACGACGAAGGTCCCCTGACCGGGGCGAGGCCGTACCAGGCCCTCGCGTTCGAGGTCCCGGTAGGCCTTGAGCACCGTGTTGGGGTTGATGGCCAGCTTGGCCACTACCTGCTGGGCCGTCGGCAACTGGTCGCCCGGCTCGAGCAGGCCGAGCTGCAGGGCCTGATGGACCTGTTGGACCAGCTGCAAGTAGGTGGCCACCCCTGAAGCGGTGTCGAGCTGAAACTCGATCATAATCCATTCCTCAACTAGTACCTTAGTTGAAGAGTACAAGCTGTTCCTCCTGAACGCAAGGCGATGCCAGGGAGATCGAGCCCAGATGCGGCAGCAAAGCAATAACCCAGCTGGGCCTCTGGGGTCGCGGCCGTCTCGGTTGATCTGGCGGACCTTTAGTTCCGTGTCAGCGACATTGAGCTGTCGTCAAGCCTTGTGGGCTAGCAGAGCAGCGGTCCACCCTGGCGTGGTCCTTCTTTGACTGCGAGAAGGTTCGCGCTGACGTAGGCGATGCCGAGTTGCTCGTGGGCGGGGCTCTGGAAGCCGGTACTTAGGTGACTGACTTGAAGCCTGGCTCTGAGGTCGGGGATCGCGTCGTGGAGGGCTTGTTGGGTCAGGTACATGAAGCTGTTCTCGTTATACCAGGCGACCGCACTCGGATCCTGAAATGCGCCACGCCCATCGGTGCTGGGGGTTTCGGTGAGGATCAGGCCTGCGTGGGTGAGCACCCGGTAGACCTCGTTAAAGAACCGTGCCCGGTTGGGGATACGGTGGAGGACGTCGTACGCCTTGATCACCCCGACGTTGCCGTCGTCGCACGGCAAGCGGGGGTCTGCCGGGTCGACGGTCAACTCCTCGTAGTTGCCGTTTGGCTCGTCTCCTATCCAGATGGGGGTGCGCAGTCGAAGGCATCGCAGTCCCTCGCGCCGAGCCCAGGCGAGCGCCAGCTGTTCGATGTGGAGCCGATAGTTGACCACCGTTTGCTCCTGGATAACGGCGTTGGTTCGGGTGTCCGCCTGGGTCATTCGAGGGTGCACTCTCTGAAAATAAAGACAGGTCCCGATGTGGTGGAACCTCCCGACGAGGAACAGCCGGCACATCAGGTCCTGGTCATCGAGGATCTCGAGGCGCTCGTCGTAACCGCCGACCTCGTCGTACGCGCTTCGGCGGAAGGCCCGGACGTGGTTGGGCGCGTACCAGATGTAGCCGAGGTTGTGCGGGCTGGCCTCCAAGGCGTGGCAACGCTCGTAAGACGCGCCCTCCAGTACACCCGTGCTGTAGAGCCAGCCGTTGGATTCGTCGAAGTGGTCGAGGTTGGGCGAGCCGTCTTCGTTGATCTGGGCCCAGTCCGAGTAGGCGAATACCACATCGGTGCGGTTGAAGGCATCTACGACTTGGGCGAGACAACCGCGTGCGAGGACGTCGTCGTGGTCGAGCTCGACCATGATCTCGCCTGTCGCGAGCGCGCATGCCGCTCGCTTCAATGCTCCGACGCCTTTGAGCTTTGCGGGGGCGCGGCTCACCTTCACCCGGGGGTCCTCCGGAGCGCGCCAGTTGCCGGCCTTGGCGTTGAGGAGCACGATCCACTCCCAATCGGCAAACGACTGGGATTCGAGTGAGCGGTAGGCATCGGCCAGGAAGCTGGTGTCCTGGCTCGGGGTGAAGACCGAGACCTTGGAGGAGTCGGAGCTCACGGCGCGAGGGCTGTGGTCGCGGTGGGTTTGAATGGCGGAGGAGCGGAGAGGGACAAGTCGGCGAGGTCCGCAACGGGTATCTGCGACCGGAGAGCAGGATCGAGATCGATGACCTTGCGGAACTCGACTCCCGCTTGGGCCCTCAGACCCTGTTCGTGCTCGAGCACCCCGAGGTTGAGGTATGCGCTTGGCGAGTCCGGTTGTCTCGCCACGACTTGGCGGTACAGAAACACGGCCATCGCGGGGTCGCGGGCGGTGTCGAGGGTCGCCTCGTTGTACATCGCCGACACCATGGAGGGGTCGTGGGCGATCGCCTGCTGGTACTGGGCGCGGGCCTCGTCGGTGAGGTTTTCGGCCTGGTAGACCGTGCCGAGATTGTAGTGGGCAACGGCGTTCGACGGGTTCGCCGCCAGCGCCTGCTGGAATAGTTGGGCGGCGGCGTCGTAGTTGCTTTGCTTATAGAGGGCGATGCCCGCGCCGATTAGGGTGGATACGCTTGGAGGCGGCGTCGGTTTTGACGTGGTGGTACAGCCCGCCAGCACGCCGATTGCCACGACTCCGGCAAGGAGCGGTCCCACGACCGCCCGGGCTGCGTAGCGATCCCGGCCGCGGCCGACGCTGTCGAGGAGCCCCTTCGCCCGCACCTTCGTGACTTTACCGGCCGGAGTAACACGGTGGCAATCTCGGTGCGGTCGGCAAGGCCGCCGCTACGGACCCTTAGAATCGCCACGTGGCGTCCAGGGTGGGGAAACGTTCGAGAGTGCGCCAGGTTTTCGTGGTGACAGCGGCGCGCTCGGGGTCGACGGTGCTGCGGTACCTCCTCAACGCCCACCCGGATCTGACCGCGCCGCCCGAGCTCAATCTGTCGGCTCTGCTCCACCATGCCGCTGACACGTGGCACCGCACGCTTGACGCAGTCGTAGCACGGCCCCCCGACGACGCGACCGGCCAGGAGCAGGCATACTCCCCGGAGGCTTACCAGCGCGCCCGGCGCGCCGTCGACCCGATCATGGTGCGCTGCGCCAATATCGCCGGGGCATCGGTCTTCTGTGACAAGTCACTGACAACAGTGGATCATCTGGCAACCGTCAGCCGGTGCTACCCCCGGGCGTCCTTCATCATGCTCTACCGCTACCCACTGGACATGATCGCCTCGGGGATCGAAGCGTCCAAGTGGGGGTTCAACGCTTTCGGATTCGCTCCATATGTCGGTTCGACGCCAGGCAACTTCGTCGCCGGTCTGGGCAACTACTGGATCGACCGGGTCTCCAAAATGCTCGGGTTCGAGCACAGCGGAGAAGTAGCCCGGGCCCGTATTTACTACGAGCTCCTGTGCGATGACCCGGTCGGCACCATGTCGCAGCTGCTCGACTTCCTGGATCTAGAGCCGGACGAGGGGCTACTAGAGCGGGCGTTCAACTCGGAACACGGCAGAGGCCCCGGCGACTACAAGGTCGACTACACCGGCTCGATCAACGTCGACTCGATCGGCCGTGGGCGCGCTTACCGCGGCGCCTCCTGCCGGGTCAGGTGGAGAAGATCGACGAGCTCTTGACCGAGCTGGACTATCCGTCTCTGGAGACGGTCTGGAGAGGGGACCTGGCCTTGCTGCTCGGCCTTAAGAACGTCGTGGAGAGCCGGAGCAGGGACCATCGGGACGACGCGGTCGCTGACCAGGTCGTCGAGGTCATTTCCCGGGGCATGGCGTCTCTTCCCGACCACCGGATGGACGCCGCCTTGCCTCTTGAGATCGTCGTCCACGGCCGGACCGGTAGCGAGGCGAGAATAGGAGTCGACTCGAACGGCAACATCGTTGCCGGAGGTCTCGTGGACGTCGACAGGCCGGTGCGGATCCACTGCCAGGGGGACATCCTCCTGAAAGTCGCGTACGGGGAGGTCAACCTGGCCCAAACCACCCAGGATGGCGACGTCCGCTTGGAGCTCGATGCCCACAGCGACCTTCGGCGCGAAGGAGCGCTCATGAAGGGACTCGCCTCGCTGCTGCGCGCCGGCGGCCACGGGGTTGAAGCGCGGCATAAACTCTGAGCGGGTCTTCGGAAATCCAGAGCTACCTCCTCAGCTCTTCTAGACGGCGAAGCAACGATCAGGCGAAGCAATGATCAACGGCGAGGACGCTCACAACAGGTACGGAAAATGGGGAGGAAGACACGGTGGTTTCGTCCCCCGTCCGCGCCATACAAGGCTGCGGCACTGTGGCTGGCGCTGCGCTGGACCTCCTCGGGTATTATCGGGCCCCGAGGGTTGTGCCGACAGGCACCGTCGTCCCGATCGGCTCGGTATCGTCGACGACCATCCTGGCATCCTTCAACCCTCCCTCCGCAGGCTGGTACGAAGTCACAGCGACGACGGAACTCCAACTCCCAGCTAACAACGCAGCATGCTGGTTCGCCGTAGCGGATCTCAGTGGTAGCGGCGGCGGAGTGGGATTTTTCTCCCCCACCCTCCCGGTTAAGGACATCATGAGCACCTCTCCGCCGGCCCCCCGCAGCGTTCCGATCACCACGACCGGCGTTGAATTCACACGTCCAGGCGTCCCGATCGACGTCCTGTGCACGCAGTCCGGTCCGGGCGCTGCCTACGGTCAAACCGTGAACATGACCGGCCTCAGGGTGGACAGCAAGACAGGGCCGACACCGCGCCGCCTACCCAAGAACAGCTTTCGACTACGGAAGGGCGGGCCGATACACCAGACGTGACAGGGGCGCAACGCAGGCGGGCGCTCGAATCCCGCTCCCGATGTTGGCGACCCCGCTACTGGTCCGGGCCAAGTTCTTCACCAGCGACCTCTGGCGGGCGTTCTGGCACCCTCTCACACCCGACATTTCGTTTCCCGCCTCGAATCGAGGTAGCTCACCGGCGCGTCAGTCAGTAGCAGCCCGCCAGCCAGGGCGTGCGGGGACACTCACCACAGTTGTGAGGTCATCATCGCGGAACACCGGCCTGGAGGACGTCCGGTCGGTGTAGATGTTGTCCCAAGTTGATTCCAGACTTCCCGTAGTCCCGCCGGCCGCTCTGTGCCGTTCTGCGACCGGTCGGACCGCCGGCCACCGGCTTCGCGGGCCGGCTCGCCCGGCAGGCGCCCGAGCGGACTCGTCGAGCCTCCTGGCGCTCGGACGCCTCTGGCTACAAGGTTCCTTACGACGTCGAGCGTAGGCCGGCGAATACACCCCCCATCTACCACGCCCAGGGCCGACCCGTCTGGCCCTGACGGCGGCTTCGAACTGGCCGAGCCGTCAGCTAGCGCCCGATTGGTTAGGAACTCCGAGGTCCGGTTCGGCTAGGCTGAGTTGGTGGAGAGCGCGGACGGCCTGGTTCGGTCGGGCACAACACGTACGGGGCGGCCCTTGAGGTGCGGATTGTCGATCACCACGCAGCCCGCGGCGGCGGCGCGCGGTGCATGCACCGCCGAGACCGAAGCTCCCGGCGAGAATAGCCCGAGGTCCCAGCCGTGGAAGTCGAAGGTCTCCAGGTTGCGCACCTTGAGCACCTGCTTCTCGCCAAACGATATCTCCTGCCCGGTCGACCGGCCTGAGGCCAGCGCGGCCACCTCGTCTACCGGAAAACCCCGCTCGGCCAACGTCTTCAGCATCTCACGCCCGACCGCCCCGGTTGCGCCGACGACAGCGACCCTGTAGCCCATCCGATACTCCTCAAGCGCTCGCGAGGAGTTCAGTTAGCGATCACCTGCCGCGGAGGCAAGGTTTCCGTTCCACTGTAATCTATCGGCGGAGGCAGGTCTTTCGTGGACTTCCAGGTCGCTGAACAAGCGATGCTTCATCAGACTGAAGGAGCTGACGCCACATGGCCTCCACCGTTGCCGATCAGATGGTCGAAACCCTCGTGGCGGCTGGCGTCGAACGGATCTACGGAATAGTCGGGGACAGCCTGAACGGCTTCACTGACTCGCTGCGCCGGGAGGGGAGCATCAAATGGCTGCATATCCGACATGAGGAAGTGGCGGCATTCGCGGCCGGCGCTGACGCGCACCTCACTGGCAAGCTGGCGGTGTGCGCCGGCAGTTGCGGACCGGGCAACCTGCACCTGATAAACGGCCTGTTCGACTGTCACCGCTCGCGGGTGCCGGTCGTTGCCCTGGCCGCGCAGATCCCTTCGGCCGAGCTGGGATCGGGCTATTTTCAGGAGACTCATCCCGAGAGCCTGTTCCGGGAGTGCAGCTCGTTTTGCGAACTGGTGACCAGCGCGGAACAGATGCCACGCGCCCTTGAGATGGCCATTCGCCATGCCGTATCGCAGCGCGCTGTGGCCGTGATTGTCATACCGGGCGACGTCGCATTACGGCAGGCCGCTCGGGCACCGGCGCCAAAGCCGCAAGGACTGCGACCTGAGCGCCCCGTGGTCGTGCCATCCGTGCAGGCGATCGCGGAGTTGGCCGCATGGCTGAGCAAGGCAAACAAGGTCACCCTGCTATGCGGCTCCGGCTGTCAGGGAGCGCACCGCCAGTTGCTGGCATTGGCCGAGGCGCTGAAGGCGCCAACCGTGCATGCGCTGCGGGGCAAGGAGCATGTCGAGTGGGACAACCCATACGACGTCGGCATGACCGGGTTGATCGGCTTCTCCTCGGGCTATCATGCGATGCACGCCTGCGACACGCTGCTCATGCTCGGCACGGACTTTCCGTATCGGCAGTTCTATCCCGACAATGCACGCATCGCACAGATCGACATCAGGGGCGAGAACATCGGGCGACGCGTGCCGGTGGACCTTGGTCTGATCGGTGATGTCGGCGCCACGCTGGATGCGCTGCTGCCGCAGCTCGCACCAAAGGCCGATCGTGCGCATCTGGACGCGGCGACCGCGAATTACCGCGATGCACGCAAAGGCCTGGACGAGTTGGCGACCGGCCGGAAGGGCGGCCTGCTGCACCCGCAGCACATCGCGCGCGTGCTGAGCGAGCTTGCGTCCGATGATGCGATCTTCACCTGCGACGTTGGTCTGCCGACGGTGTGGGCCGCGCGCTATCTCGCGATGAATGGCAAACGCAGGCTGCTCGGCTCGTTCTGGCACGGCTCCATGGCGAATGCGATGCCGCAGGCGATCGGTGCGCAGGCGGCGTTTCCGGGCCGCCAGGTGATCTCGCTGTCAGGCGACGGCGGTTTCACCATGCTGATGGGCGATCTGCTGAGCCTGAAACAACTCGATCTGCCCGCGAAGATCGTCGTGTTCAACAACGGTGCGCTGGGCTTCATCGAGCTGGAACAGAAATCGACTGGCTTCATCAATACGGGCACGGACCTCGAGAACCCGAATTTCGCGATGATGGCGGAAGCGGTCGGCATCAAGGGCATCCGCATTGAGGATCCCTCGGATGTCGAGGGCCGCCTTGCCGAGGCGCTCGCGCATCCGGGGCCGGTCGTGGTGGACGCGGTCGTCAGTCGGAACGAACTGGCGATGCCGCCGAGGATCACCGCGGAGATGGCAAAGGGGTTCACACTCTACATGGTGCGTGCGGTGCTCAACGGCCGGCTCGACGAGCTGATCGATCTCGCGCTGGCGAATGTGCGCCGGTAGATCGCTGTCATTGCGAGAAGCGCTGCGACGAAGCAATTTTCATCAATGTGCAGCACTTGGCTGAAGATTGCTTCGTCGCTGCGCTTCTCGCAATGACATGGTCGTACGACAAAGGCGATAGCTAGAACAACCCCTCGATCTCCCCGTCCTCGCGCAGATGGATCGCCTCGGCCGAGGGCACGCGCGGCAGGCCGGGCATGGTCATGATCTCGCCGCAGATCGCCACCACAAAGCCGGCACCGGCGGACAGCCGCACCTCACGCACCGGCAGAGTGAAGCCCTCCGGCGCGCCCATCACTGTGGGATCCGACGTGAAGCTGTACCGCGTCTTGGCGATGCACACGGGGACATGGCCGAAGCCCGCCTTCTCGAAGCCCTCCAGCCGCCGCGCCACCGCATCGGGCACTGCGATGTCCCCGGCGCGGTAGATCTGCTGCGCGATGGTGCGGATCTTGTCGGCGAGCTTCATGCCCTCGGGATACAGCGGCGCCGGCTTGGCTTCGCCCAGCGTGATCTTCTGCTGCACCGCGCGGGCCAGCGCTTCGGCGCCCACACTTCCGTTGCCCCAATGGGTGCAGGAGATCGCCTCCACGCCCTGCTTCGCCATCGCGTCGCGAATCGCGGCGAACTCGGCCTCGGTATCCGAGGTGAAGTGATTGACGCCAACCACCACCGGCAGGCCGAACTTTCCCAGGTTCTCCACGTGCCGCGCCAGGTTGGCCAGCCCGCGCTGTACCGCCGCGACATTCTCCGGACCCAGCGCATTGCGCGCTACACCGCCATGCATCTTCAGCGCCCGCACCGTCGCCACCACCACGGCGCAGGACGGCTTCAGGCCGGCCGAGCGGCACTTGATGTCGATGAACTTCTCGGCACCCAGGTCGGCACCGAAGCCAGCCTCAGTCACCACCACGTCGGCCAGCTTCAGCCCAAGCCGCGTCGCCATCACCGAGTTGCACCCGTGCGCGATGTTGGCGAACGGGCCGCCGTGCACAAAGGCGGGCGAGCCTTCCAGTGTCTGCACAAGGTTGGGCGCAAGCGCGTCCTTCAGCAGTACGGCCATCGCGCCGTCGGCCTTGAGATCCTTCGCCGTCACTGCGGTCCCGTCGCGCTTCTGCGCCACGATCATCCGCCCAAGTCGCTCCTGAAGTTCGTCGAGATTGCGCGACAGGCAGAACACCGCCATCACCTCGGATGCCACCGAGATGTCGAAGCCGTCCTCGCGCGGGAAGCCGTTCGCCACGCCGCCGAGACTGTTCACGATGCTGCGCAGCGCGCGGTCGTTCATGTCGAGGCAACGCCGCCATGACACGCGGCGTGCGTCGATGCCGAGCGAATTCCCCCAGTAGATGTGGTTGTCGATCATCGCGGCCAGCAGGTTGTTGGCGGACGTGATCGCGTGGAAGTCGCCGGTGAAGTGAAGGTTGATCTGGTCCATCGGCACGACCTGCGAATAGCCGCCGCCGGCAGCGCCGCCCTTCATGCCGAAACTGGGACCCAGCGATGGCTCGCGCAGGCAGATCACCGCGCGCGAGCCAATGCGGTTCAGCGCGTCGCCGAGACCGACCGTGGTGGTGGTCTTGCCCTCGCCCGCCGGCGTCGGGCTGATGCCGGTCACCAGAACAAGCGCGCCATCCGGCCTGCTCTCCAGCGAATCGATGAAACCCGAGCCGATCTTCGCCTTGTGCCGGCCATATGGCTCCAGCGCTTCGTCGGGGATGTCGAGTTTGGCTGCGATCTCCGCGATCGGGCGGAGCTTGGTTTCGCGGGCGATCTCCAGGTCGCTTTTCATTGTCTCGAATTCCTCAGGCTATCTTGCGCATCACAGTGTGCGACCGGTTGGTGGTGTGAGGCCGGATCTTGGGCGCCCAGTCGCCGATCTCCGACGCCTTCAACCAGGCTGGGCTCTCCATCACGTTGGCCGCATCCATCTCGTAAAGCGCGAGGTAGCGCGCCATGCCGTCCTTGTTGGTCTTCTCCAGCACATAGCGCGTACAGCCGCGCACGCCGGGAACCTTCATGATCTCCGGCACATGCTCGGTATCGTAGATGCGGTTGAAATCCGCCTCGTGCTCGGCGGGAATATCCATCTGAACCATGTAGATGTATGGCGCGCGCGCGGCATCCGGCATGTGTCCTGTCTCCTCCGTCCCCGTTCAGTCTCCGGGAACAGAAGCCTGCCGCCTCTCAGGCGCCGTCGCAAGCGGGCTCAGGCAGCCTTGCGCCGCGCTATGCCCAAGTCGCCCAATGCTTCGCCCATCGCCGTGACGGCGCGTGCCATGTCCGCGGGGGTGATCGCGCCGATGCAGCCCACCCGGAAGCTCGGCTGCTCGGTATCGTAGAAATTGCTGATCAACACGCCGCGTGCCTTCAGCGCATCGACGAAACGCTGCAGATCCCAGGACGGATCGGCCGGCGCGTGCACGTTGACGATGATCGGACCCTGCACCTCCGGCGGCAGGTAGGGCCCAAGCCCGAGTCCGCGCACACCGTCATACAGCGCACACATGTTGGCGGTGTAGCGCGCCAGCCGCGCGGGCTGGCCACCCTCGGCATCGAAGAGATCCAGCGCCACATTGCATGCGTTCAGCACTTGCGCCGGTGGCGTGAAGCGGAAGCTGCCCCAGCCATGGTGCAGTGCATGTGCGTATATGGCGGACAGGTCGAGGGACCAGCTTCCGGCATTGCCGGCGCATGCTTCGAGGCGATCGGTGCGCGCGATCGCGAATGCCATGCCTGGCATGCCTTCGAGGCATTTGTTGGAGGTGAACACCACCGCATCGATCTCCGGCTGGATCGACAGGTCGAGTGGCAGCGCACCAAACGCTGACACAGCATCGACGATGAGCCGGCGCCCAAAACGTCGCACCACGGCGCCGATCGCCGCAACGTCGTGCACGATGCCGCTGCCGGTCTCACTGTACACAAGCCCGACATGGCTGATGTCAGGATCCGCAGTGAGTGCGGCAGCGACGGCATCGGGGTCGGTGGCCGCGACGTCCGATAATGCCAGTGGCACCGTGACACGGCCGGCTTCCAATGCCAGCCGGGTCATCCGGTCGGCATAGGCGCCGGTGGCGGGGATCAGCACCTTGTGGCCTGACGGAACAAACGTGCGGATCGATGCCTCGGTGATGAAGTGGCCGCAGCCTTGCAACGGCAGCGTTGCGTGCTCGCCGGGAACGCCATGTGCGATCCTCAGCAACCGCTCGCGGATGCCGGCATAGAGTGGGCGGAAGTCATTGTCCCACGGCGCAAAGTCCTGACACATGGCCGCGCGCACCTCGGGGTGGGTGGTGACGGGGCCTGGAATCAAAAGCAGCATGTAGACTATCTCGGCCTGGAGGGTTGCCAGCGCAATATCATATCGGGACCGTGGTCATGCCATTTTCTTTCGCCACGCAGCGTGTCCTTGCCCGCGCCCTGGCGGCCGTGTAGCCGGCTGGCATGCTCGCACGCCTGAAGTCGCGTCTCGCCGCCTTGCGAGGCTTCCGCGCCGATCTGGCGGCGGTCGGGCTGGGCGCGCTTGCCGCGGCCGCACTGCCGCCGTTCCACATCATCCCGGTGCTGCTGATTTCGGTGCCCGGTCTGCTGATCCTGCTCGACTCGTCTCGTTCCCCCAAGGTCGCCGCGCGGCGCGGCTGGTGGTTCGGGTTCGGGCAACACGTGATCGGCCTCTACTGGATCACCGAGGCGATTCTGTTCGAGGCTGCGCGCTTCTGGTGGCTGGTGCCGCTTGCCGTGCCGGCGGTCGCCGCCGGGCTCGCAGTGTTCATCGCCGCCGCCTGCTTCATGGCGCGCCTTGCACCACCCGGCTGGCCGCGCGTTCTGGCGCTGGCCGGTGCCTGGGTCCTGGCGGACCTGGCGCGGCAGTTCGTGCTGACCGGCTTTCCCTGGAACCCGTGGGGCAGCGTCTGGGAAGTCCCCGGCCCCGTCGGCGACGTGTTCATCCAGCCCGCGGCATGGATCGGCGTGCATGGCCTCACCCTTGCGACGCTGCTGCTGGCGGCCCTGCCGATCCTCGGCTGGCGGTGGCGCGCCGCGGGCGCCGGACTGCTCGCCGCGTGGGTCGCGGTCGGCGTATGGCGACTGCAGCAGACCGTTCCGCCGCAGGCGCTTGCCGTTGTGCTGGTGCAGGGCAACGTCGCGCAGGGCCAGAAGTTCGACCAGGCACTCGCGGTGCAAATCTTCCAGCATTATCTGGAACTCAGTTCGCAGGGCCACACCACTGGCCCGGCCGTGGCAGTCTGGCCGGAGACGTCGTTTCCCGGCCTGCTCGACCTCGACGAACCGGCTCGGCAGGCAATCGGGCAGGCGACCGGAGGCGCGCCCGCACTGGTCGGCAGCGTCCGGTTCGATCAGCAGAGACGACCGCGCAACAGCCTGTTTGTGGTGCTGGATGGCGGTGTGATCGGCGGCGTTTATGACAAGTGGCACTTGGTGCCGTTCGGCGAGTACATCCCTGACTGGCTGCCACTGCCCATCATGGTGATGCCAGGTAACGGCTTCGCCTCGGGTCCGGGACCCCGTACGCTGCACGTTCCTGGGCTGCCGCCATTCGGACCCCTGATCTGCTACGAGGCGATCTTTTCGGGACAGATCGTGGATCGCAGCGACCGGCCGACCTGGCTGGTCAACGTCACCAACGACGCTTGGTTCGGCAACTCGACCGGGCCACGCCAGCACCTTGCGGCCGCGCGGATGCGCGCTGTGGAAGAGGGGCTGCCGCTGCTACGCGCGGCGAATACCGGTATTTCGGCGGCCTTCGATGCCCACGGCCATGAACTAGGCAGAATCGACTTGCAGACTTCCGGGACCCTGGTTGTCGAGCTGCCAGGGCCGCTGCCCACGACGTTATTCGGGCGAATTGGTCTCTGGTTGCCAGCCATCTCGGGATCGGTTGCACTCGGAGTGGGGCTTGTGGCAAGACGCGTTGCAGCGTCAGGTTGATCGCGGTCGGCCACTTCGCCGAAAACTGGCCTGGCCCAGTCGGAAAAATAATACCGTATGAAAATTTTGACACTGTTGTTGACAATTGACGGTTGTGCGATTAAGGTTCTGTTAACGATAGTCCAGCCGCCGTTGTGCGAGTGGCCCCGGGGAGCGGTCGATGCTGAATGAAGTGAAAGGGAATGCAAACATGGCGCGCGGCGAACACGTCGTGGGTGCCGAAAAAGAAGGTAGGCCCAGCCCGATCGACGTTCACGTCGGTTCCCGCATCCGTCTGCGACGCACCCTCCTGGGCATGTCGCAGGAACGACTGGGCGAGGCTCTCGGCCTGACCTTCCAGCAGGTGCAGAAGTATGAGCGCGGCGTGAACCGCGTGGGCGCATCGCGGCTGTTCGATCTGTCGCGCGTCCTCGATGTTCCCATCAGCTTTTTCTTCGATGACATGCCGGAGAGTCTGACCAACACCCATGGTGGCCCGAACCGGCGCGCCTCGGGCTTCTCCGAGACGCAGGACGGCTTCGCCGATGATGCGCTGAACCGCCGCGAGACCTTGGAACTCGTGCGCGCCTACTACCGCATCACCGACCCTGCGGTGCGCAAGCGCGTATTCGACCTGATCAAGTCGATGGGGCCGGTGGAGAGCTCCTGACTTCGTCGCCGCGTAGCTGCGGATTTTCGAAGGTCGGGTTGTGTAACTGGTGAAGCGCCTCGCGCAGCGCCGCCCATAGATCGCGCTTCTCCACCTCGCCGAGCGTCGTCGCGATCTCCTCGCGTACGCCGCGCGTGACCAGAAGCAGCCGCGGCACCTTGCCGGCGGGTTCCTCCATCACCGCATTGAGCCAGCCGGTCGGCAGCACCCGCTCCTCCCGCCGGCCGTGCTGGTCGGTGCGCACAATCCGCAGCGCCTGTTCCGACAGCATGATAAGTTCGCTCGCGCGCGCCCGGTTCGCATTCAGGCGCAGCAGGAAGATTGCCAGCCCGATCTCCACCACGCCGAACCCCGCCACCGGCCAGGCGCCGATCAGCCAGAAGCGCAGCACGATCAGCGCACACAGTGCACCGATCACCACCATGAGAATCGCCAGCCCGCGCGGCGACAAGCTGCGGTGCGGCACAATCACCGCCTCGAACACTGTGGCTTCGCCCCTCATCGGCTGAGTGTAGCGCGGCTGCGCCGTCGGCACACCTTGCCGTCCAAACATGAGCGCGCGACAAGCCTCGCCATGGCGACCAAAGCTCCTCCCGCCAAGACAAGGCCTCGCAAAACACGCGCCATGACGCGCGGGGAGGTGCGCGGCTTCATCGAAGCACTCGCGAAGGCCAATCCCGATCCGCGCAGCGAACTGACATTCATCGATCCGTTTACGCTGCTGGTTGCCGTCGTGCTTTCGGCGCAGGCCACCGACGTGTCGGTGAACCGCGCCACCGAGGCGCTCTACAAGGAAGCCGACACGCCCGAGGCGATGCTGCGTCTCGGCGTCGATGGCGTTGCAAAGCATATCCGCTCGATCGGCCTCTGGCAGGGCAAGGCACGCAATGTCATCGAGCTGTCGCGCCAGTTGATCGAACGGCACGGCGCTGAAGTGCCGCGTGACCGCGAAGCACTGGAGAAGCTGCCGGGTGTCGGCCGCAAGACCGCCAACGTCGTGCTGAACGTCGCATTCAACGAAAGCACGATGGCGGTCGATACGCACATCTTCCGCCTCGGCAATCGCACTGGTATCGCGCCAGGCGCCACGCCGCGCGCCGTCGAGGATGCGCTGGTGCGCCGCATCCCGCCCGAACTGCTGCGCGACGCACATCACTGGCTGATCCTGCACGGGCGCTATGTGTGCAAGGCGCGAACGCCGGAATGTTGGCGCTGCGTGGCCGCAGTGTGGTGCAAGTATCCCGTGAAGACGCCGCCTCCCGTTGCGAAGCCACCGCGAGCAAAGTGATGCGGGCGTTCTATCAGTACCTCGATTCCGGTGCTGTGGCTGGCGTGGCTGATCTACTGGACCATCGCCGCGATCGGCGCCAAGGCGACGCTCCAAGAGGAGAGTTTCGCCTCGCGGCTATCCCACGTCATTCCTCTCGCGTTGGGCGCCGCGCTGCTGGCTACGCCGCACGTGCCGGTGGTTTGGCTCGCCGCGCGTTTCCTGCCGCGCGCCGCCGGCTGGTTCTGGCTGGGTCTTGTGCTCGTTGCTCTGGGGCTCGCGTTGAGCGTCGCGGCCCGAACCTGGCTTGGCCGCAACTGGAGCAGCATGGTGACGCTGAAGCTAGACCATGAACTGATCCGCTTCGGGCCGTATCGTTGGGTGCGCCACCCGATATACACCGGCCTGCTGCTGGCGGTCTTCGGTTCGGCGATCGCCCTGGGCGAATGGCGCGGACTGATCGCGCTGGCACTCATCACCGCCGCACTCCTGCGCAAGATCAGCATCGAGGAACGCTTTCTCACGCGGCAGTTCGGCGCCGTCTATCGCCGATATCGTGACGAGGTGCCGGCCTTATTGCCACTGCCCTGGCGTTGCCACCGCTCAACGTGAATCTGATTGACCGACGGATTGCCGAATTTGCAGCGTGCCTCAATGGATTTGGCTACCATTCTTGGTGTGGTATGATTGGACAAAGTAGGGAGGCCCGATGAACCGCATCCTGACCCTGGCCCTTGTCGCACTCATCGCTGTGCCGTTGGCGACTGGGCCAGTCACGGCGCGCGTCATGGAGAGCGGCGATGCCGCCGTGGCGCGAAACGCCATGCCGGCGGTCGTCAACATCTCGACCTGGAAGGTGAAGCAGCCGGAAAAGGAGGGTGACTCACCGCGGCGGGTGAAGACCTATGGCTCCGGCTTCATCATCGATCCCAGTGGGATCATCGTCACCAACAAGCACGTCATAGACGGCGCCATCGATATCAAGGTGACCTTCGAGAACGGCGATCGCGTGTCTGGCAGGCTGCTGGCGGTTGCCGCGATGGCCGACCTTGCGGTGGTGAAGGTGGATGCCGGCCGGCCGCTGCCAGCGTTGCAGTGGGGTGACAGCGAGAATTTGCATGTTGGTGATCCCGTGCTGACGATCGGGAACCCACTTGGTCTCGGCATGTCCGTGTCGTCGGGGATCATCAGCGCGCTGAACCGGGACATTCAGGACACGCCGTTCGACAACTATATCCAAACCGATTCGGCCATCAATCATGGTAACTCTGGCGGTCCCATGGTCGATCTCGATGGCCGGGTGGTTGGCGTTGACACCGCGCTTTACAACCCCGAACAGAGCGGCGGATTTATTGGTATCGGCTTTGCAATTCCGGCCGGAACAACGAAGTTCGTCGTCGGGCAACTGCTCGACCCCAGTCATCCCAAGCCAGGTTGGCTCGGCCTCACGCTTCAGGACGTGACGACCGAGCTCGCCGAGGCGTTGGACCTGCGCGGCGAGAAGGGTTCGATCATCGCCGCGGTGGACGCGGGCGGACCGGCGAGCACGGCGGGGCTGCGGCCAGGCGATATCCTGACGGCGATCAACGGCACCAAACCCGAGGACCCGAGAGCCTTCATGCGCTCGATCGTGCAAATGCCGGTCGGGCAGCAGGCGCAGTTGATCGTCTGGCGGGATGGCAAGGAGCAACCCGTCACCGCAACGGTCGACCAATGGCCGAACTACATGCCGGGCGGCGGTGTGATGAGCGCTCAGATGGCCGCGGCGATGATCCAGAAGATGCCCGATCCCGGTGTGCGGCTTGCCGCGCTTACCGACGTGGCGCGCAAACAGTTCGGTATCGACGCCAAGGTGAGCGGCGTGCTGGTCGCCTCGGTGGAGGCCGACTGCGAGGCACGAGACCTAGGCATCGTCGCCGGCGACGTGATCACCGCCGCGCAAGGGGCTCCTGTGGCTACGCCAGACGACGTGCGACAGGCCGTACAGACGGCGCACCAACTACGGCGCCCGTTCCTCGCCGTACTGGTCCAGGGCAAGAGCGGTGCTCGGTGGGTGTCGCTGTCGATGGGAGGCACCGGCTCATAACGAACGAACCCGGCTGGCGTTTGTGTCACCAGCCGGGTTCGGGACTTCAGTCCATCGGCGATGCGCTACTTGATGCAGGCCGCCGACGCCACTTCGGCTTCGGCCTTGCGGGTCGCTGCGTTCACCGAGCCAACGCCACCGCCTTCCGAGTCCGCCTTGCGGGTCGCCGCGTTCACCGAGCCGACCCCGCCGCCTTCTCAAGTCCGCCTTGCGGGTCGCCGAGTTCACCGAGCCAACCCCGCCGCCTTCCGACTCCGCCTTGCGGGTCGCCGCGTTCACCGAGCCGACGCCGCCGCCTTCCGAGTCCGCCTTGCGGGTCGCTGCGTTCACCGAGCCAACGCCGCCGCCTTCCGACTCCGCACGGTGCAACCCCGGAGGGCAGCCCGTCGTATCCGGAGACGCAGCAAACGCTGACACTGCAAAGGTCGAGCCAAGCAGCGCCGCAGCGAACGCCGTTCTTGAAAGTAGCCGCATGATTAGTCCTCCACTCTGTTTGGTCGGCTATGACAGAACCGTAAGCTTCTTTCCAGTCCGCCGGCAATCACAGCCGTCACCGGTGCCGTGCAGGATCAGAACTCGGTTGCCTGGCGAATATTTCAAGTTACGGTGACAGATTACGAAATGCTCACCCGGCAACGGCACGGCGGCGCTTCCTGGCCGGAACCGTCTGCACCGGCGCCGCCTCATCGGGATTGGCCAGCGCCTGCAACAACGCATCGCGCAGCACGGAGAGTTTCCGCTCGTTCTCGACCTTGAGGCCGAATA
The DNA here is from genome assembly GCA_963799415.1 of uncultured Alphaproteobacteria bacterium. GTDB lineage: Bacteria > Pseudomonadota > Alphaproteobacteria > Acetobacterales > Acetobacteraceae > JAMXLO01. Next base: position 82,269 of record CAWCXI010000001.1, on the reverse strand, counting down.
CATCCTTTACGTAGAATACGTCCACCGCACGTACACCGTAGGTTGTGACATGTGCCGAGGCGATCTGCAACCCCTGGTCGCTTATCGCCGCGGTGACATCGTGCAGCAGGCCGGGCCGGTCGCGGCCGTTCACTTCAAGCAGCGTGTGCGTATTGGAGGCGTAATTGTCGATTACCACGCGCGGCGGCACGTGGATTGCCCGCATTCGGCGCCCGAGCAACACCTTGGACATCTTGCGGATTTCCGCGCTCAGGCGGATGCGGCCGGACAGCGCCTGCTCGATCAGCACCGCCAGCCGCGCCAGCCGGTGCGGCGCATCAAATGCGCCACCTGCGGCGTCCTGGATCCAAAATGTGTCAAGCGCCATGCCATTGGTCAGGGTGTGAATCCGTGCATCGACGATCGACGCACCGGCGACCGCCAATGCGCCAGAAATTCGACTGAACAACCCTGCGTGATCGGCACAGTAAACGGTGACCTCTGTTACCGCCCGCGCCGGCAGCGGTTGCGTGTCAACGGTCAGCGGAGCTTGCCGGGCCTCCGCGTCGCGCACCAGCCTTGCGTGACGGGCATGGGTTTCGGGGTCGAACGACAGCCAGTAGCCCGGATAGCCCAGTGAAGTGAACCTTTCGATGTCTTCCTTCGACCAGTCGGAGAGCAGCGCCGCGGCGGCGTGGCGCGCGCGTTCCACCCGCACGTCCCGCTCGGTGGTGGAGAGCCCACCCGCCAGCACTTCCGCAACCCGGCCATAGAGCTCGCGCAGCAGCGTCGCCTTCCAACCGTTCCACACCTTGGGCGAGACGGCGCGCATGTCGGCCACCGTCAAGATCAGCAACAGACGCAGCCGCTCGGGCGACTGAATGGTATCGGCGACGTCGAGTATGGTTTTCGGGTCTTCGATGTCGCGTTTGAACGCAACTGCGGAGAGCAGCAGATGGTGCAGGACCAGCCATGACACCGTCTCGGTCTCTTCCGCCGACAGGCCAAGTTCCGGTCCCACCTTCAACGCGATCTCGGCGCCGATCTCCGAATGATCGCCGCCGCGACCCTTGGCGATGTCGTGAAGCAGCATCGCCAGATAGAGCGCGCGTCGTGACTGGAGGTGATCGAACAGACCGGTCGCCACCGGGGCCACCTCTGCGAGTTCGCCGCGCTCCAGCGTGTTCAGAACGCGGATCGCCTCGATAGTGTGCTCATCGACAGTGAACACGTGATACGTGTCGAACTGCATCTGGCCCACGATGCGCGCCCAGTCGGGAATGAAGCGGCCGAGGAAGCCGGTCTCGTTCAGGATCGACAGCCAGCGTGCGCCATCCGGATGCTGGCTGCCGCGATGGTGGTCCGGTTCCTTGCCGCACATCAGGTCCATGAACAGCGCCGCCGCCTTGCGATCGCTGCGCAGTTCCACGGCGCGGCGCTCGTTCTGGATCAGCGAACGAATTGCCAGCGGATGCAGTTCCAGATTGCGGTCGCGCGCCACCTGCAGGATGCGCAGCATCTGCAGCGGCTCACGATCGAAATCACGCCCGGGAACCGCCATCAGACGACCCTCGGCCAACACGAAGCCGCATTTCAGCAGCGCCGGGTCGGTCTCCGCCGCGACCGCCGGTGGACCAAGCGCCTCACGTAGAATTCCTGGCTCCAGAATGCGCGTCAGGCGGGCGACCTCGCGCGCGGTCAGGAAATAGTGCCGCATGAAACGTTCGACGCCGTCCTGCCGACCGTGGCGCGTGTAGCCCATCCGCGCGCCGACCACCGGCTGGAGATCGAATGTCAGTCGCTCCTCGGCGCGGCCGGCGACGTAGTGCAGATGGAACCGCACCGTCCACAGAAACTCCCAGGCGCGGCGGCCATGTTTCGCTTCCGACGGCGATAGCACATCGCCGACATCGGCAAGTTCACCCATCGTCTGGGTGTCGTAGACGTAACGCGCGATCCAGTAGAGCGTCTGCAAATCGCGAAGTCCGCCGCGGCCTTCCTTTACATTCGGCTCGACGACGAACGGGCTGTCGCCATAGCGGCGGTGGCGCACATCGCGTTCTGCCTGCTTGGCGGCGATGTACTCGGCGACACCGGCCTCCTTGCAGGCAGCGCGGAAGCGGGCGTGAAAGTCGCTGAACAGTCTTGCGTCGCCGGCGATGTGTCGCGAGTCGAGCAGCGCGGTGCGGATCGTTGTGTCCTTGGCACCCTCGACCAGGCAGTCCTCGATCGAGCGGGTGGCGTGGCCGACCTTCACGCCGAGGTCCCACAGGAAATACAGCATGTACTCGACCACCTGGAGCGTCTGCCGCGACGCCTCCTCGGCGGTCAGGAACAACAGGTCGATGTCGCTGAACGGCGCGAGCACGCCGCGGCCGTAGCCGCCGGTTCCCGCCACCGACAAATGGTCCGGCTCGCCAAAGCCGGTGTCCGATGTGGCATGCTCGTACAGCGCGGATATCAACCCGTCGGTCAGCTTGCCGAGCAGGCGGGCGGCCTGTAGGCCGGTGATCTGCTCCTGCTCGAAGGCGTGCTGCACATGCTGCTGGATGCGGGCAAGATGGCGGCGAAACGCCCCGAGCGCGGCATCGCGGGACACCGGCGTGCCCTCCTCGGCCAACGCGGTGAGCGCAGATGAGAGAGCGGAGACCGACACCTCGGGCGGCTTCGGCTGGGCGACTGGGGTTAGCATGGGATGCAGCGTACTAGCTCGCGGCCGTGTCGGGAACTGCCAGCAACGCTTTCAGACGATACAATGCGTCGAGTGCGTCGCGCGGCGTCATCCGGTCCGGCTCCAGGCCCGCGATCGCCTCCGCCAGCGGATCGGGTTCGGGCGTGGTATCCGGCGGCGAGGCGGCAAACAGCGGCAACGCGGTAAGCGGCGCACCGGCCGCGCCCAAAGGACCGCCATGCTTCTCCAGTGACGCCAACAGCGATGCGGCGCGACGTACCACCGGGGCCGGCACACCCGCCAGTTCGGCGACATGCACGCCCCAGGAGCGGCCAGCGGCACCGGCAGCCACTTCGTGCAGAAAGACCACGCTCCCCTTCCATTCCTTCACCCGCATGGTGTGCGGCTTCAATTTAGATAACCGGTCGGCCAGTTCGGCAAGTTCGTGGAAGTGTGTGGCGAAAATGGTGCGGCAGCGGATCGCCGAATGCAGCGCCTCCAGCACCGCCCAGGCGATCGCGAGGCCATCTAACGTGGCGGTGCCGCGGCCGATTTCGTCCACCACGACCAGCGATCGTGGGCCCGCCTGGTGCAGAATGGCGGCTGTCTCGGTCATTTCCACCATGAAGGTGGAGCGCCCGCGCGCCAGATCATCGGCGGCGCCGACGCGAGAGAACAGGCGATCGACCACGCCGATCGTCGCGGCTTCAGCCGGGACCGGCAGGCCGGCCTGGGCGAGCACGATGATCAGCGCGTTCTGCCTGAGAAACGTTGACTTGCCGGCCATGTTGGGTCCGGTGAGCAGCAGCACGCGCTGGTCGGGCGAGAGGTCACAGTCGTTCGGCACAAACTGCGCGTGTCCCGCGAGCGCCGCCTCCACCACCGGATGGCGGCCGGCGCGGACCAGGAATGCATCGTCCTCAGTGACATGCGGGCGGCACCAGGTGCCTGACTCCGCTAGTGCTGCCGCGGACTGAATCGCGTCGAGCAGGGCCAGTGAGTCAGCGCAGATCGCGAGGGCGTCGGCGCACGCAAGTGCCGTCCGCACCAGCTCTGCGAACACTGCGCGTTCGCGCGCAGCGGCGCGCTCGCCGGCCTCGGAGATGCGGCGGTCGAGAGCGGAGAGCTCGGGCATGGTGAAGCGGGCACCATTGGCCATGCCTTGGCGAAGCGTCAGCTCCGGAAATTCGCGCAGTTTCTCGACCGCGGCGGCTGGCACCTCGAGGACGTAACCGAGTTGGGCGTGATGGCGGATCTTCAGGCTGGCAACGCCGTAGCGCTGCGCACAGTCGAGCTGGAGGGTTGCCAGCACCCGGCGGCTGTCGTCGCGCAGGGCGCGTTCGGCGTCGAGTTCCGGATCGAACCCGCGCAGGATGGCATTGCCGTCGTCCAGGCGGTGCGGTGCCGGGTCGGCCAACGCGGCGGTCAGCATCTGTTCGAGCGCTGGGTCAACCTGCAAGGCGGCCCCGGCCGATCGCAGCAGCAGCGGCAGTGAGGCAAGAACCAGAGCCTCCCGCTCCCCTCGCGGGAGGGGGCCGGGGGGAGGGGACAGAGGGCCATCAACCGCCCCCTCCCCCCAACCCCCTCCCGCGAGTGGAGGGGGAGCTGGGTTCAGAGCCGCCATCGCCGTCCGTGCTGCGCGCAAGCCATCGCGTATCGCCGCGAGATCCCTGGGTCCACCCCGTCCGACCGACAATCGCCCGAGCGCCCGCGCGATATCGGGCGCAGTGCGCAACGCAGCCCGCAGGCGCCCGGCGGCGTCGCGGTCTCCCAGCATCCACGCCCACGCATCCTGCCGCGCCGCGATCGCGGTCGGATCGCTGAGAGGCGCGGCAAGCCATCCCGCGAGCAGTCGCGCACCCGCCGGGGTCAGCGTCCGCTGCACTGTGCCGAGCAACGAGTGCCGTGTGCCACCATCACGCGCCCGATGGATCTCGAGACTGGCGCGCGTCGCCGCGTCCATTGCCAACAGACCTGTAATGCCCTGCGGTGCCGGCCGAGCCAGTCGCGGCAGCGTGCCGGCCTGCGTGGCGCGCACGTAATCCACCGCCATCAGCGCCGCGATCGCCTCGGCGTCGGTGAAGCTGCCGAATGCGTCGACGCTGGAGACACCGAACGTCTCCGCCAGCCGCCGCCGCGCCACCAGCGGCGGCGACGGCGTGACATCGGGCGCGCGCTTGTCGGCCCACTCGCCGAGCGCCAGCGCAGTCGGCGATAGGATTTCGGCTGGCTCCAGCCGTCCGAGCAGGCCAGGCAGTTCCGATGGTGCCAACGCGGCGGTCTCGAACAGCCCGGTAGACACATCGAGCCATGCGGCGCCAATGGCGTCGCGATCCTGCGCCAGCCCGAGCAGCAGGTTGGCCTTGCCGGCTTCCAGCAGCGCTTCCTCCGTGATCGTGCCGGGGGTGACGAGACGCACAACCTCGCGACGGATCGGCGCCTTGCTGGTGCGCGATTTCGGATCCTCCATCTGTTCGGTCACCGCGACACGGAAACCACGGCGGATCAGGCGGGCGAGATACGCCTCTGCCGCGTGCTGTGGTACGCCGCACATCGGGATCGGCCGGCCGTCATGTTCGCCACGCTGGGTCAGCGCGATGTCGAGCGCGGCGGCGGCGGCTTCCGCGTCAGCGAAGAACAGCTCGTAGAAGTCGCCCATCCGGAAGAACACCAGCGCGTCCGGATGCGCTTCCTTGGCGGCAAACCACTGCGCCATGGCGGGCGTGGCGCCGGCGGCATTCAGCGAGCGGGAGGATGCGGCCATCGCGCTGGTTTACCGCGCGCCCCAGCGATTCCGAAAGCGGACGAACCGGCTGGGTTATTCTGCCGGCGCGGCCTTGGACGGAATGCGCTCGAGCCGGCTGTCGTGCCCCAAAGCGACCAGGATGACCGCCGAGATCACCGGTGCAGCGCCGATTGCCATCAGCGCAATCAGATCACTGCCACCCGTCGCGTCCTTGATCAGCCCGAACATATAAGGTCCCAGGAAGCCGCCAAGGTTGCCGACCGCGTTGATGAGAGCGATGCCGCCCGCCGCCGCGACACCCGACAGCATGGCCGTCGGCAGCGGCCAGAAGGTCGGTGCGATCGTGTACTGGCCCATGATCCCCAGGATGAGCACGACCATCATCCAGACCGGATGTTGAGGCCCGATGAAAACGCAGGCCATCAATGCGACCCCGGACAACAGACAAGCTGACGCGACATACATCGTGCGTGCGCCGGACCGGTCGGAGCGGAGGCTCCAATAGATCATCGCCACGGCGGCGAACACAAATGGGATGGCGCTCACCACGCCGTTCATCATCGTAGAGACCCCAAACGACTTGACGATGGTCGGCAGGAAGAACAGCAGGCCGTAACCCGAAACGTTCTGGCCAAAGTACACCGCCGTCAACAGCCAAACGCGAGGGTTGCGCATGGTCTCGCCGAGCTCGAAGCGGTGCACCGATTCGCGTTGCGACTGCTCCGCGTCGAGACGCTGCTGTAGCCAACTCCGCTGTTCGGGCCTCAGCCATTGCGCGTCCTTCGGACGGTCGGTCAGCAGTACCCAGGTGACAGCGGCCATGATGATGGGTGGGAGCGCCTCGATCAGGAACAGCCACTGCCAGCCTTGTATGCCGTGCCAGCCGTCCATCGTCAGTAGATATGCTGACACCGGCGGCCCAATGATCAGCGAGATCACACTGGCAGACTGAAAGATTCCCATCATGCGTGAGCGGTAATAGGACGGGAACCACCAGGTCAGGTACAGCACGATACCTGGATAGAACCCCGCTTCCGCAAGACCGAGCAGAAACCGGACGCCATAGAAGCTCCAGTCGTTCCAGACGAATGCGGTCAGGCCGGATACAATGCCCCAGGTGAGCAGGATCCGCGCGATCCATTTGCGCGCGCCGACGCGGTTCAGCACCAGGTTGCTGGGGATTTCCGCAAGAAAGTAGCCGATGAAGAACACGCCGGCGCCAAATCCGAACACGGCCTCCGAGAAGTTGAGCGCGTGCTGCATCGTCAGTTTGGCGAAGCCAACATTCACCCGATCGAGGTAGGCGCAGAAGTAGCCCAGCATGAGCACCGGAACCAGACGCCAGGCAACGCGCCTGATGGTCTCGTGTTCCAGCGGGTCGAGCTGCGCGCCGGCAGCGGCCGTGGTGTGTAGTGCCATGACGTTCTCCCGGTTTCTTCGAAACTGGTTTTCGGCTGGCAACGTGATGCGCCGACTCGGTGATTCGAGCAACCAGCTTCCATCACGCGCCCGTGGCCTGCATGATGACGGCCGGCGAGACAGAGTTGCTACAGGGGAAACAGCCATGGCAGACGGCAGCATCGACACGCGTACCGCGCGCATATCGGCGGAAGAAGCGCTGGCCCTGCATGCGTCGGGGCGACCCGGCAAGCTGGAGACGCGCATCTCCAAGCCAATCACCACCGCGCGCGATCTGTCGCTCGCCTACTCGCCCGGCGTCGCCGAGCCGTGCCTGCACATCCAGCGCGACGCGGCGCTGGCCTACGACTACACGGCGAAGGGCAACATGGTCGCGGTGGTATCGAACGGCACCGCTGTGCTGGGGCTGGGCAATCTCGGCGCTGTGGCATCCAAGCCGGTGATGGAGGGCAAGATCGCGCTGTTCAAGCGCTTCGCCGACATCGATGGGATCGACCTGGAGATCGACTCGGAGAATGTCGATGACGTGGTGAACGCCGTGCGCTTCCTCGCCGGCTTCGGTGGAATCAACCTTGAGGACATCAAGGCACCGGAGTGCTTCGTGATCGAGCAGCGGCTCCGCGAATTGATGGACATCCCGGTGTTCCACGACGACCAGCACGGCACCGCAATCGTTGCTGCCGCGGGACTGATCAATGCCTGCCATCTCACCGGCCGCGATCTGCGCGACACGAAGCTGGTGGTGAACGGCGCCGGTGCGGCCGGCATCGCGTGCGTCGAGTTGCTGAAGGCGATGGGCATGCGGCCGGAGCATGTCGTGCTGTGCGATACCAAGGGGGTGGTCTACCAGGGCCGTACCGATGGCATGAACCAGTGGAAGTCGGCGCATGCCGCCGCCACCAAGGCACGTACGCTGACCGACGCGCTGAACGGCGCCGATGTGTTCTTCGGATTGTCGGTGAAGGGCGCGGTGACCAAGGACATGGTTGCACGCATGGCCGACAAGCCGATCATCTTCGCGATGGCGAACCCCGATCCCGAGATCACGCCCGAGGAGGCGCGTGAGGCTAGTCCGCACGCGATCATCGCCACTGGACGCAGCGACTATCCCAATCAGGTCAACAACGTACTGGGCTTCCCGTACATTTTCCGTGGCGCGCTCGACGTGCGGGCCAGTACGATCAACGAGGCGATGAAGATCGCCGCGGCCGAGGCGCTGGCCAATCTGGCGCGCGAGGACGTGCCGGACGAGGTGCATTCTGCTTCGGCCGGACGGAGGCTTACCTTCGGTCCGGACTACATCATTCCAAACGCGTTCGATCCGCGCCTCATCTCGTGGGTGCCCCCCGCGGTGGCACGCGCGGCGATGGAGAGCGGTGTCGCGCGGCGCCCGCTGATCGATCTGCGGCGCTATGCGCGCGACCTGTCGGGGCGGTTGGATCCGACCGCCGGCGCGCTCGACGCGATCATGGAAAGCGTGCGCACCAACCCCAGCCGCGTGGTGTTCGCGGAAGGCGAGGAGGAGAAGGTGGTGCGCGCCGCCGTCGCCTATCGCAATGCCGGTTATGGCAGGCCGGTGCTGATCGGCCGCGAGGATCGCGTGCAGGCGACCATGGCCAGCCTCGGTCTCGGCATCGTGGAGGGGATCGAGATCCACAACGCGCGGCTCTCCGGCGCCAATACGAAGTATGTCGAGTTCCTGTATGGCAGAATGCAGCGCCGCGGATTCCTGCAACGCGACTGCCAGCGCATGGTGAACCAGGACCGCAACGTGTTCGCCGCCTGCATGGTGGCGACCGGCGATGCCGACGCGATGGTGACCGGTCTGACGCGTTCCGCCGCGGTGTGTCTGGACGACATCAGCCACGCGATCGTGCCGGCGACCGGCGGCCGGGCTTTCGGCCTCACACTGGTGCTGGGCATGCGCGGCAAGACGATCTTCATTGCCGATACGCTGATGCACTTCCGGCCCAACGCCGAGGAACTGGCCGAGATCGCCATCGGTGCGGCTCAGGCGGCGCGCCATCTCGGGCACGAACCACGCGTGGCACTGCTGTCGCACGCGACCTTCGGCGATCCGATGCAGCCGGCCAACGCGCCGATGCGCGAGGCGGTGGCGATCCTCGATCAGCGCAAGGTGGACTTCGAGTATGATGGCGAGATGAGCCCGGACGTGGCCCTGGAGCCATCGATCCGCGCACTGTACCCGTTCTGTCGGCTGACCGACGATGCCAATGTGCTGGTGATGCCGGGGCTGCATTCGGCGCACATCACGTCAAGCCTGGCGCGCAAACTAGGTGGTGGCACGACCATCGGGCCGCTGCTGATGGGCATGGAGCGGCCGGTGCAGATCATGCCGATGGACGCGTCGGTGAGCCAGATCGTCGATCTGGCCTGCCTCGCGGCGTACCAGGCGGCGAGGCGGTAGCGCCCAAAGCCTGTCTCTGAACGACACCGGAACGGGGTGCATCGCTGACAGCTGCTCAAGGGTGGAAAGGGGCAAACGGCGATTTTTCGGCCGATTTGCATAACCTAGGCGGCCATCTTTAGCATCCCTATCGCCACACCTCGATCCCTCGCTGAGGACACGCCAATGACCAAATATCTGCACACCATGATCCGCGTCAGTTCGCTGGAGGACAGCATCGCCTTCTTTGGGGTGCTCGGCCTACAGGAGATCCGCCGCCGTCCTGACGAGAAGGGCCGCTACACCAACGTGTTCCTCGCCGCTCCCGGCGACGAGGCGGCCGCATTGGAACTCACCTACAACTGGGACCCCGAGCCCTATACCGGCGGCCGCAATTTCGGACATCTCGCTTACGCCGTGGACAACATCTACGAGACCTGCAGCGCCTTCATTGCCAGCGGCGTAACGATCAACCGCCCGCCGCGTGACGGCCGCATGGCGTTCATCCGCACGCCGGATGGCATCTCCATCGAGCTGCTGCAATCCGGCGGCGCGCTGCCGCCCGCTGAACCCTGGACCAGCATGCCCAACACCGGTGCATGGTAGAGCCGGAAATCCCCTGGCGCTGATTGGATCGCGCCGAAGCGGCGCTTCAGCATGCGTGGCGCGGTCCGCACCGTCATCCTCGTGCCGACTGGGAACAGGTACATGCCGAGAATGGTCGGAGCCGACTCCGCCGTGGGTTCGCATGCTTCACTCGTATGAGCGCATGCGGACAATCTACTTTGCCCTGTTTGCCTGCCGCATTGCCTTGAACCGAGGCCTCCCACGGCGAAACACGTGATGCGCGACGAGGAACGCGGCGGAGGGCAATGCCTCCGCCTCGCAGGCCCCTAGACGGCCGGTTCGCTCATCGTGCGGGGCGCCGGCTCCGACCTTGCCTGGTCGGTCAGCATTTCGATGTGGCCGGTGATCTGCCCACCGTCCTCGACCTGCAGGCGCCGGCAACGGGCGGTGCCCAGCACCTTGCCGCTCGCGCGAACGATCAGGCTGCCGCGGGCCGTCAGCGTGCCGTCTATCGTGCCGGCAATCTCGGCGTCCTCGACCTCGATCTCGCCCTTGAAGATGCCGCCGGGCGAAATGGCGAGTTCGGTCGCGTGTATCATGGTGGCCTCGATCGTGCCCTCGACCACCAGACGCTCGGCGTCCTGCACCGTGCCTTGCAGGCTGATGCCGCGGCCGACGACCAGGGTGCGGCGCTCCGATGGATCGCGGGCCGGAGAGCGGATCGGAGGAAGCACGGGCCGGACGCCGGCAGCCGGCATGGCCTGCGGCGGGGTGGGCGCGGTGGTGAAAGGTTGCCGTGACATGGTCTGCACCTCCTGCGGCAGGGCGGGACGGAAGGGAGGCACACCCAGACCGCTGTCGATCGGTCCGCTCGGGGCCTCGGGATGGTCATTTGTGTCCACCTGATCGGGCAGCGACGACCAGCCTGCGGGCAGGCTGGTGTCCTGTTCGACATGCGGATCGTCAGGCTTGCGACGCTTGAACACAGGCTCCTCGTTCAGCTGGCAAAATATCAGGAGTCGTGATGATGGCGTCGGGTTAACACGGCCACTCACAGCGGAACAACTGGTGCCCGACGGTTATCCACAACGATCCGCATGGGCCACGAGCACCCGGTCGAGCACGTGCACCATCGCGGCGGTGCCAACGACCGGTATAAGCAGGTTAAGGATCGGCACGTAGCCGGCCAGCGCCAGCATGCAGCCCTGCGCCAGAACCGCCGGGCGGGCGCGGCGATACAGCGCCTCGGCCGCCGGCCGTGGCATGCGGCGCATCGCCACCGCGGCGAACAGGCCGCGACCGATGGCATAGCCGCCGATGAGCCACGCGAAGATCAGGCCCACACCGGGCAGGACCAGTGCCGCGACCAGCGCCAGGACGTTGAGCAGCAGGATGCGCGCGGCAATGCTGATCGCATCCCAGAGTTGCGCGGCGATCGGGGCGCCGCGCGCAGGCGGCAGCGCGGGGTAGTGGCGGCGTTCGACTGCCTGGGCGATGCGATCGATGTAGAGGGTGCCGATGATCACCGCGACCGGCAGGAACAGCCACAGCGCGAGAAATGACGCGCCGACGCCGCCGGCGATGTCGGCCGCCCAGCCGAGCCAGCCTTGCAGATCAAGCAGGTGATGTACCGCCCAGATGGCCACGGCATGCAGCGCGATGAAGCATCCGGCAGCCCAGAGCAGGCTGCGCAGCAGGACACCCAGGAAAACGGGATCGTCGAGCTGACCGAGGGCGCGGGCGAGGGGGGAGAGCAGGGTGGTCACCTCCTTCAAAGAGAAATCGCAGAGCGCCCGAATGACGGACGCGTCGATTGCCTAGCGTTTGAGCGCGTCCACGACGCGATCTTCTATCACGCGTGCGACGGGGCCACGGTAGTGGATGGCATCCCAGAAGTTCTCGTCGCGCCGCGCCATTGGACTGTCGGCGAGGAAATCCAGCAATTGCGTATTGGGGCGCACGCCGGCCAGCCGGCGATATGTCTCTTTGCAGACATCCAGTTCCGCCGCGGCCGTACTGCCGGGTGACGGAATAGCTGTGGTGTAGCGCGGGGGAAAGACGATCACGACGCGCGCGCCGGGATCGAGCCTGGCGAAGAACTGTCGCAACAATGGCGGCGCAGTGAGATCTTCTGTTGTGGCAATCGGTGTTTGCGCCGGCGTCTCCTGCGGAGCCGGTTCGCGGAACTCCGGCAGGTGCCACGGGTTGCCCGTGTCGTAGTCGCGGTAGCCGTCGGGCCTTGCCATGCGTTCGTAACCGGCCAGCAGCTTCAGACGCCGCAGCACAGCCTCGAACGACTTGTAGCGCATCATGTTGACCGCGTAGTCGAACCGATCCGACGAGTAGAGCCAGAACGGGAAGGGATTGCTCAGCTTGATCGGATCGTCGGTCGTGCACCAGGACGCATCGATGCCGAAGACAAGCGCCGGCTGCGAGCGATGATGTCGGCGGAACCAGTCGGCAAGGGCGAGCTGTTCGACCGGGCCGGTGCCGGGCACCGCGAGCGACACGAAATTGCGGCCGCTCAGCCGCGACAGCCGCGCCGGGTCGAGCAATTGGACCGTGGAGTTGCCCAAGATGGCGGCGTCGACGTCCTGTTGGCGCGCGATGCTGGCGGAAGCGAGACGCGGGCCGAAATCGGCGACGCCTTGCGCAGGCAGAAGCGAGAAGCGCCCCGTGTCGTAGGGATCGAGTGCCAGAACGAGAGCGCCAAGAGCCAGTCCGGCCGCCACGGTGATCGCCGCATACCGCCACAACAGGCGACGCCAGCGCCGCAAATCGGATGCGGCTTCAGAAGCGGAAGTAGATAAACTCATAGGCGGGTCCGTCGCCCAACTTGAACAGCAGGAGAAGTGTCGCGAACGCCGCGGCCGGGGCGAGCCAGGCATATGGGCGCAGTCGTGCGGCGATATCCTGGCTCGTGGGGCCGATCAGCGCGACCGCGGCTGCGATAGCGATGACGCCGGATCCCACAGGTCCGATTGGTGCGCCGCCCGCCACCATGGAAACCAGCAGATGCCATGCGGAGCCGAAACTCGGCGCGCGGAAGAACACCCACGACACGAGCAGGAATGCCATCAACATCGCCCAGCCGATCGGTTGTGGGATTGGCGGCAACCAGCGGCGCCACATCACACCCGCCGCCAATCCCAGCCCGTGCAACGCCCCCCAGGCGACAAAGCTCCAGCCGGCGCCGTGCCACAACCCGCCGAGCGTCATGGTGACGAGGAGCGCCGCCACCTGCAGCGTCAGGCCGTGCCGGTTACCGCCCAGCGGGATGTAGAGATAGTCGCGCAGGAACCGCGACAACGTCATGTGCCAGCGCCGCCAGAACTCGCGCAAACCGTCAGCGCGATAGGGCGCATTGAAATTCACCGGCAACCCGAAACCGAGCATCAATCCAAGCCCGATTGCCATGTCGGAATATCCGGAGAAATCGAAATAGATCTGGAACGGGAAGGCGAGCGCGGCAGTCCATGCCTCGCCCATCGCAAGTGCGCGCTCTCCTGACGCTGCGAACACGGGATCGGCCAGTGACGCGAGCGCGTCAGCCAGAAGCACTTTCTTGCCGAGGCCCATGAGAAACAGCGCAATGCCCTGGGCGCACCGCGCCTCCCAACCCTCGCGCCGCGGCGACAGCCGGAATTGCGGCACGATCTCGTAGTATCGCACCAACGGCCCCGCCAGGATCTGGGGAAACAGCGCGATGTAAAGCCCGTAATCGCGCAGCGAATAGCGTGGCGCCCGCCCGGCGTGGAGATCGGCAAGATAAATGACGTTGTGGAATGTGAAAAAGCTGATGCCGATCGGCAGCAGAATCGCTGGAACATCGAAGTGCCAGCCCGTGGTATCCGCGACGGCGCCAGCGAAAAAGCCGAGATACTTGAACACGGCGAGCGACAGGAGATTGAGCGCAATCGCCGCAATCAGCAGCGATTTTCGGCGAATGCGGAAATAGACTTCGGCGAGCAGCCAGTTGAACACGATCGATCCGAGGAGCAGCGGCTCGAACCGCCAGTCCCAATAACCATAGAACGCCAACGAGGCGCCCAGCAGAAAATACAGTCGCGCCTCGTCTTTCCGCGCAAGCAGCCAATAGGCCAGCAGCACGGGCGGCAGGAAGCCCAGGATGAAGGGCAGGCTGTTGAACAGCATTGGGCTTTGGCCGCGTTCCTTTATGACGGCGGCAGGAACGACTGGGCGATTTCGCGGAACGCCTCGTGGCGCTCGCAGGTCTCGGCATGTCTCGCCAGACAGGGCCAGCGATGCTCGTCGAACAGCCCTGCATGTGCTTCCCGGGTGAAGCGCAAGCTGCAGGCGACGGCAATATCGGCATGGCCGATGTCATCGCTGAACCAGAACCGCGAGCGCCTCCCTGCGCGGCTCGCTTCGAGCGCGGCAAGCACGTCGGAGATCTGTGCCCGGCAGCGGGCGATCCATTGCTCGGACGTCGCCTGGTGCAGTACGCGCTCATAGACGAGACTAACCGACTTGTCGGCCAGGCCGGTCGCCAGGGCGCAGACCTTGAGGGCGTGACGGCGCCCATCGCCGCGGTCGGCGATCATGGCGCGGGACGGACCTACAAGCTCATCCAGGTAGTCGAGTATGGCGCCGCTTTCGATCAGGGACTCGCCATTGTCGAGCACCAGCGTCGGCACGCGGCGCAGCGGATTGAACGCGGCGATCCGATCAGCATCCCCAAAGGTCGACCACGGCCGATGCTCGTATCCGATGCCATAGAGACGGAGCGCAATGGCCACACGCCGCACGAATGGGGAATCGTATTGACCAATCAGGATCATCGCCTGCTCCGCTTGACGCCTCTGGCAATCCGCGGCGTCTGCCCATAGAGAGTATGCCAGATACCACACGGGGCCTGGGCATGGCACGGCAGCTCAAGGTCGCGGTCCAGATGGACCCGATCGAATCGATCAATATCGACGCCAACTCGACTTTCGCCCTCATGCTGGAGGCGCAACACCGCGGCCATGAGCTATGGCACTATGAGGTGCGCCACATGGCGCTGCGCGAGGGCGTGAAGCGCCAGGGGGAACGCCGCGAGGAACGGCTGCTCGCCCGCGCCCGCCCTGTCACCGTCGAACGCAGGCGCGGCGCGCATTACGCATTCGGCGAATCGGCCCAGCTCGACCTCGCCATGATGGACGTGGTGCTGATGCGGCAGGACCCGCCGTTCGACATGGCCTACATCACGGCCACTCACCTGCTCGAGCACATCCATCCGAAGACGCTGGTGGTGAACGACCCCGCCGCGGTGCGCAATGCGCCGGAGAAGCTGCTGGTCACGCATTTTCCCGAGCTGATGCCGCCCACCATGATCACCTGGGACTTCGACGCCATCCGCTCGTTCCGGCTCGAACACAACGACATCATCGTCAAGCCGCTGTTCGGCAACGGCGGCGCCGGCGTGTTCCGCATCAAGCCGGACGACGAGAACCTGGCGGCGCTGCTGGAGATGCACTTCGCCCGCTCGCGCGAGCCGCTGATGTTCCAGCGCTATGAACCCGCGGTGCGGCAGGGCGACAAGCGCATCATCCTGGTGGATGGCGAGCCGGTCGGCGTGGTGAACCGCGTGCCAGCGGAGGGCGAGGCACGCTCCAACATGCATGTCGGCGGCCGGCCGGAGAAGTGCGTGCTCTCGGCGCGCGACCGCGAGATCTGTGCAGCAATCGGACCCACGCTGCGCGAACAGGGCATGATCTTCGTCGGCATCGACGTGATCGGCGACTGGCTCACCGAGATCAACGTCACCTCGCCCACAGGCATCCAGGAGATCGACCGCTTCGACGGCATCAACATCGCGGCGATGATCTGGGACCGCATCGAGGCACGGCGCTAGCTGCACTGATTTCCGCAAGGGCGCCATATCCACCGACGTGGGCGGTCGCAGCCAAGCTCTATCGTGGTGACCTCGGGGCATAACCCCAGCCCATTCCTCGGGGCTTTGATGGCTCGGCGGGGGACGCGCGGAACTCCGTCGCCTTGGTCTGTACGATCATGTCGTGTATGCGGCCGGCTGCGGTGGCGTTGCGCTGCGCCGCGGCCGCAGCCTCTGGCGAGGCAAGCTGATTGGTCTGCTCATGCATCTGGGCTATCGTCTGCTGTATCTGTTTCTCGTCCTCCCACATTTTGCTGGCGACTGATCCCGCAGCGTCGGCAAAGCCCCGCAGCTCTCTATAGAGCGAGACCGCAGCGATCCCTGGATTGCGACCGCTCTCCTGCAGTCCCTGCGTATGTGCAGCCATTGCCTTGGCCATGTCGCCAAGCCCCGCGACGTCAGAGGCAATCTCCGTCATGGCCGCCAGACGCTCCGGTACTGCGGCAAGCCTATCGAGAAGCGGCCGCAGACGTGCGCGTATGACTTTCATGTCGTTCACACCATCCACTTCACGCCCGGCTGCCTTGAGCTCGATCGCCTCGCCGCGCAGGATCGTAGCAAGCGCGTTGCTGGTAGACGCTTCACGCGCAACTCGCTGCGAGAGCATCTTTGCATGTTCGACGAAGGACTTCACCGCTGCAGCAAGATCTGCAGCAGCATCCTTGTCGGTGTGGCTGGCACACGCAATTTTCCAGGCGCGTGCCGCCAGCTCTTCGGCTTGCGCGGTTAGCAGACCCACCTCACGTGCTGCTTCGCCCTGGTCCTGGATGCGTCCAGCGAGCGCAGCAAGGGCCGCTGCCAGGCCATGGAGGACTTCACGCTTGGCTGCAGAGACAGAGGACGCTGGCGCCGACATGACTCTCCCGCTCCAGATGGCCTTCTAGCATGGCGGTCCTTCGATTTCGTTAGCTGCCCTGATCGTCGCGGGAGGCCGGCAGGTTCGTACGTAGCTTCGAGGCCGACCGTGCAAACAGTCGGACTAATCTGCTGTCGGACCGACAGTGTTCTTGCGCACGATCGCGACAACGATCACCAGGTATGCCGCCACGCGCAGCAGATAGAACCAGACACGCCGCTCGTCCGGCTCCGGGACAAGGGTCACCGCCGCAGCGTTCAAGGCCAGCAACCAAAACGCCGCCGTGAATGCCAGGAACAGAAAATCGCGGCTGCGCGACCAGAACCGAAGAAAGAACAGCCCGCAGGCAAGGTATCCCGTGGTCACCATCCCCGCCAGATAGTCGACGACCGTATTGCTCACGAGGTTTCCCAGATGAAGCCGTACAGCAGCACACCAACGGCCAGCAGCGCCGTGATCACTCGCAGGATGGTCAGGTCACTGGCCGGCAGCAGCAGTATATCCACCGCCAGCACAAGATTGTTGAGCGCCAGCAGCGCGAAGCAGATCGAGCTCCAGATGAGCAGCTTTGTCCGTCCGCGCAGATAGGCGCGTGCCAGCAGAATGGCGCAGAGCAGGCTGGCGATCACGCACAGCAGGTAGATGATCGTTTCGATCGGCGATCCCACAAACCTGATCATCTCGCCCCGCCTGTCCGCCGCATGGGTGGCGCAATAGCCGGCTCACGCTTGACGCGAAGTCACCCTTCGCGCCTTTGCCGGGGCCGCAGTCTAAACGCGTCGCCAAAGATCTTCTCGACCGGCTCGCGAGCGCCTGCGTCGGCTGCGCCTGTGACGATACCGGCGCTGTCGAATACCCCGGTGTAGGCCTTCAGGCGCGAGATGTCGTGCAGCAGGACGCGGGAGCCATGTGTTTCCACGCCGTAGGCACGCAGTGCCATGAAGGCGCGCGAGAGGTTCTCGGCGCGGCAGCCCAGCCAGGGCGCCAGCAGCCCCTTGGTCACCGGCAGCCTGAAGCTTGCCTGCGCCGCGGTCGGATCCTTCACCTGGCTCAGCAGGTATGTCCCAAGGCGCTGTGCCGCGACGCGCACCTTCAGGTCCACCACCTGGCGCGTGATTTTGGCGAGTTCCGCCGACATGGCGCGCATCATCACCATCGCGGCAGCCGGTTGCGACGCCACCACCGCGCGCATCGGTTCCGCCGCGATGCGCACCAGCACCGAGCGCGAAATCGCCTGTGCGCCCATCAGGTATGGTTCCTCGCTCAGCACGTTGGCCAGCACGAAGCTGCTGGCCGGTCCCAGGATGTCGATTACCGTGCTCGATGCATCGGCCGCCGTGCCGGTCAGGCTCACCTTGCCTTCGAGCAGGATGTGGAGCGCCTCCGGACGGCTGCCTTCGCGGAACAGCACGTCGCCGGCGCCCACCTCGGCCAGGTCGCCCGCAGCCGCGAGGCGCTCCAGAGACGCACTGTCAAGCTGCGCAAGGCCCGGCACCATTCGAAGCGTTGACTCTATCGGCTGCATTTCCGTCCCGGTGTGTATCTACCGCGGTGATACAGGCGCACGACGCCAGCTTCAATATTCGAACTGATAGGTCAGTCCGACGCTGGAACCGCTCGAATCGGTCGAGCCCTGCGGATTGCCGCCGCCCATGCCTGCGGTGGTCTCCAGCTTGAGACCCTTGGTGATATCGAACTGCAGCGCCGCCTGCGTGCCGCCCGATGCGCTCTGCTTGGCGCCCAGAAAAACCCCGGGGGCAACATATTTCCCAGCCTGCACTGTCGCCGCTCCCGCGTTGTTGGTGCCGACCGAAAGCCGGTCCAGTCCCAGCGACTTGCCCAGGTTGGCGAGCGGATCGCCCGAAACCGCGCCCGAGAACGACGCGAGCGCTGCCGCGATCTGCGCCAACTCGATCGGGCTCAACTGGCTCGTGCTGCGACGGAACATGATCTGCGCCAGGATCTCATCCTGCGGCAGATCGGGCACGCTGCTCAGGGTGATTTTCGGATTGCGCGCCGTGCCACCGACGGTGATCGTTGCGGTGATATTGTTGGAGGTCGTATTGGCGACGAAGTGCAGCGCCGGGTCGGCGATGCCGGCACCGATGAAGTCGACGCTGCCTTCGCTGAAGTTCAACGTCTGGCCGAGCGCGCCGAATGTGCCACGCTGCACCTTGAGGCCACCGCTCGGTTGTGGGTTGACGGCGGTCCCGCGGACCTGGATTTCTCCGGCCAGCTCCGCATCCAGCCCATGTCCGCTTATCAGGAACTGATCCACCTGGACGGTGATGTTCAGGGCGATATTGGGAGCCGGCGCCGGCTTGGTCGTGGGTTGCGGCGGCGCATTCGGGTTGCGCACGGGCAGCACCGCAACGCTCTGCGGCAGCTTGTCGGGAATCTGCAGGTCCGCACGGAGTACGCGCACTGTGCCCTGCACCGTGAGATTGCCCTGTACTTCGCCGGCGACGGTCAGGTTCGCGTTGAGCCGCTCAGTCAGCATATCGTTTGTCACGAGCGTCGCGTTCTGCGCGGTGAAGGTCAGATCAACCGGCATCGGCGCGGCAAGTCCGACGGTGCCAGAGCCGCCGATGGTCCCGGAGCCTGCCTGCGCGGTGAGCCGGGCGAGTCGAATGCGATCGCCATCCGCCTGGATGGTCGCCGCGATCGCCCGCAGGTTGAGCCCGAGCTTGTAGTCCTGCACCTCACCGCCCGTCAGTTGTGCCGTCCCGGAAATCCGTGGCGCCGCCGCAGTGCCGGTAACCCGCCCGTCAAGGTTCAGCCGGCCGGCCACGCGTCGCCCGCTGGCCGCCATCAACGGTTGGATCATGCCAAGGTCGACCAGACCCGTGGTCCGCAGGTCGAGCGAACCTCCAGCAGAAACGGGCGCAGTGCCAGTCACCGCGAGATTGGAGCTGCCTGCCGTGAGCCGTGCATCGATGCGAGCGGCGCCACCGCTTAGCGCCGCCTCGGCGGTAAGGTTGGCGGCCGGGATCGCCCGACCCGGGCCACTGCGCAACTGCACCCCGCGTGCATTGAGCCGGACGATGCCTTCGGGCCGTGTCGACGTGCCGGTGAGGCGCGCGTCGGCTGAGATCGTGCCGTTTGCGGCAAGCTCGGGCGAGACGACGGCGACGATGTCGGCGCTCAGGTCGCGCAGGCTGGCGGTCAGATCGAGACTGCTGCCGGCCTTGCCACTGACCGTCAGGACCGCCTTCTGCAGGCCCAGTCGCAGATTATCCACCGCGACGCCGTCGGCGGCGTTGATACGCGCGGGCGCCAACAGCCGCAGCGATTGTTGCTTCCAGTCCGCCTGCATCGAGGCCAGAGTCGCGCCTCGTCGCGGCACGTCCAGTGTCGCCGTTGCGTTCAACCTGGCGGGTGCCCCAGCCAGCGCGGGCAGCGTCGCCGCCAGCTTGACGGCGAGCGCATCGATCGGACCCTGTGCCTGCACCGTGCCGGAGGCGCCGAGCTTGCCGGCCGAAAGGCCCTCCAGCGACAGATTGCCGTCCACCACAGGGTGCGTCGCCGGGTCAGTCACAGTCGCATTCAGGGCGGCGCGGGACACCGAGGCGGTTCCCGCCAGTGCGACATTCCGCAGGTTCACCGCGAGCTTCGCCTCGGCCGCGGTGGCATCCAGAGTCGCGTCAGCGCTGCCCGCGATGGACCTGCCAAGCAGCGGGGCGAGGTCGGCGAATTGCGTCATCGCGAAGGTCAGCCGACCTTCGGGCGCCGTGTAGGGTGGCGCCGCGCTGATTGCGCCGTCCGCATGGGCGCTCTTCCAGTCGGCACGGTCGATCGTGACATGGATCGCCCCGTCCGCACCGCGCTGCGCCGCCATCGCCAGCTCGATCGGCGCGCCGAGCAGGGAGCCCTGCGCAGTCACCTGGCCGTTGGGCACATTTGGCAGGCCGTGTGCCTGTAAGTGTGCGCTCAGCTCGCCGGAATTGATCCCCTCGGTGGCGATCTCACCGCTCAGGTCCGCCGCCACCGAAAGATCCTGCGGCGTGCCACCGACATGCCCCTGGGCCGCCAGCTTGCCCTTGAGGCTCGGTTGCACCGCGGTTAGATCCGACAACGCCACGGCCCAGTCCAGATCGACGTTGTCCGGCCCTGCACGACCATGCACCGAGGCAGTGGCCTCCTGTCCGTTCAGCGCGAACCGCGTGACCGTGAGATCCTGGCCGTGCATGCTGGCAAGCAGGTCTATGTGCGCGTCATTGCCAAGCAGGGCTGGGGCGGGCGGTGTGCCGGAGTCGAGTCCGACCGTTCCGGTCACCGCGAGCTGCGTGTCCCCGTCCTGCATCCCACCGCTGAGATCGAGCGTCGTGTGACCCTGCAGCGTGGCGCCGGCCACCGCAGCGAACGGTGCCAGTTGCGGAATGGTGAGGCGCATCTTGGCCTGCAGGGCACCAGCAGTTTGCGCCGAGCCCTGCGCGGAAAGCAGCGGATGCCACAGCGTGAACTCGACCGGCCGGTCGGGTGCCTCAAGATGTGCGGTGGCATCCAGCGTCAACGGCGCCGATGCGAACAGATCGGGCGGTGATCCAGGGACACGGAGCCCATCCGCCGTGGCATGCAGGTGTACCAGCCCCTGGTTGCCTGCGATGTCGGCTGTCAGGCGCTGCACCCCGCCGCCGGCGGCGTTGACCTGATCGAGCCTCACCTGGCCATTCACGTTCGGTCTCTCGAAGGCTCCCTGCACCCGCGCATCGAGCGCGACAGCCTGCCAGGACACGTCCGGCCGAGGGGTCATCGCCGGCGCATGGGCGGCGATCGTCAGGTCCGTCGCATTGTGCACGAGATCCACCGTGCCTTGCGCGGTCGCCGCAAGCGGGCCAGCGCCGACCGAGAGATGCGTCGCGACCGCGTCGCGTGGTCCATCCAGCGTGGCGTTGATCGAAATCGCGCCCAGGTCTGGCAGCTTTGCCAACCCGGCGATCAGTCCGTGCGGCGGCTCGTCCGCCTGAAGCCGCAGCTTCACCTGGGCCGCATCGACGTTGGCGTCCAGCTTGTAGCTTCCCGCCGTGTCGAGGCGCGTGACGGCAAGCTGCCCTTGACCGGCGGTATACGAATCGAGCCGTCCGCTGCCGTCGAGCGCCAATGTGTAAGGTGCGCCGGCAACCGCCGGCGCCAGCTCAAGTCGCCCGACCTGGAGCTGATGCACGACGAGCCTGACCGGCAGCCCTGAGCTGCTGCTGGAACTCGAGCTCGGTTCGGGCTGCCTCGCCACGCTACCGCTCGCCGCGGTCAATCGCTCGATATCGAGCACGCGCTCGGCGAGCCGCAATGGCGACCAGTCCAGCAGCACGTCGTGCAGGGTGAGGTAAGCGCCCTTCGTGTCGCGCAGCTCGACCGTCGCGACCCTGAGCGCGTCAGGAAATCGGCCGCCGAGACCGGCGATGGCCACCTGTCCGCTGGTGAGGCTGGGCACCAGTTTGACCAGCAGGTTGCGCCCGGGTTCGAGGTTTGCCCCGACGACGACCAGCACCACCAGCGCCACGGGAACCCCGATGACGACTGCGAGAATCCAGGCCAGCCACTTCGCGGCGCGGCGCATTCAGAACGCCTGCCCGAGCCCGAGGTACAACTCGAACGAATCGCCCCCTGGCTGCTTGTTCAGCGGCACAGCGATGTCCGCACGGATCGGCCCAATCGAGGTGTAGTAGCGGAAACCCACGCCGGCACCGACCCGCCAGTCGCTGGTGAACGGCGCACCGTTGGCGCTGACCTGGCCCGCGTCAATGAACCCGACAACGCCGTAGCTGCCGAGAATGCGCTGTCGGAATTCGACCGTCCCAGTGGAGATCGCGGTGCCGCCGGTCGGATTGTTGTCCGGGAAGTGCGGTCCGATCGACTGGTAGCGGAAGCCGCGCACCGTGGAGCTACCGCCGGCATAGAACCGCTGATCCGGCGGCAGGCTGAACACCCCCGCCCCGGCGATCTTGCCCACCAGCCCGCGCAAAGCCACGATGCTGCGCCCCTCGCCAGTGAGGTCGAAGTAGGTCGAGCCGGACGCCTGCATGACGAAGAATGTCGCGTTTTGGCTGCCAAATGACTGTGTCGGCGTGATGCCAGCGCTCGCACGGATACCGCCGGTTGGGTCGAACTGATTGTTCGTGCTGTCGTAGCGTGCCACGATCGGCACCCCAAACAGGTTGTAGTGCGTCGAGACACCCTCCTGGGTGATCTTCTCCTGCTCGCCCAGCAGACCAACGCTGCCACTCCAGTATTGCGTGAACTTGCGGTTGAGGGTCGCCTGCTCGATCACGCCAACCTGGTCGTAGGATTTCAGGCTCTGGTCCAGCGCGGTGAGGTCCAACTCAAGCTGCTGATCGCGCGTCAGAAAATCGGGCTTGATGAATTGTGCCTGGAACCGGTAGCCGGGATGGGTCACGGCGCTGCCGCCCAGGTTCACAGCCCCGGTCAGGTTCAATTGCTCGGCGTTGCCGAACAGGTTGCGATGATGCCAACCGGCGTTGACGTTGACGCCGAGATCGGTCGAATAGGCGACGCCCATGTCCACCGATCGCAGCTTGCGCTCCGCCACGTCCACGGTGATCGGCAGGTTCCCCTGTGCGTCCAACTGACCGGCGGGTTGTATCCGCACCGTCGAGAATACGCCGAGCGACAGCAGATCCTGCCGCGCCTTGTCGATCGCTGTGGGGCTGAACTGCTCGCCCTCGTGGATCAACAGGCGCCTGCGAACGAAATCCTCGTGCATCGCTTGCAGGCCGTCGATATGGATCGGTCCGAGGTCGGTACGCGGACCGGTTTCGGCATTGAAGACGACGTCCAGCAGGTGATCGGCCGGGCGTAGAGTGACTGGCGGCAGATCGACCTTGGCCAACGGATAGCCTTCGTCGCGTATTGCACTGAGCAGGCGGTCGCGCGCCGCCAGGACATCGGCGGCCAGGGCAGGAGCACCCGGAGCAAGGCCAAGCTTGTCGCGCGCCTCGGTCGGAACCGATCCGTTGATCTTCACCTCGCCGAGTTGAAACTGCTGGCCAAGGTCAAAACTCGCCGCGATCTCCGCCTTGGGTTCGGCCGGCAGTTGGCCGACGATGTCGGGCAGTGTGGGATCCGACACGGGATGACCGGCGATCGTGAGGTTCACCTTCGCCGCGTAGTAGCCATAGCTTTGCAGCACTGTCTGGAACCGGTCGGCGTCCTGACGGGCGCGTTCCACGAGCGAGAAGCCCCCGACCGGCGCCTTGTCCTGCAGTGAGATCAACGAGGACGCGTCGTGCAGCGCGCCGTCCAGGGTCTTGTTCCCGGTTGGCTTGAGGGTCACCGAATAGGGCTGCGGATCGGCTGCTATTGCCGCGTCCTGCACCAGAACCGTAATTGCGATGATCAGAAGAACAAGGATCCGGCGCATCTGCCCATGCTAAACGGCCAAACTTCCCCCGAGTGTCACGGTCGCGCCATTGTTAACAATCCGGGCAGGAGCTATCCCGGCGACTATGAGAGAAAGCGCCCGTCGTCCAAGCCGGCTGACCGGCGGCCGCCCGGTGCTGGCGCGCCAAGGGGCGGCGCCAAATGCCGACGTGCTGCCGACCATCGGCGGCGGATTGGCCGCGCTGCTGCGTCCGCTACGCGTCGTACGTCGCGCTTTCGGCGTCCTGCTGTGGACGCTGCCGTGCATGCCAGTCCAGGCGGTCTGCCTGATGTTGCCAGGGCGCGCCAAAGAGTCTTTCGCACGTTTCTACTGGTCGGCGGTCTGCCGGCTGCTCGGGCTCCGGGTACGGTTGATCGGCGCGCCCGCCAGCACTGCGAACGGCCGGCCTGTGGTGTACGTCTCCAACCACTCATCATGGCTTGACGTGCCGGTGCTCGGGGGCAGGCTCCACGCCTGCTTCGTATCGAAGAATGAGGTGGGGGGCTGGCCGTTCGTGGGCACCATCGCCCGACTGGGCCGGACGGTCTTCATTTCCCGCCAGCGCCACGCGACCGGCCGGGAGCGGGATGTGATGCAGGAGAGACTCGCCGCCGGCGACAATCTGTTCTTGTTCCCGGAGGGCACGACGTCGGACGGTTCACGCGTGCTGCCGTTCCGCAGTGCCTTCTTCGCGATCGCCGACGGCGCGGAGTCACCGCTGATTCAGCCGGTCTCGGTGGTGTACGACCGGCTGGGCGGGTTACCGACGGGGCGCGCCAGCCGTCCGGTGTTCGCCTGGTACGGCGACATGGACCTGGCCACGCATTTCTGGCGCTTCGCACAGCACCGCGGCCTGCGCGTCAGCATTCTGCTGCACCCGCCCCTCGATCCGGCTCGCTTTGCGAGCCGCAAGGCGCTCTCGCATGCAGTATGGCAGGCAGTGGCGGACGGCGCCTCGACGCTGCGGCAGAACCGGCCCGTGCTGGCGCCCCCGGTGGGTGGCGCGGCAGGCGAACCAGCGTATGCCTGAGTATGCCCAAGAATGGTTGACAGGATGACGATCTTTCCTGCCACACTGCCGCCTGTCCAAGGAGACGAACCTGAGCTGCAACGCTTGACCCGCTCCACGAGCCCGACGCCCTCTGCATCGACGAGCAAGGTGGAGGCTGGCCCTAAACGCCTGCACGTCATCACCTGGGGCTGTCAGATGAACGTGTATGACAGCGCCCGGATGGCTGATGTATTGGCGCCTCTGGGCTATGCGCCCGCGCCCGTGCCGGAGGGCGCCGACATGGTGATCCTCAATACCTGTCACATCCGCGACAAGGCCGCCGAGAAGGTGTTCTCCGAACTTGGCCGGCTGCGACGGCTCAAGGAGCAGCGCGCCGCGGCCGGCGGGCGGATGGTCCTGGCCGTCGCAGGCTGCGTGGCACAGGCGGAAGGCGCCGAAATCCTGGCGCGCGCTCCGTATGTCGATATCGTCCTGGGTCCGCAGACCTACCATCGCCTGCCCGAGATGGTGGCCCGTGCCGCCCGCGCCGGCGGGGCGGTGATCGAGACCGATTTTCCGGCCGAGCAGAAATTCGACTTTCTGCCCGACGCGGCGGCGCCGCAGGGGATCACCGCGTTTCTCACCATCCAGGAAGGTTGCGACCGGTTCTGCAGCTTCTGCGTGGTCCCCTACACGCGCGGCGCCGAGACCAGCCGTCCGGCGGCCGCTGTGATCGCCGAGGCGCGGCGATTGGTGGCGCAGGGCGCGCGCGAGATCACGTTGTTGGGCCAGAACGTCAATGCCTGGCATGGCGAGGCCCCGGATGGCGCCACCTGGGGGCTTGGGCGCCTGCTGCGCGAACTTGCGGCGCTGCCCGGCCTGCGGCGCCTGCGCTACACCACCTCGCACCCGCGGGACATGGACGCTGAACTGATCGCCGCGCATCGCGACCTGTCGATGCTGATGCCGTTCCTGCACCTGCCGGTGCAGTCAGGGTCCGATCGCGTGCTGGCTGCGATGAACCGCCGGCACGCTGCGGCCGACTATCTGCGCCTTGTGGAACGGCTGCGCGCGGCGCGGCCGGACTTGGCGCTTTCGTCCGATTTCATCGTCGGCCACCCCGGCGAGACCGAGGCTGACTTTCAGGCGACGCTCGCCCTCGTGCGTGAGGTGCACTTCGCCCAGGCGTTCAGCTTCAAGTACTCCCCGCGCCCAGGCACACCCGCCGCAGGTGCGCCGTCGCAAGTGCCGGACGCCGAAAAGGAGCGGCGCCTGACCGAACTCCAGGCCCTGCTTCGCGACCAGCAGACCAGGTTCAATGCCGCCTGTGTCGGGCTCACGCTGCCTGTGCTGTTCACTGGCCCGGGCCGCCATCCCGGCCAGATCGCCGGGCGGTCGCCATTTCTTCAGCCGGTCCATGTAACCGGACTGTCAGACCTGATCGGCAAAGAAATATCCGTGCAGATCGCCGCCACGCTTCCCAATTCATTGTCCGGAACCCTCACCGAGGAGAGAGCCTGCGCTTGAGCCAGACCACCGCCATCCCTGCTATCTCCGCCGCCTCGCCGCACGGCAAGGCTGTGACCCTCCAGTTCAGTGACAATACGCTTCTGCCGTTGCTGCTGGGCGACCACGACCGGCACATGGTCCGCATTGAGCAGGCGCTCGGCGTGCGGCTGTCGTGTCGCGGCAACCGGGTCGCGATCACCGGCGAGCCGGCGCGCGTCGACGCCGCCCAGGCGACCCTGGAGGGGCTGTGGCGCCGCCTGGAGCGCGGCGAGAGCATCGGCCGACCGGACGTCGAGGCAGCGATCCGCCTAGCCGATGCCGATATCGATCCTCGGCTGCCGCTGTCGGATGTGCCGGCAATTCGCACCCGTCGCGGCGCGGTGAGCCCCCGCAGCCCGGGCCAGGCGGCCTACATCGAGGCACTGGCAACACATGAGATGGTGTTCGGCGTCGGCCCGGCCGGCACCGGCAAGACCTATCTCGCCGTGGCGCAGGCCGTCGCGATGCTTCAGGCCGGCAAGGTGGACCGCATCGTGCTGTCGCGCCCGGCCGTGGAGGCGGGCGAACGGCTGGGCTTCCTGCCCGGCGACATGAAAGAGAAGGTCGATCCCTATCTGCGCCCGCTCTACGATGCGCTCCATGACATGCTGCCGGCGGAGCAGGTGCTCCGGCGGATGAACAACGGCGAGATCGAGGTGGCGCCGCTGGCGTTCATGCGCGGCCGCACGCTGGCGCATGCCTATGCCATCCTCGACGAAGCGCAGAACACGACCTCGGTCGCAGATGAAGATGTGGCTGACGCGCATGGGGGAGGGAACCCGCATGGTGGTGACCGGCGATCTGACCCAGGTCGATCTGCCGAATGGCATGCGCTCCGGCCTGCGCGATGCGCTCGACACTCTAGAGGGCATCCAGGGCATCGGCGTCGTCCGTCTCGGCACCCGCGACGTAGTGCGTCATCCACTGGTCGCGCGCATCGTGGATGCGTATGATCAGCGCGCTGCGGCGGAAGGCGACAAGCGGCGCGAGGCGCGCCGTCGCGGCGAGAATGAGGGGACCGGCAAATAGGCGATGGACCCCGAGGCGAGTAGCGGCCCCGCGCAAGCGGGGTTCCGGGACGAGGTCAACGTCATCGTTGCGGAGCCGGCCTGGCGCCGGCTGGTTCGCCACGCCGAGTCGGTGGCTAAACGTGCCGCTCGGGCGGCGGGTGCGAGCGGCACCGTGGTGCTGGCCGCCGATCGCACCGTGCGCCGGCTTAACGCCCGCCATCGCCACCGCAACCAACCAACCAACGTGCTGACCTATACCCAGCCGGCGCCCGAAATGCTGCTGGCGCTTGGCGTGATCCGTCGGGAGGCGGCAGCCGCGCGGCGCCGTCCGGCACATCATCTCGCGCATCTGGTGGTGCACGGGGCGCTGCATCTCGCGGGCCACGACCACCACCATCCGGGCGACGCGCGCCGCATGGAGCTCGCCGAGGCGCGCATCCTGCATCGGCTGCGCGTGCCCAATCCGTGGAAGCGCACATGAGCCACGGGAACGGCGCACGCGCCTCGCTGCTCGATCGATTGCGCCACATGCTCGGCCGCCAGCCGGAGCACAGCCTGCGCGAGTCGATCGCCGAGTTGGTGCAGGAGGCGGCGGACGAGCAGTTGGTGGCTGGCGAACAGCCGGAACTCGACCGCCAGGAGCGCGCGCTGATCGCCAACGTGCTGCGCCTGCGCGAGACCACCGCCGATGACGTTATGGTGCAGCGTGCCGACATCGTGGCCATGCGGGTCGATGTGACGTTGGAGCAGGCGCTGCAGCAGATCCGCACCGAGGGCCATTCGCGCCTGCCGGTTTACCGCGAGCAGCTCGATGACATCATCGGCATGGTGCACATCAAGGACGTGTTCGCCTATGTTGGCCGACCCGAGGCGTTCTCGCTGGAGGCCATCCTGCGCCGCCCGCTGATGGTGGCGCCGCAGATGCCGGTGCTGGATCTGCTGCTGCAGATGCGCCAGCAGCGCATGCACCTCGCGCTGGTGATCGACGAATACGGCGGCGTGGATGGATTGGTGACGATCGAGGACCTGGTGGAGACGATCGTCGGCGACATTGCCGATGAGCACGACGAGGTGCAGGCGGCGATGGTGGTGGAACGCGCCGACGGGGCGCTGGATATCAACGCGCGGCTGCCGGTCGAGGAGTTCGAGAGCCGCATGGGTCCCGTGCTGTCAGAGGACGAACGCGATGCCGACATCGAGACGGTTGGCGGACTGGTGTTCACGCTGGCCGGGCGGGTGCCCACGAAGGGCGAGGTGATCAGCCACCCGTCCGGGATCGAGTTCCGTGTGCTGGACGCCGACCCGCGACAGATCCGACGGCTGCGTGTACGTCGCCCAAGCGAGCAGGCCGCGGCGGCTGAATAGCCTGCGGTTACGCAAATGCGTCGTCCCATGCTGTCACTGCGAGGACGAGCGCAGCGCCGGGCGTCGCCCTTCACACCGATGATCGCAGCTACAAGCCAGCGCGGTCAACCGACAGCGACACCGAACGGGGACCGCCTTTGCCTTGAACCAGAATAGCGATGAACGGCAGGCGTTCCTCGTGCGCGCTTCGAACGGCCTTTTTCACGTCATCCGGTGTCGCGACCGGCGCGCCCCGGATAATTGTAAATACATCGCCCGGCACGATACCGATGTCGCGCGCCTCGCTCTTTGCATCAACCGAAGTCACCAGGACGCCACTCAATCCCGGGCCGAGGCCAAACCGCCTACGCGCCTCGAATGCCGTCGTCAGGATCCGGTACACCCCACCCTCATCCGGTTTTGTGGGCATGGTTTCAGGATTTGAAACGTTGCGACAAGCCTTTCAAGGTAGTGGCTGTTGGAGGCGATGAGCGCGACCTGCGTGTCATTCGGCGGGTTGCGCAATGACAAGGTCCACCGTGCCTTTGTGAAGTGCATCACACAGACAATGAAGCGGCCCTGATACCGTCTTTGCCACCGGCAATGACTTCCCGCCGGCATAGCAACAGACAAAGGACAGCCCATGGCCAACAAGTATGTGCTGAGCGGCAACGGAATCCAGATCGACTACACGATCGGCGGAAACCCAGGCTTCACCGCTCTGACATTCACCGAGGGCGGCACGACCAAGAGCTTCAACCCCGGGCAGATCACCAGCGATCACACCGGGCTCGGCACCCTGGTCTCGGTAGCGCTGGTACAGACGGTCGACACTGGCGGCACCCGTTTCGGCTTCTTCCTGCCTGACGTGCAGGCGACGCTTGGACAAAAGGTGCCGGTCACGACGATCGGCGTGATTGAAACTTTCGGCGGGCCGAACAGTGTCCCGCATCGGCCGACCCACTGGCAGTGCGTCCACCTGCACGGCACGGCCGAGGAGGTGATCGTGGCGCTATCTGAGACGGCGCCGGCCTGATGCAGCGTGTGATGCCGGGCGGCGCATGCAATGCCCGGCATCGCTGTCTCACCCCCACAGCGATGCGCTGGCGATGCGCGCGCCGTCACGCAGTGCCTCGAACTTTGCCCAGATCACTGTCGGGTGGACCTCGGGTCGATACGTTGCCTGGGACGAGAAACCGCAGTCCGCGCCGGCAATAACGTTCTCGCGCCCAACCAGCCGCGCAAACCGCACCAGACGTTCGGCGATCCACTCCGGATGCTCGACGATGTTGGACGAATGCGTGATCACCCCAGGAATCAGCACCGCGCCCTTGGGAAGCTTCACCGTCTCCCACAAATGGTACTCATGCTCGTGCCGCACATTCGCCGCCTCGAAACTGTAGGCGCCGGCATTCACCCGCAGCATGTAGCCCGCGACGTCTGCCAGTGCCGCCTCATGAATACGCGGACCGTGGTTGATGCCGTAGCACGTATGGTACCGTACTTGTTCGCGCGAGATCCCTTGCAGGCTGGCATTCAGCGCCGCGACGTAGATCTCCGCCCGTGCGGCGCGCTGCGCGGCATCGAATGATGGATCGCCGAACAGGTCGGAAAGGAACGGATCGTCGATCTGCAATATGAACCCGGCATCGATGATGGCCTTGTACTCCGTGTGCAGCGCCGCGCCCACGGCGTGAAAGAACGCCTCATCGGTGTTGTAGTATTCGTTCTCACCCACGCCGCTCGGCGCCACCGCGGGCATGAAGGCAGCGACGTGCGGAACGCTCACCAATACGGCCTTGAGGTTGTCGATGTCGCGTTGTAGCGCCGCTTCACCGCGATAACGGATCGGGCCGGTGCACACGAGTGGTGACGCCGGCGCGACGCCTCCTCCCATCATCGCCGTCTTGAAGTACTGCTCGTAGTATTCAGGAAACGCTGCAAGCTCGGCTGCGAACATGATGCGGCGCTGCTGCGGGCGGGCCTCGAACCCGTCCAGCCGCTCGCGCACATAGGTGAAAAAACCTGACTTCGACTGCTCGCCATCGCACACGATGTCGATGCCGCATTCGGTCTGCTTGCGCACACATTCCGCAACTGCTTCCCTCACGCGCGCGTTGAACGCCGCCTCGTCGTGATTGCGACCTTCCAGGCGCGCCTTCATCATGTCGAGCACGTCGTGTGGCCGCGGCAGGCTGCCGACATGCGTGGTCATGATACGATCGGTATTCTGCTGTCCGGCCATCGACGCCCTCCTCCGCAGGTCGCGGAAGCGGCCACCATGGTCACCGCCTTGTCAACCCCGGGTGATCCGCCGAAGCTGCAGGCAACGGGCTGGAGGAAGCGATGAAAGCGTGGCAGATCGCGCTCGTATCGATCGGTGTCCTGGCGCTCGCGCTGAATGTCGCAGCGCGTGCAGATCAGTACGGCTCCGATAGCGCGCCGATCCACATCACCTGGCAGATGCAGCCTACGCAGTCGCCGAAATCTTCAGTTCCCAGCGTGAAGGAGTACTATCAGTCGCACATCGAGGCATGGGTGAAGGCACATCCCGACGTCATGCTCGACGTCACCTTCAACAGCACCGACATCAACGCCAGTATGGCGCGGATGCAGGAACAGGCCACCGCCGGCCGCACGCCCGACTTCGCGATGCTCGACTCGTTTTTTCTCAGCCGATTCTATCAGTTCCTGCAGCCGCTCGATCACTTCTATGACGCCGATCAGGTGAACGACTTCGTTGCGTTTGCCCGCAACGGAATGCGGGGACCGGACGGGAAGCTGAAGGCATTGTGGGTCAACACCGATGTACGCGTGCTGTACTATCGCAAGGACCTCGTCTCGAATCCCCCGAAAACATGGGACGAGCTGATCACGCAGGCGGCGGAGCTGTCGAAGCGCGGACTGACCGGATATCTGTATCCCGGCGGACGCGGCGAAGGTGCTGTGATGGAGAACCTGCCGATGTTCTGGGCGCAGGGAGGCGAACTCGTCGATGGCTCCGGCAAGCCGGTGTTCGGCGAAGGCAAGAACCGTGTCGCCATGCTCAACCTGTTCGGATTCCTGAAGCGCACAGTCGACTCGGGTGCCAGCCCGAACCGCGTCGTGAACTACAGATTCGAAGCCGACCTGTATCCCGAGATTCTACGCGGCAATGTCGCGATGTTCCTGGGCGGCAACTGGATGGCAAGGCAACTGCGTGATCTGGGCGACACACACGACTGGAGTGTCGCGCCGATACCGCTGATGACGCCGGGCGATCCTGTGACGGCAGCCGGCGGCTGGACCTACGCGGTGTTCACGCCGGATGCGAAGAAGCAAGCCGTCATCATCGATCTGATCAACAGCCTGGTCGCGAGCCCGGCCGCAATGGCGGCGTCTACCGAGGCGATCGGCAATCTGCCGACGCGCATGAGCGTCGCACGGGGTGACTCCGCCTATGTCAAGGATCCGACCGTCCGCGACTTCCTTTCACTGCTGCGCTACGCGCGGGCGCGTCCGGGTGCTGCCAGCTATCCCAGCATCTCCACCGAGTTGCAGGTCGCAATGTCGAATGTGATCACCGGACAGCAAACACCAGAGGCCGCGCTCGATCAGGCGTGGCACAAGCTCGCACCTTGATCGTCGCGCCACGCCGACCGATCGAGGACCGCCCATTACTCTGGCTGGCACCGCTGTTTCTGCTGCTGGCCGCGCTGTACCTCTACCCGCTGATCGACGTGACGCGGCTTAGTCTGACCGACGCGACCGATGCGGCTACGCCGGCGCACTACACGTTCGCCAGTTACCGCAGCGTACTCGGCTCGTCTGAATTCCTGGCGATGATGCGGGTGACCGGCATCTTCGTCACCGCCAGCGTTGCCGGACAACTCGTATTCGGCATGCTGATCGCCGCCCTGGTTTGTGAAGGCGAGCGCCGCCGGCTTCCCGGCGCCGCGATCGTCCGCGCGATCGTGCTGGTGGGCTGGGTGCTGCCCGGCGTCGTCATCGGCATCATCTGGAAGCTGCTGCTCGACGAGTCCGGCGCCGGCATCATGGCCTACGCGGCATCACTGCTGGGAGCGCGCAATCCGACGTTCCTTTCCGCTCCGTTGCCAGCGTTGGTCTGGGTGACGATCGCCAACATCTGGCGCGGCACAGCGTTCAGCATGATCATGCAGTACGCCGGGATGAAGACGGTGCCGCCCGAACTCTATGAGGCAGCAACGGTCGATGGTGCCGGGGCGTTGCAGAAGTTCCACTACATCACGTTGCCATCATTGCGCGGTATCCTGCTGATCAACTTGGTGCTGATCACGATCGCCACGCTGAACACGTTCGACATGGTGCTGCCACTCACCGGTGGTGGCCCAGGGCGCGCGACCGAGGTAATTGCGCTTTACATCTACCACCTGGTGTTTTCCGAATTTCAGTTCGGCCGCGGCGCCGCAGTCGCGGTCGTGCTGATGGCGATCGGGCTGGCGCTCTCCGCCTGCTATGCCCGCATGCTGCAACGGGAACGGGCAGCGTGACAGGCCAAAAGCCGCAGGAGGCCGGGCAAGACCCAGAACTCCCCCTCCCCTTGCGGGAGGGGGCTGGGGGGAGGGGGCTGTGCGACGTCCCCGGCCCCCTCCCCCCAACCCCCTCCCGCAAGGGGAGGGGGAGCTCTGGTTCGTTCTCCCGTTCTTCCCCCCTCACATTCTCCCCCTCACTTCTTCGCCCATCGCCGCGCACCCGTCGGCTGCTCGGATCAATCGCGATCTATGCCGGCTACTTCGTCGTCAGCGTGATCTTCCTGCTCCCGCTGCTCTGGGTCGCTTCCCTGTCACTTCGCCCAATGGCAGAGCTGTTCGCGTTCCCACCGCATCTGATCCCGGAGCATCCGACGCTCGCCGCCTACCGCGACGTACTCACCGGCTCACCGCTCGCACTCTACCTGCTGAACTCGGTCAAGCTGGTTTCCGCCACTGTGCTGTGCGCGCTCGCGATCGCCGTCCCGAGTGCGTACGCGCTGTCCCGCCTGCGCTTCCGCCAACCGGCGCTGAAATCGCTGGTCATGCTCGGCATGCTCGCGGTGCAGCTGATCTCGCCGCTGGTCACCGCGCTGCCGCTGTATCGCTGGTTCTCCGCGCTCGGACTTATCAACTCGCATGCCGCGCTGATCCTGGTCTATGTCGCGCTCAGCGCGCCGTTCGCCACCTGGATGCTGACCGGCTTCCTCGACACCGTTCCCTTGGCGCTGGACGAGGCCGCGCGGATCGACGGCTGCACCCGCCTGCAATCGCTGTTGCGCGTGCTGCTGCCGGTCATGCTGCCGGGTCTTGCCTCAACCGCGATCCTGCTCGCGATCAGCACCTGGGGGCAGTTCATCGTGCCGTTCGTGCTGCTGACGCGAGGCGATCTCTATCCGGTCAGCGTCGGCATCCTCGACTACCAATCCAGCAGCGACTCGGTGAGCACGCATCTGCTCGCCGCCGCCGCCATCCTGTCAGCGCTGCCGGCGATGGCGATATTCATCGTCCTGCAGCGCTTCATCGTCGGCGCGCTGACCGCTGGCGCGGTGAAAGGATAGGGGCGAATGCGCTCCCTGGTTCTCAGGGTTCCAGCAGCACGACATTATCCGGACCGAACAGACGCGCGAAATCGCAATCGAACGTCCCAATATGCCCGCCCCTGGCACGGGCAGCCTCGGTCTGGACGCCCAATGCATCAGGTCGCCTTGTCCCCACCACCGAAAAGCATGATATGCAGTCCCGGGAGGTCGGCGGCGGACGGGCGCCTCGCCAACCCGGTCAGGTCCGGAAGGAAGCAGCCGCAGTGAGTTTCCGCTCGGGTCGTTCGTCCGGTCTCCCACCGGTATCAGCACGCATCAGGAGGGCCGCCGCGGCGGCTGCATCTGCCCCGCATGTCCGGCCTGTTCGACAGCGATCAGCAGCTCGAGCCGCCGCCTCCCCCGAAGGCCCTGGCCTGTTCGGCGACGCGACTCCGGAGCCGGTGCAGGCCGTCGCGCCTATCGGGTGCTGGCGCGCAAATACCGCCCGACCCGTTTCGACGACCTGATCGGCCAGGAAGCGATGGTGCGCATCCTGCGCAACGCCTTCGCCACCGGCCGCATCGCGCACGCATTCATGCTCACCGGCGTGCGCGGCGTCGGCAAGACCACCACCGCCCGTATCATCGCCCGCGCGCTGAACTGCACCGGCCCCGACGGCACCGGCGGCCCACCGCCGATCCCTGCGGCGTCTGCGCCGACTGCGTCGCGATCCTGGCCGACCGCCATCCCGACGTAATCGAAATGGACGCCGCCAGCCGCACCGGCGTCGACGACGTGCGCGAGCTCATCGAGGCGACGCGCTACCGGCCGATGCAGGCGCGCACCAAGGTGTTCATCATCGACGAAGTCCACATGCTGTCGCGCAACGCGTTCAACGCGCTGCTGAAGACGCTGGAGGAACCGCCGCCGCACGTGAAGTTCGTGTTCGCGACCACCGAACTGCGCAAGGTGCCGGTCACCGTGCTGTCCCGCTGCCAGCGCTTCGACCTGCGCCGCGTGCGTATCGCGGAACTCGCCGCGCATTTCGGCCGGATTGCCGACGCAGGAGGCGGTCGCCGTCGAGCCCGCCGCGCTGGACCTGATCGCACGCGCCGCGGACGGCTCGGTGCGCGACGGGCTGTCGCTGCTGGATCAGGCGATCGCACAGGCCGATGGGGCCGGTCACCGAGGCGGCGGTCACCGACATGCTGGGCCTGGCCGACCGCGGCATGGTGTTCGATCTGCTCGAGGCGGTGATGGCCGGCCAGCCGCGCCAGGCGCTGCAGATCACCGAACAGGCGCATGAGCGCGGCGCCGATCTCGGCATGGTGCTGCAGGACCTGCTGGAGCTGACCTACACGGTCACGCGCCTGAAATCGGTGCCGTCGCTGCGCGACAGCCAGGAGCTGCCGGAGGCGGAGCGCACGCGCGGCGCGGCGCTGGCCGACCGGCTGTCGGTGCCGGTGCTGGCACGCGCCTGGCAGATGCTGCTGAAGGGCGTCGGCGAGGTGGAGACCGCGCCGGACCGGCGCGCCGCCGCCGAGATGGTGCTGATCCGGCTGTGTCACGTCTCCGACCTGCCGCCGCCCGGCGACCTGGTGCGCCGGCTGAGCAGCGCGCAGCACGCCAGGCGCGCCGGCGGCGCCGGCATGCCGCCGCCGTCGGCGGCGGCGGAGTGCGAGCGGTCGCCGGTGGCGCGCCGGTCCGCGGCGCCGACGCCGCGCCGCGCCTGGCGAGCTTCCGCGACGTCACCGCGCTGGTCGCCGAGCGGCGCGAGGCGATGCTGCACGCGCACCTGATCCACTCGGTGCACCTGGTCCGCTTCGCCCCGCCGGTGATCGAGCTGCGGCCGCAGCCGGAGGCGCCGAAGGACCTGGCCGTCGCGTCTCGGCGCGCTGCTGACCGAGGCCACCGGCACGCGCTGGACCATCGCGCTGTCCACCGCCGAGGGCGAGGCCGACCGTCGCCGAACAGGGCAGCGCCGCCGATACCGCGCGCCGCGACGCCGCGGCCGATCATCCGCTGGTGCGCGCGATCATGGATGCGTTCCCCGGCGCGCGGATCGACACGGTGCACGACGCGTCGGCCGACGCACTATGGACTGCCGGCGGTCGATGACACCGGAGGCGGAACCTTCCGACGAGATGGAGTTCGACGAATGAAGAACCTCTCCGGGCTGATGAAGCAGGCCCAGCAGATGCAGGCCAAGATGGCCGGAGATGCAGACCAAGCTGGAGAGCATGGAGATCGAGGGCGAGGCCGGCGCCGGCCTGGTGACCGTCACGCTGAACGGCAAGGGCGACCTGCGGCGGATCAAGATCGACCCGAAGGTCGTCGATCCGGCCGATGCCGAGATGCTGGAGGACCTGATCGTCGCCGCCCACGCCAATGCGCAGGCAGAAGCTGGAAGACGCCGACCGCGGCCGAGATGCAGAAGGTCACCGGCGGCCTGCAACTGCCGCCTGGGATGAAGCTGCCGTTCTGAGGCCTGCGCCGTCATGCCCTCGCGGAAGCGGTGACGGCCCACGATGGGCGGACCTGAAATCGAGCGTCTGATCGGCCTGCTGGCGAAGCTGCCGGGCATGGGCCCGCGCAGCGCCCGCCGCGCTGCGCTGAAGATGCTGCAGCAGCCGGAGGCGCG
Organism: uncultured Alphaproteobacteria bacterium; assembly: GCA_963799415.1. GTDB lineage: Bacteria > Pseudomonadota > Alphaproteobacteria > Acetobacterales > Acetobacteraceae > JAMXLO01. The sequence continues at coordinate 45,304 of CAWCXI010000001.1, read as the reverse complement.
CATGCTGCCGCTCGCGTCCGCGCTCGCCGAGGCGGCGCGCGCGGTGAAGACATGCCGGCTGTGCGGCAATCTGGACAGCCGCGATCCGTGCGCCATCTGCACCGATCCGCAGCGCGATCGCGCGCTGATCTGCGTTGTCGAGGGCGTCGGCGATCTCTGGGCGCTGGAGCGCGCCGCCGTGCATCGACGGCCTGTACCACGTGCTCGGCGGCACGCTGTCCGCGCTGTCCGGCGTCGGTCCGGAGGACCTGAATGTCACGCCGCTGCTCGTCGCGCATCGCAGAGGGTGGCGTGACCGAGGTGATCCTCGCGCTCGGCGCCACGGTGGACGGCGCCACCACCGCGCACTGGCTGACCGACCGGCTGAAGCCGCTTCGGCGTCACCGTGACCCGCGTCGCGCAGGGCGTGCCGATCGGCGGCGCGCTCGACGTGCTGGACGACGGCACGCTGGCCGCGGCCTTGCGCGCGCGCCGGCCGTCGTGAGCCGCTGCCGCTCGCGCCGCACGCTGATCCATCGGGTCGGCAAGGCTCGGCGGTGTCGCCGCGGCCTACCGCACCATGGCGGCGATGGGTCTGCTTGCGGTTCCCGGAGCCTATGCCGGTCCGCCGCCCTGCCGCCACGGCACACGGCCGCCGCATCGTCATCATCGGCGCCGGCATCGCCGGCATGGTGCTGGCCTGGGAACTGCGCAAGGCGGGCTACGCGCCGCTGATCCTGGAAGCGCGCACCGCGCCGGCGGCCGCAACTGGTCGCTGCGTGGCGGCGACGAAATCCGCGAGACCGCGAGCGTGCAGCGCGTCACCTGGGATCGCGGCGCCGCACATGTATTTCAATCCCGGGCCGGCGCGGCTGCCCTATCACCACCAGGGCATCCTGTCCTACTGCCGCGAACTCGACGTGCCGCTCGAGGTGATGTGCAACGACAACCGCGGCGCGCTGCTGCAGACGATGCGGCATTCGACGGCAAGCCGCAGCGCAACCGGCAGATGGTCAACGATATCCGCGGCTACGTGGCCGAACTGGCCGCCAAGGCGGTCGACCGTGACGCGCTCGCCGCAGGCCGTCACCACCGAGGACAAGGAACGCATTCGCGCCCTGCTGCGCAGCTTCGGCGCGCTCGACAAGGACATGGCCTACAGAGGCTCCGGCCGCGCCGGCTACAGCGAGCCACCCGGCGGCGGCACGCAGGAAGGCACGCTGCAGCCAGCCGCTCGATCTGCGCGGCCATCCTCGATGCCGGACTTCTGGCGCTTCCAGACCAATTTCGGCGAGAGCTGGGATCAGGCGGCGACGATGATGCAGCCGGTCGGCGGCATGGGACGCATCGGCCAGGCGTTCGGCCGCGCAACTGCGACGGCACGATCACCTATGGCGCCGAGGTGCGCGCGCTGCGTCGCAGTCGGCAACGGCGCCCGCATCGATCTGGCGGGACGCGAGGACCGGCGCGAACGCGCGATCGAGGCGCCGTTGGTGGTGGTCACCATCCCGCTCCCGGTGCTGCGCACCATTCCAGCCGACTTTCCCGCCGGAGATCCGCGCGGCCATCGCGTCGGTGGACTACGTGCCCGCGGTCAAGATCGCCTTCCAGGCCGAACGCCGGTTCTGGGAACTGGATGAGGCGATCTACGGCGGCATCTCCTGGACCGCGCGCGACATCACCCAGGTCTGGTATCCCTCGGCCGGCATCCACCAGCGGAAGGGCATCCTGGTCGGCGCCTACATCTGGTCGGAGGACCTCGGCGACAAGTTCGCCGCCATGCCGCCGGCCGATCGGCTCGCGGCCGCACTGGCCGACGGCGAACGGCTGCATCCGGACTATCGCCAGTCACCTGACCAACGGCGTGTCCGTGGCGTGGAAGAACATCCCGTTCAGCGGCGGCGCCTGGGCGGAGTGGAGCCGCGACGCGCGAGCGACGTATTACCGATCCGCTGCTGAAGGGCGACGGCCCATTCCTGTTCGCCGGCGAACACATGTCCTACGTCAACGGCTGGCAGGAGGGCGCGGTGCGTTCGGCGCATCTACGCGCTGCAGGAAATCGCCGCGCGAATGCGCGGCTAAAACCTACAGCTCCGGCCGCCGCCCCCGCGTGCCCATCGCCTGCTCGAAATGGTGGCCGACGCGCAGCACCGTCGCGTCACCCCAGGCCGGCCCCATGATCTCCAGCCCCAGCGGCAATCCGGCCGCGGTGAACCCGCCGCACACCACCATCGACGGCACCGCCGCGACATTGGCCACCGTGGTCAGCAGCGGTCGGGCGAACCCGTCGTCCGGCCGCTGCTCGGTCAGCAGTGGCGGCGTCCCGGCGGTCGGCGCGGTGATCAGCACGTCGAACCGCTCGAATGCCTTCGCCGTCGCTGGCGATCAGGTCGGTGCGCCGACGCTGTGCGGCGATGTAGTCGGCGGCCCGGATCAGCGCGCCCGCCAGCACGCGCACGCGGAACACCCGCGAATAGTCGGACAATCGCGTCTTCATCGTCGCCTCGTGCAGCGCATAGGCCTCGGACGAGATGATCACCCGGCCGACCGCATTGTATTCCTGCACCGACGGCAGCGTCGCATCCTCGACCCGGCAGCCGAGACTGCGCAGGGTCGCCGCCGCTCGGCTCATCATCTGCAGCATCTCGGGCGAGGCCGGCACGTCGTGCTCGTAGAACCGGCGCAGCAGTCCGACCCGCAGCCCACGCAGCGGCGCGGCGATCGCGCGGCGTAGGACACCTGCGGCCCGGCACCGACGCCGGATCGGCCGGATCGTGCCCGGCCAGCGCATCCAGCAGAATCGCACAGTCCTGCGCCGTCCAGGCCATCGGGCCGGCGGTGTCCAGGCTTGGTGCCAGCGGGATCACGCCGCGACGCGACACCAGACCCGGCGTCGGCTTGATCCCGGCGATGCCGCAATAGGCCGCCGGCAGCCGGATCGAGCCGCCGGTGTCCGACCCGAGCGCGCCCAGCGCCAGTCCCGCCGCCACCGCCGCGCCGGAGCCGGAACTCGACCCGCCGGTGAAGCGCCGCGTGTCCCAGGGATTGCGCGCCGGCGGCCAGGGCAGGTCGAACGCCGGCCCGCCGATGGCGAACTCGTGCGTCGCCAGCTTGCCGAGCATCACCGCGCCCGCGGCATGCAGTCGGCGCACCGTCTCGGCGTCCTGCTTCGGCACGTTGTCGGCAAGGATGCGGGAATGTGCCGTCGTGCGCACGCCGGCGGTCTCGTAGATGTCCTTGTAGGCCGACGGAGATGCCAAGCAGCGGCGTCACGCTTGCCCGGCCATCACCGCACGCTCGGCGGCGCGCGCGGCGGCCAGCGCCTGCCGCTCGGTCACCAGCAGGAAGGCATTGAGCTGCGGATCCTTGGTCTCGATCCGCGCCAGCAGCTCCTTCACCAGTTCCACCGGTGACAGCCGCTTCGTGGCAATCAGGCGACTGGCCTCGGCGATGGTGAGGAAGCGGCGGCGTGGGCCCTGTCATCGCCCGCGGCGGGCAGGCTTGCGCGGGCGCTGGCCCTCGCGGCGCGACGCTTTGGCGCGGCCTTGGCTTTGGCCTTCGCCTTCGCCTTGGCCTTTGGCTTGACTGGCCTGCGGCTTCGCCGGTGGCCGCAGCGCCGGCTGGCGTCGGACGCAGCGGCGCCGGCGGCCGGAGGCAGCCGGAACACACAGCGCCATGTCGTCGGCAAGTGGCCGGTCATGCGGCATGGCCGCGATCAGATCCCGCCACCTGCCGCCATGCCAGCACCAGGTCGGCGACCTGGCCGGGATTCAGCACCAGCCCGGCGCGCGAGAGCAGAAGCTGCATCTCGCCGGGGCTGATCGTTGGCACAGACATGGCCGGAGACGCGGGCATGCGAATTCGGCAACCTTTTGGAAACGATCGGGAACCCTAGTCAGCCGTGTCCAGCGCAGCAAGCGGCGGCGAGACAGTTTCTTCACCGATCGGATCAATTCGCCGCCCGGAGGCCTGATCGAACACGTGCAGATGCTCGGGCTGCGGCGCCACGGCAAGCTTGTCGCCTGCCGGGGCGGGGCCGACCAGCTTCACCGTCAGCGACTGATCTTCGCCGCCGGACAGATGGCCGTGCACCAGTGTCTCCGACCCCAGCGGCTCGATCAGGTCGATCGCGAGCTGCCAGCCCGGCGCCCGCAACCAGGTGCTCCGGGCGTATGCCGATGGTGATCCTGTCGCCGTCCGACGCCCGGGCGCCTGCCGTCGGCGAATGGCAGCAGCAGGCCGGCGTCGAGCTGCGCCGCCGTGCCGCCGCGGGCCAGTTCGGCAGGCAGGAAGTTCATCGTCGGTGCCCCGATGAACCCGGCGACATATGTGTCGGCCGGCCGCTGCGAACACCTCCATCGGCGTGGCAAGCTGTGCCGGTCGGCCCTGGTGCAGCACCAGCAGCCGGTCGCCCAGCGTCATGGCCTCCACCTGGTCGTGCGTCACGAACAGGCTGGTGACGCCGAGCCGCGCTGCAGCCGGCGGATCTCCGCCCGCATCGTCAGGCGCAGCTTGGCGTCCAGGTTGGACAGCGGCTCGTCGAACAGGAACAGCTTCGGGTGACGCACGATCGCGCGCCCCATCGCGACGCGCTGCCGCTGGCCGCCGGAGAGCTGCCGCGGCTTCCGCTCCAGCAGAGCGTCCAGACCGAGCAGGCCCGCGGCCTCGTCCACCCGCTGGCGTATGTCCTCGCGCGACAGGCCGCGGATGCGCAGCCCGTAGGCCATGTTGTCGAACACGCTCATGTGCGGATAGAGCGCGTAGTTCTGGAACACCATGGCGATGTCGCGTTCCGACGGGTCGACGATTGGTCACGTCGCGACCGTCGACCAGCACACGGCCGGCGGTCGGCCGCTCCAGCCCCGCGACGAGGCGCAGCAGCGTGGACTTGCCGCAGCCCGAGGCACCGACGATGACCAGCATCTCGCCGTCGGCCAGCGTCAGGTCGATGCCGTGCAGAACATCGATCAGTCCGAAGCTCTTGCGCAGGCCGTAGAGTTCCAGGGTCGCCATGGCCGCGAGACTGCCACCGCTGCGGAGGCGCCGGCAATCGCCGGAAGAATCACCTCGCCCACGACATGGACGAGGTGAACTGCCAGATTACGTGAAATCGCTCGCCTTCAGATTGGTGACATCGGCGAACGTGATCTTGGTGTTGTCGGACAGCGTTATGGTGGTCGACCCGCCAGCCACCTGCTGGTGCTTCAGCGCATTCGCCACCTGGTTCTTGCCGTAGCCTTGCAGGTCGATCGTATCCTGGCCGCTGGCGAAGCCCTGGATCAGTTCGGTGCCTCCCGCCTGGCCATTGTTGAACAAGAACACATTCTGGCCGAGCGGCGCGCTCACCGTGGATGATCCGCTGCCGGCGACGAATGTATCATTGCCCGACCCGCCGTGGATCTGCGTCGCGCCGGAGCCGCCGTAGAACGTATCAGCGCCCATGCCGAACACGCCGTTGAGCGTCTCGTTGCCAGCGCCGGCGTGCAATGCCTGAGCCGCGCTGCCTGCCGCGAACAACTGATCGCCGTCACCGCCGCCAAACAGCGTCGCACTGCCCGTGCCAGCGAACAGGAAGTTGTCGCCGCCGGTGCCGCCGTGAACGACATCGGGTCCCTTGCCGCCGAAGAATGTGTCGCTGCCCGTGCCGCCGAACACAGTCGCAGACCCTCCCTGTGTGCCGACGTAGAACAACTGGTTGCCGCCGTAGATGAGGTCGCTGGTCTGGCCGATTGCGGCGATCGTCGCCTGACCGCCGCTGGCAGACACCGTGTCGTCGCCGGTGGACTGCATGACGGTCTTGCCGCTGCCGAGCAGTATGTTGTTGTTGCCGCCGCCCGGATTGATCGTGTCGTTGCCGGGACCCTGCGCGAGCACTGTATCGTCGCCGTTGCCGGTGTTGATCGACCAGTCACCCGCGTCTGTCGACGGAATAACGATGTTGTTGTTGCCGCCGCCGGCAACCACGGTGCCGGAGCCTCCAGTCGCGAAGAACGACAGACTGCTGCCGGCACTTGAAAGTACCGATTCGTCGCCGTCGCCCGAGCCGAACACCACCGCCTGGGGTGAGGTATCGACGTATGCCTTGTATCCGGGCGGCAGGATGGTCAGGCCACTCGGATCCTGGACGAATAATCCGGTTGTGCCAGGCGGCAACGGCGGAGGTGGCCCGTCGGTATCCACTGCGGGCAGGATGCTGCCGTCCTGCACGCCGGCGGTGATCGCCGCGGCAAGCTGTTGTGCCAGTGCCGCGTTTGCGGCGGTGTCGAAATTCAAGCTCACGGTTTGCCCGTGCGCGCCCGTTACGGTTACGGTCGGCATGTCCTGCTCCCCCAAACCCGGCGTCGGGTTGCTGAATGGATTTTTTTCGTGACATGCCTAGTAGCCCAGCAATTGCTAACAACTCGTTAATGACGCGACATGCCTCGCGTACAAGTGTGGTAGTTCCACACGAAATGTACTTCGCCCAACCGTCAAATCGCCGTTCGTTATCCAAAAGTAAACCATTCACTAGAATGGTGTTAAAATCGCGCTAAACTTCCATTGCTACGGCGCAGGTTAAGAAAACTGCTTGGTCACAAAGGTCAGATCCGATCATCGGCCACGCCAATCGGCTGAATCTCCGTAACGTGGAGACGCACCGGCAGGCGACGCCTCGCAGGCCACATCCGTTTCACGTTCATAATTGCTCAATATCAGTCGTTCCGAACCGCCCTGTGGCCGGATTGCGCCGTCGCGCCGCGCTGAGGTAAACAGCGCGGACCGCTGTGGCGCGGGTGTAGTTCAATGGTAGAACGGCAGCTTCCCAAGCTGCATACGAGGGTTCGATTCCCTTCACCCGCTCCAGACCATCAAAAAGTCATGCACGTCCAGCGATCCAACGCGTGACGATTTCGCCCGCGGCGCCCTCCACACCGAACCGCCCTTCGAAGCGCAGGCTCAGTCGCGGCGATAAGCGCCCTTGGCGATCGCGGGCAGATCGGAACGGCTCAACCCCACATCCCGCAGCTCCCGCGCGTTGAAGAGGTATAGATCCCGGAGTTCCCGGGCTCGCTTGCGGCGAGCCGCCCACTCCGCGCCGAGGTGCTCAACGAGCGCATGCAACCGTGACAGCCACAAACCCGTGCCGCGCGCGACCTGTTGCGGACAGGGAATCAAACCCTGCGCCTGTTCGGATTTGTTCATTGCACATTCCTTCGGATAAGCCGGACATGCCCGGCATGGGGCGAAGGACGTTCCCCTCATCGTGCGGGACAACATAACGGATCGCCGCCCCATCAAGTCAATAGCACTGACCTAATGCGTCGGCTGTGTTGCGCTTGCGCAACACAGCGTCCGTTGAGCCGGGCCGCGCCAATTGTGTGGTGCATCCACCGCGCAGTGAGCGCTGTCGATCGCACTTGCAGACCGAACCGAAATCGCCGACTTTGGCTTTCATCTCATGGGCGCGGACGGTGTGCCGGCCGCTCATCAGGCCTTCGGATACTTCCTGGTCTCGGGCCGGGCATTATTTTCCTCTCATCCGGCTCACCATACAGGTCCGGATGGAGGTAGTACCCGCGATGAACATCAGGTTTGGCTTCCTCCACCTGGACCCGGTTGGCATTCGCCCAATTGTCGTGGCGAACGCCGGTGACCTGCCAACTCACCTTGCCGTTCGGTCTCCCTCCAGCAATCCGGAATGATCGCTGCTCAATCTCGCGCGCCACATGCAGTTCAGGCGCAGACGAGCCAATTGGGGTAAGCTGATAGCGGAACTCCCGGTTCAATGCGTCGAACCACTCCGGCAATTCGACGGTCGCGGCACCCTGATCATCCAGCGCAACCATACCGTTGTAGATATTCATCATGTCAGGCGACTCGACAAACGAGTGCGAGAGATACTTGTTTGCCGGGTCGAGAGGATGATCGATTTTGAAGGAGCCGCCGGGCTTGCTTAGCGATCCGTATATGTAAACCGCTCCCGCCATCAACACATTGCCCTCGAAGAGGCCGGCAAAGCTTGTGGTGGATAAGCCCCAAATCGCATATCCGGGACCGGATGTCTCGCCTTTGACGCCGGCTCCCCAGGCGGCGAAGGTTCGACCATGAACGCCCGCGCCTTGTGAGGTTGCGGTGTCGCCCCAGACGCCAGTCCCGTTGTCACTGTAACCGTACACCCCGGTTTCGCTGTTCCCATAGACACCAGTACCTGCCTGGCCGTTGCCAATACCGATCATAGCGGTTGCGTATTGTGCGTTTGTAAACGAGACGACGCCATCGCCGGACTGCGACTGGAAAAAACCAGAATCGTTATTCACTGATGTAGCTTGCAAGGCTGGGCCAGACCTTGAAGACGCTGCCACACCCGGACCCGTGTCCGAATCCCCGAGTACGCCGAAGCCGGCAGGCTCGGGTAATCCGCTTCCGGCGCCATTTATTCCGGTGATTGACGGCATATCATTCTCCTATCTGCGGAACGGCTATATTCAAGTGAATGCTGCCCGTACCAATGCTCGATGTGCGTCCATGTGGCCGTCTTCTTTTGGCACGATGATGCGCGCAGCATGGAGCTACCACACAGATCCGACCGTGGACTGTGAACTATTTCATCGCGACGAATTTCGCCCGGACAGTGAAAATCCGGGATATCGCGCCTTGAATCTTAGCGCCGCGGGCCAGCCCGGACGCCGGCCATGACGATGAAGCACAGCGCTGCGGTCATTAGGTTAGCGCCGATGAGATCCTCAGCGCATGGCCGCCGCTCCTAAATTTGTAGCCGACTCGCCTGCGTCACATTGGTGGCGCGACACCGTCCTTGCCGACCGTGATGCGGCTCGCGGCGAACTCGCCCGCGGCGTTCTTCGTCGCGCCGAACATCACCGGTGCGCCCGGCTTCAGATCGGCTCTTTCCGCGGGGGCGAACGTCACGATCGGCACGCCCGGCGGCACGGTGATCTTGTTGCTGCTGCCCTTGAACGACATGGCGAGTTCGCGCCCCGACTTCGCCTCCACGACACCTGTGACGGTGCCGTTGGTCATCATGCTGCCGGGCTCGAGATCCCATGCATAGTGCCTTCGCCGGCGCCACGCATCGCTTCGGGAAACACCAGCACCTCGATCGCCCGCAGTTCGCCATCAGTGCCCGCCCGCGTGGCGATGCCGACATAGGTGCCAGGCTTGATGTCGGCGAGGTCGAAGCGCTTGACCGTCGATACCGTGAGCGGATCGCTCAGCGCGACATCGACCTTGGCGCCCTCACGCGTGGTGATGCTGATTGTCTTGCCGTCCAGGGCGGCAACGGTGCCGCGGATCCTGGTGACCGGCGCATTTTGTGCGGCGGCCGTGGCGGCGCACAGGCACGCGGCCAGCGCGAGCGGTAACAGACGTGCGAGCATTTTATCTCCCCTTCCCTTGGGCTTGCCTCGCGAAGGATGGGGACGATCCCGGTTTCGGGAAGGGGGCCGACCGGCTATCGTGGCGATGAGGGAGGTGGCTGATGGTGCGCACGAAATCTGAGGTGGTGATCTACCACAACCCGTCCTGCACCACGTCCCGTAAGGTGCTGGGCATGATCCGCGCGTTCGGCGTCGAGCCGCGGGTGGTCGAGTACCTGAAGACTCCGCCGGGCCGACAGGAGATGATCGACCTGCTGCAGCGCATGGGCTTGACGCCGCGCCAGCTTCTGCGTCGGCGTGGCACGCCATATGACGCGCTGGGCCTGGACGACAAGACCCGGTCCGACGAGGCACTGATCGACGCCATCCTGGAACACCCCATCCTGATGGAGCGCCCGGTGGTGGTCGGGCCGCGCGGCGTGCGCCTGTGCCGACCACCCGAGCGTGTGCACGAGGTGTTGCCGGCGCGCTGAACGAAATGGCAGGGAAGCTCACCCTTGCGGCATTGCGCCGACACGCGGTGCTCGGTTCGTTGCTGCCACCGACAACCCTGGCGCGCGCGATTGGTTCGGCCGGTTTCGTACAGGCTGACCCTATCCGCGCGCCGGCTCGCGCGCAGGACCTGATCTTGCGGCACCGTGTGACCGGGTATCGCGCGGGAGATCTGGAACGGCGCTTCGGCCGGCTCGGGCTGGAGGAGGATTTCCTCTACGCCTACGGCTTCATGCCACGCGACACCCACCGGCTGTTGCATCCGCGCGATCCGGCAACTTCTGGCCGCTATCAGGTACCGAGCGATTTTGCCGCTGAGGTGCTGGCCTTCGTGCGCGACCGGGGACCAACTCACCCGGCCGATCTGGAACAGCGGTTCGGCCGCGAGCGCGCGGTGAACGGCTGGGGAGGCTTTTCGAAGGCGACGACTCGCGCCTTGCAGAGCCTGCATTACCACGGCCTGTTGCGGGTCGTGGGGCGCCGCGACGGGGTCCGCATGTATGAGGCCATGGTGTCACAGATCGACGCCCTGCCGCCCGAGGAACGCGCTCGGCGGATCGCGCTCCTGGCGATCGGCATCCTTGCACCGCTTGGCGAGGCCGGATTGGCGGCCACCTTCGGCCTGCTCAGCCGCGGCGCACCTGGTTTGGGCGGATGGCGGCAGACCGTAGCGGCGCTGCTCACGTCAGGCGAACTCGAGAGCGGCGAGGTCGATGGCGAGCGGTACTACTGGCCCGCCGGTGGCATCGCACGGCGCGGCTCACCGCAAGCAGTGCGGCTGCTTGCGCCATTCGACCCGATCGTCTGGGAACGCCGCCGGTTCGAGCACCTCTGGGGCTGGGACTACCGGTTCGAGGCCTACACCAAGCCGGAGCAGCGCCGGTTCGGCTACTACGCGATGCCGCTGCTGTGGGGCTACGACGTCATCGGCTGGGCCAATGTCAGTCTCGCCGACGGGCGAATGGAGGCGAAACTCGGCTTCATTGGGACACGGCCCCGAGACTTGGCGTTCCGACGTGGCCTGGACGCCGAACTGACGGCGATGGAGAGTTTCCTGGCATAGTCAGGAGGCCAGCGATGCCGCCGAAGATCGGGTACCTGCTGCCGACGCGCGAGCAGATCATGGAAGGCCGGCCAGATGCCGCCTCGCTGCTGGTGCTGGCCGCGCGAGCCGAGGCTCTGGGCTACGATTTGGTCTGGGTCGGCGATTCGGTGCTGGCGCGCCCACGGCACGACCCGCTGACACTGCTCGCCGGCGTGGCGGGAAGGGTGCCGCGCGTGGCACTCGGCACCGCGGTGTTGCTGCCCGCACTGCGCAACCCGGTGCTGCTCGCGCATCAGGTCGCCACGCTGGATCAGGTGTCGGAGGGACGTTTCATCCTGGGGGTCGGCATCGCGCGCGACGTGCCGAACATCCGTGCCGAGTTCGCCGCCTGCGGCGTGCCATTCGAGAAGCGCGTCGGCCGCATGATGGAAGGGCTGCGGCTGTGCCGCGCCCTGTGGACCGGCGAAGCGGTGAACTGGGACGGCCGTTGGCCTGTGAGCGACAGCGTGCTGGCGCCGGTGCCGCACCGACCCGGAGGGCCGCCCATCTGGATCGGCGGCAATACGCCCGCGAGCCTTGAGCGCGTCGGCAAGCGGTTCGACGGCTGGTTCCCCAACGCGCCCGACGCCATGGAATTCGCAGGCCAGTGGCGCGAGGTGCAGGCGATCGCCAGCGCCGCCGGTCGCGATCCGTCGCAGCTGTCCGCGGCGATGTACCTGACGCTTACCATCGACGAAGATGCCGGCCGGGCGGCGGCACGGATGGATGCATTCCTCGAAGGCTACTACGGCGCTCCCGCCGCGGTGCTACGAACCCGGCAGGCGGTCTATTCCGGGCCGGCGCAAGGCGTGGCCGAGTGGCTCGATGGCTACGCCAGGGCAGGGGCAACCGACCTCATCCTGCGCTTCGCCGGTGAGCACGAGCACCATCTGGAAACCCTCGCCCAGGTGCGCGCCAAACTGGGCTGGTGAAAGGGTGAAAGAATGAAGGATGAAGGATTCCTCCTCCCCTCGCGGGAGGGGGTCAGGGGGAGGGGGCCGCACGGGCCGTCATCAAATCCCCAACCGCATCCCTCGCCCGCACCGCCGCCTCGCGCGCCATCTCCGCGCAGAGTCCGGTGTATTTCGTCGGATCTAGCAGCGCCGCGATCGCCGCCGCATCGAGATGCTCGGTCACGCGCCGATCCGCCGCCAGCAGATCTCCGAACGACCGCCCTTCGACGAACGCCGCCTGTGCCGCGTCGTACACCACGTCGTGCGCATGTTGCCGGCCGATGGTCCCGCCCAGCTCCAGCATCACCGCCTCGGCCATGATCAGCCCGCCGCCAAGATCGAGATTGCGCCGCATGCGCGTCGGATCGAGCCGCAATCCGCGCATCACCTCGCCCAGCCGCGCCAGCATGTCGCCGGTCTCGATGCACGCACGCGCCTCGGCCGAATCCATCATCAGGCTGGTGGTGCGGTCTGCCTCATGTTCCGTCTGCATCGCCTCCAGCGCCAGCGGCACCACCGCGCGCACCTCAGCCGAGGCGGCGATGATGTCCTGGCACAGCTTCGGATTGCGCTTCTGCGGCATTGTGGAACTACCCACCGTGCCAGGCGGTACCGGCTCTTCCACCTCGCCGAACTCGGTCTTCATCAGCGTGTAGACCTCGCGGCCGATCTTGCCGCACGTCGCCGCCAGCAGGCCCAGCAGACAAATGTTCTCCGCGAGGTGATCGCCGAGCGCGCGCGAGGGCACGGTCATCGTACCAAAGCCAAGCTGCCTGCCGATCCGGGCCTGCACCGGAGGCCCCTGCTTGCCGAGTGAGGCGAACGTCCCCGCACCGCCGCCCAGCATCGCCACGAACAGCCGCGACGCAGCCTGACGCAGCCGCTCGACATGGCGCAGCAACTCGTCGATCCACACCGCGACCTTATAGCCGAAGGTCGCCGGCACCGCGTGCTGGCCATGCGTCCGCCCGGCCATTGGCATGTCCGCGCCGCGTTCGGCGAGATCGGCCATTGCGGTCAGCGCCTCGCCGATCAGCCGAAGGAAGATGCGGTGCGCCTGCCGCAGCACCAGCAGGTCGCCGGTCTGCGTGATGTTCTGCGTCGTGGCGCCCCAGTGTACCCAGCCGCCATGCTGCTCGCCGACAACGCGCGACAATTCCCAGACCAGCGGCACAATGGTGTGACCGGTGCGGGCGAAGCCTTCGTCGATGCGCGCGCGATCAAGCAACTCCAGCCGCGCGGCCCGTGCGATCGCTTCGGCCGCATCCGCCGGGATGATGCCAAGTTCGGCCTGCGCACGGGCCAGTGCGACCTCCACATCGAGCCACGCCTGCCAGCGGTTCTCCAACCTATACAGCGCGCGGATCCCTGGATCAGAGACGCGCGTAGCCGTCGGCAGTTGGTCGCTCATGGTGTTTCGCTCCCTTATTGCTTCTGGCGGCTAATCTACCGATGCTCGCTCGGATGTGCATCCTGTACACGGTGATGGCGGGACGCAAAGGAAGCAGCGGGTATATGAGCCTGTAACACCAACGCTCAACGAGAAGGACCCATCCTTCACATTCGTCACATTCGTCATGGCTGGGCTTGGCCCAGCCATCCACGTCTTCTCTTGACGCGCGCGGCAAAGACGTGGATGGCCGGCACGCGGCCGGCCATGAAGATCAATCACGCCGAGTTTTGCAACCTGATCTACACGCGTGTCTGATCGCGCTCAAATGCCGTCGTTACACCGCCTGCCAAGAGCGTTGCGGCATCGAGCTTTCCGAAGACTTCGATCAGGTTGGCGATCACTCCTGTCCAGCCGGTCTGGTGACTGGCTCCGATGCCGGCACCATTGTCGCCGTGGAAGTACTCGTAGAACAGGAGATTGTCCCGCCAGTGGGCATCACTCTGGAATTTCTCGCTGCCCCCGAAGACCGGGCGCCGTCCACCATCGGAGAGAAAGATGCACGTCAGCCGAGCGGCGATCTCTTTGGCGACCTCGAACAGGTTCATCAGGTTGCCAGAGCGAGTGGGACATTCGATCTTGAAGTTATCCCCGTAGTAAGCGAAGTAATGCAGCAAGGCTCGGATGATCAGGGCATTCACCGGCATCCAGATCGGGCCACGCCAATTGGAGTTTCCACCAAACATACCTGAGTCCGATTCGGCCGGCAGATAGGCTACGCGGTAATCCTGGCCCCCTACAGAAAACACATAGGGATGCTCGGCGTGATAGCGCGACAGGGAGCGAATCCCGTAGGCACTGAGGAACTCATTCTCGTCGAGCATGTGGGCCAGGATACGCCGCAGCCGGCCTTCGTTGACCAGGCCAGTGATGCCGCGCTCCGCAACACCGAAGTGTCCCGGACCAGTCGCATGGATCGCCTCGCGCAGTTCCGGCATACGTTCCAAGCGGTCGAAAAACTGTCCCGTCAGGTGCGGCATGCGCTCACGCTGCCACTTCTCCACGATTGTCACGGCACATATCGGCAAGAGGCCCACCATCGAACGAACCTTGAGCCGGGTCGAATTGCCATCCGGCAGCCGCAGCATGTCGTAGTAGAAGCCATCCTGCTCATCCCACAGTCCGTCCGTCCCCATGCCGTTCATGGCGCGGGCTATCAGCAGGAACTCTATCATGTAGTTGCTTGCCAATTTCTCGTAAGTATGATCGTGCGCCGCAAGCTCGAAGGCAATCTCTGCCATGTTTTGACAGAACAGTGCGACCCACGCAGTGCCGTCCGCCTGTTCCAGATACCCACCAGTCGGCAGCGGCGCGCTGCGATCAAACACGCCGATGTTGTCCAGCCCGAGGAATCCTCCCTCGAACAAGCTCCGACCGAAGCGGTCCTTGCGATTGACCCACCAGCCAAAATTCGAGGTGAGCTTGCCGAAGACGCCCTTGAGGAAATCAAGGTCGGTCGTACCGCGCAGCGCCTGCTCCATGCGATAGGTATAGATAGTTGCCCAGGCCTGTACTGGAGGGTTGACATCGCTGAAATTCCATTCGTAGGCCGGGATCTGCCCAGTGGGATGCAAATACAATTGGTCTAGCAGCAGATCGAGCTGTTGCTTGGCAAAATCCGGATCGACGCTCGACAGAGCGAGCGTGTGGAATGCCAGGTCCCACGCGGCAAACCACGGATACTCCCACTTGTCGGGCATCGAGATCACGTCATCCGCGATCAGATGGAACCACTCGCGATTGCGGGGCGGCGCGTTGCCGTGTTCGTTGATCCACTTATCGACGTCAAAGAGGAAGTACTGCTTGCTCCACAGCATGCCGGCCAGCGCTTGCCGCATCACATTGGCCGCATCTTCGCCGACAGCGGGCGGTGTGATCGCCTGATAGAACGCATCGGCCTCAATGCGCCGCTGCTCCACGATCCGATCGAAGTCGTTGAAGTCACCCTCCGCGATATCGTTCAAGCGCAGGCGAATCACGGCACTCGCGCCGGCCTCCACATCGACGCGGTAGAGTGCGGCAGCCTTGGTTCCTGTCTTGCCTGGATTGACCGCGTCCTGCTTTCCCAGCACAACGAAATCGTTGATCCCGTCCTTGGCATAGGGCGATGGGTTGGCAGTGCCGAAAATGCGTTGATTGTTCGTCTCGTTCTCGGTGAACAATAGAATCGGACGCCCGTCGTAATGCAGATTGAGACCTGACGATGCCACGATCGCGCCATCGACCTGGCGAAGAGAGGGCTTTGGCTGGTCGGGCCACCATGTCCACGTGTTGCGGAACCATAGGGTAGGCAGCACATGCAGCGGTGCAGCGTCTGGCCCGCGGTTGCACACGCTGATTCTGATGAGGATATCGTCAGGCGCGGCCTTGGCGTACTCTACGAAGACATCGAAATATCGATTGTCATTGAACACGCCGGTATCGATCAATTCGTACTCTGGGTCAGTCCGGCCGCGCTGGTGATTCGTAGCAACAAGATTGTCGTACGGATAGGCTTGTTGAGGGTATTTGTAGAGGCATTTCATGTACGAGTGGGTAGGCGTGGCATCGAGGTAGAAGTAGTACTCCTTCACATCCTCCCCGTGATTGCCCTCGCTATTGGTCAGGCCGAACAGTCGTTCCTTGAGGATCGGGTCCTTCTCATTCCACAAGGCAATAGCAATGCACTGCCGCTGTTTGTCATCGCTAAAACCAGCGAGACCGTCCTCGCCCCAATGGTAGGCGCGCGACCGCGCGTGATCGTGCGTGAAATAGTTCCATGCGTTGCCGTCCGCACTGTAATCTTCGCGGACGGTTCCCCACTGGCGCTCGCTGAGATATGGTCCCCACTTCTTCCAACCGGCCTGCCTATCATCGAGGCGCATCTGCTCGGCAGTATTTGCACGTTTTTGGGCGGCCGGATCGGGCAATAGTCGTCTCCTACAAAAAACAGCTGGGCGTACAAAGCGGTCGCTTGACACCGTCGAGGACAATGAGCTTCGGCCGCTGGCCATGCAAGGCAACATCCGCGACAGCGCATTGATCGTGGCGAGCGTGTCGTAGTGGTAACGAAACGCTCCCGACTTACCCGCCGGCAATGATGTCCCTGATGCGACCGGCGAGTATGTCGAGCGCAAACGGCTTGGTCATCACGTACATGCCGGGTTCCAGATCACCACCACTCATCACCGACTGTTCCGCGTAGCCGGTGATGAACAACACCTTCAGGTTCGGCCGCACCGTCCGCACCGCATCCGCCAGTTGCCTGCCGTTCATCCCGCCGGGCAGCCCGACATCGGTGACCAGCAGGTCGATCCGGGTGTCGGACCACAACACCTCCAGCGCCGCCGCAGCGTCTTTCGCGGCGATCGCGGCGTAGCCCACATCCTCGAGCACTTCGGTAATCAGCTTACGCAGGGGCGCCTCGTCATCGACGATCAGCACGGTCTCGCCTTGGCCCGCGATCGGCTGGGCTGTCGGCTGCTTCTCCGGTAGCACGACGTCCGCACCGGCGTGGGGCGGGAAATACAGTTGCACCGTGGTGCCAATTGCCAGCTGCGACCAGATGCGCACCTGGCCACCGGACTGCCGCACGAAGCCATGGACCATCGACAGGCCCAGGCCGGTACCCTCGCCCAGCGGCTTGGTGGTGAAGAACGGATCGAAAGCACGCGCCGCCACCTCGGGTGGCATGCCACTGCCGGAGTCGGCGACATGCAGTGCTATGTACCGGCCGGGCGGCATATCGTTCGCCGCGTCTGCGTCCAACCTCGTCGTACTGGTCTCAATCGTCAGCCTGCCGCTATTCGGCATCGCATCGCGCGCGTTGATGCACAGGTTCAGCAGAGCGTTCTCGAGCTGGTTCTGATCGACCAAAATGCTCTCCAGTCCAGGCTCAGCGATCACCTCGACTTCGATTGACGGACCCACCGTGCGGCGGATCAGTTCCACCATGCCGGCGACCAACCGGTTGACGTCCGTGGGCATCGGCGCAAGCATCTGCCGGCGGGAGAACGCCAGCAAGCGATGCGTCAGAACCGCTGCCCGCCTGGTGGCGGCCTGAGCCGCTGCGACATGGCGGCCGAGCTGTCCGATCTCGCCACGCGCCAGGCGCCGCTCCAGCAGTTCCAGGCTGCCACTGATGCCGGTGAGCATATTGTTGAAGTCGTGCGCGAGACCGCCGGTGAGCTGGCCGACCGCCTCCATCTTCTGAACCTGACGCAACTGCTCCTCGGCGTCCTTGCGTTCAGTGCGATCGACCGCCTCGGGAACGATCGCGATGACCTCGCCGGCCGCGTTGAGCACCGGGCGCATGGCAAAGTCGAAGGCACGCCGACCGGTCGGCAGGTTCACCACGAATTCCTGCCGCACTGTCTGCCCTGCGGCAACCAACTGGACGGCGGCGGCAACCTGTTCCGGCATGCCAGGCGTGCCGGTGAACCAGGGCGTTTCCCAGAACGGCTTGCCGACCACGTCCTCCCACCGCGCCGTGATCCCCGCCAGCGACGTCGGATTTGCGTCGAGCAGAATGCCTTCGGGGGTCATCAGCCCCTGGTACAGATAGGTCGTCTCAAAGACCGCGCGCATGCGGGCCATGGACAATTCGAGCGACGCTGTCTTTTCGCTTTCGGCCGTCACGTCGCGCCCGACACCATGGATCAGGTCGTCGGCCACGACCGTCGTCCAGGTGATCGAGCGGTGGCTGCCGTCTTTGTGTAGGAAGCGGTTGTGGATGCGCGGGAGCGCGACACCCTCCGCGAGCAGCCTGGCGTTGTCCTCGCACCGGTCGCGGTCATCCGGGTGGATGAAGTCGGCGATGTGGCTTCCCACCAGTTCATGTTCCGCCCAGCCAAGCATGCTGGTCCACGCCGGATTGACCTCCTTGATCACTCTATCGAGCCGGAGCACGAGCGTGAGGTCGGCGGAGATCTGCCACAACCGGTCACGACCCGCGGTTCGCTCGGTGATCAGCTGCACCAGTTCCTCGTGTCGGCGCATGCTCGCATCACGCGCCGCAACGATTGCGCTGACGTCCACGAAAGCGCCGACCGCGCCGCGGGGCTTGCCCGATGCGTCGAACAGCGGCGCTGCATGGCCGTAGATGTGCATCGCGTCGCCGTCGTCGAAGGCGAGTTCCAGTTCGAACCCGCGGACGTCTTTGCCGGTTGCCGCCGCCTTCTGCACCGGCAGTTCCTCCGGCGCGATTTCCACCCCGTCCTTGAGTGCGCGGAAGTTCCGGGGCGCGTCATCGCCAGCCGATTTGGAAGGGTTGGCATTGCGCGGAAGCCGCAGCAGTTCGTTGCATGTACGGTTGCCGATCATCATCCGGCACTCAGGGTCCAAGGCCACAAACACCGCCGCCGGCACCGCGTCGAGCACCGCCTGCAACTCTTCCGCCCGCTCGCGCAACGCTTCTTCGATGCGTTTGCGTTCGGTCACATCCTCGACGACGACACTGATGCTGACGACCTTCCCGGCCGCATCCTTCTGCGGCAGCCACTGCGCGATCCAATAGCGGCACACCCCGGGCTGTGCCGGCGTTTCGCCCATGACCTCTACGTCGTGCACCGGCTCGCCGGTCGCCACCACCTGCCGCCCGACCGCTTCCAGGACGTCGGCCACAGCCGGAGCCAGGTCACGGATCCGCTTGCCGATATGCGCGCCGACCGGGACGCCGTGGATCTGCGCCATCCGCTCATTGACGCGCAGGAAATAGAGACCGGGGCTGAGGATCGCCAGGCCGATCGGCGCCGAGGCATAGATTGCTTCCAGCTCCGCCAGTTGCTGCCGCGACTGCTCCTCACTGTCACGCAGAGCTTGTTCCTGGCGCTTTTGCTCGCTGATATCGCGGAAATAGACCGCGATTCCGTCCCCACAGGGGTAGATGCTGTTCTCGAACCACATGCCGAGCGGCGCGTAGAACTCCTCGCAGCGCACGGGGAAACGCTGAACCATCGCCTTCCGGCAGGAAGCTGCGAAGACACCGCCGGCCGGCTGTGGGAGCTCCTGCCAGATGTTCCTGCCCAGCAGGTCGCGGCCGGGAGCGAGCATCGCCTTCGCGCGCTCGTTGAGATAGACGAAGCGTCCGTCGCGGTCGAGTACGATCACACTGTCGGTTGTGCTCTCCAGCACCGCCGTGGCGTTGATGGTGACTCCGCCCTCACTTCTGCTTTGGGCGTCATCAGGCCCGGCGCTGAGCATCGTAACTCCTACGAGATGGCGGACAGCGCGGGCCCGCTTTGGTGCGAACGCTGGAACCACGTCATTTCGCGGGGCACGAAATTTCCAGCGACTGCCACACCGATGTCAAGGCACCCCCTGCCTGGCTCAACTGTTGGCATGGACGTACATGTAAGCGCTGCCACTCGTGGGATCGTCACCGAAGCTGACGGACAAGCGCCCATCGCCAAGATCAGCACTGGTATATCGAGCGAGGGTCAGCGATGCCGTCGGCCGGCCAGACGCCGTGGCGTGCAGCGTCAGGCCGGTGAAGCCAGCCGTTCCTTGGCCATCCATCCAGGTAAGGCGGAAGTCCTGTGGCGTGACGCCCCAGATCGTCGCTGCGTCACCGGCATGGAAGCCACTGACCGTACTCCAGATGTCAGCCGAAGCAGAGCGATCATCCACGAAGAACGTGTCCGTCCCGCTGCCACCACTGAGAAAGTTGGAGCCAGTGCCGCCATCCACCACGTTTGTGCCGCTGCTGACCGCGATCGCATCGGTTCCGCTGCCACTGTGGATGAACCAGTTGGGTGTGCTGACGCTGATGTTCAGGTTGTCAGAAGTGATATTGACGTACTGCTCCTGCAGACCGGCTACAGGCCCGGTGTAAGACTGGGCGGTCGCTGGCACGGTGTGAGCAGTTGTCGTGTCGAGGACCGCGAGAACCGAAGTGGCAGGACGGTCATCCTGCGCAACCCAGGCCTGAATTTGATTGAACACGCTCGTGGTGATTTGCGTGAAAAAGCCCGGGCTGCCGGCTCCGCCTGTTCCGCCGGCACCGGAGACTATCCCGACAACGAAAGGCCCACCATTGCTGCCCGCGATCCACACAGGTCCGCCACTCGATCCTAAGCCCAGTGCAGTGCCCTGGAACACCGAGAAATTTGGCACCAGTGAAACATTCTGCTGGCTGCTCTCCATCTGCCCATTTAGCGAAGCCGGGTAACCGGTCACGTTCACCGAACCGCCGGGGAAGTTTGATTCAATGCCCATTGTCCCAAGGTTGGTGAAGGGCTGGGATAAATGGATCACGGCGAAGTCGATTTGCGACTCTTGATTGGTAATGGACCCCGACGGGTCTTGGATCAGCATGTAATGGATGGTCGCGCCGGTGGCTGTACCAAATGGCTTGCTGCCGGCGTTGTAGCCTGGCGCAACGGTGATGCTGGATGCTGATGCTGCGCCGAGCGTCGAGCTATAGACGACGTGCGAGGCTGTCAGCACTTCGTCGGGTGAGATAAGGACGCCTGAACCCTGAAATCGTTGGCCCCCAATAGTGTCGGTAATGAAGACGACCGTATCGTAAGGGTAAGAAGTGGTATCGAATGCCAAAGGATGCCCCTTCCGATTTTCCCCCCAACAGCGGGCGACGAGCGGTCTTACGCTCCCATGGAAACGCGCAAACAACAATATAGTGACGCCGATATATCTCCAGCGCGGATGGAGCGGACGCCGATCAGAAACAGACGATGAGGGCCGGCGTCACTTTGGCTGCCGGCATCGCGCTTGGGGCCGGCACCATCCAGAAGCTGCGTGCGCCCGAGCGGCAGAGGTCGGCCAAGTCAAACGTCTTCATCGTCGAGGGACTGCCGCAATAGCCGAAGTCGTGCCTACGGGTGCGACTAGGAGTAGTGCTGTGCCTGACCAAATCCGTCCCCAGACCGGATACGTCGGGATGGGGGTTTCCGCAGCAGTTGTCCACATGAACCGGCCACGCAAATATAATTGATTCGCAACATGCAGGCCGCGTTTGCGACGAGGCCGGCAAGCCACTGTAACATGGGTGTCATACAAGGATTGAGTGGGAATTGGGCGGATACCGGCAGGTTTATCCACACGGAGGGAGTCAGGTTCCAGTCGCCAGCTTCCGCCCGACGAACTCCAGTCGGTCCTGCCCCCAGAAGATCTCGTCGGCGATGACGTAGCTGGGGGCGCCGAAGACGCCGCGATCCAGCGCCATCCGTGTGTCGGCGGTGCGGCGCTCGGTCCAGCGCGGTTCGCCGGCAAGCCGCATCACTGCATCTGCGTCGAGGCCGATCTCGGTGATCAGGCGCGCGAGCGTGGCGGGGTCGCCCGGGTTCAGTTCGTCCTGCCACACCGCGCGCAGCACGCGGTGCGCCAGCTTGATGGCAGGGGCATCGCCCTGTGTCTCGCGGAGCGCGACGACGCAGGGTCCGGTAAGCGCCTCGCTGGCCGGGAAGAACTTCGGCTGGATATTGATGGGCACGCCGAGGAAGTCGCGCCACCGCCGCAGTTCCATCAGCCGATACGCCTGGCGCTGCGGTGCGCGCTTCGGCAGCGGCAGGCCGCCGGAGGCCGGAAAGATAGTGCCGAAATCCACCGGCCAGATGCGCAGCGAGGCGCCGTACTTCGCGGCCAGTTCCTCGATGCGTGCCGCACCCAAATGTGTCCAGGGCGAATTCAGCGAGGCGTAGTAATCGATGTGCTGAGCCACTTCGGTCTCCTCCCGCGTCGGTGCTGATCGTGATACGGCGGGTGGGTCGGCACAAGCGGGAGGCGGCGATGCAGTGGCGGATCGGCGACGTGACGGTGACCAAGATTGTCGAGCTGGAGGTGACCGGCGGCAGCCGCTTCATCCTGCCGCAGGCGACGCGCGAGGAAATCCAGCCGATCGCCTGGCTGCGACCGCATTTCGCCGACGAAGACGGCAGGCTGCGCATGAGCATCCACAGCTTCGTGGTGCAGACGCCGACGCGGCGTATCGTGGTGGATACGTGCCTGGGCAACGACAAGCAGAACCGGCGGATCCCGGCGTGGAACGATCTGCATGGGCCGTTCCTCGCTGATATTGCGGAGGCGGGGTATCCGCGTGAGTCGATCGACACCGTGCTGTGCACGCATCTGCACGTGGACCATGTCGGCTGGAACACCATGCTGGTCGGCGGGAGGTGGGTGCCGACCTTTCCGCGTGCGCGCTATCTGATGGGGCGGATCGAATACGAGCACTGGTCGAAGCCGCAGGGCCGCGAGGACATGGTCGCGGTGTTCGGCGATTCGGTGCGGCCGGTGTTCGATGCGGGGTTGGTCGATCTGGTGGAGACTGACGCGCGCATCTGCCACGAGATCGACCTGATCCCGACGGTCGGCCATACGCCGGGCCATGTCAGCGTACGCATCCGCTCACGCGGCGAGGAGGCGCTGATCACCGGCGACTTCATGCACCACCCCTGTCAGATCGCGCATCCCGAGTGGGCATCAACCGCAAATTCCGATCCGGAACAGGGCCAGCGGACGCGCGAGTTGATGTTCGAGCGGCTGGCCGGGACGCCGGTGCTGGTGATCGGCACGCACTTCGCCGGTGCGACGGCCGGCCGGATCGTACGCGACGGGCCTGCGTATCGGCTGGCTGTGTGAGGGAGCAAAATGAATTCCCCCTCCCGTTGCGGGAGGGGGGAGGGGGAGGGCGTGCTTCGCTTACTCCACCGCCGCAACTGTCGGCTCCTGCAGCCACAGCGCCACCTCGCAAGCGATAAGCGCGGCCTACCACCTAAAATACAGCCGCCGC
Source organism: uncultured Alphaproteobacteria bacterium (assembly GCA_963799415.1). GTDB lineage: Bacteria > Pseudomonadota > Alphaproteobacteria > Acetobacterales > Acetobacteraceae > JAMXLO01. The sequence continues at coordinate 22,245 of CAWCXI010000001.1, read as the reverse complement.
GACACCGCACGCCGCCAGCAGCCCCAGCGCAACGGGCGCCGCGCGCGCACGTCCTCCCGATACACAATCGCATACACCGCCTTGACCAGATTGTTCGAGGAGGTGGCAACCAGGATGGCGCCCATTCCGATGCGGACGGTGATCTGCGCCGCGTCCCCTTGCGCCAGGCTCAGCACGAACGGGTCGATGTCGGACACACCGACGATGGCGGCCAGCGCATAGATGCCCGCGGACCCGAAGTGCTGCGTCGCCCATGCCGTCGCGATCGAGATCACCACGAACAGCGCGGCAAAGGTGGCCGCGGTGACCAGTTCCAGCGGATTGGCCGGCGAACTCGCGTGCCCCGCTTCGGGCCGTCGTCGGCCGCCGATCCAGTACCATCCCAGCGCCAGCGCCAGACCAACCGCCGACAACGCGAGCAGCGGCGGCACCAATGCCAGCGCCAGATCGCGGTTGAACACGATGATGATGATCAACAGCCGCAGGTACATCACCGCGGTCGCCAACACGATGCCCGCCTCTGACTGCCGCAGCGCGGACGGCTCATCGCGCGCCCGCCGCGCGAGCACCAGTGTCGTCGCGGTGGAGGAATAAAGGCCGCCGAGCAGCGCCACCAGCAGGCCGGCGCCCGCCGGTGCGACGTAGCGCTGCAGCAGATAACTGGCGTAGGACACGGTGCAGACCGCCACCACCGCGAGCCACACCTGGTGAGGTGTGATCGGCGTAAGATCGGTCACCGGCCGGTCGGGCAGCAGCGGCAGCACGAAGCCGGTCAGCAGCAGGAAGCGGCCCGCGTTGACGATCTCGGGCAACTCGATGCGGCGGGCGAACCCGTGCAACTCTGCGCGCGCCGTCAGGAGCAATACCGCCGCGACAGTGGCCCCCACGGCGACCCACGGCGGTTCCGCAAGGGACACCGGCCCCAGCAGGAAAGCGAGCACGTTGCAGATCGGCACCATGAGGCCCACGTTGGGAAACCCTTCGGTGTCAGTCTCGTCCAGGCGGCGCCAGTAATAGCAGGTGAGCCAGGCGCTCAGTGCCAGCAGCCCGGCACTCAGCAGAACCAGATGTTCCGGATCGAGCCGGTACAGCAGGGCCCCGGTCAGCGCCAGCAGCGGAAAGGTCCGCACCCCACCCGGGCGCTTCTGATTGAGGCGGGCGTAGAATTCCTCATAGGCCAGGCCGAAGAAGAATCCGAGGCCCAGTGACAGCAGCAGGCTGACGATTGGAGGAGTGGTGGGCATCGTGCCGGCCGATCCTGCACCTTTGGCGCATCCTGGGCTATGCTGGCGGAAACCGGGACAAGGAGACGGAGGACATGGACGACCTGTTCGAGATCATGCAGACGACCCGCTCGATGCGGCGGCTGAAGCCGGATCCCGTGCCTGATGAGCTGATCCGCAAGATTCTGGAGGCAGGCGCCGGCGCGGCGAACGGTGGCAATACGCAGCGCTGGCGCTTCCTGGTGATCAAGGACCCCAAGATCAAGCAGGCGGTGCAGACCTGGTACAAGAAGGCGTTCGACGAGGTGGTAGGCCCGCGCTATGCCACCAGCGCGCCACCGCCCGGCGTCTCGCCGGAACGCTACAAGCGTCAGCATTCGGCGGTGGAGTATCTGACGGACCACTTCCATGAGGCACCGGTTTGGATCGTCGCCTGCATCGACGAGGGCACCGCGCGGCCGACGCGCTGGTCCGGCGCGTCGATCTATCCGGCGGTGCAGAACATGCTGCTGGCGACGCGCGCACTCGGGCTGGGCTCGACGCTGACGACGCGGCACCTGTTGTACGAGAAGGAGGCGGAGGCGGCGATGGGCCTGCCCGAGGGTGTGCACTCCTACGCCATCCTGCCGATCGGCTATCCGATGGGTCGCTTCGGCCCGGTCGGGCGCGGCAAGCTGGCGGATATCGTTTACCAGGATGCGTGGGGGCAGCCCTACGCCACCATGAACTGAGGGAGGCGAACATGCCACGCATTTCCCCGGTCGCCACCAAGGCCGATATGGCGCCTGAGCATCACTATGTCTTCGACCAGGTGATGCAGGTGTTTGGCCGGGTGCGCGGCCCGTTCAGCGTCTTGCTGCACAGTCCGCAACTGGCCGAACACCTGTTGCCGCTGGTGCCGTTCGCGCGCGAGGGCACGATCGTCGAGCCGCAACTGCGGCAGATCGCGGTGCTGAGCGGGGTGCGCGAGCGTGAGGCGAACTATGTCTGGGCGGCGCAGGTGGATGCGTCGCGGCGCGCCGGACTGCGCGAGGAGGTCATCGACCTGCTGCGCGCCAAGGGCGACCCGGCCGGGCTGCCGGCGGACGAACGCGATATCGTGGTATACATGCGCCAGCTCATGCGGAGCAACCGGGTGGAGCCGGCGGTGTTCGACGCGTTGCGGGAGCGGCATGGCGCGCAGTGGCTGGTCGAGTTGACCGCCATCGCCAACTTCTATGTCGCGCTGTGTGGCGTGGTGAATGCGTTCGACGTGCCGGCGCCCGAAGGCGGAGATCGCTTTGCGCCTTAGGGCCTGCATCCCCGTCGTCATGGCCGGCGCAGGCCGGCCATCCACGTCTTTGCTTTGATGCCGTCAATAGATCTTTGTAGTCTGGCGACAAGAACAGGAGTTTTCGTTCATGAACGCCCCCGTGCATTTCGACCCGACCGAGGACGTATATTCGCTGCCCCTCGACGCGATCGATGTCAGCGACCCGAAGCTGTATCAGAACGACGTATGGCACCCGTATTTCGAGCGCCTGCGCCGTGAGGACCCGGTTCACTACACCAAGGACGGCATGTACGGCTCGTACTGGTCAGTGACCAAGTACAAGGACATCATGCACGTCGAGACGAACCACCAGCTCTACTCCTCGGAGGCGCGCCTGGGCGGCATCACCATCAGGGACATTCCGCCGGAATTCCGTCGCCGCAGCTTCATCTCCTCCGACCCGCCGTATCACGACGAGCAGCGCAAGGTGGTGAGCCCTGTCGTCGCACCGATGAACCTGCAGCGCATGTCGGAGCAGATCCGCGAACGCACGCAGCGCGTGCTGGACGGCCTGCCCCGCAACGAGACGTTCGACTGGGTGGAGCGCGTATCGATCGAGCTGACCACGCTGATGCTGGCCACGCTGTTCGACTATCCGGTCGAGGAACGGCGCAAGCTGACGTTCTGGTCGGACGTGGCGACGATGGACCCGAAGGCGGGCGGTATCGTGGATTCCGAGGAGAAGCGCCTCGAGCTGTTGACCGATTGCCTCGAGACGATGACGCGGCTGTTCTATGAGCGGCAAAAGGCGGAGCCGCGACCTGATCTGCTGTCGATGCTGGCGCACGGCGAGGCCACGCGGAACCTGCCCGAGAGGCCCAGCGATTTCCTCGGCAACCTGGTGCTGCTGATCGTCGGCGGCAACGACACGACACGGAACTCGATGTCGGGCAGCGTCTGGGCGCTGAACCGCCATCCTGACGAGTACCGCAAACTGCGCGAGAACCCGGCGCTGATCCCTGGCGCGGTGTCGGAGATCGTCCGCTGGCAGTCGCCGATCGTGCACATGCGGCGCACCGCGACGGCGGACGCCGAGATCGGCGGCAAGCAGATCCGCGAAGGCGACAAGGTGTGCATGTGGTACATCTCAGGCAATCGCGACGAGGATGCGATCGACCGGCCGAACGAGTTCCTGGTGGATCGCGCGCGGTCGCGGCAGCATCTGTCGTTTGGATTCGGCATCCATCGCTGCGTCGGCAACCGGCTTGCCGAACTGCAGCTTTGCATTCTGTGGGAGGAGATTCTGAAACGCGGCATGGTGGTGGAGATGATGGAGGAGCCGAAGCGTATTTACTCCAACTTCATCCACGGCATCACGGCCCTCCCTGTACGCATCGCCGGCTGACCCCCATGCGGCCGCTAAACCTTGAATCAGTGGACTTGCCATCGCTCACTAGGCATAATTCCGCGTGACTTGGCGAAACGTCCAGCTGGCCGCTGGCGGAGCGTAATGCAGGATAATCCACGCATGACATCACGTCGTATGGTCAAGGCGCTCGCCGCACTGTTGCCGCTTGGTGCCCTCGGGGTGTCAGTCGCCTTGGCCGCCGCGCCCGGGCAACCCGCTGCGCCGGCGCAGCACGGCAACGCTGCCGAGCGGGGCGTGTCAAATCGCCTTCAGGCAATTCGTGAGGCGGTATCCGAGATCACCGCGAATCAGACCGGCCTCGAGCCAGGCGATCCCAACATCGGCCAGGTGCAGTGGCTGAACTTCGGTGTTCCTGGCTGGCGAAACGGCGGCTGGAACAACTGGCGCAATGGCGGCTGGCGAAACGGCGGTTGGCGAAACGGCGGCTGGAACAACGGTGGTTGGAACAACTGGCACAACGCCTGGCGCAACTGGTAATGCCTGCGGACGCCTTCGGCGTCCCGGCGCGTCCGGTCATCGAGACGCTCGTTGTCCAGCCGACGCCGTTCTGCAATATCGCATGCAGCTACTGCTATCTGCCCAATCGCGGTGATCGGTCGGCAATGTCGCGCGAGACGCTGGACGCTGTCTTCCAGCGGGTCTTCGCATCCGGATGGGCAGCATCGCACCTGACCGTGATATGGCATGCTGGCGAACCCCTGGTGCTGCCGGTCGGGTATTATCGCGAGGCATTTGCTCGCATCGAGAAAATGCGCCCGGGCGACCTGTGCCTGCGGCATTCGATCCAGACCAACGGCATGCTGATTACGCCGGAATGGTGCGATCTGATCAAAGAATATCAGGTCGGGATCGGCGTCAGCCTCGACGGACCGCGGCACCTGCACGATGCGCACCGGCTGACACGAAGCGGTCGCGGCACATTCGATCAGACGATGCGGGGAATCCGCCGGCTGCGGGAGCACGGCGTGCCGTTCCACGTCATCACCGTCCTGTCGGAGCACAGCCTGGACGACCCTGATGCGCTGGTCGAATTCTACCTCAGCGAGTTGATCGATGAGGTGTGCTTCAACGTCGAAGAATCGGAAGGCGACCACGCCTCCGTCCTGTTCGCGACAAGCGACCTGCGACAACGCTTCCATGCGTTCCTCGAACGCTTTTGGCGTCAGGCGCGGCAGAGCAACCGGTTCGCCTTCATTCGCGAAATCGACGGGATGCTGCCGCGCATCCTGCGCCCTGGGGAAGCCGAGGTTGACAACGGCCAGGTCGTCCCATTCGGCATGCTGAACGTGGCGTGCAACGGTGACGTCTCGAGTTTCTCCCCGGAGCTCCTCGGCTTGCGCAACGCCGAGTACGGCGACTTCATCATCGGCAACGTTCACAGGCACAGCCTGGCAGAAATGGCGACAAGCCCACCCATGCAACGGATGACGCTGGACATTCAGCGCGGCGTGAACGCCTGCCGTCGCACCTGCGAATATTTTGCGGTGTGCGGTGGCGGTGCACCGATCAACAAGCTGACCGAGAACGGCAGCTTTGACAGCGAACGCACGCGGTACTGCGAATTAACCCAAATGGTGCCGACTGACATTATCCTGGACGCGCTGAAGCAGGTTGAGCTGACAGGTCAGCAACTGCAACCCGGATCATCCTAGCTGGTTTTGGAGGGAACAATGTTGCGATTCGATCGATCGGCGCCCGTCGTGGTCGCCGCCCTGTGCAGCATGCTGGCATTCGGTGCCGTCGCTCAGGGTCAATCGGCAGCTCCGCCGTCCGAACCGCAATCAGGCGCTGCTGCTGGCCCCGACCTGGCCACAACGAACGAATTGGCCGAAAGCCTGCCTGTGCTCTTGATCGCCAGCGTAGAGGTGCTGCGCAGCCCGCATTCACCCACCCTCGACATCGTGGTCGCACGCGGGCTGTCCAGCACGGAGGGTTGGGTCGATGGCACGCTGGTGCCATTGACTCGCGGCACGCCCGCAGATGGTGTGTTGGATATGGTGCTGGTGGCGCAGCCCCCGCCGGACGCTGCCGCGGCGGCGGACCGGGCACCGATCCAGGCAGTGTTCCTGCTGGCGCCCGATCATCCCTTCAAGGCGATCCGCGTGCGCGGTGCCAGCAACGCCCTGACGCTGCGCAACATGCCAGGCTTCATCGAGGCGAAGCCACCGGCCACGGTCTGTGATCCGTGCGTCGGTAAGAAGTTCCTTGCCAAGGGTGCGACTGCACCAGCGGGGATCGCTGCCGACCAGATCGTCCGCGAGGAAGACCTGCCGCCCAATACCCGGGTGGTCCAGCCGAACGGCGGCATCAGCGACATGCACGCCGACCCGAACCGGCTCACGCTCGTACTCGGCGACGACGGCCGCATTCTCGACGCTGTGTGGGAGTAGGCCCGCTCGGATCGGCCACCTCAGCCGGTCGGCGGCGCCAGCACATCGAGCGCCACACCGCGCGACTCCGGACCGAGCAGCTTGACAGTAAAGGCGGCGATCACCAGCACCGCCGCCACCGAGACGAACACCGCTTCAATACCGTAGCTGGTCTGGATCCACAGGATCGCGGGGATGATGAATGCGGTGCCCAGGCGACCGGCCGCCTGCGCGATGCCGAAGCCCGAGGCGCGCGCGTTCGTGGGGAACACTTCGGACGCAAAGATCTGCATCGAGTTGCCGGCGATCTGGATGAAGAAGATCATGCAGAAGCCGACAATCAGCAGCATGGTGTCGCTGGTGGCGTTGACGAATGCCACGGCGAATGCGCCGGCGAGCAAGAACGACACGATCGAGGTGGGCTTCCTGCCGAAGCGTTCCAGCGCGTACATCATGCAGAGGCTGGCGCAGGGGAACGCCAGCGTCATGCCGAACGTGTAGGTCAGCGACTTTGTGATGGTCATGCCGCGGTCGGCCATCATGTTCGGTAGCCACGTGCCAAGCCCCAGTGCCACGCCAAAGAACGCGACGAAGCACACCATGCCGGCGATGACCCGGCCGCGGTACAGGCGGAACACCACGGCGAATGGATCGCTGTGCGTGTTGCTAGCGGCGTCCGTCGCCAATGGTTCCCGTGGGCCGGCAATGCCCATGCGCCTCAGCAGCTCGATCGCGCGATCGCCCTGGCCGTGTATCGCGAGCCAGCGTGGCGATTCCGGCAGCGAGAAGCGGAACAGGAAGACGATCAGCGCGCACACGCCGATGACGATCCAGATGCCGCGCCAGCCAAGCGTATCGCGAAACGCCAGTGCGAACAGGGTGGAGAGCGGCCATGACCAAGCGCCGCCGATCATCTGCACACCGGCGATGAACCGGCCACGAATCTTCTTCGGCGCATACTCGCCGGTGTACGCAAAGCACAGCGGCTGCTCGGCGCCGAGACCGATACCGGCGATGAAGCGCAGCGAAGCGAGCCAGATGTAATTGGGCGAGAACGCCGCGGCGATCGTCGCCAGCCCGTAGAGCAACAGGTTGAACTGATACACCGTCTTGCGGCCGAAGCGGTCGGTGAACTCACCCTGCGCCAGCGTGCCGACGAACAGGCCGAACAGCGTGGCGCTGGCGACGGTGGCGACCTGCCCCGGTGTCGCGAAGCCACTACGCACCATGTCGGGGATCAGCGCTCCGAGGATCACATAGTCGCAGACATCGAAGAAATAGCCCGCCGAGATCAGCGCGAAGACACGCCAATGGATCGGGCTCATGCGGGCATCGTCGAGCGCTGTGCCGACGAAGCCCTCTATTGTCTGGGCCATGTATTTCCTCCGCCGATATGCCGTCTGCGCAGCACGTCGGCGGAGCGTTGCAGAGTCAGGCGCGTTGGGTCAACCGCCGGGCAGTTCCAGCACGTTCTTCGCCAGGATGTTCCGCTGGATCTCGTTCGACCCGGCGTAGATGGTCGATGGCCGCGACTGGATGAACAGCCCTGCCGGGTTGAGCTCGCGATTGCCATCCAGCGGACCAAATTGACCGCCATGTTCGCCGGCGATCTCCAGCATCGTCTCGGTGATGCGCTGATAGAGCTCGGTCTGGTACACCTTCAGCATCGACACGTCCGGTCCCAGCGGTTCGCCGCGATATACCTTGGCGACAAATTCGCTGTACAGCGCCTTATGGTCCTCGAGATCCAGGCGCAGCCGCGTATAGCGATCCTGGAACCACTCCTCCTCCCACACACCCATCCGCTCCGCCAACAGGCGCAACCGGGATAGCGCATAAGACGACTGCCGCGGCGCACCGGAACCGATGCGCTCGAACCCCAGCAGGTTCTTCGCCATCGTCCAGCCCTTGTTGATCTGGCCGACCATGTTGCCCTTCGGCACGCGCACGTTGTCGAAGAACGTCTCGCAGAACTCGTCACCCATATCGATGTTGGTGATCGGGCGGACCGTGACGCCTGGACTGTCCATCGGCACCAGCAGGAAGCTGATGCCGTCCTGCTTCTTCGCCTGCTTGTCGGTGCGCACGAGGAGAAAGATCCAGTTCGCGTCCATCGCCAGCGAGGTCCAGATCTTCTGGCCGTTCACCACCCACTCATCGCCATCGAGCACCGCTTCGGTGCGTAGGCTGGCAAGATCGGAACCGGCATTCGGCTCGGAATACCCCTGGCACCAGATGTGTTCGCCGGTCAGGATCTTTGGCAGGTAGTAGTCCTGCTGCTCCTTGGTGCCGTAGCGGATCAGCAACGGACCCAGCATGGTGATGCCCATCTCGTTGAAGCGCGAGCAGCCGTGACGCTCCTTCTCTTCAAGGAAGATCAGCTGCTTGCCGGGCGACAATCCCATGCCGCCGAATTCCTTCGGCCAGCCGGGACAGAGCCAACCCTTGCGCGACAGCTTCTGATACCAGGGCTTGGTGTCCTGGTAGTGCAGTCTGCTGGGTGGATTGCGGATTTCGGGCGGATAATTAGCCTCGATCCACTGCCGCACATGCATGCGGAAGTCCTCGTCCGGAATGTCGTTCAGATCATCGATGACTGCGGACACGGTGTTTCCCCCTATGGCACGAAGGCCGCGGCCTTGGCTTCGCGGAACGGTGTGCCGGCTTCCGCGAGCTCGCGCAACAGGCGCGATGGCGCCCAACGATCGCCGTACTGCTGATGCCACGCGGCGATCTGGTTGTACACGTCGCGTACGCCGATCCCATCGGCCCAGTAGAACAGCCCGCCACGGTAGCGCGGAAAACCGAAGCCGTGCAGCCACATCACGTCGATATCGCTCGGCCGATATGCCTTGCCTTCCTCCAGAATCTTGCACGCCTCGTTCACCGACGAGAACAGCAGCCGGCGCAGGATCTCCTGGTCGGTGAACTCCCGCTGCGCAATGCCGAGACCGGTGGCGACCTCCTTGATGATCGCGGCGACTGCCGGATCAGCATGCGGAGTACGGTCGCCCTTTTCATAACGATACCATCCAGCGCCGGTCTTCTGGCCGTGGCGTCCCATCTCCGCCAGACGATCCGAGATCGGCTGCTTGCGGAAGTTCGGATTCTCGGCGGCGCGGCGCTTGCGGCTGGCATAGCCGATATCGAGGCCCGCCAGATCGCCCACGGCGAACGGCCCCATCGGATAGCCGAAATCAACCATCACCTTGTCAACCTGCTCGGGAAGACAGCCTTCCTCGAGCAGGATCACCATCTCGGTGTTGAACGGTGCGCGCGAGCGATTGGCGACGAAACCGTCGGTGTTGCCTGCCATCGCCGATATCTTGCCGATCCGGCGGCCCAACTGCATCGCCGTCGCGAGCGTCTGAGGCGACGACGACCGACCACGCACCACCTCCAGCAGTTTCATCACGTTGGCTGGGCTGAAGAAGTGCGTGCCCGCGACATCCTGCGGCCTTCGAGTCATCGTCGCCAACTGGTCAATGTCCAGCGCCGACGTATTCGAGAACAGCAGTGCGCCCGGCTTCATCACCTCGTCCAGCTTGGCGAACACCGGCTTCTTGACGTCCATCTCCTCGAACACCGCCTCGATGACCAGGTCGCAATCAGCGATATCCTCGTAGTCAGCGACCGGTTCGATGCGCGCGAGCCGACGCCTCATCTCGGCGTCAGCCAGCGAGCCGCGCCGCACCGATGTCGCGTAGTTGTCGCGGATGCGCTGCACGCCGCGCTCCAGCGCTTCCGGGGTGGAATCCATGATCTTCACCGGAATACCGAAGTCAGCGAAGCTCATGGCTATGCCGCCGCCCATCGTGCCGGCGCCAACCACAGCGGCGTTGGTGAAGTCGCGCAGCGGTGTGTTGGCGGGAAGATCGGGGAGTTGCGTAACCTCGCGCTCGATGAAGAACGCATAGCGCAGCGCGCGCGCTTCGTCGGAGTTTTCCAACTCCTTGAACAGATCCGCCTCACGGCGGCAGCCACCATCGAACGGCATCATGCACGACGCCTCGACCGCGTCGATGCAGTAATACGGCGCCTTCTGGTTCCGCGCACGGCGAGCGATCGACTTGCGCATCGTGTCGAACATGCCGGGATCTGCCAGCTTCACGGCCCGATCGCGCACACGCGGCAGCGGACGTGCGCCCATGATGCGCGTGCCATAGGCGATCGCCGACTCGAGCAGATCAGCATTCTCAGGCAGCACTTCGTCGATGATGCCGAGCTTCTTGGCCTCCGGCGCCGGCACGTGCCGGCCGGTCACGATCATGTCGAGCGCCGCCTTGGCACCGATCAGTCGCGGCAGACGCTGCGTGCCGCCACCACCCGGCAGGATGCCGATCAACACTTCCGGCAATCCGACCTTCGCACTCGGCAGCGCGATGCGATAATGACAGGCCATCGCGATCTCCAGCCCACCGCCAAGCGCATAGCCATGAATAGCGGCGATCACCGGCTTGCTGCTGCCATCGAGCACATCGTAGACACGCTCGCCGAGCGGCGGCCGTGGGCGATTGGTGCCGAAGCCACGTATATCGGCTCCGGCGATAAAGCTGCGACCAGCGCCGATCAGCACCATCGCCTTGATCGTCGGATCAGTGTTGCCGCCAGCGATGCAGTCCTTGATGCCTTCCGCAACACCCGGACCGAGTGCATTCACCGGCGGATAGTTGACGGTGATCACGCCTATGTCGCCGTGGCGCTCCAGGCTGACCGGTGACGCTCCGCTCATGGATGCTTCCTTTGCCGAAGTAGATCGATGCTAGGAGCGCGAACCCTCCGCGTCCATACTCGGGGGTATGCGGAACAGGCGCCCAGTCGCCTCCATCGCATCGGCGGTCCACTCGCCGCCGACACCCTCCACCATCCAACGCAGGATCGACCACAGATCGCGATCGACCGCCGCTTCGTCGATCGGCTCTAGCGCCGGAACGACGGCATGTATCTCCACGCCTGATGGGAACGCCTCGCCGCTGCGTCCGATGAAAATCAGCGCATACACGGCGCCGGACTGCGCCTGCACATAGCCCGGACGCGCGAGGCCCACACGATCGAGATCGAAGGTGCGAACGAAGAAGACACGAAACTCGGGATAGTGGCCGAGCCGATCCTCGACGAGCACGAACGCCAGGCGCTTACCGGCAAGCGAAGGCTCCGGGATCCGGCCTGTCATGTCAGGCGCCGCAGGAAATCGACGATGTGCGCTGCAATTTCGGGGCCGGAGTTTTCCTGGAGGAAGTGACGACCGGTAACCAGATGCGGTCCCTCGGCATGAGGCAGCAACTGCCTGAATCGTGGGATGAAGGTCGCGGGGTCGAATACATCGTCCTCACGGCCCCAGACCAGCAACGTTGGCAAGCTGCACGTCGCAAGCTCGCGTTCCAGCCATTCGAAGCGTCCGAAGGCACGCGAGCTTGCGTCCAGCGGGATCCAACGCGGCCAGGTCCATGTCAGCAGACGGCTCGCCGGATCTGGCAATACCGCTTCGTACGCCATCTGCGCGCGCTCCTGGAATCGCTTACGATCGACCACCGACAAATACACACCGCGACTGGCCAGCGCATTGTGGCGCCCGAGCAGATAGGGCCCCAGCAACGGCGTATGCATCATCCGCCAGGGAAACATGCGCGTGTGGAATTCAGCCGGTGGCAGCGGCCAGGCCCAGGTACTCATCAGCACGAGCGCTCGCATTCGCGCCGGGTTTGCCAGCGCGAACCCAAGACCGGTCGGACCACCCCAGTCGTGACCCACCAGCGTGACCCGCTGTAGATCGAGCGTCCGCAGAAGCGCCGTCAGATTTGCGATATGACCGTCGAGGCTGTGCGCTTGCTCGCGTGCTGGCTTCTCGGAAAGGCCGAAGCCGATCATGTCCGGAATGATGACGCGATAGCCCGCCGCGGTCAGCGGCACAACGAAGTCGCGATACAGGAACCCCCAAGTCGGATTGCCATGCAGCAGCACGACGGGATCGCCGCTGCCTTCGTCCACGTAGTGCATCCGCCAGCCATTGACGTGCGCTAATCGCGGTTGGAACGGCCATTGGCGGCGAACGATGTCCGGCAGATCGATGCCGAGCATTGCGATGTTACAGCACCGCCTCCGCCACCACACGCAATGCCTCAACGGTGGCGCCGGTCAGCACCATCGTGGTCAGTTTGCCGCCCTGCGACACCTGCTTCCAGGCTTGCAGACGGTCCTTGATCCGGTCAGCAGAACCTACCAATGCGATCTCATCGATCAGCCGATCCGGCACCAGCGCCTCGGCGTCCTTCTTGTGGCCGCCCAGATAAAGGTCTTGAATCTTCGCCGCAGCTTCCTCATAGCCAAGCCGCACCGCGAAATCGTTATAGAAGTTTTTCGATCGCGCGCCCATTCCGCCGATATACAGCGCCAGGTTCGGCCGCAGCGCATCGCGGCACGCCTGTAAATCATCACCCATGGCGACCTTCACGTAGGGCGCGAGGTCGAACCCATCCAGATCGCGCCGCTTTCCCGTCTTGGCACGACCGTCAAGGATCGGCTGCACCACCTGATCCGCCTGCTCCGGCGAGAACCAGATCGGCAGCGTGCCGTCCGATACCTCGCCCGCCGTGCGCAATCCGGCCGGCGTGATCGAGGCAGTGTAGATCTTCATGCCGGGATCGCCGTGCACGATGCTGCGCAGCGGCTTGCCGAGGCCCGTGGCGCCAGGTCCTGCATAGGGAATTTGGTAGTGCTCACCTTGGTAGGTCAGCGGCGCCTCACGCGCCAGCGCCTTGCGGATGATCTCGATGTATTCCTTGGTGCGGCCGAGCGGCTTGCCGTAGGCGACGCCGTGCCAACCCTCGATCACCTGCGGTCCCGACGGACCGACGCCAAGCAGAAACCGGCCGCCGGACAGCGCATTCAGCGTCATCGCGGTCATCGCCGTGCAGGACGGCGTGCGCGCCTGCATCTGCATGATCGCTGTGCCGGCCTTGATCTTTGTCGTGCGTGCCAGCACCCAGGCGACCGGCGACACAGCGTCGGTGCCCCAGGCCTCGCCCGACCATACTGAAACATAGCCAAGGCGTTCGGCCTCCAGCACTTCGCTCATGCTGAGCTGCGGTGTCGCGCCATTGATGCGCATCGTGATGCCGAGTTGCATCGCGTTTTCTCCTGTTATCGAACCTTCGCCATCACCTCGTCGCGGAAGCGGCGCATGTTGTCGATCGTGGCATCGAGTGTGGTGGCGAACAGACGTACGTCGACAGCGCTTACGCCGAGTTCCGCCAGAGCCTTGATGTCGGCAACATACTCAGCAGTGCCGCCGGTGAACATTTCAGCCTCGCCGTCGATCGCGCGCCGCGCGCGGGCGGAAGGGCCGACGAGAACACGCAACGCAACCTCGATGCTCGCGGGATCGCGGCCGCCCTTCTCGGCGAAACCACGGAACCGTGCCAGGCCAGCCTTGAAGCGGCTGATCGTGTTCATTGGGAATTGCGGGTTGGTGCCGACCGGATACCAGCAATCGGCGTAGCGCACGGTGCGTCGCAGTGCTGGCGCACTTTCGCCGCCGACCCAGATCGGGATCGGCTGCTGCACCGGCTTCGGCGTGAACACCACGTCGGAGAACCTGACGTATCTGCCGTCGAAGCGCGGATCGTCGTTCGACCACAACTCCTTGCAGGCCATCATCCATTCATCGGTGACGTGGCCGCGATCGTCGAACGGTGCGGCGGCGATCGCCTCGAACTCCTCGCGGCACCAGCCGACGCCGATGCCGAGCGTCAGGCGACCTTTCGACAGGTAGTCGATAGTGGCGAGCATCTTCGCGGTCAGCACGGCCGGACGATGCGGCACCACCATCACCGACATGACGAAGCGCAGCTTCGTGGTCAGCGCGGCGATGTACGCGGTGGTGGTGAGCTGTTCCAGCCACGCCGCCGCAGTGCCGGCCGGGAATTCGCCGCTGTCGGTATAGGGATACTTCGACCCCAGATTGCGTGGCACCATGATGTGGTCGCTGACCGTGGTGTAATCGAAGCCGAGCGCCTCGCCCTCGGTGATGATGCGGCGCAGACTGTCCGGTTCGATCAGGGCGCCCGTGGTGGGCGCGTTGAAGCCGATCTGCATTCAGCTGTCTCCTGTCACTTCACCTTCGCCATCACCTCGTCCTTGAACCGACGCATGTTGTCGAGCGTCGCCGCCAAGCGTCGGACCGAACAGGCCGAAATCGAACGCCGTCACACCCACATCGGCCAACGCCCGGATGTCGCCCGCATAGTCAGCGGCACCGCCGGTGAACAGCTTGCGCTCGCCGTCCACGGTGCCCTTCGGCTGCGCCTCCGGATTCGACGACATGCGATACGCCAGCCCGACCGAAGCTGGATCACGCCCGAGCCTTCTTCGTCAGATCGCGCAGCTTCGCCGCGCCCGCCTTGAACCGCGTCAGCGTGTCCATCGGGAACTGCGGATTGGTGCCGATCGGATACCACGCATCGGCGTATTTCGCGGTCCGCCGCAGCGCCGGCCCACTTTCGCCGCCGACCCAGATCGGGATCGACTTCTGCACCGGCTTCGGCGTGAACACCACGTCGGAGAACTTCACGTATTTCCCGTCGAACTTCGGATCGTCGTTCGACCACAGCTCCTTGCAGACCATCATCCACTCATCGGTGACATGGCCGCGATCCTCGAACGGCGGCGCGCCGATCGCCTCGAACTCCTCCTTGCACCAGCCGGCGCCGATACCCAGCGTCAGCCGCCCCTTCGACAGATAGTCGATCGTCGCCAGGATCTTCGCGGTCAGCACCGCCGGCCGATGCGGCACCACCATCACCGACGTGACGATGCGCAGCTTCGACGTCGCGGCAGCGATGAACGCCGCCGTGGTCAAGCTGCTCCAGCCGCGCGGCGCCGGCACCGGAGGGAAACTCGCCCGAACTCGCTGTACGGGATAGCGCGAGGCGATGCTCTTCGGGATCATCACGTGGTCGCTGACCGTGACGTAGTCGAAGCCCAGCATTTCCGCCTCGGTCGCGATGCGCACCAGGCTGTCCGGCGCGATCAGAGGCCCACTGGTCGGCGCGCTGCACCCGATCTGCATTTGTTCCTCCCGCTTGAATTGCGTCGGCGAGAACGATAGCACACGATCAGCCGCTGCCAGCAGACGGGGGAGCAGATGGACTTCGGCATTCACATCGGCACGCGCGGCTGCCTGACCTCGCGCGAAAACATCATGGCGGTGGCGCAGCGCGCCGAGGCGCTGGGCTACGCGTATCTCGGCGTGGCGGATCATCTGATCGTGCCGATGCAGACCGGCGTGCGCTATCCCTACACCGCCGATGGCAGTCTGGCCTGGCGCGCCGACCGGCGAATGCTTCGACTGCATCGCCACGCTGGCGTTCCTCGCCGGCTGCACGCAGCGCCTGAAGCTGCTGACCTCGGTCGCGTGGTGCCGCATCGGCCCGCGGTGCTGGCGGCGAAGCTGTTCCTGACCGCCGATGTGCTGTCGGGCGGACGTGTCATCGCCGGCGTCGGCACCGGCTGGATGCGCGAGGAATTCGAGGCGCTCGGCACGCCGCCCTTCGACGAGCGCGGCGCGGTGACGGACGAATACCTGACCGCCTGGCGCGCGCTGTGGGACGAACCACGGCCGGCGCTCGACGGCAAATATGCGAAATTCGACAATGTGGTGTTCGCGCCGAAGCCGGCATCGAAGCCGCATCTGCCGATCTGGGTCGGCGGCGAAAGTGCGCCCGCGCTGCGCCGCACGGTGAAGTTCGGCGACGCCTGGTATCCGGTGTCGAACAACCAGAACATCCGGCTGAACACGCCGGAACGCCTGCGGAAGGGCATCGACCGGCTGCATCGCGTGGCGGAGAAGGCCGGCCGCGATCCGGCGTCGATCGATGTCGGCTACCTGTGGTTTGGCCCGCCGGTGTGGACTCAGAGCGAAGTCCCGACGGGCGGCAGTTGTTCAGCGGCAGTTCCTCGGACATGCTGGCGGACGCGGCCGCCCTGGAGAAGGCCGGCGCGCGGCATGTGATCCTCTATCTGCAACGGCCGACGATCGAGGAGACGCTGGACGTGATCCAGCGCTTCGGAGAAGAAGTGGTACGCAAGGCATGATGAACGACATCGAGACCGCAGCCGCTCGCCGACCTGATGGCGCGCGCGGCGGCGAAACGCGACGCGGCGCATGGGCGCCTGGTGTCCTACTCGCGCAAAGTGTTCATCCCGCTGACCAAGCTGTGCCGCGACGTGTGTCACTACTGCACGTTCGCCGAGCGGCCGCGCGCCGGGCGACCGGCGTATCTGTCGCCGGAGGAGGTGCTGGCGATCGCCCGTGCCGGCGCCGCGGCAGGCTGCACCGAGGCGCTGTTCACCCTGGGCGACAAGCCGGAACTGCGCTACCGCGCCGCGCGCGAGGCACTGGCGGCATTGGGTCACGAGACGACGATTCAGTACCTGCGCGAGATGTGCGCGCTGGTGCTGAAGGAGACCGGGCTGCTGCCGCACATCAATCCCGGCATCATGACGCGCGACGAGATCGCGTCGCTGCGCGAAGTGTCGGCCAGCATGGGCATCATGCTGGAATCGAGCAGCGATCGTCTGTGCGAGCCGGGTGGTGTGCATTACGGCTCGCCCGACAAGGCGCCCGCGGTACGGCTGGAGATGATGCGCATCGCCGGCGAACTGGCGGTGCCGTTCACCACCGGCATCCTGATCGGCATCGGCGAAACGCGCGCGGAGCGGCTGGAGTCGCTGCTGGCGATCCGCGATCTGCATGCGCGCTATGGCCACATCCAGGAAGTGATCGTGCAGAACTTCCGCGCCAAGCCGAACACCAAGCGCGCGACGGCGCCGGAACCGGATCTCGACGATCTGCTGTGGACCATTGCCGCGGCGCGGCTGATCCTGCCGGATGATGTGCACGTGCAGGCGCCGCCGAACCTGTCGCCCGGCGTCTATGAGAAGCTGATCAACGCGGGCATCGACGACTGGGGCGGTGTGTCGCCGGTGACACCGGATCACGTGAACCCCGAGGCGCCGTGGCCGGAAATCGAAGCGCTTGCACAGCGCACGGCAGAGATGGGCAAGGTGCTGGTGCCGCGGCTGCCGGTCTATCCCTCCTATGCGTTCGAGGCAGATCGCTGGTGCGCGCCCGGCATCGCGACGCGTGTGCGCCGCGCGATCGACGCGGAAGGCTGGGCACGCGAGGACGACTGGGCGCCGGGTCTCACCGTGCTGCCAAAGTCCCGCGCGGCGATGTTGGACCGCGCCGATCCCTTGGTCACCGCGGCGGTTGCGAAGGCGGTATCCGGCGCGCGCCTGGATGAACCAGAGATCGTCCGGTTGTTCGCGGCGCGCGACGCCGACTACGAGCATGTCATCACCGCCGCCGATGCGCTGCGCCAGACGGTCAGCGGCGAGATCGTTCGCTACGTCGTCAACCGCAACATCAACTACACCAACATCTGCTACTACCGCTGCAAGTTCTGCGCGTTTTCCAAGGGCAAGACGCACGAGGCATTGCGCGGCACGCCTTACGACCTGGACCTCGACGAAGTGGTACGGCGCTCGCGCGAGGCCTGGGATCGCGGCGCCACCGAGGTGTGTCTGCAAGGCGGCATCCACCCCGACTACACCGGCGCGACCTATGTCGGCATCTGCCGTGCGATCAAGGCCGCGCTACCCGATATGCACGTCCATGCGTTCTCGCCGCTCGAAGTCACGCAGGGCGCCGCGACCCTCGGCCTGTCGCTGCACGATTTCCTGACGCAACTGAAAGACGCTGGGCTAGGCACGCTGCCGGGTACCGCCGCGGAGATCCTCGACGACGAGGTGCGAAAGATCATCTGCCCGGACAAGGTCAACACGGCGCAGTGGCTCGACGTGGTGAGCACGGCGCATCGGCTTGGCCTGCGTACCACATCGACCATCATGTACGGCCACGTCGAACGTCCAATCTCCTGGGCGCGCCATCTACTGGTGTTGCGCGACCTTCAAGCGGAGACCGGCGGCATCACCGAGTTCGTGCCGTTGCCGTTCGTGCACATGGAAGCGCCGATGTATCTGCGCGGTCAGGCGCGCAAGGGGCCGACATTGCGCGAGGCAGTTCTGATGCACGCGGTTGCTCGGCTGGCGCTGCATCCGCTGATCACCAACATCCAGACGTCGTGGGTCAAGATGGGGCCGGACGGCGCCGCGCTGTGCCTGAATGCCGGCGCCAACGATCTCGGCGGCACCTTGATGAACGAGAGCATCTCGCGCGCGGCGGGCACTCAGCACGGCCAGGAGTTTCCGCCCGAGGCAATGGAGACGCTTATCCGCTCGATCGGGCGCGCGCCGCTACAGCGTGACACCCTCTACCGCCCTGCATCCCAGGAGCGGCGCGCCGTATCGTTCGATGCGCCGGAGCTGGCCCCAGTGGTGCAAACCCCGCCACGCAAGGTGCTGGCCGCGGAATAACCACCGCAGAAAGGACTCCCTCTCCCGCGTCAGCGGGGGAGGGTTGGGGTGGGGGCGCCCCGTAACACCCCCAACGCACGCGTCGCCACAGGCGGCTTCGCGCGCACAAGCGCGTGCACATCATCCGGCTGATCGATATCCAGCCCAATCCCCGGCAGCCTCACAATGGTCGGCTCAATCCCAAGCGCGCGCGCCGCCGCCAAATGCGGCACGAAGCTATCGTCACCAAATTGCAGCGGCATCACCAGGGCCGGCGAACACAACACGGCATTGGAACCACGTCCGTCATGCGCGGGAACGATAGTGAGCGATGGCGCGACGCGGCGCGCCTCGATGACCGCGGCAATCTCCGCTGCTGTAACGCGCGGTATATCGCCGGGCAGAGCCAGCATATCGTGGCCCTCCTCCGCAAGGATGCGTGCCATGGCGGCAACCGCACCCGTGTGGCCGTCGCGCGCATTGTCGGTGATCACCCGCGCCCCATAGCGACCGGCAAGTTCAGTCGCTACCGGATCAAGCGTGTTGACCATGATCCCAGCAATCGGCGCGTCAGCGAGTGCCGCCAGCACATCCTCCAGCATCGCCGCAGCGAGCGCCTGACGCTGCTGCGACGTCAGCAACGCCGAGAGACGCTGTTTGGCCCCGGCGAAATCCTTCACCGGCACCGCCGCCCACACGCCAGATGTCATCGATCGCGCCGCAGTACGCGAGCGGCGCCAAGAACGGTGCGCGCCAGCGCCTCGCGATCGGCCAGCGTGTTCATCATCGTCTGTCCCAGCGTGACCTTGGCGCTGATGCCGGCCACCTGATCCATGTCGGCGAAGTCGCACACATAACCGTCGATCAGGTCGTCGTAGCGACGCGCCACGCCGCCGGCGCTTGGCGTCATCCCAAGCTCCGCCATCATCTTCGCGGTCGGCCCCTTGATCGCGCGTCCACCGATCAGCGGCGATACCGCGACGACCGGCGCCGCGCAGTCCGCAAGCGCCGCACGCACACCAGGCACCGCTAGAATCGGCTCGATGCTGATGAACGGATTGGATGGGCAGATCACCACCGCTTTGGTTTCCGGGTCCATCAACGCCGCAAGAAAATCCCGCTGCGCACGTGCCGTCGTGGCTCCATGGAACGCCAGCTCATGCACCGCAGGCTCGCAGCGACGGCGCACGAAGTACTCCTGGAAATCGATCCACCCCTCGTCCGTGCGTACTCGCGTGCGCACCGGATCGTCGCTCATCGGCAGCACGCGCGGTCCCACGCCAAGCCGCGAGCACAGCTCGGCTGTGACCGCCGACAGCGTTTCGCCGGCATGCAGCCGACGCGTGCGCTCCACGTGCACAGCAAGATCACGATCGCCCAGGCGGAACCACGTCTCGCCGCCCAGCGTTCCGAGTGTATCGATGAACGACCAGGTCTCATCACCACGGCCCCAGCCGAGTTCCTGGTTGGCCACGCCTGCGAGGGTGTACATCACGGTGTCTATATCAGGCGATATACACAGGCCAAGATGCTCGAAGTCGTCGCCGGTATTGCAGACGACAAGCAGTTCCTCGGCCGGCAACACACGACTGAGCCCAAGCGCGAGCTTGGCGCCGCCGACACCACCGGACAGTGCGACCACGGTCACCGGAACAGATCCTCCTCCAACGGGCGCACCAATTCAGCGGCCGGCGCAATAGGCGCCGACCAGTCGAGGCCGCGAACCAGCACGACCGGCTGCGCCTCTGCCGCCTGGCCCTGGAGCAGCGAAGCGGACGCGGCGATCTCGTCGGCAAATCCGATGATGCTGACTTCCAAAGTGCGGCCGAACAGATCAGACTGGCCGCGCAGATCGATCAGGCTTGGCAATCCCGCCGCACCGATCGCAATGCCACAGGTGCCGCGGCGCCAGGCGCGACCGAAACTGTCGCTGATGACCACACCCACGGAAACGCCGTAGTGCTGCCCGAGCTTCGCGCGCAGCGTCTCGGCCGACCCATCGGGATCGCGCGGCAACAGCAGCACGCGATGCACACCATCGGACGGCGCCACGTTCGATTGATCGATGCCGGCATTCGCCATGACGAAGCCCAGCCGGTGCTGCACTATGATCAGGTTCGGCCGCGATCGAACGACCCGTGTGGACTCGCCCAGTATGACCTGGACCAACCGAGGATCCTTGCCGACCTCGTCCGCCAGCTTTTCCGCCTCGGCCGTTGCCGTGACGGTGGCGAGATCCACCGTGCGGCCCTCGGCCTTCGACACGATCTTCTGCGCCACCACCACGACATCGCCGTGACGCAGTTCCCTGCTGCCCAGCGCAGCGATGATCAGAGCGGCGATGTCATCGCCCTCGCGGACCATCGGAATGCCGGACAGCGCCACAAGTTCGAGTGCGGCACTCATGCTGGTGGCACTGTCATTGGGATGACAAGCTAATCGAACCGCCGTCGCAGTTTCGGCAACACCTGCTCACTGTAGAGTTGCAGGAACCGCTCCTGATCGGGTCCCGGCGCGTGGAACACCAGGTGGCGGAATCCCATCTCGACGTATGGACGGATCTTCTCGATATGCTCGTCCGGATCGCTCGAAACGATCCAGCGGCTCGCCGCGCGTTCCACCGGCAGGGCCGCGGACAGCTTCTCCATCTCGATCGGATCCTCGACCGACACCTTCTCCTCCGGTGTCAGCGCCAACGCTGCCCAGTGGCGCGTGTCCTGCATTGCGCGCTCGAGATCGGTGTCGAAGGACACCTTCATCTCGATCATCCTGTCGTACTCGGCAGGCGGATTGGACGCCAGCTTCAGTCCCTCCGCGACGTTCGGCAGCAGCGTCTCGGTGTACAGCTTCCATGCCTTGCCGGAGGTGCAGATGAAGCCCTGCGCCGACCGACCGGCATACTTGGCAACCTGCGGCCCCGCTGCCGCCACGTAGATCGGCACCGGCTTGTCAGGCTTGTCGTAAATCGTCGCCTTGTCCGTCTTATAGAACTGCCCCTCGAAGCTCACTCGATCGTCGGTCCACAGTTTGCGGATCAACTGATTGGCCTCGCGCAAGCGGGCAAACCGCTCCTTCGTCTCGGGCCACGCCATGCCGGTCGACGGCACCTCGTTCAGCCCTTCGCCGGTGCCGACGCCAAGCACCACACGCCCGGGAAACATCGCACCCAATGTGCCGAATGCCTGCGCTACAATCGCCGGCTGGTAACGAAACGTCGGCGTCAGCACCGACGTGCCCATGACGATGCGCTGTGTCGAAGCGCCCAGCGCGCCGAGCCAGACCAGCGCATTCGGCGCATGGCCGTCGGTGTGCTTCCACGGCTGGAAGTGGTCACTGATGAACACCGAGTCGAAGCCCACCTGCTCGGCCAGCACCGAGAACACCAGCAGCTTCGATGGCGCGAACTGTTCGGCCGAGGCCTTGTATCCCAGCTTGAGCACGATGCGTCTCCTGTTGTCCCTCGCACGCTACTGCCCGCCCCTGCGGCCATCAACCGGCCCTGGCCGCGCGCGCCAGCCGGATCAGCTCGCGGCGTACGCCGTCCGGATCGACCACCGG